>NZ_CP011994.1:1870000-3070000 GCF_001632845.1 Ectothiorhodospira sp. BSL-9 | reverse complement strand
GGCAACCGGGTGGGTTGACGCCAGACATCACTGACACGGTGGGCGCGTCCATTGATCCTCACCATGGCGCCGGTCTGAAAGGCACGCAGATCCAGCGCATCGTAGTCCAGGAACCGCTGGGCCTCCGGATACCAGGTCTGCAGAACCTGAAACCCCCGATCCAGCAGGAACCCGTCGTGATGATCCGTGCGGATTCGGCCGCCCACGTTGTCGGAGGCTTCAAGGATGACAGGCTCGCGTCCGTGTTCACGCAGCGTCAGGGCGCATGCGAGCCCGGACAGGCCGCCGCCAATGATGGCCACATCAATGCTCATGGGGTGCTCCCGCAGGCTGAATGATCATCAAGGCAGCAGACATGGCGTCCAGGCATTTGTGTTGAGTCATTTAAAGGATAATATAACGCTGGAACGCGCCCTGTCATTGCCCGCCGGGCCAGCCAAACACGCCGCGTCAAGGAACCTCACCATGAACGACGCCTCATCCGAGCGCCGGGTACATCTCATCGAAAACACCTGGATCACCATGGCGGACGGTTGCCGTCTGGCGGCAAAAATCTGGCTGCCGGAGGACGCCGAAGAGCATCCGGTGCCAGCGGTGCTGGAATATATTCCCTATCGCAAGCGGGATCACAAGGCGCTGCGGGATGCGGAAATCCATGGTTTTTTTGCGACCCAGGGTTTTGCGGGCGTGCGGGTGGACATTCGTGGCAGCGGCGATTCAGAGGGCATCCTGCGGGACGAGTACCTGCAGCAGGAGCTGGATGATGGCCTGGAAATCCTTCGCTGGATCGCCGCGCAGCCCTGGTGCTCCGGCAAGGTGGGGCTGTTCGGACTGTCCTGGGGCGGATTCAACGGCCTTCAACTGGCCGCATTGCAGCCCCCGGAACTGGGGGCGGTGATCTCCGTGTGCTCCTCGGACGACCGCTACGCCGACGATGTGCACTACATGGGCGGCTGCCTGCTCACCGACAACCTCTCCTGGGCCTCCACCATGTTCGGCTTCAACTCCTGCCCGCCCGATCCCCAGGTGGTGGGTGAGCGCTGGCGCGACATGTGGCTGGAGCGGCTGGAGGGCAGTGGTCTGTGGATTCACAACTGGTTGCAGCATCAGCGCCGTGATGACTTCTGGCGTCACGCCTCGGTGTGCGAGAACTACGACGCCATACAGGTGCCGGTGATGGCGGTGAGCGGTTGGGCCGATGGCTATTCCAATACCGTGTTCCGTCTCATGCGCCACCTGAAGGGGCCGCGTCGCGGTCTGGTAGGCCCCTGGGGTCACAAGTATCCCCATATGGGCGGTCCAGGGCCCACCATCGACTTCCTGGGGGAATGCGTGCGCTGGTGGGATCACTGGCTCAAGGGCATCGACAGGCAGGTGGAGCAGGATCCGATGCTGCGGGTGTGGATGCATGACCGACGCAACCCTCTGCTGCCCGAGACCAGCGGAGGCTGGGTGGCCGAGCCACACTGGCCCAGCCCGGCCATTCGCTCCCGGGATTACCAGCTCAATAACGGGCGCCTTGTCCCGGCGGAGGATGCTGTGGGCGAGTCAGAGACGCTGACCATCCAGAGCCCCCTGAGCGTGGGCCTGTTCGCCGGTAAATGGTGTTCCTATGCCGAGATCACCGACCTGCCTTCGGATCAGCGTCTGGAGGACGGTGGCGCGTTGGTGTTCGACACACAGCCCCTGCATGAAGATGTACAGATGCTGGGGGCCGCCGAGGTGGATCTGGAAATCAGTGCCGATAAGCCCGTGGCCATGGTGGCGGTGCGCATTTCGGATCTGGCCCCGGATGACCGCGCCACGCGGGTGACCTTCGGCATCCTGAACCTGACGCATCGAGAGGGCCATGAAGACCCACAGGCGCTGGAGCCGGGTCGTCCTTACCGGGTGACCGTGCGCCTGAATGAGGTGGCTCAGCGATTTCATGCGGGGCATCGCATCCGTCTGGCCATCTCCAGTTCCTATTGGCCACTGGCCTGGCCGGCCCCCGAGCCGGCCAGGCTGACGCTGCATACCGCCGGTTGCCGCCTGCGCCTGCCTCAGCGCTGCTCCGGGTTCGACGATGCCAGCCTGCCAGGACTGGGGCAGCCCCGTCAGGCCCCCACACCCCCCAACACCTTGATGGCTCCGGCACACCGGGAGTGGCAGGTGGTACACAACCTGGCCAGCAATCAGGTAGCCCTGAATGTGGTCAATAATGATCCGCAGGTTCGCCTGGACGATATCGACCTCACTTTTGGACGTCAGGTGCATGAGCGTTACAGTTACAGCAACGAGCGTTACGACACCCTGCGCGGTGAGGTGACGCACGAACGCCAGTTTGCCCGCGGCGACTGGGATGTGCGCACGGTCACCCGCACGGTGCTCACGTCGACACGAACCCGTTTCGTGATCCGGGCCACCCTGGACGCCTACGAAGGGGATGTTCGTGTCTTTTCCAAGACCTGGGACGAGACGGTCCCCCGGGATCTGGTGTAAACCCAGCGCTTTTTCGGAGAATTCACTCAGTGCCCAAGAAAAACGTCTTCATCATCGGTCTGGATGACTTCAACCGGGACAAGCTGGAGCGCTTGCCCCAGGCCAAGGAATGTGAATTCCATGCGGCACTGGATATCAGTGACATCCGCAATGTGGATCAGTACGACATCAAGCACCTGATCGACAAGGCCACACGCACCATGGAGGCCTTTGACGGTACGGTGGATGCGATCACCAGCTATTACGACTTCCCCGGCACGGTGATGACGCCCATTCTTGCCGAGCGCTTCGGCTTGCCCGGGCCCACCCTGGAGTCGGTGCTCAAGTGCGAGAACAAGTACTGGAGTCGCCTGGAACAGCGCAAGGTGATCCCGGATCACATTCCCCAGTTCCGGGCCTTCGATCCCTTTGATGATGAGGCCTATGCCGGGCTGGGTCTGCTGCCGCCGTTCTGGATCAAGCCCATCAAGTCCTTCCGCTCCTACCTGGCCTTCCAGATCAACGATGAGCGTCAGTTCAGGGCGGTGATGCCCCTGTGCCGGGAAAAGGTGGGGTTCATGGGCGAACCCTTCCTTTATCTGATGCGTCATTTCGGCGCCCCACCCGAAATCGCCGAGATGCCCGAGCGCTTCGTGGCCGAAAGCCCCATCGGCGGTTGGCAGTGCACACTGGAGGGCTATAGCTACAACGGACGGGTGCATATCTATGGCGTGGTGGACTCGGTGCACGAGCAGGACAGTTCATCCTTTGCCCGCTATGAATACCCCTCCTCACTGCCGCTGGAGATCCAGCATCGCATGATGGACGTGGCACGCATGGTGGTGCAGCAGTTCGGGCTGGATAATTCCGCTTTCAATGCGGAGTTCTTCTACGACCAGACATCCGATCAGGTGTGGTTCCTGGAGATCAACCCCCGGGTGTCCCAGGCCCATACGGATATCTTCGAGAAGGTGCACGGTGTGTCGCATCTGTCGGTGATGGTGGATCTGGCCCTGGGTCGCAAGCCCAAGCCCATGGAGCGCAAGGGCCAGTTCAACGTGGCTGGCCACTTCATGTTCCGCACCGTGGAGAGCGGCAAGGTGGTGCGGGTTCCCAGTGCCAAGGCCATCGACAAGCTGCGGCAGCGCCAACCGGGCACCTATGTGAAGATCCCGGTGAAGCCGGGGCAGCACCTCAAGGACCTGCAGGGGCAGGATATGTACAGCTTCGAGATCGCCAACGTGTTCATCGGCGGGCGCGATCAGACAGACATGCTGGACAAGTACGACGAGGCACTGGCGGTGCTGCAGTTCGATATCGAAAAGGACCCGGATCCGGTGATTACCTGATGGGGGCTTCGGTGGCCAGTATCCGGCCTCACTGCTACCATGACCCGACATTCATGTATCGGAGAAAGCTCATGCGCATCCGCCCCCTGATCCTGACCGCCGCCGTCGCCTTGCTGTTGCCGTTGGGTGTTCAGGCCGACGAACTGGATATCCAGCCCGGCCAATGGGAATTCACCAACGTGACCAGCGTGGAGGGTGATACCCCATTCCCGGAGCAGACCCACACCAGCACGGAATGCATCACTGCCGAGGACGTGGCCCGTGGGCCGGACTTCCTTCAGGTGGAGGAAAACTGCGAGGTGTCCAATATGGACATGACCTCATCCAGCATGACCTACGATATGGTCTGTGTGGAGGATGGCATGGAAGTGGACATGCGTGCCGAACTGCAGTTCATGGGGGATCGCATGGAAGGTCACATGACGGCCAATCTGGAGAGCCCCATGGGTCCGCTGGTGATGCGCACGGACATCACGGGGGAGCGCATCGGCGAGTGTGAGTGAGCTCACTGATCACCGCCATCATCATTCTGCTCACCTGCCAACTGGCGGGAGAGGTCATCGTGCTGTGGCTGGATTTGCCCTTTCCGGGGCCGGTGCTGGGTATGCTGATCCTGTTCGGGGCGCTGTTGATTCGTGGCGGCGTGCCCGAGCATCTCAAAAAAACCACTGACACCCTGTTGCGTCACCTGGCCCTGTTGTTCGTCCCGGCCGGTGTGGGCCTGATGGTCCATTTTGGCCTGGTGGCCCGGGACTGGCTGCCGATCCTGCTGGGACTGGTGGTGAGCACGGCCCTGGCACTGGGGGTGACCATGCTGCTGCTCAGTCGGTTGATCCGGCTGCGGAGTCGGCGCGCAGAAGATGGCTGAAGAGATCACGGATATCTGGGCCTTTCTGGCCGCCAGCCCCTTGCTGTGGCTCACCATGACCCTGGTGGTGTTTCAGGGCAGCCTTTGGATCAACAAGCGTCTGGGGGGCAGCCCGGTGCTGCACCCGGTGCTGATCTCCATGGCCATTCTGATTAGCATCCTGTTGCTCACCGGCACCGATTACGACACCTATTTCGATGGTGCCCAGTTCATCCATTTCCTGCTCGGGCCGGCCACGGTGGCGCTGGCCATTCCCCTTTACGAGAATCGCCAGCAGATCAAGGCGCTGTTATTGCCACTGCTGGTCTCGGGGTTGGCGGGTGCGGCGACGGCCGCCTTGAGCGCGGTGATGATCGCCTATCTGATGGGCGCGGAATGGATCACGCTGATGTCGCTGGCGCCCAAGTCGGTGACATCACCCATCGCCATGGGGGTGTCCGAAAAGCTGGGGGGGCTGCCTTCGCTGACGGCCGCCCTGGTGCTATTGACCGGAGCCATCGGCTGCATTCTGGCCCCCGGGCTGATCCGCTTGCTGCGTATCCGGGATGATCGGGTGAAGGGATTCGCCATGGGGTTGTCAGCCCACGGGTTCGGTACTGCCCAGGCCTTCGGCATCAGCGCCACGGCCGGAGCCTTCGCCGGCCTGGGCCTGACCCTGGCGGGCATCATGACAGCTTTCCTGCTGCCCGCCTCGGTCAACTGGCTACCGATCCTCATCGGCGGTTAAAAAGGACCTATATGTCATAAGCGAATATTGATATGCTTGTTCAATGAGGTCCATTCACTACCAGTTGTTTCCCTTCCTGCGCTGGCAAAAGCCCAGCCGCGAGATTCTCAAGAGCGATCTGGCGGCAGGCACTGCCGTGGCCCTGGTGTTGGTGCCGCAATCCATGGCCTATGCCCAGTTGGCGGGCATGCCGCCGGTCTATGGCCTGTATGCCTCCCTCCTGCCGGTGATCGTGGCGGCCCTGTGGGGCTCTTCCAATCAGCTGGCCACGGGGCCGGTGGCGGTGGTCTCACTGCTCACGGCCACGGCATTGATCCCTCTGGCCGCGCCGGGTTCCAGCGAATACGTGGCCCTGGCCGTGGCGCTGGCCTTTTTGGTAGGGGTGGTTCAGTTATCCATGGGTATCCTGCGCATGGGCGCCCTGGTGAGCTTCATTTCTCATCCGGTGATCGTGGGCTTCACCAATGCAGCGGCCCTGGTCATCGGCCTGTCGCAACTCAACAAGCTTTTGGGCATCCCGGTGGACACCGGGGGGCATTTCCTCATGGGCCTTTGGGACATGCTCGGAGATGTGGCCTATCTGCACTGGCCTACCCTGTTGTTTGGCGTGGGGGCCATCCTCATCATGGTGGGGCTCAAGCGATTCATTCCCCGGGTGCCCGGCGTGCTGGCCGCCGTGATCCTCACCACTGCCATCAGCTGGCTGATCGGCTTTGAGCGCAAGGCGGATATCCACCTGGATCAGGTGTCGCCCCCGGCCGTGGCGGAACAACTGCTCAAATGGGGCGATTTCAAGAAAGAGAAAGCCGATCTGGAACTGCAGATCCGCGAGCAGAAGGCACGGCTGGAGGCGGCGGAGTCCCCCGAGGCGGCAGCGCTGAGATATAAGATGGAGCTGCTCTCGCTGCGGCAGGAACATGTGGCACGGGTGCTCAAGCGATACCGGGAAGAGATGCGTGATGTGCATTTTGCTCGCCTTCCCGGGGAGGAGGGGCAGCCGGACGCCTTCGTGGCGGCGCAAGCCCTGGATGAGGGGGAGGAGGTCCGCCCCAGTTGGCGAGTGACTCAGGTGGATGGGTCACAGATTCGCATGGACGCGGGAGGGCGGGTGATCGGCAGTATCCCGGCGGGTCTGCCGTCCCTCGCCATGCCGGATCTCTCGCCCGCTACATTGGCGGCCCTTTTTACCGCTGCCTTCGTCATTGCGCTGGTGGGGTTTACTGAGGCCGTCGCCATTTCCCGTGCCCTGGCGGCACGAACCGGTCAGCGGCTGAATCCGAACCAGGAGTTGATTGGCCAGGGGCTGGGCAACCTGTCGGCCAGCGTGAGCCAGGGCTACCCGGTGAGCGGATCCTTCTCCCGATCGGCCGTGAACCTCAATGCCGGGGCTCGAACCGGTCTGTCTTCCGTGTTCACCGCGGTATTCATCCTGCTCGTGCTCTTGTTCTTCACGCCGTTGTTTTATCACCTGCCTGAGGCGGTCCTGGCCGCAATCATTGTGATGGCGGTGGTGGGGCTGATCAATTTCAAGGCCATCCAGCATGCCTGGCTGGCCAGCCGGCATGACGGTATTGCGGCCATTGTGACCTTCGTGGCCACCCTGGCGGTGGCGCCGAATCTGGATGTGGGTATCCTCATTGGTGTGGCCCTGGCGGTAGGCCTGTTCCTGTACCGCACCATGCGGCCGCGCGTATCCGAGTTGACACGCTACGAGGACGGCACGCTGCGCGAGGCACGTCGCTACGGCCTCAGGGCTGACGAGGAGATCGGGTTGCTGCGGTTCGACCGCTCACTGTATTTCGCCAATGCCGGATACTTTGAGGACGCCGTGCTGGAGCAGGCCGCCCGTTATCCCCACGCCCGTTACATGATCGTGGTCACCCAGGGCGTGAACGAGATCGACGCCTCCGGAGAGGAGGTGATCCGCTCCCTGGTGCAGCGACTACGGGCACGGGGCACCACCCTGGTGTTTGCCGGCATCAAGCCACAGGTGTTGATGGTGATGAAGCGCACCCACCTGGTGGACTTCATGGGCGAAGACAATGTGTTCCATTCCACCGAAGGGGCGATTGCCACCATTCGGGATCGGCTGGCCAGGCAAAAGGCCGAAGAGGGTAAGGCAGACCGGGAAGAGGGTGACAACGAGCGCGCCTGAGGTCTGGCACGAGGTCGATACCAGCGCACACAAAAAAGCAGAGGAGGGGTGGCATGTGCCAACCCCTCCTCTGCTT
This sequence comes from Ectothiorhodospira sp. BSL-9, assembly GCF_001632845.1. Taxonomy (NCBI): domain Bacteria; kingdom Pseudomonadati; phylum Pseudomonadota; class Gammaproteobacteria; order Chromatiales; family Ectothiorhodospiraceae; genus Ectothiorhodospira; species Ectothiorhodospira sp. BSL-9. Next base: position 3,062,365 of record NZ_CP011994.1, on the reverse strand, counting down.
GATACCGCTACTTCAGTGGTGCAGCGGGAAACGCCTTCTTAGTAGAAGGGTCTCCACAGGTACACCAGGAAGTGAGCGGCGGCAGCCAGCACCATGAACACGGTGAAGGTGGTCTTGAACTGCTCGTGGAATTCTTTGGCCTGTTCTTCGGTCAGACCGGAAATGCTGTCATTCATGGTATATATCCTCTAATTAGGACAAAAGTCAGTCTAAAGCTCCGTTAGAGCTCGAGATTACTCGGAGACTTCCGCAGACGCATCATAGGTCAGCGGGTTGTAGCTGTCGTTGGAGTACACAAAGGCGTGTACAACCAGGGCGACAACCAGCACGGTCATCAGAATGGGCATCAGCCAGGTGCCAGGATTCACTACCAGCCACAGCTTCCAGTCGTCCTTGGGGTTGCTGGGCTTGCTTGCTCTGTATTCGCTCATTGATAACACCCTCTTGGTTTGTAACCAGGCCTCTCGCCAAGACCCGGACATGGAAAACTCCAAAGCTCTGCGACCGGGTGGCCTTTGGTTCCAGCGGCCTGCCTGTCGCGTTGGGTGTGAGTCTACGTTGACAGGGTTGGATGTCAAGGTAACGGAACACTTCGCTTTCGTGAATGGATGAGAAAGTTGAGCAAGATCAGGTTTAGCCCCCAGGAGGGCTTGCGGGTGCGGGTTACATACATTGGTGTCGGTCATGTAGCATCCCAGATTCCCCATGCCTTTACACAGGAATGAACCGCCTGATGTCCACGCCCGGCCGCATCGACCAGCAAGGAGACCGCCTGAGTATCGTCGGCGACTGGGTGCTGGCCCATTACCGCGATCTGCGCGGCGAAGTGGAGCGATCAGCCACCACCGAGGCCGGTGGTGCGGTCAGTCTTGAGCGTCTGGGCGAGCTGGACACCGCTGGAGCCGCATTGCTGGTGGAATTGCTGGGGGCTGCGCGCCTGGAGGCCCTGGCCTCCGAGGCGGCCTATCTGCCACAGGAGCGGCGCGCGCTGCTGGAGACGGTGGCCCGCGCCATGGGGACGACCCGCCCGCCCAAGCCTCCCCCTTCGCGACCGGTCCGTGACTTTCTGGCCGACACCGGTCAGGCAGTCGAGGCACTATGGCATCAGCAGCGGCTGCTGATGGGGTTTATCGGCATGACGCTGGTAACCATCCTGACTTTGCTGCCGCGCCCGCATCGCTGGCGCTTCACCGCCCTGGTGGTCCATCTCCATCAAACCGGGCTGAACGCCGTGCCCATCGTGGCCCTGCTGACCTTCCTGGTGGGCGCCGTGGTAGCCTTTCTGGGGGCCACGGTGCTTGCGGAATTCGGGGCCACCGTCTACACCGTGGACCTGGTGGCTTATTCCTTTCTGCGGGAGTTTGGCGTCTTGCTGGCGGCCATCCTCCTGGCGGGGCGCACGGCCAGTGCCTTTACCGCCCAGATCGGCTCCATGAAGGCCAACGAGGAGATCGACGCCATCCGCACCCAGGGGTTGAGCCCCATGGAACTGCTGGTGGTACCCAGGGTGCTGGCCTTGATGATCAGCCTGCCGCTGCTCACCTTCATCGGCATGATGAGCGGCATCATGGGTGGGGCGGTGGTCTGCGCTGTTTCACTGGATATCCCCTTCAGCCAGTTCTTCATCATTCTCGAGCGTGACATCCCCCTCCAGCATTTCCTGGTGGGCATGGTCAAGGCGCCGGTGTTTGCCTTTCTGATTGCCGTGGTGGGTTGTCTGGAGGGGTTCAAGGTGAGCGGCAGCGCTCAATCGGTGGGTGAACACACCACCTCCAGCGTGGTGCAGGCCATCTTCATCGTCATTCTCATGAATGCCCTGGCAGCGCTGTTCTTCATGGAGATGGGCTGGTGACGGACGATCAGGGTACACAGCCTCCACTGATCCGCGTGCGGGGGCTCCAGAACCGGTTTGGCAGCGTGGTGGTACACGATGGGCTGGATCTGGACATCCGCCGCGGCGAGATCCTGGGCGTGGTGGGTGGATCAGGCACGGGCAAGTCAGTGCTCCTGCGCAGCATCGTCGGACTCATGCGGCCCTCGGCGGGGCGCATCGAGGTGTTTGGAAAGGAATTGCAAAGCCTGCCGGATCGGGAGCGATCCCAGGTGGAAAGGCGCTTTGGCGTGCTGTTTCAGGGGGGGGCGTTGTTCACTTCCCTGAACCTGCAGGAGAATATTGCCCTGCCGCTGATGGAGCACGCCGGCCTGTCGCGGCGGGATGCCGAGTATCTGGCACGCATCAAGCTGGCCCTGGCGGGATTGCCGGGGGAGGCCGCCCTCAAATATCCGGCTGAACTCTCCGGCGGCATGGTCAAACGGGCGGCGCTGGCCCGGGCCCTGGCGCTGGATCCGGAAGTGCTGTTTCTGGACGAACCTACCGCCGGGCTCGATCCCATCGGCGCTGCGGCGTTCGACCGGCTCATCATGACGCTGCGCGACGCCCTGGGATTGAGTGTATTCCTGGTGACCCACGATCTGGATACGCTGTATACCAGTTGTGATCGGGTGGCCGTGCTATCGCAGCGCAGGGTGCTGGTGGCGGACCGCCTGGATGTGGTGGAGAACACCGATGATGAATGGATTCGTGACTATTTCCATGGCCCCCGTGGCCGCGCCGCCCGTGAAGCGGCGGATGTTCTGGAGAATCGCTGATCATGGAACCCCGAGCTCATCATGTAGTGATCGGATTGTTCACCCTGCTCACCTTTCTGGCGGCCCTGGTGTTCGGGCTGTGGCTGCACAAGACCGCCTCGGACCGGGAATATGACTATTACGAGATTGTCTTCACGCGGGCGGTGAGCGGCCTGGCCGAGGGCAACATGGTGCAGTTCAGCGGCATTCGCGTCGGTGACGTGATGGATCTGAGCCTGAACCCCGATGATCCCAACGAGGTGCGGGTACTGGTTCGGGTTGACAGCGAGATCCCGGTACATGCTGACACTCGGGCCACGCTCAAGCTGGTGAACATCACTGGCGCCATGAGTGTGCAGCTCTACGGTGGCACGCCGGATACCCCGCGGCTGGAGGGCAGTCGCTCCAGTCCACCCCGGATTGAAGGGGATCCCTCGCCGCTCAATACCTTGCTGGACGAAAGCGAGACACTCATCGAGGCCGTGGGGCAGCTGCTGCACAACGCCAATCGAATGGTCTCCACCGATAACGCCGATACGGTGACCCGTATCCTTGATGACGTGGAAAAGGTCACCTCCGCCCTGGCGGGTCAAAGTGGTGATCTGGCCAGCGCCATGGGGGCCATCACACAGGCCAGCCTGCAGGCGGAAAAGACCCTGGTGTCCTTGCAGCGACTGGGGGATGAGGCCCACACCCTGCTGGGCGGGGAGGGCAGGGCCATCCTCGATCATGCCCGCAAGACCATGGCCTCGATGGAGGCCACGGCCTCGCGTATGGAGTCCTTGCTGGCCACCCATGAGGGCTCGCTGGACCAGGGGTTGCAGTCATTTGGTGAACTGGACCCAGCCATGCGTGAGCTCAAGAGCACCCTGCGCAACCTCAACCGCGTGATCCGTCGACTGGAAGACAACCCGACCCGCTTCCTGATCGGTCAGGACAGCATTCAGGAGTTCAACCCGTGATGTCCCGACTCTTCATTGTGTTCGTGCTGGCCCTTTGGCTTTTGGGATTGACGGGCTGCACCCTGTTGCCTGAACAGACACCGCAACGGGTGTTTCTGCTGTCGCCGGCCGAGCAGGACACGGCGTCCGAGGTAGTGCATGACAAGGTGCTCAGGGTGGAGAAGCCCGAGGCGCCCTTCCCGTTGACCACGTCCCGCATTCTGGTGTCGCCCACCGGCAAGGAGATCAGCTTTTATGGGGGTGCCCGTTGGGCGGATCGCACGCCGCCCCTGGTGGCGGCCTACATGGTGGAGGCCCTGCGCCAGGACGGTCGCGTGGCCTCGGTGATCAGCGATTCCAGCTCCGCGCGCAGCCAGGTCTCTCTGGTAAGTCAGCTTGGCGCCCTGCAGAGTGAGTACCCATCTCAGGGCACTGATGGCCCCCCCGAGGCCTTTATTCGACTGGACGTACAACTGATGGAAGATGTCAATCGCGACATCATCGCCAGTCGGCGTTTTCAGGCCCGCCAGCCCAGCGAGGGCGAGGACATCGAGGCGGTGGTGGACGCCATGAACCAGGCCATGGAGGTCTTGAGTCGTGAGGTGGTGGACTGGGTGGTAGAGCAATTGACCCCCCGCCACAGCCTGGAGCAGGGCTCATGAAGTTGACCCCGCAGCCACGAATGGGGACGATGCGAGGCTGAGAGGGCAGCTTGGGCGGAACAGTCATGCAGCTAACAAGTCCTTCATTCCCGGACGGTGGTGCCATGCCCGTGGATGTCTCGGCCCGCCACGCCAACGAACTCCCTCCGCTGGAGATCCATGATGTGCCGGGAGATGCGCAAAGTCTGGCGCTGCTCCTGGAGGACCTGGATTCCCCTCTGGGCGAAGTGACCCACTGGCTGGTGTGGAATCTACCCCCGGCGACCCAACGCGTGGATGCCCTGCACCTGCCCATCCAGGCCCGGACCGGCATGGATGCGTTCGGCAAGGTGGGTTATCTGGGGCCGGTGCCGCCGGAGGGTTGTCATCATTATCGTTTTCGCCTGCTGGCGCTGGATGCCGAGCTTGAATTGCAGGCAGGCGCCACCCGTTCGCAATTCGAATACGCCGCGTCGGGGCACGTGCTGGCCGAGGCCAGCCTCACGGGCGCGTTATGCATGCCAACTCCGGAGGCAGATCGCGGATCATGAGGCAGTATCGTCCGGGAGCATTCTTCGCCACCGTGAATCCCACGGTTTTCATCGCCTCGGCGATCATGGTGCTGGCGTTCGTCGGCTTCGGGGTGACGTTTCCCGCCACCGCCAGCCAGGTGTTCGAGGGGATCCAGGGCTTCATCACCGAGTATCTGGGCTGGGGTTATCTGCTGGCGGTGACCGTCTTTCTGGTGTTCCTGATCTGGCTTGCCTTCAGCCGCTATGGGTCCATCCGCCTGGGGCAGCCGGATGATCGGCCGGAGTTCGGCTACGGTGCCTGGTTCGCCATGCTGTTTTCGGCCGGCATGGGCATCGGGCTGGTCTTCTGGAGCGTTGCCGAACCCATCCTGCACTATCAACACCCCCCCACGGGTGAGGGCGAAACCGTGGAGGCCGCGCGCCAGGCCATGGTCTACACCTTCTTCCACTGGGGACTTCACGCCTGGGCTGTGTATGTGGTGCTGGGGCTGTCGGTGGCGTATTTCAGCTTTCGCCACCGCCTGCCACTGACGATTCGCTCGATCTTCTACCCGCTGCTGGGCGATCGCATCTATGGTCCGATCGGTCATGTAATCGATATTCTGGCGGTGTTCGGCACCCTGTTTGGTCTGGCCACATCGCTGGGCTTCGGCGCCATGCAGCTCAATACCGGGCTCAATGTCCTTTTCGACCTGCCTGTGTCGCACTGGTATCAGGTGGGGATCATTGCCGGTATCACCCTGGTGGCCGTGTTCTCGGTGTTGTCGGGCCTGGACCGGGGGCTGAAGTGGGTGAGCGTGTTCAACCTGGGGTTGGCGGTCGTCTTCATGTTGTTCGTGCTGTTTGCTGGCCCCACCCTGTTCATCCTGCGCTTCCTCCTGGACTCCACCGGTACCTATTTGCAGCAACTGGTTGAAATGTCCCTGCATGCCGACGCCATCGGCGGCTCCCAGTGGCAGAAGGACTGGACCATGTTCTACTGGGCATGGTGGATTGCCTGGTCGCCCTTTGTGGGCATCTTCATCGCCCGTATCTCTCGCGGACGCACCATCCGCGAGTTCATTTTCGGGGTGCTGGCGCTGCCCTCGCTGTTCGTGTTCGCGTGGATGGCCATCTTCGGCGGCAGCGCGCTGCACATGGAATTGTTCGACGAGAACGCCGGTATTGCGGCAGCGGTTGCCGAGGACACCACAGTCGCCCTGTATGCGATGCTGGCCCAGTTGCCCTGGACCACCCTGGCCTCGGGGGTGGCCACGCTGCTGATTGCAACGTACTTCATCACCTCATCGGCCTCGGGCACCTACGTGATCGATGCGCTGATCTCGCGCGGCTCGAAACACTCGCCAAAACGCCAGCGGGTGATCTGGGGGATTACCGAGGGGGCAGTGGCCGCCACGCTGCTGATCGTGGGTGGCGAACGGGCTCTGGACAGCCTGCAGACCGGCTCGCTGACGGCCGGTCTGCCGGTGGCGATCATCCTGGGGTTCTGCTGCTTCAGCCTGACGCGCGCGCTGCGCCGGGAATACCGGGTGGAGGGAGTGAATCCCCCCTGGGGGTGATGGGGCAGGGCGGCTTCAACCCTTCAGGCTGCCAGGGTCCTTCCCGGGCGGCGGTGACGAGGGCCATTCCCTGTCAGGCCGTTGTGCGCCACAGTTCCAGCACTGGGTGAACTGTGCTTCCATGGGCTCACTGCAGCGTTGGCAGGTCCAGCCCTTGCCGTCGGTAACGGTCATGGTGACCGCATCAATGATCTCCCGGGCACGGCCCTCATCGCCATCCTCCATGATCCATATCTCTGGCCAGCATTCCGTGGGGGGCAGTTCCCCGGCAGCACCGCATAACAGCGCATGCTTGACGTAGGCACGAATGCCCTCGCTCTCCAAAACCCCCTGAATAAAGCCGGCGGCAGCCACATCCGCGGCGCTGTACACTCGTTTCATCAGCACACCCCAACCTGAGAGCCCTGATTTTAACCTACATACATACGCTTTCTTCCAGGCCTGCGCAGGTGGCAGGCTCTTTGATGAGGGGCTTTATGGGAGCTGGGCTCCCACAAGGGCCTTCCGGGCCATGATAGACTGCCGCCGGCGCACGACTTGTCCCCGGAGGGCCAGGCATGGCTGACCATCAGCGGCTCAGACTCCCCATTGGCATTCAAACCTTCTCCGAGATTCGCGAGGGGGGCTACTACTATGTGGACAAGACGCCGATCATCGAGCGCCTGGTTCAGCAGAACAAGTACTACTTCCTCTCCCGGCCCCGGCGATTCGGCAAGAGCCTGTTGCTGGATACCCTGCGCTGCCTGTTCGAGGGCCGTCAGGCGCTGTTCGAGGGGTTGTACCTCCATGACAGGTGGGACTGGCAAACGACGCATCCCGTGATTCGCCTCAGCTTCGGCAGCGGCGTGATGCGCAATCGCGAGGAGCTGGACACGCGCATTCGCCATCAGCTGCGCAAGGAGCGGGAGCGCTTCACCCAGGCCACCGCTGCCGAGACGGATATTCCCGGTGAGTTCTCCGACCTGCTGGAGCTCGCCCACCAGGAAACGGACCAGCCGGTCGTGCTGCTGATCGACGAGTACGACAAGCCCATCCTGGACAACATCCTGGAGCCCGAGCGTGCCCGGGAACTGCGCGAGGGGCTGAAGAACCTCTACAGCGTGATCAAGGACGCCGACCCCCACCTGCACCTGGTCTTGATCACCGGGGTGTCAAAATTCAGCAAGGTCAGTCTGTTCTCGGGGCTGAACAACCTGCGCGACATCACGCTATTGCCCGAGTATTCAACGATCTGCGGCTATACCGATGAGGATATCGACACGGTATTCGCCCCGGAGCTGACCGGCATGGACCGCGAGGCGATACGCACCTGGTACAACGGCTACCGCTGGGGTGGTCCCGAGGTCACATCGGTCTACAACCCCTTCGATGTGCTGCTGTTGCTCCAGAATCGTGAGTTCGGCCCCTACTGGTTCGAGAGTGCCACGCCCACCTTCCTCATTGATCTGCTCAGGAAACGCGGGGTCTTCACCCCCCAGCTGGACCGGCTCCAGGCCAAGGCCCAGCTGCTCGGGCGCTTTGATGTGGATGACATCACCACCGAAGGGCTGCTGTTCCAGACCGGCTACCTGACGATCCGCAAGGTCGATGAGCCCATGCTGGGTTACCGGCTGTACACGCTGGGGTTCCCCAATCTGGAGGTGGAGAGCAGCCTCAACGACCTGCTGCTTCCGGTGCTGGGTATCGGCCATAGCGAGGCCCAGACCCACCAGCTGATGCTGATGGACATTCTGCAGCGACACGATCTGGCGGGCCTGGAGGCCCACCTCAAGGCCCTGTACGCCGGCCTGCCCCATGACTGGTACCGCAACAACCCCATCGCCCAGTATGAGGGCCACTATGCCAGCGTGTTCTACAGCCACTTTGCCGCGCTGGGGCTCCAGATCACGGTGGAAGACTCAAGCCACCATGGCAAGGTGGACATGACTGTAGACTTCGGTGGCCACATCTACCTGTTCGAGTTCAAGGTGGTGGAGCAACTCCCCGAGGGCAGGGCGCTGGAGCAGATCAAGGCCAGGGGCTATGCCGATAAGTACCGGGCCAGCGGCAAGCCGATCCACCTCATTGGTGTGGAGTTCTCCAGCGAGCAGCGGCAGATCGTGGCGTTTGACATGGAGACCCTCTAAGGCTGCCTCCTTCTCCCAGGAGGAGCAGCAAAAGGGGACAGACACCTTTTCCCTTTCCGGGAAAAGGTGTCTGTCCCCTTTTGCGAGGTGGCAGGCCTTTGTGGGAGCGGGCCTTGCCCGCGAAGGCGGTGGGCACCCAGGCATGGCCATGGCGCTGCTGTCGCAGCGCATCGCCGGCAAGGCCAGCTCCCACGGTGCCGTCCAGCTCCCACAAGGGCCTTCCGGGCCATGATAGACTGCCGCCGGCACACGACTTGTCCCCGGAGGGCCAGGCATGGCTGACCATCAGCGGCTCAGACTCCCCATTGGCATTCAAACCTTCTCCGAGATTCGCGAGGGGGGCTACTACTATGTGGACAAGACGCCGATCATTGAGCGCCTGGTTCACCAGAACAAGTACTACTTTCTCTCCCGGCCCCGGCGATTCGGCAAGAGCCTGTTGCTGGACACCCTGCGCTGCCTGTTCGAGGGCCGTCAGTCACTCTTCGAGGGTCTGTACATTCATGACCGCTGGGACTGGCAGCACACTCACCCGGTGATTCGCCTGAGCTTTGCCGATGGCGTCCACAAGACCCGTCAGGAACTGGATGACCACATCTGGCATCAACTGAACACGCAGCGTGAAAAACTCGGGCTGCCCCATCCCCCTGCCAAGCTGATCTCCGCCGAGTTTTCATCGCTCATTCGCCAGGCTCACGCTCACTACGGCCAGGGTGTCGTTGTTCTCATTGACGAGTATGACAAGCCCATCCTGGACAACATCCTGGAACCGGAGCGTGCCCGGGAACTGCGCGAGGGGCTGAAGAACCTCTACAGCGTTCTCAAGGATGCCGACCCCCACCTGCACCTGGCGCTGCTCACCGGGGTGTCTAAATTCAGCAAGGTCAGTCTGTTCTCGGGGCTGAACAACCTCAACGACATTACCCTGGATGCGCCCTTCAGCACGATCTGCGGCTATGCCGATGAGGATATCGACACGGTATTTGCTCCGGAGCTGCCCGGCCTGGACCGCGAGGCGATACGCACCTGGTACAACGGCTACCGCTGGGGCGGCTCCGAGGTCACATCGGTCTACAATCCCTTCGATGTGCTGCTGCTGCTCCAGAAGCGCGAGTTCGGCCCGTACTGGTTCGAGAGCGCCACGCCCACCTTCCTCATTGATCTGCTCAAGCAGCGCGGCATCTTCACCCCCCAGCTGGATCGGCTCCAGGCCAGGGCCCAGCTGCTCGGGCGTTTCGATGTGGATGACATCACCACCGAAGGTCTGCTGTTCCAAACCGGCTATATCACCATCAAGGAGATGCAGGAGCCCATGCTGGGTTACCGGCTCTACACGCTGGGGTTCCCCAACCTGGAGGTGGAGAGCAGCCTCAACGACCTGCTGCTTCCGGTGCTGGGCATCGGCCACAGCGAGGCCCAGACCCACCAGCTGAGCCTGATGGACATTCTGCAGCGACACGATCTGGCGGGCTTGGAGGCTCACCTCAAGGCCCTGTACGCCGGCCTGCCCCATGACTGGTATCGCAACAACCCGATTGCCCGGTACGAAGGGCACTATGCCAGCGTGTTCTACAGCCACTTTGCCGCCCTGGGGCTCCAGATCACGGTGGAAGACTCAAGCCACCATGGCAAGGTGGACATGACGGTGGACTTCGGTGGCCACATCTACCTGTTCGAGTTCAAGGTGGTGGAGCAGCTTCCCGAGGGCAGGGCGCTGGAGCAGATCAAGGCCAGGGGCTATGCCGACAAGTACCGGGCCAGCGGCAAGCCGATCCACCTCATTGGTGTGGAGTTCTCCAGCGAGCAGCGGCAGATCGTGGCGTTTGACATAGAGACCCTCTAAGGCTGCCGCCTCGCAAAAGGGGACAGACACCTTTTCCCTTTCCGGGAAAAGGTGTCTGTCCCCTTTTGCGAGGCGGTGGGCACCCAGGCATGGCCATGGCGCTGCTGTCGCAGCGCATCGCCGGCAAGGCCAGCTCCTACGGTGCCTCCGACGGCCCTTCACGCAACCTGGTGGAACTGGCGTGCTCATCGGGTCGGCTGGCGGGTTGCGAAACGAAAAAATCCTTTTAAATCAAAATTCTGAGAAAACGTTTGACACATTACTGACAGCCTGTATAATGCCCAACTCGAACACGACAGGCGCGTAGCTCAGCTGGTTAGAGCACTACCTTGACATGGTTCGCGCATTTCTGCGCACACACCCCTCCAGAGATCCCTCTCTAGCAAAATCAGCACATTAGCTCATGTATGGTCATTTAAGGCCAGCTTGGGTGCGTTTTTTTGGGCACTACCCTGGGCTCACTTGGGCTCAGACCTCCATTGAAAATAACTCAAAAGAATGAGTACCACCTCATAAATTGCCGCTTAGGTAATGACGCTTGGATGCGCAAATCTGCGTATAAATCCGAATTCTAATGCATTTATGCGCGCCAGCAAGGGGAGATATGCATGTATTAGCGTGCGCATTTGCGTGAATTTGGGGTGATTTTAGGGTGGCCGGCGTGTTTTTTCTGGAGATAAAGCCGGCTTTCTTTGCGCCCAAAGACTAAGTCGATTATTAAAATAATATCACTTTTGGATTGACCTGAAAGTCAACGATCGTGGTCGACTCATATATATCTAGTTGAGTGGTTTTTATCATAATCAGCATCTTTATTTTATGGTCTTTTATAGGGAAAAGATTTTATAAAAACCTGAAGCAAATGAGCTTTTAATTTATCAGCCTGAGGACATCTTTTACCGGCGAACAATACGTTCCCGCACGACCTGATCGGGCACCCACGGATTTTGAGGTGGAGCCACTGCCTGCAGGATCTGCTGCGCTGGTTGCCGGGTGCTCAGGCCCTGGCGGACAGTACGCGGGCGGTGGCTATCAAGGAGTATCTGGGGTTGTGGGTGTATCGGTGGCGCGGCTGGGCGGAGTAGTGGGCCCCTCGCGAAAGCGGCTGGCACTTGGCATGGCCATGGCGCTGCTGCCGCAGCGCATCGCCGGCAGGGCCAGCTCCCGCGGTGCCCATGCCGGCTCCCGCGAGGAACTGCCCGACTATCTGGCCCACCGCCTGCGCCGGGTCGGCTGCGAACTGCCCCTGTTCGAACCCGAGGCCATCGAAGGCCTCTACCAGGCCACCCACGGCATGCCACGCCCCGTCGGCCGCCTGGCCCATTACGCCCTGACCTGCGCCGCCCAGGATCAGGTCCACCGGGTCAGCGCCGACCACCTGCAGACCGCCCTGGAGGAGTTGCGACCATGACCCACCATCACACCCTCGCCATCCCCCTGCCGGCTCACTGGACCCCGGAACAGGTCCTGGCTGTGTGGGAACTGCTGGAGATCCTCACCGAGCACATCGGCCATCGCTACGCCATCGCCCTGCATGAGGCCATGGCCGCCGAGCGTCAATCCCTCAGCCTGCGCCAGACCTCCCTGTTCGACGACGAGCAGGATCCCTTCTGAACCCTCTCCCGGGCGCGAGTCACCAAAGGCTCGCGCCTACGCTCTCCCGCATCCGTTCACCTTCCAGGAATCCTCCGCGCGAGGGCATAATCCGGGAAAAGCCTCGGCCTGCAGCCAGGATCTGCGTGGGAAAAGGGGCGGGGAATAATCTGGGAAACAACAATTACTCAACGGCGATGCTGGAAAAACTGGTTCATGCCGATGGCCTGATGCCCCCGGACCAGCACTTCATTCGGATCACGCTCCCTCGTGGGCTCAGTTACGAGATGGTGAACGCAGACCTATTGCCCGACTGGGCGGATCCGGACTGCGAGGCTGCCCGGGAGTACGGAGTCTGCTGGACTGCGGACCAACGTACGGCGGTTCTTTTCGTTCCCTCCTTTGTCGCGCGTGTCGAGCGCAACGTACTGATCAACCCACTTCACCTCGACGCAAGCCTTTCGCGAGGTGAGTTTGTCGAATGCTGTTGAAACGAACGTAGCTTTCAGCATCGATGCCGACGTCCATTCCGTAGACGAAAGGTATGATTCACCCATAAATCGGTGCCAGCCATCCACATGGTGGCACATCGTGGGGCAGCTGAGATATGAGTGTTGGCGGGAAAGATACTTGTCGCGCCACTGGTGCCGCGACGTCCGATCGGCGGGCTTTGATTTATTTTGGCGCTGACTGTATATTCACCCATGAGGTGTGGTGATGATTAGCGTCGGAAGGATTATGGTCCATCTGCTCAGTAATAATGCCGGCCCAAGTGTCCTTGGGTTCGCGTGAATAAGCACTGCAGTCGCCAAGGAAGGCAGCCAAGAGAACTACGGGAGAATTTATGTTGTCGCAGGAGCTATCAGGGAATGTACGTATCCACATTGCTGGACAGCTATTTCTTTCTGGAGAGATAGCGCTTCGCTCAGCGGCAGAATGCCGGATTCCAGGGGAATGGATCGATACATCTCGCCCACCTTCACCCGAACCAGTATTACTCTCTTCACCGCCGATTATTTTGCGCATTGATGAGGTTGATGAGCAGCTAAACTGGATGCTTCCCAGCATCCCGTCGCCTTGTCTTTCTATGTCGGATAGATTGTACGTTTGGGTTATCAATGACACTAGTTTCTTTAATGTGTCTGGTATGGAAAGAATGGTCCGATTTTTACTCCATGATCTCGCTCAAGCCGCCTCTGGAATACTCGACTCTCACTGTCGCCGTTATGTATTAAGGCCGCTATTCACAGATCAGCAGCTCCGGGAATTGGTCGGAAGATATGTACTGGGTGGAGTTAGTGAGGACAAGGTTATAAAACCTCAACACCTTGGCGCATTAATGCTTGGACGATTTAGCCCAAGAAGCTTGCAGCTGGATAGGGATGCCAGTATTAAGAACTTAGAAAGTGCGCGCTTGCTTTACGAAAGGCTTAAAATTTTTAATTCAAAGGAAGATTTCGAGCCTAAGCTACCTTCATTTAAAGAGTTTATGGGCGAGCTGGATACAATCTTCGAAGAGAAGAAAAACCAGTGGATTGAACGTCTAACTAATAAGTATTGGGAGCATGCGTGTGATAAGCAGGACTCTGAAGAGTTAAAGTCCATAGCGATGTCCTTGGCTACTTGGATAAGTAGCAGAAGGCGGTCAAGAGATGAGCACTAACGCCCATACCCCAAGCGAAGTATTGCAACTCTGGGAGAAAGAGCTTGAAGATCCACCAAATATCATAATCGAATTCATTTTCGATTTTGGTGTCCCCGTGAGCCGGTCCTGTCTGAAAAAGGTAACAGAATGGACAGGAAGGGGGGCTGAATTAAATGAAGTGGTGGACCGCTTAGCACACATCCAACAGGATCAGCCATCGGCCCTATACACGACGTATCCGCTTTTTGCGGCGCATCTGGCGATCAGTAAGGATTTTGGCCCGGTTATTGAGGCGCATGAGGTCATTACTCATTATCTGGGGAGAGAGGCCATTGGGGAAGATGTCGACTTGACTAGCCCGGATACCTATTATAACGACTGCTTGGTCGTTCGTAAGGCGCTGAAGGAAATCCTGAGAGCGTCTCCATGGCCGGGCCAGCTGCGTAATGAATTTAAAAAACGCGTGCAAACGGAAGGATCCCTGAATTCTCTGACTCATGCCGAATGGACACGAGCCCGTGGACTCGTCACAGGAGACAGGGTGCCTGGTGTTCCTCGGGCGACAAGAGATACTGCATATGACTCGAACACACATACGGCGAAGATCAAGCGACCGACTACATTGAGTCAGTCAGACCTTCACACCTATCCAGTCGTTTCGGGTGGGAAAAGAAGCGTTTGGGAGGAGGATCCAGTGGGTTTGGATATCCCCGAGTTTGCTCCCAAGGCGCTAAAGGATATGACTAAGGAATTATCAGGCGTTGAACCGTCGGATCCTGATATTCCAGTCTCTTACTGTCGCCGTGTGGCGGACCTGCGTACTCCGGGTGATGATCGGCGCATCGCATCCATTCTTCCCTGGATTCAGACAACACGCGGTGTACGTAGTGAGGCCGATATCCACCGGCTCCCACTCACCTTGCTGATTCAGGCAATTCATCATTTGTACAGGTCTTCGAAGTGGCGCGAGTGGGCCTGTGCGTGGCTGATGTGCACAACAGGCCTTCCTTCCCGCCGGATCAAGGAGCTGGTAGTGGTGGATGCGGGTGTCGACAAGGTCTGGAGTGAAAGCAGCTGCCGATATTGTCGGCACACTGGCTTGCTCGAGATACATCTTTCTGACGGGCCGAGCGGTCCAGTCGGTGCCGAGCATCGGGTGGTGCGCCTGGCCATCCCGATTGGAATAGGTGCGGTCCTGCTGGATTCGGGGCAACAATATCCATTCAGGCAGACCCCTGGTTACATTGATCATTCACTGCGGCGCGCATTTCAAGGACATTCAGGGTTGCCGCCGACGGCTAATCGCATCCGATCCACCGGGGAAGCGCTGATCCAGGGTATGGCACAAGACAATACGGCGGCACTGGCACTCAGGGGAGAGTTCGGGCATGCATCCAGGGGTGCGGCAGCGTATCGCCGACTCGAAGATGGGGAACTCAGTCTTCTCTTTTCACGGGTAACGAGCCACCTTCGGGAACTGGCGAAAGCGCACGGGTTACATGATGTGGGAGCTTTCCCCGTCCAGGTGACGGATCAGGAGGCTGTAGACAAAGGGCCAGTTGGATTCGTGGGGTCCAGCAAGGCATTACCGCCTGAGTATTTTCAAAGTGTGTTTGCACACCTTGAATCTGAGGTGGATAAAGCCGCAGCCCAAACTCACAGGGAGATAGGGAGTACTGGCGTCACCGTAGAAACTCTGCTGAAACTCCAGCAGACGCATGCGCGGCTGACGTACCTGGCTTTGCTGTTCAGTACCGGTATTCGTCCCATCGTTAAGCGTACGCAACTACGCTTGATTGATGATTGCTGGCATGTTCAGGATAAGGATAGTACTGATTATGAGGAACGCCGAGTGATTCCCGCGTTACGGTCGGTGGTCTCTCAGGTATTGTGGCATCGACAGCTGACCGAAGAACTGCTGCGGCGAGCGCCCTCACTGAAGCGAATGCGACAGGAGAGTTGTTATGACAAAGAGCAGGATTTGCCCCTTTGGATGGAGCAAACGTCCGGGGGCATCCGAACCCGGCGCATGCAACAAAAGGATTTTGATGCTGTTGGGTTTGATTATGGACTGGCGCCGCGTGCTACGCGCCATACGTTCGTCGCCACCCTGCGCAGTCGTGTTTCAGAGTCTGAGTTGAATGCCATGCTTGGTCATTCTGGGGGAGGTTGGTTTCGTGAATCGACTATCTCAATGACCTCCACGCCGTATTCGAAGCATACCCGGCAGGTGCTATCCGAATTTGTTGAATCAGGGGGATTCAGCGCAAGAAATCCCATGGAGCGATATGTCTGTTAGCGACCAAGAGCTGGATCGCGCTCTCGCCTCGTTGGGTATTACGGAGTCCAAAACATCGCCCACTGTCTTGCAAAGGCAACGTCACCTCCTGTCTCTGGTGATGAGACATGCGAATCAGGACAACGTGCTTGGTGCCGAGGAATTGGACGCGCTACGGCGCGCCAACCCGAAAACAAAAGGTACGGTCAACGACCGTCATTTGCGACAACTTCTTACCGCGCTGAATCGACAAGGTTGGCAGTGTGTATTGCCACCACGCCCGATCAAACCCCCTCGACCGATTGCCATACCGTCCAGCCAACGACTGGCTGCGCAGTCCCTTCAGGTGGATCGCCTCGAACGTCTGATGAGACGCGAATGGCGCCACCACTCCCGGGATCCACGGGGCTGTCTGTTTCTGGCAGCCTTGCTGCTGGTGACGCGCTGTGGGGCCAGCGGTCAAGTGGCTGCCGGTATCCTCTCGAGGCTACGGGTCTGCGATGTGGATACGATGCCACCGACCAAGGGGAGAATCTTCACACCCATCCATGGGGCGGCTGGCTACGATAGCTGCCACTGGTTCAACCCGCCAAGGCCCCTGCAGGACTTGTTGCTACAGCACCATCGTCGGGTTAAGTCGTCTGGTACCGAGCGGCTGTTGTTTCACGAGGCACTTCGGGGCGATGAGGTAGAGGACGGATGTCTTGATGAGCGCGTTCGCAAAATCCTGAACCAATATCTCAAAGTCATCGCAAACGCACCGACGACGCGTGAGATGGGTATCTCCTTACCTCGTACCTGGACGGGGGTATCCCTGGCGGGGCGCTGGTTGGCCCGACGGCATGGTGTACCCCCGGCTGTCCTGGAAATTCTTGCCGTATACCCACTACCAGTGGCACCTCTGGACTTAGAGCTTCATCGCACGCCGAACTCCATTCCTTCAAGGCGCCACTACCCTGAATACGGTTCCGAGACTTATCTTGAGGAGTCTATTGCGCAGGTGTCGGCTCCTCTGCCAAAACTGAGTATCTCTGGCGATCAGCCCTTGGGGGATTGGAGCGCCGCTGCTCGCCTTGAATTGCAACGGTTTCTCCGTCAATCCCAGGAAAGCTGCGCAAATCGGGAGGGAGGTCCGTTGGTCGCGTCCAGAGGTAAGGTGTTCGCGAGCTTGGTCTTGGCGGCTCTGAAAAGGGCCGATCGGCTACAGTCATCGACGCGAAGCGTCCTTCATATGGCGCTGCACTGGCTGGCTGAAAAGCTTGGGAAACGCGAGATACGACTGAGCACTGCACGTACGTATGTCGGGAGGCTTTTCCAGCCCCGCTTGTTTGATGTTTCGGAAAGCATCGACATGGCGTCATGGGATGACGAATTCATCGAGCACATTACGCTGCAGCTACTCGAAAATCCAAAATGGTCCCACAAGACACAGCAAGAGTTTCTCGATAAATGGATGCAGTTTCTTCGATATTGTGCTCGGGAAGATATCGGCGTGATATCGCCCAGCGACCTGCCGCGATGGGATAACCAGAAACATAATCCAGAAATCCATGTGGGTCGCAGGACGCTGATTACGCCGTTTCAGTTTGATTTCGTGCTTCGAGTATTGGATGACCGTCAGGATTTGACAAAAGAAAAAAGGCAGGAACTTCAGGCGGTACTCATTCTGGGGTTTTATGGCGGATTACGGTCGTCAGAAGTTCTGAATCTCACAGTTGCGGATGTGGTCAGTGGTATCGACGAGTTTTATGTGCTCGTGCGGCAGACAAAGACACCGGCCGGGAGACGATCTGTACCATTTCACCGGATTCTTCCAGAAGAAACACTACGTATCCTCAAGTCCTGGTGCCGTGATCGCTTTGATATCGCCAAGGGGGAAGAGGGCGGCGCGAGCGTGAGAAGAATTCCAATGGTCGGGCCCCTTGTCGCCAATCGTAGGCCCAGTTGGCAGGAAGTGATAGCAGAACCCATTCAAGTGCTGAGACAGGCCTTGCAAGCCGATATCGATTTCCATGGGCTGAGGCACTGTGCAGCTTCCTGGTTGGTATTACGTGGTTACGCTGCTTATCACTCCGATATACGAGAGAGCCTGAGTCATGCTGATCATGCCATCTTTAGCGATATCTGTTTAGAACGTCTTCGCGGCTTATTCGAGACCTATGAGCCTCAAGCATCCGTAGGTGAAGAAAAATTTCTTGTGCATATCGCAAAGATCATAGGGCATGCCAACCTGAGAACCCTGATTTTGACCTATACGCATACGCTTGGCCCGATACAAAGTCATGCTTTACGATCTGCCAATGAATGGGTCGTTCATGCAAATAGGATAAACGTCGGTTGCCATACGGAAGAAAAGCAAGGGAGGTAGTCACCGTTATCGAAAGTCTTGTTCCGCAAGAATTGTTTCGAGTGCATCCTTGATCACCCTGTCGGGGGTGAACGTAGAGGTTTCAGGTTCTTCCAGGTCTGAGTAAACCCATCCAGAATGGAACAAATCCCACTGGAGCATCGCCAGGCCCACCACGACACTAGGTTCTGTCTGAAAAGTGATTTTGCTAAGTTTTTACCATGATGAATCTGTACAGGAGGACTCATGGCAGAGCGGTACGAGCTTTCCGATGCAGAGTGGGAGCTGGTCAAGGATATCGTATCAACACCACAGCGCATGGGGCGTCCCCGGCGTGATGATCGCCAGATGCTCAATGGTATCTTCTGGATTCTGTGCAGCGGCGCCAAGTGGCGTGATCTGCCGGAACGATTTGGCCCGTGGAAAACTGTGTACGACCGCTTCCGGACCTGGCGGGATGACGGGACTTTCGAGGCGGTACTGGCGCGCCTGCATTTACGGCTTCGCGAGGATGGCCTGATGGATCTGGGGACCTGGATGCTTGATTCGACATCGACTCGCGCTACTCGAGCCGCCTCTGGAGGCGGTAAAAAGGGGGGTCTGAAGAACCCGTAGACCATGCCCTGGGGCGCAGTCGAGGCGGCCTGACCACCAAGATCCACCTGGTGTGCGACGGCTGTGGGCACCCGCTGGCGTTCGAGTTGTCGCCGGGTCAGCATGCGGACTCCCGATGGTTCACGACAGTGATGGAATGTGTTCATTTGCCCGGACCTGTGGGTCGCCCAGTAAAACGCTGTGATCACATCGTGGCCGACAAGGGTTATGACAGTGACGCGCTCCGACGATACTGTGATCGCTACGGCATGAAGCCAGTGATTGCCAGCCGGAAGATGCACAGACGGCCGCGTCGTGGCCGGAGTCGGGGCTTTGATAAGGCACGCTATCGACAACGAAATATTGTGGAGCGCCTTTTTGGCTGGATGAAGGAAATGCGGCGTATAGGCACTCGATACGACAAGCTTGCCAAGAGCTTTCGAGCCATGGTTTGTCTCGCATGTGTTGTCCTTTGCTTCCGATCATACTTTTCAGACAGAACCTAGTGCCCTGATTCAAAAATAACTAGCTATAAGCATTATTCGACTCCTGCCCCACCAAAGCGTCAGCAGCCCGGCCCACAGACTGGAGTATGTTGTCGGCGTCCTTGTGCCAGACGAAGGGTTTGGGATCCTCGTTGTAGATCTTCAGGTAATGGCGGATGGAATCCTGGAGATCTTTGACACTCTCCCAGGTTCTGGGTGTACCATCCACTCTACGCCTTCAGTTTGATCTGTGCATTTTTGAATCAGGACACTAGTTGACAGGTTTACATCCGCCAAACCCACTCCTGCGCTGCTTCACTGATCTCCTCATGCACACGCAGGTACACCGGCTCGGCGCGCTGGTAAGGGTCTTCGATGACCTGGTTCGACCAATGGCCCAGCAGGAAAATCTTGCCGCGGGCCGGGGCGCAGAGCTCCAGCAGATGGTGGCGGTGAGCCGGCTCCATCACCAGAATCAGGTCCGCTTGCAGGGCTTGGTCCGCGGTCACCTGGACCGCCCTGTGACCCTCCAGGCACAACCCCCTGTCTGCCGCCAGTCGCCGGGTGACCTCATCCGCTGGATGACCCACCAGCGCCCCCGTGCCCGCCGACTGAACGCAGACATCACGACCCGATTCCCGCAACCGCTGCCTGAAACACGCCTCCGCAAACGGGCTTCGGCAGATATTACCGGTACAGACGATCAGCAAATGGTTGAACATGCATCTCCACAAAACCCAGACCTTCCAGGGCCCCACTGACTTCCACCCCGCCCTCCCAGTAGAGCGTGAAGATGCTCTCCCGGCCGTCGAACTCACTGTCCTGATGCAAGGGCTCGATGTGTAATCGACCTTCCGGTAGATCGATGTCCCAGGCAGCAGGATAGCGCAGATTCGACTGGGGACTGATCCACTCCCCGCGACCGCGCACCCGGACCTGGTCAGAAGCAATCGCCTCCGAACGCCCCTGGCGGGAGCGCGTGCCCAGCGTGGTCAGATGTTCGCCATGCTGATCATAAAGCACATAAATCATCAGCTCCGAGTCATCTTCCAGGTGCAGGGCAAACCAGTGCCAGCCCAGTCTCGAGGCCTCAAAATCTCCCCATTGGTGATCGAACCACACTTCACCGGCCACCGAGACCGGCGCCTCCCGACCCACCCGGACCTGCCCATGGGCCCGCATGCGCGGACGAGAGTAGTAATAACTGATGCCTGCCTCCCCGAAATCCACCAGGCCGGGGGGGGCGGAACCATGGGCCTTGTGAAGGACGGCCGGCCAGGGATCCGTCAGGGCCAGGGTCAGCTGGAAATCCTCTTCCTGCATGATGATCACATGCTCGTCACCCGATCCGGATACCTGCCAGTTCGCATAATGGAAGTCGAAGCCCTCAGCGTTGGCTGAGGATGGAATGCCGGCGGTCCGGTGCTGGCCGCCATGACGCTGACCATTGTCATGATCGGTCAGCGACCCGTGGAAAACGGTATGCCGCACAAGGCCGTCGCGCAGGAAAACGGTGACATGAAAACTGTAATGCTCGCCCTGGTCACCGAACAGATGACCACTGTAGTACCACCATTCGGTGGCGCTGACATGGGGGGCCTCATCCCTTGGGAGTTCGAGAGGTGGCAGATCCAGGGTACGTTCCCTTGCTGGTGGCATGGGGGGATCGTGGTGATGGCCTACCTGAATCCTGGAATCCGGAACCAGCAGGACCAGGTACAGCATGATGACCAGGGCAATGAGGCTCAAGGTGATGAATGGGCCGAGGAATCGCCGCCAGAGGGGAGGGCGCTTTCTGGAATACCTGGAACGACCGCTGCGTCGGGGAATGTTCTTGCGACTTTCCTGAGTCATCAGCTTGTTTTTCTTCTCCCTGTGGGAACGAGACCTGCCCGCGAGAGCCATGCCGGGAAGCACTCATGGGGTGATCCTGGCCACCCATTCCCGGGCAGAGCCCGCTCCCACACAAGAACACTTCCTACATGCGCCGCCGCCGCATCCCCACAGCCGCCAGACCGGCCATGCCCAGGCCAAACAGGGCCAGACTGCCAGGTTCGGGCACGAACTTGATGTCTGCATTGGTCAGCTCGAATCTGCCGGCGATGGTGCCTCCATAGAAATCGCCAACGCCTAGCGTGTTCGCCAGAGACTGGCCCGCAAGATTCAGCAGGCTTTCAAACCCCATCCAGCCTTCAAACGACTCGGTAATCCCCATGCTCACCGAGCTGCCGTCGTAACCGTATTCAACCGTCACGACCCCTGATCCCTGTGTATTGACCAGCGTGGTCCCGATGCTATTGTTGATCGCACTGATGAAGGCGTCGCTTGTGAAACCATCATAAACAATATCGAAAGAGCCGAATCCGCTTTGGGTTGAAGTGGCACCAAATGATAGCTGAAAAATCTCCACGCCACTTAGTCCGGCATCCGGAATCCCAAGCAGCCCCTTGAAGATGTTCGTGAAGCCAGTGGAGGTTACTTGAAAGATCGGCTCTGTTTGCGTTAATGGGGATGGCGCATACAAATCCAGTTCCCCCCTCACATACATCCCCTTCAACTGGGTCTCCGGCAGGGCAACAAAATTGACATCCCCGTCAAGATTCGTTGCCGTGATGTTGAAGCCTGGTGTGCCACCCAGCTCCGAAATCACCAAGTTCCCAGTCAAACTCTCCGTCACCGGAATCCAACCCGCCGATGCCGGGCCCGCAAGGGCCAGGGCGGTGGTCATGCATGCCGCAGTCAAGAGCCTTTTCATCAGTTTCGTCCTTATCTGGTTGATGATCATTCAGCCAAAGCACCTTGCACGCATGCCCAAAAGCAAAAAATGCACCACTGCCCCACCAGCATTGAAATAAAAACACTTTCCACCTATCCGGCCACCACAAGCAGGCGCAAAAAGTAAAAAAATGTAAATATTTCCGACTCGAATGCCACCCTCAAATCGACAATAATCCAGGAAAAGTGCTATATGTTGACAATGCTCAATAAAGAGGCAAAATCATCACTCATAACTGATCCATCAAACCTTAAAAATAGATAAAACAAAATAGATAACGGTCGAAATACTTTACAAAAAATCAAAACTTCATCCCCAACATGCTTCCCCTCCAAATCATCACCAAAACCTAAATAACTGAAAACTTATAAATTCCTCAGCCAATCCCAAAAATGGCCCGCGTTTTGCTGTGCACAACTCCGAACTCACCGAAGAACCACCGCGCCATTTCGCCTTGCAAAGGAAGGAAGTGGCCCTTCCGCCCTGGCCAATGACGGCATGAACCGAAGTCCGGGTGGACTCCGAAGGGCAGGGGGCGGTTCTGCATCAGCCTGATGGAAACATCTCAATGCGGAGTGCTTGGATGTGGCTTAGACACTGTCCCGGGCAAGCGGCGACCTCATGGGGCATGCCCGGGAATACCCATGGTCGGGACTGGAAAACCTGGCTCGCCCTCGTCATCACGATCGCGCTCAGCATCAGCCTGTCCGCCTGCGCCCTGGCACCCGGCACCAACGCCAGTGGCATGCGGGACAGCTCCGCCACCCCCCTGCCGGTGATCCAGGACGACCAGCTCATCGCCGCCAACGTGGCCGTGCAGCCCATCACCGCCGAACTGATCATCGAACAACTCAACAACGGCATCGGCGCCTTCCCCGGGCGCGCTGCCGCCGCCCAGACACAGGTGATGGGCGCCGCCCTGCCGGATTTCGGCCTGCAACACCAGGACTACCGGCTCGGCCCCGGCGACATCATCAGCGTGATCGTCTGGGACCACCCCGAACTCACCATCCCCGCCGGCTCTTTCCGCTCCGCCGAACAGGCCGGCACCCTGGTGGCCGAGGACGGCACCATCTTCTACCCCTACGTGGGCGTGATCGAAGTGGCCGGCATGACCGTGCGCGAACTGCGCCAGGTGCTCATCCGCCACCTCTCCCGGGTGATCGAACGGGTCCAGCTGGACGTGCGCGTGGTCTCCTTTCGCAGCAAGCGCATCTACGTGGTGGGGGAGGTGGCCTCACCCGGCATTCAGGCCATCGACGACATCCCCATGACCCTGCTGGAAGCCGTGAACCGCGCCGGCGGCTTCAGCGATCAGGCCGACCACGGCAACGTCCTGCTCACCCGCGACGGCACCACCTACCGGGTCAACGTGCAGGCCCTGTACGAAGACGGCGACATCACCCAGAACCCGCTGCTCGAGCACGGCGACATCGTCAACGTGCTCGACAGCCAGTTCAACAAGATCTTCGTCCTCGGCGAAGTCCGCAACCCCGGCTCCTACGTGATGAACCGTCGCCGCGCCACCCTGGCCGAAGTGCTCAGCGACGCCGGCTTCGTCAACCAGGACCGCGCCAACCCCGGCTGGATCTTCGTCATGCGCGACGAAGAGGGCGGCCAACCCCAGCTCTTCCACCTCAACGCCAAATCCCCCGACGCCCTGCTGCTGGCGGAACGCTTCCACCTGCAGCCCCGGGACATCATCTACGTGGAAGTGGCCGACATCGTCCGTTTCAATCGGGTAATCGCCAACATCCAGCCCACCTGGACCCTGCTGAACACCGTCAGCGGCGTGCGTTATCCGCTGTTCGGAGGGCGTCAGTGATGAACCGTCCCCCGCCGCCCACCTCCATCAACGAACCCCCCCACCTGGGCCATTCACCCGCCGCGCCAGAAGACGATGACGACACCATCGACCTGGGCGAACTCATCTCCACCGTCCTGCACTACAAATGGCTCATCGCCGCCATCACCGCCCTGGCATTGAGCGGCGGCCTCTTCAGCGCCTTCACCGCGACCCCCATCTACCGGGCCGACGCCCTCCTGCAGGTGGAGGAAAAGGGCAAGAGCATCAGCGCCCTGCAGGACGTACAGGCCATCATGTCCGACAACGTCACCGTGAGCGCCGAACTGGAAATCCTGCGCTCGCGCATGATCCTCGGTCGCGTGGTGGACCGCCTGGCCCTGGAAATCCACGCCCAGCCCGTATACCCCCCCGTGTTCGGCGACGCCTTCGCCCGCCGCCACGGCGGCAGCGACCTGGCCAGCCCCCGGTTCGGCCTGCAGCGCTACGCCTGGGGCGGCGAGCGCATCCACGTGGAAAGGCTGGACGTGCCCCCCGAGCGCACCGGCCAGCGCGTGACCCTGATCACCGGCGAGAACGGCACCTACAGCCTGCGGGACGCCAGCGGTCGCATCCTGGTCACCGGTCGGGTGGGAGAACCCGCCACCGGCAGCGACATGCACATCTTCATCTCCGAACTGCACGCCCGCCCCGGCACGGAGTTCACCGTCACCCGGCGCAGCCGGGGCGCCGCCATCAACGCCCTGCGAGGCCAGTTCGAAGTGCTGGAGCGGGGCAGGGGAGGGTCTGGCATGCTGGAACTGGCCCTGCGCGGCCCCGACCGCGCCAGCCTGCCCACGGTGCTGGACGAGATCATGAACGCCTACGTGCGCCAGAACGTGGAACACCGCTCCGCCGAGGCGGAAAACACCCTGATGTTCCTGGAAACCCAGCTCCCCCTGCTCAAAAGCCAGCTGGACGCCGCCGAAGCCGCCTACAACAACTACCGACAAACCCGCGGCTCCGTGGACCTCACCATGGAAACCCGCAGCGTGCTGAGCTCCATCGTCGAGGTGGAAAACGACACCATCCGCCTCCAGCAGCAAAGGGAAGAACTGCGCCAGCGATTCACCGCCGAACACCCCCGCATGATGGCCCTGGATGCCCAGATCCAGCGCCTCGGCAGCCGACGCACCCAGCTGGAAGGGCAGGTGGCCGAACTGCCCGACACCCAGCAGACCGCCCTGCGCCTGCGCCGCGACGTGGAAGTGTCCACCGCCCTCTACACCGGCCTGCTGCACAGCGCCCAGCAATTGCGCGTGGCCCGGGCCGGCACCGTGGGCGACGCCCGCATCATCGACTCCGCCGTGGTCTCCGGCAGCCCCGTGGCCCCCAGCCAGAACCGCATCATCCTCATCAGCGGCATCCTCGGCCTCATGGCCGGCCTGGGCCTGGTGTTCCTCATCCGGGTGCTGCGCGTGGTGGTGGAAGACCCGGAAACCATCGAAAAACAGCTGGGCCTGCCCGTGTACGCCACCGTGCCCCACAGCAAGGCCGAAGAAACCCTCTCCCGGCAACTGCGCCGGGGTCGTCTCTCCAGTGAACTGCTGGCCACCACCCACCCCGACGACGACGCCGTGGAAAGCCTGCGCAGCCTGCGCACCACCATCCATTTCGCCCTGCTGGACGCCGCCCGCGGCTCCCTGCTCATCACCGGCCCCTCCCAGCAAGTGGGCAAGAGCTTCATCTCCAAGAACCTGGGCGTGGTCCTGGCCCAGTCCGGCAAGACCGTGGTGCTGGTGGACGCCGACCTGCGCAAGGGCCACCTGCATCGGGAGTTCGCCCTGGCCCGGGAACCCGGCGTGACCGAATACATCGCCGGCACCAGCGAACTGACGCGGATCATCCGCCACACCCCGCAGGAAGGCCTCCAGGTGATCACCACCGGCCAGATCCCGCCCAACCCCTCGGAACTGCTCATGCACGAGCGGTTCAGCAGCCTGCTGGACAGCCTCACGGACAGGTTCGACATCGTCATCGTGGATGCCCCGCCCATCCTGGCCGTGTCCGACGCCGCCATCATCGCCCGCAACCTGGGCGGCGCCACCCTGCTGGTGGCCAGGGCAGGGCGGCACCCCATTCAGGAGATCGAACAATCGGTCAAGCGCCTCTCCCAGGCCGGGGTGAGCGTGAAGGGCGTGATCTTCAACGACCTGGACGTCAACCGCCAGCGCTACCGCTACGGGTATCGCGGCCACGTGTATCGCTACGGCTATCGGTCGTGAGTCTGTAAAGGAGACAGAACGTGCTCGATCTGCTGATCATCGCCGCTGCCGCGCTGTTGTCCGTGGCCGCCATCCGGCTGGCCATGGCCTTCTCGGAGGCCTGCGGCCTGGTGGACCACCCCGGAGACCACAAGCTGCACAAACGCAGCACCCCCTTCGTGGGCGGCTTCGGCATCCTCGGCGCCTTCGCCCTGGGCGTGATCATCCTCGACCATACTCACCCGGAACTGCGGCCCCAGTGGCTGCTCATGGCCCTGGCCGGGTTCACCCTCTTCATGACCGGCCTCATTGATGACCTGATCCGCCTCAACTTCCGCATCCGCCTGCTCATACAGCTGGGAGTGGCCCTGGTGATGACCCTGGGAGCCGGCATCATCCTCCACGACCTGGGCCCGCTGCTGTTCGGCATCCCGCTGGTGCTGGGCCTCATGGCCATCCCGTTCACCGTATTCGCCACCGTGGGCGGCATCAACGCCCTCAACATGATGGATGGCATCGACGGCCTGGCCGGGGCCCTGTCCTTCATCACCATGGCCCTGATCGCCGTGCTCATCGCCCTGGACGGCGGCTCCCCCTACTACGTGCTGGTGCTGTGCCTGATGGGCGGGCTGGCGGGTTTTCTGTACTTCAACCTGCGCCACAACGGCCAGCCCCAAGCCCTGGTGTTCATGGGCGACAACGGCAGCATGCTGCTGGGCCTGCTGTTCGCCTGGATCCTGGTGGACCTCTCCCAGGCCCCAGAGGCCGTGATCCAGCCGGTGGCCGCCGTCTGGCTATTCGCCATCCCGCTGCTGGACACCCTCAGCGTGATCCTGCGCCGCCTGTGGCTGGGCAAATCCCCCTTCACGCCGGACCGCAGCCACCTGCACCACCTGCTGCAACGGGCCGGCTTCCGGGTGGACCACGCGGTGGTCGTGATCACCCTGCTGCACCTCACCCTGGCCTGCACCGGCCTGATGCTGCTGGGCATGGGCATGCCGGACTGGATCATGCTGATGATCTTCCTGGTGCTGTTTGCCGGATACTTCTACCTGACCGTGCGCCCCTGGCGGGTGATTCCCGCCCTGCGGCGGCTGCACACCCGCATGGCGCTCATCCCCGCCACCACCTCCGGCATTTACATCGGCAACGAGGCCGCCCGCGACCCCAGGGCCCTCATGCGCGCCCTGGCCGAGGAACTGGACCCCAGCGAAACCTTCTGCCTGCGGGTGTATGAACACGCGCCCGACACCCCCGACGCCGGCACCCGCTTCGCCCTGGTGGACATCCCCCTGGAAGACGAAGAAGCCAACTCCGATGCCGTGACCCGCTACACCCGGGCCCTGAAGATCAAGCTGAGCATCCACCAGGGGCTCACCGTGCGGGCCCTCACCGTCCGCAAGCACGACAACGACCCCCGCAAGGAACGCCTGGCTAGCCACGCCAGACAGCGCCGCCTCGACCGGCGCAACCACAAGGCCTGCACCCTGGTGTTCGAGGCCCACGCCTTCGTCCAGCGCGGCCTGATCGTGGATGGCCAGGAACGGGACATGGACTGGCTGGCCCAGCCCCCACGGAAAAGCGTCAAGACAGAAGGAGAGTCCTGATGCCCATGACCTCAAGCCCCACCGCCACCCCCGCCAGGGCCCGCGATGCCCACCCCCAACCCCGGGACTTCAACACCGGCACCCCCTGGTACGTGGTGCAAACCAAGCCCCGCCAGGAACACCTGGCCGTCAACCACCTGGCAGAGCAGGGCTACCACACCTACCTGCCCCTGCTGGCCTGCTGGAAACGCCGCCAGCGCCGCTGGACCCGCGTGCAGGAAGCCTACTTCCCGCGCTACGCCTTCTTCAGCCCCGCGCACCACCAGCAGAGCATCGCCCCCGTGCGCAGCACCAGCGGCGTGAGCCGGGTGATCTGCTTCGGCCACACCCCGGCCACCATCGCCCCCCACATCCTCCAGGAACTCCACACCCTGGAACACAGCCTGCAACGGCAGCACCCCGACACCCCGGCCACCCTCTTCAAATCCGGCGACACCGTACTCCTGGCCGATGGCCCCCTATCCGGCCAGACCGGCATCATCTCCAGCTGCGCCAAGGACCGAGTGACCGTCATGATGAGCCTCCTGGGCCAAAACAACCCGGTGACTGTGCCCCTGCACACGGTCACCCATCCCCCTTGACCACCCCCTAAAAAAACTTCCAGATTGGAACTAAACCCGCTGGCTATCCCGACCACCCCCATCAATACTGGGCACAACACACTTCCGTTCACCTCCTGAACGGACCCAAGCCTCCATCCGCACCCAAAAAAACGTGCGGAAATGGCGGGAGCGTGCCCAAAGCACTGCAACATCCCGCAAGGCAGCATCCAAAAGGCTCCAATCCTGAGGCACTCCAGCGACGCCATTCGCCTGCAGATCCTGCGCCTGCTGGCCGACAACCCCCAGCTCACCCAGCGGGAACTGGCACAAGCGCTGGGCGTGAGCCTGGGCGCCACCCACTACAGCCTGCGCGCCCTCATCGACAAGGGCCTGGTGAAGGCCGAGAACTTCCGCAACAACCAGAACAAACGCGCCTACGCCTACCTGCTCACCCCCAAGGGCCTCACGGAAAAGCTGCACATCACCCGCGCCTTCCTGGCGCGCAAGCAAAAGGAATGCGAGGCGATTCAAGGGGAGATCGAAGCGTTGAAGAAAGAACTGGGCGAGGACGTAAAAACAAAACCGAAATCCTCCCCCTAAAGGATCCCGTGGGAGCTGGCCCCGCCAGCGAAAAGCGGCGTGCACCCAACCCAAATAAAACCGGACCACACACCTTGATCACCGTCTTCTCCAAGGCCCTGGCCCTACTCACCCCCCGAGAACGCCGCCGCAGCAGCCTCGTACTCGCCATGGTCATCCTCATGGCCCTGCTGGAAACCGCCGGCGTGGCCTCCATCATGCCCTTCCTGGCCGTGCTCGGTAATCCCGAGGTGGTGCACACCAATGCCGTCCTCTCCAGCCTCTACGAAGGCCTGGGCTTCACCAGCACCCAGAACTTCCTCATGGCTCTGGGCGGCGCCGTGTTCACCCTCATGCTCGTCTCCGCCGTGTTCCGCATCCTCACCCATTACGCGATGAACCGCTTCATCGAGATGCGCCGCCACAGCGACAGCAAGCAGTTACTTGCCCCCGCTTCATCCTTGGTCCTCATGCTGTGAACGAGAATTGCTTGGGCGAACGTCAATCTGTCACGGCAACGTTGCGGCAGCAACTGATCCGAGGCGGTGCAGGCAGCATGGGTGTCAAGCTTGCTAGTGTAGCCTTAGCTTTCGTTACAGCCGTCGTGCTGGCTAGGACTTTAGGTGCGGAAGGCTACGGTATTTATGCGTTCGTTCTGTCGCTAATCATGCTCCTAGCCATCCCCGCACAGGTTGGTTTGCCGCAGCTTGTTGTGCGAGAAACCGCCAAGGCTCAAGCGAACGTTAACTGGGGACTCATGCGGGGGCTGTGGCGATGGAGCAACCTCTTTGTAACCTTTTTTTCTGTAGTGGTGTTGACGATCGGGGGAATGGCATTCTGGCTGGGCAGCGAATGGCTAGGTGATCAACGCTGGCAGACCTTGGTAGTAGGGTTTGCGCTGGTGCCATTAATCGCGCTGGGGAATGTGCGCGGGGCGGCACTCAGGGGGCTGCGTCGTGTTGTCCTGGGACAACTGCCGGAGAGCATACTGCGCCCCGGGCTTCTCCTCGCCATGCTTATGGCGGTCGTGTGGTGGTGGAACGCAGAGGTATTGACGCCGGCCGGCGTAATGGGTTTGCACGGAATAGCGGCGTTAGCGGCTTTTTTGGTTGGAGTTGTATTGCTCCTACGTGCTAGACCGATAGCGCTACGCGCAAACCCGAAGCCCCAGTATGAGACGGCTTATTGGCGCCGTGCTGCTGTGCCGCTCGCTATGCTTGCGGGACTGCACCTTATTAATTCCCATACCGACATAATCATGCTGGGCACGATTCGAACCGACGAAGAGGTCGGTGTATACCGCATTGTTCTCCAGGTGGCTACATTGGTTGTGTTCGGCCTGGACGCCATGAATCAAGTACTGCAACCACATTTTGCTCGCTTGTACGCGCAGAATGACTTGGCGCGGCTACAACGATTAGTTACAAGGAGCGCACGTATTATTCTATTACTCGCTCTTCCCCCGGTCCTCGTGATGGTAGTGTTTGGCGGGCCATTGCTAGAGTTGCTGTTTGGGGCTGAGTATCGCCTTGGTGTTTTCGCGCTCGGTATCCTCGCTATTGGACAGCTCATTCATGCTGCCATGGGTTCAGTGGGTATGCTGCTGAACATGACTGGGCACGAGCGAGATACGGTACGAGGCGTGGCGATTGCTGCTGTATGTAATGTTGTTATGAATCTTGTGCTGATCCCTCCATTCGGACTAAACGGTGCGGCAATTTCCACTGCTATGACACTCCTGATCTGGAATCTGATCCTGAGATATTATGTGTTTAAAAGGCTGGGCATTGAGAGTGTTGCAATCGGCCCCAATAGAGGCTTGTACTCGGGAGCATCTAAAAATCGCACCTTATAAAAAAATTCCGGATATGGAAACGGAAGACGAGGCAGATGATCAGCAGCAGATTCAATGAAAAGATAATGATGTCCTCAGGAGTGCCACATGCCGGATCCCATCAGGCCATTTTCTATACATACTGGAAATGCATGACTCATTATATCTGTGCCGTCACAGACTACCTACTTGAGTTCTTGTCGCAAGTTGCACAAGACAATCCTGCCTCCGGCACTGGTGAGAAGAATGATCTTCAAAAGTTGATCACGTCATGAACCTTGGTAAGCGTAATCAAAAGTCTTACCAGTTCACCATGCGATTAAAGGGAACCTCGAAAAATTCATCCTTCCGCGTCATGATAGGGGGAGGCCCTCACAGTGACGATGCAGCCCATGATGCCCGGACTGTTTGACCTGGACGAACGCTACGCCCTGCTGGAGAAGCTGGGCGATCCGCTGCCGAAGCTGAACCGGGTGGTGAACTGGGAGGCGTTTCGGCCGCTTCTGGCCCGGGTGTACGACAAGCCTCGCAAGAGCAAGGCCGGGCGCAAACCATATGACGTGGTGCTGATGTTCAAGGTGCTGGTGATTCAGCACCTGTACAACCTGTCGGATGATCAGGTGGAGTACCAGATCCGTGATCGCTACTCGTTTTGCCGTTTCCTGGGCCTCAAACCGGAGGGCCGAGTGCCGGATGCCAAGACGGTCTGGCTGTTTCGGGAACGGCTCAAGGAGTTGGATCTGGTGGATGAGCTGTTTTGTGCCTTGATGCGCGAGATCGAGGCTGCAGGCTTTGTTGCCCGGCAAGGGCAAATCGTGGACGCGAGCATGGTGCAGGCACCCCGCCAGCGTAACAGCCGCCAGGAGAACGAGGCGATCAAGGAGGGGAAGATGCCCGAGGGCTGGGAGGACAAGCCGCACCAGTTGCGGCAGAAAGACCGTGACGCCCGCTGGACCAAGAAGCACAACAAGACCTTTTACGGCTACAAGAACCACGTCAGCATTGACCGCAAACACAAGCTGGTCCGGCATTTCGAGGTGACCGATGCCAGCGTCCACGATAGCCAGGTGCTGGATTTTTTGCTGGACGACACCAACACCAGCGCCGATCTCTGGGGGGATGCCGCCTACCGATCGAAAGATCGGGAAGAGGCGTTGGCCGCTCTGGGCTATCGCAGCCACATTCACACCAAGGGGCAGGCCAATCGACCGCTCAACGAACGGCAACAGGTCGCCAACCGGCGCCGCTCCAAAATACGCGCCCGCGTGGAGCACGTCTTTGCCAGCCAGGCGGCCATGGGTAGTCAACTGGTGAGAACCATCGGTCTGGACCGGGCTCGGGTCAAGATCGCTTTGAACAACATCGTTTACAACCTCAGGCGCTGGACCTATCTGCAGGGGATCACCGCATGAGCCCGATGGTGGGCCATGGGCGCCCCTGGGATGGGATGATAATGACCCAGAAAGACCCATCAATGGAGCTCTTGAGATCCGAATTTTCTTGTTACCAAGAGTGATCATGGAGCATGAATTTCTGTTTCCGTATCGGAGCGGTAGGGTTTTTCAGGAAATACGATTTATAGAGGTTCCCTAAAATTGCATCATCCGGCTTCTACAGCAGGGCTTAACTGCGTCTTAGGTCACGGAATCCGGATTAGATGGAGAAAATACATCAGGGTTGGAGGCTCACCATTGTGATGCTCCGGCGGATTAATCTCTCGAGGTGCACTTCAGGTAAAAAAGGCTGACTTATGCACATGATGGGGTATTTACGTAAAAATTTAAATTTATATCGTCGCTATCCTTACTGGCGTCGTGAGAAAGTTGTTTTTGTGCATGTCCCAAAGGCAGCCGGGACCAGCATCAATAAAGCGCTCTATGGGCGCACCCTCGGGCATTACACCGCAGTAGAGATTAGGGCAAGATTCCCGAAGTTGTATAGTCGTTCATTTGTATTTTCTGTGGTAAGAAATCCTTGGGACAGATTACTTTCTGCCTATCGTTTCGCGAAGGTTGGTCGTACAGAATCAATGGGGATAGCTCATCCTGAAAGGTATCAAATACCCGAATTTTCGACCTTTGAGCGCTTTCTGCAGGAATGGCTCGTTTATCAAAATTTGCATAAGGCAGATTTCGTGTTTCAGCCGCAGACCCGTTTTGTTTGTGAGCCTGATTGCACGCAGGAAATTATTGTAGACTACTTGGGAAAGATGGAGGATCTCGAAGTCGATATAAAGGCAGTAGAGAATAAGTTAGGCCGCTCATTAAAGATTCCTAGGTCGAATGTCACACAAGATAGCAGGTACGACTTTCGGAATGCATACTTGAATCCCGGGATGATCGATATTGTGCAGCAGCTCTACGCTCATGATATCAGTGTTTTTAATTATAGTTTTGAATAGGTTGTGGACTGCAAAAAAAGGGGTTTTAGGTACGAGTTGTAGTTTCTGACCTTTTCTCAAGTATTGAGCGGTAGGTTTAACCTGAATCCGTGACGTATTTTCGGTGAGTTTCATTATTCCGATTTAAAAACAACAAGATGCATGAGAAAATAAGCGCATTCCATTGCACCAGTTGGGTGAACCCACATGCCCCGCCAAGCGCCTCGCCTGGAACAGTCCCCTCGCCGCACCCTCACCGCCAATGCGGGCTTGGTCTTGATGGGAGAAGCCATCAGCTTGCGCATATGAGACATTATTAACGCGGCAATCAAATAGCTACGCCGCTGCGTACTGAATCGCCTTGGCTTGGAAATAGCTGGCAACCCGCTTGGGCAGTTTCTGCAGCTTGCGCATATGAGACATTACCTTCTGCTTCAGTTGTTCCTTGTTGCGCGCAGGCGGACCGCTATGAACGCCTGCCTTGAGATCGCAATTCAGGTATTCATCGGGATTCAGTTCAGGCGAGTACGGTGGCAAATAAAAGACCTCGATTTCATCTTTGTGGTCGCTCAGCCAGTCCCTGACCTTATACGCATGATGCACCCGGAGATTATCCAGGATCAGGAAAATCTTCTGGTCACAGCTCTTGACCAGACGCTTCATGAAGTCAATCAGAAGACCCGCATGCATAGTGCCTTCATAAATTCGGAAACGCACCTTGCCGCGATTGGTGATCGTGGAAATCAGATTGATGGATGCGCGCTTGGCGTTCTGCCGCAATACCGGTGTCTGCCCCTTGGGCGCATACCCCGCACGTGCTGACAATCCGACCTCAAACCCGTCTCATCACCCCAGTGGATCTCCGCCTTCTCCTCCTTGGCACGCGCCTGAATCGCGGGGTAGTCGACTGTAAGGCAGCGCTGAACATTTGCCGCCTTTTGCTCATAGGCCTGCTTTTTCGGCTTTTGCACCGTGAACCCCCAACACTTGAGGTATTCTGTGATCGAGCGAATGGGTACCGTCCGTCCGGTTTCCTCCTGGATCAGTTGCTGAACGGCCTCACGGGTCCACAAGGCGTACTGCAGATTCAACTGATCAGGTGTATGGTCTCGCAGCTGCTGCTGCAGATATTTTTCATCTTCGGGATCCAACTGCCTGCCCGAGCCAAGACGTCGACCACGCCGCCTGGCAAGCAACGCGTCCAAGCCACCCTCACGGTATTTCTTTAACCATCGCCCCACGGTAAGGTGGTGGACCCCAAGATTCTTCACGAATCTCTTGGCGTGTGAAACCGCGTTCCGACAGAGAAACAGCCGTCTTGCGTTTCTCTTCCTGCGCGGCCGGATGCAGTGTGCGAGCGTCTTCTCGTTTCATGCTCAAAGCATAACACATGCGTAGCTATTTGATTGCCGGGTTAATATTTCAGGTTTTAATTAATGCGTAAAATTAAATTATTTTTTTTCTATTTTATTTTTAGGCGCCGGCTTTTTCCCTTATTCGCGATATTAAAAAACTTATTGACGCCCTCGGCCATCTCCGGAGTAAGATGTTGAAATCGATTCTTCAAATAATCACTGCTCCTGCTTCCGGTGGTGCCGAGATACTAGTGCGAAGCCTGTCCTGCAAACTCGTAGCGATGGGTTACACAGTGCATATTGCGTTTATTGACCGTGCTACTGACCTCCAGCGTAGCGTAGAATTTGAACGCGACTTCCTTCGGCGGCTTCGGGAGCAAGGTGTTAGTTATAGTTTTTTGGGTCATGAGACGCGCCGGAAGCCATGGCTTGGTGCTTGGCGCGTTAGGTCCATTGTACGCGAGAAAAAAATTGACCTTATCCACAGCCATCTTGCATATGGAAATATATTTGCCGCAGGTGCACCACAAACCCCTCTGATCTACACCCATCACAGTGAGAAAAGTAGATTCTCTAAGTTTTATTGGGATTATTTCGAGTATCGAGCTGCAGGGTTCATTGGTATTTCGCGAGTTTGTACAAACAATCTGCGGCATTTTCTACGACGTGATACTACGATTCACTGTATTCCGAATGGTGTGGATTTGGCAGAAATTCCAACGAGAAATCCATCTGTCGGTTTGACATCTGAGTGTGTGCGAGCCATTTGTGTAGGACGAGTTGCCCCGCAAAAGAACTATGAGCTTCTGGTTTCAGCCGTTAGCAAATTACCTGATTACCATAGACGTCGCTTGACGATAGATATCTTTGGCGAAGGAGATCCGAAGATTATCCGGTCCTGTGAAGCGATTCTGGATCAAGCTGGCATTAGTCCAGAGATAGTCCGATTTTTTGGAAGTTCCTCAAAGATTCGGAAAATCCTTCACGAGTATGATCTATTTTTCATGAGTTCAAAGTGGGAAGGATTACCCATCGCACTGATCGAAGCAACTGCTGCAGGTTTACCCTGCATAGTCACCGATGTCGGCGGTTGCAGGGAGGTTGTCGAAGCTGGCCCGTCTGGTATCGTGGTTCCATCCTCCGATATTGAAGCCTATCGAGACGCAATCCAAAGATTAATGAGTCAGCCTGGACTGCGTGAGAGGTTTTCTTTAAATGCATATGAGACTGCGCGCAACTACTCCATTGAAAGTGCAGTCGAACGACATGCACAAGTTTACCAGCAGATTATTTAGGTATGAGGAATTATTATTCAACGATGAGTAGGGGGGGCTATGAGGTTGGTGATACATCGAGATTCAGATAAGAAGACCCACAGCAGTAGCTGGAGTCTTTCTTGGGAGGCGCATTGCAAAGAACAAGGAATACCATACAAGATTCTAGATGTGTTTGATCCAGGCTCTTTTCGTACGATCATGGATCATGATGCGCTGCTCATGCACTTTAGTAATTATAGCGTTCGAGACATGCTCTATGCGAGGCCTATCTTGTATGCTGCAAAGCAAAGAGGTTTGCGTATTTTCCCTGATTTTTTTGACTCCTGGCATTTTGATGACAAGATCGCACAGTCTTATCTGCTAGAAGCTGCCGATGCAAGCATTCCTCGGTGGAATATATTTTATAGAAAAAGCGATTGGCAGGACTGGGTCAGTCAGAATAGTGAGTGGCCCGTAGTGGCAAAGCTACGAACCGGGTCGGGAGCTCATAACGTTAAAATGATCCATGATCGTGGTTCAGCGATCAAATACGGGAACAAAATGTTTTCCCGAGGATTTAAGCCGAACCCATCTGTGTTTTTTAAGAGTACTTCTAACATTCGGAGTGTAAAGAGCAGCGAGATGTTTTTTCAACGTGCACGACGTGTCCCAGAGTTCTTTAGGACATGGCTTGCTGCAAGGGAATTCCCGAATGAGAAAGGATATGTATATATCCAGGAGTTCATTCCAAATGCGGGCTTTGACCTGAAGGTAGTGGTGGTTAACGGAAAACTTGGTTATTTGGCACGTCGCGTTAGGCATGGTGACTTTCGGGCTTCAGGCAGTGGGGATATTTTTTACGATCATTCCCTGATTGATCGTGATCTTCGGGATCAGTTATTTGACGTTAGTGATCGATTGCAGTCGGTTTGCATGGGCTTCGATATAGTGATCGATGAGGCCGGTAACAAGTCAAAAATCATTGAGATGAGCTACGGATATGCTCACAGTGCTGTTAGCAAGGCCGGAGTTTTGTGGAAAAGAGATGGCGAGTTGGTAGAAGGCCATCTTGATGCTCCTGCTGAGATTTTGGATTTCATCGTTTCATATTAGCCTGTCAGTCAAATTGTGACCTGCTCTGCAGAGGATGTCTCAAGTGAGAAGATCGAGTTTCGTTGGGAATGTTAATCATGTCGCCGCGGCCGGGTTGAGGTATTTTTTGGGAAGGCGAGTATTGCTGGAGATAGACCGGCGAATTATTGCATGATCAGGTGTTATCAATGCTGACGTTTGCGGACAATGCCTGGCACGTCACTTCCAATGCGGCTGTTTTCTTTCTTGGGCTGTGGTTGGTAATTGCTCAATATAATATCTTTCGAGTGCCGCCCCGAATCGCGTTTTTGCTGTATCTCTGGCACACCTTTTTTTGTCTGTTCTACTTTAACTATTCGCTCAACAACCCCGCAGATGCAACATATTATTACCTTATGTCATTGCACTATGAGGCAGAATACGATTATAAGACTGGTGTTGTCTTTTTTACATCGCTTTTGAGTCAAGGTCTGTCTCTGTCGTACGGAGGAGCGTTCTTAGTATTTAATGTCATTGGTTTTATTGGACTGCTGGCATTTTCTTCGGCCATGCTTCATGTGACGAGAGACGTTCCGGTGCGGTTCCGCCGTTTGGCTATCGCTATTATCTTGTTGCCCGGTTTGAGTTTTTGGAGCGTGGCCATTGGTAAAGATGCGCTTGTGTTTATGGGTGCAGGTCTCGCAGTTTGGGCGGCCATGGATATTAGACGTAGATATTTGGCGGTTTTAATAAGTGTATTAATGTTTTTGATGGCTCGGCCACATATGGCTGCAATTTTGTTGTCAAGTTTCGCGTTCGCACTTGTGTTTTCTTCCCGAATTGGTTTTGTAAAGAAATGGATGCTGGTGAGTGTTTTGGTGCCGTTATCGTTTCTTGTCATATCTTTGGGGCTTGAGTTTGTTGGGTTCCACGATACACCGGAGTTTGGGGATGTTGTGGAATATGTTGAGTCACGGCAAGCGGTTAATGTGGGTGGTGGCACGTCGGTTGACATCCAGGGAATGTCTATTCCCGAACGATTGTTTACTTACCTCTTCCGCCCACTTTTCTTTGATGCTAGCGGTGTCTTCGGTCTCGTCGTCAGCCTCGAGAATTTGGTTATCTTGAGTTTGGCGATAGTGGTGATAACGCTCGTAATCAGAGGGCGAAGGTCAAGGCTAGATACGTTTAGTTGGGTGTTTTTTGTTATCTTTGTCTCGGCATCTTGGTTTCTCCTGGCGAACGTGACGGCCAACTTGGGCATAGCTTTGAGGCAGCAATGGATGTTTTTGCCAATGCTGCTGATATTGTTTATGTCTTACCTTGGGCGGCCGTCTCGTGTTCGTCGTTTTAGTGGCAAGCCGAGGTAATGATCATGGACCGACCAAAAGAACCTTGCCGTGTCCTGATTATTGGTAGTCTTTCTCAATCGCTAGTTAATTTTAGGGGTTCTCTGCTGCAGTCTTTGAAACGGGAGGGTCACGAAGTTTTTGCGGCGGCACCTTGGGATGATTCAGCGGCTGATATCGCTGTGCGCTTGGGGAAGTGGGATATCCCATTTCTTCCCGTGTGTTTGTCACGTAGCGGGACGAATCCGGTAAGCGATTGGCATGCGCTTCAGGCTTTGAAACGACTGTTGCGAAAAGTATCGCCAGATGTGCTGATTAGCTATACCGCCAAGCCAGTGATTTATGGGGGTATAGCCGCTGCATCAATCGGTGGAATTCGCTTCTTTCCAATGATTACCGGTCTGGGGTATGCGTTTACTGAAGGGGGAGGGGCCAAGCGAAGGATGCTTCGTGCCGTCGTCCAAGCGCTTTATCGGCGTTCGCTTGCTGGGGCCGAGGCGGTTTTCTTCCAGAATCCAGACGATGAGCGCTTGTTTTGCGATCTGGGGCTGGTTCCCGAGCGGGTGCGCAGTGTGCGCGTTCACGGCTCCGGGGTTGATCTGCAGGCCTTTTCTCCCGTGCCACTGGAGGCTGCTCCGGTGTTTCTGATGCTCTCCCGTTTGGTGACTGACAAGGGGGTGCGGGAGTACGTCGAGGCAGCGCGGCTCGTGAAGGGGCGTTTCCCGGATGCGGTATTTCGTCTGGGAGGCGGGTTGGATCCCAACCCTGCCGGAGTTAAAGCTGCAGAGTTACGCGAGTGGGTTGATTCCGGGGTGGTGGAGTATCTTGGCGATGTGCAGCCGGTGCAGCCAACGCTCGCTGGGTGCCGATGCTATGTCCTGCCATCCTACAGAGAGGGCACGCCACGCTCGGTGCTTGAGGCGCTCGCCACTGGACGCCCGGTCATTACCACCGACGCCCCAGGCTGCCGTGAGACGGTTGTGCACGGGCAAAACGGCTTCCTGGTTCAGCCCCGCGATGCGTATGCGTTGGCAGAGGCTATGATCCGGTTACTTGAGGAACCGGACTCGGAGGTCGAGCGGATGGCCCTGGCGAGTTTAGCGTTGGCGCGGGATAAGTATGATGTCCATAAGGTGAATGCACGGCTGCTTGAGGTCATGGGGTTGTGAGGACATGGAGAAATTTGCCTACCTGATCAAGCATCGTTTCCCATTTTTGTTCTGCGGGATTGGTGCGCTCGCTCGGGCTATAACGAGCTTGCGTTTCCGTCGTGTTCGTAGGCAGGCACTGGCATATGCCCGTATGATCGGGACGGTTGCCGAATCGCCAGCAGAGCTTCGCCCGCTCGAAGATGTTGATGTGGGTTTACTCACGAATTTCATAGCAGGGATGCCGGCCGAGCATCTGCAGTTCTTCCACCCGCACGGTTTCGAGTCGCGTGAGGTAGAGCGGGTTATACGGTCGCGTGCATTTATGAGCTATGGGCTTTTCGTGGACGGGGATTTGCGTGCTTACGGGTTGTTGAAGCTTGCACCGACAGGGTCTGCGTTCATCGGCATGCTGGTCGATCCCAAGCTTCAAGGGCGAGGGCTAGGACGGTTTCTCGTCCATTATCTTTATTGGCAAGCCTCGCTGGCGGGGTTTCGAACTCGCTCGAGCATCAGCGAGCACAACGTGGCGTCCGTGCGAGCCCATAAAGCCGTGGCCGACTATCGGGTTTTGGCGTCGCTTCCAAACGACTACTCGATGATCGAATTTGTGACCAGACAAGTTCAACCACCAGTATTGCAGAACTGAGTTCACGGTGCTCAATCGGCTATCTGCTTTCTTGGATCGTGTTTACCGAGATTTCGGGCCTGTGCTGCTCGGTCGAGCCGGATTGCTGATTTTTTATCCCGTTTGATGAGGTGTGTTTTATGCCCACAGGGCAAGATGATTTCGCGGCCGTGGTGGCCACGGTTCGATCCATGTATGGCGAGGGCTTCATTCCCCTGCACCGGCCGGTGTTTGAGGGCCATGAGCGCCAGTACCTGGTGGAGTGCATCGACTCGAACTTTGTGTCGTCGGTGGGTGCCCGGGTCACGGAGTTCGAGGAACGGGTGGCGGCCTTTACCGGGGCGCGCTTTGCGGTGGCCACGGTGAATGGCACGGCGGCCCTGCACATGGCCTTGCATGTGGCGGGTGTGGGGCCGGGGGATGAGGTGATCACCCAGGCGCTCACCTTTGTGGCCACCTGCAATGCCATCCGCTATGGCGGGGCGCAGCCGGTATTTGTGGATGTGGATCAGGACACCCTGGGCATGGGGCCCCAGGCCTTGCGGCGGTTCCTGGAGACCCATGCCCGGCGCCGGGGCGGGGAGTGTTACAACCGGGTCACGGGGCGTCGGCTGGCGGCCTGTGTGCCCATGCACACTTTCGGGCATCCGTGCCGGATTCGCGAGATCGTGGCCTTGTGTGATGAATATGGCATTGCCGTGGTGGAAGATGCCGCCGAGTCGCTGGGCAGTTGGGTGGGGGAGCGGCACACGGGCACCTTTGGCCGCTTGGGCACGCTCAGCTTCAATGGCAACAAGGTGATCACCACCGGGGGCGGGGGCATGATCATCACGGACGATGAGGCCCTGGCCCATCGCGCCAGGCATGTGACCACCACGGCCAAGCAGCCCCATGCCTATGAGTATGTGCATGATGAGGTGGGGTACAACTACCGCCTGCCCAATCTGAATGCGGCCCTGGGGTGTGCGCAGATGGAGCGGTTGCCGGAGATGCTGGCGGCCAAGCGGGAGGTGGCGCGGGGGTATGCGGCGTTTTGTGAAGGGCGTGACTGGCATTTCGTGAATGAGCCGGAAGGCGCCCGGTCGAACTTCTGGTTCAATGCCTTTGTGCTGGGGTCCATGGATGAGCGGGATGCCTTTCTGGAGTACACCAATGCCCAGGGGGTGATGACGCGCCCGGCATGGCGCTTGATGCACCGCCTGGAGATGTTCAAGGACTGTCAGCACGATGGTCTGGAGCATGCTCGCTGGCTGGAGGAAAGGTTGGTGAATCTGCCTTCCAGTGTGCCGGATGGTGCCCTCCCGCCCGTGGATACCCACACCTCTTAGATTGTTCTGAACGCTGCTTATGCGGTGTTCACGCCGGCTGGCCTGTCTTGGGCCTGTGCGAAGGCCGGCCCTCTCATTCTTTCCCTGACTGTTCACCCCTTGTTTGAAGGAGCATGACCTGATGCAGAAAGTCTGTGTGCAAGGCCTGGGCTTTGTCGGCTCGGCCATGGCCACCGCCGTTGCCCTGGCGCGTGATGAGGAAGGTCGCCCGCGTTATGACGTGCGGGGTGTGGACCTGCCCACCGATGCCGGGCTCAAGCGAGTGGCGGCTCTCAACGAAGGGCGTTTTCCCTTCGAGACGAGCGATCCCAAGCTGAATCCGGCCGTGGCCAGTGCCCATGCCAGCGGTAACCTGCGGGCCACCACGGATGATGCGGTGTATGCGGAGGCGGACATCATTGTGGTGGATGTGCATCTGGATATCCCGTTTCTGGACGATGAGCCGCAGCTGCAGTTCGAGGGGTTTGAGAAGGCGATTCGTACCATTGGTGCGCGCATGCGCCCGGATGCGCTGGTGATTGTGGAAACCACGGTGCCGCCGGGCACCTGCGAGAAGGTGGTGGTGCCCTGTTTGACGGAGGAACTGCAGCGTCGGGGCCTGGACGCTACCGGGTTGCGGGTGGCGCATTCCTATGAGCGGGTGATGCCGGGCAAGGAGTATCTGGATTCGGTGATCAATTTCTGGCGGGTGTATTCCGGGCACACGCCGGAGGCGGCGGATGCCTGCGAGGCTTTTCTGGCCAGCATCATCAATGTGCGGGATTACCCGTTGACCCGGCTTTCGTCCACCACGGCTTCGGAAACGGCCAAGGTGATGGAGAACACGTATCGGGCTGTGAACATCTCCTTTATCTGTGAGTGGACGCGCTACGCGGAGAAGGTGGGTATTGACCTGTTCGAGGTGGTGAAGGCGATCCAGGTGCGGCCCACGCATCAGAATATCCGTTATCCGGGGTTGGGGATTGGGGGATATTGCCTGACCAAGGATCCTACCTTTGCGCCGGCGGCGGCGCGGCAGTTGTTCGGTCATGATCTGGATTTTCCCTTTTCCCGCCTGGCGGTGCGGGCGGCGACGGAGATGCCCCATCACGGGGTGACGCGGCTGGAGGGGCTGCTGGGTGGGTCGGTGAAGGGTCGCCGGATCCTGTTGTGTGGTGTGAGCTATCGCCAGGATGTGGCGGATACCCGTTATTCGCCCTCGGAGACGGTGTATCGGGAGCTGACCGAGCGCGGGGCGGAGGTGGTCTGTCACGATCCCTTTGTGCGCCACTGGGAGGAACTGGATAGGGAGATCCCGGAGGCCCTGCCAGGCACGGCGGGTTTTGATGCCGTGATGTTTGCCATCCCCCACAGTGAGTATCAGGCATTGGACCTGGGGGAGTGGGTGGTGGACAAGGAGCGCACGGTGGTGCTGGATGCCTATATGGTGTTCGATGCCGCCCAGCGGCGTGCCTTCCGTGAGCGTGGCGTGAGAATCGAGAGCATTGGTGTGGGGGATGGACAATGAGTGAGAAGGTTTTGCTGACCGGTGGTGCCGGTTTCATGGGGTTGCACCTGGCCAATCGATTGCTGGCCGAGGGGTTTGAGGTGCACTTGGTGGATAATTTTTCCCGGGCGGTGCGGGATGCGGATCTGGAGCGGGTGCTGGCGCATCCGGCGGTGAGTTTTACCAGTCTGGATTGTCTGGACCGGGAGGCGGTGGCTGGGCTGCCCACGGATTTTGACTATATCTTCCATCTGGCGGCGATCATTGGTGTGGTGCATGTGATGGAACGGCCGTATCACGTGCTGCTGGATAACATGAACATGCTGGGGAATCTGATCGAACTGGCCCGTCGGCAGACGGGGCTGAAGCGTTTTCTGTTCCCGTCCACCAGTGAGGTGTATGCGGGCACGCTGGAGTATTTTGACCTGCCCATTCCCACGCCGGAGGATACGCC
Source organism: Ectothiorhodospira sp. BSL-9 (assembly GCF_001632845.1). Taxonomy (NCBI): domain Bacteria; kingdom Pseudomonadati; phylum Pseudomonadota; class Gammaproteobacteria; order Chromatiales; family Ectothiorhodospiraceae; genus Ectothiorhodospira; species Ectothiorhodospira sp. BSL-9. Next base: position 3,019,312 of record NZ_CP011994.1, on the reverse strand, counting down.
GCTGGCGATTACGGAGCTTTCCCGGCCGCGTACGTCTTACATGTTGTCCAAGATTGCGGGCGAGGTGTTGTGCCATGCGTCGGGTGTGCCTTATACGATTTTCCGGCCGCATAACGTGTATGGTCCGCGGATGGGGTCGGTGCATGTGGTGCCGGGTCAGTTGCGCAAGGCTTGGGATGCCGGTGATGGGGATGAGGTGCCGGTGCCTTCGGTGGATCAGACCCGGTGCTTTTGTTATGTGGATGATGCCCTGGAGATGCTGTTGCGCATGATGCGTCTGCCCGAATGCGAGGGGGAGACCCTGAATCTGGGGACGCAGGATCCGGAGGTGACGATTCGTGAGGTGGCGCGGACGTGCCATGAGGTGGTGGGTCGGCAGGTGGTGATTCGTGCGGAACCTCCACCGCCGGGCTCGCCGGAGCGGCGGGGGCCGGATATGAGCAAGACCATTGCTTTGACCGGGTATACCTCGCAGGTGTCGTTGCGGGAGGGGATTGAGAAGACCTTCGCTTGGTATCGGGAGCATGTGTTTGAAAGTGGGGGGGTGACGGCGAACTGAGGTTTTTGTGGGAGGGGGCCTTGTGGGAGGGGCTCTTGTTAGAGGTGGCTTTTGTTAGAGGTGGCTTTTGTGGGGGGGCTCTTGTGAGGGGGGTCTCTTGTGAGGGGGGTCTCTTGTGAGGGGGGTCTCTTGTGAGGGGGGTCTCTTGTGAGGGGGGGCTCTTGTGAGGGGGGCTCTTGTGAGGGGGGCTCTTGTGAGAGGGGCTCTTGAGAGGGGCTCTTGAGAGGGGGGGCTTTTGGGGAGGGGTCTTTTGTGGGAGCGGGCCTCGCCCGCGAAGGCGGTGGGCAACCAGGCATGGCCATGGCGCTGCTGTCGCAGCGCATCGCCGGCAAGGCCAGCTCCCACAGTAGGAGTGCCGGCAAGGCCAGCTCCCACGGGGCTGGTATGAGTTCAGGTGGCAGTCCCTTGTGGCAGGGTGCTCTTGTGGGAGGGGCTTTTTGTGGGAGGGGCTTTTTGTGGGAGCGGGCCTCGCCCGCGAAGGCGGTGGGCACCCAGACATGGCCATGGCGCTGTTGTCTCAGCGCATCGCCGGCAAGGCCAGCTCCCACAATAGGGGTGCCGGCAAGGCCAGCTCCAACAAGGTTTGCTGGGATGGTAAAGGTTGCAGGCGGATGATCAGGTGATGCTCTTGGTGTATGTAATCTGTGCGGGTGTGCTGCTGGCTGCCTGGTATCTGGCCCGGCCGATGCCGTGGTTCTGGCGTCTGGGTTTTCTGGCGGCGATGACTTTGCTGCTGGCGGGAATGACCCTGCCGCCGGAGGTGATCCGTGAGTGGGCAGGGCTGGTGTCCAGTTGGTGGCCCTGGTCTCAGGAGTCGGATCTGGTCACGCAGCAGACCAGTGCATGGGCGCATCTGGTCCTGTTTGCACTGGTGTCGGCCTGGCTGTGCTGGTGGCGGGCGGATCTGGGGGTGTGGGTGTTGCTGGGGCTGTTGGTGGCGTTGTCGTTCGGGACCGAGGGTTTGCAGTTGCTGGTGGACGGGCGTTATGCGTCGTTGACGGATGTGGGCATCAATCTGCTGGGGGCGGGGATCGGGTTTGTGTTGTTGTGGTTCACGCCGCGCAGGACGAGGCCTTTTGTTGGGTGATGGGCTTGCGCGTGAAACCTCGCAAATAGGGGGAAGAGACCTTTCCCTCTTGAGTTGAGGTGGCAGTCCCTTGTGGGAGGGTGCTCTTGTGGGAGGGGCGGCTTTTTGTGGGAGGGGCTTTTTGTGGGAGCGGGCCTCGCCCGCGAAGGCGGTGGGCACCCAGGCATGGCCATGGCGCTGCTGTCGCAGCGCATCGCCGGCAAGGCCAGCTCCCACAGTAGGGGTGCCGGCAAGGCCAGTTCCCACGGGGGTGTGGGCTGGGGGATGATCGCCTTTCGCGTGACACCCGCCATTTCTTGACGGCGCCGCATCCTCCTTGAGGGCGGATGCGCTGTCGCTTTCCTCTTTTTTCAGTGAATCCATGGCTCGCCGGGTGCGAGGGGCCGTGGTGTTTTGTTGTGTCTGCGATTCGGAGTGTGGCCATGCAACGTGTATTCGATGTGCTGTTTTCGGGGTTGGCGCTGGTGGTGCTTTCGCCGTTGTTGATTCCGGTGGTGATCATCCTGAGGTTGACGGGGGAGGGGGAGATCTTCTTTGTGCAGCAGCGGGTGGGGCGTGGGGGTAAGACGTTCGGGTTGCTGAAGTTTGCCACCATGCTCAAGGACAGTCCGAACCTTGGGACCGGGACGATCACTCTGAAGGATGACCCGCGCATCCTGCCCATGGGGAGGTTCTTGCGGGCCACCAAGCTGAACGAGCTGCCGCAGTTGATCAATATTTTCCGGGGGGATATGAGCGTGATCGGGCCGCGGCCGCAGACGTTGCGGTGTTTTGCGGCGTTTCCTGCGTCGTCGCAGCGGGAGATTGTGAAGGTGCCGCCGGGGTTGTCGGGGGTGGGGTCGATCGTGTTCCGGGCGGAGGAGCGGATGATGCACGATGCCGAGAATGCGGATGTCCTGTATGACGAGGTGATCATGCCGTACAAGGGGCAACTGGAGGAGTGGTATGTGCAGCATCGCACGTTGCGGAATTATTTTTTGTTGATCGTGCTGACGGTGTGGGTGGTGGTGTTTCCGCGCAGTGGGGTGTTTTGGCGGGTGTTCCCGGATTTGCCGCCACCGCCGGAGGCGTTGCGGGGGTATTTGCCTGGGAGGTGGGCAGTGGCGGTGGGGACTTAGCATGGGCAGGGCGCTGCTGTCGCAGCGCATCGCCGGCAAGGCCAGCTCCCACGGGTTTGGCGCGGTTTTGGGCCGCATGGGGCCGTCAAGGGTGCGGTGGGGGCCTGCTTGGTGTGTTTCAGGACGGTTCTTGGGCTTCGCCTTCCAGCATGCTCCAGATGTATGTGCGGCCTGTCGCAAGGGAGTACAGACCCTCTGGCGAGTAGTCAAAACCGCATGGCCACGTCAGCGTTGGCCATTCGTCTAGATAGAACTTCTGAAACTCGGTCTTGTCTTTCAATGGCTTCGCTGCCGCGTAACGGTCCAGCAACTGCTCAAAGTCGGCCACGCCTTCCGCACCATCAGAGAACTGCAGCCAGATTTTGAAGTCGTCGATATATTTTGCTTGCTTTACAGTGATCATCACCACCTCTCATACGAGCGGATCAAGCTTATGGAAGTCTTTCGACTCCCACATGCTCATCAGCTCATTGCGATGCAGTTCTCCCCACTCCTGAACCAACCCGCGAACCCGTGCGGGGAGGTGACCCTCAATGATGTTGAGGCTGCGGATACTCATGACAGCTCTGTGTTCATTGTAGCGTACATGGAAATGCGGCGGATTATGCTCATCGAAGTACATGGTGATGATTATCCCCAAGAATCGGCATATTTCAGGCATAAGCATTTTCCAGATATCCCGAGCGAATGATGCTACCACGACGGGTGGTTTTGGTAATAACCCTTGTGGGAGCAGCCAACAGTGGTCGACGCCATGCGGACAAGCTGATCCAGGTGTATGCCCGGGATGGCAGCGAGACCTGGGTGCTGATTCACGTGGAAGTCCAGGGCGAGCCGGAGGAAGGATTTGCCCAGCGGATGTACACTTACCAGTACCGTTTGCGGGATCGCTACGGGGTGGATGTGGTGAGTCTGGCGGTGTTGGCGGACACTCGCGAGAGCTTCCGGCCCTCGGCCTTCCAGTATGAGCGCTGGGGCTGCAAGCTGTCCTTCACGTTCCCGATGGCCAAGTTGATCGATTGGGAAGAGCGCTGGGCGGATCTGGAGGCCAGCGACAACGTCTTTGCCCTGGTGGTGATGGCGCAGATCAAGGCCAAGCGCATCAAGGATGGTGCCACGCGCAAGGAGGTCAAGATCGCCCTGGTCCGGCTGCTGTACGAACGGGGCTATGGCCGCGAGCAGATCGTGCGACTGTTCAAGATCATCGACTGGATGATCCAACTGCCCAGAGAGCTGGAACCGGGGTTTGTGCAGGCGGTCTTTGCCATACAGGAGGAGAAGAAGATGCCTTACGTGAATACCATTGAGCGCGTTGAGCGTGAGAAAGCGCTTCAGCTGGGGCTCCAGCAGGGTCTTGAACAAGGCCTTGAACAAGGCCTTGAACAGGGCCTTGAGCAGGGAGTTGGTCAGGGTCGCCAGCTGGAAGCCCGGCGTATTTTGCATCGGCAGCTGAGCAAGCGCTTTGGGGACTTGCCCGATTGGGTTTCAGAGCAGTTGGAGGCGGCGGATGTCGACCAACTGGAAGCTTGGTCTGATGAGATTCTCTTCGCTGAAAGCCTTGAAACGCTGTTTAGGCACTGATCCTTTTTCCCTTCGTCTCTCCCCCCGATCGGACCAGCAAAAAGGGCAGCCCTGGTGGCTGTCCTTGTCTCGTGATTCTGCATTCTCCTCCCTTTTTGGTATTGCGCGAGCAACAAGCCCCCCATCCCAACGGAAGGCGCCATGCCTCGCCCCGCCGGCAAGGCCAGCTCCCACGGTGCCTGGCATTAGGCAACGTGGAAGACTCAAGCTACCACGGCAAGGTGGACATGACGGTGGACTTCGGTGGCCACATCTACCTGTTCGAATTCAAGGTGTTGGAGCAACTCCCCGAGGGCAGGGCGCTGGAGCAGATCAAGGCCAGGGGCTATGTCGACACCGAGACGTTCGGGTTAAATCAAAGTCACTTGGCTGACGCTTGTGGTGTAACCCGCTCAACGCTTTATGCCTGGCAGGCGGACGCCGAGCCCCGTCGCACTGCATTGCAGCGTATTGCGACACTTCACCGAGCGGCGCTTGATTGGCGCCGGGCGGGTTTTCCGCAGCCTGGACCTGCCTTGCAATTACCTCTGCTCAAGGAGAGCAGTCTGTTGGATCTGCTGAGTGCCGAATCGCTGGATCTCGATGCCATTCATTTTCTTGGTGCGCGCTTGGCACTCCAGAAAGCCGAGGAATCAGCTAGCGCTTTCGGCGACCCATTCCGCTGAGAACGAGGCCGTCATGAGGGATCTCGGTTGGATGATTGGAGAGAAGGGCTGGCTGCAGGGCTCGCTGCCTGCCTACTTCTCCCAGGAGGAGAGGGCCCTCTTGTGGGGCTGACAGGTCCTGAGTGAAAGTGGAAAGGTGTCGAAAGTGAAAAAAGGCCCGGTGGGATATCCCACCGGGCCTTTTTTTCGTGGGGGGCACGCAGTACTTGTCTGTTGTCAAATGGTTCTTATTGGTTGGACTTGTGTGACGAATTACACACTGAGAGGCATGGAGCGTCTCTCGATGTGCGTTACTTCACATTAAAAGTGGATGATCTTAGTTTTTATCAAAAATTATACAACCAATATGAAATAGGTCGGCCAGCGCGGTATCTGTCGACATTGTTAGGTTGGGTTCTCTCCTGGTCTGTGATCCATCTCACGGCGATATATCCATCGCTCCGGGCCCGAACACAGGAACCGACCTATGAATTTGATCGACTCCGCGTATGGCTGGGTGTGGTTTTTACAAACACCCTTCCTTGGTGACTTGCTCACGGGCTTCTCATTGATGACCGTGGCAGTGCTGGTGACCACACTGTGCCTGAGGCTGGCATTGCGCGTCGGAGGCGATTATTTCGGTCTGGTGGATCACCCCGGTGGGCATCGCGCGCACAGGCATCCCACACCGCTGATCGGGGGCATCGCCATCACTGTGTCCATGCTGCTGTGTTGCTTGGTCGCACACGGGTTGTGGGGTGGTCAGGGCCTGCTGGAAGGCCCCCTGCCTGTCGCGCTGATCGCGGCGATGGTGCTGCTCCTGGCCGTTGGGGTGTGGGATGACGCCCGGGCGATCTCGGTGCGCATCCGCTTTGGGGCGCAGGCTCTGGCGGTTGCTGTTTTACTGGGGTCGGGGGTGGCCATCTTCGATATCGGGATCGTCTCCCTGGATGTTCTGCCCTGGAGCTGGCTGGCCCTCGCGGTCGCTTCCCTGATCACACTGGTGGCGGTCGTGGGATGCATCAATGCCTACAACCTGGTGGATGGGATGGATGGGCTTGCGGCCGGTCTGGGCGCGGTGACCCTCGCGGGGCTGCTTTGGCTGGTGATGTGGAGCGGTCAGGCACCCACCGCCATGCTGGTGTTCGCCCAGCTGGGTGCCCTGGTCGGGTTCCTGTGGTTGAACCTGCGCGTGGGCCGCCCGCGTGCACTGGTGTTCCTGGGCGATGCTGGCAGCACCACCCTGGGGCTGTTGCTGGCCTATTGGGTGATTGTGCTGAGCCAGCCCGGGGTGGCACTGTTGCCACCCGAGTCGGCCCTGTGGCTCCTGGGCGTGCCCATCGTGGACACCCTGCGCGTCATGGTCGAACGCTGGGCCCGTGGCGGGTCACCGTTCAAGCCGGGACATGATCATCTGCATCATCTGCTCCAAGGCGCTGGGTTCAGCGTGAACAGGGCGTTGGCGGTCATGCTGCTGGTGCATGGCCTGATGGTGGTGGTTGGCCTGGCGCAAGCCCAGCTGCACTTTCCGCCGGAAATCATGGTGCTGGGTTGGGCCCTCCTGCTGCCTGTCTCCATGCTGGGCGCCCGGAGGCTTCGACAGGTGGCCATGACATCCTCCGGCACCCTCCCTGCAGCTACGCTGGCGTTGGCCCAGCAGGGGCGCTCCGGTCACCGATAACACCCCCATGCCCCGCGGATAGACCCCCATCACACCGGGGTTCAGACAGCCGCATTGTGCCCTCTTGCTATGGAGTGCCGTGTGCCCGTGCCTGTAGAATACCTCCAGAATGGTTCTTTTCCGTGTGGGCGGTATCTGCCCATGGGCTTATAGTCTCTGAGGTGAAGGCGCTTTGGCGCTGTGTGTTTACCTTAGATGATGAGGGGGAAAGTCCATGGAAATCGGGTATATGTTGGCTGCCATGGGTGGTCTGGTCGTGGGTTGCTCCGTGGGTTTTGTGTTCGCTGCCATGCTGCATGTGGGCGAGCCGTCCTGACCTGAGGGTTATCCCCGGGGTTCTCTTGCAGTATGACCCGGGCCAGCGAAGCTCGAGCAACAGGTCCAGGATGCGGGGTGAGTGGTACGGATGTTCAAGTTAGGGGTGGAGGCTCCCTCCTGGCAGCGCTGGGTGATATGCCTGGGTGTGGGTGCGGCAGCGCTGCTGGTCAACAGCCTGACGGCGGAGCTGCTCTACCTGCCCGTGGGCGATCTCCATCTGCATCTGCTACCCGGCCTCTCGGTGGGGCTTTTGCTGTTCGTTCTGTTCGGTCTGCCCCATGCCGTTGTGGGGCTGACCCTGGCCAGCCTGCCCACCCTTTGGCTCTGGAACACCTGGCTGGCCCCGCCCATTCTGTTGCTGGAACTGCTGTGCGTGGCGTGGCTTGTCTCGCGGCGACGGGTGGAGCTGCCCCTGGCGGTGTTCGCTTTCTGGGCCTTGCTGGGCGTGCCGCTGTGGTGGTTGCTTGTTCAGGCTGATCCAAGACTGGACCTGATCACGGCCGCAGTGGTGCTGTTCAAGCAGGCCCTTGGCGGGGTGCTCTTTGCATCGGCGGTCGGTCTGGTTGTGCTGATGTTGGTGAGCAATCGCTCTGCCATCCGCTCTGCGCTCACGCCGCGTATCTACGGTTTCCGTGCCGTCCTTCTCAACGGCTTGGTGCTGGCCACGCTGCTCCCTCCCTTGCTCTTCCTCACCATGCACCTTCATCTCAATCCGCTACCGGATCTTGCCCAATGGCCGGCTGCGCGGTTGATGCCTTATCTGGTTGCGGCGTTGGCCCTGTTGGCAGTCAGCCTGCTCCTGTCCTTTGCCGCGAGTGCCCTTTTCAGTCGCCCTTTGAGGGAGACGGCCGAGGCGGCCCTGAAGAACCGTGAGTCTTTTGACATGCCCAGGATTCCTGGCCGCGTGATAGAGCCAGACGCCCTCAATCTGGCGCTGGTCAGTCTGAGTCACAAACTGAAGGTGGAGCGGGAGCAGTTGGAGCGTCAGACGCAGCGACTGGAGCGTCTGGTGTATCGATCTCCCATCGCCATCTGGTGCGGTCAGTTGCTGAGTGATGGCGGCATCCAGACCACCTTCACCAACGGTGCGGTGGAGCAGATCACCGGTATGAAGAGCATTCCCTCATCGGAGGCGCTGCTGGACCGTTTGCACGACCTGGATGCACAGAGGTTGTCTTCCATGATGGTGACTCTGGCCCAGCGTGGGCATGTGAGCATGGAACTGCGCTTGCTCGACTCCCCGGAGCGTCATCGATGGATTTACATGAGCATGACGCTGCTCGAGGCGCGCGAGGACGAAACGCCGGAGGTGGTGGCACTGATGATGGATATCAGTGAGAGCAAGTATAGCCAGACGCAATTGGTGCAAGCGGCCAAGATGGCCACCCTCGGCGAGATGACCACCGGTGTGGCGCATGAATTGAACCAGCCCCTGCAGGTGATCCAGTTGGCGGCGGATAATGCCCATGAGGCCCTGGAAGAGGAAGGAGGGACTCCAGAGACCGTCGAGTACGTCAAGGCCCGCCTGCGGCGAGTCACCGATCAGGCGCGCCGAGCCGCCGACATCATCGACCACATGCGCGTGTTTGGCCGGCGTGCGGAAGAGGACGATCATGCCGTCACGCTCTCGGAAGTGGTGGATGGTGTGCTGTCCCTCATGGGCCAGCAGTTGGCGGTGAGCGGTGTTCAGGTGGAGGTGGAGCACGCTTCGCCACCTGCCGTGGTGTTTGGTCGACTGCAGCCCCTGGAGCAGGTATTACTGAACTGTGTAAGCAACGCCCGCGACGCGCTGCGCACTCAGGTGTCCCGGGCCGACAGCGAAGGGGACCCGGATTACCGTGCGTGTTTGCGGATTCGTACCTTTGTGCGAGTGGAAAAGGGTGTTCGACAGGCGGTGATGCAGGTGTCCGATAATGGCGGGGGCATCCCTCGACATGCGATGGAGCATCTCTTCGAGCCATTTTTCACCACCAAGCCGGTGGGGCAGGGCACCGGCCTGGGTTTATCCATCAGTTACGGCATCATGCGTGACATGGGGGGACGGATCGACTGCTGGAACGAGGCAGGCGGTGCGGTGTTTTCCTTTGTGATGCCAGCCGTTGAGGTACAGGCACATGCCGTCGATATGGCTTGACCGTACGGGCAGCCTGGAAGGGCTGGCCGCCACCCTGGAGAGGGCCAGCCGGGCGCCCGGGGTGCGCGGCTTGATGATCCTCTCCTGCGTTGAGGATCATGTGGACATTCCCGGCCTGGATGCACTGCTCACCCGGCAGACGTTGCCGCTGTTTGGCGGCCTGTTCCCGAAACTGATCGCCGATGGTGAACTGCTCTCCAAGGGGGCCATTGTCGTCGGCCTACCGGTGGCACCCATGATCAACACGATGACCGGGTTGAGCCAGCCCGTGACCCGTATGGATACGCTGTCGGCGGAGCTGGCATGTGATGCGCAGGGTCCCGGCAAATGTACCCTGATCACCTTTGTGGACGCCTTTTCCACCCGCATCGCGGATCTGGTGTCGGCACTGTTCGACCAGGTGGGGCTGGATTGCAATTACCTGGGCGCTGGCGCCGGGGCGCTGGACGGTTCGGGGCGTGCCTGCATCCTGACGTCAGGCGGGGTGGTTCAGGATGCCGCCGTAGTGGCCCGGCTGAGCATGCCTGCGGGAATCGGTGTGGCCCATGGCTGGTTGCCCGTATCGGAACCGGTGAAGGTGTCCCGGGCCGAGCAGAATCGATTACTGAGCCTGAACAGCCGCCCGGCGTTCGAGGTGTATGCCGAGTTGATTGAGGCCCATTCGGGGCTGCGCATCACGAAGGAAAACTTCGTCGAGATGGCGCGCGCCTATCCCCTGGGCATGTGTCGATTGCGTGGCGAGCGGGTGGTGCGTGACCCGTTGTCGGTGGATGCACTGGGTGCGCTGACCTGCGTGGCGGATGTGCCCGAGGGGATGTTCGTCGAGTTGTTGCACGGTGTGCCGGGGGATCTGGTCAAGGCAGCGGATTGGGCAGTATCGCAGGCTCAGGCGGGCTATCCTGGCCCCATGCCGCCGGACTTTGGGGTGGTGTGCGACTGCATTTCCAGGGCCCTGTTCATGGACGAAGGATTCGCCGCGGAATTGCGTGTACTGACCCGGGACTATCCGCTGGTGGGGATGTTGTCGGTGGGAGAAATCGCCAACTGTGGTCTGGAGTGCCTGGAGTTCTACAACAAGTCGGTCGTCATGGGTCTGTTCGCTGGGGCCGAGGCAGGGGCTGTGCCGTGAACCTGGCCGTTGAAACCCAGGTGCTGCTGCAGATCTCCCTGTCGGTGGGTCGCAGCCTGGACCTGGATTCCATGCTGGGAGAAGCGCTCTCCAGCATGGTGCGGATGACCAATAGTCTGGGGGCAGTGGTGATCCACCGCGAGCAGGATGAGCCCGACCAACCCTGGTCGATAGCCCGCTCGGTGCCGATGCGCATGATGCGCGATGGACTGCTGGCCGGCTTTCTGGTGGCGCATCCGCCGCGCTTGCTGTGGCAGCACCTGGAACAACCGGGTGGCGACGGCATGGCGGTGTTTACCCGAGGCAAGTACTCTTTTCACGTGTTCAAGTTGCCCGGTTACGGGCTGCTGGTGCTGCTCGTGGCCGGGGAGCCGCTTTCTGGTTCCTTTTGTGAGTCATTCCGCGCCGTGGCCGACAAGCTGGCGCAATCCTGCCAGGCCTGCGTGCAAAACCAGGAGCTGGAGCGGTGGGGGCATTTCGAACGGCTGCTGACGCATTTTTCGCTGCGCTTCATGAATGCCCGGGAATCCCAGCTGGATCCGTTGATCACCGAGGGACTGGAGAGGATTGGCCGCCTGGTGAGGGCGGATCGGGCGTTTTTGTTCACCTATGATCTGGAGGCCTACACCGCCAGCAATACCCACGAATGGTGCGCCGAAGGGGTCACCAGCGAGATGGACAACCTGCAGCAAACGCCATTGCAGGGGCTGGAGGCCTGGGTAGAGGCTCATAGTGCCGGTGAGGTCTACAACGTGCCGGATGTGCAGGCCTTGAGTGAGGATGACCCACTGCGCCAGATACTGGGCCCCCAGGGCATCAAGAGCAACATCACCATTCCCATCATGGGAGATGAGCAATGCCAGGGGTTCGTGGGTTTCGATGCCGTCCGGGCGCACCGTGGGTGGGGTAGCGTGGATGTTGCCATCCTGCGCACCATGGCGGACATGTTTGCCAATGCCGAGATTCGTCGGCGCCAGCAGCGGCAGATTCGCCGCGCCCAGCGGGCGTTGATCCACTCCCGCGACCAGGCCAAGGAGCTGGCCATGAAGGCCAGTACCGCCAGCGAGGCTAAATCCCGCTTTCTGGCCACGGTCAGCCACGAGATTCGTACCCCCATCACCGCCATGATGGGCGTGGCCGAAATGCTGCTGGACTCGCCGCTCGACCCGCATCAGCAACGCCATGCCCGATCGCTGCTCAAATCCGGGGAGGCCTTGCGCGGGATCATCAATGATATTCTGGATTTCAGCGAGATCGAGGCCGGTCGGGTGCGCATCCATCCTGAGCCGGCAGCGCTGCACCGCCTGGTGCGGGATAGCCTGCAATTATTGGAGCCCTCGGCACGAGACCGGGGGAACACCTTGTCAGTGGTCCTGGCGGATGATCTGCCCGCGGGTGTGATGGTGGACCCGCTCAGGGTGCGCCAGATGTTATGGAACCTGGTGGGCAATGCCATCAAGTTCACCGAGGGTGGGCGGATTACCGTGCGTGTGAGCCGGGAGCGCCCTGCCTCCCGATCGCTGGAGTCAGGCAGGCTCCCGCTGCGGTTCCAGGTGAGCGACACCGGGATCGGCATGGATGAAGCAGTGAAGGAACGGCTGTTTGAGCCGTTCTTTCAGGCCCCCAACGTGGGTATGGCCCGTGCGGGAGGAACGGGTCTGGGTTTGCCGATCGTGCAGAGCCTGGTGCGCACCATGGGCGGCGACATGGGCGTGGAGAGTGAACCGGGCATGGGCACGCGGGTATGGTTTCGATTGTGGTTACCGCCCGCCGATCTTGAAGACGGAGACGCCACCGGAAGCTTCAATGCCTTGCCACCACTGCTGCTCAAGGAAGCAGCGAGCGGGAGGTCGTCGCTGGAAAAGGGCTCTGCTGGTACTGCGCAGCGTGCACCGCGGATCCTGGTGGTGGAGGATAACGATGACGTGCGCGAGTTGCTGGGGGAAACCCTGGAGCGGCTGGGCTGCCGGGTGGAGCTGCTCTGTGACGGTGCCGAGGCAGTGGCATACTGCGAACAGCCGGGACTGGCGGATATCGACCTGGTGCTGATGGATTGCCAGATGCCCGTGATGGATGGCATTCGGGCCACCCAGAAAATACGCCTTCATGATGAAAGGAACCGCCAGGTTCCAATCATCGCCCTGACGGCGGCCCTGACCAAGGATCAACGCCAGGCTTACCTCGATGCGGGCATGGACGACTGGCTCCCCAAGCCTTACACCCGCAAGGAACTCTCCAGCATGTTGACAAAATGGCTGCCTGCTCCCCCGGCGCCGGGGAAGCATGTTCGATCCGGCTAGAAATCCGTGATCCATGCCCGTTGGGCGCAGGCGTTTCCATTCATTAGATCCATGATGGTTCCATTTCCTGAGCGGTTGTCCAGGGGGAGTGGTCTAATAAATAGAGCGTGATCACTACCCCCGAGAGCCACCATGCCAACATCCAGACACCCCATCCTGACCGAGGAAGAGCTTGACTTCCTGGGCTGCATGCCGGAAGAAAGCCCGCCCAAGGCCGACTGTTTGTCTTCCGCGGCGTCCCAGCTTGATCGCTGGGCATTGATTGTTGAGGATGACCCACTGATCCGAAGTGAGCTGGCCTCCGCCATATCCCGGCAGGGCATTCTCTGCTGGCACGCCTGCCAACTTGGGGAGGTGCGTCGTCGCATGGACGATGAGACGCCTCCCTCCATTGTGTTTCTCGACCTGCGTTTGCCCGATGGCAACGGCATGGAATTGCTCAAGGACAGCAGATTCCAGCGCTGGAAGCAATTCCACGGTGTGCAGGTGGTGGTCATCACCGGGCACGGTACGGTGGCGTTGGCCGAGGAGGCCGTGGGGCAGGGTGCCCTGGCGTTTTTGAACAAGCCTGTATCCCTGCGCAAAATCAAGGCCGTGACTCGCGAGGGATTGAGCCGGCGGGATGCCGAATTGGGTGTGGAGCTGGGGAAGGATGCCTGTTCGTGACGTCGAAGGTCCACAGTTTCCGTGAGCAGGTCGTTGAGCACAGCACTCAGGCGTTGCCGCTGGGCGCGCGCGCCAGCGATGAACTCTGCGTGCTGGTGGTGGACGATGAAGTGGCAATCTGCCAGGAGGTCAACGACTACCTGAAGCGCCTGGGGATCCGGAGCGTGGCCTGCGATTGCGTGGCCACGGCGCTGGATGTGCTCAAGGAGGGGTTTGAGCCGGATTGTCTTCTGGTGGACATCATGTTGGCCGGAAATGATGGCTTTGCGTTGATTGATGAGGCGCGTCAATGGTTTATGGGCACGCACAAGGTGCCGCCAGGCGTTGTTGCCATGACCGGTGGCGCGGACGAGCACTTCGTGCAACGCCTGTTTCGGCGTAAGGTGGATGACTTTCTACTCAAGCCCGTATCCATGCCCGAAGTGCGTGATGCGGTCTTGCGCAGTTGCGGGCTGACCCGTTTACGACGCCGATTCGTCATGGAATGCACCCCGGATGACGATGAGCGCAGCCAACCCTTGAGCGCAGACGATGTCAGGCGACTGCTATACGGCCTCATTCCCGAGGGCAATATCAATGAGATGTTGGCCTGCCTGAAGGAGGATCGCATCCTGCCCCCGTTGATGCTGTAGTGGGGGTGGGACTGGATCACGCTTTCATGTCTGGCATGTCTGGATGGACCAGCCAGGTTTGATAGGCTTCTGGCGTGCCATCCACGTGGGTCGGCAACATGAATTCCGAGAAGACATCGTGCACAAGTTCCAGGCCCGTCTTCTTTTCCAGGGCAGAAAGGGCCTGGCGAGGTTGGCCGGCACCCAGCGCATGGCGCTGGGATCTGTCGATGCCCTGTAAACGCCTGCCATGCCAGAAACGCCCGCTGCGATAAACGATCCAGCGTTCACGAATGTTGTCCACATCCGCCAGATCCCTGACCGGATACTCTGCCTCTGCCGCCAGGAAGCCTCCCCGCAGGCCGCCGGCGTGTGAGGGCAGGATGAGGGTGGCGCGTTCCAGGCGATGCGGTTCACGCAATATCCTCTCCATGGTCAAATACTCGGGCGCGGACTCGGGGGGAATCAACAGGGCCTGCTCGTGTGGACACTGGCGCGCGTGGTTCCTGAGAAAACGGTGTACGTTCGCCTGTGTGGTTTGCAAGCGCTCACGGGGCTGAACCGGGAAGGTGTTCAACCAGCTTGAAACATCCTGGATCAATGGCAGGCTGGTGCGCCAGAGTACGGTGGTCATGGGCTGGCGCGTCACACCGGTGCGCTGGCCGATGGCCTCGTCCTCGGGGCAGGCAAGCTGGATCACCACCCCCTCCCGGGTCTGGGCAGAGCGGTTCACGCGGGAGGCACGCCATGCCTGCTGGCCTTCACTGGCGTGATCGAAGATGCCCACATCCGCATCGATATCACCCACCCAGCGGTAATCGTCCGTACACAGCAAGTAGACGGTTTCTGGGGTCAGCCCGCGGGCTCCCATGAAGAATTCCTGAGCCTGGAACGACTCGAAGGTCTCGCTGCATTCAGCAGCGCGTTGTTCGCTGCCCACGCGCAGCACCCGGCCCGGCGAGAGACTGGCTGAGAGGCCCTTGTGAATCGCCTCCGCCTTGGCGGGATCGGTGGTGCATATCAGCACCCATTTGCGCTGGGATTCGAACTGTAATGCCCAACCCAGCATGGTGCGCACGCAGTTGTCGTCGTGGGTGGGATCCACCACGATGCTGCGACTGGGGTGAAGCCTTCGGGACAGACGATGGTCCGAATGATCCGACTTGTCCAGGGCAAGCACCGCATCGTCTGCCCCTGGTTCAGCGCGAGCCTTTCCAGAGGCGCGGGTGAGGTAGCCCTGGGGCCAGAAACACAGTGAGCCATCCTGGGGCACCCCGATCTGCCGGGCAATCGTCTGCAGGACATGGACCGGCGCCGGCGCGGCCAGATGAATCGGCGGCGCATCGACCAAGGTGATGGTGGGGCCGTTCCTGGAGGTTTTGCCGGCCAGGGGTTGGCCGTCTTCCAGTAACTTTAGCGGGGTGTTGCAATTCTCCTGGCACAGCGACTGCAAACCCTTGAGTACCGGGGTGAGGGGGTTGTTGCAACCAAAGGCCAGGTTGGCCGTGACCAGGGCATTGAGCGTTGACCTGGCCACCTGCCAGTCGGTGTCGGATTGGGGCAGTGTGTGACGCAGGATGAACAGGTGGTGACCAGGTCCGCTTTTGTGAACCAGTGCCGCGAAACTGACGGCGAGCAACCAGATAGCGGGCACGGCACTCTTCCCGCAGCCTGATGGGATGGCCACATGAGTGGGGGCGCGGCCCTCAACGAGTTGTTCGAAGAGGCGGAACTGCCACGGATAGGGGGCTTCACCCAGCAGCGCGCGAAAGGCGCCATAAAAGAATTCGTCCGCAGCCGGGTGATCCGACGCGTGTACACAGGGGTTGAGCGCCAGTGCGTCCAAGGTCTGATCTCCGGTTCAGGTCAGCGTCGTCATGACTGTGATGAGAATGACCAGCAGCGCGGCCGATAGGGTGGTGACCAAGGCCACCACACAGAGGGTCACCAGTGCTGGCAACGTTTCTGAAAGGTGCTGCATGGCCGCCTGATCACCCGAATAGGGCACTTTGGCGATATAGCCCACCATGACGGGCTGGCTGCCATCGTGGACTGATGAAGGCGCCATCTCGCTGACCTCGCGATAGACCTCTATGGAGCGCGGGACTCCGTTGTCCATGACACACCTCCCCTGTTCACCATGAGTCGAATCGTTCACTCTCCGCCTATAAGGTGCCGTTTTGGCTGGAGAAAAAAAACGTGAAATGGTTCCGTTTCGGACGGGGTACGCGCGGGCGTGGGGATTAAAGGCATGCCGATTTTCACCTGGCTTGCCACTTCGATGGGGTGAACCTCAAGTTTCAGACAAAAGGTTCGAATTTGGAGTGAATGCCCCGGTTTCGCCTATGAACGCCCATCTCATCGGCTTTAAACTGATCCAATCAGAATGATTTTGGGTGACGGGCGTCGTTGGGTTACCGCTGCCATGGGATAACGGTCGGCAATGGCAGGGACCACTCGGGTCGTTTCATCGTTGTTTTTCGGCAGCAAGGCAGGAGGCTGGAAATGTCCATCTCGGATGAAGAATGCAAGATCCTCATACTGGATGACGAGTCGGACATCCTCGATGAGCTGAGCGCGATGTCCTCCCGGGCCGGTTTCGCTCCCATCACCACCGTGAATCCGGAGAAGGCACTGGACATGCTCAAAGCGGATGGAGACATCCGCGTTCTGGTGTCGGATGTGCGCATGCCCGGCTGGGATGGCCTGGATCTGGTTCGTGCCCTCACGCGTGATCAGGGGGAGGAGCGCGTGGAAATTGTTTTCATGAGCGGCTATGCCTCGCGGGATCATGTCCAGCATGCGCTGCGGATGGAAGCGACGGATTTCCTCTTCAAACCGTTTCGCGAGCAGGAGTTCGTCAAGGCGATTCGCACAGCCTTGCGCAGGGACCTGGAAAGACGCCAGTTCCGGGAGGTGTTGAACCTCACCCGCGGACAGCTCAACAAGATCGAATCGCGTCTGCGTTACCTGCACTCCGAGAAAGAGGAAGTGGACCCGGATCAGGAGTCGGGGCGAGAGAAGTCGATGCAGGGTGCGGTGACCCGTGAGGGCGCACGCGCCGCCCAGGATCACACCGAAGCGGGTACGCATCGTCTGTTGCGCGGGGCAGCTGAAGCGCGCGTGCTGCGCGGTCGCTATTTCGACCCCGATGTGTGCAACGGCGCCACCTGGAACATCCTGATCGATCTGATGATCGCCCGTCTGGCCGGGCGGCCTGACTACGTCTCCAGCCTGGCGGTGGGCTCGGGCATTCCCCTCACGACGGCCCTGCGGCATGTGGAAGAGCTGGTGAACAGGGGGCTGGTGCGCAAGGAGCGGGATCCCAGCGATCGGCGACGGGTGTTCCTTTGGCTTACGGACGACGCAGCACTGCGCATGGAGCAATTCCTTGAGGAGTGTGCCCAGGAGCATCTGCTCGACATCTAGTGTCGGGTGACCACAAAGCTTCCAGTTCGGGAGCGATTCGGAACAATTGACCGCGCCCACAGCACGCAAGGCATGATATCCCTGTATTTGCGTGGGGCATCTCGCCCCACTGTCGTCGGACCCTATGAATGAACCACGGCCGCCTCGCCAACGTGCTGATCGGGAATCCTTGAATGATGGAGAACAATATCGCCCTGGAGGGGCTTTGTCTTGAGTCATTGATGCCCATGGCGCGCCTCAAAGAGGTGCTGACCGGCCTGGCCGAGGCGGCCTCTGTCCGGCTGGCGCTGGTGAGTGAGCTGGATGCGAGGGTTCTGGCCAGCTCCGTACCCGAGAACACGAACATAGAGTGGACCTGGGGGCGTCCTTGGGAGGGCCGGGGCGAGTCGGCAGTGACGCAGGCCATGGCCCGCAGCACACAGGTGTGCTGGCGAATGGAACTGGGCGTGGGCGATGATCCGCTCTGGCTCATCGCCCAGCTACCCCACCTGGACGGCAGGGGCGCGGTGAGCAGTGGCGAGGCCGATCGGGTTCTGGCTCTGCTGCGCGCCCTTGAGACCACGCTGCGCCTGCTGGTGGAGGCACAGTATGAACGCTATCGCTCCAAAGAGGGCGAGCAGCGCTATCGTAGCCTGGTGGAGTCCCAGCATGATCTGATCGTGCGGGTGGATGCCCAGAATCGATTGCTGTTCGTCAACGATACCTACTGCCGCACCTTTGGCAAGACCCGCGACGAACTGCTAGGGCATTCCTTCGCTCCCCTGGTTCATGAGGACGATATCGCCGACACCCTCCGGGCCATGGAGGGGCTTTTGCAGCCCCCTCATCGCATCCAGGTGGAACAGCGGGCCATGACGGTGGACGGCTGGCGCTGGTTTCACTGGGAAGATAGCGCCATCCTTGATGAGCGGGGCGAGATTGTGGAGATCCTGGGCGTGGGCCGGGACATCCACGAGCTGAAGCAAAAACAGGTCACCCTGGAGTCCATCTTTCAAGCCAGTCAGGATGTGGCCTTCATCATCACCCGCAGCGATCCGGACATGGGCCAACCGGTCATCTCCGAATTCAGCCCCGGTGCCGAAAACCTGTTCGGCTACGCGCGCGATGCAGCGATCGGCCAGCCCGTGGCCATGCTGCATCAGCCAGAGGACGTGGCGCGCTTCCCGGAGATGCTGGCCACCCTGCGGACAGGGCAGGCCTGGCGGGGCCGCATGCGTCTGAATCGTCATGGGGGCGAGAGCTTTCCCTCCTTGCTCACCATTTACTCCTTTGACCCGGAAGACCAGGGCTCCAGCCTGGGAGTATCCATCGACATCTCCTCCCTGGAGCAGGCGGAGCTGGCCCTGATGCAGGCCAAGGAGGAGGCCGAGAGGGCCAACCAGGCCAAGAGCCTGTTCATGGCCATGACCAGCCATGAGGTACGCACACCCCTCACCGCCATGCTGGGCCTGATCGAAACCCTGATGGAAACCTCCCTGGACGAGCGTCAGCATCGCTATGTCACCGCACTGCGCCGTTCCTGCGAGATGCTGCGAGATGCTGCGAGGCATCATCAATGACATTCTGGATTTCAGTGAATCCGAGGCGGGACGGCAGATCACGCTCAATCCCGAGGCAGTGAACCTGCCGGGCCTGCTGCGTCAGAGCCTGGAACTCATGGATGGTGTGGTACGCGGGCGGGGCAATCGATTGGTTGTGGATATCGATCCCTCCGTACCCGAAGGTGTATGGGTGGATGCCCTGCGCCTCAGGCAGGTCGTGTCGAACGTGGTGGGCAATGCCAACCAATTCACCGAGCACGGTCGCATCACCGTGCGCGCCTGGGCAGACCGGCGTAAAGGTGACGACGATGCGTTACATCGTATCCACATACAGGTCTCGGATACGGGCGTGGGCATGAGTGCCCAGGTGCTGGAGCGTGTGTTCGAGCCATTCTACAAGTCTCATCAAGGCCCGACGCGTCCCGGTGGAACAGGCCTGGGGCTGGCCATCGTGCACAACCTGATCCAGGCCCTGGACGGTCAGATCCGTGTGGAGAGCCAGGAGGGGGAGGGCACCACCCTCACCATGGAACTGCAGTTACCCGTTGCCCGGTTACCTGCAACGCCCGTGCAGGAAAACCCAGGGGGCAGCCTCACAAAGGCCAGGATGAGAAGTGCTCACATCCTGGTGGTGGATGACAACCCCGAGATTCTGGAGATGGTGGGCGAAACCCTCGAGTCGTTCGGGCATCGGGTCACCTGCGCGGGCGATGGCGAGGCCGCGGTCCGCCTGGCCAGTGCCGAGCGCTTTGAGCTCATCCTCATGGATTGTCAGATGCCCCTGATGACGGGGCTGGAGGCTGCACGCCGCATCCGTGAGCAGGAACCCGCCGAACGGCGCACTCCCATCATTGCCCTGACGGCCGCCGTGCTCAAGGAAGACGTTCGGGGCTACAGCCTGGCAGGCATGGACGACCACCTCAGCAAGCCCTACACCCGCAAGGAGCTCCGGAGTCTGCTGGTGCGCTGGCTTCAGGATTGACCCCCATCAACAGTCGCCGCTTGTGCCGCAGTCACAAAATGATTCATTTCGGAGCAATCCCGGCCCGATGCCCCGATTTAGCGGGTAACCTTGGTAGTTGGATGGAATTGATGTTGCCACACAGCGCCAATTGGCCACCCATAAACCCCCTCTGCCCGCCGAGGTCACCCTACGGATTGAACACATGGAAGCTCTGCATCATCAGGACACAGCCCGTGTGACCCACCTCCGTGGGTTCAGGGATGTTTTTTCTGCACTGGAACGAGGTTGGGCCCGAGGGGTTCGCATGGGGGTGTGTCCCATGTGCCGGGAGGGGAGGGCGCGCGGTCGATGCGCCCGGGTAAAGCCTTGCGCCAAGGCCGTGGCCGGGAACATGCGATTCCTGCGCTTGATGAATGTGGACAAGTTTTCAGCGCAGGTTCGCCTGGAAGATGGCGCCTCTGGTGCCAACGGATTTTCTGCCAACACGGGGGAGCCGGTTGCGGTTTTTGTGCAACTGGATGGTCGCTCGATCTCTTTTTCCTCCGTGGTGCAGCAGGCGCAATCACTGCCGACGGGGTCCGGTCCCAGGTCTCAGCTCACACTGCTGGCGCCCAGGGTGATGCATGTGACGGAGCGGCGCGAATACGTGCGTATTGGCGTGCCCTCCGGGATCGATGCCAGGTGTACGATCCGGCTGCCCGGACTGGGGCATGTGTCATGCGGGCTTTCGGACCTGTCTTTTACGGGCATGGGACTGGAAGCGGATCACATGCCTGATGTGCCCACCCACGCCGAGATCAGAGTGGCGATCTGGCTGGAATCGGACGGCGGGAGTCCGCTTGAAGGACAATTCACTGCCCACCTGGCCCGAATGAGTCGTCGCGAGCAGGCATCCACCGTCCTGCTGGGACTGCGCTGGACACCCCTCACAGGGCCCCAGGATCGACGCCTCAGCCTCATGATTCGCCAACTTGAACGCATCCAGATGGCGAAATGCCGTTTGCTCAGCTAAACCGTCTATTGGTGAGAATTTTTGAGGTTGACTTGCTCGGTTTCCACTTTAGTCCCGGCTCACTTCCGGGTAGTTGGCTGGCGTAGCGATTTAGAAGGGAACGCACAGCACAGGAACGCCGCCTGACCGTCGTACACCAGATTTGACAATAACTCACAGCACAGACCCAAATGGCCTAATGTGCAGCAGCAGATTTCTCGGGCGAGATGTCAGTCTGAAGGATCAAGACTCTTCTCCCCAAAGGTGATTTTTACATTCTCCCCCTTAAGTGCCCCCGCAGAAGAAAATCTAATGGGTTGCTCGGCGGGTAGTACGGAACGGATCACAGTTCCGCTCTTTGAGCGTGCCTGATAAGGCCCTCGTGAGAGCGCGTGAGGCAGAAGGCCATTGGGCCCACACTCTTGTTCTCCTCCAGAGTATCGAGACAGTCGTTTTCCCCGTAATGGGAAAGGGTCCAGTCTGGATGCGCGGCAAGGTTTGCAGAGTTAAGCTCAGATCTGGTGTATGGGGGGAGGAAGTGAAGGTGGCGTATCCTGTTGATTGATCACGACCAAGATCTCAATCAACAAAAGCGGATACGCCATGACCAAGTCTACCCTTCAAGCTGTTTCACAACCAGAACCGCAGGCCACGGATCCGCTGCACGAGCTGCTGCGCCAGGGTGCCCGCGACCTGATTGCCCAGGCGGTCGAGGCCGAACTGGCCACTTTCCTGGCGCAGTATGCCGAGCAGCGCCTCGACGATGGGCGCCAGGCGGTGGTTCGCAATGGCTACCTGCCCGAGCGCACGGTGCAGACCGGGATCGGTGATGTCAGCGTCCAGGTGCCCAAGGTGCGTGACCGCAGTGGCGGTGGCGCCTGCTTCAACAGCAGTCTGCTGCCGCCCTACCTGAAGCGGGCTCGCAGCGTTGAGGAGTTGATCCCCTGGCTCTACCTGAAGGGGGTCTCCACCGGGGACTACCAGGAGGCCCTGAGGGCATTGCTGGGTGAGAAGGCCAAGGGGCTCTCGGCCAACACGGTTTCACGGCTCAAGAAGCAGTGGGAGGATGAGCACACAGCGTGGCGGCAGCAGGACCTGTCAGACCGCCGCTACGTCTACTGGTGGGCTGACGGCATCTACAGCAAGGTGCGCATGGATGACCGCTTGTGCCTGCTGGTGATCATCGGGGTCACGGAGCATGGCCGCAAGGAGCTGGTGGCTGTCGAGGATGGCTTCCGTGAGTCGGCGGATAGCTGGGAGGCGCTGCTGACCCACTTGCGGGAGCGCGGCCTCACCACCGGCCCCAAGTTGGCTGTGGGCGACGGTGCCATGGGTTTCTGGGCAGCGCTGAGCAAGATCTATCCACAGACGGACCATCAGCGCTGCTGGGTCCACAAGACAGCGAATGTGCTCAACAAGCTGCCCAAGTCGGTGCAGCCCAAGGTCAAGTCCGATCTCCAGGAAATCTGGATGGCGCAGACCCGAGAAATGGCTCACCAGGCCTTTGATCGCACCCTGAAATGCTTCGAGGCCAAGTACCCCAAGGCGATGGCCTGCCTGGCAAAGGATCGGGATGAGCTGCTGGCATTTTACGATTACCCTGCGGAGCATTGGGTGCACATCCGAACCACCAACCCGGTGGAATCGACCTTCTCCACGGTTCGCCTGCGGACCAAGCGCAGCCGGAGCTGCGGATCCCGGGCGACGACATTGGCGATGGTATTCAAGCTGCTCCAGAGTGCCCAGAAGCGCTGGAGACGCATCAAGCATTTCCAGAAACTGGAACTGGTCGTCAACAACGTCAAGTTCCAGGACGGAGAGCAAGTAATCGATCAGTCAGACAGGAAGGCCGCCTGACCGCCGTACACCAGATTTGACAATAACTCGGTTTGCAGGGGATGTCGTGCTTCCTGAGCGCGGCTTTGCTGACTTGAATGCGTTGCCTGGCACGGGGTGCGCAATGCAACCGTAATGGAGGGGATTGTGGGTGAGTCCCCGTCTTGCATCCTCTAATCTCAAGGGTCGTGTTTTCAGGTGGCGAGCCATTCTCCGGCAATCCGGTGAGCGCCCTTGTGTTGTGCCCGGGAGAAAATGTGGCTTTCCCAAAACCCCTCAAATGGTTTCAATTCCTCGTTGTGTTGCTGTTGCCAGCCTTGCCGGCCCAGACCCAGGCTGAGCCTGATGGGTGGTCCGAACAGGTGCGGATATGGTCGGATGCGCCAGAGGCGGCGGCCCGGACCGAGGCAGTGGCGGTCCTGCAAGAGGCAGTGGCCACTGCTGTGCAGTTGCGCCCGGCGTTGAGGCGGGAAACCGCCCGTGGGGCGGAGTTGAGCCATCGGGTGCGCGAGGTCCGTGCAGATCGTCTGCCGAGTGTGCGCCTGGGCCTGGAACAGCGCAGCAGTCTGTCGGCCACTGATCAACGTGCTTTTGATAGCGGCTCGCGGGTGGATGCGGTGATCAGCGTATCGCAGCGGTTGTATGACTTTGGCGCCTCGGCGGGCCATCTGCAGGCCGCCCGCGAACATCTGTCGGCACAGGAGTGGCATGCCCGCGCCCTGACCGCGGAGCTGGCCCTGGAAGCCGTGGGTGTTTATTACGATCTGGCCCGTTACCAGGCTCAGCAGGCCCTTGCAGGTCACAACCTGGATCGTCATCAAGCGATTCGTGACCGCGTGCAGGAACGGGTGGAAGGGGGCGTGGGTTCACGGGCCGATTTACTCAGGGCCGATGGTCGCGTGGCGGATGCCCGGGCCCGTCTGGTTGCCCTGGAAGGTCGCCTGGAGCGCGCGGCCGCTGTTTACGAGGAATGGTTCTTCAATCGGGCGAAGACCTTGTCTCCGCCCGGTCTTGATCTGTTGTCCCACGATCCGGATCTCTTGCGGGTAACGCTGGATGATCATCCAGCCCTGCGCGAGGCGGCGTCCCGGGTCGCGGCCAGTCGCGCGGAGGGGCGGGCGTTGGCGGGGGAGCGATGGCCACAGTTGCGCGTGAATCTGGAGGGGCGTCGCTTCGACGTGGATCGCAGTGATCGAGGTGATTCGGACCTGGCCTTGATCTTTCATCTGGATTACCCGCTCTACGGTGGTGGCGCCCCCGGTGCGCGTGTGTCCCAGGCGCGGGAGCGGGAATGGCAGTCCCGCTGGGAGCAACAGGCCCTTGAGCGTGAGTTTGTGCGCCGCTGGCGAAACGCCCGGAGCGATGTGCAGGCTCTCGAGGCAGAACTCCAGGCGCAGTATCGGGCGTTTCAGGCTGATCGGGAGGCGGTTCGGGTCTATGAGGATCAGTTCACCATTGGGCGACGCAGCCTGACGGACCTGCTGGATGCTCAGCGGGATTTGTTTCAGTCCTCCTTGCGCGTGATGGATTTGCGTCTGGAGCTTGACCTGGCCGGGTTTCGTCAGCTGGCCCTGGCAGGCCAGTTGCTCCGTGCGCTCCAGATTCCCGAGGTGACGCTGGTGGATCGGGATGACTGAGTGCGTGGGTGAGGCTGGCAGCGCGGACCTGGAGCGGTGCCTGTTGTTCCTGGCGCGCCACTTCGATATGCCCGTGTCGGCCGGGGCGGTGCGTGCTGGCAAGGTGGGCCTGGATCCGGGCATGGATGAAACGGCCTTCCTGGAGGCTGCGGAGCGCTTTGGGCTGATCACGGCGGTGGGGCGCCGTGATCTGACTTCGCTGCCAGCCGATGCCCTGCCGGCGGTCGTGTTGCTAGGGCAGGGGCGCGCTGTGGTGGTGCTGTCACGACAGGGTGGTGATCGTGGGGTGGTGTTCGATCCGTTGTTCGGCGATACGCCCGTGGAGCGGGGCCTGGCCGAACTGCAAGCTCTGAGCCATGGGCGGGTGATTGCCCTGCGACCGCGCCCGCGCGCCGAAGCGGGCGGGGATGTCTCGCCGGGCAGCGGCGGGCATTGGTTCTGGAGTGCGCTGTCCAGCAATCGCTGGACCTACGTGCAGGTGATGCTGGCGGCGGCACTCACCAACTTCCTGGGCCTGTCCACGGCGCTGTTCATCATGGTGGTGTACGACCGGGTGTTGCCCAACGAGGCTGTGGAATCCCTGCTGGCGCTGACCGTGGGGGTGGGTATTGCGCTGGTGTTCGATTTTGTGGTGAAGACCTTGCGCGCCGCCTTTATTGAGCAGGCCGGCCAGAAGGCGGACATCCGCATGGGGCGCCGCATTTTTGATCATGTGCTGAATCTGCGCATGAGCGCGCGCCGGGGCTCGGCGGGTGGTTTTGCCAACACCCTGCGGGAGTTCGAGACGCTGCGCGATTTCTTCGCTTCGGCTTCGTTGGTGGCCCTGGTGGACCTGCCATTCATCCTCCTGTTCATTTGGGTGATCTATCTCATTGGTGGGCCGCTGTTCATCGTGCCGCTGCTGGCGGTGCCGCTGGTGTTGCTCATGGGGCTGGCCTTGCAGCCCTTCCTGGCGCGCATCTCCCGGGATGCCTTCGAGCAGGGTCGCAACAAGCAGGGCGTTTTGGTGGAGGCGGTATCCGGGCTGGAGACCATCAAGGCCACCGGGGCCGGTCCGCTGGTGCGTGAACGCTGGGAAGAGAGTGTGTGGCACCAGTCGGGCACCGGCCGGCGTGCCCGGGCGATCCAGCAGTTTGCCCTTAACACCACTGCCTTCACTCAGCAGGGTGCCCAGGTGGGGATCGTTGTGTTCGGCGTGTTCCTGATTGCCGACGGGGTGATTTCCATGGGGGCCATGATTGCCGCCGTGATTCTCACCGGGCGCATTCTTGCCCCGCTGGCGCAACTGGCACAGACCATGACCCGCATCAACCAGGCTCGTCAGTCCTACCGGGCCATCGACCAGCTCATGAATCTGCCCAGTGAGCGTCCTGTGGGGCGGCGCTTCCTCAGCCGCCCGGATTTGCAGGGCCGGATCGAGTTCCAGGAGGTGAGCTTTACCTACCCGGGTCAGAGCCAGCCAGCCCTCAAGGGGGTGAACCTGTTGATCGAGCCGGGCGAGCGGGTGGCCTTGCTGGGGCGGGTGGGGTCTGGCAAGAGCACCCTGGCACGTCTGCTGCTGGGCATTCACGAGCCCGACCAGGGCTCGGTGCGGGTGGGTGGCAACGATATTCGCCAGCTGGACCCGGCCGACCTGCGTCGACACGTGGGCAGCGTGCTGCAGGAGGCGTGGCTGTTCAGCGGCACGGTGCGTCAGAACATCGCTGTGGGCAACCCTCATGCCGATGACGCGCGCATTCTGGCGGCATCGCGCCTGGCGGGGGCTCATGAGTTTCTGGCCGCGCACCCCATGGGCTATGACCTGGTGGTGGGAGAGCGCGGCGAGGGCCTCTCCGGGGGGCAGCGTCAACTGGTGTGTCTGGCTCGGGCGCTGGTGGGCGATCCGCGCATCCTGTTGCTGGATGAACCCACCAGCGCCATGGATGTGGAGACCGAAAAGGGGGTGATCGAACGGCTGGCGGATTTGTCGGCGGATCGCACCCTGGTGCTGGTGACCCACCGAACCAGTCTGTTGGCACTGGTGGATCGGGTGATCGTTCTGGATGAAGGTCGGGTGGTGGCTGACGGGCCCCGGGAGCGAGTGTTGACCACTGGGCGAACGGCATCGGCCGTCCCCGTGCCGAGCAAGGTGAGGGTTCCTTAGCGTGGCGGGCGGCGATGGTTTCGATAGCTTGATGGGTGATCGTGGCCTGGGTCGCTCGCTGAGCGGCAGTGTGCTGCTGGGCGTGATCCTGCTTTTTCTGGTCACTGCCCTGGTGTGGGCCCATGTGACCGAGATTGATGAGGTCACTCGCGGCCAGGGCAAGGTGGTGCCCTCACGCAGTCTGCAGGTGGTGCAAAGCCTGGAGGGTGGGGTTGTTCAGGAAATTCGCGTGGCCAGGGGCGAACGGGTGGAGGCCGGCGATGTGCTGCTGGTGCTCGGCGGCGGCGTGCTGGAGGGGGGCTACGAGGAGAGCCTGCAGCGCTATCACACGTTGCAGGCGAGGATGCAGCGGCTGCGCGCGGAGATTGTCGATACGCCGCTTGAATTCACTCCGCAGGTGGTGTCCCAGGCGGCCGATGTGGTGGCCAGCGAAACGCGCTTGTTCGCGGGGCGCCGTGCGGAGCTGGATGCGGAGTTGCGGGTGTTGACGGGGCAGCGCCGGCAGCGTGAACAGGAGTATGCCGAGCAGCAGGTGGCGCTGCGCACGGTGCGGTCGGGCATCCTGCTGGCCCAGGTGGAGCGGGATCTCATCCAGCCGCTGGTGGAGCGGGGTCTTGAGCCTGAACTGTCGCTGCTGCAGATCCGTCGCACGTTGAACGAGCTGCGAGGCGAGCGCGAGCGCATCGGCGCAGCCCTGGAGCGTCTGGAGGCGTCGATCGAGGAAGTGGACGATCGCAAGCAGGCCCTGCGCCAGGCTTTTCGGACCCAGGCGCTGGCCGATCTGAGCCTGGCCACCGGCGAGGCTTCAGAACTGGAGAAGGTGCTACCGGCCAAGGCGGACCAGGTGGAGCGTACCCGTATCCGTTCGCCCGTGGCGGGGGTGGTGAACCAGTTGCATGTGTCCACTTTGGGTGGGGTGGCGCGTCCCGGTGATCCCTTGGTGGACGTGGTGCCTGCCGATGATGCTCTGCTGGTGGAGGCCCATATCCACCCCCGTGACATCGGGTTTCTCTACCCGGGCCAGCCAGTGCGGGTGCAGATCACCGCCTACGATTTTGCCCGTTACGGGGCTTTGGACGGGGAACTGGTCACCATCGGCGCTGATGCGGTGGAGGTTCAGGGGATGGATGAATTGCTTTATCCGGTGCGAGTGCGCACCGAGGGGCACCTTTACGATGCCGATGAGCGTCCGCTGGACATCATCCCCGGCATGGTGGCCGAGGTACATATCCTGGGGGGGCAGCGCAGCGTGCTGGCCTACCTTCTGGAGCCCGTGGTGAAAGTACGTGACCGGGCCTTTCGTGATTGAGATGGCAGCTTTGAACAGGGTGATCGACGCAATGCAGGAAAAAGTGCTGGTGGTTTGTACGGCCAATATCTGTCGCAGTCCCATGGCGGAGGTGGTGCTGGCTTCCGCGCTGCCGGCGGCCCGCGTGACTTCCGCCGGGTTGCGTGTGCCGCCCTGGGCGTCCGGGATGGATCCGCTGGCGCAGGAGGTGCTGGTCGAGCATGGTTACGGCGACCCACGCCAACATGTGCCCAGAGGGGTTGGGGTGGAGGATTTGCGTGACGCGGATCTGGTGCTGGTGATGGAGCACTGGCAACGTCAGGATATCTTCCTGCGGGCGCCTTTTGCCCGTGGGCGGGTGTTCCTCCTGGGGCATTGGCAGGGCGGTGAAGTGGATGACCCTTATGGCCGTGGCTACAGCGCCTTCGTTCGTGCATTGGAGCAGATCGAACTGGCCACCCAGGCCTTGTCGCGGCGCTGGGTGGCGGCTTAGTACTACAGCCGTAACTGCAGCGGTGATCATTCATCAGGCGACAGCCAGGCGAGCTGCTGCCTACAGTGACACTGCCAAGCCCGATATTGATGTCGTCGTCGCCAATCTGACCAATGAAGTACGTGAAGTGGTCCAATTCACCAGGGATCGCGCCAGCGGATGATTGCATCCATTTTGGTTCCATCTCTGAGGCCCGTGGCTGGGCAGAGTGTTGTAATGACACGAGTATGATCGTTGCCCCCGAGAGCCGCCATGTCGTCATTCAAGCGTCCCATGCCTGACGGGAACGGCATGGAACTGCTCAAGGATCAGCGATTCCAGCGCTGGAAGAAATTTCACGGCGTGCAGGCAGTTGTGGCCTGACCCGTTTGAGGCGTCGTTCTCTCCTGCGTCAGTGAAGATCGCATTCTGCCGCCCCTGGTGATTTAGCCCGCCCTCTATCTATAACTCGCACATGCTAGTGATGGTCGAACATGCTTATTCGATTCCTCCCGAAATGTATAGGTATGGCTCATGGTGGCGAGCCTGGTACGGCCATGTCAGATGACCGGGCGGCCGTGGGGCGGATTCCGGGCAGGACGGGCCAGGCCTTGACCCTGCTTTCGGGTATTTTTTTCTTCGCCACGACGTTTGCGGTGACTCCAGCAGTCGCCGCTTCACCGCGCGGCGGTGATCAGTTGCCGTTTCAGTGGTCATTTGAGGCATTGGCCGAAGCGGCGCTTCGCCAATACCCAAGCGTGACCGCGAGCCTGAGTCAATTGGACGCCGCGCGCGCGGATCGCAATGCGGCCGCCTGGCAGCGTTTCCCCACGCCAGGCCTGCAAGCCAGCAGTGACGACGACACTACTCAGGCCGTGCTCAGCCTGCAGCAGCCGCTGTGGACTGGCGGCCGCATCATGGCGGGCATCGATGCGGCTGAGTCACGCCTGGAAGCCTCACGGGAGCAGGTAGGGGGCGTGCGCCAGGATGTCCTGCAGCGGGTCATCGATGCCTATGCCGAGGCGAGCCGGCGCAAGGCCCAACTCGAGATCGCTACCCGGAATGTTGATGAGCTGCGCAGCCTGCAGCAGATGATCGAGCGGCGAGTGCGCCAGATGGCCAGCCCTCAGGCGGATCTGGAGCTTGCCAGCTCGCGTCTGGCTCAGGCGATTGCCGAACGCACGGCGATTGCTCAGTCGCTGCGGTCGAGTCTCGCTCAACTCTCCGAACTCTCCGGCCAGGAAGTGAGGGCAGTGCAACTGGCTTCCGTCAGCGGGGCCCTGATTTCCGTCGCTGAACTTGACGAAGCTCAGCGCGAAGCCCTGAATCATTCACCCCAGCTGGCACGGCTGGGTTTTCAGCAGAAGGCCGCCAGGGCCGATACCCGCGGGGAAAGAGCGGCCCACTTTCCCACGTTGGCGTTGAGGCTGGAGCAACGCGAGAATCGCGGAAGCGACATCGTTGCCACTGAGCGCTCCGACACCCGACTGCTGATGGTTCTGGAATCCAACTTCGGCGCCGGTTTCTCTACCGTGGCCAGCATTGAGGCTGCCTCCTCACGGGCGCAGAGTCTGGGGCAGGAGCGCGAGGCGGCCGTGCGTGAGCTGCGCAGCGAGGTTGCGGATCTCTGGCACCAGCGCGAGTCCGCCCAGCTGCGCCTGCAGAGCGCCGAGCAGACCCGGTTGAGCGCCGAGCGGGTCTCGGCCTCCTACAACCGTCAGTATGCCATCGGCCAGAAGTCCTGGCTCGACCTGATGAACGCGGTACGCGAGGCCAGCAGCGCCGGGCTGGCCGTCGAGGATGCCCGCTCAGATGTCTTCCGTGCCACCTGGCGACTCGCCGACCTGACCGGAAGTGCGGCCGCCCTGCTCCTGGCGCCCGACACCGATGCCAGAGATCCCCAGTCATGACAAACAAACCAAGACGCGCCATCGACATCCTTTGGCAGACCCTGGGGCGTCGCAAGGGGATCTACCGGGACGCCCTGTTTGCCACGCTGGTGATCAACATGCTGGCGCTGGCCACCGCGCTGTTCACCATGCAGGTTTATGACCGGGTGATTCCCCACACCGGCTTCGAGACCCTCTTCGTGCTCGCCGCCGGTGTCACGGTGGCGCTGCTCTTTGACCTGCTGCTCAAGCAGGTGCGCAGTCACCTGCTGGACAAGGAAGGCACACGGATCGACATCGAGCTCTCGGACTGGTTCTTCCGTCGCGCCCAGAACATTCGCATGGAAGCCAGGCCGCCTTCGCTCGGCACTCTCGCCGCTCAGCTCAAGGGGCTGGAGTATGTGCGCGGGGTGCTTGGCTCTTCCACGTTGTTTGTCCTGGCCGATGTGCCCTTTGCCCTGTTTTTCATCGGGGTGATTGCCTTCATCGGTGGACCACTCGCCATCGTGCCCCTGGTGCTCGTGCCGCTGGCGCTGGTGATTGGTATCGCCTGCCAGTTTCGCGTCGGACGCGCCATTGCCGCCAGCCAGGGTCACCAGAATCAGAAGGCTGGCTTGCTGGTGGAGGCCATCGATGGGGTCGAGAACATCAAGGCCACCACCAACGAGTCGGGACTTCAGCAGCAGTGGCGAGATCTACTGTTCAAGGCAGGTGATGACGACGACCGCATCAAGGCCGCCTCAGCGTTATCCTCCAACGTCACCGCCTCGCTGCAGCAGTTCAGCTATGTGGTGCTGATCGCCTTCGGCGCCATTCTCGCCGTGCAGGGACAGCTCAGCATGGGCGCGCTGATCGCCTGCAGCATCATCAGCCAGCGTGCCCTGGGTCCCATTGCCCGCTTCCCCTCGGTGCTCGTGCAGTGGTCCCACGCCAGGAGCGCGCTCAAGAACCTCGACCAGCTGATGAGCCTGCCCAATGAGGAGGATGAGCAGGAGCGCACCCTCAATCCGGAAGTGGTCGAGAGCAGTCTGCGTCTGGAGCGCATCGAGTTCAGCTATGGAGAGAACACCCAGCTGGCCCTGGAGCTGGCCAGGCTGGAGATTCCCGCAGGTCAGAAGGTGGGCGTGATCGGCGCCATTGGCTCCGGCAAGTCGACGCTGCTCAAGGTTGCCTCGGGGCTTTACAGGCCCAAGGCAGGACAGGTCTATCTGGGCGGGTTGGACATGGTGCATATCCAGCAGCAGCGCCTGCGCGAACTGGTGACCTACCTGCCTCAGGATCTGAGGCTCATCAAGGGCACTCTGCGGGAGAATGTGCTGCGAGGCTTGCCTGATCCTGGCGACGAGGTGATTCTCGAGGCGGCGCGCAAGACCGGACTGATCGAGCTGATCAACAGCCACCCCATGGGCCTGGGACTGCCCATCAGCGAAGGGGGGCGAGGAACCTCCGGTGGCCAGCGCCAGCTGATCGGGCTCACACGCTTGCTGCTCACGCCCGCTGATGTGCTTCTGCTCGATGAGCCCACTGCCTCCATGGACACGATCAGCGAGGCTCGAGTCGTCAAGCTGATCGAGGGCCTGGGCGAGCAGGGCAGGACGTTGGTGGTCTCCACTCACAAGACCGCCCTGTTGCCGATGATGGATCGGCTGCTTGTGTTTGCCAATGGCCGGCTGGTGATGGACGGACCGCGTGAGCAGGTGATGGCTGATCTGAGTAGCAAGAAAAAGGTGTCCGATGCACCAAGCAAGAGGCAAGTCGCATGACTCCCCTTGAAACATCTGCCGCCAGCCGGTCGTCAAGGCTGCTGATTCCCTTGGTCGCCGCGACTCTGGTTGCCTTCCTTTCCTGGGCCGCCTGGGCCACCATCGACCAGATCACTCGCGTACAGGGCACGGTCATACCCAGCGCCCGCAATCAGGTCATCCAGTCCATGGATCCCGCCCGCGTGAGCGAGATCCTGGTGCGCGAAGGCGACCTGGTGCGTGCGGGAGATGTCCTGGTGCGACTGGATCGCACTCGTACCGAGGCGCTGTTTCTCGAAACCCGAGCCAAGGTTGCCGCGCAGACTGCCGCCGTGTCCCGGCTGAGCGCCGAGATCATGGGCACAGAGCCTGATTTCCCGGATTGGCTGGCCGAGTACCCGGAGATCCTCGCCAACCACCGCCATCTTTTTCAGCGCCGCCAGCAGAGCCTCGCGACGGACATCCAGGTGCAGCAGGACATCCTCGCCATCATCGATGACGAACTGGAACTGACTGAGCCGCTGCGCGCCACGGGCGACGTCAGCCAGGTCGAGATCCTGCGCCTGCAGCGTCAACGGGCTGACACCCGGGGCAAGATCGTGACCCGCCGCCACCAGTATTTCCAGGAGGTCCAGCAGGAGCTCTCCCAGGCGCAGGAGCAACTCGAGGCTCTTCAGCAGCTGCTGGTGCAGCATCGCGAGGTGCTGCAGAACACCGAAATCATTGCCCCCATGGATGGCGTGGTGCGAAACGTCCGCATCACCACCCGTGGAGCCGTCGTGGGCTCCGGAGAGGAGATCATGCAGATCGTACCCGTCGAAGACGATTTCGTGATCGAGGCGCGGGTCAGGCCAATGGATATTGCCTATGTACGCCCGGGACTCGAGGCCAACGTCAAGCTCGATGCCTACGACTTCATGATCTACGGGGCCTTTCCCGGCACTGTCCAGTTCATCAGCGCCGACACACTGGAAGACGAGACCAACCGAGCTCGCGATGAGGAACCCCATTATCGGGTTCACGTGGTCATGGAGGGCAAGGATCTTGTCGGCCTTGGACCCAATCCGGTGCGCGTGCAGCCCGGCATGACGGCAACGGTGGAGATCAAGACCGGCGAGAATACCGTGCTCGGTTTCCTGACCAAGCCCATTACCCGCGGCATCAGTCAGTCCTTTGGTGAGCGTTAGCGCGCTGCATGCGTTGGCGCCCGGCTGAAGCGCGATTCTGATATGCCCTCTCTGGCTGAAGTCAGCCTACCCTGAATGATGAGATCCTCGGACGGTATGTCCCCGCTGCCGGGGAAATGTCTCAATATCGGAATTTAAAACCTGAAACATTTTACAAAACTTAATCCGATATGGATGCAATAAAATTCGTACTCCGGTTGCGGTGCCGCGAGGCAGCCTAGTATGGTGAATATCACTCTCAATGCCTCAATAGTTTATGTTGATGGAAGTTGAGAAAGCACATGTGAAATAGTGTGCATTTTTGGGGTGCGCAGCTGACTATTCATTCGTTAATTTGTGTGCCCTCTATTGATAGAGAATTCACTAGCCTGGCGGATCGAATTTAAGTGAGTTCGCGCAAGGCGCTGCCAACCGATCAACAAGTCTTTCCAAAATGGAGTGCGATATGGCTGCCGTTGAAACGAAGATCCTTAGCGCCTTGATTGAACTGCCCAGCGGTGAGCAGATCATGATGCGCGTTGCGGAGCTTTCCGAAATTGAGCTTCCCGAAGGCGCTCGTATCACACTTATCGACTCCGTCACGGGAAAAGCGCCTGAGGCACTTGTTGCCAAGCGCTTGGGCAATGATCTGATTCTCGAGGTGGACGAAGAAGAAGTCGCAACACTGTCCGACTTCTTCTCCACGTCAGGCGTCGCCTTCTACCCTGAAGGTGATTTGGGCCTGGCCCAAGATGCCGATGCAGTTATTACAGCCGAAAGTGCCGTTCTGTCTCGCGATGCCAGCGGTGCCTCCCTGCTGTGGTCCGCGGACGAGGCCGGCACCTCTGCGATGGCCGGCGGCTCCTACACACCCTATGTGCTCGGTGCCCTGGCCGCTGGCGGAGTAGCTGCTGCTGCGGCGGGTAGCGGTAGCAGTGGCAGCTCATCGCCTGCTGCGCCGGAAGAGTCACTAGAGCCCGAGAGTGAGCCAGGTAGCTTCGACGTAGTGCTCGAAGACGGCGTGCTCACCCTGAGTGGTGGCCATATCTACGTCGAGGAGTCTGATGAAGGTGCCAGATTCGTCAACTGGAGCGACTTCTCGGCCGAGGATAACATTCAGCGCGATGGCGACGACGACCAAGTGGTCTTCCCCGAAGGCAACGATCGTGATGTCAAGCTCATCACCGATGACGTCACCTCGGTGGTGATCGAAGACGGCCTGACGCTGTTTGTGAATAAGGCGCTCATTGATAATCAAGAAGCAGACGAGGATCTTGTCATCAGCGGGGAGGGCAACCTCTGGTTGCTGGTGGGCGATATCAATGATCAGGAAGTCAAGGATTTTACCGCTCAACTGAATATTGAACTCAGCGGCGGCTCCCTCACCTTCGACATGCCCAACGATGACTACGAGTTGACCCTGCTGGAAGGCAGTGTAATCAGCCTGGGCGGCGGCACCCTCGAGGTCAGCGATGGCAACATTCGCCTTGAGCCAGGTGTCAGCATCGAAGGGGCCGATACCATCATCCTGAATTCCAGTCTGGAACTTTCCCGGGTGCAGCTTGAAACCTTGGGAGCCAACCAGGTCTCAGGTCAGGGTGAATTAATCGTTACCGTCAATGACGATGTAGAGGCCAACTCGACCTATCAATTCCTGGCAGCAAACAATACCCTATTCCCCGCCGAGAATGGTCCCAGAGTATCGCTGCGTTCCAGCACGGGTACCTTTGAAGACACCACTATTGATATCGCTGATATCGAAGCTTCACTAAGGGAGTTCTTTACCAAACGCACCGATCAGCTGAACGCGGAAATCGATGCGGCTGTTGCCCGAGTCGCCAACCTGGACGCAGCGCTTACAGGCGACATCGCCGAGGTGGCCGGCGACCTGGCCGCCTTGCAGGGTGTGGTGACCACGCTGTCCGGTACGGTCGAAGCCAACAAGACCGAGCTGCAGGGCAATATCGATACGGTTCAGTCCAACCTGGACGCGGCGATCAGCGCGCTGACCGACACCCTGAACACCGAGGTGGCCCGTCTGGAGGGGCTGATCGGTGGCAACTTCGACGATATCATCCAGGTGGCCAACGACCTGGCTATCCTGCAGGGTGCGGTGACCGATCTGTCGGCCACGGTTGACGATAATAAGACCGAGCTGCAGCAAAATATCGACGACGTGCGGGGCAACCTGGGCGAGGCGATCAGGAATCTGACCACGACCCTGAACACCCAGGTAGCCCGTCTGGAGGGGCTGATCGGCGACAACGCCGCCGATATTACCCAGGTGGCCAGTGACCTGGCCGCCCTGGATGGCGTGGTCGCGGCGTTGAGCGGCACCGTCGACGCCAACGACGTCGCTCAGACGGCGGCGCTGGACGCCGCGCGTGCGTCGCTGGAAGCAATGATCGCTGATCTGTCGGACCGCGTGACCAACGAAGTGTCGCGCCTTGAGAGCGAGATCGCCCAACTGGACACCGCCCTGTCGGTCGACATCGCTCAGGTGGCCGCTGATCTGGCTACCCTGCAGGGTGTGGTGACCGACCTGTCGGCCACGGTTGACGATAATAAGACCGAGCTGCAGGGCAATATCGATACGGTTCAGTCCAACCTGGACGCGGCGATCAGCGCCCTGACCGACACCCTGAACACCGAGGTAGCCCGTCTGGAGGGGCTGATCGGCGACAACGCCGCCGATATTACCCAGGTAGCCAGTGACCTGGCCGCCCTGGATGGCGTGGTCGCGGCGTTGAGCGACACTGTCGACGCCAACGACGCCGCTCAGACGCAAGCACTGGCGGATGCGAAGACTGCGCTGGAAGGCATGATTGACGCGCTGTCGGACCGCGTGACCAACGAAGTGACCCGTCTCGAGGGCGAGCTGGCGGATCTGGATAGTGCGCTGACCGCCGACATCGCCCAGGTAGCCAGTGACCTGGCCGCCCTGGATGGCCTGGTCGCGGCGTTGAGCGACACTGTCGACGCCAACGACCTCGCTCAGACGCAAGCACTGGCGGATGCGAAGACTGCGCTGGAAGGCATGATTGACGCGCTGTCTGATCGCGTGACCAGCGAGGTGACGCGCCTTGAGAGCGAGATCGCCCAACTGGACACCGACTTGTCGGTCGACATCGCCCAGGTGGCCGCCGACCTGGCTACCCTGCAGGGTGCGGTGACCGACCTGTCGGTCACGGTTGACGATAATATGACCGAGCTGCAGGGCAATATCGATACGGTTCAGTCCAACCTGGACGCGGCGATCAGGAATCTGACCACGACCCTGAACACCGAGGTAGCCCGTCTGGAGGGGCTGATCGGCGACAACGCCGCCGATATTACCCAGGTAGCCAGTGACCTGGCCGCCCTGGATGGCGTGGTCGCGGCGTTGAGCGACACTGTCGACGCCAACGACGCCGCTCAGACGCAAGCACTGGCGGATGCGAAGACTGCGCTGGAAGGCATGATTGACGCGCTGTCGGACCGCGTGACCAACGAAGTGACCCGTCTCGAGGGCGAGCTGGCGGATCTGGATAGTGCGCTGACCGCCGACATCGCCCAGGTAGCCAGTGACCTGGCCGCCCTGGATGGCCTGGTCGCGGCGTTGAGCGACACTGTCGACGCCAACGACCTCGCTCAGACGCAAGCACTGGCGGATGCGAAGACTGCGCTGGAAGGCATGATTGACGCGCTGTCTGATCGCGTGACCAGCGAGGTGACGCGCCTTGAGAGCGAGATCGCCCAACTGGACACCGACTTGTCGGTCGACATCGCCCAGGTGGCCGCCGACCTGGCTACCCTGCAGGGTGCGGTGACCGACCTGTCGGTCACGGTTGACGATAATATGACCGAGCTGCAGGGCAATATCGATACGGTTCAGTCCAACCTGGACGCGGCGATCAGCGCGCTGACCGACACCCTGAACACCGAGGTGGCCCGTCTGGAGGGGCTGATCGATGGCAACGCAGACGATATCACCCAGGTGGCCAACGACCTGGCTACCCTGCAGGATGTGGTGACCGATCTGTCGGCCACGGTCGACGCCAACAAGACCGAGCTGCAGGGGAATATCGACGCCGTGCAGGCTAACCTGGATGGAGTCAGTCAAGCGCTCGAGGCCAGGCTTGCCGAACTCGCCGACGCCCTCCAGGGCGCCGGCCTGCCCCAGACGGTCGCCGAAGTCACCGCGCTGGAAGCAGGCGACCCGATTCTCTCCAACTACCGCCTCGTCGACAGCGCGTCGAACCTCCTCAATGTCGCCGAAGGCGCTGATCTGCTCACCAATGCCAAGGCCATCATCGTCAACGACGGTGCCGAGCTGACCGCCACCGAGGTAAACGAGCTCGCCGCCCGCGGCGTGGACTTTGCTGCCTCCACCTACAGCCTCACCGGTTCCGGCGCTGACCTGGCCGAGCTGGATGCCGGGGTGCTCAATGGCGCAACGGACATCACTGCCTCCGGCACCACCCAGTATGCTTATGCCGTGGTGCTGATGCGTGCCGGCAACGGCGGCACCACCGAGATCGCGGAACTGTCGGTGAATGCCGGCCAGAAGGCCTCGCTGCAGTACGACGCCAACGACGTGGTCATTGACAAGGTCGTCTCCGGCTCCTTCGTCGAGCGCGTACTTGACCTCACCCACACCCCGATCGAGACCAACATCACCTTCAACGGCCGCAGCGGCAACGAGACGCTGATCCTGCCGGAAGGACCCGACGGCGATGCGCCCGGTGTGCTTGATATCGACATGGGCGCAGGCAGCGACACCGTGGTGCTCTACGGTGGCCCCGGCGCCGACGACAGCCGCATCCTGACGGATGACAGCACCATCGAGCTGGGCAGCGGCAGCAATACCCTGCTGCTGGTGGGCACCGTCGATGTGTCGGCCGCCACCGTCCAGGCCACAGGCGGTACCTTCAACGTCATCAGCCAGGCAGGCTCTGCGCCGCGCATTACCCTCAGCGACGAGCAGCTGCAGGCCGCCGAATCCATTCAGGGTGACGGCGAGACCGTGGTGGAAGTGGTCCGCCGCGCCGATGGCGAAGGCCGCGAAACCGTTAACCTCAGCACCAAGACGGTTTCCGGGGTCAAGACGCTCGAGATCGGCAACAACGTCACCGCCGAACTCTCCTTCGAGCAGGTGCGCACCCTCAATGTCATCGAGCGCAGGCCCGAGACCGAGCAGGGCGAAGACGAAGGCCAGCTCAAGGTCACTTTCGACGGCATCATCAACATCGATGAGGAAGTCGATCTCTCCGAGCTGCAGATCGATGAGACGGCGGGGGCCAATACCCCGACCATCGTGCTGGGCGTTAATGGCGTTCTCACCCTGACCTCCGCCCAGGCCGATGCCCTGGCCAAGGCCGGGGTAGACGTTACCGGCGCCGGCAAGGTGATCATCACAGGCGCCATCGATATCGATGCCGATCTGTCGGCGCTCAAGGCCGCAACGCTGGAGATTGCCGAGCCGATTAGCGTCGCCCAGTCGAATGCCCTGTTCGAAGCTCGCGGTGATGAATTCGACTTTGACTTCGACCTCAAGGACACCGCTGAGAACCTGGCCGACGCCGGCGCCGCGGGTGATGCCGCAACCGACATCGAAGCCACCACCGCAGCAACGGTGGCGGAAGCCGTCGCCATTGCCGCTCTCGCCAACGATGGCGATACCACCTACGACGTGACCGATACCGCTCTCGCCGTTGCCGATGGGCTGGCGGAGAGTGCCGCTGCCCTGGAGGCTGCCGGCAAGATCATCGTCACGACGGCAGAAGTTGACGCCGCCCAGGCGGCAGCGCTCGAAGCAGCTGTCGACAACGCTGACGTCAACTTGGCTGCGGTAGACCTGACCTACACCGTCAGCGACACCATCGCCAACCTGCTGGCCCAGGCCGACGAGGCGTTCGCCAACGCCACCGCCATCGAGATCATCGACGATGTCACTGTCGGTCAGCTCAACAACCTGACCGGGGCCGGCGGCACCCACAACGGACAGGTAGAGTTCGACAAGCTCACTTTTAACCTCAAGGATCTCGACACCGACAAGGCGGCGCTCGGCATCGATGACACCCTGACCGCAACCACCGGCGACGAGCTGCTGATCCTCGGCAAGCTGCTGCGCCTCGAAGACGACGGCTCCGTCAGCAACGTCACCGAGAAGAGCACCCTGGCCGTCGACCCTCGCGCCTTCGTGCTGAAGAACCTGGCCGACGCCTACGTGGGTGGGAATATCAACGGTGAACTGAAGGCAGCCTTTGCCGGTCTGGAAGACGCGCTCGGCAGCGCTGACTTCGGGAGCGACACCGTCGCGCTCGATGTGGCGCCCGGCCTGGGCAACACTGCCATTCACGGCGCCACCCTGGGCACCCAGGCAGGCCGCGGTGACACCCTGCGTTTCACCGACCTCACCGACTTTGCCGCTCTGGATGCGCGCGCTTCCTCGGTCGAACTCGCCAAGAACCTCTCTGCCTATGGCGAGACCTTCGATGACAAGGAATTCCTGTCGCTCAAGCTCAACCTGAGCAACGGCGATTCCATCGCTCTGGTGGATATCGTTGCGCTGGATCTGCAGGTAGGGCCTCAGGGCGAGACCGTCGCCCAGTTGCTCAGCCCGCTGGGTGGCGACGCCATCGGCGAAGGCTCCTACGCTGCACCGATCAGCCAGCTGGGTGATGTGGCCGACCTTCTGGCCCTCATTACCCCCAACCTGCGCTTCGTGATGGACGACGTGAACGAGGCGGAAACCCCGTCCGAACTCGAGACCGCGCTGGCAAGCCTCGCCCAGGCCTTCGATGCCGAAGGTGCCGTGGATCTCGACCTGACCGACTTCGGAGTCCTGGTCGAAGGCCGCCAGCAGGCGCTGCTGAACGACCTGCTGGCCAACCGTCCGCAAGGCGGCTATGCCGATGCTGATGCCGTCATCGATATCTTCGCGCCGCTGGTCACCTTCCGCGAGGCGGTACAGGAGGCGGTCGAGGCAGCCGAAAGCGGCACGCTGGCGGCGGCTGAGCTGACAGCGGTGCGCGACACCTTCGCTGCCCTGGACGGCAAGACCGTCAACGGCGCGGTGGTGGATGGCGACGCCGCGACCACAAGCTTCAATGCGCTGATCGATCGGATCGGCGAGTTGGCGGACGGTCGCTATGCGGCGCTTCAGACCGACCTGAGCGCCAACGACTACGGCAGCTTCACCGCCATGATCGGGCTGTTCGACGAGTTGCTGACCTTCCGCGAGACGGTGCAAGAGGCAGTCGAGGCAGCCGAAGGCGGCACCCTGGCGGCGGCTGAGCTGGAGGCAGTACGCGACACCTTCGCTGCCCTGGATGGCAAGACCGTCAACGGCGCGGTGGTGGATGGCGACGCCGCGACTTCAAGCTTCGATGCGCTGATCGACCGGATCGGCGAGTTGGAGGCTGGACGCTATACGGCGCTTCAGAACGATCTGAGCGCCAACGACTACGGCAGCTTCACCGCCATGATCGGGCTGTTCGACGAGTTGCTGACCTTCCGCGAGACGGTGCAAGAGGCAGTCGAGGCAGCCGAAGGCGGCACCCTGGCGGCGGCTGAACTGGAGGCGGTGCGCGACACCCTCGCTGCCCTGGACGGCAAGACCGTTAACGGCGCGGTGGTGGATGGCGACGCCGCGACCTCAAGCTTCGATGCGCTGATCGACCGGATCGGTGAGCTGGAGGCTGGACGCTATACGGCGCTTCAGACCGACCTGAGCGCCAACGACTACGGCAGCTTCACCGCCATGATTGGGCTGTTCGATGAGTTGCTGACCTTCCGCGAGACGGTGCAAGAGGCAGTCGAGGCAGCCGAAGGCGGCACCCTGGCGGCGGCTGAACTGGAGGCGGTGCGCGACACCCTCGCTGCCCTGGACGGCAAGACCGTCAATGGCGCGGTGGTGGATGCCGACACCGCGACCACGGGGTTCGATGCGCTAATCGGCCGGATCGGCGAGCTGGAGGCCGGACGCTATGTGGCGCTTCAGAACGACCTGAGCGCCAACGACTACGGCAGCTTCACCGCCATGATCGGGCTGTTCGACGAGTTGCTGACCTTCCGCGAGACGGTGCAAGAGGCAGTCGAGGCAGCCGAAGGCGGCACCCTGGCGGCGGCTGAACTGGAGGCGGTGCGCGACACCCTCGCTGCCCTGGACGGCAAGACCGTTAACGGCGCGGTGGTGGATGGCGACGCCGCGACCTCAAGCTTCGATGCGCTGATCGACCGGATCGGTGAGCTGGAGGCTGGACGCTATACGGCGCTTCAGACCGACCTGAGCGCCAACGACTACGGCAGCTTCACCGCCATGATTGGGCTGTTCGATGAGTTGCTGACCTTCCGCGAGACGGTGCAAGAGGCAGTCGAGGCAGCCGAAGGCGGCACCCTGGCGGCGGCTGAACTGGAGGCGGTGCGCGACACCCTCGCTGCCCTGGACGGCAAGACCGTCAATGGCGCGGTGGTGGATGCCGACACCGCGACCACGGGGTTCGATGCGCTAATCGGCCGGATCGGCGAGCTGGAGGCCGGACGCTATGTGGCGCTTCAGAACGACCTGAGCGCCAACGACTACGGCAGCTTCACCGCCATGATCGGGCTGTTCGACGAGTTGCTGACCTTCCGCGAGACGGTGCAAGAGGCAGTCGAGGCAGCCGAAGGCGGCACCCTGGCGGCGGCTGAACTGGAGGCGGTGCGCGACACCCTCGCTGCCCTGGACGGCAAGACCGTTAACGGCGCGGTGGTGGATGGCGACGCCGCGACCTCAAGCTTCGATGCGTTGATCGGGCGGATTGGCGAGCTGGAGGCCGGTCGCTATGCGGCGCTGCAGACCGACCTGAGCGCTAATGACTACGGCAGCTTCACCGCCATGATTGGGCTTTTCGACGAGTTGCTGACCTTCCGCGAGGCGGTGCAGGAGGCGGTCGAGGCAGCCGAAGGCGGCACGCTGGCGGCGGCTGAACTGGAGGCGGTGCGTGACACCTTCGCTGCCCTGGACGGCAAGACCGTCAATGGCAAGATGGTGGATGGAGACGCCGCGACCCCAAGCTTCGATGCGTTGATCGGGCGGATTGGCGAGCTGGAGGCCGGTCGCTATGCGGCGCTGCAGACCGACCTGAGCGCTAATGACTACGGCAGCTTCACCGCCATGATCGGGCTGTTCGATGAGTTGCTGACCTTCCGCGAGG
This sequence comes from Ectothiorhodospira sp. BSL-9, assembly GCF_001632845.1. Taxonomy (NCBI): domain Bacteria; kingdom Pseudomonadati; phylum Pseudomonadota; class Gammaproteobacteria; order Chromatiales; family Ectothiorhodospiraceae; genus Ectothiorhodospira; species Ectothiorhodospira sp. BSL-9. The sequence continues at coordinate 2,977,207 of NZ_CP011994.1, read as the reverse complement.
CGGTGCAGGACGCGGTCGAGAATGGTAACGAAGGCACCCTGAGCGTCGACGACCTGCAGGCGGTGGCTGCCACCCTGACTGCCCTGAAGGGCAAGACGGTCAACGGCCATGAAGTGACCGAAGCCGGCCTTGAGGCTGCCCAAGCAGGGGTAGACCGTCTGGATTCCTTGGTCGAGGGCCGCTTCGAGGCGCTGGCGGCGGATTTGGCCGCCAATGGCCCCTACACCAGCTTTGAAGCGCTGTCGGTTGACCTGAACCTGCTGGAAGCCTTCCGCACCGCGGTGCAGGAAGTGGTAGTGAACGCCAACGATGGCGACTCCGCGCTTACCCTTGAGCTCTTCCGTGACGTTGCGGACGCCCTGGGAAATCTCGAGGGCAAGACCTTGAACGGCGAGCCTCTGACCTTTGCACAGGTCGATGCGGCGCTGACTCAGTTCGAAGAGTTGTCAGACGTGCGTCAGGAAGCCATCTTCGAGGCGCTGAACGGCGGCGATTACGCCAGCTTCACCCAATTGCTGCTGGCCGTCGAGCCGGCGGCGCTCTCGGTGGCGCTCGACGCGGTCAATGCGGCAGAGACCGTTGCCGAGATGGCCGCCATTCAGGAGGACATCTTTGTCTACGCCACCGGTGCGTCCGTCGAGGGCTTCAATGCCCTTAACGAGCCGCGCCAGGAGGCGGTACTGCAGGGCGTGATCGACGAGCGCCCCGAGGGCGGCTACCCCTCCGTCGATGCGGTTAGCCTGGAGTTCCAAGCGCAGGTCGATGACATTGAGCGGGTCGACCAGGCCTTCCTGGTCACCATCGATGACAGCATCTCACCGGCCAGCATCGCCTTCTCCGGTGACAACGACGGCCCCGTTACCGTCAATATCGCCGCCAACGGTGAAGCCAGCTTTGTGCGCGGCGATATTCAGGCCTTCGATAGTGCTGCCAATATCTTCACCGCGCGTCTGGAGACCGATCCGGAGGTAGACGGCGATGCCGCCGCGAAAGACTTTATCGTTAACCTCACCGGCACGGCCGCCAACAACGAGTTCGTGTTCAAGGCGCCCGATGCCAACAGCATCGAATTCAACGGCAACCTGGGCGCTGGCACCAACAAGGTTGTGGTGCGCCTGGACGACCCGACGCCGGGTGTTTTCGATACCCGCGAAATCCGACTCGACCTCAGCGGGGTGGAAGGCAACCGCTCCGAGCTGGAATTCCGCTTCCCGAACAGTTCACGCAACACAGACGTGTCTGATGAGAAGGACGAGCTGACCTTTACGCTCGACACCAACATTCTTGGCTTCGATGCCTATACCGTGTTCGCCGGGGAAGTGGAGTTCACGCGAACCGATATTATCGATGGGCAGATCGTTCAGACCGACTTCCTGCCCAGCGGCGTCTCGCCGAGCTTCAGCTCCGGTGGCACCTTTGGCCTGAGCGGTCTGATCAACACCGGGGGCATTCTCAGCCTCACGGATGCGGCGGAAGTGACGCTGCGCATTCCCGCGGACCAGATCGACGATCTGATCGCCTTCCTGGACGACCCGGGTGCCTTCAAGCTGATCGGCAGCACCATCCGTGTCGAAGTGCTGACCATCGAGGACAATACCATCGTCCGCACTCCGCTGGCCGACTATGTTGCTGCGGCCGATGGAGTGAGTGACGAGATCGTCGATCAGGTGTTCGGCGGCTTCGACGCCATCAGCTACTCCGGCCTGGTCAACATCGACGGCGGCCTGTTGCCGGGCGACTACGACTCCCTCAAGGCGCTCAGCGATGCCCTCAAGACGCTTGAGGGGGTTGTGGGTGAGAATGAGAGTGAGGATCCGACAGGGCTGTTCCTGCTGCTTCAGCAGTTGGATACACGTCTGACTGGTGAATTGAATCAGGCTGTTATGGAGCTGGAGGGCTCTATTCAAGACCTGGACGATGCACTCCAGGCGCAAATCGATGACAACGCCGACGACATCTCCGCCAACGTGACGGCGCTGGGTGAGCTGACCACGCTGGTGGGCACGATCACCGACGCGGCGGGCGATGGCTCCAATGTAGGCGCTGAGCTGGATGCGCTGCAGGGCCAGCTGGACGGCATCACCGACACGGTGGTGGCCTATGTGGACGGCAAGGTTGCTGATCTTCAGGGCCAGATCGACGGTCTGACGATTGACGACATCGCGGACCTGACCGGCGAACTGGCCGACCTGAACGCGGCGGTGACTGCATTGCAGACGCTGACCGGTGAGGGCGGTGCGATTGATCAGCGCCTGGTGGCCCTTGAAGGCCAGCTGGACGGCATCACCGACACGGTGGTGGCCTATGTGGACGGCAAGGTTGCTGATCTTCAGGGCCAGATCGACGGTCTGGCTATTGACGACATCGTGGACCTGACCGGCGAACTGGCCGACCTGAACGCGGCGGTGACTGCGCTGCAGGCGCTGACCGGTAAGGGCGGTGAGGTTGACACGCGCCTGGGTGAGCTGGAGGCGGCGATTGACGCCCTTACACCTCCGGAACTGGAAGACTTCGACAGCGAGCCGGAGCTGGTAAGGTCCGTAGAGCAGATCTTCGGCACCACCACCGGCTCCACCACGGTGCTGAACAGCTTCGTCGAGGGCTTCGAGGCGGATACCGCCGGCTTTAAGCCCGAAACGGTGGAACTCACCGTCACCGGCGACCTCACCGTCGCGCAGGCAGTGGCGCTGGCCCAGGCCGGGCTGTCGGTGAACAGCGATAACGTCACCTACAGCATCCGCGATGCTTACACCACCATCCAGTCGGCGCTGACCAACCCGCAGGCCAACGCGGCGCTGGCCGGTGCCGAGGAAGTGGTGGCCTTCGGGAATAACAACCCGAACGGCATCGACATGATGGCCATCGGTGACTCCATCAACCTGCGCATCGAGGCGGAGGGCGGTGATGACACCATCTTCTCCGGCCCGGGTGGGCACACCATCGTTGGCGGCCTCGGTGGCGATACCATCTGGCTGACCGAGGACGAAGGCTCGGAAGACACCATTGTCTACCAGACCATCTTTGACGGTCGTACGCTGCCGGTCACGACGGTGACCTTCTCCAGTGACAGTGATGAGTACCGCGAAGGCTCGGTGCTGACGCTCACCATCAACGGCAAGATCTTCGAGCACACGATAACCACTACCAACCTGCAAGCTGAACAAGCCTTGAAGGAGTTTGCCGAAAAAATCTTGGCTGATCAGAAAGTCGTCGCCCCAGAAGAGGCGATCGTTGGGCTGACCGTGAATCCCTTAACAGAGGCCCAAACCCCTGTTTCACTGGCAGATATGACCGATGGCAAATATGTCGTACCATCGAATTCGATATTTGTTCCTATCGGCGCGGCGGCATTGTTGCTTGATGGTTTCTTCGCGGGCGATCTTGGTCCCGAAGTGAATGGCGGTTCCGGCTTTGAGTCCCTTCTCTTCTTCGCCTCCTTGTTTTCCACCCCGGGTGGCGCGACCTATTCGCTTACAGATGAGGTGTTTGTCAGTGTTCAAAAGCTCGCGGAAATTTTGTCTGACGAAGATGCTAGCTTAGGTAATGAACTTCAGGGTTTTCCTGAAGCTATCGCGATCTCGCCGGCACTCCTGCGCACTATACTGGAGGATTTCTATGGAGACGCGATTCATGACCCGCAGTTCAATGAGATCCTCGCAGAAATCAATCTCAATCTTGAGGCAGATGTCGATCTGCGCGATGCGTTCGTGACGGTTGGGGTCGATGAGAATGATGACCCCATCCATCAGCTGAAGCTACTGGGGCAACTGGACAGGGCCCTGGATGTCGGTTCGGGCAGTGGAGATGGCGATAGCCGCGTCCAACTGATCGAAAATGACGGCCAGAAGACCGAGTGGGAGGTCACCTTCCCGGATACCATCGACGGCTGGCCGACGCGCACGAACGAGGGCAACAACACCCCGTTCGACCGCAGCGTGTCGGTCGAGATTGATGTCGATGGAACGTCCACCACGGTGACGTCCGACGTGGTGTTCAATGGCGGCTTTGTCCTGAAGAACGTGTCCGATGCGTTTATAGGCGGTGACACAGATGGTTTTGAAAAAAGCAGCTTCGATCCTGTTGACATAAACTCTATTCTTGAATTTTTCGACGACCACGAGGTGGTGGTAGACACAACGGAACTTGCCGCCGGCCAGACCCTGAGCATTCACGGGCTGACCATCGGTCAGGATGTCGTTCGGTTTATTGATCATACCGATGTGAACCCCATCGAGGAATTCGCCGGCAAGATTGCGTCCGTCGAGTTTGCGCGCAGCCTGACCAACTATAACGAGGTCTTTGACGACAAGGACCTCATCTCGGTTCGGCTTAACTTTGCCGATGGCGGCAGCATCGAGCTGGTCGACCTGATCGGTGAAGACGCCATACCTGCGGGAGAGTTGGCCGATCTGATCGGCGAAAGGGCCGGTGAGGGCGGCTACGGCTTGCCTGTAACGGACAACGGTCAAACAGAAATGCTCTTGGCTGCGATTAGTTCGAGCATCGGTTTTGGTTTGGAAACGGTCGATTCAAACCTCAAGGAAGTGCTCGCTCCCACTGCCGGTCGCGTTGTCCTTGGCCCCATCCTGAAGCCGGTGGGTGATGACAAGTTCGGCCTGGGCGATGTTCAGGATCTGGAAATCCACCTCGCGGATATCGATGCGACCCTCGAAGCCCTGAAGGCTGCGATCAATGACAACACGGGGGTCAATACCGCTCTGGTGGCGACGGTCGACGACAACGTGCTGACCCTTACGGCCAACGAGGTTGGCGAGAACACCTTTGCCGTGACCGCCGCCGCTGTCGAGCAGAACGGTGTGCAGCAAGTCAGCGAGGTCACGTTCAGCGTCGACGCGGATGACTATTACGAAGGGGGCAAACTGCGCCTTCTGATCGAGGGTGCAGACCCGATCGAGGCCGATATGCTGGCCGGTGATCCCAGCGGCTCGGTCGAGGCCCTACTGCAGGCTGTGCTGGCAGCAAAGCCCGAAGCGATCGAGAGTGTCGACACTGTGGTTGCAGGCGTGTTCGATCCGACAGTGGCGCAGACGCTGGTCTTCGAAGTCACGCTGGCTGACGGTCGGGAACTGCGTTACGAGTTTTTCAACACGGGCACGGGGCCGACGCCGCCATTTGGCAGCTCGCCTGGCTTCGCAACATATAATCTGAGCAATGGCTCTCTGACGATAGACGGGGTTTCCGTTCCGTTGGAGTCGCCGGCGACGGGACTTATGTCGGTGCAGGATGGCGAGATAATCGGCTTGTCCGCGCCGCTTCAGGAACAGGGAAGCGGATTCCCCTATACAGTGACTGTCAGTGACTCCAGTGCGACTGTGTTTCTTGGAACGACACCAGGTGAATCCATCGATGGCAGCGCTTTCCTGGCTTCGGCTCAGGACAACCTGCCATTGACTGCGGCTGGTCCGGGGAAACTCGGTATCCAGTTGACCGCCGCCACCGAAGGGCCGGATCCGTTGCAAGCCACGGGCGAACTGGACTTCGCAGGCGAGTTCCAGCAGGCGACCATCCCGTTGTTTCCGGAGGGGGACTACGCGGTCTTCAGTGACGGCGACGCAACCGACCGTGGTGCGCCGGTGTTTTTCGAAGGCGGCAAGGTCTGGCTGACAATAACGCCGGTGGATGCACAGGGGGCCGGCGGGAACCCGGTTGTGGTTTCCGCAAATATGCAGGGGATTGACCCTGCCACACTCGTATTGGAGGTGGGAAACACCGTCGACGAAGACTCGACAGTTTCGGGAGATACGATCCGCTTGTTTCAACAAATTGGGGGTCCTTTGAGTGAGACCAATTTCTCTGAAACGGTGGATATTGAAAATATCACAACCGTAGCGGACCTTCTCTCGGCATTGAGAGACGTTCCGCAAGTCGCATCGGCAGAACTTGTTGATGGTGCAATCAGAATTGTCGCAACAGAAGAGAAAGTTCAGTTTTTTCTTCAGGTCACAGGAAACGAGGATTTCGTGGTGGGAGACACCACCTTTCCAAAGTTCGACGCGCAGGACACCGCTAACACTCTCTTCTTTTCGACCGTTGCGGGGAATGTCGACCCGGCTCAGGCGCTGGTCAATGCGATCCAGTCAGAGCTACAGCCGGCCCAGTCGGCTCAGCCAGCGCAGATTGTCATTGAAGGCAACTTCAGTGAGGATGATCCACTGGTCACCGAGGCCACCGCCTCGGCCATCCCTTCGGTGGTGATCAACAGTTTTGGTTTTGTGGGTGGCTTTGTCGTGGAGACTACAGGCCAGGATGGATTTTTCATCGCAACCAACCCCTTGTTGCCAACACCACAAATCGGCGACGAGGACACGCCTGCCACCATCGGGCTGCTGCTGGATTATCTTGTTGAGCAAAGACAAGGAAGCATAGTTGACAGCGCCGTTATTGATGAAAATGGAAACATCGTCATAACGGCCACGGATGGTGTTGACACTCTGGATCTGAGTATCACCCTTCCGGCGCTTTTCGGTGGAGTGACCACAACGTTCGAAGGACAAGGCGTAGATGCCGCTGATGCCGGATCCCTTGTCGGTGTCCTGAAAAACGCTGAGGTTTCCGGGAGCGGGGAGATCATGCTCACCGCCGCAACCCCCGGCAAGCAGCTTTTCACCGTCGAGGACGTGCGCCTGGATTACGCCGGGGTGACCCAGCTTGCCACGGTGAGCCTGAGCGATAGCGGGAACTACACCACGGGCTCGCAAGGGGACGATTTCGCGACCAATCTGACGGGTCGTGATGCACCGTCGGTGTATTTCGAGGGTGGCAAGGTCTGGCTGGAGATTGAATCTGGGGACGGGCAGGAGACGGTCACCGTGAGTGCGGACATGGTCCTGTCCGCCGATCCGGCCAAACTGATCATCAACGTTCCGGATATTGAACCCACGACCAAGGTGGACGGTAGTTCCTTCCAGCTTTACCAGGTGATCGACGGCTCCAATGTCGGGGAAGGGTCAGTAAGTCTCTCCGGCATCCTAGATGTATCGGAACTGTTGAACGTGCTCGAGCAGCAGAGCATCATTGATACTGCCAAGCTGATCGACGGCGGCATCGAAATCACCGCAATGCCGGGCATTGGCCAGTTTGCCTTTTCACCGATGGGACGCAGCCTGAAGATCGGTGAAGGGACGGATGAGACGGAAATTGCCGCCCAGATTCGGTTTTCCTCTCTTCCCGTTGACACAAGCGAGGTGTCTACCGCCGAAGCGCTGGTGGAAGCGATCAATGCCCAGACCGGTGTCGGTGGTGCGCTTGAAAACCTGATTGCCGCGGCAACGCAGGATGGCACCACCATCACCCTTGAAGGCGCCAATCCGGGTGAGCAGACATTCTCTGTCAGCGATATCCGGCTGGATTATCAGGGCGCCCAGCAGGCTGCCACGGTGGATTTCAGCGGGTTCACGCCGTTCGCCAGTGGCGAGGTGTCGCTGACGATCACTGAAACCGGAGGGCAGGGGCGGACCGAAACCTTCTCGGCGGCGACTGTTGACGATCTGGTCACGGCGATCAGTGGTGCAACGGGCGGAGTGAGCCCCGCAAGAGTCGCACTCGGGTCAGGTCTGACCGGCACCGAAGACGTGTTCTTCGACGATGGAATTTTTGGTCCCGATTTCAGGGTGTCGTTGACAGTAACCGTCGACGGAACTGAAGCCAATTACACTTTGGGCGTGGCTCCAAGTGATGATGATGTAAGGTTCTTCTTGGAGAAAGATTTTGAAATTGTCGAGAATGTCTCTGGTCCGGCGTTGGAGACGTCACTTTCCGATTTTGTGTCGTTCTTCAACCCGCTTCTAGAGGAAGATGCGATAACGCTGGCTGTGAACGAAGGCAGCCTGGTTGTCACGGCAAACCCGGTCGGCGCCGAATTGGTCGAGCTAAACGCACGTGTGTCTGGCGATCGCGGAAGTGTTATCGGCACTGGTACCGAAGGTAGCGCGACCAGTACCGCGGGCGGGTCGCTTGACGGCCTGATCAGCGCAGTCAGCAAGGTCGGGAATGAGATCACCCTGGTTTCGGCCGACTCTGTGCGCGAGCAGTTCACGATCAGCGCCGGCACCTATGATTTGGATGGCCAGCCCGAAGAAACCACGGTGACCTTCGCCTCCGGTGATGCCGCGTACTTCGAGTCGGGCATCAACAGCGACACCGGGAAAGTGTCCATCTCTGTTGGTCAACAGGTCTTCACGGTAAACATGCAGGACACACTTGAGGGTACCCTCAATGCACTGATGGATGAGCTCGCCACCGGGACAGGCTTCGGCGCCAGCCGGGGTCTGGAGTCGAACCAATTCACCATCACCGGGGATGCAGGCAATTTCGCTCCGTTGAACATCACTGCCTTCCAGTCGAAGGACGCTGTCCAGCAGGTCACGTCGTTGAGCATCGACGGCTCTGACGATGATTACTTCGCCGGTATCGGCCGTGAGGTTTCGGTGACGATCGCCGGTGTGGAGTTCCTGATCGACGGCGACACCCGCCTAGAGCTGCTTGAGGATCTGGAGGCAAAGCTCGAGGCGGCGATTGATAATGATACCGATGGAACTGGTATATCGAGCGTTCTCGACATTGCAGGTATCAGCCTGAGTGCGGGCGATACACCGACCCTGACGCTGACGGCAAAAATTGGCGGAGTCGATCCGCTGAACGTCACGGGGTTGACCCGAGCTGATATCAACGAAGATGAGTCCACAGAGCAGGTTATTCGGGTCGGTTTCGACAGTGGTTTCGTCGAAGGGCTGTCTGTGGGCGAGACCCTGCGGGTTGAGTTTGGCAATACCTCTGCCGAGTACACAGTGGCGTCTAATGACACTGCTGCCGCCATCATTGAGAAACTGGCAGAAGATGCGGCAGCCAAGGGTGCCATTGAAATTGCCGTTGATACATTCAGTGGTGAAGCGGGCCTGTATTTCATTACCGTGACGGCGGCTGTTCCGGGCGCGAATGTGTTGGGTACGGTTGCCAGCGGTGCGGCCAATACCGTCAGGGCGTTCAGGGACAACGGCACAAGCATCGAGCTTGGTCCGGAATTCACGGCGCGCGAAATCACCCCGGGTAAATTCGAGCCTGCAACAGACTGCACGGCAGATGTTGGCTCGATATCGTCTGTTACGGATGGAGCGAACTTCATCGAGCTGGACACCATTACTCCGAACATCGATCAGACTGCCAAGGGGGTTGATACTGAGAACGCGGACCGCACCAATCCGGCGGACGATTCCGGATTGTTCGGGGATGCGCCGACATTCAAGCCCGTGGCGGATGCGGAAGATGCGGCACCCGATGGCAATCATCGTGTCTTTGCGCCGGACGGCGGCGGGATCGTGACTCTGGGGCCGGTATACGTAGATTCGGAGGGTGACTTTGTCGTTGGGGACATCACTGATCTCTCGGATTCGACTAAGGATGCGTTCGTCATCAAGAACAAATCCGATGTTGACGATAGCCCCGACAGTCCGATCAGTGAGTCGTTCGCTGCCGAATTTGGCAATGATGAGGTGCTGATCTCGGCCAGTGCACTCGGCTCGGGCGACACGCTGAAGATCTACGGGTTCACCCTGGGTACTGATGCCGGGCGGGGCGATCTCGTGCGCTTCCTTGGCCTGAAGGATGATGAAGATCTTCTGTCGCAGATTGAGTCCGTGCAGTTTGCGAAAGGTCTGACGGCCTATGCCGATATCTTCCAGAAGCGGGAATTCATCTCGCTGAAGCTCAATCTGGAAGGTGGCGGGTCCATCGAGTTCATCGACCTGATTTCTGCGACGGCTGCAGGCGAAACGGTGGCCGATCTTGCCGGAGAAGGTGCTTACGGAACTCCGGTTGATGATTCCAACAACGTCGCCGAGCTTCTGCTCCTGATCGCGCCCAATCTGGCCTTCGGTCTGGATGGCGTGCGACAAACATTCGAGAACCCCGGCGACTCCTACACAGCGGACGCTTTCTCTGCAGCGGAAGGCACGACGGGTAACGGTAATGCCACACTGCGCGGCGATGACGCGGAAGACCAGGCGGTGCGCCAGAGCTTCGTCAACCCGGAGAATGGGTATGAGGCCACTCCTGACTCGCCCGTGGAAAACGCTGGGGGCAGCACCGACGGCGACGGCACGCTGTTCGGCTCGGCCCCGGGTGTGATCAGCGAGGACGGGCTGACCACGACCTTCCTGAGCGGCGTGACCGAGCCCGGCAGTCCGGAAGACGGCGCGGAGACGCTCTACACCGAGGACAGTGATGGGCGGGATCTGACTGCCTTGATCAATGCCCTGAGCGTCACGGCCGGGGCCGACGCAGAGGTCGACGATCAGTCGGTCGACACTGTCCGGGAAGGCTTCGATCCGTTCGAGTGGGGCGATGGCGAAGGCGAGGCCGAGGTCACGGTGCTGTCTCTTGGCAACGCCGAGCCTGACGTCATCCACAACTTCCAGGTGGATCAGGACCTGATCGTGCTGGAGGGGGCGCTCGAGGCCAGCACGAAGGTTGGTCAGGTTGAAGGTGTCGTTTCAACGTTCGCCTTTGCAGATAACTTCCCATTCGACCTCAGTAATGATGAGTTCGGCTTGATCACCGGCGCTGCCAGCGGCACGGATCTTGGTGATGCCGGTGCGATTGCTGATCTTCTCAATAACCACTTCAGTTTCTCCTCAAATGCTGAAAGTGAAGAGATCAATACCTCCATCTTCGCTATTACTGGCTCGGACGACGACAGCCTGACTGCCATCTGGGCGCACGAGCAGTCCTCTGCCGATGACGGTACCGTCGAGGCGGCGGAGCTCTACAAGCTGGCCCTGGTTAACACGGTCGGTGGCTCGTTCTCGCTGGACAACTTCGGTGCCGACGAGAAGGAACAAAACATCGTTTAACCCGATAGCGGGTCGCAGAAAGTAGCAGTACTCATCAGGGGCGGCACGTGTGCCGCCCCTTTTTTTTTTGACGGGTAATGGAGCACGATGATGCCTGAACCAGCGATCAACCCGCGCCTGCTGCCGCTTTTGCAACAGGCGCTGCCCCGGGCGCTGGCCGGCGATGCACAGGCCGTGATCTCGCGGCTGGTACAGGAGGCCGCGGCGGCGCAGATCCCGGCTTCGGACCTCGCCAGCGGCCTGTGCGGTTCCGCCGAGGCGGTGCAGGCGCGGGATTCCGCGGTGGCGCTGGCCCTGGCCCGGGCCGCCGTGGCGGCACAACCCACGCATCTGAGGGCGCTGCGGGTGGCGGGTCGGCTGGCCGAAGAGCTGGGTGACCAGGCCGCCGCGCGCGATGCCCTGGGCCGGGTGCTGGCTCACCCCGAGGCGCCGCCCACCGATGTGCTGGTAGCGGCGAATGCGCTGGTGCGGCTGGGCGATCAGACGAGTGCCGTCCGCGCGGCCCGTAAGGCCTTCGAGGCCCTGGGCGAGCCTTTGGCGTGGGCCTCGACGGTGCTCTATATCGCCCAGCGGGTGGCGGATTTTGCCTGGCAGGCGCGTTTGACCGAACAGCTGCGCGCGGCCCATGCCCGGGGGCAGACGGTCGAGGCTCGGGAGCTGCCGCGCTCGCACCTGCTGTGGTGTGATGATCCGGCCATCAACGGCCGGGTGATGGCCGCCTGGTCGTCGCGGGCCCTGCCCAGGGCCACACCGCTGCCGCCCCTGGATAGAGCAGCGGCGGCGGGGCGGCCGCTGCGGCTGGGGTATCTGTCCAGCGATTTTCGTGACCACCCCACCGGCCATCTGCTTTTAGGTCTGCTGCGTCGGCACGATCCCGCGGCGGTGGAGGTGCATCTGTTCTGCAGCGGCTGGGACGATGGATCCGCCACCCGGCGCGAGCTGGCACGCCATTGCGTTGGCTTTCATGGGCTGTCGGGCCTGGATGACCGAAGCGCCGCCGAGCAGATCCGGGAACAGGGCATCGAGGTGCTGGTGGAGCTGAACGGCCCCACCCGGGCCCAGCGCATGGGCATTCTGGTGCACCGGCCGGCACCGGTGCAGCTGGCCTGGCTGGGCTGGCCAGGCACCCTCGCCAGCCCCTGCGTGGACTTTCTGGTGGCGGATGCCGGGGTCATACCGCCCGGGCAGGAGGTGGATGTCAGCGAGCGGCTGATCCGGCTTTCGCCCAGCTATCAGCCCCATGACTTCGCCGACCGGGAACCGCCCCTGGTGCCATCCCGGGAGGCACTGGGCCTGCCCGTCGGGTCGCCAGTGCTGGGCGTGTTCAACGCCGTCAACAAGATCACCCCCGATGCATGGGCCTGCTGGATGCGCATTCTACAGGCGGTGCCGGGCACCGTGCTGTGGCTGCTGGACCCCGGCCCGGTGGCCTGGCAGCGCCTGCAGGCCGCTATCCGGGAGGCAGGACTGGAGCCGGCGCGTCTGCGGCGAGCGCCCGCCCTGCCGCGGGCGGAGCACTTGGCGCGACTGGGCGTTTGCGACCTGATGCTGGACCCCTGGCCCTATGGCGGCCATACCTCCACCACCGAGGCGCTGTTCGCCGGCGTGCCGGTGCTGGCCCTGGAAGGGCGCAACTTCGCCGCCCGGGTCAGTGCCAGCCTGCTGCGTGCCGCCGGGCTGGACGCGCTGGTCACGCCGGATGCCGCCACTTATGAGGCGCGGGCGGTGCAATGGCTGCGCGACCCGGGTGCACTGGCACGGCTCAAGGCGCGCCTGCACGAGGAGCTGCCCCGGTCGCCGCTGTTCGATATGGCGGGGCGAGCGCGCCAGTTCGAGGCGGCCTGCCGGGCGGCGCGGGATGCCTGGCTCAACGGCGAGGTGTTTCAGGATATCGATGCCGCGGCGCTGTGCGCCGAGGGCGGTTGGCGTGCCGTAGCGGCCGGCGCCGCTGCAACGGCCGCTGCCTCTCGCAACGCCCAGGCGCCCCTGGTGGTCGATCTGTATGTGCCGTCGCACTCCTACGGGCTGACCCACGATGCCGAGGTGCTGGAAGAGGCGCTGCAGGCCCGACCCGCCGGCCCCGGCTTGCGGGCCCGGCGCATTCCCGTGCCGCTGGCGGTGTCCGAGGGGCGCGAACCCATGGCCTTTCCTGGCGGCCTGGGCCGGCTGGGCCAGCTGGCGATCTTCATCGAGCGGGTGTTCGAGGCGGATTGGCTGGCCGGCTACCGGCATCGGGCGCTGCTGGTGAACCCGGAGTGGCTGGAGCCGCCAAGTGCCGCCGCCGCGGCGCACTGGATCGATACCTTTCTGCACAAGAGCCGGGCCGCGATAACGGCGCTGACAGAAGCTTTCCCGGAGCAGCGCCATGTCTATGTTGGCTTCACCTCGAAAGACCCCGGGGTGCGCGTTAACGACTACCTCGCCTTCAGCCACTTCCGTGGCCGCTCGCGTCGGCGCATGACCGGCGAGATTCAGGCACTCTGGCAGGCCTGTCCGGAGCTGCCGACGTTGTGGCTGCAGGTCCGCGGCCAGGACGTTCCCGGCAACGGTGCGGGCTGGCAACGCCAGGGCAATATGCACCACTTTTCCGGCTGGCTGGCGCCGGAGGCCTACTTCCCGGCCCTGGCCCGGGGCGGCATCCAGCTGTGCACCTCCCAGGTGGAGGGCTTCGGCCACTACATCAACGAGGCGCGGGCGATGGCGGCGCTGGTGATCACCCTGGACGCGCCGCCGATGAATGAACTGATCACGCCGAAGAACGGCATCCTGGTGCCGGCCAGGCCGGCACATCGTCAGGCGCTGGGCCAGGTGTATCAAACCAGCCGCGACCGGCTGAGCGAGGCGGTGAATCGTGCCCTGGCCATGCCGGAAGCGGCGCGTGCCGAGCGGGGACGCAGAGCGCGCGCCGACTTTCTCGCGCAGCGGGAGGCCTTTCGCTTGCGTCTGGCACGGTGGGTAGAGGAGATCGGGGTGGAACCGTCGGCGATCTCTTCATCTCACCCATACATCGGCTAGGGTTTTTCCCCAGCCGCCGATCATATTTCAAGGAGCATCTGCCATGACACCACTCGTACTGGAGACACACGGCCACCTGGGCTGGCGCCGCGCCGCCGGCTTCGGTTTCGCCCGGCACCTGGCGCTGCAGCCGCTGGCCCTGGATGAGATCCGCCGGGTCGCGCAGGGCATGCCGGTGATGTTTCGCCGAGTCGATGAGTGCTGGCAGGCGGTGGCAGTGATGGGGCCCATCGCGGAGGTGAACGTTTATGTGGCACGCGATGGCCGCTGGCAGGCGCCCTATGTGCCGGCGGCGCTGCGGGTCTATCCGTTCTGCCTCGACGAAGCGGAGCAGGGGCTGGCGCTGTGGGAGGGGGCGGCGGTGGTGCCTGTCGGCAGCGAGGGAGACGAGGCGCTGGGGGACCAGGTGACCCCTTTCTTCGACGGCGGTGCCTACAGTGAGCCCCTGGTCAAGACCCAGGCGTTTCTGCATACGCTGGCGCGGGGTATCGCGTCGGTTCACCCGACGCTGGCCTATCTCGAAGAGCGGCAGCTGCTCTCGCCCTGGCAGGTGCCGGATATCGACCACCCCCAGCCCGAGCATGCGCTCGAGGGGCTCTATCAGCTCGATGAGCGGGCGTTCAATGCGCTAAGCGATGCGGACTGGCTGACGCTACGCCGCTGGCAGTCGCTGGGCTGGCTCTATGCTCACCTGGATAGCCCTCATCATGCCACACGTTTCAAGACGCTGGCCCGGCGTATTGTGTGGCCATCCCGCCATGCGCCACAGGAGGTGGATCCCGCGGATGAAGCCAGCAACCTGGTGGCCGCCATGGCCGCGGAACTGGATGGCATGAGGTAGCGTGTTCGGAAACAGGGTCAGCGTCGTCCATGCCAGTAACGAATTCTCTGCTGCAGTTACGGCTGTAGTACTAGGGCGTCACCGTCACCCAGGGCGCTTGGCGTAATGCTTTCCATAGCGGTACCGGTAACGATAACTGGAATAGCCATGGTAACCGTGGTAACCGGCGCCCAGGGAGGCCGGGACGTATTGATTGAGCACGAAACCGAGCACACGACCGCCAGCTCGCCGCAGGCGCCTGACGGTTTCCTCCACCTCGGCCATCTTGTGACCACTGCTTTCCAGCACGATCAGTGTATCCAGTCCGCGCCGTGCCAGGCTTGCTGCATCGGCGAACATGAGGGCAGGGGGGGTGTCGATGAGCACGTAGTCGTAGCGCCCCCGACATTCTTCCATCAGGGTATCGAAACGGGGACTCGACATCATGGTGAAGGCCCGGGTGCGCAGGTGGCCTGCGCCCATGACATGCAGCAGTCCTTGAGTGTCTCCCAGGTTGATGATGGTTTCATCGGAGGACGCACTCCCGGAGAGATACTCCGTGAGACCCACGGCGCGGTGATCTTCGGGCAGGTAGGGATCCAGTGATTGGCGACGGATGTCCGCATCGATCACCAGCACCCGCGCCCCGCCCTGTGACAGCACGGCTCCCAGGTTGATGGCAATGAAGGATTTGCCTACGGCAGGCCTGGGGCCGGTCACCAGGATGACGTGGCTTTGAGCGTCCGGCTGGCGGGCCATGCGCAGACTGGTGCTCAGACTGCGCATGGCCTCCGCGGCCGCGTCGTCGTCGCTGACCTCAATCAATACGGGGATCTTTCCGCCGCCGCGGGCCTCGCGGCTCAGCCGCCGCTGCAATGGGCTGAAGGGCACCACACCGTGCACCGGTAACCCGGTGTGGTGCTCCAGGGAGTCGGGCTCGTACACGCGGCGGCCTGCCGCATGGAACCAGAATGCCAGGCCCACGCCGAGTATCCCGCCCAGTATCCCGGCAATCAAGCTGGTGCGCTGGGCACCTGCCCCCACCGTGCGGTTTTCCGCCACGGCTGGGTCAATGATGCGCACGGAGCCGACGATGCCCGCCTGGGCGATCTCCAGTTCCTGGGCAGTATTGAGGAAATTCACGTAGATTTCGGTGGCCGCCTGGTTTTCACGGCGCAAGGCCAGCAGCTCCTGTTGCGTGGCCGGCATGCGGCCCACATCCCGTTCGATCCGGTCCCGTTCTTCCCGCAGGCGCTGCATCTGCCTGTCCAGGGCCTGCGCCTGGGGATGCTCGGGCGTGAGACGCAACAGCAACTCTTCCCGTTCGGCGCTCAATTCCGTGAGGCGGGTGTCCAGTTCCACCAGCCGGTTCAGCACGCGGGAGGCATCCCGGTCCAGGTCCACCGTGCCCTCTTTACGCAAGAAATCGACCAGAGACTGTTCAGACTGTTCCACGTCCTGGCGCAGGCCGGGAATCTGCTGCTCCAGAAAGGCGAGGGTGGCGCGCGCCTGCTCCGAGCGCCGTTCCACATGCTGACGCTGATAGGCGTTGGCGATGGCATTGGCCATTTGCGCCGCTGCTTGCGGAGATTCGGCGCTCATTGAGAGCCTGACAAGGCCCGTCTGGCGCCCTTGCTCTCCCGCGCTCATGCGACTGCGCAGGTCAGAGATGGCGGCCAGTTCGGATCGGCGTCGTAACTGAAACCGCGCCCCCGGCGTGGCCTGCAGTTCATGCAGGCGCAGGCTGAGTTGGCCATCCTCATGATGCAGGATCAGGCGTTCATCCACCTGACCCTCTCCGAGCCGGGTTTCGCCGTCGGCCGTCCATACGGCGAAGCGCTGGTCACCGAGGTTTTCAATGATCACGGCCTGCTCACTCCAGAAGCCTTCAAATTCGAGGGTGGCCACCTCCACCGAGGCTTTGTAACCTGCGTAGGGCGCAAGCCATGGGCCCAGGCCCGGCATTGACACCAGTGGGCTCTCGGCAGCCAGCGGGCGTCCCAGAAGTGGCGCCGGGAGTGGGCGGGTGACCACCTCTAGCTGAAGTTCGCGCACCACACGGCCCAGCACCATGCGCGACTGCATGATTTCCACCTCGGTGGGGATGCCCCGGGACTCGGATACGAATTCCGTATCCATCTGGAGCGCGAACATGGGGGACTTGAGTTCCACCTGCAGTAAGGTGCTGGACTCGTAGCGGGGCAGGCTTTGCCACGACATGAAACCACCCACCAGGACGCCAGCCAGGAGGCCACCGAGGATGAGCCACTTTCCTCGGAGCAGAAAATCCCCAATCTGGCTCAGGTCGATGGTATCGCCGTCATCGTTAGTGTGGCTTGCGGCCGTTGCGTTGACCGCGCCCCGGTTTTCCTGGGGCTGTGACGAATCATCCATTTGAAAGGGCATGGTGTGCTAGTGGGCTCGATGATGGGCAGGCACTAGTTGGTGCCCAAATTGAGGGGGCCTCTGTCGGCTTCGCGCAGAATGACGAGCGAGGGCAGCAACTGGTTGATAAAGCGGTTCCAGCGGGTGATCGGTGCTGCATCCACGTAAACCACATCACGTTCCGCCAGGGCAAAGCGGTCGCCCAGCAGCAGACCGTCGGCCCGGCGCAGATCCAGGTAGTAGACCTTGGGCTGGTTTGTATTGCCGCGCAGAACGTACACGCTGCGGGCCTGGGCCGTGGATGGGTTCAGACCGCTGGCTTCGGCAAGGGCCTGGGTGAGGGTGAGGCCTGCACGGGGCATGGGCAGGCTGGCGGCGCGGGCCGATTCACCAAGCACGTAGACACGCGAGCCCCTGTTATCCGGCACATAAACGAGGTCCGACTCCTCCAGCACCAGGCTGTTGATGAGTTTTGCACGCCCCACGCTGGCCAGAATATCAATGGTGTGGTTGCCATCATCACGGGATAGCAGAACGCGGCGAAGATCCGCGTTATCGGAGGGTCCGCCGGCTTGACTAATGGCGTCCACCACGGTGAGGGGTTGATCAGCAATAAAGACCTTGCCCGGAGTTTCCACTTCCCCCAGCACCTGCACCGAACGGCCGCGGAAGCGGACTATTCGTACATCCACCTGGGGTTGGGCGAAGACTTGGGAGAGCTCTTTGGTGAGCCTTTGCTGTGCGTCCCGTGCGGTTAAACCACCCACCTCCACACGCCCGGCATAGGGGAAAAAGATTGTGCCATCATCGGCGACCACATGGCGTGGCTGATGTTCGCGATCGATCAGCTGTAATTCCTCGTGCCCCCAGACGGTGATCTCCAGCTCATCGCGCGGGGCGATGCGATAGTCACCACGCAGCGCCGCGGACGACGCCAGGGGCAGTGGAGCCATGGGGTGATCCGTCAGATCCTGACTCTGGCGCGTGGTGAGCTTGGGGGTGATGGCGATGAGCTTGACGTCCAGCCCGGTTCGGGTCTGGTAAATGCCCTCGGGCCCACTTGAGCGTTCCAACTGGTCCGGTGTGGGCATCGACATGCCAGGTATGACAGTGCAGCCCGATAGGAATATCGGAAGCATGAACAGGGTCAACAGACCCGCGATTCTGCAAATTGCATGGGAGGACACAGTTAGCCTTTGACGGAGACACACAAAAGAAGTGTGAATTGTATCTCCCCTTTGAGACCTGGAGTCTCCTGAGGTAGGGGGGAAGCATCCGAAATGGACTTTGTAGGTGGGCTTGTCGAGCCTGTATTGGTTCAATGTGGTTTCTTTCCTTCCATGTCGACCTTTGATGAGAGGTAAATTTCGATCATCAAACAAAAATCTTGGACAGCGTCGCCAGCCATAGTCGGTGCATTAATGTCAGCGTGACGTTGCTCTTGTTGCGGGAGGCGTGTGTGATCGAAACGAAATGTGGGCTGAAGGGGAAGTATGGCGCCTACACCGTGTTTATTGGGACATGTGAGGAATTGGTGGGCGCGGGGCTCGTCCCTGCGTCTCTATTCGAGCATTGGCAGTCCAGCCGTGTGCCTTGTCGGCTATTGCCCGGTGACCATGGACGGTGGCAGGTGATCTTTGATCACGCGCGATTCGATTCCAGGGCTGATGATCAGGCCATTTTTGCCTTGCGCGGGGTCTCGCCCGAGCGAGTCAATGGTTTCGAGCAGGTGTTTGCCCTGATCGAGGCCTACCGACGGCAAGGCCGGCTTTCCGCCGAAGAAAAGGACCGGCTTGTCAATCTTTCCGAATGGCTCTGGCGTTCCCGGACACAGCAACGGGGGGGCACACCGCCACCGGATGCGCGCCCGCCCGGATCATGACGGTGACGCGATCCGCGCGCCCCTGCATCACAGATTAAAGGAGATATCCCATGGCACCCACTTGTCGTAACGCTATGTTGCAGAATCTGCACACCGGGTCTGATCAGGGGGTATCCGGGGAGGGTGTGTCCGATCATCGCCTTCGCCTTGTGCGCCAGTGGTTGCGGCGACACCGTCAGGGTGCATTGGCGGCCGGGATGCATGGCGTGCTGCTGGCACCGTTGCTGGCCCAAGCCGCTGAGTCGTCGCCCGAGAGCATGGTGCCTGCCTGGCGGCTGAAGGACTTACTGGATGTGGTGGCCCGCGAGGATGGGGGGCTGCTGCTGCTCATGGAGGACCGCAGTACCATTGTGGTTGATGCGCAGTGGGTGGATATCTCCGATGACATGCCCTTTGTGAGCGAGCACTGGCTGGCGTCGCAGGGATTGATTTGGGTGGATGACTCGGCAGCGGAGGTTGTGGACGAGGGCGCGTTGGCAGAGGAGCCGGTGGCGTTGGGTGATCTGCCGGGGGTGCAGAATTTCGTGACTCATCCGGACGGTTCGGTGAGCGTGATCATGGAAGATGGTGATTTTTACACCCTGATGCCCGATCAGGTGGAGTGGGCGGATGGGGAGCCCCTTGTGGGTCAGGCGGGGCTGGAAGCCCTGGGCCTGTGGCCGGAGCCGGGCACCGCATGGCAACCGGATGAGATTGACCCTGCTTATGTGGCCTTGGGTGTGCTGGGCGCGGTGGCGGGTATTGCGGCGGTTAAGTCCAGTTCTTCAAGCAGCCGTGATCCGGCCCCGGAACCGGATCTGAAGCTGACCGCAGCAGACGACGCGGACACCATCAGGTCACGCCTGGAAGCGGCGGAGGATGGCACGTTCACGGTGGACGCGACCGGCATGGACGCCGATCAGTTGAACGCCGTGGCGGATCGCATTGCCAAGGTGGTGGATGCGGGCATCAGTGGCACGCTGACGTTGGGCACTGCCCAGGATGCGACGCAGCTCAGTGCCCTGCTCGGTGAGGCCCTGGCGGCGGATGCCCTGGTCGACGTGGATGCACAGGGTATGGAGGCTGGCCAGCGCCAGGTGCTGGCCGATCAGGCTGCGAAGCTGAACAGCGTGGACAACCTCTCCTTGAGTGCTGATGACGCAGCCGGAGACATTGAGGCCCTGCTGGGCAGCGACGCTGTGGCTGAAAGCTCGGTGGTGGTGAACGCCAGCGACATGGGCGCCGAACAGCTCAACGCTGTGGCGGATGCTATTGCCAGGGTGGTGGATGCGGGCATCAGTGGCACGCTGACGTTGACTCAGGAACAGTCAGCGGGTCAGATGCAGTCACTGTTGGCCCGTGCTGGTGATCAGGCGCAGGTCCAGATCGATGCCACCGGCATGGACAGGGATCAGCTGGATACCTTGGCAGGTGAGCTGGCTCGGGTGGAGAGTCTTGATAACCTGGCGCTGACCCAGGCCAATAGCACATCCACTCTGATCAATACCCTGCTGGCTAGTGAATCGGTGGCCGCTGAGAGCGTCACAGTGGATGCCGCCAGCATGAATCTTGGCCGCCTGGAAGCCTTGGCTCAGCATCTGGACAAGGTGGAAGCCGCGGGCATCACCAACCTTAGCTTGACTCAAGCCAACAGCACTGCCGATTTGATCAGCTCCTTGTTGTCCAGCGATGCCGTGGCCGACTCGAGTGTCATCATCAACACGATGGGCATGGGATCCGCGAGTTTGATGGCAATCCAGGTGCGGTTTGCCAAGGTGGCTGATATCACCGTGGCGGATGGCCAGACTCTGATCTTGGCATTCGATCAGATGTCCCCGGAAGTGACCATCGCGGGTGAGGGTACTTTGAGCCTGACCGGCACGCTCTCCGCCGATGATCTGACAGAGGATGCGCTGCAGCAGCTCGCCATCGAGATCGCCACGGTGGATATACGCTCGGCCGAGTTGGCAGATGATGTGAGCCAGCTGTCGCTGCCGGGCGGGATCAGGTTTGTGCTGAGTGCATCCCAGATGGCTCAACTCAGCGAAGGCGAAGGCTTCAAGGGCGCCACCGATGAAGCGACAACGTTGATCATTGATCTATCACAGTGGGTGGACGCGGACAATCTCGAGGCAGAACTCGCTGTTGATATCACCTTGGGCAATGAACCGGACCGTGTGATTTTCGAGTTTGGTGACGACGCCCCCGACGGTGCCCGGTTGAGCCTGACTGAAGGCAGCGTTATCAATTTTGGTGCGGGTGACAACACCATTGAGGCCCGTGGTGGGGAGGTCTCCCTGAATGATGCCGACTTGGTGGTGAATGAGGAGGACGGGGGTTCACTCAGCCGCTTTAATATCAACTCGGCCCTGGAGTTTTCTCTGGATGACTTTGAAGCCCGTCTAAACCAGCGGGATGATGAGCTTCTCGGTAGCCTGTCTGGGTCGGGCACTCTGCGCGTGGTGGGTGAGTCGACCGACGACACAAGGATCGACCTGCAGGCATTCGGTGATAATTTCCAGCCGGGTGGATTGCGTCCTCCTACCATTGAGTTCACGGATCTCACCACAGAAGATGTGGACAACGGGCGCCTTACCCTGCCCAAGGAAGGCTCACCCGTTCGGATACAGCTTGGCGAAACGCTGGTGGAAGGCTTTGATCAGGAGGCCGAGTTCAGCCCGGAGATGACGGTCTTTACCTTTGGGCAACTCCAGGAGTTGGTTGGTGCCATTCGCGACGAATGGGATGGCAGTGACCAGGTGACCACGCTGCGCCTGGGCGATGCCATCCACCTTCGCGAAGGGCTCTCCTTGGGAGGCCTGGGTAACGTGACGTCGCTGGAGACTGGTGACTTCTACCTTTGGGTGAACGAGGGTGTCAGTCTGGATCTGCCAGTTGAACTGGCTGACGCTGCCCGGATCGCAGGCCCCGGTGAGGCTGAGCTGACCGGGGCCCGAGGAACATTAACGGCTGATCTGTCGGCCATTTCTGTGGAAAACCTCTCGATCAACGTGGAGGAGGGGGATCGTCTGGATTTGGCCGGTGCCGATCTGGGTACGGCGCTGCGCCTGGGGGTTGAAGACGATGCCACTCTGGTGATCACGGCGGCCCAGGCGGATGAACGGTACATTGAGGTGGACGCGGGTGGTCGGCTGGAGATTCAGGTACTGGACGGCAGTGAAGTGGACTTTGAGGCCATTCAGGTCGAGTCCGGTTCGACGGTGGTTGCCACCCTGGCCACCGATACGGTGAGCCTCGACTCGGCCACCCTGCTGGGGCCGGCCGCTGTGTCTCTGGAGACTGGTCAGACCCTGATCCTGGGCAGCCAGCAAGCCAATGGTCGCGCGATCGAAGGAGGGCAAGATACCACCGTGACGCTGTCCCGTTTGAGCAGCGAGCCCCTGGATCTCACCGGCGTGCAGGTGGAGACGTTCACCGCCCAAAATATTGGCACAGTCGTGATTTCGCCGGACAGTCAGTTGGGTGCCCTGACTCTGGGTGTGGCTGATGGACAGGAATTGAGTCTGACCGCGGATCAGGCCGATGGGCGCGAGATCCAGGGCGGCGTGGTGCAGGTGGGGGCATTGGCACAGGCGGCTGCGGCGGACCTGTCCACGATCGATAGTACCCTGCGTCTGGCCCTGGGTGATGACACATCGGTGGCCTTCACTGGCAGTCTGCCGGGAACCGGTCGGGTGCGCGTGACGGGCCAGGACAGTGAACTGGATCTGCGCGAGGCCCAATCTCTGGGAGAGGGCGGGTTCTCCATCGCTGCCGGCACGACAGTGGTGCTCTCGACCGTCCAGATCCCAGGGGCGGGCACCCTTGGTGAGGGGCATACCCGAGTCACGGCTCTGGAAGATGCCCTGGACGCTGATCTCACCCTGTTGAATAGCAGCACGGTGACGGCTGAGCTGGATTCCAGCGATAATCCGCAGTGGACGGGCAATCTGGGTTCGGCCGTGGTTGTGGTTTCCGGAACCGGGATTGTCAGCCTGGCCGCTGAGGCGGTCATTGCCGATGCACGTCTGGAACTGGGCCCCGATGCGGCCCTGCGGGTGACTGCCGATCAAACGCCCGACCAGCTGAGCAGGCTACTGGGAGAGCAGACCAACCCGGATGCAACCATCCTTGCAGACGCTTCCAACATGGATGCCGCCCAGCGTCAGGTACTGGCGGACCAGGTGGGCAATCTCGACAGCCTGGTGAATCTGTCACTGACCGCTGAGGACACTGTGGAGACTATCGAGGCCCTGCTGAGCAGCGACGCCGTGGAGGCGGGCTCCGTGGCTTTCGACACGCAAGGTCTTGTTGAGGCTCAACTGCGCCTGCTGCAGGGCCTGTTGGACAAGATCGACTTCGGTCAAGTGACTGGCCCGAATCCTATTGCCCTGATCGTGAATGAAACTCAGGGTACCGGTTTCATGGACCTGGCCGAGGCCATTGCCGCAGCCGAGGCTGGGGACGTACTGCAACTGCAGTCGGGTGAATACACCGGCGATGTCCGCATCGACAAGCCTCTCACCCTGCTCGGTCCCAACCAGGGTGTGTCCACGCGCGATGCCGAGGGTAACCCCCTGGTGGATGTGGAGGATGGTGTTCGTGGAGAGTCGGAGGCCTGGATCAACGGCAAGGTGACCATTGCCGCGCCGGATGTCACCCTGGACGGGCTGCGTCTGCATCATGTCGATGGTCCGCTCACCTGGGATACTGCGGTGCTGGGAGGTGAAGGTGCTGGGCTGAATGACTTCAGTCTGCTCAACAGCTACGTCACTGGCTACACGGGCGATAAGGCTCCCAGCTTCATGGGGGGCAGTTATAACGGCGATCCGGTGGCCTCCGGGTGGAATCTTTCCGGGAACCTTTTCGGTGGCGTGGTGGGCGGTACGGGGGGGGCGCTCTATCTGGGCGGTCTGGAGGAATCGGCCATCGCCGACAATGTCTTCTGGCGACCGGGTGCGGGGCATCTGTATCTGTCATCCCTGAAGGACGTGGACATCGAGGATAACTATTTTTATCACGGTCTCCATGCCGGCGGCGCCAACTTTGACGGGCTGGCTGAATTTCTGGATATGGATAATGGCTACGGCGGTGAGGGCGGGGACGCCCTGTTCTTCGGTCGTAACTTCTGGATGGAGATCAAGGGTCAGAACGAGGATGTGCGCATCGTCAACAACGAGGGTGCCTTCAACAGCGGTGGTATCCAGCTCTACGGCGAAGGCGACACCGCCTACCGATTCGATAATTTCGTGATCGAGGGCAACCAGTTCAGCGACTTTGTCAACGCCGACCCCGATGGGGTCCTGGGGGCCGGGCGGGCCCAGTCGGGCCTTAACGGGGCCATTGCTGTTTCCATCAACGAGGACGGTGGGCACAGCGCGACGAATCTGGTGATCAAGGATAACCAGATCGTTGGTGCCGTCGATCAGGTTTACTCCGTTCGCGATATTGTCTCCCTGGTGGAAGTGCGTGGCAATCTTGAAGACCTGGTGCTGGAAGGCAATCAGCTCACCTGGTCCGGATCGAGCCAGGCGGTGCGGGATCAGCTGGCCGGGCTTGGCGCCATGAGTAGTGAATACGATGGTGTGATCCAGGGCATCGCCTTGTCTGGCGGTCTGTCAGGGGAGGTGAATCTGTCGGAGAACCTGCTCACTGCCTGGGCCGATGCTGGTGAGGGTATTCAGCAACTGGGTCTGGATATTCGCCGCGACTTCCTGGATGGCTACGGTGAGTTCGATGCTGCGGTCAGGGTCCCCGAAGGCAATACATTTGCTGGTTGGGATATGGATGTGGTCGCCCGCGATTTTGAGGAGGGTGGACTCAACATCGAGCTGGGTGAGGGTATCGGATTCCTTCTGACATCGCCAATGGGTGGCGAGGCCTTCATGGCGGCCTTGATGGATACCATGGAGTCTCCCGAGGCAGAACCGTTACTGGTTGAGGGCGAAGATGGGCAGTTCCACGAGCTGGATCTGTCCAGCGGCGGGGGGGGCGCCGATGCGATGGACAGCGCCAATCAGTGTGTTGGTGGTGTCTGCTTGTGGGATGAGGTGGTTACGCCATCCGAGGTGCTTTGAGTCATGCGATATAGTGATGACAATGCGGAGAACGGTATCCTGGCAGCGGTGGCCACCGGGCGTGGACGTCTGCCTTGGGCTGCGCTGGGCGCGCTGGCCATACTCTCCGGCGGTCCAGCCTGGAGTGGGCAGGTTCCGGTGGTTCCACCGGAGTCCATCGTGGTTCCAGGCCCGCCGGCGCCGCCCCCTTTGGTGACGCCTGATGTCATGGGGCCGCCTGCTCCGACCCCGCCGGATGCCACATCCGACCCTGCGGGTGACGCTGAGACGGTGGAGGGTGCTTCTGTGGGGCTGCCTCCGGTGATACGCAACTTCTCACTGGAACAGCTGGACAGTGTGCAACTCGAGCAAGCGGCACACTGGGTGGAACAGGCGCTGGGTCAGCCACACCATGGCAGTGAGCTACACCAGTCGCTGGAAAGTCTGCTTACTGATATTGAATCCGCTCAGGGCACCCGTTGATCGGGTGCCCCATGGGGGCTCAGCGCCCCCAGCGGGAGAAGACGTCGTCGAATACGAAAGCCACGGCCAGGATATAACGACGACCCTCGCCCAGACGATCGGTGGCATCCCCCATGGCCAGGGTGACCTGCATGTTCAGGTCCCTCTCCAGCCAGGTCACTCCCGTGATCCACTCATCTCCCGCCCACGAAGCTGAGGCGGAGAAGCGGGTCGTGAGCCCCACACCCGCTCCGAAAAAGCTGTCGGCTTCCCGCCCCAGATCGCTGATAGCCGTGCCATGCCCTGCGCTCAGCATCACGGGCAGAGCTCGACCCCCGCTCGTGGTCAGGGGTAACAGTGTGCTACCGGATACGTAACGGTTCTGGTCTACCTCTTGGGCATCGCCCCAGCGCACCAGGTTGCCCACACCCACGGCCACAGAGGACACGCCGCCCGGCATGAGGCCCGGCAGTTGCCGATGCATCTTCAGGTTGAGGTTGCCATCCTCGGCGAATTCGGAGGGGGTGGTGCTGATGATCCCCAGGGTGATATCGACCCCCACGGCTTCGCGTGCATTGCCAAAGCCCACGCCCAAGCTCGCCGAGCCATCGTAATCCCGTTGCGCGCGACGCTCACGTCGGTCGGTGAGTACCCCCGAGGCAAAGGCCGTACCGTGGGGCAGGCCAAAGCCGGAAATGACGCCAAACTGTGCAGCTTGCGGGGTCGCTGCAGGGGAGGCTATCGCCAGTTGTCTGAGGTAATCCAGAAATTGCTGATCGGTGATGGTGCCTTGCGTGGAAGACGCTTGCGCCCAGGTAGGGGTGGCTACCAGGGCGGCACACAGCGACCAGAGCAGCAGCCGGGCCAGGCCGGGGCGACGAAGCAAAAGCGGTGAGTTCATGCAGCATGCACTCTGTTGGTGTGAATCTGCATGTTGTCCTGATCCATGGTGTTGTTGTACCGGGGCATTGTCCGAATTGAAGGTAAACTGCATCCAAAACGGATCAGTCAGATCGCCTGATGCCTCTGAAGCCAGCTCATATGCAGTTAAGGTGTGAAGTGGATAAGCCATCGAACGCGACCCACATCACCCATGCGATGCCTGTCCGTGGCGTTGAGATGTGCGGATGGGGTCATGACAAGGATTGGACCATGAAACGACACGCCCCAGATGCAATCCATTCATCGCCCCGTTGCTCATCACCGCGTGGCGCAGTGGCGCCCCTCCAGTGCTGGATGGTGATGCTGGGGCAGTCATCTGACTCCCGGATATCGGGCACCCTGAGGAAACGTGGTGTAACCGTGTGGCAGGATTCCGATCCTGCCACGGCACGGAAGCAGATAGAGGCTCGTATGTCGGTGGACTGCATCCTGATCGATACCACGCATGATGAGTCCGGAGGCTTCTGCTTCGTCGATGCGGTGAGGCAGGCCGTCAAGCGAAAAGGCTCGGTACCGCCGGCCATCATCGGGATGACTGGGGCCACTGACCTGGCCGCTCTCAAACGTCTGTTCGCCAAGCACGTTGATGATTTGCTGCTGCATCCATCCGACAGTGATGCGGTGCTCGAAGCCTTCATGCGGGGAGCTGCGCTGACTCGCCTGCGGCGCGAGTTGCTGTCTTCCCGTGCCATCCAAAGACTGTCGCATATCAACTTGCGCATGCAGGAGATGGATCTTCACGAGGGCCTGCGGCCGGTGGTGCCGAAAAAAAATCTCTCGCAAGTGTTGCGAGCCTTTGAGGATCGGGCCTCACCGTCCTGCCTGGGTATGTAGTGGCACCCCTTTGGTGGGATTTCTTGCAGTCGAGAATTCAATCATGCGTGATCATTGGTATTTGGTGTTTTGCAAGCCAAGAAAAGAGATGCAGGCTGCGAAAGGCCTGGAGGAACAGGAGTATGCCGTCTACCTGCCACGGCTGAGACGTCGGGCCCGCCGATCGCGGCGCATCTCTGAGCTGGAGGAGCCGCTGTTCCCGCGATATCTATTTGTGTCCCCCAGTTACGGTGAACAGTCTCTGGCCCCTGTTCGTTCCACGCGAGGAGTGAGCCACCTGGTGCGTTTTGGCGGGGAATGCGTACCTGTGGCTGGGGAGTTGATCGAAGCACTGCGTAAGCGAGAAGACCCGCAAACTGGCTGCCATCATTTGAACCTTGCCCCCTTGCAACCGGGACAGAGGGTGATGATCACTGCAGGCCCTCTGGCTGGCATGGAGGCAATCTTCCAGGCCCAGAACAGTGAGGAGCGAGTGATCGTGCTGCTCAACTGCCTGGGCCGGGGCACCCGCACCCAGGTGGACCGCCACGCCATAGCTGTTTGACCCGCCACTTTGCCAATATCCGATATTGTAAATATCCGAAATGGAGGGGAGGCGCGCTTGTGGCGCCTGTATTGGTTCAATGTGGTTTCTTTCCTTCCATCTCGGCCCGAAAACCGGGGTAAATTTTAGAGAAGCGTTAAATATTCACGACAGCATTGTCCTGCATGGCCGTTGCGATCGAGGTCATCATGGCATCGCTCCCTGTCTTGGGAGGTATGCGTGAGCGAAACCAACCTACACAGTCCGGTGTTGTGACGTGACCGGTGAGCCCCTGATCAACTTCGTGACGGACGCGCCCCTGCCACCTGGTGAGCTGGCGCAATGGCGGCATCTTTCCTGGGATCAGGGGGACGCGATCATGTCCAGGGATCCCTGGATCTGGCCTGCCTATTACTGGATGGGCCGCAGTCTCTACACGGTGAACCTATCCAATGAGCCTCGCCAGGATGCCATCAATGTGATGACTGCGCGTCGCTTGCGCCAGTGGCGCGGTTATGTGCCCGGGCAGTGGTTCGTGGTGGCGGTGAGGGGTGAGGATGTCGCCTTCCCCTATGCGCAACTGGAGGTGGTGCATCACGCTGCTCAAGGAGGGCAGGGCGCGCATGTGATCCTGCCGTTTACCCCGCCTGGGGTGGGGCCGCGCGAGAGGGGGCGCGCTCAGGTGTTTAACGTGGGCCTGGCGCTGCCCGCTGAAGAGAACGGCATTCCCATTGACCGCTTGCGGTGCATCCTCGGGGATATGGGCCTGAGACTGGCCGATCGGTCGCAGTCGGAGCATGGTCACGATCTGGGGTGTGTGGACGTGCTGCTCGGCGTTCATGGCCTGGATGGGCGCGATCATCCCCGCTGGTCCTCGCGACCATTGCAGACGGCCTGGCAGGCCCGGATTCCCTTCATTGGCGGCTTCGAGGCGGCCTATTCGGAACTCGGTGAACCGGATCGGGATTACTTGCGCGTGGCCGACGAGGCAGGCCTGAAGCATGCGCTATGGACACTCAAGCTCAATCCCTATCGATACCACTGCCTGGTTCAGGCTGGTGAGCGGCAGCTCGAACGTTGCGACGCCGCATGGGTGGGGGAGCGCTGGGCGCAGTTCATCCATCGGGTGGTCTTGCCGGCTTTTCAGGCCTGGTACGCAGGCCATCCGGATATGTGCAATGCCATGTGCAAGAAATTCGCTTTCAATGTTCTGGAACGATCGCCCTTGCGCCGCCTGACCCGGCTGGCGTTGTATCACTGATCTCAGGAGATATCGTGTGGCACAGGTTTGTCTCAACGCCCATTTGCAGCGCGCGCATGGGGGGGGTGTGCCGGATCATCGACGTCATCTGGTGCGCTCATGGCTGCAATGGCACCGTCGGGGCAGGTTGGCAACCGGGGTTTGTGGCGTGTTGCTTGTGCTTTCGCTGGCACAGGCCGCTGAGCCGCCGCCCGAGGGTATGGTGCCCGTCTGGTGGGTGAATCAGGTGCTGGGTGTGGTCGCTCAGAGTTAAGCTCAGATCTGGTGTATGGGGGGAGGAAGTGAAGGTGGCGTATCCTGTTGATTGATCACGACCAAGATCTCAATCAACAAAAGCGGATACGCCATGACCAAGTCTACCCTTCAAGCTGTTTCACAACCAGAACCGCAGGCCACGGATCCGCTGCACGAGCTGCTGCGCCAGGGTGCCCGCGACCTGATTGCCCAGGCGGTCGAGGCCGAACTGGCCACTTTCCTGGCGCAGTATGCCGAGCAGCGCCTCGACGATGGGCGCCAGGCGGTGGTTCGCAATGGCTACCTGCCCGAGCGCACGGTGCAGACCGGGATCGGTGATGTCAGCGTCCAGGTGCCCAAGGTGCGTGAC
The DNA here is from genome assembly GCF_001632845.1 of Ectothiorhodospira sp. BSL-9. NCBI lineage: Bacteria > Pseudomonadati > Pseudomonadota > Gammaproteobacteria > Chromatiales > Ectothiorhodospiraceae > Ectothiorhodospira > Ectothiorhodospira sp. BSL-9. Next base: position 2,947,576 of record NZ_CP011994.1, on the reverse strand, counting down.
CGCAGTGGCGGTGGCGCCTGCTTCAACAGCAGTCTGCTGCCGCCCTACCTGAAGCGGGCTCGCAGCGTTGAGGAGTTGATCCCCTGGCTCTACCTGAAGGGGGTCTCCACCGGGGACTACCAGGAGGCCCTGAGGGCATTGCTGGGTGAGAAGGCCAAGGGGCTCTCGGCCAACACGGTTTCACGGCTCAAGAAGCAGTGGGAGGATGAGCACACAGCGTGGCGGCAGCAGGACCTGTCAGACCGCCGCTACGTCTACTGGTGGGCTGACGGCATCTACAGCAAGGTGCGCATGGATGACCGCTTGTGCCTGCTGGTGATCATCGGGGTCACGGAGCATGGCCGCAAGGAGCTGGTGGCTGTCGAGGATGGCTTCCGTGAGTCGGCGGATAGCTGGGAGGCGCTGCTGACCCACTTGCGGGAGCGCGGCCTCACCACCGGCCCCAAGTTGGCTGTGGGCGACGGTGCCATGGGTTTCTGGGCAGCGCTGAGCAAGATCTATCCACAGACGGACCATCAGCGCTGCTGGGTCCACAAGACAGCGAATGTGCTCAACAAGCTGCCCAAGTCGGTGCAGCCCAAGGTCAAGTCCGATCTCCAGGAAATCTGGATGGCGCAGACCCGAGAAATGGCTCACCAGGCCTTTGATCGCACCCTGAAATGCTTCGAGGCCAAGTACCCCAAGGCGATGGCCTGCCTGGCAAAGGATCGGGATGAGCTGCTGGCATTTTACGATTACCCTGCGGAGCATTGGGTGCACATCCGAACCACCAACCCGGTGGAATCGACCTTCTCCACGGTTCGCCTGCGGACCAAGCGCAGCCGGAGCTGCGGATCCCGGGCGACGACATTGGCGATGGTATTCAAGCTGCTCCAGAGTGCCCAGAAGCGCTGGAGACGCATCAAGCATTTCCAGAAACTGGAACTGGTCGTCAACAACGTCAAGTTCCAGGACGGAGAGCAAGTAATCGATCAGTCAGACAGGAAGGCCGCCTGACCGCCGTACACCAGATTTGACAATAACTCGGTCGCTCAAGATGATGGTGGCCTGCTGTTGATCATGGCGGACCGTCATACCATTGCTGTGGATGCTCAGTGGGTGGAGATCTCTGATGACACGCCCGTTGTCAGTGAGCACTGGCTGGCTTCGCAGGGATTGATGTGGGTGGATGATCCGTAGCAGGTACCCCAGGGCTCGAGCCTTTTATCTCCAATATGGATCGATGCACAGGCACTCTGGTTCAGGAGGCGCCGGCGTCGAATATTTTTTTAACAATCAGGGAGCGCTCCATGTCTTCGGCTGGCATCGGTCGGCTGAACAGATAGCCCTGTCCCTGCATGCAGCCATGGTCGAGCAGGAAGTCCCGTTGCACGATGTTTTCAATACCTTCGGCAATGACGTTCATGCCCAGGGTCTCGCCCAGTCCGATGATGGCCCGGATGATGGCGGCATCCTCGGGGTGATGGGCGGGGTCTTCCTCCATGTCGGAGACGAAGGACCGATCGATCTTGATGGCGTACACGGGCAGGCGCTTGAGGTAGTTCAAGGAAGAGTAGGCGGTGCCAAAGTCGTCAATGGATATGCGCACCCCACGAGCATTGAGTTCGGTGAGTGTGTGTATGGTTTGCTCAATGGAACTCATGGCCGCGCTTTCGGTGACCTCGATTTCAAGATCGTTGGCGTCCAGGCCGGTTTCGGCCAACACGGTGAGGATGCGTTCGACAACGCCGGGCTCCCGGAACTCACGCGCCGACAGGTTGACCGCCACGGGCACCGTCGGAACACCCCGGACCTTCCAGTGGCGAATCTGCTCGCACACCTGCCGCAGGATCGTCGGCCCCAGCGAGAGGATGAATCCTGTCTCCTCCGCCAGGGGAATGAAACGACCTGGTGAGATGATGCCCCATTGGGGGTGATGCCAACGCACCAGGGCTTCCAGGCTGAGGGTGCGCCCGGTGACCAGTTCCACCCGGGGTTGATACACCAGATGGAATTCGTCTCGCTCCAGCGCCTGGCGCATGGCCTGGTCCAGTTCCATGCGTTCCTGCAGTGCCGCGTCCATTTCCTGGGTGTAAAAGTGGTAGCAGCGTCGCCCCTCGGCCTTGGCGCGATACATGGCCGCGTCGGCATGACGTACCAATTCTTCGGGGCGATCACTATCACCAGGAAAGACGGCAACACCCATGCTCACGGTCATACAGATCTGGTTGGAAAGTAGTGATATGGGCTGGCTTAGTTTTGCCTGGAGCTTGTCGATTACCGGGATCACATCCTCCGCATGCGTGAGGCTGGACAGCAGCAGGATGAACTCATCACCGCCGAAGCGGGCCACGGTGTCTTCCTCGCGCACCAGGGTGCGCAGACGCTCCGCGATGTGAATCAGCAGTTGATCGCCCTGGGCATGGCCCAGTGAATCGTTGACCACCTTGAAGTCATCCAGGTCAATAAACACCACGGCCACGGTATGCCGATCCCGTCGGGCCTGGGCAATGGCCTGACCGATCCTGTCCAGCATGACGTTGCGATTGGGCAAGCCTGTCAGCGGGTCATGGAAGGCCAGATACTCCAGGCGCTTGGTCAGGGCGCGCTTGTCGGAGATGTCCTCCGCCAGCTTGATGTAATGCGTGACCTCCTCACGGGCATTGCGGATTGGTGAAATCCGCGCCTGCTCCCAGTAAGGCTCGCCCGAGCGGGTGCGATTGTTGAACTCGCCCTCCCAGGTTTTGCCGCTGCGGATCGTTGCCCAGAGTGCTTCGTACCTCTCGACGTTCTTTTCGCCGTAACGCAGCATGCCGGGTCGCTGTCCGAGCACCTCCTCGCGGGAGAACCCGGTGATGTCACAGAAACGCTGGTTCACGTACTCGACCACGCCATCGGTGTCGGTGAGCATCGCGACACCGGGGCTTTGCTCTACGGCGTAGGCCAGTCGCTCGCTTTGTTCCTCGGCCAGCTTGCGCTCCGTGACGTCCAGGGTGGAACCCAGGATCTTGCGCAGATGTCCCCCCGGGCCATGGACGGGGGAGGCTTGATGCAGGATCCATCGCCACTGGCCCGTCTGATGATGCATGCGCACTTCAAGGTGGAATCGCCCTTGGGGTTGGCGAGTGTACTGCTCGAACCGGCGAATGGCCTCATCGCGCTCGTGCGGGTGGATCAAGGATCGCCAAACTTCCAGGTCATCCTCCAGTTCATGATCCTGGTAGCCCAGTTGCGCCTTGAGTTCGGGCGAGAGAAAAACATCCCCATCTGGCCGCCACTCGAACAAGCCCACGTTGCCGCCCTGAACCGCCTCCCATAGCCATTCCTGGTCCCTGAGTCGGGTCGTGAGATCCACATCCATGGCGTACAGACTCAGATTGTCCTCAGCATGCTGCACGACCACATGGCAGGTGAGTACCTTGAGGGTGTGCCCTTCTCGATGCCGCAGGATCAGCATCTCCGAGGTGGGTAGGTGCTCCCCCTCGCGCACGTCCCGCATGCCCTGGAAAAAGGCCTCGTGATCCTCCGGAGCAATGATGAGATCGGCCAGGTTGGCGCCCAGCGCCTCATCGATGGAATAGCCATAGAGGTGCTCACTGGCGGGATTCCAGTAGGTTACCGTCCCATCTGGCCGGTACCCCTGGATGGCAATCTCGGGCACGTTATCCAGTAGCTGAGTCAGGGCCGCTTCATTGCGCTGCAGCGCCTCCTCCGCCTCGTGGCGCGCGGTGATGTCCCGATTGGTGCCGCGGTGCCCCCGGTAGCGGCCCGACGCATCCCGGACGGCGCGGCAGTCGTGCTCGATCCAACGGACATCGTCTGACGGCGTGATGATGCGAAAATGCAGTAGCGCGTGGCTGTCCTCACTGCCCGCGTGCAGATGTCCTTCATACACCGCCCGATCATCCGGATGGATGATGCGCAACATGAGGTCCGGATCGTCCAGAAAGGCCTGCGCGGGATAACCGGTGATCTGTTCGCAGGCGGGTGACACATAGCAGTAACGGTTGTCCTCACCCAGCCAGTAATCCCAGTCGGGTGAGAACTGCGCCAGGATCCGATAGCGCTCCTGCTCTTCACGCAGCCGCTGGTTCAGATCCTCCAGGGCCTGCCGCTGCTCCACGGCGGCGGTCTGGTCCACCACACTGCAGACGAACTCTGTGTCTTCATCGTAGGTACCCGGGATGCGGATGAGCTTGAGGTCGGCGATCAGCCGCCGCCCGCCGGCACCGCGCAGTGGGATCTCACGGCGTTCAGCGGACCCTTCGCGGGCAGCCTCGTCCAGCGCCTTTTCCAGTTCACTGCGATGATCGGGTAGTGCCAGATGCTGAAATAGTTGCTGATCCATCGCCAGCAACGTCAGTGCGGCGCCATTGGCCTCTCGTACATGGCCACGTTGGTTGATCACAAAGGTGGGGTATGGGAGGCCCTGATAGAGGCGATTGAACCGCGTCAGCGCACGTTGAGTAACTCGTTCCCCTTCTTCCAGGGCTTCAGACTGCAGGAGAAGTTCAGCGTGGTAGGTATGCAATTCTTCCATGAGGTGGCCCAGATTGACTTCGCCCCGCTCGATCTCCACGTCGATATCCTTCCATACATTGTCGCGTAGTATGGCCCGGGCACGCTCGCGTAACCGATTCTTGTCCATGCTGGCTGCCTAGTTGAAAGCCTCTCCCAGACTAAACTGAATTCAAGTTGATTGAAATAGCCAAAGCCTTTGTTACGAGACCGGTGTTCTGGATGGTATCGGAAGCATGGCCTGGATGCTGCTGTCGCAGCGCATCGCCGGCAAGGCCAGCTCCCACGGTGCCGGGCATTGAGGTCAGGTGGTTGGCCCTTGTGGGAGCGGGCCTCGCCCGCGAAAGCGGTGTGCACATAGCATGGCCAGGGCGCTGTTACCGCAGAAATCGCCGGCAGGCCAGCTCCCACGCATCCGATAGCCGCGATTTTGGCTCCGCCGCTTCGTCTATAGATCAAATCGATAGATCAGGCCCACATCGAACTGGGTCTCGGTGGGGTCGATCTTCAGACGCGTGTCGCCGTCCATCCAGGACTCGGAACCGTAATCGATGCGAAAGGCCTCAGCGCTCAGATGAACATTGTCGGATAAGGCAAATCGGGCTCCAAAACCATATCCAACTCCGCTGAAGTCTTCATCGTCAGAACCTCTCCCATCTGGGCCTATCACCGTGAGTTCATAGTTTCTTTGCTGGTAGCCCATCGTCCAGTACAGCAGGGTTCTGGGGGTGGCCACGTAGCCCAGTTTCGCCTTCACGGCAAAGCCTTTATCTCCCTCAAGGTCCAATGTTGTCCGCCCTTCGCTATCGGATGCTGACAATATCTCCTCGTCGAACGCATTGGCGACGGTATAGCTGACTTCCGCGCCAAAATAGACCTGACTGCCGGGTACCACATGACCGAATCCCGCGCGAACGTCGAAGCGTGAAAGCATGTCATCTGCGCCGAAGCGAATAGTGTCTTGTGAAGAAGAGTCGGACTCCTCGAAGTCTGCATTGAAATCCGAGAATAGCCCGGCCGATCCCCCAAGATAAGGCCCCGAGAAAATGCTCTGGGCATGAACGCTATGTGGGACTGCCAGAAAGCCACCTGACAGGCTCAATGCGAGCACTAAACTTTTCTTACGAAAAAAATGATTTAACATTATAGTCCTCCAGTCCTTTTCCCTATGAGGCCTCATCCTGCCAGTTCATTGGCCAGATGAAAAGGTACCGGGTTTTCCTTGATGGGTGAATTAATGAATGTTGCTGCGTATTCTTTTCAGGTTGGATTTATTTATGTGATTTATGGCCTGTTTTAACCCGCAATAGGGTGATCATGGGTGGCTTTAGGTGATGCATGATTTAACGTTTATGCATCCATTATGGATAGGTCCATGAAGTGCTCAAGGACTGATATGTTTTAGAGGTAAAGAATATCGAGACCACCGGGTTGCTGCGATGGGCGCGCCATTGCCACAGGTCCAGGAAATATCCCTGTCGCGCAGGGGCTTTATCTCGTCATTGGACTTGAGCTTGTCCCAGGAGACTTCATCATCGGTTGCGTCGGCGTCTGCCGGGCAGGTACTTGCGCACGTCGGAGCGGCCCATGTCTTCGCCCAGGACGGGATGCGCGCGCACCGCCTCGCCATCCGTGGTATCGGTGAGTGTGCGCATGCCTTCATGGACGGGCCGGTAGACCGTCTCTGACCCTCATGAGGTTGATCGAGTCCGGGCTGGGCCGGCGAGGAGGGTAGGGGATAGGCCCTGCCAAACAAAATTAATGGCGGCAAGGCCTATCAGGCGGCAGGCGCACATACCAGTGCGCCCTGAATTTCTGATCACGGAGCGATGACATTATCGCCATACGGTGGCGACCAGTGCCACCTGACACGTCCATCATATCGACGCCCCGCTGGCACCCAGTAACTACAAGCTGAGGACCGGCCGCGCCCCCGGGTTTCGGCATCCTGCTGGGCGCTGACGCCATCCAGCGCGGCCACCATTTTAGCCAGTGGAGCCTCGTAGTGGCTTTTGGTCTGGTAGGCATGCACCACTTGCCAGAGGGCCCAGTAGGCGTCAGGATCCAGACATCGGAGCATGGACAGGCTATTGTCCAGGACAACTTCGATCAGATCCTCATGATCGCTAAACCGGCATGGGAGCTTCCGCGCCTGGTCCTGGGCCAGAAGTACCTTGCCCACATCGTGGAACAGGCCGAGCAGAATGCCCGCATCCCGCTTGAGGGGGTGCATCTGGAGTTTCAGTCCCTGGATTCCTTCCGCTACCTCCAGGCTGTGCCTGAGCAAACCACCCGGTTCTGTATGGTGGCAGCGGTGCCCGGCGGGGAGCGTGAGGAACGCATGGGCGAAGTCTGGATCGGAAAATACGCATGCCAGGAAATCCCGATAGGCCTCGCAGGATAAACCTTCTCCCAGGGCGACCAGTCTGGGAAGGTCATCTGGGCTGGGGGCATGATGAGCCGGGAGCAGTTCAAGGCTGGAACGCGCCGGCATGGTCTCCGATTTCATGGGCAAGGCCACGGGCACCATGTTGAAGTGCCGGTCGAACTTGAACTGGATGGCCAGAAATGATTCCGTCGGCGGCTGGGGTAGCTTGCCACCCCAGTGTTCGGCGAATGCATAGACCCTGACGGAGCCGGTGAAGTCGTACATGTTGGCCGCACCATACAGTTCGCCGTTCTGCGCGAAGGATGTCTTGACGATTTCCAGCCCGAACTGCCCGGTGAACCTGGCGTCCACGTCCGTGTCCGGGTGCTGGAGCACCGGGATCAAGTCTTTCACTTTCATAGCCATGACCGTTTCTCCTCGCGTCTGAGCACCTCGTCCAGTTCCTGGACCAACTGGCTCATGATCGCGGTCCAGACTGCGGGGTCCAGTTGATCCACCTGCTGTTCAACCCAGTGCACCAGGGCTTCCCGGTTGTTGTCGCAGTCCGGGGCCCCGAGGGGCTGACACAGACCCACACCCTCGGGAATCTGAAAGGCGGTGTGGAGGGCGGAGGCCATTCTCAGCACCAGGCGGTCGGGTTGCTGTGGAAATGGCTTGGTGTGTTCAAGGTATGTCATTCCTGTGCCCTCCATGCGTGGTCGGTGAAACGGGACTTGAGCAGGCGGTCCATGGCGGACCCGTCCTGACGCGTGAGGTTGGGCACGTACCGGGAGTACGTGGTGAACAGCATCTTGGTGTTGGAATGGCCCATCTGGCGCGCGATCCACTCGGGGCTTTCGCCGGCGGCCAGCCACAGGGTCGCGGCGGTATGGCGGGTCTGGTAAGGATTGCGGCGCTTGAGGCCCGCCTTGGCCAATGTGGGATACCAGACCCGGTTATTGACGTTGCGGTAGGTCAGTGGATATCCGTAGCGGGTGCAGAACACATATTCGCTGCGCTCGGCGCTGGTCGCGTGTTGTTCCTGGAGCGCCTGATGGACGATGTCCGACATCTGGATCGCGCGATGAGACCCGTCAGTCTTTGGCGTGTCCTCTTCGCCTTCGACACGGGTTTCCATCACCATGATTTCCCGCCGCTCGAAGTCCACGTACTTCCACTTCAAGCCATCGACCTCGCTCGTGCGCATGCCGGTGAAAAAGCGCACCAACCAGTAGGGGCGCCACTCGGCAGGCACGGTTGCCAGGAACTGCTGAACCTCTTCGAGGGAAAAGGGATCGACCTGGGTGCGGGGGATCCGCAGTGGCTTGATTCCCTTGAAGGGCGTGTTAAAGTCGAATCGGTCGGCGGCTTCCTCCAGCAATTGTTCAAGCAGATTCATGATCTGGTTGATCCGAGAGGGTGAAAGGCCTTCCTCCTTTCCGCGGCGTACTTTGGCGAGTTCTGCGCGGAACTGGAGGATCTCGGGTTTGGAGATGTCGCTGACCTTTTTCTCTCCGAACTGCGGGTGCAGTTTCTTCTCCCAGATGTCGTGCAGCTTCTTGCGGTAGGAGCGCTTCCAGCGAAGGTCGTTTTCGGCGAACCAGGTTTCGGCGAATTCCTTGAGCTGCGGTGAGTCGGAAGTTTCCACATCTCCCTGGTGGGACCTCGTGCCACCATCGGTCTGCGGTTGCTGGAGCTGCTGGGCGCGCTTGCTGTTCGGGAAGAACTTGGAGTAGTCAAAAATCCCCGCCGCGATCTCGGCATCAATTCGCTTTGCAAGTTTCTCCAGTCGTTTCCGATTAACGCCCGTGTCGTCCAGGGCGGTCAATTCGCGACAGCGCTTGTTTTGGTAGCGGAAGTCAATGAAAAGCTTCCCGCTATCTGGGCGAGCTCGCACCTTAGCCATTGCACACCCCCCCGTTTGCCATGGGGATGCCCACGGGCTGGTCGCAGAACATGTCCTCCTCAATGTTTTCCCAGATGTAGAGCACCTTGCGCCCACCAAACGGCCGCACGTAGTGCCTGCCTTCATCCAGGTGTTTCGGTCGCAGCACGTTATTGATGTAACGGGGGTTGTAGCTGAGGCGCTTGGCCAGTTCTTCGGTCGTCAGGTACGTCATTTGCCACCTCCTTCGTATAGCGGCTATACATTCAACACTTATTGTATAGCCGCTATACGTATTGTCAAGTGGCTATACAGCTACACAAGCAAGGGGGGAGACGGTAGACTCAAGGTGGTCAAACAAGAGAACGAGGACGGGAGCCCCCTGTGGTGAAGCGCACACAGCAACGACAAGTGAACATACGACTAGACGACGAGACTCTTGCGTTGCTTGATGAATGCCGCGCTGAGCAGCGGACACCCCAGGGAAACATCCCTACTCGATCAGACGTCGTAAGGCAGGCCATAGAGAAATATCTCTCCGGCCTTGGCAAGTGCCCCCCGAAGCAGGGTTGACCGACCGTCTGCGTTTGTCTGCGGCGTGGTGGCGGCAGACTTACCGCCGACTTTGCATATCTCCATGTCTTTCAGTGCCCCAGTCCAAGTGATCCTGGTTTGTGACGCCGGGGATCGGAGCATGACGAGCAGTGCTCAGCGCACCGCAAAGGTCTCTCGTAACTGTTGTGAAAAAGCAGCCTGGCGGGGATTGCTTGGGCATGCCGTGTCGTGATGACCGAGAGTTACTCATGTATCCGTCGCCATTGCGGCCTCGTGCTGTGGTGCTTGGTGGTGACCTTCCGGGCAGCCCGATATGGGTGGTATTCAGGTACGGCACATGGTTATTTGGGGCAGGGGGTAGGGCCTTTATTATCCGGGCACAGTTTGGGCACGATTTGGGCACGGACTTTCCCCCCCGGTGCCTTGAGAGGTTTGGGATCTCTGACTGGGTAGCGTCGGAGCAGATGGTGCGTGATCTGAGGGAACACCATTTTTTATCAGTTAAATCAGTTCCTTGAATTTCATGTTGACACCCAATGGGCAGCCTGTATAATGCCCAACTCGAACACGACAGGCGCGTAGCTCAGCTGGTTAGAGCACTACCTTGACATGGTAGGGGTCGTTGGTTCGAGTCCAATCGCGCCTACCATATCGTTTTGAATACATACGAAAAGGCCCCTTCCTTGGTTGGAAGGGGCCTTTTCGTATGTGTCGAATCCGTTATCCTGATCCTGAAATCGGGCACGCCGAGGGTAGCGTCATGGACATTCATCAAACGAGCATCACCATCAATACCCGGGGCCGGGGGCAGTCGGAGATGACGGCAGCGGTGAATGATGTGCTGAGCACGTCGGGCTTGCAGGCCGGCATCTGCCAGATCTTCTGTCGTCATACCAGCGCCTCGCTGACCATCACGGAAAATGCTGATCCCACAGTGCTCAAGGATCTGGAGGGATACATGACCCGCACCGTGCCGGATGGTGACCCCAAGTATGCTCATGCCATGGAAGGGCCGGACGACATGTCGGCGCACATCCGCAGCATTCTCACGGGTGCAGGTCTTACGGTGCCATTCGGTCAGGGGCGGCTCATGCTTGGCACCTGGCAGGGGATCTTTCTCTGGGAACACCGCGCCCGTGGGCATGCTCGAGAGGTGGTGGTGACCTGTCTTGGGCGGTAGTGCTCGCATACTCCCTTGCTCGCTGGATAACTCCCACCCCAGGCTGAACATCATGTGACATGGCCCTTATTGTCCCCAGGAATTGACCCTATGACGACCTCATCTGCCCGCCGCAAACTTCCCATAGGTGTGCAGTCCTTCGCCGGAATCGTACGCGAGGGCTATTACTATGTGGACAAGACCCCGCACATCGACCACTTGATCGAGCAGGGAAAATACTATTTCCTCTCCCGCCCCCGCCGATTCGGCAAGAGCCTGCTGCTGGATACCCTCAAGGAACTCTTCGAGGCCAATGAGCCGCTGTTCCGGGGCCTGTACATTCATGATCGTTGGGACTGGCAGACCAGGCATCCTGTCATTCGGCTGAGCTTCGGCGATGGTGTCATGGATAGCCGCGAGGCCCTGGATGCCCGCATCCGTCACTTGCTGCGACTCAATCGGGAGAGACTGGGGGTGGAGGAGAGTGGAGCCCCGGATATCTCTGGAGAATTTTCCGACCTGATTCGCCTGGCGTATCGGCAGCATGGTGAGCGAGTGGCCGTCCTCATTGATGAATACGACAAGCCCATCCTGGACAATATCACCGAGCCGGACACCGCTCGCGAACTCAGGGAAGGCCTGAAGAACCTCTATTCCGTCCTCAAGGATGCTGACCCCCACCTGCGTTTCTGCCTGCTCACGGGGGTGTCCAAGTTCAGCAAGGTGAGCCTGTTCTCGGGGCTGAATAACCTGCGCGACATCACCCTCTCCAGTGATTACGGCCCCATCTGTGGCTACACCGACGAGGACGTGGACACCGTGTTTGCCCCGGAACTCCCCGGTCTGGATCGCCAGCAGATCCGCCAGTGGTACAACGGCTACCGCTGGGGCGATGAGCGCCAACCGTCGGTGTATAACCCCTTCGATGTCCTGCTGTTGTTCCAGGAACGGGAATTCCGCCCTTACTGGTTCGAGAGCGCCACCCCCAGTTTTCTGGTCAAGCTGCTGGCGGAAAGGGGCCTGTACACCCCACGCCTGGAAGCCATGGAGACCGAAGCAAGCCTGCTCGGGCGTTTCGACGTGGACGACATTGCCACCGAGGCCCTGTTGTTCCAGACCGGCTATCTCACCATCCATAAGGTGGAACAACCCATCACCGGCTACTGGCTGTATACCCTGGGTTATCCCAATCGGGAAGTGGAGTCCAGCCTCAACCAGGCCCTGCTGCCGGCCCTGGGTCTGCCCCGTTCAGGCCGGGAAACCCTCACCCTGTTCCGGGCCCTGCAGGCCCACGACCTCAAGGCCCTGGAAACCCATCTCAAATCCCTGTTCGCCAGCCTGCCCCACGACTGGTACCGCAACAACCCCATCGCCCAATACGAGGGGCACTATGCCAGCGTGTTCTACAGCCACCTGGCGGCGCTGGGGCTGCTGATCCGGGTGGAGGACTCCACCCATATGGGCCGGGTAGACATGGCCCTGGACTTCAATGGCCATGTCTACCTGTTCGAGTTCAAGGTGGTGGAACAGCTCCCGGAGGGCAGGGCGCTACAGCAGATCAAGGACAAGGGCTACGCCGACAAATACCAGGGCCAGGGCAAGGCCATCCACCTGATTGGGGTGGAATTCTCCAGCGAACAGCGCCAGATCGTGGCGTTTGAGGTGGAAACCCTGTGATCAAGCCCAGGAAATCCCCGTGGGAGCGGCCCCGGGCCGCGAAAAGCGGAGGGCACAGAGGGTTGAACTGCTTCACATTATGGAGATGTTGCAGTTGTTTCCCTTTTGAAACTGTGGAAAATAACTCTCGTCGCCAGTGAAGGCAGTCAAGGATGAAAGGCAGTGCTTCACGGAGGATCCAATGGATGGGTCATTGCCGAGCGACATGGGCCCCGCTACATGGAATGTGGTGGGGCCTTTCCATTTGGGTACATCATCCGGTGTCCCATGGAGACTGTGCCAGGCCCAACCACCACGGGTGGCCTGCAAGGGGGTAAACTCACGGTCATGTGACAAGGCCCTTGTTGTCCCCAGGAATTGACCCTATGACGACCTCATCTGCCCGCCGCAAACTCCCTATAGGTGTGCAGTCCTTCACCGGAATCATACGCGAAGGCTATTACTATGTGGACAAGACCCCGTACATCGACCACTTGATCGAGCAGGGAAAATACTATTTTCTCTCCCGCCCCCGCCGCTTCGGCAAGAGCCTGCTGCTGGATACCCTCAAGGAACTCTTCGAGGCCAATGAGCCGCTGTTCCGGGGCCTGTACATCCATGATCGTTGGGACTGGCAGACCAGGCATCCTGTCATTCGGCTGAGTTTCGGCGATGGTGTCATGGATAGCCGCGAGGCCCTGGATGCCCGCATCCGTCACCTGCTGCGACTCAATCGGGAGAGACTGGGGGTGGAGGAGAGTGGAGCCCCGGATATCTCTGGAGAATTTTCCGACCTGATTCGCCTGGCGTATCGGCAGCACGGCGAGCGAGTGGTCGTCCTCATTGACGAATACGACAAGCCCATCCTGGACAATATCACCGAGCCGGACACCGCCCGCCAACTCAGGGAGGGCCTGAAGAATCTCTATTCCGTCCTCAAGGACGCTGACCCCCACCTGCGTTTCTGCCTGCTTACGGGGGTGTCCAAGTTCAGCAAGGTGAGTCTGTTTTCCGGGCTCAACAACCTCAACGACATCACCCTGGATAAACCCTACGCCCCGATCTGTGGCTATACCGACGAAGACCTGGATACTGTCTTCGCCCCGGAGCTGCCTGGATTGGATCGCCAGCAGATCAAGGATTGGTACAACGGCTATCGTTGGGGAGATGAGACGACTGCCGCAGTCTACAACCCCTTCGACGTCCTGCTGTTGTTCCAGAAACGAGAATTCCGCCCTTACTGGTTCGAGAGCGCCACACCCAGTTTTCTGGTCAAGCTGCTGGCGGAACGGGGCCTGTACACCCCACGCCTGGAAGCCATGGAGACCGAAGCAAGCCTGCTCGGGCGCTTCGACGTGGACGACATCGCCACCGAGGCCCTGTTGTTCCAGACCGGCTATCTCACCATCCACAAGGTGGAACAACCCATCACCGGCTACTGGCTGTACACCCTGGGTTATCCCAACCGGGAAGTGGAGTCCAGCCTCAACCAGGCCCTGCTGCCGGCCCTGGGTCTGCCGCGTTCAGGCCGGGAAACCCTCACCCTGTTCCGGGCCCTGCAGGCCCACGACCTCAAGGCCCTGGAAACCCATCTCAAATCCCTGTTCGCCAGCCTGCCCCACGACTGGTACCGCAACAACCCCATCGCTCAATATGAAGGGCATTATGCCAGCGTGTTCTACAGCCACCTGGCGGCGCTGGGGCTGCTGATCCGGGTGGAGGACTCCACCCACATGGGCCGGGTAGACATGGCCCTGGACTTCAATGGCCATGTCTACCTGTTCGAGTTCAAGGTGGTGGAACAACTCCCGGAGGGCAGGGCGCTACAGCAGCTCAAGGACAAGGGCTACGCCGACAAATACCAGGGCCAGGGCAAGGTCATCCACCTGATTGGGGTGGAATTCTCCAGCGAACAGCGCCAGATCGTGGCGTTTGATGTGGAAACCCTGTGATCAAGCCCCCAAAACACATCTATGGCCCCAAAGTGTCCACATCGAATGCCACGATCTGCCGCTGTTCGCTCGAAAACTCCACGCCGACCAGGTGAATGGGCTTGCCTGAGGCACGATACTTGTCGGCATAGCCTTTGTCCTTGATTTGCTCCAAGGCTCTGCCTTCGGGCAGTTGCTCCACCACCTTGAACTCAAAGACATAGATGTGACCGCCGAAATAGACGGTCATGTCCACGCGCCCATGGTGGCTGGCATCTTCCACCGTGACCTGGACGCCCAGTGCGGCGAAGTGGCTGTAGAACACGCTGGCATAATGCCCCTCGTATTGGGCAATAGGGTTGTTGCGATACCAGTCGTGGGGCAGGCCAGCGTAGAGGGCCTTCATGTGGGCCTCAAGGCCCGCCATGTCGGCGGCCTTCAGCAGGCGCGGCAACCGGATGACCAGTTCATCAAAGACCGCGTCACTGAGTCCCAGCGTGGGCAGCAGGGCCTCGTTGAGGCTGATCTCCACCTCCTGGTTGGGGAGGCCCAGTTCGTAGAGTGGTCGGTTGGGCACCTCTTTATGAATGTTCTTGAGGGTGAGGTAGCCTGTCTGAAACAGCAGGGCCTCGGTGGCGATGTCATCCACGTCGAAACGGCTGAGCAGCGCCGGCCGACTGTGCCATGCGGTGAGTGCAGGGGTGAAGACGCCGCGCTCCTTGAGTAGATCGACAAGAAAGGTCGGCGTGGCGCTCTCGAACCAGTAGGGGCCGAGTTCACGTTTCTGGAACAGCAGCAGCACGTCAAAGGGGTTGTAAACGGACGTGACCTCCTGCCCACCCCAGCGATAGCCGTTGTACCATCGGCGGATGGATTCGCGGTCAAGGCCAGGCAGCTCCCGGGCAAACACCGTATCGATGTCCCCGTCGGTATAGCCGCAGAGGGTGCTGAAGGGGGCATCCAGGGTAATGTCGTTGAGGTTATTCAGCCCCGAGAACAGGCTGACCTTGCTGAACTTGGATACCCCCGTGAGCAGTACGAAATGCAGATGGGGATCAGCGTCCTTGAGCACGCTGTAGAGATTCTTGAGGCCCTCGCGCAGTTCGCGGGCGCGTTCGGGGTCGCGAATATTGTCCAGGATGGGCTTGTCGTATTCATCGATCAGGACCACGGCACCCTGGCCATAGCGGGCGTGAGCCTGACGGATCAGTGATGAAAACTCACCGGAGATGATCGCGGCCGGTGGTTGGGTGAGTTCCAGCCTTTCACGTTGAGTTTTCAGTTGGTGCCAGATGTGGGCATCCAGTTCCTCACGGGTTTGGACCACGCCATCGGCAAAGCTGATGCGGATGACCGGGTGGGTTTTCCGCCAGTCCCACTTATCATGGATGTACAGCCCTTCGAACAGGGCCTTTCGGCCTTCGAACAGGCAACTCAAGGTATCCAGCAGCAGGCTCTTGCCGAATCGGCGGGGGCGGGAGAGGAAGTAGTACCCCCCGATCTTCGCCATGGAGTGGATCAGGGGGGTCTTGTCCACGTAGTAGTAGTGGCCCTCGCGCAGCTTGCTAAAAGACTGGATGCCAATGGGCAGTATCCGGCGTTCGGCGGCGGTCACGGTGGCCTCCAGGGCAAAAAAATTCTAATTAGGTAGGAGGTTAGCACACCTCCACAACCGGCAAAGGGGCTGCCCTGAATGTGGGAGCAGCCCTTGGCCGCGAAAGCGGAGGGCACAGAGAGTTGAACTGCTTCACATTATGAAACTGCTGCAGTTGTTTCACTTTTGAAACTGTGGAAAATAATCCTCGTCGCCAGTGAAGGCAGTCAAGGATGAAAGGCAGTGCTTCACGGAGGATCCAACGGATGGGTCATTGCCGAGCGACATGGGCCCCGCTACATGGAATGTGGTGGGGCCTTTCCATTTTTGGGTACATCATCCGGTGCCCCATGGAGACTGAGCCAGGCCCAACCACCACGGGTGGCCTGCAAGGGGGTAAACTCACGGTCATGTGACAAGGCCCTTGTTGTCCCCAGGAATTGACCCTATGACGACCTCATCTGCCCGCCGCAAACTTCCCATAGGTGTGCAGTCCTTCGCCGGAATCATACGCGAAGGCTATTACTATGTGGACAAGACCCCGTACATCGACCACTTGATCGAGCAGGGAAAATACTATTTTCTCTCCCGCCCCCGCCGCTTCGGCAAGAGCCTGCTGCTGGATACCCTCAAGGAACTCTTCGAGGCCAATGAGCCGCTGTTTAGGGGCCTGTACATCCATGATCGTTGGGATTGGCAGACCAGGCATCCTGTCATCAGGCTGGGCTTCGGCGATGGAGTGATGAGCAGTCGTGCGGCTCTGGATGAGCGGATTCAGGAAATGCTTCGGGAGGAGGCCGCTCGTCTTGGGGTTTGCCTCAGGAATAACAGTATTGCCGGACGCTTCGGGGAACTGATACGTCGCACCCATGAACACCACGGCGAGCGTGTGGTCGTCCTCATTGACGAATACGACAAGCCCATCCTGGACAATATCACCGAGCCGGACACCGCTCGCGAACTCAGGGAAGGCCTGAAGAACCTCTATTCCGTCCTCAAGGATGCTGACCCCCACCTGCGTTTCTGCCTGCTTACGGGGGTGTCCAAGTTCAGCAAGGTGAGCCTGTTCTCGGGGCTGAATAACCTGCGCGACATCACCCTCTCCAGTGATTACGGCCCCATCTGCGGCTACACCGACGAGGACGTGGACACCGTGTTTGCCCCAGAACTCCCCGGTCTGGATCGCCAGCAGATCCGCCAGTGGTACAACGGCTACCGCTGGGGCGATGAGCGCCAACCGTCGGTGTATAACCCCTTCGATGTCCTGCTGTTGTTCCAGGAACGGGAATTCCGCCCTTACTGGTTCGAGAGCGCCACCCCCAGTTTTCTGGTCAAGCTGCTGGCGGAAAGGGGCCTGTACACCCCACGCCTGGAAGCCATGGAGACCGAAGCAAGCCTGCTCGGGCGTTTCGACGTGGACGACATTGCCACCGAGGCCCTGTTGTTCCAGACCGGCTATCTCACCATCCACAAGGTGGAACAACCCATCACCGGCTACTGGCTGTACACGCTGGGTTATCCCAACCGGGAAGTGGAGTCCAGCCTCAACCAGGCCCTGCTGCCGGCCCTGGGCCTGCCCCGTTCAGGCCGGGAAACCCTCACCCTGTTCCGGGCCCTGCAGGCCCACGACCTCAAGGCCCTGGAAACCCATCTCAAATCCCTGTTCGCCAGCCTGCCCCACGACTGGTACCGCAACAACCCCATCGCCCAATACGAGGGGCACTATGCCAGCGTGTTCTACAGCCACCTGGCGGCGCTGGGGCTGCTGATCCGGGTGGAGGACTCCACCCACATGGGCCGGGTAGACATGGCCCTGGACTTCAATGGCCACATTTATCTGTTCGAGTTCAAGGTGGTGGAACAGCTCCCGGAGGGCAGGGCGCTACAGCAGATCAAGGACAAGGGCTACGCCGACAAATACCAGGGCCAGGGCAAGGCCATCCACCTGATTGGGGTGGAATTCTCCAGCGAACAGCGCCAGATCGTGGCGTTTGAGGTGGAAACCCTGTGATCAAGTCCAGCCCCCCCATGGGAGCGGCCCTTGGCCGCGAAAATCGGAGGGCACAGAGGGTTGAACTGCTTCACATTATGGAGATGTTGCAGTTGTTTCCCTTTTGAAACTGTGGAAAATAACTCTCGTCGCCAGTGAAGGCAGTCAAGGATGAAAGGCAGTGCTTCACGGAGGATCCAATGGATGGGTCATTGCCGAGCGACATGGGCCCCGCTACATGGAATGTGGTGGGGCCTTTCCATTTGGGTACATCATCCGGTGTCCCATGGAGACTGTGCCAGGCCCAACCACCACGGGTGGCCTGCAAGGGGGTAAACTCACGGTCATGTGACATGGCCCTTGTTGTCCCCAGGAATTGACCCTATGACGACCTCATCTGCCCGCCGCAAACTTCCCGTAGGCATACAAGGGTTCGCCAAGATCCGCACGGGTGGCTATTACTACGTCGATAAAACCCCCTGGCTGCACCAACTCACCCAGGAGGGTAGTTATTACTTCCTCTCCCGCCCCCGCCGATTCGGCAAGAGCCTGCTACTGGACACCCTCAAGGAACTCTTCGAGGCCAATGAGCCGCTGTTCCGGGGCCTGTACATCCATGATCGTTGGGACTGGCAGACCAGGCATCCTGTCATCAGGCTGGGCTTCGGCGATGGGGTGATGAGCAGTCGTGCGGCTCTGGATGAGCGGATTCAGGAAATGCTTCGGGAGGCGGCCGCTCGTCTTGGGGTTTGCCTCAGGAATAACAGTATCGCCGGACGCTTCGGGGAACTGATACGTCGCACCCATGAACACCATGGCGAGCGTGTGGTCGTCCTCATTGATGAATACGACAAGCCCATCCTGGACAATATCACCGAGCCGGACACCGCCCGCCAACTCAGGGAAGGCCTGAAGAATCTCTATTCCGTCCTCAAGGACGCTGACCCCCACCTGCGTTTCTGCCTGCTTACGGGGGTGTCCAAGTTCAGCAAGGTGAGTCTGTTTTCCGGGCTCAACAACCTCAACGACATCACCCTGGATAAACCCTACGCCCCGATCTGTGGCTATACCGACGAAGACCTGGATACTGTCTTCGCCCCGGAGCTGCCTGGATTGGATCGCCAGCAGATCCGCCAGTGGTACAACGGCTATCGTTGGGGAGATGAGACCACCCAGGCGGTCTACAATCCCTTCGACGTCCTGCTGTTGTTCCAGAAACGAGAATTCCGCCCTTACTGGTTCGAGAGCGCCACCCCCAGTTTTCTGGTCAATCTGCTGGCGGAAAGGGGCCTGTACACCCCACGCCTGGAAGCCATGGAAACCGAAGCAAGCCTGCTCGGGCGTTTCGACGTGGACGACATCGCCACCGAGGCCCTGTTGTTCCAGACCGGCTATCTCACCATCCACAAGGTGGAACAACCCATCACCGGCTACTGGCTGTACACCCTGGGTTATCCCAACCGGGAAGTGGAATCCAGCCTCAACCAGGCCCTGCTGCCGGCCCTGGGTCTGCCGCGTTCAGGCCGGGAAACCCTCACCCTGTTCCGGGCCCTGCAGGCCCACGACCTCAAGGCCCTGGAAACCCATCTCAAATCCCTGTTCGCCAGCCTGCCCCACGACTGGTACCGCAACAACCCCATCGCCCAATACGAGGGCCACTATGCCAGCGTGTTCTACAGTCACCTGGCGGCGCTGGGGCTGCTGATCCGGGTGGAGGACTCCACCCACATGGGCCGGGTGGACATGGCCCTGGACTTCAATGGCCACATTTATCTGTTCGAGTTCAAGGTGGTGGAACAGCTCCCGGAGGGCAGGGCGCTACAGCAGATCAAGGACAAGGGCTACGCCGACAAATACCAGGGCCAGGGCAAGGTCATCCACCTGATTGGGGTGGAATTCTCCAGCGAACAGCGCCAGATCGTGGCGTTTGAGGTGGAAACCCTGTGATCAAGTCCAGAACCCCCCCGTGGGAGCGGCCCTTGGCCGCGAAAATCGGAGGGCATAGAGGGTTGAACTGCTTCACGATGCAACAGAAAGGTCCCGCCCGAACATATCTCGAGCAGTCCGGATACCCCGCAGATACCGACACTGTCTTCGCGCCGCCAGATCCACCAGGCTCGCTGGTGCCCCGATCGCCGATCCAAAAGAATGGAACAGATCGAAAGCGTGCGCGATAAAGGCCTCAGTTCCCATTCCCAGGCGCTGCAGCAGCTTGGGTGTGCCTTCCGGTATGCGTCCCCGTTTGGTGGGGTGAACGCAGCGGCCCAGGGTCTGCGTCAGTTCCACATAATCCGGCCATGAGAAGGGGATACCCGCCTCGAATCGCCCCGTGCCGTCAAAAGGCATCAGCGGAGCCGGCTGCAACGCACGCAGCACACTCTCCTCACGCAGGACCTCGTTATTGAAGATGCCACTGATGATGGCCGGGTTCATGGGGGCGTTCGTATTGGCTTTGTGAAGGAGGGGAGGGGGGGCATCCTCGCGCTCGGGCGGCGCATCACCCACCCGGGTGGCCATGCTCTCTTCCTGAGGTTGACTCAACCTGCGGCCGATGGCGGTGTACGTGCTGTCCTCCAGGCCTTCACACACCCCTGCCCGAATCGGATTCAAATCCACATAGCTCATGGCGGCCAGCAACGCCTGCTCGTCCAGCAGTGCCTGACTCTTGAAACGCCCCTCCCAGAACCGCCCCCGCACCTTGTCCTCCGCGTTGGCACGGCGAGCAATGGACTCGTTCAAGACCCGCATGAACCAGGAAAGATCATGCAACCGGCCGCGGTACTCGTCGGCATATTCTTCGGCACGAGCCACCTCCGCCGCTGAAAGCGTCTCCCGGGCATCCGAAAGATAGCGCTGCACCACCTCCGGGCCGCTGAACAGGCGCGTCCAGCGGGACAGCACCTCCCGGTCATTCCAGTGCCTCGACCGCTGGGCATCCACCCGCAATACCAGGTGGTAGTGGTTGCTCATGACCGCGTAGGCGGCCACATCGATGGCAAACACGGAAGCCAGCCCCAGGGCGCGGTCCTCTATCCACCCGCGTCGGTGCTCATAGTCGTTGCCGGTGACCGAATCCTGCCCACAGAGAAACGCCCGCCGCACGCAGCGGGACACCACGTGATACCAGGGCGTGTCATCAAGGCAGATTTGCGAGGCGCGGGGTTGGGTCATGGGGTGAGCTTAGTGGGATGGTGGGTGGGAGTCAATAACAAAGTGGGTGTCCTATAGTGAGGCGGCCAACAACCAGCTGGCGGCCACGCGGCCCGCCCAAATGATTTTCACCCGCAGCCAACCGACTGACCACGCATCCGAAAATGGGAAAGACGGGCAGGATTCCAGGCACCGGCTAGCTGATACCATACGAAAGCTATCGACTAGACATTGGTCTGCCAGAGGGCTTCCGTCCTATACTGCAGCCATGCCTCGCTTCTTCAACAATGCCGGTCCCACGGTTCCCGCTGACCACTATGCCATTGATCCCTTGAGTCGCATCGACTGGGAGGATCTGCAGGCGCTGATCGAGCAGAAGCGGTATTTTGTCCTCCATGCCCCGCGCCAGACGGGCAAGACCACCACGCTGCTGGCGATGATGGAGGCGATCAATGCGCAGGGTCGTTACGCCTGTGCGTATGCCAATATCGAGGGCGCCCAGGCGGCGCGTGGGAACGAGGAAAAAGGTATTCCGACCGTGTGCGCAGCCATTGCGGGCGCCATCCGGCACTACCTGAAAGATAAAACGGTATTCTCCTGGTTCAACCAGCATCGTGAACAGCCACCTCAGGACCAGCTCAAACAGATGCTGGAACACTGGAGCACCCGTAGTGAGCGCCCCACAGTGCTCTTTCTGGACGAAGTGGACGCCCTGGTGGGCGACACGCTGATCTCGCTGTTGCGCCAGATCCGCGCCGGCTACCCACAACGACCGGATGCCTTCCCCCAGAGCATCGTGCTGTGCGGCGTGCGCGACGTGCGGGATTATCGCCTGCACCAGGAAGGGGCCCAGGTGATCACCGGCGGCAGTGCCTTCAACATCAAGGCCGAGTCGCTGCGCATGGGCAACTTTATCGAAGACGAATGCCGGTCTCTCTGGCAGCAGCACACCGACGAGACAGGTCAGGCCTTTGATCCGGCCATCTTCCCGGAGCTATGGGAAGACACCCGTGGCCAGCCCTGGCTGGTGAACGCCCTGGGCTATGAACTCACCTGGCGCTTCAAGCCCGCCCGCGACCGCAGTCGGCCATTGTCCCTGGAGGACTACCGGGCCGCCCGGGAGGCCCTGATCCAGTCCCGAACCACGCACCTGGACCAGCTAACCGACAAACTGCGTGAACCCCGTGTGCAGGGGGTGATGCGTGCCCTGCTGTCGGGTCAGGACGAGGACCTGCAGGACATCAGTCCTGACGATCAGCAGTACGTGGAGGATCTGGGTCTGATCGAGACCCGGCCCCAGGTACGCATCAGCAACCGGATCTATCGAGAGGTGATCCCCAGGGACCTCACCTGGATCATGCAGACCCGCATCCCCAACCAGGAGCAGGGCTGGTACGTCACCCCAAAGGGGCACCTGGACATGCCGAAGTTGCTGCGTGCCTTCCAGCAGTTCTTCCGCGAACAGGCCGATGCCTGGCTGGAGCGCTTTGACTACAAGGAGGCGGGCCCGCAGTTGCTGATGCAGGCGTTCTTGCAGCGTATCGTCAATGGCGGTGGCCGCATCAGCCGGGAATATGGTCTGGGCCGCAAGCGCACGGATCTGTTCATTGAATGGCCGACCGACCCGGCCAGGGGTTTTCATGGGCCGATGCAGCGTATTGTCATCGAACTCAAGCTGCAGCGCGGCGCCCTGGAGGGGGTCATCAGCCAGGGTCTGGTCCAGACGGCATCGTATGCCAGTCAGGTGGGGGCCGATGAGGCCCACCTGGTGATCTTCAACCGAGATTCTAAGGTGACCTGGGAAGAGCGCATCTGGGAGACGGAGCGGACCGTGGAAGGGCGATGCATCCGGGTGTGGGGCACTTGAGGGGGCCTGCCCGCGAATGGGTATGGCACCGGGTTCAGGCTTCGTACACACCGCCTTGCGCCGCCGAGGGCGGCTCCCACGGGGGGGGGCAGGGGCGGTCACCACCACTGACCGCCCACCCTGTCAGTGCTTGTCCAGCAACGCTTCCAGACTATCGGCGGACAGGATCTTGACGACCCACTCATCCAATTGCTCATCGCTGGCCTGGCTCAGGCGTTCATCGGCCCAGGCGGGCAGTTCGCCAAACTTCAAGGCAATTTGCTTACGCAGGGTATCCGCAACACCCAGGTTGTGGCCCTGCTGAATACCCTGCTCAATCCCTTTCTCAATCCCCAACCGCTCCGCCGTATTGATGTAAGGCATACGCTTTTCCTCCTCAATGGCATAGACCACTTCCAGAAAACCCCGTTCCAGCTCCCTGGGCAGCTGGATCATCCAGTCGATGATGTGGAACAGCCGCTGAATCTGAACCCGACTGTAACCCCGCTCATACAGCAGACGAATCAAGCCCACCTTGGCCCGCTGACGCGCCTCACCATCATCCAGACGCTTGGCCTTGATCTGTGCCATCACCACCAGGGCGAAGACATTCTCGCTGACCTCCAGATCCGCCCAGCGCGCCTCCCAGTCGATCAACTTGGTCATGGGGAACGCAAAGCTCAACTCACACCCCCAGCGGGAGTACCTAAAGGAGTCCGGCCGAAAACCCGGACTGGTGTCCGCCAGCACCGCCAGGCTCACTACATCCACCCCGTACCGGTCCCGCAAGCGGTACTGATAAGTATACATCCGCTGGGCAAACCCATCCTCCGGCTCACCCTGCACCTCCACATGAATCAACACCCAGGTCTCGCCCCCATCCCGGGCATGCACCTTGATCAGCTTGTCCGCATGGCGCCGGCCGCTGCTGGCATCCGCCGTGATCTGCTGCAACTCCTTGTCCATGGGGCTGTACCCCTGCAACCAGTCCACCTCCCCATGGATCGCCGGGAACAACAGCTGCACAAACTCCTGAAAATAGGATTCCAGGGCATCCTTCCAGGGGCTGTCGTGATCGGTACGCCGGGGACTGTCTTGATCGCTCATGAGTCACTCCTTTGACAAAGCATCATTTTCTACCAAAGCCACCGCCGATGGAATGGAAGCCGAGGGCACTGATACCGTACGAAAGCTATCGCCTCGTGTATGAGATCGATGACGAAACCGTGTGGGTGTTGGCCCTGGTACATACCGCCCGGCGGTGGCCGCCATCTCGGGAATAGTGCTCGCCTGCTGCGGGATATGGCGGGCCCACGATTGAGGGGAGCAGGGGGCTCAAGCCTTTGTGCACACCGCCTTTCGCCGCCGGGGGCAGCTCCCACGGTTGCCTTTTTTTGCAGGGTCATTCCAGGGCTTGACTGCTCGACTGACTCTTAGCCGAAGAAATAGCGCATGCCCCCCAGGATAAGGGTGGTATGGGCCAGCAGGGCGCCCAGGGTCCATTTGATGGTGTCCACCTTGTGGCGCCCCATCTCGGCTTTGAGATTGCCCTCCATCTGCCTCAGCTCGGCCCTGAGATTGTCCTCGATCTGCTTCATCTCGGTTCTGGGATTGCCTTCCATCTGCCGGGTTTCGGCCCGCAACTGCTCGATCTCTTTCTGGAGATCCCCCCGCAGCTGCTCAATCTCCTTCTGCAACCGCAGTTCAGTTTCCCGTAGCGACGCATTGGTGGCCAGATCGTTCACGGCCGGGAAACGGCGTTCCACATGCTCGATGGCTTCCACGATCAGGCGCGCCCGGGTCTTCTCGTCCGGGGCGCTGCTGATTTGCTCGTAGAGTTCGATTACGGAGGTCATGGGGAAATTATCGCACCACGGGGGTGGGGGCGCCAGACGGGAAAGGTGGCAATACCTTGCCATCATTCCGGCAACGCACTACCGAAACAACCTCTTGCAATCCGGAATTTCAACCAAAGAGATGACGCCAGTAGGCGTATTATCGGCCTGAGACGAGCCTCTGTTAATCCGTAAAGTATATAATAATCATAAAGTTAAAAACTTTTGCATTCTGAGGCAGGGTTACTGGCACGCCCATTGCTTTAAGTGCGTCAAGCGCCGTTCTGGGTCGCGGGATCGCATTCCCCGTGTTCCTAACCAGGCATGGGGTCTGGTGTGTAGCGCACGGTAGTTTGCCGCTTAACCGCTTCGGGAGTCTTAACCATGGCACAGGTCATCAACACGAATATCGCCTCGTTGAATGCTCAGCGAAACCTCAACACCAGCCAGGGCCAGCTGCAGCAGGCCCTTGAACGGCTATCCTCCGGATTGCGCATCAACAGCGCCAAGGACGATGCCGCCGGACTGTCCATCGCCGAGCGCTTCACCTCACAGATCAACGGGGTCAATCAGGCAGGACGTAATGCCAACGACGGCATCTCGTTTGCCCAGACGGCCGAAGGGGCTCTAGGCGAGCTTGGCAATATTACCCAGCGCATCCGCGAACTGGCCGTGCAGTCCGCAAACGACACCAACTCCGCCGCCGATCGTCGCGCCCTGGATCAAGAGGTTCAGCAGCTGATCAAGGAAGCCAATCGCATTGCCTCTACCACGCAGTTTAATGGTGGTAATGTGCTGGATGGATCGAGGCTTGAATTGTTTTTCCAGGTGGGTGCAAATCAAGGGCAGACCATTGAAGTGGATGGTGTGGATGCACGGGGTTCCAAATTGGGTGCTTCGGTTAGGGAAGCGGTGCCGCTGGGCGCTGTAACCGACGAACTTGGTATCTTTGCTGACGGCACTGCTGGGAATCTCGACGGAATTGTGTTGACAGGTGCGACTGGCGCGGCAGCAGCTGTTACTTCCGGTGCCGCTGCCGAATTTTCACTCACCAATCTCGATGGGGAAGGCAGCACAAAGTTTACCTGGGTCGACGCAAGTAAAGAGCCAGATCTGAACCAAGGCGAATTCCACTCCTCCGAAGATCTGATCAATGCGATTAACCGAGCTTCTGAGAAGACTGGGATACAGGCGATCGGTAATGAGCGAGTGGAAGTGAATCTAGGGGGATTTACGGCTGCCGCTGACAGATTAACTATCAATGATGTCGCCTTCACTCTGTCGACGAGCGGTGGGGGCGGCATTTCGACTCTTGACGATCTGGTAACTGCCATCAATAGTCGCCAAGCACAAACTGATGGAGTTATCGCCACCAAGAACGATGATGATGAGCTAATTTTAACTTCAAGAGCCAGTGTACCGATTAACTTAATCACTGACTCCGGGGGTAATTTCAGTGGATTGGCGAACGCCACTGACGCACGTTTCGAAGCCGGATTCACCCTGCTGGGCGACTTCGATTCGCGAATCTCCTTCGGTGACGGTAGTGAGGACTTTGTTGTTAATAACCTGGGCTTTGATCCAACCGATGACGGTGGCCTTTCACAAAGAACACTCTCCGAAATGTCCGTAGCAACCAGGGAAGATGCATCCAACGCAATTACCACGGCTGACTATGTGCTCGGACAGGTGAATGGCCTGCGCTCAGTACTTGGCGCAGTTCAGAATCGGTTTGAGACAACGATTTCCAACCTGGCGATTACTGGCGAGAATCTCGATGCCTCCCGCTCCCGTATCCAGGACGCGGACTTCGCAGCGGAAACGGCAGCCCTCACCCGAGGGCAGATCCTGCAGCAGGCTGGCACCTCGGTACTTGCTCAGGCCAATCAGTTACCACAGAGTGTGTTGCAGTTGCTGCAGTAGTGTTTTTGAATTCTTGCTGACCTCTAGATTTTGCAGCCGGGTGGAGCTAGCCTTTACCCGGCTGCTGTCTATTAACCTTTATCCCTGTTTAATATTCTCGATTTTGGTGATCCGGAATTTTATCTTTTTTACTGCTCGTCCAGTTTTTTATTATATTGAGGCGGGGCCTAAGGTTTTGTCGAGCTGCATTCTTTATGTGGGCTGAAGTCACCCTCTTCTGCATAGGTGACTTCATTGAAAGAGCCAACGATCCACGTTAGATGGCTTCTTGGTAATGAGGTTGGCTCGAGATGAAATACTGCCATCCTATCGATGATCGTATCAGGCTTGATCAGTCTCTCAATGACTTTATATCTCTCGCGATAAGCATAATCGTCAAAGAGAATGGTTGTGGGCTTTTCGACCCGTAAGAGCGCCGTTAAGAAACAAGCAACCCGGAACCTTCCGTCAATTAATATTACATCAGGGTGTTCGAAGTAGGGTTGATCCCATATTTCCAAAGGATAGCGGTGGAACGCCGTCCAGTTGGAGTCGTTTAGTGGCTTAGCCCACTTGCCAGTCTCGCCGATATTTACCCTGTGAACTATAGGGTTTGAGGCTGGTTCTTGTGTATTAATGCGGTGCTCGAGATTCTGAGCCCAAGCTAAATCATTTTCGACTGAGAAAATGCGCTTGTTTTCCAATTTTGATGCAAACACTGTCGACTCACCACTTCCGTACTCTAGAATGACTCTGGATTTACGGTAATAATCGCTTATTAAGTCACTTGCTTCTCGGCTGAAGCCCGGAAGTGTTTCTGTTGTCGCGCCGGCTAGATTTGGATGTTGCGAATCTAGGCGCTCTCTATCCCCATTGGGCTGTAATATGTTAGCGCTGAATTCGTTATGTATGGTTGGTGTTAGGTCTTTATGCAGATGTTCAAGTAGTAGCCATGATGCATTTTGGCATTTACGTTTTTGCTGCGTCCTGTCTGGACTTTTACTATATTCGTGGTAGATTCCAACTTTGGGGCTGTAAATCTGAGTTGTTCGGCCAAGGCCCATCTTGATCAGACGATACGAGATGTCGAAGCCACCATGGCCAAAGAAAATATAGTCACCCCAGCCTCCAGCGTCAAAAAAGTTAGTCTTCTTGAAGCTTACGTTGCCTTCAAGTATTGGAGGTGCATAAGACTCTTGGTTCCCAAGATGATAGTGTTGAGGTATGCTTCCTTTCCTTGGCTGGCATATTCCCCGGACGCAGGCGATTGCCTTGCGCGAATGCAATTCGATATGTCCTGCAACGAATCCCTCCATTGGTTGGCCGTCATCGTCCACAAAGATTAAAATAGATCCTTGGGTGAAGATGGCACCTATATTTCTCGCTAGATACGCGCCGGAATTGTAGCGCAAAGTGATTAATGTATTGATGTATTTTTTGATTTCCGGTGGCGTGCTTATGTTGAGGCCGTTTATAACAAGGATGATGTCAAGACTTTTATTTCCTTGTCTTCTGAGTTCTTTTGCCGTGTCAATGGTTTCGGGTTTTATATTGTTTGTGATGATCACGGCGCTTGCGGCAGGCTTATCGACAGATCTGATGTTTTCTACTGAGCTCAGCCAATAAGAGTAAAGCGAAAACCTGCTTTGCCAGCCTGCAATACTGAGCTTCTCAAGCAGGTCTGTAGCAAGCGTTTTTTCTATTGAGTGAGGGCTTGATTGTTGTAAGGCATGTACGAGAACGAAGAACGCAGTGTTGTTTCTAGGGTCAGTTGAGATTGCTTTTTCACAATTGCAGATGATTTCGTCGATTGTGCTCGAAGTCTGATTCGAGAATGTGGTAATCATTCCAATGATTAGTTTCGCTTTAATGGGATCAACAATATTGGATAGTATGCCTTGGTTAGTTATGCAAGAAAGTTGATACCCTTTACCGTTTGCTGGGTTTTCGGGCAATAGGGGGATTTTGTGATGTTTATTAAAATTGATGGCTGCTAGTGCTTTCCCGCTTGTCCATTGCCTGAACATTACGCGGAAAGCCTCATCTATATTGGCGGACATTTGCAAATGATTGCCCAGCGCTGAATCCTTGCAGCATTGCCGTAACTCCAGCCTCAACCGACTTAGATCATCTAACTGTGAAGACTGCTCGACAGCCAGCCCCACATACCCCTCAAAATCCCCCACAACCCAATCACCCAAACCCACATTCGTGATATGACTAGCCGCATGCCGCCCTGCAAAAGTCGGGCCGGGATGTGTGATCACAGGCACGCCCATGTAAAGGGCTTCTACTGTGCTCAAGCCGCCGGAGTAGGGCCAAGGGTCCAGGGCAATGTCGATCCGGTGATAGGATTTCAGGAGTTCGTCATGAGGCGATTCCGGCTCCAATGTAATCCGCTCTGGGTCTGTGCCGGCCTCAGTGAACATCTTCAGGTAGTGATCCCTTACCGTCGGATCACCATATCGCTTGTCCTTCAGCAGAAGTCGGCTTCCCGGAACCTGGGTCAGGATATCCGCCCACACGCGCGCGATGGTGGGGTTGATCTTGTACGCATTATTAAAGCACCCAAAGGTCACATACCCATTGGTCAACGCGGGTAGTTCGTTCACTTCCGGCATATACGGCGGCGGGGTATAGGTCACATACCCACCCGGGAGTCGCACCAAGGCCTCGGTATAGTTGGCCTCGGCGCCTTCCGGCGTCTCCACCCAATCACTTAGCAGATAGTCCATGTTCGGCACGGCTGAGGTGTTGAACAGCCCGCCTACCCATTTCACCTGAACCGGGGCGGCCCGGGCGGCCACCACGGGGATGGCGGAGTGTTCGCTGTGGCCGGCCATGTCTACGAGTACATCCAGTTCATCGTCCAAAAGGCGCTTGAATAGCGCCTCTGTGGTCCACCCGAAGACCGACAGCCACTGGTCGGCGAATTCGCGCATCTGAGGAACCAGTTGGTCCTTCTCGGATGGCGGGTGCGTGCTGTACAGGTACACCTCGGTGTCGAAATAGTTCGCCAACACGCTGAGGCTGCCAAAGCTGAGCCAGCCGGCAGGGTGGGCACGAAAGCCGTTGGAGATAAAGCCAACCCTTAACGGGCGGCCCTCCATGGGGCGACGCTGAAATTCGCGGGTGCGGCCATAAAGGCGGGCGCAGGTTTCGAACCACTCCTTGTGCAACGACAGGAGCTCCTCGGCGGTCATGTCGGGCAGGTAATGGGCCTGCAACAGCACATTGGAGCGAATGACCAGGTTGTTGGGGTCCAGGGCCGTGGCCAGGCGCAACTGCCGCAGGCCATCCTCCTGATATCCCAGGTCGAAGAGGCAGTAGGCGTAATCGTTGAGCAGGGCGGCGGTGGGCTGTTGCGACACCAGGTTCTTGAAGATGGGCAACGCTTCGCCGCGACGGTTGGCGCGGCAAAGCTGGCGCGCGAGCAGCAGTTCCAGGGCGAATCGGTTATCGGTGTTCT
Source organism: Ectothiorhodospira sp. BSL-9 (assembly GCF_001632845.1). Lineage (NCBI taxonomy): Bacteria > Pseudomonadati > Pseudomonadota > Gammaproteobacteria > Chromatiales > Ectothiorhodospiraceae > Ectothiorhodospira > Ectothiorhodospira sp. BSL-9. The sequence continues at coordinate 2,917,739 of NZ_CP011994.1, read as the reverse complement.
TGAGGGCCCGCTGCAGCAGCTTGACGGCCTCTTCCCATTCCCTGTTGGATTCCATCAGGCCTACATGGTGCGCCACCACCGGCGCGATGTTGAGCCCTCCCTTGGCGATGGCACGCTCCGAAGTCTGGCGGGCCTGCTCGGTGCGCCCCTGAGCCTGATGGTAGCGGGACAGCGCACACAGCAGCACAGGATGATTGGGAAAACGGCGCAAACCCTGGGTGCACTGACGCTCTACGGCCTGCATGTCGCCGGCCTTGAGGGCGTTTTCAATGCTCTGGATGGCCTTATTTAGCTGGTTTTTCGCGTTCACGGGGTGTCCATGCCTGTTTCGATTCAGCCCCCAGCCTACAATATTTGGGCGAAATCATGCCGCTTGCCGCACTCAAATCCGGCCGTGCCGTCAAAAGGCATCAGCGGGGGGCTTCAGATCCCCGAGTACCCGCTCCTCGCGCAGGATCTCACTATTGAGATCTCGCAGGATGTCGCGGTGTTTGCAGGGGCTCGGCCGACGCATCGCAGTTCCGGCCGACAGTGGCGTATTCCTGGAGCTGATCCAACCGGCGGGCAATGGATTCGTTCAAAACCCGCATGAACCAGGAGAGATCATGCAGCCGGGTGCGGTACTCCGCGGCATATTACTCCACGCGCGCCACCTCGGCGGCCGACAGGGCATCCCCGGCCTCCGACAGATAACGCTGCACCAGCTCCGGGCCGCTGAACAGCTGAGTCCAGCGCGAGAGCACTTCCCTGGCGTCCCCTCTCCTGGCCCGGTGAACGTCCACGCGCAGAACCAGGTGGTAGTGGTTGCTTCATGACCGCACAGGCCGCTACATCAATGGCAAAAACCGACGCCAATTCCCGAGCCCGATCCTCAATCCAGCCCCGTCGATGCTCGTAGTGGGCGCCCGCGACTGAATCCTGACCACAGAGGAACGCTCGCCGCACGCAGCGGGAAACCACGTGATACCAGGGCGTGCCATCGAGGCAGATCACGGCGGCGCGAGGCTGAGCGCCTCCCGGCTGCAATTTTCGACCGTTCATGCATTATCCTGCCGGCAACACCTGGCCGTGCTTCGGCTATTTGTTGCTGATTTTCAGCGATTTACCGTCCTCCGGGCCGTCAGGGCGGCAAGTTGGTGGAAATTTTTTGCCGCCACCGGCTAAAGCTTGCCGCTGGGCGGTCGATAACAGGGTTGAAGGGAGCATTACCGAGACCCATCCGGCTCCCAGACTTTAACGACCCACGGGTTTGAGACCCGGAAACATCAGGTAGGAGAACGGTCATGTCACAGGTCATCAATACTAATGTTGCTTCGCTGAACGCCCAGCGGAACCTCAATGCCACGCAGAATCAGCTGCAGACTTCTTTGGAAAGGCTGTCTTCCGGGTTGCGCATCAACAGCGCTAAGGACGATGCTGCCGGCCTTGCTATATCTGAATCATTTACTGCCCAAATACGAGGGTCGAACCAAGCTGCCCGAAACGCAAATGATGGAATTTCTTTGGCGCAAACCGCTGAGGGTGGTTTGGTTGAAATTACAAATAATCTTCAGCGTTTGAGAGAACTGGCTGTCCAGTCGGCAAACGGTTCTCTTGAAGACAGCGATCGGGCTCAGCTCACAAAGGAAGTTACAGAAATACTCGCCGAAATTGACCGGGTCGCATCAGATACAAAATTTAATGGTAAAACAGTATTAGCAGCAGCAGCTGATATCGACTTGCAAGTGGGTGCAGATGAAGGTCAGACTATCACTATTGCATTAAGTGGCATTGACGCGCAAAACGCTAGCCTCGGGATAGACGGGGTGGATTTAACCACTGCTGCAGGCGCCGCAACGGCGATATCTACAGTGAATGATGCGATTGATGATGTGGCAGGCTTTCGTGCAGAATTAGGCGCCATCCAGAATAGGTTGGAATCTACGGTGGCAAACTTGAACAATACTGTAGAGAATCTGTCAGCCGCCCGCTCCCGCATCCTTGACGCCGACTTCGCCACCGAAACCGCAGAGCTGACCAGAACGCAGATCCTCCAGCAGGCCGGCACCTCAGTACTTGCACAGGCCAACCAGGCCCCGCAGAATGTCCTGGCATTGCTCAACTAATACCCGGGGCTTGAAGTGAACACGAAAGCCCGGGCGACCATCGTCACCCGGGCCTTCGTTCTCCCCGCCATCGGGGGAGGAGAAGGCAGATGGATACAAGAATCAATGTCATACCCATGAACCTGGCGCCCACGCGTCAGGCCAGTGTGCAAGAAGCGGCCGGCAAGGTTTCGCCGCCGGACGCCGGTGGTCAGGGAAAATCCGTGCCTGAGGCTGCAAGTGGGAAGTCGAGCCAGGAATCTGTGCGGCCTGAGGCGCCCAATCCAGCGGATCTGGAAAAGTCCGTGGATGCGGCAGTAGAGCGCATCAATGAGTTTGTCCAGGTGGTTCAGCGGGATCTGCATTTCACGGTGGATGATTCCACAGGGCGCACGGTGGTGAAGGTGATGGACTCGCAAAGCGAGGAGGTCATTCGACAGTTGCCGCCGGACGAAATCCTGGCCGTGGCCGCCCAGATGGAAGAGCTACGCGGCCTGTTGGTCAAGGAGAAGGCCTGATCTGGCGCAGATCTTGTATCTCGAAGATCAGTGCTGAATCCATTCAGGCGGTGCGCGCTGCCCTCGTCGGGTGTCGACGAAGGCAGGGGCGTTCACCGCCCTTTTGAGTTTGCAGGAGGTTGCCGTGAGCACAATCACATCCATGGGCGTTGGGTCGGGGATCAATGTACGCGACTTGGTGGATCAGTTGGTAGCCGCCGAGCGCGAGCCACGGGAAAATCGCATTGCCCGCCAGGAACAACGCTTTGAGGCGCAGATCTCCGGCCTTGGCAAACTCAAGAATGCGCTGTCCGAGTTTGGCTCGACCTTGAGCGGCCTGAGTAGTGCCGGGGATTTCCGGCAAGTGGAAACGCGTGTAGTGAACGAAGGTATGGTCACGGCCAATGCCCGTGATAACGCGCCCATCGGCAATTACGAGGTGGAGGTGGCGCAGCTGGCTCAGTCCCAGCGCCTCGCGACCAGTGCGGATCTTTTCAGCGGAGAAGAGGATTTCGACCCCAAAACAGCGCTGGGGGCCGGAGATGTCACGATTACCCTCGCAGATGGGACCACGGAAACCTTTACTCTATCGGAGAATCGCTCAAGCCTGGAAAATCTCCGGGACGCCATCAATGATCAGTCCGCCAACCTGCGCGCCTCTGTGATTGATGACGGCAACGGGCCACGCCTTACTCTCAGCACCACCCAGACGGGTGAGCAAAATGCCATTTCACGGATTGATGTGAATGCGGACGGGGGGGCGCTGCTCAACAGGCTTGGCTTCAATGCGGCAGACCTTGGCGAGGATCAGGATACCAGCGGCGGTTTCAGACAATTGCGAGCTGCACAGGACGCGATTGTGCTGGTGGATGGCCTGCAAATAACCCGTCCCACCAATGAACTGCGCGGGGTGCTGGATGGCGTGGACCTCACCTTGAATGATGTGGGAACCACGCGTGTGACGGTCGCTGAGCAGGAGGGCACCGCGTTGGAGGCCATCCGTGGGTTTGTGGAGGCCTATAACGAGTTGCGGGGGCAGCTCAATGAGCTTAATGCTTTCAATCCGGAGAGCGAGGAGAGCGGTATCCTGAATGGCGACTCCACGCTGCGCGGTGTGCAGGACCAGATGGCGCGCATGATCAGCAACCCGGTCGAGGGCATGGATGGAACGGTTCGTGCGCTGGCGGATCTTGGCATCAGCACGCAGCGGGATGGCACGCTGGCCATCAACGAGTTCCGGCTGAACGAGCGGTTGAGCGAGGACCGTGAGGCGGTGGTTTCCCTGTTCACCCAGGCTGATACGGGTATCGCGGCGCGGATGAAGGGTGTGGTGGATCAGTTCACTGGCAGGGACAGCATCATCAATAGCCGTACCAAGAGCCTGGAAAAGCAAATGTCCGGGTTGGCCGATGATCGCGACCGCCTGGAATACCGCATGGAGCGCATCGAGGCCCGCTACATCGCCCAGTTCAGTGCCATGGATGCCATGATTGCCCAGATGAACCAGACCAGTCAATTCCTGGATAACCAGTTGAAGGCCTTGCCGGGTAATAACCGCAAGTAAGGCAGCGGGCGGCTAAACTTTTCCCTTGGCTTGCCGATAGCAGGGGTGTGGATTTAAAGACCGCCGGGAGCGTCCAACCATGAATCAAGCAGCCATGCACAGAGGCATTAATCAGTACCAGCAGGTGGGCGCTGCCGGCGCCTCCTTTGCGGACCCGCATCGCCTGATCGAGATGCTCTTCGATGGCGGCATCGACCGCCTGGCCCAGGCCCGCGGTGCGGTGCATCGGGGGGATCGTAGCGCCAAGATCAAGTTCATCGGCAAGGCCTTCGATATCATCGGCGGGCTGCGCGGCGGGCTGGATCTGGATAAGGGCGGCGATATTGCCGTTAATCTGGATAACCTGTACGAATACATGCAGCGCCGCCTGGTCTCGGCCAATGCCCGCAACGATGTGGAGATCCTCGATGAGGTGACCCAGTTGCTCAACGAGATCCGCGAGGCCTGGAAGGCTATTCCCGCCGAGGTGCGGAAGAATCCCACCGCCCATGCGGGGGGTGATCAGCCGGCGGTTCGGCCGGTGGAGTGATTTGAGGGATTTTTAGGCGCCCGGAGTGCGTGTGTACTCCGGGCGCTTTGTCGTTTTTGGGCATGTGTTTTCGCGGCCGAGGGCCGCTCCCACGGGAGGGTGTGATGAGTCAGGGTGTGGAGGATGTACTGGCCGCAGCGGCGGAGCTTGAGCGCCTGGCGCGGCAACGGATCACCTGGGCACAGCAGGGGGAGTGGGATGCCCTGGTGGGCAGCGAGGAGAGGCGGGGTGAACTGGCCGGGCGTATCCGGGTGGATGTGTTTGAGGGCCATGAAGCGCTTGCTCGCGCCCTGGCGGAGCGGTTGACGCGGATACGGGATCTGGATGAGTCCCTGGTGCCGCTGCTGGAGCAGGCCCGGGAGGATCTGGCGGTGGAGTTGCAGAAGGTGCAGAAGAAGGCGGCGGGGGCCAGGGCTTATGATCGGACGTCGCGGGGGGAGAAGGGGTAGCGCTGGCCGGGTGCAGGTTGGGCGGGTGTTCTGGCACAATCACCATAAGCCCATTCTTGAAGGTCAGGGAGACCACCATGACGTTATCCAAAGAGGACATTGAGTTCATCAAGGCCCACATCGGTGAGTGGCTGGCCGAGCAGAGCCTGGGCAAGCCACCGGCGGTGTATGAGGTGGAGTTGCGCGAGCGCATGGTTCGGGTGGAGGAGGAACTCAAGCATCAGCGGGAATTGATGCGGGAAGGATTTGAGCAGATGGACAAGCGCTTTGAGCAGGTGGAAAGGCGCTTTGAGCAGGTGGATAAGCGCTTCGAGCAGGTGGATAAGCGCTTCGAGCAAGTGGACAAGCGCCTTGAGCAAGTGGACAAGCGCCTTGAGCAAGTTGAAAGACGCTTTGATCAGGTGGAAAGGCGGTTCGAACAGATCGATACACGCTTCGAGAAGGTGGATAGCCGTTTCGACCGCATGGAAAAGCGCCATGACCAGCATTTTTTATGGCTCATGGGTTTCATTGCCACCGTGGGTGGGCTGGTGGTGGCAGCGGTCCGGTTGCTCTGAGAACCTTCAACTCCTCCACCCACGCGCATCAAGATCCTTGAGGATGTTGTCGGTCACCTGAACCAGGATGGGCACATACTGATGGCCATTCTGCAGGGCGTTGGCCAGGATGCCTGGGTCGTCGATATATTCGTGGATCATCTGATTGCGCAGTTTGCGCATGGCCAGCCAGGCGTCGGCTGAGGGGATCAACGTCAGGCGTTCGGCCTTGTCCAGGTTGTCGATGGCGGCGCCGGTTTTTTCACCCAGGGCCTCCAGGTGGCGAGGAATGAGTTTGTCCCCCAGGGTGTCCTGCAGGCGCCCAAATCGTGCCACGAAGGCATCAGCGCGTTCGGCCAGGTCAATGTCCTGGGCCAGGGATCTGGCACGTTCCTCGGTGAAGGGTTGAGCAAACAGGCGTTCGTCCGTCAGGGCCAGGTGCCGGGCTTCCTTTTCTGCCAGGTCGGCCAGGAATTTGAGGCGTTGATGTGTTGTAAGTGGCTTGTTCATACTCACAGTATCACGCCTTCTCGATAGGCTACGTCGTGGATGGGCAGGTGTTGAAGGTTGGGGGCGCTCAGCACTACATCAACCCGGCGTCCCTGCAGCTGGCGGCTGATCTTGGCGGAAAGGGTGGCTGAGAGCAGGGCGGGTTGGTCCACCGGTTCATTCAGTTCCACCATGAGGTCCACATCGCCCCCGCGTGCGGTATCGTCCAGACGTGAGCCAAACAGGCGCACCCGTGCAGAAGCCCCGGCATGCTTGGTGACGATGTGACGGATGGTGGTTTGTTGTTGGGGAGTGAGGCGCATGGGGGGAGTGTACTACCTTCGCCTTTGATGGATGATCGGGAGCAACCTGCGGCCCAGGAGCGCGAATCACTCTAATGTTCGAATGTATGCTGGCCATCTATTCCCAGGATTATAGGCCTACTTTCCCGCCCCCTACCTCGCCAGCCGTGCCAGATGCCGCTGATAACGCCGCATCACCAGCAGGTGCCCCACGGCTTGTGTCCATAGGTAGATGTACCAGGGCAGGGCGGGGGCGAAGTCGTGGATGGCGGCCAGGGTGTAGCGGTCATCCAGTACGGTGTGGAACTCGAAACGGCCCTTTTCCTCGACATTTCTGGCCAGCAGGCCACCGGTGATGCGGTAGACCTGACGCCGTGCGTGGCTGGCTTCGGGCGCGTGGGTGAGTTCCAGTATTTTCAGGCGGGGCCAGCGCAGGTGGATGCGGTAGCCGGCGTCGGGCTGAGTGGTGTTGGGGTGGCCGTTTTCCCTTGCGGGGGCGATGACTTCGGTGATCACCAGGGGCCAGCAGCATTGGGTGAGCCAGCGGAAGTAGTTGCCGGCCACCCAGGCGGCGTCCTGCCCTGGGGGGAGGATGATGCGCTGGATGGAGCGCACCCGGCTGTCGCGGCGCAGATGCGCCCGGGTGCGTTTCTGGATGGGTTGACGGGGGCTGGGTTTAAGGCGTTGCCGGGGGTGGTCCAGGGCCTCGTTCAGGGCCTGTTCGAAGGGGATGGCGCCGGGGTTGATGTGCCGTTGCAGGGGGTTGTCGCGGATGACCGTATCCCGGGGCAGGCTGTCGATGACCGGGGCGACCAGGTCGGTGGGGGTGCCGGTCACCCAGCGGGCGCCCAGGGCGGCGATGCGGGCGGGTAGCCAGGGCAGGATGATGAAGCGGCGTTTCAGGTTCAGGAGTCGGGCGGTGGTGCGCAGGGCATCCACGTAGCTGACGTCCTGGGGGCCGCCGATGTCGTGGGGGCCGTTGAATTGTTCCGGTCGGCCCACGGCATGCTGAATGGCTCGGTTCAGGTCCTGCAGGGCGATAGGGCGCGTGACTGAGCGGGCCGAGGGCGGCATGAACAGCACGCCCATGCGCCGCACCAGTTCCACCATGAGTCGGCTGGCGGAGCCACCGGGGCCCACCACCAGGCCGGCGCGCAGCACGGTAACCGGCACGCCATGGGCCGCGAGTACCATTTCCACTTCCCGTCGGCTCCACAGCAGGGTGGAGATGCGGAAGCTGTCGGGGATGTAGCCGCCGACGAAGAGGATCTGTTTCACGCCATTGGCGGCGGCGGCCCGGGCGAAGTTGTCGGCCAGGACCAGGTCCATGTCCCGGGGTGCGGCCTGGGTGAGCCGGGAGGAGGGGGCCAGGGAGTGCACCAGGTAGATGGCGTAGTCACACCCTTGCAGTGCCTGGGTGACGTCGTCCTGGGAGAAGAGGTCGCAATGCTGCCACTGGATGCAGGCCTCGGGGTCGGGTGTTTCGGCCCGGGCCGGGGAGCGGGTGAGTGCGGTCACCGGGTATTCCCGGGCCAGTTCCCGGCACAGGGTGGTGCCAATGAACCCGCTGGCACCGGCCACGGTGATGCGGGGGGTGTTGAGGGGGCATGCGGGGGAACGCGTTCTTTTCTGGGTTCCAAGTATCGGTTTCACTGGTCAATGCTAGCACAGGGATTCTCGAAAATAGTTCTTGAAATTCCATTTTCGATTGCACATCCTGCAACCAAGTGTCCGATAAGAAAGCATGCTCATGCGACCGTCTGTTTTGCTTGACATGAACCGCAGTGCCGTGCGTGAGGCGGTAGGCCGCTTCCGCACTGCGAACCCGCGTGTCTTTGGTTCGGTGCTGCATGGTACCGACCAGGTTGGGAGCGACCTTGATCTACTGGTTGATGCGCTGCCCGGTGCGACTCTATTGGACTTGGGCGATTTGGAAGAAGAGTTGAAATCGCTGCTCGGCGTGGACGTTAATCTGCTGACATCCGGCGATTTGCCGCCAAAGTTCCGGGCCAAGGTGCTTGCGGAGGCGAAACCCGTATGAGCAAAAACCGACTACCCGACTACCTCGATCACATACAGCAGGCCGCAGCCGATGCGCGCAGCTTCGTGGAAGGGCTGACCAAATGGGGGTGAACGGCACGCCATTCCCGCAGAAGGATGAGCAGTGGCAGGGCCATGCCAACGATGAGCATGGGGGCCGGGATGAGTTGGGGGTGAATGAGGTAGAGTAGCGGCGCGCCTAGCAGGGCCACGCCGTAGCCGATGCCACCCTGTATGATGGCGCCGATAATGAGGACGAGGGTGGCCAGGAGCCATTGAGGGAGGGAGAGGGGGAAGTCCATGGTTGGGTTGGCGTTGAGTCATTCAACCTTCGGTCATGAACCTGGCTCGCATGGTGGTCACGAAGGTTTCAGCCTGCTCGACCATGTCCTTCGCGTCGGAAGGTTCAACCGAGGCCCCGTTGTAGTCAGCCACCAGCCGGATTTCGTGTGCCCGGTTCAGCAGGCGGCCTACCTCTCTCGATACCGGGCCATTCTTCACCAGAAAGTTGCCGAAGGCTCCGATCAGGCCGCTATGGCTACGACCAACATCTGAAGTGACGGGTGCGCCTGACGCCAGCAGAGCCGCACGGGCTGCATCGAACATGGCATAGTACGCGCGGTTGGCCGCGCCATCCATGTCGCCTAACTCAAGCAAGATGCGGGCAGATGCACAAGCAGTGTCGGCTTTACCCATCAGTGCTTTGGGCACCAATTGCTGTTTGTTCAGCATCTTGACAACCGAATTCCATCCCGATCGATATTGCGCAGCAAGGCGGGGTTGGAGTAGTTCTCAGGGTGCTCCCATTCGTCGAGCCAGATCGGCAGTGGCGAGATGAGTATGCCGGTTTCGAGTAGAACATCGAAGGCGACATCAGCCATGTCCAGTTTGGTAGGTAAGAAGCGTTGATGCTCACCGCGTAGCAGAACGGCGACGTCCGCGTCACTGTCTGGGCGATGCGTGCCACGAGCACGACTGCCATAGACGATCGCTGCCGCTACGTCGTAGCGACTCGTGATCAAGCCAAGAAAGCGCCGGACAGCTTCCTCTGTGTGATGGTCGATTTGCTTCATGGGGAAAAACAACAGAACCTAGTCTCATGATCGCCCCAGGCCAAGGAGAAAGCAATATGCATATCCGGTCTTGGTCTGCACCACCTCGGGATGAAGGGGGCGCCGTGAGTCTTTCAAGAGAACTATGAATGCCTGATTTTCAGAACTTTACTGCCCAGCACCGCTTCTGCGTCGCGCCGATGATGGAGTGGACTGACCGCCACTGCCGGTACTTTCTGCGCCTGCTCAGCCGTCGGGCCTTCCTGTATACCGAGATGGTCACCACCGGGGCCCTGATTCATGGGGACCGGGAGCGCTTTCTGGCCTTTGATCCGGCTGAGCATCCCGTGGCGCTGCAACTGGGTGGCTCGGAGCCGGGGGATCTGGCCCGGTGCGCCGTCATGGCTCAGGATGCTGGATATGATGAGGTGAACCTGAACGTGGGGTGTCCGTCGGATCGGGTGAGTTCCGGGCGGTTTGGGGCGTCTTTGATGAGGGAGCCGGAGCGGGTGGCGGATTGTGTGCGAGCCATGGGCGAGGCGGTGGATATCCCGGTGACGGTGAAGCATCGGATCGGGATCGATGATCTGGATTCTTATGAGTTTTTGGCGGGATTCGTGGATAAGGTGGCCTCGGCAGGCTGTCAGCTGTTCATCGTGCATGCCCGCAAGGCCTGGCTGCAGGGACTGAGCCCGAAGCAGAATCGGGAGATCCCGCCTCTGTGCTACGAGCGTGTGCATCAGTTGAAGGCGGATTTCCCCCATCTCTCCATCATCATCAATGGGGGCTGACTACCCTGGATGCCTGTCAGGCGCAGATGGAGCATGTGGATGGGGTGATGATGGGGCGGGAGGCCTATTACAACCCTGGGATCCTGGCGGAGGTGGACCGTCTGCTTTATGGCGAGCAGGGACCGGTGCCCACGCCCCATGAGGTGGTGGAGCGTTTCGTGCCCTATGTGGAGGCGCGTCTGGCCGAGGGTGTGCCCCTGCAGGCCATGACGCGGCATATCCTGGGGCTGTTCCCGGGTATGCCCGGGGCGCGGGCCTGGCGGCGGCATATCAGCGAGAATGCCCACCGCGCCGGTGCCGGCGCGGAGGTGATTCTTGAAGCAGTGGGGAAGGTGCGGCGTCCTGTTTAGACCCGCCGCGCCTGATCCCCTGCATTTCCCGTGTACCGCCCTGGGGTGAGTTCCTTCAGGCTGGCCTTGGCTTCTTCCGGGATCTCCAGGCTGTCGATGAATACGCGCAGGCTGGGGCCGTCGATGCGTTGGCCGCGGGTGAGTTCCTTGAGCTTTTCGTAGGGTTTTTCCACACCATAGCGGCGCATGACCGTCTGGATGGGTTCGGCCAGGACTTCCCAGTTGGCTTCCAGGTCGGCGTCCAGGCGGGCGGTGTCGGCTTCCAGTTTGGTGAGGCCCTTGCTCAGGGCCTGGTAGGCGATGACCGACCACGCGAAACCCAGGCCGATGTTGCGCAGCACAGTGGAGTCGGTGAGGTCACGCTGCCAGCGGGAGATGGGGAGTTTGCCGGCCAGGTGATCCAGCACGGCGTTGGCCAGGCCCAGGTTGCCCTCGGCATTTTCGAAGTCGATGGGGTTCACCTTGTGGGGCATGGTGGATGAACCCACCTCGCCGGCCACCACCCGCTGCTTGAAATAGCCCAGGGAGATGTAGCCCCACACGTCACGGGAGAAGTCGATCAGCACGGTGTTGAAGCGGGCCAGGGCGTGGAACATCTCGGCCATGTAGTCGTGGGGTTCGATCTGGATGGTGTAGGGGTTCATCTCCAGGCCCAGCTTTTCGATGAAGCCCTGGCTCAGGGCTTCCCAGTCCACTTCCGGATAGGCACTCAGGTGGGCGTTGAAGTTGCCCACGGCGCCGTTCATCTTGCCCTTGAGCACCACATCGGCCACCTGGTTGCGGGCGATCCTGAGGCGATGCACCACGTTGGCCATCTCCTTGCCCAGGGTGGTGGGGGAGGCGGGCTGGCCGTGGGTGCGGGACAGCATGGGCTGGTCGGCGTGGCGATGGGCCAGGGTCTTGATGGACTGGATCACCTCGTCCATCAGCGGCAGCATGGCCTGCCCCCGGGCATGCTTGAGCATCAGGGCATAGGCCAGGTTGTTGATGTCCTCGGAGGTGCAGGCGAAGTGGAAGAACTCGCTGATGGCCTCCAGTTCCTTGTTGCCCGCGATCTTCTCCTTGAGGAAATACTCCACCGCCTTCACGTCGTGATTGGTGGTGCTCTCGATGTTCTTCACCCGCCGGGCATCTTCTTCGGAGAAGTTTTCGACGATGCCGTTGAGGATCTGCACCCCATGCTCGCTCAGGGTTGGCACTTCGGTGATGCCGGGGTGGTCTGCCAGGGCCTTGAGCCACTCCACCTCCACCTGAACGCGATGGCGGATCAGGCCGAATTCGCTGAAGATGGGGCGCAGCATTTCGGTCTTGTTGCCGTAGCGTCCGTCCACCGGGGCGATGGCGGTGAGGGTCGAAAGATCCATGGGAGCTTCTCCGGGGGCTTGCGAAAAAGGCCGTGGATTATACTACAGGTGAGTCCAATGCAGTTGGCAGGAGTGTGAACATGCCGAAAGATCGGATCGAGCAGGACAGCATGGGCCAGGTGAAGGTGCCCGGCGATGCCCTCTACGGGGCACAGACCCAGCGGGCCGTGGACAACTTTCACATGAGCGGGCGGCCCATGCCGCCCGTCTTCATTCAGGCCCTGGGTCAGGTGAAGGCGGCCTGCGCCCAGGTGAATGCGGAACTGGGGCTGCTGCCGGCCGGGATGGCCCAGGCCATCATCCAGGCAGCCGAGGAGGTGGCCCAGGGTCTTCATGGGGACCAGTTTCCCGTGGATGTCTTTCAGACCGGGAGCGGCACCAGCACCCACATGAACGCCAACGAGGTGATTGCCCACCTGGCGGCGCGGCAATTAGGTGAGGTGGTTCACCCCAATGATCATGTGAACCTGGGGCAGAGTTCGAACGATGTGATCCCCACCACGCTGCATGTGGCCGCACGGGTGGCCCTGGAGCGGGATCTGATCCCGGCCCTGATTGATCTGGCCGATGGGCTGGATCAACGGGCGGTGGAATACCGGCATGTGGTCAAGACCGGGCGTACTCACCTGATGGATGCCATGCCGGTGCGCCTGGATCAGGAGATCGGTGCATGGGTGCAGCAGCTGCGCTACGGGGTGGAGCGGCTGGAGGATGCCGGCGAGCGTATCGAGGAGCTGGCCATCGGTGGCACGGCCGTGGGTACGGGGGTGAATGCCCATCCCGAGTTCGGCGAGCGGGTGGCGGCGGCCTTGTCGCGTCGCACGGGTGTGGCCTTCGTGCCCAAGCCGGACCGCTTCGAGGCCCTGGGGGCGCAGGACGCCGCCGTGGAGATGAGCGGGCAACTCAAGACGGTGGCAGTGAGCCTGATGAAGATCTGCAACGATCTGCGCTGGATGAACTCCGGGCCGCTGTCCGGGCTGGGAGAGATCGCCCTGCCGGCGTTGCAGCCGGGCAGCAGCATCATGCCGGGCAAGGTGAACCCGGTGGCCCCCGAGGCGGTGGCCATGGGGTGTGCGCGGGTGATGGGCAATGACACCACCATCACCATTGCCGGGCAGTCGGGAAACTTCCAGCTGAACGTGATGTTACCGGTGATAGCGGATGCATTGCTTGAAAGCGTTCAGCTCCTGGCGGGCGGAGCGCGCCTGCTCCTGGAGCGGGTGGTGGCAGGATTGACCGTCAATGAGGAGCGCCTGAGTGATGCCCTGTCGAGAAATCCGGTGCTGGTGACGGCCCTGAATCCGCTGATTGGCTATGAGAAGGGGGCGGAGATTGCCAAGAAAGCCTATGCGGAGGGGCGGTCGGTGCTGGAGGTGGCCATGGAGATGACAGACCTGGATGAGGCAGAATTGAGAAAGTGGCTTGATCCCATTGAGATGACGGGGAAGAAAGATAGAGGGTAGGCGGGCGGAGCCATCTTCCCCTCAGGCGCTCATCTTCAGGACGATGCAGACTTTGCCTTCACGGACTCAGAACCCCGAAGGTATTCGCACAACTCATCGTACGGCAGCGGCCGACTGAAGTAGAACCCCTGCACCGATTCGCAGTCCAGGCCCTTGAGAAAATCCAGCTGATGCCGGGCTTCCACCCCTTCGGCCACCACCTCCAGCCCGAGCCCCTTGGCCATGGCGACAATGGCCTTGACGATGGCCGCGTCGTCGCGGTCCTGGGGGATGCCGCGGATGAAGGAGCGGTCGATCTTCAGGGTGTGGAGGGGGAAGTGCTTGAGCTGGTTCAGGGAGGAATAGCCGGTACCGAAGTCATCCACCGCCAGACGGAAACCCAGCTGCTGCATTTCCCCGAAGATCTCCACGGCCTTGTCGATGTCCCGCATGATGGTGCTCTCGGTCAGCTCCAGTTCGATCTGCGAGGCCTGGATGCCGGCATCACGGATGATGGCGGCATACTGGGCGGCCAGGTCCGCCTGGCGAAACTGGCGTGGTGAGAGGTTGATGGCCATGCGGGGCACGGGCAGCCCCGTGCTTTCTAAGCGCTTCATGTCTGCACAGGCCCGCCGCACCACCCACAGGCCCAACTGTTCGATCAGGCCGGTATCCTCGGCCACGGGGATGAAATGAGCAGGGTTCAAGTAGCCCTTTTCCGGGTGTTCCCAGCGCACCAGCGCCTCAAGGCCCTCCACCTTGCCAGTGGCCAGTGAGATCTGCGGTTGGTAGTGCAGCTGGAACTCGTCCCGGTCCAGCGCCTTGGAGAGCTCGTTCTCCAGCATCAGGTGCCTGTAGGTCTGGGCGTTGATGTCCTGGGTGTAGAAGTGATAATGATTGCGGCCACGCTGCTTGGCTTCATACATGGCGGCATCGGCATTCTTGATGAGGGTGTCCACGTCCCGCCCGTCGAAGGGGTGGATGCTGATGCCTGCGCTGCAGGTGAGAAACACCGGGTGACCGTGGATCACGTATTCACAACTTACGTTGTTGAGCAGGTGCTGCGCAAAACGGGCCAGCAGGTCCAGGGAATCCACGCGATCCAGGATGATGCCGAATTCATCTCCCCCCAGGCGCGACAGGGTGACATTGCCTTCGTCCAGGTGATGGTGGCCAAGTAGTTCGGTGTCGGCCAGGATGCCGCGGAGGTTGTCGGCCAGGGTCTTGATCAGGTGATCACCGCAACCATGGCCCAGGCTGTCGTTCACGCGCTTGAAGTGATCCAGATCCATGAGGATGACGGCCACATGACTGCTGTCGTCCTCATCCCCGGCATGGCCCTTCTGGATGAGTTGATGCAGGCGATCGCTGAATAGCACGCGGTTGGGCAGGCCGGTGAGGGCGTCGTGGCTGTACTGGTGGGCCAGTTCCATGGACTGGCGTTCGCTGATCTTCTTGAGCGTCTGGTGCTGGTGTTCCATCAGGGTGTACAGCGCTGCGCTCTCCAGGGCGTAGGCGGCATTGAACAGGACGATGGAGAGCACCTTCATGCCCGGATCGCGAGGGTGTACTGGCTGCCCCCGGGTGCGGCCCACGAACATGCCGCGAATGCGCGTGCGGGAGGAGATGACGTGCAGCACCACGTGGTCGTTGCGCGCGCCTTCTTTTTCGTCATTCCCAGGGCAGGGCAGGCAGACCGGATGGTTCTGGTTGAGGGCCCAGGAGAACATGCCCTCGTCGATGAGTCGTTCCACGATGGCCTCCAGCTCGGGGCCCTCGCATCCCGCCTGACGAAAGCCCAGATGGAAGCTGGACTCATCGTCCACGGTGTAATAACCGGCGTCTTCCAGGGGCAGAATGCGCCCTACGCACTCATGGGTGCTCTCCAGGATGGCAGCCACATCCCGACTCTGACTGTGATCGCCGAAGATGGCGGTCATGGAGGTGAGCACGTCCATGGCATAGTGATGCCATTGACCGGCCTGTTCCAGATGCCGGACCCGTTCGCGCAGGTAGTCCACGTCGGGCTGTGCTTCGTCTTCGTTTTGGGTCATATGCATCCTGGCCCCCGGCCTATGCCAGGAACACTTCCACCGCCTGGGCGTAATGCTGCTCAGTATAGGCGGTGACCTGTTCAAGCAAGGTTTCAGGCAGGGCGATCCGCGCCCAGGCCTGTTCATCGATGGGCGGCACCAGGCGCTCGCCGCTGGAGCCCATGCGCAGGGCGTTGGTCATGCTGTCGGCGGCATGGACCACCGCTGTTTCCACGGGATAGCGCTGCGCCTCGTTGGGGGCGTGATGGCATCGCACGGGTTCGTGCAGGGCCACTGGCAGCTGCCAGCGTTCCAGGAGGTCGCCACCGAGCTGGGCATGATTAAAGCCCAGCGCCCACTGCTCCTCCCGGAACAGCAGGTCATGGCTGTGTTCGCGGGCCTCAAGGACCCTGGTCATGGAGTCTGTCATGTGCATGTACATCACCAGCCGACCGATGTCGTGGAGCAGGCCGGCCACATAGAACCGTTCCACATTGGCCTCGCGGCGAAAACTGGCCAGCGAACGGGCCAGCAGGGCGCAGCCAATGCTGTGGCGCCAGAAGGATTCCATATCGACGCCGGTAATGGGCATGCCCTCGAAATGACGGATCACCGTGGCCGCCAGCGCCAGGTCCCGCAGCTGCTGAGTGCCAATGATGCTGATGGCCCGCTGGATGGAATGGATGCCGCCGGGCAGGGCGTAGAGGCTGCTGTTGGCGATGCGCAGCACCTTGGTCGCCAGCGCCGCATCCGACTCAATCACCGAGGCCATGGCCTCGAAGGAGCTGTTGGGGTCGTTGATGGCACTTTCTATGCGGTGGTAGACGTCGGACAGGGTGCCCAGTTTCGGGTCCCGGGCCAGGATGTCATCCAGGCAGGCTTTGGTCATGATTGGCTCTTGAGCTGGATGGCAGAGGCCAGGCGTCGGGTGGCCAGATCGAACAGGGTGTGCATGACGGACTGCCGGAGGTCGCAGTGCCGGAAGGCATTGAGCATGACGGCCTCGGCCTGCTGGTAGGCCTTTTCATCAACGGGGGGTGGGGGCTCCCTGGAAGGCTGGCTATTGTCCGTCGCGCTGGCCGGTGCCTCCTGCCAGATGGCCACCTGGGCGACGCCCCAGGTCTTGAGCACCCTTAGATGCTTGTCCTTGAGGGGAATGCCGGCGGACAACAAAAGGCGACCACTGCGATCCCGAACGTCTTCAGCGAGAACGCTTCCGGCATCGGCCTGGTCGGCGGGGATCGTCCTTTTCATGTCGATCATGCCTGCTCCGCTGGAAACGGCTTATGAGGAATCCTGCTAGGGAGTTTAGCCGCTTCGTGCCTATGGGAATTGTCAAAGTACCGGGACTGACTCCATTGGGCAAGGGGGAAGGGGACGGGCGGATACAAGGCTCCGCCCGTCGTGTGTGGAGGAAGGATGAAGGGAGGGTCAGGCGGCCGCCAGTTGGCGCAGCACGTAGTGCAGGATGCCGCCGTGGCGGTAGTATTCCCATTCCTTGGGCGTGTCGATGCGCACCCGAGCCTGGAAGCGCATTTCCTTGCCGTCGTCGCCCTTGGCCGTCACGGTGACCTCGCCGGGTTCGCCCTCCAGGCCACTGATATCGAAGCGTTCATGGCCGGTGAGTCCCAGGCTCTCGGCATTGTCACCGTCCTTGAACTGCAGGGGCAGTACGCCAAAGCCCACCAGGTTGGAGCGGTGGATGCGCTCGAAGCTCTGGGCGATGACGGCGCGGATGCCCAGGAGTCGCGTGCCCTTGGCCGCCCAGTCCCGGGAAGAGCCGGTGCCATATTCCTTGCCGGCCAGCACCACCAGGGGCACGTTTTCTTCCTGGTAGCGCATGGCGGCGTCGTACACGCTCATCTGCTCATCGCTGGGCACGTGGGTGGTCCAGCCGCCCTCGGTGCCCGGCGCCATGCGATTGCGCAGACGCACATTGGCGAAGGTGCCGCGCATCATCACCTCATGATTACCGCGGCGTGAGCCATAGGAATTGAATTCCTTGGGTTCGATGCCGTGGGACTGCAGGTATTCACCTGCGGGGCTCTCGGGGTGAATGCCACCAGCCGGGGAGATGTGGTCGGTGGTGATGGAGTCACCCACCATCACCAGGCAGCGGGCGCCGGTCACATCCCCGGGAGCTTCGGGTTCCATGCTCATGCCCTCGAAGTAGGGCGGGTTCTTCACATAGGTGGATTCGGCCCAGTCGTAGAGCTCCGATTCGGTGACGCCGATCTTCTTCCAGTTGGCATCCCCCTGGAAAACGTCGGCGTATTTTTCCTGGTACATGGCCGAGGAGATATTGGCCTGCATCAGTTCGTTGATCTCTGCCTGGGTGGGCCAGACATCCTTGAGGTAGACGGGTTGCCCGTCCTTGCCAGTGCCCAGGGGATGCTTGTAAAGGTCCACGGTCATGGAGCCGGCCAGTGCGTAGGCCACCACCAGCGGCGGCGAGGCCAGGTAGTTGGTGCGCACATCCGAGTGGATGCGACCCTCGAAGTTGCGGTTGCCCGAGAGCACCGAGGACACCATCAGATCCCCTTCCTTGATGGCCTGACCGATGGGTTCGGGGAGGGGGCCGGCGTTACCGATACAGGTGGTGCAGCCAAAGCCCACCACGGAGAAGCCCAGGGCCTCCAGGGGCTTGAGCAGGCCGGCCTTTTGCAGGTAGGCAGGCACCACCTGGGAGCCGGGGGCCAGGGAGGTCTTTACCCAGGGCTTGGGCGTGAGGCCCTTTTCGTGGGCCTTTTTCGCCACCAGGCCAGCGGCCAGCAGCACGGCCGGGTTGGAGGTATTGGTGCAGGAGGTGATGGCGGCGATCACCACGGCGCCGTGCTTGAGCAGGTGCTTTTCGCCATCCATCTCGTATTCCACGGCGCCCTTTTCGTGGGCGTCGTCCACCCCGGGTGCGGCGTGGCCGCCCTCACCGGCGAAGCGTTCTTCATCATCGCCCTCAGGGCAGGCATGGTGCTCCCTGAGAAACTCATCCAGGGTATCCATGAAGTTGCCGCGGGCCTGATCCAGGGGGATGCGGTCCTGGGGACGCTTGGGGCCGGCCAGGCTGGGGACGATGCTGCCCAGGTCCAGTTCCAGGATTTCGCTGTAGTCGGCCTCACGGGCGCCGGTATCGCGCCACAGGCCCTGGGCACGGGCATAGGTTTCCACCAGGGCTACCTGTTCATCGGTGCGGCCCGAAAGGCGCAGGTAGGTGAGGGTCTCCTTGTCCACGGGGAAGATGCCGCAGGTGGCGCCGTATTCC
This sequence comes from Ectothiorhodospira sp. BSL-9, assembly GCF_001632845.1. Taxonomy (NCBI): domain Bacteria; kingdom Pseudomonadati; phylum Pseudomonadota; class Gammaproteobacteria; order Chromatiales; family Ectothiorhodospiraceae; genus Ectothiorhodospira; species Ectothiorhodospira sp. BSL-9. Next base: position 2,898,958 of record NZ_CP011994.1, on the reverse strand, counting down.
GGGGCCATGTTGGCAATGGTGGCGCGATCCGCCAGAGGCAGGTAATCCAGGCCGTCGCCGAAGAACTCCACGAACTTGCCTACCACGCCCTGCTTGCGCAGGATCTGGGTGACGGTGAGCACCAGGTCGGTGGCGGTGGCGCCTTCCGGGAGCTTGCCGTTGAGCTTGAAGCCCACCACCTGAGGGATGAGCATGGAGATGGGCTGGCCCAGCATGGCCGCCTCGGCCTCGATGCCGCCCACGCCCCAGCCCAGCACGCCCAAGCCGTTGATCATGGTGGTGTGGGAGTCGGTGCCCACCAGGGTGTCCGGGTAGGCGTGGTATTCGCCGTTGTCCTCGCGCACGAACACGGTCTGGGCCAGGTATTCCAGGTTCACCTGATGCACGATGCCGGTGCCCGGGGGCACGACGCGGAAGTTCTCGAAGGCCTTCTGACCCCAGCGCAGGAACTGGTAGCGCTCCTTGTTGCGGTGGTATTCCAGCTTGATGTTCAGGTCCAGGGAGTCGGCCTTGCCGAAGTGGTCCACCATCACCGAGTGGTCGATCACCAGGTCCACGGGGGCCAGGGGGTTGATGCGATTGGGATCCTTGCCCAGGGCCTTCATGGCATCGCGCATGGCGGCCAGGTCCACCACGGCGGGCACGCCGGTGAAGTCCTGCAGCACCACGCGAGCGGGGGTGAAGGCGATCTCCTGGGTGGGTTCGGCCCGGGCGTCCCAGTTGAGCAGGGCGTTGACGTGCTCCTGGGTGATATTGTTGCCATCCTCGTTGCGCAGCAGATTCTCCAGCAGCACCTTGAGGGAATAGGGAAGGCGGTCCACGTCGTGGTGGGCCTTCAGCGGCTCCAGGCTACTGATGTGGTAGGTCTTGTCTTGTACCTGGAGGGTGGTGCGAGTGTTGAATGTGTCGGTCATCGTGCGTCCCTCTTGGTTTGTTTTTATCGGGGCAAACTGTCGACAATCGTGACCTGCCGCCCCTGCTGGTTTAGAATGCTGCCGCGCAATAAAGATTGTTGTCAAAATAACCTAGTGACACCAAGGGATCATACATCCCTCCCCGCCCTGCGGGGCAGCCTAGCAGAGGGTTCTACTGTGCTCGAAGCCTATCGCCAACACGTTCAGGAACGCGAAGCCCAAGGGGTGCCGCCCAAACCGCTCGACGCCGGGATGACCGCGGATCTGGTGGAATTGCTCAAGAACCCGCCCAAGGGCGAGGAGCAGTTCCTGCTGGACCTGATCACCCATCGCGTGCCGCCGGGTGTGGATGAGGCCGCCTATGTGAAGGCCGGGTTCCTGTCCGCCGTGGCCAAGGGGGAAGCCAGCTCCCCGCTGATCGACCGCAAGCGCGCCGTGGAACTGCTGGGCACCATGCAGGGCGGCTACAACATCGCCACCCTGGTGGAACTGCTGGACGACGCGGAACTGGCCGAGGCCGCCGCCACCGAACTCAAGCATACCCTGCTGATGTTCGATGCCTTCCATGACGTGGAAGAGCGGGCCAAGGCCGGCAACGCCCATGCTCAGGGTGTGATGCAGTCCTGGGCCGAGGCGGAATGGTTCCTCAGCCGCAACGCCCTGCCGGAAAAACTTACCGTGACCATCTTCAAGGTGCCCGGCGAGACCAACACCGATGACCTGTCGCCGGCCCCGGATGCCTGGAGCCGCCCGGACATCCCCCTGCATGCCAAGGCCATGTACAAGAACCCGCGCGAGGGGGTCACCGACGCCGAGGCCCAGATCAGGGAACTCAAGCAGAAGGGTCATCCCGTGGCCATGGTGGGCGACGTGGTGGGTACCGGTTCCTCCCGCAAGTCCGCCACCAACTCGGTGCTGTGGAACATCGGCGATGATCTGCCCTACGTACCCAACAAGCGCTTCGGCGGTGTGTGCATGGGTGGCAAGATTGCGCCGATCTTCTTCAATACCATGGAAGACGCCGGCGCCCTGCCCATCGAACTGGATGTGAACGCCCTGGAGATGGGCGATGTGGTGGACATCTACCCCTATGAGGGCAAGGTCTGCCGTCATGGCAGCGACGAGGTGATCACCACCTTTGAACTGCGCACCCCGGTGATGCTGGACGAAGTGCGCGCCGGTGGCCGTATCCCGCTGATCATCGGTCGCGGCCTGACCGACCGTGCCCGTGAGTCCCTGGGCCTTGCGGCCTCGGATGTCTTCAAGCGCCCCGAGGTCCCGGCCGATAGCGGCAAGGGCTTCACCCTGGCCCAGAAGATGGTGGGCAAGGCCTGCGGTGTGGCGGGCGTGCGCCCGGGCACCTATTGCGAGCCGCGCATGACCACCGTGGGTTCCCAGGACACCACCGGCCCCATGACCCGCGACGAACTGAAGGACCTGGCCTGTCTGGGCTTCCAGGCGGACCTGGTGATGCAGTCGTTCTGCCACACGGCGGCGTATCCCAAGCCGGTGGATGTGCAGACCCATCACACCCTGCCGGACTTCATCATGAACCGCGCCGGTGTGGCGCTGCGCCCGGGGGATGGCATCATCCACTCCTGGCTGAACCGCATGCTGCTGCCCGACACCGTGGGCACCGGCGGCGACTCCCACACCCGTTTCCCCATCGGCATCTCCTTCCCGGCCGGTTCCGGTCTGGTGGCCTTTGCCGCCGCCACGGGCGTGATGCCCCTGGACATGCCTGAATCGGTTCTGGTGCGCTTCAAGGGTGAGCGTCAGCCGGGCATCACCCTGCGTGACCTGGTGCATGCCATTCCCCATGCGGCCATCCAGCAGGGTCTGCTCACCGTGGAGAAGAAGGGCAAGAAGAACATCTTCTCCGGTCGGGTGCTGGAGATCGAAGGACTGGATGACCTCACCGTCGAGCAGGCCTTCGAGCTCTCCGATGCCTCTGCCGAGCGTTCTGCCGGCGGTTGCACCATCAGTCTGTCCGAGGAGCGGGTGGCCGAGTACCTGCGTTCCAACGTGACCATGCTGCGCTGGATGATCTCCAATGGTTATGGCGACCCACGCACCCTGGAGCGTCGCGCCAAGGCCATGGAAGACTGGCTGGCCGATCCCAAGCTGATGCGTGCCGACAAGGATGCCGAGTATGCGGCGGTGATCGAGATCGACCTGAGCGAGATCAAGGAGCCCATCCTGTGCGCCCCCAACGACCCGGACGATGCCCGTCTGCTGTCCGAGGTGGCCGGTGGCAACATCGATGAGGTGTTCATCGGTTCCTGCATGACCAACATCGGTCACTTCCGTGCTGCCGGCAAGCTGCTGGAGAAGTTCCAGGGCGGTGAGCTGCCCACTCGCCTGTGGCTGTCGCCACCCACGCGGATGGATCAGCGTCAGCTCACGGAAGAAGGGTATTACGGTATCTACGGCCGTGCCGGTGCTCGTATGGAAATGCCTGGTTGCTCCCTGTGCATGGGCAACCAGGCCCGCGTGGCCCCGGGGGCAAAGGTGGTCTCCACCTCCACCCGCAACTTCCCCAACCGCCTGGGGGATGGTGCCGATGTGTTCCTGGCCTCGGCCGAGGTGGCTGCGGTGGCGGCGGTGCTGGGTCGTCTGCCCACGCCTCAGGAGTATCTGGAGTATGCCGCCGACCTGAACACCATGGCGGGCGAGGTATACCGGTATCTGAACTTTGATCAGTTGCCGGAGTATGAGGAAGCCGCGCGGAAGGTGATTCCGGTGGCAGCGGCGTAACCTGGAATAGCCCCTCTCCCTTTGGGGAGAGGGGTTTCCATCTGCTTCACTCCACGATCCGATCCAGGATCCCCTTGGCCTCGGCCACGATCGCGTTGCGGCTGAAGATCAGCCGCCACCGCGACCCTCCCGCCTGTCTCCACAGCACCGCTGCGCGAATCCCTGCCAGCAGCAACGTGCGAATGCGCGCCGCATTGTTGCTGTTCCCCAGATGACTCTGATCCCCCTGGACCACGATCCGCGGACCCAGTTGGCTGATGGTGTTCTGATAGGTCTCGCCCAGACGCGCCATGATGTTCTCATGGGTGATGCCGAAGGCCTCACTCTGATGACTGGCGACATCAATTCCATCGCCTAATGCCTTGACCATCTGAGGATTCTTCATCAGCTTTCGCTCCAGGTAGAGCACGCTGATCACGTAGCGGGAGATTTCCGCATCCACCTGATGGGAGGGCGACTGGATCTGTTCCAGCAGGGTACGCAGGCCTCGCTCCAGGTTGTCCACGCCACCGTACACGGACTCGATGGTGTTGGCTTCAAAGGCGAACAGGCTACCCACCATGGTCTGCAGTTGGTCCAGGTCGCAGCGGCCATGCCAGGCGATTTCCTTGACCATGGCGGCGGACTGAAACAGGGCAGCCAGGGCGAGGGCGCGATTATGATTTGAGGATTCCACGGGAATATCTTGTTTCTGGGTGGGTTATAGCAGGGAAGATACCATAAAGCCGGCTTTGCACGGGGCAGCCCGTGGGAGCGGCCCTCGGCCGCGAATGGGCGAACCAAACTACGGCGCCGGTTTCTCGGGGTTCGGGGCAGGCCCTCATCCAGGGATACCCCCCGGATGAGGGCCGGATACATCAATGGTTCCTGTTATTCGCGGCCAGGGCCGCTCCCACAAGGGGGCAAGGGGGCTCTCAGGATAAGGGCAGCGGATGCCGGCGGGCGATGATGCCGCCGCCCAGGCAGTGTTCACCTTCGTAGAACACGACCGACTGGCCCGGCGCCACGGCCCGCTGGGGTGTGTAGAAACGTACCTGCAGGGTGCCCGGTTCGTCCGGGGCGGCTTCCACCAGGCAGTCCTGATGCGCCTGACGGTAGCGGATCTTGGCCTGGCAGCGCAGGGGCAGGGCAGGGGGCTCGTCCGAGACCCAGTGCAGGTCCACGGCGGTCAGCCCGGTGGATTGCAGCGCGGGGTGGTCATGACCCTGGGCGACGATGAGCCGGTTGCGGTCCATGTCCTTGTCCACCACGTACCAGGGCACCTCGGGTGCGCCCTGTACGCCGCCGATGCCCAGGCCCTGGCGCTGGCCGGGGGTGTAGTACATCAGGCCCTGATGCTCTCCCAGCACCTGATCCTCAGTGCTGACGATCTCGCCCGGTTGGGCGGGCAGATAGCGTTGCAGGAAATCCCGGAAACGACGCTCGCCGATGAAGCAGATCCCGGTGCTGTCCTTCTTGGCGTGATTGACGAAACCGGCCTCTTCTGCGGTTTTACGCACACGGGTCTTTTCCAGCTCGCCCAGGGGAAAGAGGGTGCGGGAGAGGGCGCGCTGACCCAGGGTGTACAGGAAGTAGGACTGATCCTTGTTGGGGTCCTGGCCCTGCAACAGCTGGTATTGGCCGTCGTGACCCTGACGGACCCTGGCGTAATGGCCGGTGGCGATCAGGTCGGCCCCCTTGTCCAGGGCGTAATCCAGGAAGGCCCGGAACTTGATTTCCCGGTTGCAGAGGATGTCCGGATTAGGGGTGCGCCCGGCCCGGTACTCTTCCAGGAAGTGGGCGAACACCCGATCCCAGTATTGCTTGGCGAAATTCACCTTGTGCAGCGGGATTTCCAGTTCCTCGCACACGGCCCAGGCGTCCTTCAGGTCCTGGGCGGCGGAGCAGTAGCCGGGTTCGTCGTCGTCCTCCCAGTTCTTCATGAACAGGCCTTCGACGCGGTAGCCCTGTTCCATGAGCAGCAGGGCGGAAACAGACGAATCCACGCCGCCGGACATGCCGACGATGACGCGTTTGGGATGGGTATGGGGCATGCACCTCATGATACCACTCAAACTTCCACCAGTAACTCCAACGGATACCGCCGCCCCGCCAGGTAATCCTCAATACACCGCAGCACCAGCGGGCTGCGCTGGCAAGCCGGATCTTCCGCCAGTACACGCGGTTCCAGCCAATGGGTGGCCAGGATGTCCTCGTCCAGCGTGTGGTCGGGCAGGGGCTCGGACACGCTGCCGGTCACCGCCACCCGGATGAAGGTCAGCCCGCTGTCGGGATGCTGCCATCGGTAAATGCCCACCACCGCCTCCGGTATGAGCTGGCGCCCGGTTTCCTCCAGCGTCTCGCGGAGGCAGGCCGACAGCAGGGACTCGCCTTCCTCCAGGTGCCCGGCCGGCTGGTTGAAAACGCGGCGGCCATCCTCCTGCTCTTCCACCAGGAGGAAACGACCCTCCCGTTCAACGACGCTTGCCACGGTAACGCGCGGTGTCCAGACCATGAATATGAAAACTCCAGAGTTTGTATGTGGATTTGGATGTGGTTCTTCGTTGGGTTCTTTGTGGGACCTGCCCGGATGCTTGACACCGGGGCTGCGGACAGGTTCGTCATTCGCGGCCGAGGGCCGCTCCCACCGGCGAAATCAACCCACCCACCGACGCACCCGGGCATCGCGTGTATAATCCCACCAAAATCCTTAACAACAGTCATTTTCCACAAAGGGAGCTCCCATGGCTTATCAACATATCAAGATTCCCGAGCATGGCACCAAGATCACGGCTAATGAGGATTGTTCCCTGAATGTGCCCGATAACCCGATCATCCCCTACATCGAGGGTGACGGCATCGGTGTGGATATCTCGCCGGTGATGATGCGGGTGGTGGACGCTGCCGTGGAAAAAGCCTATGGCGGCAAGCGCAAGATTGCCTGGATGGAAGTCTTTGCCGGCGAAAAGGCCACCCGTGTCTATGGTGGCGATACCTGGCTGCCCAAGGAGACCATGGAGGCCGTGCGTGACTACGTGGTGTCCATCAAGGGCCCGCTGACCACGCCCGTAGGGGGCGGCATCCGCTCCTTGAACGTGGCACTGCGTCAGGAACTGGACCTCTACGTTTGCCAGCGCCCTGTGCGCTACTACCCGGGCACCCCGAGCCCGCTGAAGAATCCCGAGCAGACCGACATGGTGATCTTCCGGGAGAACTCCGAGGACATCTACGCCGGTATCGAATGGGCGGCGGGTTCCCCCGAGGCCAAAAAGCTCTCCGATTTCCTGGTCAACCAGATGGGCGTGACCAAGATCCGCTTCCCTGAAACCAGCGGCCTGGGCATCAAGCCCATTTCCGAAGATGGCACCAAGCGCCTGGTGCGCAAGGCCATCTGGTACGCCATCGAAAACGATCGCAGCTCGGTGACCCTGGTGCACAAGGGCAACATCATGAAATACACCGAAGGGGCCTTCAAGAACTGGGGTTATGACCTGGCCAAGGAGGAGTTCGGTGCCGAGGAAATCGACGGGGGCCCATGGTGCCGCCTGAAGAACCCCAACAACGGCAATGAAATCATCATCAAGGACGTGATTGCTGACAACTTCCTGCAGCAGATCCTGCTGCGTCCGGGCGACTACAGCGTGATTGCCACCATGAACCTCAACGGAGACTATATCTCCGACGCCCTGGCAGCTCAGGTGGGTGGTATCGGCATTGCGCCGGGGGCCAACATCTCTGATACCGTGGCCATGTTCGAGGCCACTCACGGTACCGCACCCAAGTACGCCGGCCTGGACAAGGTGAACCCGGGCTCTCTGGTGTTGTCTGCTGAAATGATGCTGCGCCACCTGCGCTGGTTCGAGGCGGCGGATTTGTTGGTCAAGGGCCTGGGTGGTGCCATCAGTTCCGGTCGAGTGACCTACGACTTTGCCCGTGCCGTCGACGGAGCCACCGAACTGTCGTGCTCCGAGTTCGGCGAAAATATCGTCGAACACATGTGATTCAGAAAGAAAACGGAAACGTTTCGACTGCATATCGATCAAAGGCTATGGGAGAAGAACGAAAATCCGACGAAGACAGTGGCCTGTTACTGGATGAGGCGAAGCCCCGACTCAAGCAGCCACCCCAGTTCAAGGTGGTGCTGCTGAACGATGACTACACGCCCATGGAGTTCGTGATCGAGGTCCTGGAGGTCTTCTTCGCGATGGATCGCGAGAAGGCCACCCGGGTCATGCTCCATGTGCATACGCGCGGCAAGGGCGTCTGTGGCATCTATACTCGGGATGTAGCTGAAACCAAGGTGGCCCAGGTCAACGATTATTCACGAGAGCATCAGCACCCGTTGCTGTGTGCGATGGAAGAGGCCTAGAGCGGTACGACCATGCTGAATAAAGAACTCGAGTTTTCACTGAACATGGCCTTCAAGGCCGCACGCGAAAAACGTCACGAGTTCATGACGGTGGAGCACCTGCTGCTCGCCCTCACGGACAACCCCACCGCCGTGAATGTGCTGCGAGCGTGCGGGGTCAACGTGGAAGGCCTGCGCAAGCAGCTCGAGGAATTCGTGGATACCAACACACCCAAGCTGCCCCTGAAGGACCCGCGGGACACCCAGCCCACGCTGGGCTTCCAGCGGGTGCTGCAAAGGGCCGTCTTCCATGTGCAGTCCTCCGGCAAGAAGGAGGTCACCGGTGCCAACGTGCTGGTGGCCATCTTCGGTGAGCAGGAGTCGCATGCCGTTTACCTGCTGGGCCAGCATGATCTGGCCCGGCTGGACGTGGTCAACTACATCTCCCACGGCATCTCCAAGGTGCCGGATGAGCAGCAACAGGAGGAGGATCCCTCCAGTGCTGCGCCCAGCGAAGGTCAGGAGGGCGAGGAGAGCAACCGCAAGAATCCGCTGGAAAGCTACGCCACCAACCTCAACGAGCAGGCCCGCAAGGGCAAGATTGACCCCCTGATCGGCCGGGCCCATGAACTGGAGCGCACCGTGCAGATCCTCTGCCGGCGCAGAAAGAACAACCCGTTGTTCGTGGGTGAAGCCGGCGTGGGCAAGACTGCCATCGCCGAGGGTCTGGCCAAGAAGATCATCGACGACCAGGTGCCTGAAGTGCTGCGGGACAGCACCATCTATTCCCTGGACCTGGGTGCGCTGGTGGCCGGCACCAAGTACCGGGGGGACTTCGAGAAGCGCCTCAAGGGTGTGCTGGGTCAGTTGCGGCGTGAGCCCGGCGCGGTACTGTTCATCGACGAGATCCACACCATCATCGGTGCCGGTTCTGCCTCCGGTGGCGTGATGGATGCCTCCAACCTGATCAAGCCCATGCTGGCCTCGGGTGAGCTCAAGTGCATCGGCTCCACCACTTATCAGGAATATCGCGGCATCTTCGAGAAGGATCGCGCCCTGGCGCGGCGTTTCCAGAAGATCGACGTGAATGAGCCGACGGTGGATGAGACCTTCGAGATCCTCAAGGGCCTCAAGTCCCGGTTCGAGTCCCACCACGAGGTGCGCTATACCAGCAAGGCCCTGCGGGCTGCGGCTGAACTCTCCAACCGCTACATCACCGACCGCCATCTGCCCGACAAGGCCATTGATGTGATCGACGAGGCCGGGGCCAACCGGCGGTTGCAGCCGGTCAGTCAGCGCAAGAAGACCATCTCGGTGCAGGATGTGGAGAACATCGTCGCCAAGATTGCCCGTATCCCGCCCAAGAGCGTGTCTGCCTCGGATATGGACACCCTCAAGAATCTGGAGCGCAATCTCAAGATGGTGGTCTTTGGTCAGGATGAGCCCATCGAGAAGCTGGCTGCGGCCATCAAGATGTCCCGCTCCGGGCTGGGCGATACCGACAAGCCCATCGGCTCCTTCCTGTTCGCCGGGCCCACCGGCGTGGGCAAGACCGAGGTCACCCGCCAGCTGGCCCAGATCCTCGGGATCGAACTGGTACGCTTTGACATGTCCGAGTACATGGAGCGCCACACGGTCTCCCGGCTCATCGGGGCGCCGCCGGGGTATGTGGGGTATGACGAGGGCGGCCTGCTCACCGATGCCATCCTGAAGCAGCCCCACTCGGTGCTGCTGCTGGATGAGGTGGAAAAGGCGCATCCGGATGTGTTCAACCTGCTGTTGCAGGTGATGGATCATGGCACCCTCACGGACACCAACGGGCGCAAGGTGGACTTTCGCAATGTGATCGTGGTGATGACCAGTAACGCCGGGGCCGAAGTGGCCAGCCGGCCGTCGGTGGGCTTCACCCAGCAGGATCACTCCAGCGATGCCATGGAGGTGCTCAAGCGCACCTTCAGTCCGGAGTTCCGCAATCGCCTGGATTCCATCATCCAGTTCAAGGCCCTGGATGCGGTGACCATCGCCAATGTGGTGGACAAGTTCCTGATCCAGTTGCAGGCCCAGCTGGATGAGAAGAAGGTGGCCCTGGTAGTGGATGAGGAGGCCCGCGCCTGGCTGGCGGAGCATGGCTACGATCCGAAGATGGGTGCGCGTCCCATGGCCCGCGTGATTCAGGATCAGATCAAGAAGCCGCTGGCAGAAGAGGTGTTGTTCGGTCGCCTGGTGGGCGGCGGCGAGGTGCACGTCACGGTCAAGGACGGCAGTCTGTCCCTGGACTTTGCCGAGGAACCGGTGCACTGAGCTGCCCCGGCCAACCCTCACCCCCAGCCCCTCTCCCGCCAGCGGGAGAGGGGAGCAGGATCCCTTATCCTGGCTGAAGGGAAAATTCAGCAAAGCCCTTCTCCCCTTGGGGGAGAAGGGTTGGGATGAGGGGGGATTACTTGTTCCGGTAAACGATCCGACCCTTGCTCAGGTCGTAAGGCGTCATCTGCACGGTGACCCTGTCGCCCCGGAGGATACGGATGTAGTGTTTTCGCATGCGCCCCGAGATGTGGGCCGTGACGATGTGTCCGTTATCCAGCTCAACACGAAACATGGTGTTGGGCAGGTTATCCAGCACCGTACCATCCAGCTCGATGTGATCTTCTTTAGACATATGCCCATACAGGGTTTGGCGATCCAGGTGGGGTAATTATCAACACTGTGCGCCATAACACAAGAGCTATCTGCCCCTTCTGATGCGGTTTGTCACCAGCATTGCCCCCGCCCCCCCGGTTTGCCTACACTAGGCGGCTTTACCATGACCCTCGCAAGGACTTGTCTCATGAGAATCGCCTGTGTCTTTCCGGGCCAGGGCTCCCAATCCCTGGGTATGCTCGGCGCCCTGGCGCAAGCCCATCCGCAAGTGCGCGAAACCTTCCAGGAGGCCTCCGATGTACTGGGGCTGGATCTGTGGGCGCTGACCCAGGAAGGCCCCGAGTCGGATCTGAACCGGACCGAAAACACCCAGCCAGCCATGCTGGCAGCCGGCGTGGCCGCCTGGCGGGTGTGGAATGCCGAAGGCGGCCCCGAGCCCCAGATCATGGCGGGCCATAGCCTTGGCGAGTACACCGCGCTGGTTTGCGCCGATTCCCTGGATTTTGATGTGGCCGTGCGCCTGGTGGCCGAGCGGGGTCGCCTGATGCAGGGGGCCGTGGCCGAGGGAGAGGGCGCCATGGCGGCTGTGCTGGGTCTCACGGAAGAGCAGGTGCAGGCCGTTTGCCTGGAAGCCTCCGCTGATGGCGTGGTGGAAGCCGTTAACTTCAATGCCCCCGGTCAGGTGGTGATCGCCGGCGCGACGGCGGCCGTGGAGCGTGCCACCCTGTTGGCCAAGGACGCTGGCGCCAAACGGGCCGTCCAGCTGCCGGTGAGCGTGCCCTCCCATTGCCAGCTGATGAAGTCGGCCGCCCTGCAGATGCATGTGCGTCTGGATGCGGTCCGTGTGGGCACTCCCCGCATCCCCGTGATCCATAATGTGGACGTGGATTGTCACGATGGCGCCAGTGTGATCCGCGGTGCCCTGGCGGCACAGATTCACCGCCCTGTGCGCTGGGTGGAGACCATTCAGCGCATGGCCGGTGACGGCATCACCCATGTGGTGGAACTGGGGCCCGGCAAGGTGCTCACGGGCTTGAACAAGCGCATCGACAAATCTTTGAAACTGGCCTGTGTGCAGGATCCTGAGTCCCTGGCTCAGGCCCTGGAGATGTGCCGGTCCTGACGGGGCCGCTGCCCATTGCAGACCGCAGACGAGGAGTATGCATGACTCTTGAAGGTGAAATTGCCCTGGTGACGGGCGCCAGCCGTGGTATTGGCAAATCCATCGCCCTGACCCTGGCCAGCCAGGGTGCGACCGTGGTGGGTACCGCCACCAGTGAAAAGGGGGCGGAAGGGATCACCGCCTATCTGAACGAGGCGGGTGCCAAGGGCCGCGGCATGGTCCTGGACGTGACCCGTCCGGAGGATGTGGATGGCCTGATCAAGCAGGTGAGTGGCGAATTCGGCGCTGTGACCGTGCTGGTGAACAATGCCGGCATCACCCGGGACAACCTGCTGATGCGGATGAAGGATGAAGAGTGGGATGACATCATCCAGACCAACCTGACCGCCGTCTATCGGGTGAGCAAGGCCGTGCTGCGCGGCATGATGAAGGCCCGCAAGGGGCGTATCATCAACGTGGGCTCGGTGGTGGGTTCTTCCGGCAATGCCGGGCAGACCAATTACGCCGCCGCCAAGGCGGGCCTGCTGGGCTTCAGCAAGTCCCTGGCCCGCGAGGTGGGCGCGCGTGGCGTGACCGTGAACACGGTGGCGCCGGGCTTTATCGACACGGACATGACCCGGGGGCTGCCGGAAGAGCAGAAGAATGCCCTGCTGGGCCAGATCCCGCTGGGTCGGTTGGGTGATCCCGCCGAGGTGGCTGGGGTGGTGGCCTTCCTGGCTTCGCCGGCGGCTGCCTACGTGACCGGGGAGACCCTGCACGTCAATGGCGGCATGTTTATGGGCTGATCCAGGGCCCAGGTCATGATCAGGGTAATGTTTTAGCTTGATTTTTTATCACGCCCAGTAGAGTTTACAGCCCATCGGTCGCGGTCCATACTTCCGGGGGTGCGCTGCACCCCTTGGCGAACACGCACAGTGGATCGACCGAAGGGATTTCAATACAATAGCGGCCCAGCTTCGGCTGCATTTCAAATCAAGGGGATAGGTTAACCATGAGCAATATCGAAGAACGCGTCAAGAAAATCGTCGTTGAGCAACTCGGCGTTAAAGAGGAAGACGTCACCAACAGTGCCTCTTTCGTGGACGATCTCGGCGCGGATTCACTGGACACCGTTGAACTGGTGATGGCGCTGGAAGAGGAATTCGAAACCGAAATTCCTGACGAGCAGGCCGAGAAGATCACCACCGTTCAGCAGGCCATCGACTACATCAATGAGCACCTGCCGAGCGCCTGATCGGGGATTACCAATACCCGTGTTCAACGCCCGTGGCCGCGACCAGTCCCCTGATCGCGGCCACGAGTGCTCAAACCGCTGGTTGTACAGAGTTGAACTTCAAGATTTCACGCCCGGCGTGAAAAAGGGGCAGTAGATTGTCTAAACGGCGCGTAGTCATCACCGGTCTTGGCATCGTCTCGCCGGTCGGATCCACCATCAATACCGCATGGGACAACATCACCGCGGGTCGTAGTGGCATCTCTCCCATCGACGTCTTTGACGCATCCGAGATGCCCGTGCGCATCTCCGGGGCCGTCAGGGATTTCAACGCTGACGATTACATTTCACCCAAGGAACAGCGCAAGATGGACACCTTCGTCCATTACGGCATGGCCGCCGGGATCCAGGCCATTCGTGACGCCGGGGTGGAAGTGACCGAGGAAAACGCCGAGCGTATCGGTGTGGCCATCGGTTCGGGTATCGGCGGTCTGCCTTATATCGAGAAGAGCTACGCCGCTTTTCTCAAGGGCGGTGCCCGCAAGATCTCCCCATTCTTCGTGCCCAGCGCCATCATCAACATGGTCGCGGGCAACCTCTCCATCATGTACGGCCTCAAGGGTCCGAACATCTCCATCGTTTCCGCCTGTGCCACCGGTACGCACAACATCGGTGACGCCGCGCGCATGATCAAGTACGGCGAAGTGGACATGATGGTGGCCGGTGGCGCCGAAATGGCCACCACGCCCCTGGGTATCGGTGGTTTTGCCGCGGCCCGGGCCCTGTCCACGCGCAACGACGACCCCACCCGTGCCAGTCGCCCCTGGGACCAGGACCGCGACGGCTTCGTGCTGGGCGACGGCGCTGGTGTTGTGGTGCTGGAAGACTACGAGCACGCCAAGGCCCGGGGCGCCCGCATCTACTGCGAGTTGTCCGGCTTCGGCTGGAACTCCGACGCCCACCATATGACCCAGCCTTCCGAGGGCGGCGAGGGTGCGGCAGCCTGCATGCTGCAGGCCCTGAAGGACGCCGGCATCAATCCCGATGAAGTGGATTATGTGAATGCTCATGGCACCTCCACCCCGGCCGGCGACAAGGCCGAGACCATGGCCGTGAAGCGTGCCCTGGGTGACCATGCCTACAAGACGGCGGTGAGTTCCACCAAGTCCATGACCGGTCACCTGCTGGGTGCTGCTGGCGGCATCGAGGCGGTCTTCTCGGCGCTGGCCCTGCATCATGGCGTGTTGCCGCCCACCATCAACCTGGATAACCCCGATCCTGCTTGCGATCTGGATTACGTGCCCAACACGGCGCGGGAGACCAAGGCCCGCGTGGCTGTCTCCAACTCCTTCGGGTTCGGTGGCACCAACGGCAGCCTGGTCTTTAACAAGATCTAAGGCCTATCCGGCGGCGCAAGGGCAGCAGAAGAGCAGAGGGTTGACCGATGATGCTCGTCAACGGACAACCCTCTCAATGCCTGCCGGTAACAGACCGCGGGCTTCAATACGGCGACGGTCTTTTTGAAACCCTGCGGGTGGAAGCGGGGTCACCCCGCTTCTGGGCGCGACACCTCGGTCGTCTGCAGGCAGGATGCGAGCGCCTGGACATCCCGCCGCCCGATCCGGATGTGCTGCATCAAGAGGCCTCCTCGCTGCTGGAAGGGCAGTCCCGGGGCGTCCTCAAGATCATGATCACCCGGGGCAGTGGGCCTCGGGGATATCGTCCTCCCTCCTGTCCTGAACCGAGCCGCCTGCTCGCCTTCACCGAACTGGCTCACCCCCCATCTCCGGCAACGCATGTGGGCGTGGATGTGCGCCTGTGCAGGATGCGACTTTCCCGTAACCCGGCGCTGGCCGGCATCAAGCACCTGAATCGGCTGGAGCAGGTGATGGCCCGGTCTGAATGGTCCGACGAGTATCAGGAAGGCCTCATGCTGGATACATCGGAACAGGTAGTGGAAGGCACCATGAGCAATCTTTTTCTGGTCCGGGGGGAGGCCCTGGTCACCCCTGAGCTGTCACACTGTGGCGTGGCCGGTATCACCCGGGCGCGGGTTCTGGAGACGGGCCGGGCATGGGGGCTGCCCTGCCGGGAGGAACAGGTACGGCTTGAGGATCTCTGGCAGGCCGATGGGCTGTTCCTGACCAATACCCTCATCGGTCTTTGGCCCGTGCGCTCCCTGGAGGGGCGTGCCATGCCAATGCCGCCGCTCATTGGCCACCTGCAACAGGCCCTATGACCCCATCGAGACAGGCTACCCCATGCGAATCCTGATACTACTGTTGCTGATGGCCGTGGCCGGGGCCGGTGCGCTGGCCTGGGACTATCAACAGTTTCTGGAAAGGCCTGCCAACGTGGCAGAAAACCAGGTATTTACCGTGCCGTCCGGGGCCTCGCTGCGGCGTGTGGGACAGGACCTGGCAGAAGCCGGCATCATCGGGAATGCCCATTACTGGGAGGCCTACGGGCGCATGGAGGGCAAGGCCCAGGACCTGCGTGCCGGTGAGTACCTTCTGACCCCGGATCTCACGCCTCCGGCGCTGCTGGCCTTGTTCGTACAAGGGCGCACCCTGCAGTACAGCCTCACCATCCCCGAGGGCTGGAATTTCCGGCAGATGATGCGGGCCATCGCGGCCCATGAGCACATCGAGAACACCCTGGAGCCCGACGACCACGATTCGGTGATGGAACGCCTGGGGAAGCCGGATGCCCACCCTGAAGGCTGGTTCTTCCCGGATACCTATCTCTTCCCCCGTGGCACCACGGACATGGACTTCCTGCGCCGTGCCCATGAACGCATGGAGCGTGCCCTGGCGTCGGCCTGGGAGGCGAGGCAGGAAGACCTGCCCCTGGCAAATCCCTACGAAGCCCTGATCCTGGCCTCCATCGTCGAGAAGGAGACGGGCCGGGCGGTGGAACGGCCCATGGTGGCGGCGGTCTTTGTGGAGCGCCTGCGCCGTGGCATGCGTCTGCAGACCGACCCCACGGTGATTTATGGCATTGAGCATTTCGATGGCCGTATCCGTCGCCGCGACCTGCGTCTGGATACCCCCTACAATACCTACACCCGTGACGGCCTGCCGCCCACGCCCATCGCCCTGCCAGGGGCGGCCGCGCTGGAAGCCGTGGCCAATCCGGCGGACTCCAGGGCCCTGTTCTTTGTCTCCCGGGGCGATGGCAGTCACCACTTTTCCGAGACCTACCGGGAACATCGCCAGGCGGTGATCAAATACCAGCTCGGTGGTGATGCCAGCCGGTACGGTCGCTGATTGACCAGGATTCATCCCATTGACCACCCAGTCTGATCATCCAACGCAAGCCGCGCCCGTTCGCGGGAAATTCATCTGCCTCGAAGGGATCGAGGGGGTGGGCAAGTCCACCCAGGTGCAGGCACTGGCGGACCACCTGAGCGGGTGTGGAATCCCCGTGATGACCACCCGCGAACCCGGCGGCACCCAGATCAGCGAGGCCGTGCGTGAATTGCTGTTGTCGCGGGACTACCCGCCCATGCATGAGGACACGGAGTTGCTGCTGGTATTTGCCGCCCGGGCCGAGCATCTGCAAAGGCGCATCCTGCCCGCGCTGGAGGCCGGCACCTGGGTGATCAGTGACCGCTTCACGGATGCCACCTACGCCTATCAGGGGGGCGGTCGAAAAATCGATGTGCAGCGTATTGCCGCCCTGGAGAATTGGGTGCAAGGCGCCTTCCGGCCCGATCTGACGCTGTTTCTGGATGCCTCGGTAGCCACCGGTCTGGCCCGTGCGGCCAAGCGGGGCGAGAGCGATCGTTTCGAGCAGGAGACCTTGTCGTTCTTCGAGCGGGTGCGTTTCATCTACCACATGCGGGTGCAGATGAATCCCGGGCGGTACGCCGTGATCGACGCCGAGCAGTCCCTGGAGCAGGTGAGGGCGGATCTGATCGCCCGGGTGGACGCCCTGGTGAATGTCGGGTGGAAACGGGGGGGCGCATGACCGGCGCGCCTTATCCCTGGCTGTCGCCGGCCTGGCAGGCCCTCAAGGGGCGGGTGGATGCCGGGCGCCTGGCCCACGGCCTGTTGTTCACGGGCCCTCAGGGTGTGGGCAAACTGGAGATGGCCCGACGTTTTGCCCAGAGCCTGCTGTGCAGCAACCCCGATGCCGAGGGCGCACCCTGTGGGCAGTGCCATGGTTGCCACATGGTACGGGCCGGATCCCATCCGGATCTCACCGAACTGACCATCCCCGCGGGCAAGACCCGGATCCTTGTGGACCAGATCCGCGGCCTGGCCGGTTTCATGGGGCTGAGCCGCAGTCATGGGCGCCATCGCCTGGCCATCATTCATCCAGCGGACGCCATGAACGATGCCTCGGCCAACAGTCTGCTCAAGACTTTGGAAGAACCCCCGGGGGAGGGCGTGCTGATCCTGGTGACGGCCCATCCGGCCCGCCTGCCTGCTACGATCCGCAGTCGCTGTCAGCAGATCAAATTGCCCATGCCGGATGCTGCCCGGGCCCGGCAATGGCTCGCCGAATCCGTGCCCAGGGAGTCTCTGGATAGTTTGCTGGCCCTGGGGCAGGGGTCACCCCTGCGGGCCCGGAGCCTGGCCGGGGGGGAGGCCTTGGAGGAATGGCAGGCACAGCGACGTGCCCTTCTGGATCTGCTGGGGCGACGGGCATCCCTGAGCAGCCTGGTGGATCGCCTCAAGGATGCATCCATGACCGAATGGGTCACCCGCTTGCAGATCCTGGTGGATGACCTGATCCGCTGGCACATGACCGGCGCGGATGACCCCCGGGTGTCGGGGATTGCCCCGCGCGAGGATTTGCAGGCCCTGGCAAAGGCGTTAGACTTGCAGGCATCGTTCCAGCTTCAGCAGCAGTTGCTGATCTGGCGCCAGGGTCTGGACTCCAACGTGAATACCGTGATGTTCCTGGAGGACATGCTGATCACCTGGCGGGATCTGGCCCGCTCCTGAACCCTCACGCATCGCCTGCCAGGCAGGTCCAACCGGGGAGGCCATCGTGGCACCGGGACAAGGTATCCTCTCGCTGTCCATCAAGGACAAGAACTCGCTGTATTCCGCCTACATGCCCTTTGTAAAGAATGGCGGCCTGTTCATCCCCACGCAAAAGCCCTACAAGCTGGGGGATGAGATCTTCATGCTGCTCACCCTGATGGAGGAGCGCGAACGCCTGCCCGTGGCGGGCCGCATCATCTGGATCACGCCGCCCCGCGCCCAGGGCAACCGGACGCCCGGCATTGGCGTGCAGTTCAATGAACAGGACAACGGTGCCACCCGCAACAAGATCGAAGGCCTGCTGGGCGGCAGTCTGCAGGCCGATCGTCCGACTCATACCATGTAGGATCTCGCACCTTGCTTATCGACTCCCATTGTCATCTGGACCGCATCGACCTCAAGCCCTTTGACGGCGACAGGGACCGCATGATGCAGGCGGCCGCCGAGGCGGGCGTGGATCACATGCTGTGCGTGTGCATCGACATGAACAATTACGCCCAGGTGAAGGATCTGGCTGCTCGTTATGTACAGGTATCCTGCTCGGTGGGCGTGCATCCCAGTGCGCGGGAGGGGCATGAGCCCACCGAAGAGGAACTGGTGTCCATGGCCGGTGATCCGGGTGTGGTGGCCATTGGCGAGACGGGGCTGGACTATCACTACAATGAAGGGGACCTGGAGTGGCAGCGGGAGCGTTTCCGTCGCCACCTGCGGGCTGCTCGGGCCGCGGGCAAGCCGGTGATCATCCATACTCGGGATGCGCGTCGGGATACCCTGGATATCCTCAAGGAGGAGGGGGTCCGGGACACCGGTGGGGTGCTGCACTGCTTCACCGAAGACTGGGACACGGCCCGCGCCGGGCTGGACATGGGCCTGTTTGTGTCGTTTTCCGGCATCGTCACATTCCGCAATGCCCAGGCCCTGCGGGACGTGGCGCGACAGGTCCCGGATGATCGTCTGTTGGTGGAGACCGATGCCCCTTACCTGGCCCCGATGCCTTACCGGGGCAAGACCAATCACCCTGCCTGGGTGCGTCATGTGGCGGAGTGCCTGGCGGACGTGCGGGGCGTGCCCCTGGAACGCCTGGCCGAACAGACCACGGCGAACTATGGTCAGCTGTTCGGCGCGCCGCCCCATCGTGCCTCCTCGTCGCTGGCAGGGGTGGGCTGAGACCGAGGGCTAGATTTCGGCTGCACGCTCCACGGCCTGCTCCATGTGGCCGGTGCGGGTGTAGAAATGCGGTGAAAACCGGATCCCGCCCCCACGCAGGGCACATAGCACCCCGCCTTCCATGAGTTGCTGATAGGTCTTCTGGGCATCCATGCCCTTGCGTCCGAAGGTGACGATCCCCGCCCGACGATCTGCCTGCACGGGTGAATACACGTCGAACTTGCTGGCTCGAAGCAGATCGATGAGGTATTCCACGTTGCGTGACAAGGCATCGGCCACGAACTCCATGCCTGTCTCCTCGAACAGTGACAGGCTGGCCTCCAGGGCATGGATGCCCAGCATGTTGGGGCTGCCGCATTCAAAACGTCGGGCAGAGTGGGCCGGCTCCCAGTCCAGGCGGTCGAAATTGCCCATATCTTCCACCATGTGCCAGCCAAATTGCTGCAGCGTGAGTTGATCCCGCAGGCGCTCGGCGCAATAGAACACGGCAATGCCCTCCGGGCCCAGGAGCCATTTGTGGGCATCGGCGGCCAGGAAATCCGCCTGGCACTCCTGTACATCCAGGGGGAGGGCGCCCAGTTGCTGGATGGCATCCACGCAGAACAGCACGCCCCGATTGTGGCAGGCGCTGCCCAGTCGGTTCAGGTCCATCCGCAGGCCGCTGGCATATTGCACGGCGCTCACGCTGAGCAGGCGCGTGCGCCGATCCATGGCGCCCAGCAGGGCAGCCTCCGGGTCTGAGACCTTCGCCAGGTCCACCAGCCGGGTTTCCACCCCGAAGCGTTCCAGGGACTGCCAGACGATGCGGTTGGAAGGGAACTCCTGAAGGGGGCAGACCACATTCTCTCCGGCTTGCCAGGGCAGGCCGTGTGCCACCACGGACAGGGCCTCGGAGGTGTTCTTGAGGAGGCCGATATCATCCACGGACGGGGCTTGGATGAGCCGTTGAAGCCGCTCCCGCAGGCGTTTTTCCACCTTCAGCCATTGCAGGTAGTGGCGGGAACCCAGCCGGGTGTTTTCCTCGGCGAAGGCGGCCACGGCACGCTGAGTGCGCACGGGCCATGGTCCGACGGCGGCGTGGTTCAGGTGCAGGATGTCGTCGGCCAGGGGGAATTCAGGGTGCATATCAATCCTCAGTTTGGGGTGCGGTTTGCCTTCGCCCATCAGGGTTTGTTATATTCGAAAAGCTTTGCCCCCTTAATACTTTGCCATCAAGGCCGCCTTCATGCGCGGCCTCCTCGGAGAGCAGGGCTGGCACGCCTGCGGCGCCCGTTCTTCGTCACGCTGGATCCAAGATCCCTTTTTGCATCTTGATCTGATCACAGAATCGGAGGCGTCTATGAATTCCGTCCTCAATTTTTATCGACACGAAGAATTGCGGGAGCTCGAAACCCGGGCCTTCAAAGTCTTCACCGACCGTAATCTTGACCAGATTCCGGCCCTGGATCGTCTGTCCGACGACTGCCGCTTCGAGATGAAGGTGGTGGCCAGCGTCCTGCCGTTTCGTGTCAATGAGTACATCATAGAGGAATTGATCGACTGGGATCAGGTACCGGATGACCCAATCTACCAGTTGACCTTCCCGCAGCGCGACATGCTCGAGCCCGAGGCCTTCGAGCGCATGGCCGATTTGCATCGTCGCGGCGCGGATCGCACCGAGATCGTGGCACTGGCCCGTGAACTGCGCGAAGAACTGAACCCGCATCCAGCAGGGCAGATGGAGATGAACCGCCCGGAACTGGATGGAGAGCCCTTGCAGGGCCTGCAGCACAAGTACCGCGAGACCGTGCTGTTCTTCCCCAGTCAGGGGCAGACCTGCCATGCCTATTGCACCTTCTGCTTCCGTTGGGCGCAATTTGTGGGCGACAAGAGTCTGCGCATCGCCTCCAACCAGGCCAGCGACATGCTGGGCTATCTGCGTGTCAAGCCCGAGGTGAGCGATATCCTCATTACCGGCGGTGACCCGATGGTGATGAAGACCAAGCATCTGGCCCAGTATCTGGAGCCGCTGATGGGGCCCGAGTTTGACCATGTGCAGACCGTGCGCATCGGCACCAAGGCGTTGACCTTCTGGCCACATCGCTTCGTGAGCGACGCCGATGCCGACGATCTGGTCATGCTGCTGGAGCGCCTGGTGAAGGCGGGCAAGCATGTGGCCATCATGGCCCATTACAATCACTGGCGGGAAATGGAAACCCCCATGGCCCGCGAGGCCATCCGTCGTCTGCGCGCCACCGGCGCCGAGATTCGCAGCCAGGGTCCGCTGCTGGCGCACATCAACGACGACCCGGATGTGTGGGCACGCATGTGGGAAACGCAGGTGCGCCTGGGGATCATCCCGTATTACATGTTCGCCGAGCGTGATACCGGCGCCCGTCGGTACTTTGAAGTGCCGCTGGCCCGTGCCTGGGAGATCTACCGGGATGCCATGAAGCAGGTGTCCGGTCTGAGCCGCACCGCCCGTGGACCTTCCATGAGTGCCGGTCCCGGCAAGGTGGAGATCCAGGGCGTGACCGAGATTCACGGCGAGAAGGTGTTCGTGCTGCGCTTCATCCAGGGCCGCAATCCGGAGTGGGTGCAGCGTCCGTTCTTTGCCCGTTATGATGACCAGGCCACCTGGCTGAATCATCTCAAGCCGGCCTTTGGCGAAGAGAAGTTCTTCTTCGAGGATGAGTACGAGGCCATGCAGGCGGGGGTTGCCTGATCCTTCGTCGGATGATCTGACTGGAGCAGGTGAGGGCAGGGCCGCGAGCAATCGCGGCCCTTTCTGGTTTTGGCACCATGGTGAGACGATGAACAACGAAGCCATCAAGCAGCGCGATCTGGCAGTGGTCTGGCACCCCTGCACACAGATGAAGGATCACGAGCATCTCCCGTTAACGCCCATTCGGCGAGGGGAGGGGGTCTGGCTGGAAGACTTTGACGGGAATCGCTACATCGATGCCGTCAGTTCCTGGTGGGTGAATCTGTTCGGTCACGCCAATCCGGTGATCAATCAGGCCATCCGGGACCAGCTGGATCAGCTGGAGCACGTGATCCTGGCCGGGTTCAGTCATGAGCCGGTGGTGAGACTCTCCGAGCGCCTGGTTCAGATCACGCCTCCGGGGCTGAGTCGCTGTTTTTATGCCGACAGCGGCTCAGCAGCGGTGGAGGTGGCCCTGAAGATGAGCTTTCATTACTGGCTCAACACAGGGCAGGGGGGCAAGACGCGATTCATCTGTCTGACCAATAGCTACCACGGCGAGACTCTGGGGGCCCTGGCGGTGGGCGATGTGCCCCTGTACAAGGCCACTTATGGTCCGTTGCTCATGAAGCCCATCCCGGTCACGGCGCCAGATTGCTATGAACGTGAGCCGGGTGAAACCTGTGAGCAGGTGGCCGAGCGTCGGTTCCAGGCCATGGAAGAGACCCTGGCGCGCCATGCCCATGAGACGTGTGCCGTGATCGTCGAGCCCCTGGTGCAGTGTGCTGGCCATATGCGCATGTACCATCCCCGTTATCTGGAGCTGCTCCGCGAGGCCTGTGATCGGCATGGGGTGCATTTGATCGCCGATGAGATTGCGGTGGGTTTCGGGCGCACGGGGACGATGTTTGCCTGTGAGCAGGCGAACATCACGCCGGATTTCATGTGTTTGTCCAAGGGGCTGACCGGGGGGTATCTGCCGTTGTCGGTGGTACTCACCAACGACACGGTGTATCAGGCCTTTTACGATGACTACACCAAGTTGAATGCCTTCCTGCATTCCCATTCCTACACGGCCAATCCGCTGGCCTGTACGGCGGCGTTGGCCACGCTGGATCTTTTTGAGCAGCAGGATGTGCTGGGGAGTAACCGGCGTCTGGCCCAGGTGATTCGGGAGTCCCTGGCGCCGTTGGTGGATCATCCGCACGTGGCGGATGTGCGTCAGCACGGGATGATCGCTGCGGTGGAGATGGTCAAGGACAAGGCCACCCGGGAGCCGTATCCCTGGCAGGAGCGTCGCGGGCTGATTGCCTATCAGCATGCTCTCAAGCGCGGTGCCTTGCTGCGGCCACTGGGTAACGTGGCCTACATGATGCCGCCCTATGTGATTACTGAGGAGCAGATCCGGTTTCTGGCTCAGGTGATGGCTGAGGGGATTGATCTGGCGACAGCGGCTGATTGAGTGGTTTTGCCTGGGTGGCCTTTGTGGGTGGCTTCGTTTGGGGTCCGGGGTGGAGTCAGTCTCCGGGGGCAGATTCCTTACAGCGGGACGCCGTGAATACGTCCATGTAGGCTCTGCAGCCGCATCCTGCGGCTGAAGCCCGCTTACAGGAATCCGCCCCCGGAGACTGACCGGACGCATCGGTCCAAGGATGGCGGCCGTGGGGGCAACGGTATTCAGTCTATCGTAGTACGCATAATATATATTATGTTAAATGATGTCGCTGGCAGGCAATGGTCCTGCGGGACTGCCTGTCCCCCGGCCAAGGGAATCCCAGCCCTTCACCAAAAGGCCCCCAAAACGTAAGCCGCGATATCAGGAACTGCTGGGGGTGTCGAAGCCCCCATCAAACCCGCTAAACCTGCCGCGTATCCTTCCAAAGACGCGTCTGCGCCTCGTTTTCGATGTCCCATTCCTCCAGGGAGAACTGCTTGTCTCCCGTTTCCAGCAGGATCCAGCTCATGAAATCGGCCACCCGTTCCGCCTGCTGGAGCTGACCTTCGGCCTTCAGGCGGCGGAACCGTTCCACGCCCGGGAAGCGCTGTTCGTCGGTCTCGCGGATCCGTGTTTGCATGGGGGTGTCCACCACGCCCGGGCGTACGCTGCCCACATGGATGCCACGCGCACCCAATTCATCCCTCAGGCACTGGTAGAGCATGTACAGGGCCGCCTTGGAGGCGCAGTAACCGCCCCAGCCCTGCAGGCTGCGGTGGGCCGCGCCGGAGGATACCTGCAGGATGCGCCCGTCCTCGGCCAGGTACGGCAGCAAGGCCTGGGTGAGAAACAGCGGCCCCTCCACGTTTACGGCCTGCTGGTACCGCCAGTCATCCAGGCTGACCTCGCTCAAGGCGCCCACGGGCTCGAGCACGGCAGCGTTATGAACCACAGCGTGAATGGTGCCTTGAGCGGCGGCCGCCAGAGCGATCGCGTCCCGACCCGCGGGCGTGGAGACATCGGCTACGGCCGCCTGGATAGCCTCTGGGGCCTTGGCGCGGGTCTCTTCCAGGGCATCGGCCCGGCGGCCAACGGCGATGACTCGCCCCCCGCGATTCACCAGGTCCCAGGCAAGGGCCCGGCCCATGCCGCTGCCCGCTCCTGTGACTACGGTCCAACCTTTTTTTCGTCCTGGCATGGCTGCCCCCTGTCGCATGCTGGATGCGGGAATGTCTGTAAGCGCCCATAATACACCCCCCATTGATCCACGATCCAAGCCCCGGAGACCCAAGGGAACCATGGATAAGACCTCGCTCGACCAGGCTGCACTCGATTACCACCTCTACCCTACCCCCGGAAAGATCTCCGTGGTGCCCACCAAGGGGCTGACCAACCAGCGGGATCTGGCCCTGGCCTACTCCCCCGGCGTGGCGGCGGCCTCCCGGGCCATCGCTGCCGACCCCAGCGAGGCTGGCAGGCTGACTGCCCGTGCGAACCTGGTGGGGGTGGTCACCAATGGCACCGCAGTGCTGGGTCTGGGGGCCGTGGGGCCTCTGGCGGCCAAGCCGGTCATGGAAGGCAAGGCGGTGCTATTCAAGAAGTTCGCCAATATCGATGTGTTCGACATCGAGTTGAACGAGAACAACCCGGACAAGCTGGTGGACATCATCGCCGCCATGGAGCCCACCTTCGGGGGCATCAATCTCGAGGATATCAAGGCGCCGGAGTGTTTCTATATCGAGAGCCGGCTGCGCGAACGCATGAACATCCCGGTGTTTCACGATGACCAGCATGGTACCGCCATCGTTGTGGCCGCAGCCGTGCTCAACGCCATGCAGCTGTCCGGCAAGGATCTGAGCAACGTCAAACTGGTGACTTCCGGGGCCGGTGCTGCCGCCCTCGCCTGCCTGGATCTGCTGGTCACCCTGGGTCTGCCCCTGGATAACATCTGGGTCACGGATATCCATGGGGTGCTCTACAAGGGCCGCCCCGAGGAGATGGATACCATCAAGCAGCGCTTTGCCCAGGCCACGGATGCCCGTTCCCTGGGCGAGGTCATGGACGGTGCCGATATCTTCCTGGGGCTCTCTGCGGGCGGTGTTCTCAAGAAGGACATGGTGGCGCGAATGGCGCCCAACCCGCTGATCATGGCCCTGGCCAACCCGGATCCGGAAATCCTCCCCGAGGAGGTGCTGGAGGTGCGCCAGGATGCCGTGATGGCCACGGGGCGTTCCGACTATCCCAACCAGGTGAACAACGTGCTGTGTTTCCCGTTCATCTTCCGGGGGGCCCTGGATGTGGGCGCCCGCACCATCACCGATGAGATGAAGGTGGCGGCGGTCAAGGCCCTGGCGGAACTGGCCCGGGCCGAGCCTTCCGAAGTGGTGGCCAAGGCCTACGGGGATGAAGGCCTGCGTTTCGGGCCTTCCTATCTGATCCCAAAACCCTTTGACCCCCGGCTGATCGTCAAGATTGCCCCCATGGTGGCCAAGGCCGCCATGGATTCGGGAGTGGCCACGGCGCCCATCGAGGAGTTGTGGACCTATCGGGATCATCTCAACAACTTCGTGTATCAGTCCGGTTTCGTCATGAAACCGGTGTTCGCCGCCGCCAAGGCGGCGCCACGTCGGGTGATCTACCCCGAGGGCGAGGACGAGCGGGTGCTGCGTGCCGTGCAGACGGTGCTCGAGGAGGGACTGGCGCACCCGGTGGTCATCGGCCGCCCCGAGGTGGTTCAGTCGCGCATCGAGCGCATTGGCCTGCAACTGACGCCGGGCAAGGATTTCGAGCTGATCAACCCGGATTCCGATCCCCGCTTCCGGGACTTCTGGTCGGATTATCACAGCATGATGGGGCGTCGCGGGGTCACGCCGGATGTGGCCAAGCACCGCATCCGCAGCAACAACACCCTGATCGGCAGCATGCTGGTGCGCAATGGGGAGGCGGACGCCATGATCTGCGGCATGGTGGGTCAGCACGCCTACCATCTCAAGCACGTCAGCGATGTCATCGGCCTGGCCCCGGAGGTGCGCACGTTTGCCACCATGAACCTGTTGATGCTGCCCCATCGCACCCTGTTCATCTGCGATACCTATGTGAATGAGAACCCGGATGCCCAGACCCTGGCAGAGATCACCCTGATGGCCGCCGAAGAAGTGCGCAATTTCGGCCTCACGCCCAAGGTGGCCCTGGTCTCCCACTCCAATTTTGGCAGTGTGGAATCGGAAACTGCCAGGAAGATGAGTCGGGCCCGGGATATCCTGGAGCGCATGGATCCGAACCTGGAGGTGGATGGCGAGATGCACGCCGATGCCGCCCTCAAGGAAGAGATCCGCAATCGCCTGTTCCAGCATTGTCGCCTCAAGGGCGAGGCCAACCTGCTGGTGATGCCCAATATCGATGCCGCCAACATTGCCTTCAATCTGCTCAAGGCCTCCAGTGGCGAGGGTGTCAGTGTGGGCCCGATCCTGCTCGGGGCCGCCCGTCCGGTACATATTCTCACCGAAACGGCCTCGGTGCGTCGTCTGGTGAACATGACGGCCCTGGCGGTGGTGGATGCCAACCAGTATGAAAAACGCGAGGGCGAGCGGCGCTACGACATCACGCCACAGCGACCCGGTTAACGTGAAAGAACCAGGTCAGCTACAGACACTCCCTTCTCCCCCGAGGGGGAGAAGGGCTTGTAACGTATCTTTCATCATCTGGGGTGACTCACGACCGTGATGCATGAGCGTTAGGATCACCGGGCGGTTGAGTCATCTCGGGGGTGGTGCCGGGTTGATGGGGGCGACTATACTGTATGTGTAAACAGGAATTGAGGCGCCCCCATGCACACTCCCCGCCAGGGCCAGCTTGCATTGCCGGGCATCCCGCCTGCGCCGCCTGGCCGGTTGCGAACCGCACCCCCGGTGCGCGCCGACGACGGCCCGGGGGGTGCTCCCGGGCCTGCTGAAGCCTCTCCATCCAGGCCAGAGGCTTCATCGGCGCCCCGGCCGGATCTCTGGCTGGCCCTGTATTTCCCCCACCTCTGCCTGGATCTGATCCACCAGGCGGGAGAGGCCGTGGCCGATCCCCTGGTCATCATCCAGGAGAAAGGCAGGCAGCAGTGGGTCCATGCCGCCAATCGTCGTGCCCGGCAACGGGGCATCTGCCCTCTGATGCCCCTGGCGGCCGCCCTGCCCCTGTGCCGGGAATTGATCACCCTGCCCCGTCATCTCTCCGCAGAGCAGCAGGCCCTGGATGCGCTGGCGGGTTGGGGACTGCAATTCACCGACCATGTGCATCAGCCGCCGGGCGAGCCCTTGATCCTGCTGGAGATCGGGCGCAGCCTGCGTCTGTTCGGGGGCGTGGAGGCCCTGCGGGGCCGGGTTCTGGAGGCGCTCGGCCCCCTGGGTTTTCAGGTGCGGGCGGGGATCGCGCCCTGCCCCTCCGCTTCCCGCCTGCTGGCACAGTGGGCACCGGGCACAACGGTCACGGATGGCGACGCCCTGCTGCGTCTGCTTCGGGAGGCCCCGCTGGAAACCCTGGAAGATGACCCCAAACGCCAGGAAAGATTGAGAGGATTGGGATTGCGCACATTGGGGGATCTGCTGCGGCTGCCCCGTGAGGGTCTGGCCCGGCGTCTGGGGCCGGAGCTTCTGCGGGAACTGGATCGATTGTGTGGACGGGTGCCAGACCCCCTGCCCCGGTTCAATCCACCGGCCCGCTTCGAGCACACTCGGCATCTGCCCTTCGAGGTGGACCGGCATGCCCAGCTGCTCCTCGCGCTGGAATCGTTGCTGTGGATGCTGGCTGGCTGGTTGCGGGGACGGGGTCTGGGCGTGAGCCGCCTGCGGGTGGCATTGCATCATCACCGGAGGGTATCCACGCCGCTGCGGGTGGGGCTGTTGTCTCCCAGTCGGGATGCAGAACACCTGTTGGAGGTCTGCCGGGAGGTGTTGGAGCGTACTGTGCTCGAGGCCACGGTCACAGCCCTGACCGTGTCGGCGCAGGATCTGTCGCCGCTGGCTCATCATCAGGGTCAGACCCTGTTCACCACGGGGTCCGAACAGCGGGCAGACCTGCAACAACTGCTGGAACGTCTGCGGGCCCGTCTGGGCGAGGATGCGGTCAAGGGGTTGGCCTGCGTGGCGGATCATCGCCCTGAACGGGCCTGGTGTTTCATGAAGATGGGCATTGGCGAGGGGGACCCTGGCAGTCAGGTGCGCCCATCCACGGGGGTGCGTCCCGTCTGGTTGCTGGATCCCCCCATGGCATCCCCCTGCCCTGTGACCCCAGTGGAGACGGACGAACGCATCGAGTCGGGCTGGTGGGATGACGGGGATGTCAGACGGGACTATGTTCGGGCCTCCACGCCCGCTGGGCAGGGCCTGTGGCTGTATCGGGATCTGCGCAACCCGGACGGGGGATGGTATCTGCAGGGGTTGTTTGGTTGACGGGCGGCCAATGACGCCTTAACGGGCTGAGTCATCCTGCTGATGGGCCTCCTGGATCTGCTGTGAACGGTCGGCCGCATCCTTGATGTCCTGCACCATCCTGAGGCGGCTGTTCTCCGGGAACGGGTATTCCATGTAACGGGCGGCGGCCCGGGCCACCTCCTGGCCGTGGAAACGCAGCACCAGTTGCAGGGCCATGTCGATGCCGGCGGAGATGCCCGCAGAGGTGATCACCGAGCCGGCATCCACCACGAACTCATCCTCCACCACCATGACATCCGGGAAATACTCCCGCATCCAGTCCAGCGAACGCCAGTGGGTGGTGGCGCGCAGGCCCTCCAGCAGGCCTGCCTGCCCCAGCAGCATGGAGCCGGTGCACACACCGGCCAGCAGGGACAGTCCATCGGACTGTTGCCGCAACCATTCCATCAGCCGGATGTTGCTGATCTCCCGCCGGGCCCCCCGTCCGCCGGGAACCACCAGGATGTCCAGGTCCGGGCAGTCTTCGAAATCGTGATGAGGCACCACCATCATGCCCCCGGTCGTCGTGATCACCTGCTTGTGCTCGGCAATCAGGCGGATATCGAAGGGGGAATCGGTTTCGGCCCTTCGGGCCTCGTCCAGGCGCGTGGTGGAGAACACCTCGAAGGGGCCGGCAAAGTCCAGAACTTCCACCTGGTCGAAGACCAGGATGCCGACAAGTGTGCTGCGGTTACCTTTGTCGCTCATCAGTAGGTTCCTTGACGCTGCCCACACCTGAACGGATCCAGGCCCGGGCAAGAACGAAAAAAATTTCGTTGAATCTACTACATCCAGGCAGGTTTTGGCTTCTATTTCGGTGTCTTCCCCACTTAATTTTCAAGGAAATCATAACGCTGGGGGTTCTCGGGGGTATCGCTGGCCTGAATGGGTCACTCTCCGCGCAATGAATTCAGTTGTTGCACTGCACAAAAAACTGCGCTATGCTGCAACGCAACAAGGTCAGGAATTCACCTGCCTTAACCACAGAAAGACAGGAGATTTGCCATGTACAACGATATCTTTGTCAGTGCCCAAGAGCAGTTTGACAAGCTGGCGGCTCCGGCACGCAAGTTCAACAATGTCACCCTTGACCATATGGCCAAGCTGGTGGACTACCAGATCAGCATGTTCCGCAGCTACTCCGAAGTAGCCATCGAGCAGATGCGTGCCATGCAGACCGTTAGCGATTCGCAGAGTCTTCAGGCCTATGTGAGCGCCCAAAGCGAGGCTGCCAAGTCCCTGAGCGAAAAGGTCGCCAAGGACACCACCGAGCTGGTCGAACTGCAGCGCGGTTATGCTGAAGAAGTGCAGAAGCTGGGTGAAGAGAGTGTTGCCACCGTCTCCAACCTGGACGCTGCCAAGAAGAGCGCCGCCCGCAAGAGCGCCTGAGCTTCTGAAGGCTGAATAATCCGACGCCCCTTTACGGGCATCGGGACAAAAAACGCCCCCACTCGGGTCTTCCGGGTGGGGGCGTTTTTTTGTCCCGATGAAACGTCCGGTGGTCTAGGTTCTGTCTGAAAAGTGATTTTGCTAAGTTTTTACCATGATGAATCTGTACAGGAGGACTCATGGCAGAGCGGTACGAGCTTTCCGATGCAGAGTGGGAGCTGGTCAAGGATATCGTATCAACACCACAGCGCATGGGGCGTCCCCGGCGTGATGATCGCCAGATGCTCAATGGTATCTTCTGGATTCTGTGCAGCGGCGCCAAGTGGCGTGATCTGCCGGAACGATTTGGCCCGTGGAAAACTGTGTACGACCGCTTCCGGACCTGGCGGGATGACGGGACTTTCGAGGCGGTACTGGCGCGCCTGCATTTACGGCTTCGCGAGGATGGCCTGATGGATCTGGGGACCTGGATGCTTGATTCGACATCGACTCGCGCTACTCGAGCCGCCTCTGGAGGCGGTAAAAAGGGGGGTCTGAAGAACCCGTAGACCATGCCCTGGGGCGCAGTCGAGGCGGCCTGACCACCAAGATCCACCTGGTGTGCGACGGCTGTGGGCACCCGCTGGCGTTCGAGTTGTCGCCGGGTCAGCATGCGGACTCCCGATGGTTCACGACAGTGATGGAATGTGTTCATTTGCCCGGACCTGTGGGTCGCCCAGTAAAACGCTGTGATCACATCGTGGCCGACAAGGGTTATGACAGTGACGCGCTCCGACGATACTGTGATCGCTACGGCATGAAGCCAGTGATTGCCAGCCGGAAGATGCACAGACGGCCGCGTCGTGGCCGGAGTCGGGGCTTTGATAAGGCACGCTATCGACAACGAAATATTGTGGAGCGCCTTTTTGGCTGGATGAAGGAAATGCGGCGTATAGGCACTCGATACGACAAGCTTGCCAAGAGCTTTCGAGCCATGGTTTGTCTCGCATGTGTTGTCCTTTGCTTCCGATCATACTTTTCAGACAGAACCTAGCGCGCCGGCACCGGGCTGCCACTGCTGCGATGCATCTGGAAGAACACACCTTCCCAGACAGTCATCAGCGTATCCTCATCCTTGACGAAAAGCGTACTGCCCCGCTCCAGTGGGTTGTCATAACAGGTGATCTCAATCCGGGTGATGTCGTCATCCGCCAAACCCACCTGGCCCGGTTCCACCCCGAAGTCCTCCATGAATGTCTCGGCATCCAGGGGCTGGTGCTCGTAGCGGGGCTTCAGGCACTGCATGTCCTCGAAACGGGCAATATGC
This sequence comes from Ectothiorhodospira sp. BSL-9, assembly GCF_001632845.1. Classification (NCBI taxonomy): domain Bacteria; kingdom Pseudomonadati; phylum Pseudomonadota; class Gammaproteobacteria; order Chromatiales; family Ectothiorhodospiraceae; genus Ectothiorhodospira; species Ectothiorhodospira sp. BSL-9. Next base: position 2,867,554 of record NZ_CP011994.1, on the reverse strand, counting down.
CGCGTGTAGACAGCGCGGGCGCCCAGCATGCGCTCGGCCTCTTCCGGGGACATTTCGGAGGTGTCCGGCGCGGAGAAGTTGTCCACGTCCCATACACCATGGTGGAGGGTATCCCCGTCGTGGCGGTCACAGGCCCCCAGGATCAGTACCAGACCCAGTAACCACAGTGACTTGAATCGGTAAAGTGATTTTTTTTCAGCAACCTGCACGCCCTTGTTTCTCCATCTTGTGAACCCATTTCTGTCTTGCTGCATCGTTCATCCCCTCAACCATCCCAATCAGGTTCTCGCGCATGGGGCCAATGCCCGCAAAGCCGAGGATATTGTGTTCAAAGCTTCTCAATCCATGTGCCCGGTAATACCAGCGGTAGATCAGGGCCGGCATGGCCATGGTGACCACGATCCGGGCGGATTTGCCCTTGAGTACCCCCTTACCCAGTTCATTGACGGCAAACCCGGGACGGAAGGCCTGCTCAAGAAACCCCTTGAGTAATGCGGGCATGGTACCCATCCAGATCGGATAAATGAACACCAGGTGTTCGGCATCGGCCAGGGCGCTCTGGGCCTGGGCGATATCATCGGGAACCGGACCGCCGTGAAATTCTGCCCGGCTACGCAGGAGTGGGAACTCCAATTGTGCCACGTCGATGACCTGTATCGCATGTCCTGATTGTGCCGCGCCCCGAAGGTAGGCATCGGCCAGGGCGTGGCAGAAGTGCCCGCCTTGCGGATCCGGATGCCCCTGGATCAACGTGATGTGTTTCACCTGAGCCACGCCCCTGGTTGCCGTGTCGCTGAAGATTAGCAGATTGGAGGTGGAGTGGTTCTCAATCCCGCAACCAACAGGGATTACTGTTAATATGAACAGTAATCCTTGCCGGCCTCCTGCCGGTTCAAGGCGCATCCTTGTCCGTGACGATCATGTCCCAATGCCCCGCGCCCTATGCCGAACTCCAGTGCCTGTCCAACTTCAGTTTCCTCAGGGGGGCCTCGCACCCGGAGGAACTGGTGGCCCGTGCCGCCGATCTGGGATATGAGGCCCTGGCGCTCACGGATATTGCCTCCCTGGCCGGAGTGGTGCGTGCCCACGGTGCGGCCGGGGAACATGGGATACCACTCATCATAGGGAGTCAGGTGGACGTGGACTGCCGGTTCACCCTGATCCTCCTGGCCGCCACGAAGAACGGTTACGAAAACCTCTCCACCCTGATCACCCGGGGGCGGCGGCGGGCCCACAAGGGGACCTATCAACTCCACCGGCCGGATATAGCCTCCCATGCCGAGGGGTTGCTGGCCCTGTGGGTGCCCCCCCTGCCTTTGGACTCATCCAGAGAGGCAGGCGATACCTGCGGCATTGCGGGTTGGCTGCATGAGCATTTCCCCGAGCGTGCCTGGATAGCTGCTTCCCTGCACCGGGATGGACAGGATCGGCGTCGGCGCGAGGCCCTGGAGGCCCTGTCCCGGGAGACCGGCCTGCCCCTGGTGGCCACTGGCGATGTGCATATGCATGTCCGGGGGCGTCGGGCCCTCCAGGATACCCTCACCGCCATCCGCCTGGGTCGACCCCTGGCGCAGGTGGGGGAAGCCCTGTTTCCCAATGGTGAGCGCCATCTGCGCACCCGACAGGCCCTGGCCCGACTCTATCCGCGCCCCTGGCTGGAACGCACCGTGGAGATCGCCCGGCGTTGTCGGTTTTCCCTGGATGAACTGCGGTATGAATATCCCCTGGACGATGTGCCCAAGGGCCTGGCACCGGATCGGTATCTCAAGGGGCTGGTGGAGGATGGCATGGCCCGTCACTGGCCGGAAGGGGCGCCGGTCAAGGTGCGTCACCTGGTGGATCACGAACTGGCGGTGATCCGTGACATGGGCTACGAGCCCTATTTTCTCACCGTACACGACATTGTCCGTTTCGCCCGGGAGCGGGGCATCCTGTGCCAGGGGCGAGGGTCGGCGGCCAATTCCGCCGTGTGCTTCTGTCTTGGGATCACCTCGGTGGATCCCGCCCATTCGGAGATGCTGTTCGAGCGCTTCATCTCCCGGGAACGCAATGAGCCCCCGGATATCGATGTGGATTTCGAACACGAGCGGCGCGAGGAGGTGATCCAGTACATCTACACCCGCTATGGTCGCGACCGGGCCGCCCTGGCGGCCACCGTGATCACCTATCGACGCCGCAGCGCCATCCGGGATCTGGGCAAGGCCCTGGGGCTCTCCCAGGCGCAGGTGGACCGACTGGCCACCAACATGGCCTGGTGGGAATCGGGGGTGGACGAGGATCGGGTGCGCGAGGCGGGCCTGGACCCGCACAGCGCCATCATGCGCCGTCTGGTGGCCCTGGTGGAACAGATCCGTGGGTTTCCCAGGCATCTGTCCCAGCATGTGGGGGGCTTTGTGATCTCCCGGAGGCCCCTGTCACATCTGGTGCCCCTGGAGAATGCCGCCATGGAGGATCGCACCATCATCCAGTGGGACAAGGACGACCTGGATGTCGTGGGCCTGCTCAAGATCGATGTCCTGGCCCTGGGGATGCTCTCTGCGGTCCGACGCAGTTTCGATCTCATACAGGCCTACCGGGGGAAGCGCCTGACCCTGGCCTCCGTGCCCCGGGAGGACCCGGCGGTGTACCACATGATCCAGCAGGCCGACACGGTGGGGGTGTTCCAGATCGAGTCCCGGGCGCAGATGAGCATGCTGCCGCGCCTCAAGCCCGCCTGTTTCTATGACCTGGTGATCGAGGTGGCCATCGTCCGGCCCGGCCCCATCCAGGGGGAGATGGTGCACCCCTATCTGCGCCGTCGACAGGGTCTGGAGCCGGTGACCTACCCCAGCCCCCAGGTAAGGCAGGTATTGGAGCGCACCCTGGGGGTGCCCCTGTTCCAGGAGCAGGTGATCAAGCTGGCCATGGTGGCGGCCGGGTTCAGTGCCGGCGAGGCCGATGGACTGCGCCGTGCCATCGGGGCCTGGCGGCGCAAGGGCACCCTGGACCGTTTTCGGGCGCGGCTACTGGAAGGCATGGAGGCGCGTGGCTATGACCCGGCCTTCGCCCAGCAGATCTATCAGCAAATCCTGGGGTTTGGCGAATATGGTTTTCCCGAATCCCACGCCGCCAGCTTTGCCCTGATCGCCTACGTGTCTGCCTGGCTGAAATACCATGAGCCGACGGCGTTTACCGCGGCCTTGCTCAACAGTCAGCCCATGGGTTTCTACGGGCCTTCACAGTTGATCCAGGATGCCCGGCGGCACGGTGTGCAGGTGTTGCCGGTGGATGTGTGCGCCAGCGACTGGGATTGCACCCTCGTCCCTCTCGACGACGAGCTGGGGCATGGCCCCGAGGACATCCCCCCACCTGCCCTGCGCCTGGGTTTGCGCCTGATTCGTGGGCTTTCACGGGCTGCTGCTGATCGCATCGTGGACGCGCGCCGGGTGCGTTCCTTCGCGGCGGCAACGGATCTGTCCCACCGTGCCCAGCTCCATCGCAAGGACATGGACACCCTGGCCGCCGCCGGTGCCCTGGCATCCCTGAGTGGCCACCGGCATCGTGCCCGATGGGCGGCCCTGGCCACGGAAACGCCCCTGCCACTGCTGGCGGATGCCTGCGTGCGGGAGGCAGAACCCCTGTTGCGGATGCCCAGCGAAGGCGAGGACCTGGTGGCGGACCATGCCAGTCAGGGCCTGTCCCTGGGGCGTCATCCCCTGGCGCTGCTTCGCGAGCGGCTGGCGGCGCTGGGTCCGGCCACGGCCCAGTCCCTGCGGGCCCTCCCCCAACGGCGTCAGGTTCGCTATGTGGGGCTGGTCATCACCCGCCAGCACCCCTCATCCGCCAGTGGCACCGTCTTTCTCACCCTGGAGGACGAGACAGGCACGGTGAACATCATCGTCTGGCCGGCCCTGGTCACCCGTTTCCGGGCAGAGGTGCTGCAAGGACGCCTGCTGGAGGTGCGGGGGGAGTGGCAGCAGGAGGATGGGGTCTGTCATCTGGTGGCCCGGCATCTGACGGATCGCAGTGCCTGGCTCGGTGAATTGCCCACGGACTCCCGGGACTTCTGCTGAGGGGATAAGCCCTTGACTCTCATGCCTCACGGCAGCCCTTCTCCCCCGAGGGGGAGAAGGGAGTGTTTGTAGCTGAACCTTGGTTCTTTCACGTTAAGGGTCTTCCCTGGGTGGGTCGGCGCGCAGGGCCAGTTTGTTCATCAGACGCTCCCGGCGGCGCTGGTGTGCCTCGCCCGCAGGGAGACCACGGGCACACTCCAGGGCGGCCCGCAGGTCGCGACGTACGTGCTCATGGTACTTGGCCAGGGCTTCCAGGGCAGCCACGCAGCCCCGCGCGGACAGTGCATCCCAGAGCTTCAGGGCCTCCGGGTCGCGTCCCTCACGGCGCAGCAGGTCCGCCATGAACAGCAGGCCCCTTTCATCCAGGTCCTCGCGACCCTGATGCAGCACCGCCAGGGCCCGTTCTTGCTGCCCGGCCTTCAAATGCCCCTTCGCCACCGCCACAGGGTCAGCGCCAAAGGCCTCCGGCGCACCATGAGCCTGATCCAGGGCCGGACACAGGGCGGCCAGAGAGACCAGGTCCCAGCAGTTATGGGTGAGCACGCCCGGCAGACGGTGGGCATCCCCGCCACGCAGATAATCCATCCAGGCCAGGGGCGCCTCTGCCCCGGGCAGGTCATGGAGACGCCCGAATCCCAATAACTTCTGCTCCACCGTGATCAGACGGCAGTCGGGCCAGCGCCGGCGGAACAGCCGTCGTACCGGGTACAGCAGGTCCAGGTGTCCAAGCCGGGAAAACGGATCATCCACGCCGGCCAGGCGGGCACGGGTGAGCAGCAGGGGCAGGTCGAAACACTTGCCGTTGTAAGTGACCAGGGTATGGGCACCGGTCAGGAAGTCGGTGGCCTGATGCAGCATGCCCGCCTCCCCGGCAAACCGGGTCAGCATGAACTGGCGTACATGCAGGTGATCCCCTTCCACCCGGGCCAGGCCCAGCATGAACACGGCGGTGCCGGTGCCCCCGGCCAGGCCCGTGGTCTCCGTATCCAGAAAGATCAGTCCATGCGGATCTGCCCCCCGGGCCTCGGGTAGGTGCATCTGCTCTCCCAGCAGGGCCGACAGTGGAAACCGGCCGTGGGACGTGTCCAGCGGCCAGTATTGCGAACAGCCGAGCACGCCCGGCGCCACGAACTGGGCGCCCAGTCGGTCGGCGAGGGCCTGATCCGCGTCTGCATGAGAAGGGGGATGGGCCTCCCGGCGGGGCCGCAGGCGTTGTACGCGCTCGGCGACCGAGGGTTTGCCATGGGGCACCCCTTCCTGGGCGGGCGCCTCAGCGCTGCGCCCCCTGAGTCGATCCAGGCGCTGGCGCAGGTTCACGGGGCGTCGCCAAACAGGCCGAGCACCCTGAGGGCCGCGGCCTTGGGGGAATAGCCCCGGATCTCATCCGAGGCCAGGATGGGGCCGATACAGGCCGGACAGCCATGGGTGCACTCGCACTGGCCCACCAGACCGAGGGCATCGTGGACCACCGCCATGCGCTGATCAAACAGCGGCGCCGACAGGCCGACCCCACCGGGGAAGTTGTCGTAGAGGAACACGGCGGGACGGAAGCGCCCCTGGGCATCCGGGGACTTCTCCTCGCCCTGCTCGTCGCGGATCTGGCCGCGACCATGGCTGCCCACGGTGGCAAACCACCGGGCATCACCATCGCCCACGGCGCGTCCCAGATCCCCGGTCTCCGACATCATGCGCAGGGCAGCTACATGGTGCATGGCATAGGCGGCCCCCAGGAACCCATCCAGGGCCTCCTGGCGGGAGTCGAAGCGGGCCTCCAGGGTCTGGGGCGCCAGCTCCCACCAGACCGCCGTGGTGTGCATCTCCTGATCCGGGAGATTGATTTCACCAAAGCCAATGTTTTCATGGGTGTAGTAGCGAATTTTCTTGTAACCAGGAATCCGCCGCACCACATGCACCTCGCCATGGGTGCAGGTGGATTCCTGGTGACGGGCGCGATCAAAATCATCCAGGATCTTGAGCCGGGTGTAGTCGATGGCGTCGGTGTAATAATCCACCCGGGTCTCCTGCACATAGGCCTTGCGACCCACCCAGTCCAGTCGCTCCACCTGGTAGGGGCTGGCCTGGACCATGTAGATGGCGCCCTCGTACAGGGTCATGGGGGCCGCAGAAAAGTCCACCTCGGCGATGATCTGCCTGCCGCCGCCGGTGGCATCCACCACCACGAAGTTGTCTTCGGCCACGGAGCGCAGGCTGACACTGTTGGCCGGATAGCTGTCGGCGCTCCAGTACCACTGATCCCCTTCCCGGTGCAGCACGCCCTCCTCCTCCAGGTAACCCAGCAGCTCTTCCAGCGATTCCTCCCCGAAGCGCTCACCCTGGCGAAACGGCAGTTCGAAGGCGGCGCAGCGCACATGGTCCAGCAGAATCAGCAACTGATCCGGGTCGATGCGCGCGTGTTCCGGCCCGGAGCCCAGGAAGAACTCCGGATTACGCACGATGAACTGATCCAGGGGATCGCTGCCGGCCACCAGCACGCCCAGGGCTGGGCGCTGGCGGCGCCCGGCCCGCCCCAGCCGCTGCCAGGAACCGGCAATGGTGCCCGGGTAGCCATTGAGCACGCATACATCCAGGCTGCCGATGTCCACACCCAGCTCCAGGGCCGAGGTGCTGATCACGCAGTCCACCTTGCCCGCCCGTAGATCCTTCTCCGTGGCGCGGCGCTGGGTGGGCAGGTAGCCACCCCGGTAGGCGGTCACACGGGGCGGACGTCGCGGGTCCTTGTCGAAGACATCCTTGAGGTACTTGGTGAGCACTTCCACCATTAGCCGGGAGCGGGCAAAGACGATGTTCTTCAGCCCCATGCGCGTCGCCAGTCGTGCAATGCGGGTGCTCTGGGAGCGGCTCGAGGCGCGGATGCCCAGATCCGGATTGATCACCGGCGGGTTCCATAGCAGCAGATGGCGTTCGCCTCGCGGCGCCCCGCTTTGATCCACGGTGCTCACCGCCTCGCCGATCAGGCGGGTGGCCAGCTCCCCCGGGTTGGCGATGGTGGCCGAGGCCATGATGAAACGGGGACGGACCCCATAAAAGCGACAGATCCGCTGCAGGCGCCGCATCAGGTTGGCCACGTGGGCCCCGAAGACGCCACGATAGGTATGGGTCTCGTCGATGACCACATATTCCAGGTTCTCGAAGAACTGCGCCCACTTGGTGTGATGGGGCAGGATGCCCTGATGCAGCATGTCCGGGTTGGAGACGACGATATCCCCCCGGGTGCGCACCGCCTTGCGTGCATCTCCGGGGGTGTCACCATCGAAGGTGAAGGCGCGAATGCCCAGGTCGCCTCCCTCGTTCAGGGCCTGTACCTCGGCCACCTGGTCCTGGGACAGGGCCTTGGTGGGAAACAGGTACAGGGCCTTGACGCCCCGCTCCAGCACCGCCTGCATCACCGGCAGGTGGAAGCACAGGCTCTTGCCTGAGGCGGTGGGGGTGACCAGCACCAGGTGCTCACCGGCCCGGACACGTTGCCAGGCCTCGGCCTGGTGGGTGTAGAGGCGGGTGATGCCCCGGGCCTCCAGGGCCTTTTTCAGGCGAGGGTCCAGCTCGTCGGGGATGGGGGCGTATTGCCCGGGCTGGGCCGGCAGGATCAGTTCACCGGTGATGCACCCTTTGTAACGCCTGCGCAGTTGCCCGGCCAGACGCAATACCGGATCGACGGTATCCGTCGTCGGGGAGCCTGGGGCGGAGGATGCCGGCGGGTGCTGGGAGCGGGGGTGGGCCATGGCCTGAGTGTAATCAGAGGCTGTATATAATGCCATATAAGCATGAACCCTCTGCCAGGCTCGGGCGGCCCGCATGGTTTCTTGACCGGGCGTTTCCAGAAGCGCCCGGGTGCTGTTCCACGTGGCACTCCTGCGGTTGGCCGGCAATGACGGCGCTAAGCTGATGAAAAGTCACACCCGGGGGCGCCAGCTCAGGTCATGGTTGAAGTGGGGCTTGCAAGCCCTTGATTCATCGCAGTTAACGCATGAAGTCACTTCAAGGTTTACGCCATAACTGACTAATATCCAACATTGAAACCATGATTCACCGGTCCGGCGCCCTCCCCCAGGCGGCGGGCCGAGCGCAGGGCTTCGAACAGGTATTTTTGCGCCTGCAACACGGCCTCGCGGACGGTAAGCCCGTGGGCCAGACCGGCGGCCACGGCGCTGGCCAGGGTGCAGCCCGTACCGTTGTTGCATCGGGTATCCAGACGGGTGCTGGTGAACACTTCCACCCCTTCAGCCGAGGCCAGGCAATCGCTGATCATCTCCCCCTGCTGGTGGCCACCCTTGAGCAGCACATACTCTGGGCCCAGGGCCCGTAATGCCATGGCCGCTTCCCGCATGGCCTCTACCCCGCTGATCGACCGGCCCAGCAACACCTCTGCCTCGGGCAGATTGGGGGTGAGCACCTTTGCACGGGGCAGCAGCACCGACCGCAAATGGCCGACGGCGTCATCACTGATCAACTGATCCCCGCTCTTGGCCACCATCACCGGGTCCACCACCACATGCACGTGAGCAGCCCGGGCCTCCAGTTCGGCCACCACAGCATCGATGACCGCCCGGTCCTGGAGCATTCCGGTCTTGATGCAGTCGGCGCCGATGTCCTCAAGCACCACCCGTATCTGCTCGCGGACGAAGTCCACGGGGACGGCATGCACGCCTTGCACCCCCAGGGTGTTCTGGGCCGTCAGGGCGGTGATGGCGGTACAGGCATGGCCGCCCAACGCCATGATGGTCTTGAGGTCTGCCTGAATACCTGCCCCGCCCCCAGAGTCAGAGCCGGCTACAACCAGTACCCGTGCGTTGCCAAATCGATCCAATGCGGTGCTCCTCGATAATGTTCTGGCTCAGGAATGGATTCCAAACCGTGACGGATACTCCGGCCGCTGACCCTGCTAATGCGGACAGTATAGATGTTATCTGTAATACCAGTGACCTTAGCTTACGTCCTCATGTCTTTTCATAACTTACCATAGGACACCCACTTTGTTATTGACTCCCACCCACCATCCCACTAAGCTCACCCCATGACCCAACCCCGCGCCTCGCAAATCTGCCTTGATGACACGCCCTGGTATCACGTGGTGTCCCGCTGCGTGCGGCGGGCGTTTCTCTGTGGGCAGGATTCGGTCACCGGCAACGACTATGAGCACCGACGCGGGTGGATAGAGGACCGCGCCCTGGGGCTGGCTTCCGTGTTTGCCATCGATGTGGCCGCCTACGCGGTCATGAGCAACCACTACCACCTGGTATTGCGGGTGGATGCCCAGCGGTCGAGGCGCTGGAATGACCGGGAGGTACTGTCCCGCTGGACGCGCCTGTTCAGCGGCCCGGAGGTGGTGCAGCGCTATCTTTCGGATGCCCGGGAGACGCTTTCGGCGGCGGAGGTGGCTCGTGCCGAAGAATATGCCGACGAGTACCGCGGCCGGTTGCATGATCTTTCCTGGTTCATGCGGGTCTTGAACGAGTCCATTGCTCGCCGTGCCAACGCGGAGGACAAGGTGCGGGGGCGGTTCTGGGAGGGGCGTTTCAAGAGTCAGGCACTGCTGGACGAGCAGGCGTTGCTGGCCGCCATGAGCTATGTGGATCTGAATCCGATTCGGGCAGGGGTGTGTGAAGGCCTGGAGGACAGCACGTACACCGCCATCTGCCGCAGGTTGAGTCAACCTCAGGAAGAGAGCATGGCCACCCGGGTGGGTGATGCGCCGCCCGAGCGCGAGGATGCCCCCCCTCCCCTCCTTCACAAAGCCAATACGAACGCCCCCATGAACCCGGCCATCATCAGTGGCATCTTCAATAGCGAGGTCCTGCGTGAGGAGAGTGTGCTGCGTTCGCTGCAGCCGGCTCCGCTGATGCCTTTTGACGGCACGGGGCGATTCGAGGCGGGTATCCCCTTCTCATGGCCGGATTATGTGGAACTGACGCAAACCCTGGGCCGCTGCGTTCACCCCACCAAACGGGGACGCATACCGGAAGGCACGCCAAAGCTGCTGCAGCGCCTGGGAATGGGAACTGAGGCCTTTATCGCCCACGCTTTCGATCTGTTCCATTCCTTTGGATCGGCCATCGGGGCACCGGCGAGCCTGGTGGATCTGGCGGCGCGAAGACAGTGTCGGTATCTGCGGGGTATCCGGACTGCTCGGGACATATTCGGGCAGCAGGCGGCCGGTTAGGGGTCTTAATGTCGAGGTGATGTCTTTGTTGTCGACCGGAGGCCGACTGACAACTTCCCATCAGTCGTCTATAAAAGACGGGGGAAGCGGCTTTTGCGTGGCTGCCTGCCTTCAAGGAAGAAAATGATTGCCGTCACAACGGATTTATTCAGGAGATGAGGAGATAATAATATGAGTGTTTACAAGGTAATAGAGTTGATTGGAACCAGTGAAAAGTCCTGGGAGGATGCAGCTCAGCAGGCGGTGGCCAAGGCGCGCTCAAGCCTGCGGGAACTCCGAATCGTGGAGGTGAACAAACTGGACATCAAGCTGGATGACCAGGGGAATATAGCTGCCTACCGGGCCAGGCTGAACGTATCCTTCAAGTACGACAACTAGGATTTTTCGTGGCGTGGGGGGGCACCTCCGCGCCCAGCCCCCGGGGCATGGCGCCAACACAAGGGGGGTTGGGAGCAGGCGATGGCCTTTTCAAGCCCGGCCCCTCCCTCAAGACTCACTCAGTCACAGCACTGTGCCGTGTGCCAGGCGATCATGCGCTCCTCATCAGTGGGGATCACCCAGGCAGCGGCTCGGCTTGAGGCGGTGCTGATGCAGGGCCCGTGCTCCAGATTACTGGCCTCGTCCACCTCCAGCCCAAGCCACTGGCAGCCACGAATCACTTCCGAACGCACCGGGGAGGCGCGCTCGCCGATGCCTGCGGTGAACACCAGGTGATCCAGACCGCCCAGGGCGGAGGCCAGGCTGCCGATCTCGCGCACGATCCGGTAGACGAACAGATCCACCGCCTCGCGTGCCGAAGGCTCTCCACTATCCAGTAGTACGCGCATGTCGCTGCTGATGCCCGAGACGCCCAGCAGACCAGATTCCTTGTACAGGACCCGGCTTACCTCATCCGGGGTCATGTTCTCGTGGCTGAGCAGATGCAGGACCAGACCGGGGTCGATATTGCCGCAGCGAGTACCCATGGGCAGCCCGTCCAGGGCGGTAAACCCCATGGTGGATGCCACGCTCACGCCATTGTGCATGGCGCACAGGCTGGCGCCGTTACCCAGGTGGGCCACGACCACCCGCCCGGTTTCCGGGGTGGGTACGTGCTGGGCCAGGGCACGGCTGATGTAATCATAGGAAAGGCCATGGAATCCATAACGGACCAGGCCCGCCTCGGTGAGATCCCGCGGCAGGGCGAAGGCCTGAGCCACCCGGGGCTGGGTGGTGTGAAAGCTGGTGTCGAAACAGGCCACCTGCGGCACATCCGGCCGCAGTTCCGACAAGAGGCTTACCGGTGCCAGGCAGTGGGGCTGATGCAATGGCGCCAGCGGGATCAGGGTTTCCAGATCCCGGACCGTTTCGGCATCCAGGCGAGCCGGCTGGCGATAGGTGCGCCCCCCGTGAACCACCCGATGGCCGATGGCAGCGATGTCATCCGCGTCGGAGTGATCATCCACCCAGTCCAGGAGGCATTCCAGGGCCGCTGCATGATCGAAGCGGTCCCCATCCTGCCCCTGCGGGTGCTCATCCAGCAACGTTTGTCCCTGCGCATCCCTGGCGACAAAGTGCGGCTGGTCACCCAGGCCGGAAAACTGCCCCCGGAAGCGGGCGGCAAAGCCCTCGAGCCCCTGCCCGCCCTCCTGCCGGGCGAACAGGGCAAACTTGATGCTCGAGGAACCGCTGTTGATGACCAGGATGTCCGCCATTATCTCCCCTTCTTCTTCTGATAGTCCGCCGCCAGCAGGGCCAGTGCACAGGAGGCCATACGGGTGATGGCATCATCTGCCCGGCTGGTGAGCACGATGGGTACGCGTGCACCCAGCACAATGCCCGCACCGGTGGCGTCCGCCAGATAGGTGAGCTGCTTCATAAGCATGTTGGCGGCTTCCAGATCCGGGGCGACCAGGATATCGGCCTTGCCGGCTACCGGCGAGACGATATTCTTGGTCTTCGCCGCAGCCTCCGAGACGGCATTGTCGAACGCCAGCGGGCCGTCCAGGGTGCCCCCGGTGATCTGCCCACGTTCTGCCATCTTGCACAGGGCGGCCGCCTCCAGGGTGGACTGGATCTTGGGATTGACCGTTTCCAATGCGGAGAGGATGGCCACCTTCGGGTTGTCGTTGCCCACCGCATGGGCCAGATCGATGGCGTTCTGGACGATGTCCATCTTGTCGGCCAGCGTGGGGTAGATATTGATGGCGGCATCAGTGATGAACAGTGGCCGCGGGTAGGTGGGCACATCAAAGGCCATGATATGGCTGATCCGCCGCTCCGTGCGCAGCCCCGAGTCGCGGGCGAGCACGGCCCGCAACAATTCATCGGTATGCAACGAGCCTTTCATGATGGACTCGATCCGGCCACTGCGGGTGAGGCTGACGGCTTCCTCCGCTGCGGCGTGGCTGTGTCGCACGGAGACCAGCTCGAAATCGGAGATGTCCACCTCGGCTTCGTCAGCGGCCGCACGAATCCGGTCTTCCGGGCCGATGAGCACCGGATGGATCAATCCTGCCCGGGCCGACTCATAGGCACCCAGGATGGACTGGGTATCCACGGGATGCACCACCGCCATGCTCACCGGTTCCGGATGGGTAGCGGCGTGAAGCAGTTCATGCAGTCGAGCCCGTTCGGCCATGCGAACCCGGGGCATGATCGTGCGTGGGCGACGGATCTTCTCCGTCGGGGCCAGCACGTCGGCCACGCCGACGATGACGTCCCGGTCGTCCTGGTTGGTGCAGCGGCAATCGAACTTGATGCCGTTCTTGCTGGGATCCTTTTCCAGAACCTTCACGTGCACGCGCAGCACGTCGCCCAGGCCCACCGGGGCCTTGAAGCGCAGGGTCTGCCCCAGGTAGATGGTGCCGGGTCCTGGCAGCTCCGTGCCCAGTACCGTGGAGATCAGGGCTCCGCCCCACATGCCGTGGGCAATGATTTCCTGGAATCGGGTGCTCTTGGCGAAGTCCTCGTCCACGTGGGCCGGGTTGACGTCGCCGGACATGATGGCGAACAGCTTGATGTCATCCATGGTGAGACGGCGTTCGATGGTCGCCGAGTCTCCCACCTGGATCTCATCAAAGGTTCGGTTTTCGATAAAGTCTTGTTCCACTCTCTTGTCCATGATCTTCAGGCCTTCACGTGGTCACCGGCATCCACATAGGTGGTGCCGCCGGTGAGTGAATGTCCCGCTTCCGAGGTCAGGAAGACGGCCGTACGACCCACATCTTCAATGGACACCAGGCGGCGCAGGGGGGAACGCTGCTCGGCCGTTTGTGCCAGATTTTCGAAATCCTTGATCCCCGATGCCGCGCGGGTGCGGATCGGACCGGGTGAGATGGCATGCACGCGAATGCCCGCCGGGCCCAGCTCATCGGCCATGTAGCGCACCGAGGCCTCCAGGGCGGCCTTCACGGGCCCCATCAGGTTGTAGTTTTCCACCACCTTTTCAGCCCCGTAGTAGGACATGGTGATCAGCGTGCCGCCGTTCTTCATCAAGGGTTCGGCCTGTTTGGCAAGACGCATGAAGGAATGGCAGGACACATCCATGGCCATGCCAAAACCCTCGCGGGAGCAGTCCACCACGCGACCATGCAGGTCGTCCCGGGTGGCGAAGGCCATGGAGTGGATCAGGAAATCCAGCTTGCCCCAGCGCTCACGGGCCTGGGCGAACAGGGCTTCCACCTGGGATTCATCCTGCACGTCACAGAGCATGAGCTGGGGGTTGCCCATGTCAGGGGCCAGGGGGGTGATGTGTTTCTCGGCTTTGGGAGAACCGTATGTAACGATCATCTCCGCGCCGGCTTCGTGCATGGCCTTGGCGCAGCCATAGGCGATGCTGTCAGCGTTAGCGAGCCCGGTGACGATGCCGGTTTTTCCTTCAAGGGAAAAAGGATGGGCAGCCATATGCCACCTCCGATTGGGTTGGGCGAATGTAGGTGACGAGCGAGGCGGGTCGGGCGGCTGGGCCTCGAGGGCTGTGACCACGAGTACCCGCCAACTCATTACCCCCTAGTATATGCTGCATTGCAGCGAAAATTAACAGGTGAACATGACGGATATATGAAATGGACCTTGTTCGCGGCTCCGCCCAGGGCGTGAGCTTGACAAAGATCAATCATTGCTGATCCCATGAACTTGACTTTTCCGCCACGCACCGGGGGTTTGGAATCATGCGTCACCGCTTATGGGTTGCCGGTATCCTGTTGGGAATGGCACTGCCCCTGAACGCTGCCGAGCGTTTTCAGGACTGGTGGATCAGCTACAGTGAGCCCGATGGGGGTGAACTGACCCTGCTGGCTTACACCCGCAGTGAAGACGGGCACGCGTTCGCCATCGGTCAAGCCCGCAATGGTCCGCTCAAGGCCGCCATCCTGATCCGCTCAGGCAATCCCTCTGCGGAGAAGACCTGTTGCGTGGAGGCTCGCGTGGCCTCCGAAGGGCATTCCCGCGTGGTCTCGACTCACATCGACGAGGATCAGCAACCTGCGGGCGATGAGGGGCGACAGGGCGAGTCGGTGGAGTGGGCACTCTGGGAGCCGCGCCAGGGGAATGAGATTCCCCCGCTGATGCAGGCCCTGATGGAGGGGCGTGAGGTACACCTGAAGGTGGAAGACGCCTTTGGTGACATCCAGAGCATGACCTTTTCCCTGGAGGGCGCCCGGCAGGCCCTGCACTGGATGATGACCGAGGGCCCCATGACGGTCACCCACGACACGGTGGATTCACTCTCCGAGGCCGCCGCCTTTCGTTGCGGTTACACCGATGAGGTGGAGGCCTGTTTCGATGAGATCGTCAACTGCTGGGACCGCCAGTCCAGTGGCACCTCGGCAGTGGCCTTCCATGGCTGCCTGCGATCCTCGGGGGTGATGGGGCCGCCTGGCGGGGATTGAACATCCCTCTTCAGGGCAAACGGTTGGCAAAAGGGGTTGAGTGAACGACGCGGGGGGGTACAATTCCGGGGCACCGGCTGCGGGTCCTGGATCAGGTGGACTGAAATTCGCGGGTTGGTGATTGACTAAAATCATAGGGTATTCCAGGAGGAAGGCGCAGAATGAGTCTAAAGTCCACCACGACACGGGAGTCCTGCCTCCATGGAACTTGATCCGCTTCTCTTATCGCGAATTCAGTTTGCGTTCGTCGTCTCATTTCACGCCATCTTCCCGGTGTTCACCATTGGGCTGGCCTCCTATATCGCCCTGCTCGAGGGGTTGCTCTACAAGACCGGCAACCCGGCCTACGAACAGCTCTCCCGTTTCTGGACCAAGGTCTTTGCCGTGGTCTTTGGCATGGGGGTTGTCTCGGGCATCGTCATGTCGTTCCAGTTCGGCACCAACTGGAGCGTCTTCTCCTACGCCAGCGCCAACTTCCTCGGGCCCGTGCTGGCCTATGAGGTGGTGACGGCCTTCTTCCTGGAGGCAGTGTTCCTGGGCGTACTGCTCTTTGGCCGCGACAAGGTGCCCCGTGGCACCCACCTGTTCGCCGCCTGCATGGTGGCCCTGGGCACCTTCATCTCCTCGTTCTGGATCCTCTCTGCCAACAGCTGGATGCAAACCCCGGCGGGCGTGGAGCTGCGGGATGGCATTTTCCATCTCACCTCCTGGAGCGAGGCGATCTTCAACCCCTCCTTCTGGCCCCGCTTCTTCCATGTGGCACTGGCCTCGTTCCTCACCGGCGGCTTTGTGGTGGCGGCCGTCTCGGCCTGGTATCTGCTGAAGGGCAAGACGCCGCTGGCCTCCAAAAAGGCCCTGCAGATGTGCCTGATCATGCTGGCCCTGGCAGCACCCGCGCAGTTGATCGTGGGGGACGTGCATGGCCTGAATACCTTTGAACATCAACCGGCCAAGGTGGCTGCCATGGAAGGGGTGTGGGAAACCACCGATGGGGCACCGCTACTGCTTTTCGCGATCCCCAGCCAGTCTCAGGAACGCAACTTCATGGAAGTGGGCATTCCCAAGCTGGCGAGCCTGATCCTCACGCATGAAATGGATGGCCGCGTCCAGGGGCTCAAGGAGTGGGCGCCGGAGGATCGTCCCAATGTGCCCATCGTGTTCTGGAGCTTCCGGGTCATGGTGGGTATCGGTCTGCTCATGATCGTGATGGCCCTATGGGGCGCCTGGCTGACCTGGCGGGGCCGCCTGGAGCATTCGCCTCGCTTCCTGCGCCTGCTCAGCTTCATGATCCCATTGCCGTTCGTGGCGGTGCTGGCGGGCTGGTTCGTCACCGAGGTGGGCCGTCAGCCCTGGTTGTCCTATGGCCTGATGCGGGTCGAGGAGGGTCTCACCCCCTCCTTGACCGGAGGTATGGCCCTGTTCAGCCTGATCGGCTTCATCGCCGTCTATGCAGTGGTGTTCATCGCCGGCGTCACCTTCCTGGTGCGTATCATCCGCAAGGGTCCCGATGAGGCCCAGGGTGATCATCCCGTGCCCGGCGCCCATCCCAAACGGCCTTTATCCGCGGCCGATGAATCCATTACCCAGCCCGCGAGGTAAGCCGTCATGGAACTGATCGATCTCACACTGATCTGGGTGGCCATCATCGGCTTCGGGGTGTTCATGTATGTGCTCATGGACGGATTCGACCTGGGGGTGGGCATCCTCTACCCCTTCGCCCGCAACGAGGATCATCGCGATGTGATGATGAATTCCGTCGCGCCGGTCTGGGATGGCAATGAAACCTGGCTGATCCTGGGGGGCGCCGGCCTGCTGGCCGCCTTCCCCCTGATTTATGCAGTGTTCCTGCCAGCACTCTACATCGGCGTGTTCCTGCTCCTGGCAGGGTTGATCTTCCGCGGTGTCGCCTTTGAGTTCCGCTTCAAGTCGGCTCCCGGCAAGCGGGGGCCCTGGAACTGGTCATTCTTCCTGGGCTCCCTGGTGGCCTCCTTCGCTCAGGGGGCCGTGGTGGGCGCGTATATCCAGGGCTTCGAGGTGGAAGGCTTCTCCTACGTGGGCGGCCCCCTGGACTGGTTGACTCCCTTCACCGTGATGACCGGTCTGGGTCTGGTGGCGGGTTACACCCTGCTGGGCGCCACCTGGTTGATCATGAAGACCGAAGGGGATCTGCAGGACTGGGCTTACAAGATGGCCCGCTGGATGCTGGGAGCGGTGCTGACGGTCTATGTCATCGTGAGTCTGTGGACGGCGGTGGCTCATCCTCACATCCTGGAGCGCTGGCTGGAAAATGCCACGGTGCTGTGGGTCTTCCCCACCCTCTCCGTACTGGCGGGCCTGTGGTTGTGGCGCGGCCTGAGCCAGCGTAACGAGGGGACCCCGTTCGTGGCCACCCTGGTGCTGTTCGTGCTGGCCTATGCGGGTCTGCTGATCAGCATGTGGCCCTACGCGGTGCCGCCGGAGCACACCTTCTGGGATGCCTCTTCTTCGCCGGATGCCCAGTTGTTCACCCTGATCGGCATCCTGTTCGTGGTCCCCATCATCCTCGCCTACACCGCCTGGACCTACTGGGTGTTCAGGGGCAAGGTGCGTGTCGGTGAGGGTTACCACTGACTTCTCCGGCCGACAATACGCCCCCGGAAATCCCCAACCGGGAAGCACGCCAGTGGCTCAATGAGCACGTCGCTCCGGTCCGGTCCCTGTTGGGGCTGGCCACCGGGGCCGGCGTGCTCTCCGGCCTGCTCATCATTCCACAGGCAGGACTGATTGCCTGGCTGCTGGATCGTGCCATCAGCCATGGACAGGGCCCGTCGGAACTGGCCGTGCCGTTCGCCTGGCTGGCTGGCGTGATGTTGCTGCGCGTGGTGCTGGGATGGGTGCGCGAGGCCACGGGGCAGGAGGCGGCGCTGCGCATCCAGGGGCGTCTCCGGGATCGGATATTCCAGCACCTGGCCACCCTGGGGCCGGTGCGGCTTGCCGATCGCCACAGCGGCACCCTCTCCTCGGCCATTGTGGAACAAGTGGAGGGATTATCCGGCTATTACGGGCGCTATCTGCCGCAGATGATGGTGGCAGCCCTGGTACCCGTCGGCATCTTCATTGCCGCCCTCACCCAGGACTGGCTGGCCGCCCTGATCCTCCTGTTCGCAGCCCCACTGATTCCTTTCTTCATGGCGCTGCTGGGCATGGGGGCGGCCGAGGTAAGCCGCAGCCAGCAGGAGACCGTGGCCCGCCTGGGTGGGCATTTCCTGGATCGCCTCCAGGGTCTGACCACCCTGCGACTGCTCAATGCCCAGGAGCGCGCCGCCGCGGATGTGGCCGAGGCCGCCGAAGGCTATCGGGCCAGCACCATGAAGGTGTTGCGCGTGGCCTTTCTGTCCTCTGCGGTGCTGGAATTCTTCAGCGCCGTGGCCATTGCCCTGGTGGCCATGTACGTGGGTTTCGGCCTGATTGGCTATCTCACCTGGGGGCCGGCCCCGGAACTTACCCTGTTCTCCGGCCTGTTCATCCTGCTCATGGCCCCGGACTTCTTCCAGCCCCTGCGGCAACTGGCCCAGCACTATCATGATCGCGCTGCGGCACTGGGAGCCGCCCAGGTGCTGATGCCGCTGCTGCGCCGCGAGGCGCCGCAACTGCCCTCCCCACCTCCCCTGCCCCATCCCTCCAGCGGTACCGGCGTGCGTGTTCGCCTTGATAACGTGCATGTGAGTTTCGAGGACGGGCAACGCCAGGCCCTGCGCGGTGTGAGTCTGACCATTGAGCCCGGCGAGCGGGTGGCCCTGTGCGGCCCCAGCGGTGCCGGGAAATCCACGGTGCTGCACCTGCTGGCGGGATTCATCCGCGCCGATCAGGGGGAGGTGGCAGTGGACGGGGCGGAGCCGGATCCGGTGCGCCAGGCGGCCTGGATGGGACAGCGCCCCCACGTTTTCGCAGGGAGCCTGGCGGATAATATCCGCATGGGTGAACCCCAGGCCTCGGACGAGGCAGTGAGGTCGGCCGCCCGGGATGCCGGTGTACTGTCGTTTGCCAGCCAGCTCCCTCAGGGGCTGGATACCCCGCTGGGGGAACGGGGGTATGGTCTGTCCGGCGGCCAGGCCCAGCGGGTGGCACTGGCCCGCGCAGCCCTCAAACAGGCCCCGTTGTGGCTGCTGGACGAACCCACGGCGGGCCTGGATCCCGACACCGAGGAGCAGGTCCTCAAGGCCCTGGAACGCTCGGCCACCACCGGTGCCACCCTGCTCATTGCCAGTCATCACCCCCGGGTACTGGAGTGGGCCAACCGGGTCATCACCGTTCAGGATGGTCAGGTGGTTCAGGACAGGGGGCATCACGCATGAAGGACCTCTGGCCATTCCTCAAGCTCTCCCTGCCCCGTCTGCCCTGGTTTGCCGCTGGCGGCCTGCTGGCCGTGCTGACGGTGGCAGCCTCCACGGGCCTGCTGGCCCTGTCGGGCTGGTTCATCACCGCGTCGGCCCTGGCCGGCGCAGGGCTCATTCTGGGGCTGGATGTGTACAGGCCCGCGGGCGGCATCCGTGCCCTGGCCATTACCCGCACCCTGGGGCGCTATGCCGAGCGTCTGGTGAATCACGAGGCGGTGCTGCGCCATCTGGCAGACCTGCGCAGCTGGATCTTCCGTCGCCTGGCGCCTCTGGATCCGGGCACCCTGGCCCGTTTTCGCTCGGCTGACCTGCTGCAGCGACTGGTGGGCGACATCGACACCCTGGACGGCCTCTTCCTGCGGGTGATCACGCCTACCCTGACGGCTGTGCTGGCCCTGGTGGGGGGCGCGGTATTATTCGGCCTGCTGGCCCCGATCAGTGCCCTTTGGGTGATTGCCCTGCTGGCCTTTGCCGGCCTGGTGTTGCCGGCCCTGGCCCTGGCCCTGGGGCGGGCCGCTGGTGAGCGCCGCACCCGGGCCGCTGCCCGCGTGCGTGAACTGGCCGTGGAGGGGGTTCAGGGCCTGGCGGAACTGCGGGTTTTCGGGGCCCTGGGGCGTCATCGACGCGCGCTGGAATCTGCCGAGTCGGACCGTGCCCATGCCGAGGGTGGGCTGGCGCGCTGGGGTGCCCTGGGGGATGCCCTGGCCATGCTGGCGGGCCTGGCGGCCGTATGGCTGGCCCTCTGGCTGGGTATTGGCTGGTTGGCCGCAGGACAGGCCAGTGCGCCCATCGCGGTCCTGGTCATCCTCGCCACACTGGGGCTTTCCGAAGCCCTGGGCATGCTTCCCGGGGCCTATCAACGGGTGGGGCAGATCCGCAGCGCGGCCCGCCGTCTGCTGGATGTGGCCAATACCCGCCCTGCCCTGGAGGAACCGAAAACGCCGGTCCCCCCAACTTCTTCCGAAGGGTTGCAACTTCGTCAGGTGGTGCTGCGCTACGGCGAACAGGCGCCACCGGTGCTGCAGGGGATTGATCTGGAGGTGAACACGGGTGAAACGGTCCTGATCACCGGGGCCTCCGGCGCCGGCAAGACCAGCATCCTCAGTGTGGCCCTGCGCCTGGTGGCGCCTCAGGAGGGTGAGGCCCGCGTGGCTGGCGTGCCGGTGCAGGACATGAGCTATCAGGACCTCTACAGCCAACTGGGAGCCCTCACCCAGGAGACCGTGCTGTTTGCCGACACCATGGCCAATAATCTGCGCCTGGCCCGCCCCGAGGCCACTGAAGAGCAATTGCATCAAGCCCTGTTCATGGCCGGCCTGGACGACTTTGTCCAGACCCTGGGGCAGGGTCTGGACACTCAGGTAGGCGAAGGTGGGGCACTGCTGTCCGGCGGTCAGGCCCGCCGTCTGGCGCTGGCCCGGCTGATCCTGAGGGATTCGCCGCTGGTGGTCCTGGATGAGCCTTTCCGGGGTCTGGACCCGGCCACCATTACCCGCCTGCGCGAACGCATGGCCCCCTGGCTGGCTCAGCGCGCGACCCTGGTGATCGCCCACGAGGAGGCCACCGCCCCGATGGCGGATCGGCATTACCGGCTGGAACGGGGACAGCTTCAGGCGCAAGACTTGAGGAGTTAATCATGGGTGGATGGGGTTGCCCACATGAAAGCAAGGGCCTGTGCGGCCATCTGGATGATCGCCCCTGTGAGCCGGGCATGAAGGGCTGCGTGCTGGCCGGACGCTTCGTGTTCAGCAATCCGGAAAAGAACACGGCCCGCGCCCTGCGGGAGAAGGCGGACGAGGATCGGCGCCGGAAGCTTTCACGCTCCTGAATACTCTGCCGTCGTGAACGTCCTTTCACGACGCTTGGCGTGCCTGTGGAGATACCATCGGGCCAAGGCGCCACAATCGTCAAACAGGAGGTTTCATGACCGATCAACCTACCGCCGCCCGCTCCGGGAGTTTTCAGCAGAACGTGGCCCTGATGCTGGATCGAGCCCTCAAGGAGGTAAAGCTGGAGCCCGGGGCTGATCGTGCCCTCAAAGCCTGTAACGCCACCCTGCAGGTCTCGTTTCCCATCAAGCTGCGCGGGGAGGTGCGTACCTTCACCGGCTGGCGGGCCGTACACAGCACCCATCGTCTTCCCGCCAAGGGGGGGCTGCGCTTCTCCCCCACCGTGGATCAGGACGATACCGAGGCCCTGGCTGCGCTGATGACCTATAAATGCGCCATCGTGGATGTGCCCTTTGGCGGCTCCAAGGGCGGTCTGTGCATTGACCCCACCCAGTACGACCGGGACGAGATGGAACTCATCACCCGGCGTTTTGCCCGGGAGCTGGCCCGTCGCGGATTCCTCAGCCCGGCCACCAACGTGCCCGCTCCCGACGTGGGTACAGGTCAGCGGGAAATGGCCTGGATTCTGGATACTTACAAGAACCTCTACCCGGAAGATATCAACTACGTGGGCTGTGTGACCGGCAAACCAGTGGATCTGGGCGGAATGCCGGGAAGGCTGGAGGCCACGGGGCGCGGCATCCAGTATGCCCTCAGGGAGTTCTTCCGCCACCCCTCCGAGGTGGAGGCGGTGGGCCTGCAGGGGTCCCTGGAGGGCAAGCGCATCATCGTGCAGGGTCTGGGCAATGTGGGCTATCACGCGGCCAGGTTCCTGCAGGAGGAGGATGGCGCCCGCATCATCGGGATCATCGAGCGCGAGGGCGCCCTGATGGACGAGCGGGGTCTGTCGGTGGAGTCGGTACGTTGCTACATGAATGAGCACGGCACGGTGCTGGGCTATCCCGATGCCCGGTTCGTGGACAAAGGGGCAAGCGTGCTGGCGGAAGACTGTGACGTGCTCATCCCGGCGGCCCTGGAGGGCGTGATCCACAAGGACAATGCCGAGGCCATCCGCGCCCCCTTGATCATCGAAGCCGCCAACGGACCCATCACCTACGAGGCGGACGAGATCCTGCGTGGCAAGGGCACGGTGATCCTGCCGGACATCTATGCCAACGCCGGCGGTGTGGTGGTCTCGTACTTCGAGTGGATCCGTAACCTCTCCCATATCCGCTTCGGGCGCCTGCAGCGTCGCCTGGATGAAACCCGGGGCGAGCATATCGTTTCTGCTCTGGAAATGATGAGTGGTGAAAAGACCCCCGCCTGGATGCGCGAGAACCTCATCCGTGGCGCCGAAGAAGTGGACCTGGTGCGCTCCGGCCTGGACGATGCCATGCGCGTGGCGTTCCAGGAGATCGCCCGGTTCCGGCGCGAGGGCGGGCGGCACCTGGACTACCGCACCGCCGCCTACGCCCTGGCGGTGACCCGGATCAATCTTGGCAGTCTGGACCTTGGGGCGTACTGAAACGCTCCTCCAGCCAGGCGAATACCGCACGCACGCCCAGGGCCTCGCCGCCCTTGGGACGCCCCGGGCGGGCCCGGGTGTTCCAGGCCATCACATCAAAATGGATCCAGGGCTGAGTCTGGGGCACGAAGGCCTTGAGGAACAGTCCGGCGGTGATGGCTCCCGCATACGGGGTACTGCCGCTGTTGGCCAGATCCGCCACGGAGCTCTCCAGCAACTCCCGGTAGGGTTCATGCAGCGGCAGTCGCCAGCAAGGGTCCTCCTGGGTCTCTGCGTGACGATGCAGGCCATGGACCAGTTCACGGGCATCCGTGAAGAAAGCTGCGATCTCCGTACCTACCGCCACCCTCGCCGCCCCCGTGAGGGTGGCAAAGTCGATGATCAGTGAGGGGCTCTCCTCGCAGGCCTGGGTGAGCAGATCACACAACACCAGACGACCCTCGGCATCGGTATTGTCCACTTCCACGGTCAGGCCCTTGCGGGTGGTGATCACGTCCCCCGGTCGGAAGGCGTTGCCATCGATGGCGTTATCCACGGCGCCAATCAGCACCCGCAGGCGCACCCGCAGGCCCGCCGCCATGATCAAATGCGCCAGGCCCAGCACGTGGGCGGCACCGCCCATGTCCTTTTTCATGAGGCGCATGCCGTTGCTCGGTTTGATATCAAGCCCACCGGTATCGAAACACACTCCCTTGCCCACCAGGGTGATCTGAGGATGGGCATCGTTCCCCCACTGTAAATCGATCACACGGGGGCGTGGTGACTGGCCCGCCCCACCCGGTGAATGCTGGGGTAGTTCTCTGTCAGCAGGGCATTCCCCACCACCTGCCGCACCGTGGCACCGAAGGTCTCGCCCAGTTGCTCGGCGGATTCGGCCAGGTGCTCGGGCATCATGTCCTCGGCCGGGGTGTTGATGAGATCCCGCACCAGGCCAATGGCGGTCACGGTCTGCTCGACTCGCTGCGCCTGATCATCGGTGAGTCGGGCAAGGCTCAGTCGCGGATGGGGCTTGTCGGAAGCGCGGTAGCGCTCGAACCGGTAGCTACCCAGCCCCCAACCCACCGCCGCCTGGGTGAGGCGCTCCGGCGACCAGTCACACTCCAGGGTGTAGACCCCCTCCCCCAGCCGGCCCGGCAGATCCGCCACGGCCCAGGTGGCGGCGTCCGGGTCGATGCCCACCAGCATCCGCCGAACGCGGCCATCGGTTTCCGGCAGCGGCAGGTGGTGGCCGGCCTTGGGCTGGAAACGGGAGGCCTTCACCCAGTTGCGGATCCGCTCCGGCTGTCGTTCCAGCCAGGGATCAAAAAGGGCGGCTTCCAGGGGGATCAGGGTGATTGCCTGTGCGGCATGGTCGCGTTCGAAACAGTCGGTCATGGGTATCCGGGTTCGATGGGTGTATCCCCGTAATCTATCATCCCGACCCGGGGAAAAAACGGATCTGTTAAAATCCCCGGCCTGCCCATCTCCCGGAGCGGATCACGGATTGCCCATGCCCCACGCCCTGTCCATCCAGAACCTGACCAAGACCTACAAGAACGGATTCGAGGCCCTCAAGGGCATTGATCTGCAGGTGGAGCCCGGCGATTTCTACGCCCTGCTTGGCCCCAACGGGGCCGGGAAATCCACCACCATCAGTATCGTGGCCTCCCTGGTGAACAAGTCCGGGGGCAGTGTGTCCATCTTCGGTCACGACCTGGACAAGGACCTCTACGCCGCCAAGCGTTGCCTGGGGCTGGTCCCCCAGGAATTCAATTTCAACATGTTCGAGCCGGTGGAGGAGATCGTTGTCAACCAGGCCGGGTATTACGGCATCCCCCGCAAGGAGGCCTGGAAGCGTGCCGAGAAATATCTGGTGGAGTTGGGCCTGTGGGATAAACGCAAGGGCATGGCGCGGCTGCTATCGGGGGGCATGAAACGCCGCCTGATGATCGCCCGGGCCCTGGTGCACGAACCCAGGTTGCTGATCCTGGACGAGCCCACCGCCGGGGTGGATATCGAGATCCGCCGCTCCATGTGGAGGTTTCTGCGCGAGATCAACCGGGAGGGCTGCACCATCATCCTCACCACCCACTACCTGGAGGAGGCCGAGAGCCTGTGCCGGAACATCGGCATCATCGATCACGGGCGCATCATCGAGAACACCACCATGAAGGGTCTGCTCAACCAGCTCAACACGGAAACCTTCATCCTGGATCTGAGCCAGCCACTGATGCAGTTGCCCACCCTGCCCCAGCATCGACTGCGCTGGGTGGATGAACTCACCCTGGAGGCGGATGTGGATCGGGATGTCAGCCTGAATCAACTCTTCCTGGATCTGAACCGGGAAGGCATTCAGGTGCGCAGCATGCGCAACAAGACCAATCGCCTGGAGCAACTCTTCATGAATATGGTGGACGAGAGCCGCAATACGGGGGTGACCGCATAATGTCAGGCTATGCCAATTGGGTGGCCCTGCGCACCATCGTGACCAAGGAAGTCCTGCGTTTTTCCCGCATCTGGATTCAGACCATCCTGCCCCCGGTGATCACCATGGGGCTGTACTTCATCATCTTCGGGGGCTTGATCGGTTCGCGCATCGGGGAGATGGAAGGCATCCGTTATATGGACTTCATTGTCCCAGGGCTGATCATGATGGCGGTGATCACCAATGCCTACTCGAACGTGGTGTCCTCCTTCTACAGCGCCAAGTTTCAGCGCCACCTGGAAGAGATGCTGGTTTCGCCCGTGCCCAATTACCTGATCATCCTGGGGTTCGTGGCGGGTGGTGTCTGCCGCGGCCTGGCGGTGGGGGTGGCAGTGACCCTGATCTCCATGATCTTCAGCCCGCTGGCCATCCACAATCTGGCGGTCACCCTCTCGGTGGTGGTGCTCACGGCCACCCTTTTTGCCCTGGCCGGGCTGATTAACGGGGTGTTTGCCCGCAGCTTCGATGATATCTCCATCGTCCCCACCTTCATCCTCACGCCGTTGACCTATCTGGGGGGGGTGTTCTACTCCATCACCCTGCTGCCGGAGTTCTGGCAGGGGGCCTCCATGCTCAATCCGATCCTGTACATGGTGAATGCCTTCCGTTATGGCTTCCTGGGGGTGGCCGATATCGGCCTGGCGACCTCCTACGCCATCATCATCGGCTTTGTGCTGGTCCTGTATGGCGTGGCCCTGTTCCTGCTGAACAAGGGTGTGGGCATCAGGAACTGATGTTTGTGGGACGGGAATCGGCCTGCCAGTAGCGGCCCTTGCCCTGGGACTTGGCCTTGTAAAGGGCCCGGTCCGCCGCTCCCAACAGGGATTCGTAGGTCTCGCCGTGATCCGGATACAGGCTGATACCGATGCTGGTGGTCACCTGGCAGGGGCGGCCCTTGGCGTGGATCGGCTTGCCAAGCACCTCCAGGATCTTTTCGGCGATGCGCGCCGCCATTTCCGGATCCGGTAGTCTTTCCAGCAGGATCACGAATTCGTCCCCGCCCACCCGGGCCACGGTGTCCGAATCCCTTACGGATTCGTTGAGTCGTTGCGCCACTTCGCACAGCACCGTATCGCCGGCGTCGTGCCCCAGGCTGTCATTGATGGGCTTGAAGTCGTCCAGGTCGATGTACATGACGGCGATACGGCTCTGCTCCCGCCGCGCCTGTGGAATGGCATGGATGATGCGATCCCTGAGCAGGGTACGGTTGGCCAGGCCGGTCAATGCATCATGGAGGGCCATGAAGCGCATGCTGTCCTGGGCCTTCTTGCGCTGGGTGATGTTCACCGACAGCCAGATCACCGCCGGACGCCCCATGACATCCTTTCCCAGGGGCGTGACACGGCCCTCGAACCACTGGGATCCCGCAGGTCCACTTTCCGGTTCAACGCCTTCCACATCCTCCACCGACAGGGCATATTCGATGGATTGCAGCTGCCCGGTGCGCAGGGTCTCATGAATCCGCGCCAGGAAGAGATCCGCCTTGTCCCGGGGCATGACCTCATGCAGGGTCCGACCCAGCAGGGCCTGATGACTGGTGTGATAACTCTGGGGGTCATGGCCGCCGAACACCTCCAGGTAACGACCCTCGGAGTCCAGGATGAAGCAAATGTCGGGCATGGCCGCAATCGTGGCCCTGAGGCGCTCGCTCAGCCCCTGATAAAGCGCCTGGGAGATCCGAACGCGCTCGGACTGCTTTGTCATGCGCCATGCCAGGGCGCCGGCCACCAGCACCAGGGTGAGACCCGTAAGGTGCCAGGCCATGGGACGCGCCGTGGCGGCAGACCACCCACCCTTGGGCCGTGCAGCCAGTTCCCAGCGCCCCCCTTGATGATCACCTCCTGGCGCAGGCTGTCCCGGTTGAAGAGTTCCGGGTCGCCGAAGAACACGGCACCGGCAGGGCCAAGGCCATCGCGCCCCCGAATGGCAATATCCAGCCGATCCTGCAGGTCGATGAGGCCCGTGATCTCATAGATGACCTCCATGTCGATGGGGATGCTGGTCAGCCCCCAGTAGGCCTGGGGATCATGCCGGCCGCGATCAGAGTTCAGGTATACGGGGGTGCGAATGATCAGCCCCGTGCCGCCCTGAACCAGCTCCCAGGGCCCGGCAAGCACCGTATCGGCGGTCTGCATCATGCGATAAACCGACTCGCCCTGCTCCGGGTGGTTCTCCAGATCCAGCCCCAGGGCGGCCTCATTGCCCGCCTGCGGGTACACGAACCGGATGACATTGTCCGGGGCCAGGGTGATGTTGCGTATGATGTCGCTGCGTTGACGAAACAGCTCTGCCGCCACCCGGCGGAATTCGCTCTCGCTGATGTTGGGGTGGATCCCTGCGTAGGTGGCCAGCACCAGGGTGAAATGGATGGTGGCGTTGAGTTCACCTTCCATGCGGGCCCGGACGGTGGAGAGTTCACCAAGGACCTGGGTCCGGGCGCGGTCCTGCAGGCGTTGCTCCAGCAGCATGTCCACACCGGTGAAGCCCACCACGGCCAGGAGGATGGCCAGTGCCCCCGCTGCCATGGGCCGATAACCCGGCCGACCATGCGTTGTGGCTTTGCGCTGCGCGAAGGATAGGGAGGGAGGAGTGGGCATCCGGGCGTCGCAATTGGAATGGGTCCAGCTTGCCAAAAGACTGTGACCCTTTCAAGGCAAAAAAACCCGCATATCTGGGCACTTGCCGAAGTGGCCGGTGGAAACTGCCGATCAACTTCAGGATAATGCGGACAACGCACCGGGCCAGTCGCCCGTTTTCATCGCACAACTCATTCCCCATACAGGTTCCATATGGCCCAATATATCTACACCATGAATGGTGTGGGCAAGGTCGTCCCGCCAAAAAAGGAAATCCTCAAGGACATCTCGCTGAACTTCTTCCCGGGCGCCAAGATCGGCGTGCTGGGTTATAACGGTGCGGGTAAATCCACCCTGCTGCGCATCATGGCGGGCCTGGACAAGGAATATATCGGCGAGGCGCGCCCGCAACCGGGCATCAAGATCGGCTTTCTTTCCCAGGAACCTCATCTTGACCCGGACAAGGACGTGCGCGGCAATGTGGAGGACGGTGTCGGCGAGGTGAAGGCCCTGGTGGATCGCTTCAATGCCATCGCCGAGGAATTCGCCAACCCCGATGCGGATTTCGATACCCTGCTGGCCGAACAGGCGGAGCTTCAGGATCGCATCGACTCTGCCGGCGCCTGGGATCTGGAGCGCAAGCTGGAAGTGGCCGCCGATGCCCTGCGTCTGCCCCCCTGGGATGCCGACGTGACCAAGCTCTCCGGTGGTGAGCGCCGCCGGGTGGCCCTGTGCCGCTTGCTGCTCTCGGCCCCGGACATGCTGATCCTGGACGAACCCACCAACCACCTGGACGCCGAATCGGTGGCCTGGCTGGAGCGCTTCCTGTCGGAATTCACCGGTACCGTGGTGGCAGTGACCCACGATCGCTACTTCCTGGATAACGTGGCGGGCTGGATCCTCGAACTGGACCGGGGTCAAGGCATTCCCTGGCAGGGTAACTACTCCTCCTGGCTGGAACAGAAGGAGAAACGCCTGGAGATCGAGGAGAAGCAGGAAAGCGCCCGCCGCAAGAACATGGAATCGGAACTGGAATGGGTGCGCAGCAACCCCAAGGGCCGTTCCGCCAAGAGCAAGGCCCGCCTCAAGCGCTTTGAGGAACTCTCCTCACAGGACTACCAGAAACGCAGCGAGACCAAGGAGATCTACATCCCGCCCGGCCCACGCCTGGGCGACGTGGTGGTGGATCTGGAGGGTGTGAGCAAGTCCTACGGGGATCGGGTGCTGTATGAAAACCTTTCCTTCTCGCTGCCCCGCGGTGGCATTGTCGGTGTGATCGGCCCCAACGGGGTGGGCAAGTCCACCCTCTTCCGCATGATCGTTGGCCAGGAGAAGCCGGATTCAGGCGAGATCCGCGTCGGTGAGACCGTGCAGGTGGCCTATGTGGATCAGACCCGTGATGCCCTGCAGGATCAGCGCACGGTCTGGGAAGAAGTCTCGGATGGTCAGGACATCATCCATGTGGGCAACTTCCAGATGCCCTCCCGCGCCTATGTGGGCCGCTTCAACTTCAAGGGCAGTGATCAGCAGAAGCTCATGAAGGAGCTTTCCGGCGGTGAGCGTAATCGCGCTCACCTGGCCAAGTTGCTGCGCAGCGGTGGTAACCTGTTACTGCTGGATGAACCTACCAACGATCTGGACGTGGAAACCCTGAGAGCCCTGGAAGAGGCGATCCTGGACTTCCCCGGCAGCGCCGTGGTGATCTCTCACGATCGCTGGTTCCTGGACCGTATCGCGACCCATATCCTGGCCTTCGAGGAGGACGGCAATGTGGTCTTCTTCGAGGGGAATTACCAGGACTACGAGGAGGATCGCCGCAAGCGTCTGGGCAGCGACGCAGATCAGCCTCACCGGGTGAAATACCGTCGCCTGGAGGCCTGAGTCACTCCGTTTTCCCTCACCCCAGCCCCTCCCCCACAGGGAGAGGGGCTTGTGACTTTCATTATTCGGGGGGCTCCCCACCGTGATGCGTGAGGGTCGGGTGGGGAGGATTCAGGCCTTGGTCGGTCCCGCAGCCGCCTGCTTCTCCACGTAACGAGCGGTGGCCTGGTCCATGGTCTCGCAGTGGCTTTGGTACCAGGGCAGGAACTCATTAAGGAACTGGTCCTTCAGGTCTTCCAGCCCGATCACACCGGCATCCAGATCGTCCACGTAGGTGACCAGTTCTTCCAGCCGCTGGTCGTGTTCATTCTTGTGAATGTGAAAGGGCGGGAAATGAACAGCCTTCATGATCACTTCCTCGCGCCGAAAATGGGCCCGGCTGTGCTCGATGAAGTTGCGCAGGTCGCGGCGCAGCCCTTCCGGCTCCGCATGGCCATCACGGGATGCTTCCAGGGTTTCGACCACGCGGGCGAGCAGGCCCATGGCCTCCTCATGATCATCGTCCATGAATGCCATGCCCACCTGAGGCAGTTCCTCGATTCTGGCATGTTCGCTCATGATGCAATTACCTCGCGAAGGGGCATTTATCCTTCTTAACATAGCACAGGATGCATGACCGGATGATTTATGGATATAGTTGAAATCGCCTATCACAACATTCCGCAGCGGTGATCGCATGATCGACTCCACCTCACCCATAGAAATCTCGCAAGTCATCCAGTTTTCTGTGGCGCCTGCCTTCCTGCTGGTGGCAATCGCGGGTTTTCTGAATGCCTTTGTTACCCGCCTCGGCCGCGTGGTGGACCGCCGCCGGCATCTGGCCCAGATGATGCACGCCCCCGATGCCAAACGCCGTGAACTGAGCACCCGGGAACTGAAGATCCTCGATGAACGTGCCCGCCTGGTCCATTGGGGTATGACCCTGTGCATCACTACGGCCATGCTGGTATCTCTGACCATCGTGGCTGTATTCCTGGATTTCCTCTTCGATATGCAGCATCCCCGGACGGTGGGAGCCATGTTCGTGCTGGCCATGACCAGCTTGATTGCGGCCCTGGGGCTGTTCCTGCGAGAGGTATTCATGGCGGTGGAAAGCCTCACCCTGAGCAATCGGGAAGACTAGGAGCGCCTGAATGTCTGATCGTGTCGTCGAACTGGAGGGCGTGCTCCAGCGTGCCCACTCCCTGATGGAGCGGCTGGAGGAGATGCTGCCCTCCCCTGCCCCGCCGATCCAGTGGGATGCGCCGGCATTTCGCTGGCGTCAGGGGCGTTTGCAGTCCATCCCCGAGGTGAATCCGCTATCGCTCGACGATCTATTGCATATCGGGCGACCGCGAGAGTTGCTGGAGCGCAATACCCGGCAGTTTATCGCCGGGCGACCGGCCAACAATGCCCTGCTCTGGGGTGCCCGGGGTACGGGCAAGTCCTCGTTGATGCGTGCCCTCCTGACCCGCTATGCCAGTGAGGGGCTGCGCCTGGTGCAGGTGGATGCCCACGAACTGGTGGATCTGCCCCGCATCGTGGCGCCGCTGCGTGATCGTTCGGAGCGGTTCGTGCTGTTCGCCGATGACCTGTCTTTCGAGGCCAACGAACCAGCCTACAAGGCACTGAAGGCCGTTCTGGACGGTGACCTGGAAGCCACGCCGGAGAATGTGATCATCTATGCCACCTCCAATCGTCGTCATCTGATGCCCGAGCGCAGTGTGGACAACCTGGAAGCGAAGCGGGTGGATGACGAAATCCATCCTGGCGAGGCGGTGGAGGAAAAGGTGTCACTATCGGAGCGATTCGGCCTCTGGGTAGCCTTTCATCCCTTTTCCCAGGCTCAGTACCTGGAGGTGGTCACCCACTGGCTGGCACATCTGGACGGGGGCGCGTTGACCGAGGCCGCGCGGCGCGAGGCCCTGCAGTATGCCCTGCTGCGCGGGTCGCGCAGCGGCCGGGTGGCCTGGCAGTTTGCGCGGGACTGGACGGGGCGCCAAGGCGCTTGAGCCCCTCTCCCGCCGGCGGGAGAGGGGTTGGGGTACTCAGGCCATGTTCTCCAGAATGGCCCGCTTCACCGAATCCAGATCTGCCTCCACCGTCAGCGGCGCCCGCAGGCTCTGCTGGATGGCGATGTCCGGATCCTTCAGGCCATGCCCCGTCAGGGTGCACACGATGCTGGAGCCTTCGGGAATCTTGCCCGCCTTCACGTCGCGCAGGGCGCCGGCCAGCGAGGTGGCAGAGGCGGGTTCACAGAACACGCCCTCCCGTTCGGCCAGCAGCTTCTGCGCGGCCAGGATCTCCTCGTCAGAGCACTCATCGAACCAGCCGCCGGACTCCTCCTTCACCTTCCAGGCGTAGTCCCAGGACTGGGGGTGTCCAATGCGGATGGCCGTGGCCACCGTATCCGGATCGTCCACCATGGCGCCGCGCATGAAGGGGGCGCTGCCGCTGGCCTGGTAGCCCACCATGCGCGGGCGATTACCCACGATGGCGCCACCGGCGTACATGCAGCGGCCCTTGCAGAAACCGCAGGACTCGGTCACGTGATCGCCAGAGGCAGAGGAATACTCGCAGTAGCCGATCCAGTGGGCGGTGATGTTGCCGGCGTTCCCCACCGGCAGGCAGTGGTAATCCGGGGCACGCCCCAGTTCCTCGACGATCTCGAAGGCCGCCGTCTTCTGGCCCTGGAGACGGTAGGGGTTGACCGAGTTCACCACCGTCACCGGTGAGGTTTCGGCCACCTGCTTCACCAGGCGCATGCCGGCATCAAAATTCCCCTTGATCTGGATGACCGTGGAGCCATGCATCATGGCCTGGGCCAGTTTGCCCTGGGCAATCTTGCCATCGGGAATGAGCACGAAGGCGGTGATCCCGGCCCGGGCCGCGTAAGCGGCTGCCGAGGCGGAGGTGTTGCCGGTGGAGGCGCAGATAATGGCCCGGGAGCCCTCCTCCACGGCACGGGTGACGGCCATGGTCATGCCCCGGTCCTTGAAGGAGCCTGTGGGGTTGAGCCCCTCGAACTTCACATAGATGTCCACTTCCTTGCCCAGCACCCGGGGGACGTTGTTCAGCCGGATAAGGGGCGTGTTGCCCTCGCCCAGGGAGATGATGCGGGCGTCGTCGTGCACCGGCAGGCGGTCACGATAGCGTTCAATGATGCCGGTGTAACGGGGTCGGAAAGGCATGGTCGGATCTCGGGGTCGGGGCGTCTTGACGCGATGTTACTTGAGGTTTTCCAGGCGGATACGGGTCACCGGGGTGATCACGCTGTCCAGGGCCTCGATACGGCCGATGGCCTGGTTGAGATTACCCTCGCGCACCTGGTGGGTCAGCATGATCACATCGGCCTCCTGGGTGTCTTCATCCGGCTCCTTCTGCATGATGGCCTCGATGCTGATGTCCAGGTCCGCCAGGATCCGGGTGATATCAGCCATCACGCCCGGACGGTCCAGCACCCGCAGGCGCAGGTAGAAGGCGGTTTGCACGTCGTCCATGGAGAGGATGGAAACATCCGACAGGGCATCGGCCTGGAAGGCCAGATGCGGCACCCGGTTTTCCGGGTCAGTGGTCAGGGCACGCACCACGTCCACCAGGTCTGCCACCACTGCTGAGGCGGTGGGCTCGGAACCGGCCCCGGGGCCGTAGTAAAGGGTCGGGCCCACGGCATCGCCCCAGACCAGCACGGCATTGAGTACGCCGTCCACGTTGGCGATCAGGCGCCGCTCGGGAATCAGGGTGGGATGCACCCGCAGTTCGATGCCGCCATTGGCCCGGCGGGCAATGCCCAGATGCTTGATGCGGTAGCCCAGTTCGTTGGCGTAGACCACATCATCCCGGGAGATGCCGGAGATGCCCTCGGTATACACCCGGTCGAACTGCAGTGGGATGCCAAAGGCAATGGAGGCCAGGATGGTCAGCTTGTGGGCCGCGTCCACCCCTTCCACATCAAAGGTGGGATCGGCCTCCGCGTAACCCAGGCGCTGGGCCTCCGCCAGCACATCGGCGAACTCCCGCCCCTTGTCGCGCATCTCGGTGAGGATGAAGTTGCCGGTGCCGTTGATGATGCCGGCCAGCCATTCAATGCGGTTGCCGGTCAGGCCCTCGCGGATGGCCTTGATGATGGGGATACCACCCGCCACGGCGGCCTCAAAGGCCACCATCACGCCACGCTCCTGAGCGCGACTGAAGATCTCGTTGCCGTGCAGGGCGATCAGGGCCTTGTTGGCCGTCACCACATGCTTGCCCTGGTCAATGGCCCGCAGCACCAGTTCCCGGGCCAGTGTCGTGCCCCCGATCAGTTCGACGATCACCTGAACCTGAGGGTCGTCCACCACCTCCAGGGCTTCTTCGGTGAGGCGCATGCCACTCACGTCCAGATCGCCCAGGGAGTCCAGATTGCGGGCCGCAGCCGCCACGAGTTCGATACCACGACCAGCCCGGCGGGTGATCTCGTCGCTATTGCGCTTGAGCACTCTGACCGTGCCGCTGCCCACGGTCCCAAGGCCCAACAGGCCGACTTTGACGGGTTCCAATGATCTGGCTCCTATGGCGGGGAAAGCCCAGCATTATAGCGGAGATCGGGCCGACCCGGGGAGGGGCCCTGGGGGATCAGTCGGCCTCGGGAATGGGTTCTGGAAAACGCTCGCGGATGGCCAGGATGTCGGGCACCAGGCTGAAGAAGAGTTCGGTAAGATCCGGGTCGAAATGATGCCCTGCCCCGTTGCGGATGAAATCCAGAGCATCGTCCACGGTCCAGGCCTTCTTGTAGGGCCGCCAGGAGGTCAGGGCGTCAAAGACATCCGCCAGGGCGCAGATGCGACCGGTCATGGGAATATCATGACCGGCCAGGCCGTTGGGGTAGCCACTGCCGTCCCATTTTTCGTGGTGCGTGAGGGCGATCTCCCGGGCCATGAGCAGCAGATCGGAATCATCGCCACTGAGGATGTCGGCGCCGATGGTGGCATGGGTCTTCATGATCTCCCACTCATCGGGCGTGA
Organism: Ectothiorhodospira sp. BSL-9; assembly: GCF_001632845.1. Taxonomy (NCBI): domain Bacteria; kingdom Pseudomonadati; phylum Pseudomonadota; class Gammaproteobacteria; order Chromatiales; family Ectothiorhodospiraceae; genus Ectothiorhodospira; species Ectothiorhodospira sp. BSL-9. The sequence goes on along the minus strand of NZ_CP011994.1, from coordinate 2,832,820 downwards.
GCTTGCCTGGTTTGAGCAGGATCTGGTCGGGAATGCCAATCTTGCCCACGTCGTGCATGGGGCTGGCATGGAGCATGCGCTCGCATTGATCACGATCCCAGCCCACATGCTGGGCCAGCAGGGCCGAGATGTGACTCATGCGCAGGATGTGGCACCCGGTCTCGTTATCCCGGTATTCCGAGGCGCGCCCCAGACGCTGCACCACCTGCAGGCGGGTACGCCGGATCTCCTCGGTGCGTTCATGCACCAGTTGCGCCAGCATGTCTTTCTGGTCGTGGGTCATGCGGTGCGCCAGCTGCACATCCAGCATGTTGCGTACCCGTGCCAGCACTTCAGCCCGATCAAACGGTTTGCCGATGAAATCCCGGGCACCGTTACTCAGGGCCCGAAGCATGTAGTCGCGGCTGTGCTGAGCCGTGAGCACGAGAATAGGCGGGACCAGGGGGTCATTCAGCGCGGCGAACTGCTCCATCACCTCAAAGCCGTTCATGTGCGGCATCTTGATGTCCAGCAGGATCAGGTCGGTGGGTGCCTGGCGATAAGTGGCGATCACCTCCCGGGGGTCCTGTACCAGGGCCAGGTTGGAATAGCCCTCGGTACGCAGCAGGCGGTCCATCAGGATCAGGTTGGCCCGTTCATCGTCCACCACCATGATCCGGGCTGCCTTGCGCTCGGGCTCTTGATGGGAGTTGCGGGAAAGGTCATGGCTGTTCACTGGCGCACCTTGTTACCGGGGCGGTTGGCTCTATCCTGAGAGAGGAGTGTGCGAAGTGTATCAAGCAACTCCTCCAGATTCAGGGGTTTGGTCAGGTAAGCGTCGAAGCCAGCCTCCAGGCCGCGCTGACGGTTCGATTCCGTGGCATTGGCCGTGAGGGCCAGCACGGGAATGTCACGTGTGGCCGCATGACTCCGCAATTGTTCCAGCACTTGGAAGCCATCCAGACGGGCAATCTGGATGTCCAGAATGATCACATCCGGACAGTGCTCCTGCGCCAGTTCCAGGCCGATGTAGGGGTCTTCCGTACTGAGCACACTGAAGGCGTCATGGCGCTTGAGCAGCCGCTCAAGCAGGCGCAGGTTGGCAGTATTGTCCTCGATCTGAAGGATCTTGCACCCTGATTCCGGTTGTTCTGTCGTGGTCCTGGGCGAGGAGGTCGAGGGCTGCCGATCCGGCGCCTCCACCGTTGGGATGTCCTTGGGCAGTTCCACCCAGAAGGTGCTGCCCTCCCCTACCTGACTGTAGACACCAATGCGCCCCTCCATGAGGTGCACCAGGCGCTGGGTGATGGCCAGGCCGATGCCACTGCCCTCCACCGTGTGCTGGTCCTCCACCAGTCTTGTGAAGGGTTGAAACAGCTCGGTGATGCGTTCGTTCGGGATACCCCCCCGGTATCGGACACCCGAATGCGCACTCCCTGGGGGACCTCACGAGCTGGCTCCAGGTCAACAGTCACCTGACCCTGGGGCCGGTTGTACTTGATGGCGTTGGAGAGCAGGTTGATGAGAACCTGTTTCAGCCTGACCCGGTCGGCCCGCACGTAATGCCCCGACAGATCCTGGCCGCTGCAAATCTCCAGGTCATTCTCCCTGGCCAGTGGCTCAACCAGGGCCAGGCATTCGTCCATCAAGCCCTGGAGTTCCAGGGGCTCGGGAGTCAGCTCCACCCGGCCCGATTCCACCCGGGCCAGATCCAGCACCTCGTTGATCAGGTCCAGAAGGTGCCTGCCGCCGCGGATGATCTCCTCGACGTTTTCCTGCTGTTCGTTGTTCAGTTCCGGGTCCAGTTCCAGCAACTGGGCAAACCCCAGGACCGCATTCATGGGAGTGCGCAGTTCGTGGCTCATGCGGGAGAGAAAGTCGGACTTGGCCTGATTGGCCCGGTCGGCCTCCGCCTTGGCCTGGCGCAGAGCCTCCATGGCCTGCATGAGTTCGGTAACGTCCTGCTGAATCCCCACGTAATGGGTCACTACACCCGCGTCGTTGCGCACTGGTGAGATGCTGAACTCGTTCCAGAACAATTCCCCATTCTTGCGGTAATTGCGTATCAACACCTTCGTGGCCCGCCCTTCAACCACGGCATCACGCAATTCCCGAACGCCGGGTTGATCCCGATCATCCCCTTGCAGGAAACGGCAGTTGGTACCCAGCACCTCGTCTGCCCGGTAACCGGTCATGTGCTCGAAGGCCGGGTTCACGTACACCAACGGGCTATCCGGCTGAGTCGCATCGGCGATGGCAATCCCGTTCACCATGGCCTCCATGGCACGGGTCTGCCACCGGAGGCGTTCCTCCAGGGACTGATAAAACGCACTGTTCCCGTCGTTTAGCGACACCGATAAACGGCCTCCACCCGGGAGCCAGAATCGTCAAAAACCACCGCATCGCACAGATCCCGCACCAGGGCGATGCCACGGCCCCAGGGGCGGGTGGTGTCCAGCGACACATCGTCCCACTGTTGGGTGTCAAACCCCGGGCCGGAATCACTGATTTTTACCCGTAACATGCCGTGCGTCTCACCGGGCTCATAGGCCACGCTCACATCCACACGTCCCCGACAACCCTCGGCCAGGCGGCGACCCCGTTCCTGATAATAGTTGCAAAATCCGTCCGGGTCGGCCTTCATGGGAGAGTCCAGTCGCAGCACCCCGTGCTCCAGGGCGTTGCTGTAGAGCTCGTTGACAATGGTTTCCAGAGGGCCGGCATCCTCCTCCAGGCCATCCAGCAATCCCAGTGGACGCAGGGCGGACTCCAGCGAGGGCAAGTCCCCAAGACGCTCGTCCTCCAGCGTCAGCGACCAGGTCCATCCCCCTTCCGGGTGTCTTTCACGACTCACGGGCGGACGGCTGAAAAGCTCCGGGTCCAGGGGGGTTTCCAGAATGGCAACATCATCCTCCGGCCGCTGGTCGGCGCAGTGCTCCTCGAGGGCCTGCAACAGGTCGGGGAGTACCGCCCCGCCGTGGGTCCATGCCTCCAGCACCCCGGCAAAACCGTGATCCATGAACATGCGCCCACCCGGATCACGGGCCTCCAGCAGACCATCACTCATCATCAGCAGTCGATCATCACGACGCACCGCCACGCGCCGGGGCGTTTCCCGGTCCGACAGCTCCGGCAGGATACCCAGCGGCAAGGCATGGGAAGCCAGTTCCTGCAGGCCCTCCTGGGTGCGTAACCAGGCACTGGGCATGCCCCCGTTCCACCAGCGGATCTCACGACCGGAGCCGGGGATGGACACCAGGCAGGCGGCCATGAAGCGTTCCGGCGGCAGCACGCGATACAGCTTGCGATTGATCTCGTCCAGCACCTGCTCGTCATCCACCCCCTTGCGGGTCATGGTGCGAAAGGTCTCGGCCACGGGCAGCGCGCCAATGGCGGCCGCGAGGCCATGGCCGGTGAAATCCCCCAGGAGGATACGCACGCCCCCATCGGGAAGGTCCTGGGTGAGCACCAGATCGCCGTTGAACGTGGTGGCGGGCCGCTGCACCAGCCCGAACTGTTCCGTATGCACATTACGGTCGTTCACGGCCCGACTGAATACCCGTTCGGCCAGCTTCTGCTCCTGGCGGTCCTGCTCCAGGAGTTGCTCCAGTTCCCGGTTTTTGCCGGCGATGATGCGCTGCAGATCGCGCACCCGTTCCATGGCCGTGATGCGTGCCTTGAGGATGCTGAAGTTGAAGGGCTTGGTAAGAAAATCGTCTCCCCCCGACTCCGTGCATTGCACCAGGGACTTTTCATCGTGCAGCGCGGTGAGAAAGATCACCGGCACGAAATCAAAGCCGGCCATGGCCTTGATCCGCCGGGTCGCTTCGAACCCATCCATCACCGGCATCATCACATCCATGAAGACGATATCCGGCGGCGACTGCTCGAACAGCTCGATGGCCCGGGCGCCGCTCTCCGCCTCCAGAGTGTCGAAACCCTCCTTCTTGAGCATGCGCGCCAGCAGCCGGCGATTGGTGGGTTCATCGTCCACCACCAGCGCCAGCCCGCGGGAATCGACCGGAGCAACGGCGTGCGTGATCCCGGATTCCCGAATGGGGCTTGGATGGGCGTCGCGTGACATGGGGTGGGGGGTTACTCCAGGGTGAAAAGGCGATCGAAATTGGCAATCTTGAGGACGCGGCGTACATCGTCGCTACAGCCCCGCAGGCTCACCCGGGCCGTATCGCCACCGGCGTGCTCCCGGAGCAGCAGCAACATGCCCAGGGCCGAACTATCCAGGTACGTGGCTTCGCTCAGGTCCACCCGATAGCGGGTGCCCTGGGCGGGCAGATCCCGATAGGCGTCACGGAAGGCCTTGTGTTGGGCGAAATCAAACCGACCACCCACGGATATCGTCACCAGGTTGGTCTTTTCATCGACGTGACGTTTGATGCTCATACCAGACTCCAGCGAGGGCGAAAATAGGAAATAGCGGCAAGAATTGTGAGGATGATCTCAGATTTTTGGGCGCATGCCCAAATATTTAAGGGCGTCAGCGCACGCGGGAGGCCTTCAGCATGGCCTCGGCAATCCGGTCCAGAGGCAGCACCTGGGAGGCCGCACCCCGCTTCACGGCCTCTCCAGGCATCCCCCAGACCACGCTGGTGGCTTCGTCCTGGGCAATGGTCTCCACGCCCATGTCATGCAGCTCCTTGAGGCCCTGCACACCGTCGGCCCCCATGCCGGTGAGCAGAGCGGCGCAGGAATTCTTGCCCGCGGCCTGGGCCACGGAACGAAACAGCACATCCACGCTGGGCCGATGGCGATTGACCGGTTCGGCCATATTCAGGCGGCAGACGTAGCGGGCCCCATCCCGGGCCACCATCAGATGCTGATCTCCGGGTGCCACGTAGGCATGGCCAGCCATCAGGCGCTCGCCCTCCTCGGCCTCCTTGACCACCAGTCGGCTCTGCCGATTCATGCGCTGCGCCCACGCGCCACTGAAACCTGCGGGGATGTGCTGGGCAATGACCACGGCAGGGCTGTCCGGTGGCAGGTCAATGAGAACATCCTTCACCGCTTCGGTTCCCCCGGTGGAGGCGCCGATGGCCAGCAGGCGGTCCGTGGTACGCCAGTGCCCCACGGCCTTGGCAGGCAGGATCTCGTCGACGGAATGCTTGGGTTTCACTGCTGCCAGGGTGCGTACCCTGGCCCCGGCCGCAACCTTGACCTTGGCAGCCAACTCATCGCGGTAGGCGTTGAGGGTATTGGCCAGATCCAGGGCGGGCTTGGTGACAAAATCCACAGCGCCCAGCTCCAGGGCCTGCATGGTAACCTCGGCCCCCCGCTCGGTGAGCGAGGACACCATTACCACGGGCATGGGGCGCAGACGCATCAGGTTGCGCAGGAAGGTCAGGCCATCCATGCGCGGCATTTCCACATCCAGGGTCAGCACGTCTGGATCAAGGCTCTTGATGCGCTCTCGCGCCACATACGGGTCCTGGGCCGTGCCCACCACCTCAATGCCCTCGACTGAGTTCAGAACCTCCGTCAGAAGCTTGCGCACCAACGCTGAATCGTCGACCACCAGTACCCGTATCGGCTTCCCCACGGTGCCCTTCCTCAGCTTTGAACTTCTTGTATTGGCCACGGGCATCGCATCAGAAGAGTTCAATATCACCTTCGTCCATGGATTTTTGATGCACGGGACGGTGGGCAGCATCCCGTAACTCCTCACGCAGCGCCTTGAGCCGACCGCGGGCCTGTTCCAGCTGTTGCTGCGATCTTTGCGGCTCCACCATGGGAAGTTGGCGCAGCTCGGAGACAAAGCGTTCCATGAAGTCGATGCGTGTATGGGCCCGGTCAAGCACCTGACCCGCAATGTCCTCGAACTGCAACAGCCTGACCGCCGCATCCACATTCTGCTGCACGCGCTCGGCCACGCCGGACATATGATCCAGCCCCTCGGACAGGCTCTGATTGAGCTTCTGCAGCTGCTCCATCATCTCATCCATGCTGCCTTTGGCCGTGATGGATGTGTTCAGATCCTGTGAGGCCATGCGGCCAACCACCTCGCGGGCATCACCAAAGAGTCGGTTGGCCTGTTCCACCTGGGCGCGGATCTGCTCATTGAACTTATCCGAATCCCGGGAGAGCTTGCGCACCTCCTGGGCCACCACGGCAAATCCCCGGCCCGCCTCCCCGGCACGGGCCGCCTCAATGGCAGCGTTCAGAGCCAGCAGGTTGGTTTGTCCGGCGATGTGCTTGGCACTGTCGAGCAGCCCGAAGATCTCATTCATCAGGCTGGAGAGATCGTCCACATGATGAGCCACCTCCACGCTGTGCTTGCCCATGTCGATGAGCATTTGCACGTTCTGGGCCAGCACCTTGCCGTTCTCCTCCATGAAGTGGTCCATGTCGATGGCCTCAACACTGGAGGTCCCCTGAGCATCGCTGGACATGCCCTTGATGAGTCTCAGCGCCAGTTCCTGCTGTTCCCGGGACGTCTGGTTCAGGTTGTGGAAACTGTCCTGCAGATCACGCACGGCATCCCGGATCAATTCCCGGGCCTGCCCCACCAGTGTGCGTAACTCGCTTGTCTCCGGCGCCATGAGGGCATCAATCTCAACAACCAGGTTCCATAACTCCCGGTCACTGTCCAGTGTGCCCTGCTGTTCATCGGCCAGGGCCTGGGCTGCCTGTCCGGCATGGACGCCATCACGGGCCTGCCAGAGCAGGGAGCCGACCCAGGCCAGGGCGATCAACAGCATGCCGGGCCAGGCAGGCAGCGACAGCAGCACCCAGACGACGATGGCGGCCACACTGGTCATCACCGCTGGCCAGTGGGGTGTGAGCGCCCGTGTGATTGCCTCCATTCCTAAGCCCTGCATGAATCGGTCTCCTCGCATACGTCAGTCGAACAGTTCCACTTCGCCGGACACCTTGGCCTGGCGCAGTTTCTGGCTGTAGCTCAGTTCCCGCTCGATGATGGTCTCGTTGTGCAGACTGCGCAGTTTCTTCACGAGTACCCGCCCGGTGGTGGGGAAGAAGTAAACCTTGCGCGGGTGATTACCGAGCAAGTCCTTTGCCGCGATGGGAATGCCCTCCGTCGCCAGGTAATCGGTGACAAACTGGGCGTTGCGCTCTCCGACGATATTGCTTTTGAACCCGGGCAGCACATTGCCGGCACCGAATACCTTGGCCTCCAGGTTTTCCCGACGCGCCCCCAGCTTGATCAGCTGGTTGATCAGGATCTCCATGGCGTAATCCCCATAGCGCATGGAACTGCCCACGCGACTGTCCTCGTTGCGCTTGTCGTCGGGCAGCATGAAGTGATTGATGCCCCCAATGCCCCGCAGACGATCCCTGACGCAGGCCCCCACACAGGAGCCCAGTACAGTCACCATCAGCAGCTCCCGATTGGAGACGTAGTACTCTCCCGGCAGTATCTTGACGGCATCCATGTCGAAGTGCCGGTCATAGTACAGGTTGGGTGCCAGGACCTCCTCGAAACCTTCGCTCATGGGCGCCCCCTCGCCACCGGCACACAGACCGTCTTGCCCTGCAAGCGGAACAGATCGGAGGCATGGGCCAGGCTCTCCGAATGCCCCACGAACAACAGGCCCTCCGGATGCAGCAAGGGATGAAACCTGGACAGCAGCCGGTACTGGGTGGGCTTGTCGAAATAGATCAACACATTGCGGCAAAAGATGGCATCAAAGGGTTCCTTGAGTGGCCAGCTCGGCCCCAGCAGATTGAGCGACTCGAAGGTGACGAGTTCCCGCACCTGAGGCCTGACCCGCACCATGCCCTCACGACTGCCCTTGCCCCGCAGAAAAAAGCGTTTCACATCATTCTGCGGCATCTTTTCGATGCGCTCCATGGGATAGATGCCTTCGGCCGCATGGCGCACCACTTGCGTATCCAGGTCCGTGGCCAGGATCTTCACGGGCGGCGTCCAGCTGCCGAACGTGTCGATCAGGGTCATGGCGATGGAAAACGGCTCCTCCCCAGTGGAGCATCCGGCCGACCAGATCCTCAGCGTGCGTCGATGGCTGCCGTGCATCCGGGTGGCATGCTCAGAGAGCACCGGAAAATGATGGGCCTCCCGGAAAAAGGAAGTGAGGTTGGTGGTCAGCGAATTAACAAAGTGCTGCCATTCCTCGGCATCCACCTCCAGGCGATCCAGATAGGCCTCAAAGGAATTCAGGCCCGCCTGACGCAGGCGCCGGGCCACACGGCTGTAGACCATGTCCCGTTTGCCCGGATTGAGCGAGATGCCGGCATATTCATAAATCATTCGCCGGATTCGCTCGAAGTCGGCGTCCCTGAAATCGAATTCCCGGTCACGCATGGGCGTGACCGCTGGCGATGTGAGCCCGGTGCAAGGCACCGGGCCTGAAGGGCCTTGTCATGGATGGCTGGCTCCGATGGCGCTCAGAACTCTTCCCACTCATCGTCCGGGTTGGCACGCGAGGCGGGCCGGTTGCCCGGCTTCGCGCCACCACCCACTGCCTTGCCCTGCGGGGGCTTGCTGCTGCTACCGGTGGCCGCTTTGCCAGCGGTCGCCGGGCGCCCGGATTGAGCCTTGTTCGCGGCTGGCAGAGCCCGGCTGGGGGCCTTGGAAGCCGCCGGTAACTGATGGCCGCCAGAACCCATGGCACCCTCATCCACCCGGAACACGCTGACCGCACGCGCCAGACCCTGGGCCTGCTCCTCCAGGGACTCGGCAGCCGCAGCGGCCTCCTCCACCAGCGAGGCATTCTGCTGCGTGACCTCGTCCATCTGGGTGACGGCGCTGTTGACCTGCTCGATACCCGTGCTTTGCTCATCGGCCGCGGCGGTGATTTCGGCAATGAGATCCGAGACCCGCTTCACTTCGTTGACGATCTCTCCCATGGTCTGTCCGGCGGCAAGTACCTGCTTGCTGCCGGTCTCGATGGTCGCCGTATCCTCGGCGATCAAGGCCTTGATCTCCTTGGCGGCGGCGGCCGAGCGCTGTGCCAGGTTGCGCACCTCGCCAGCCACCACGGCAAAGCCCCGACCCTGTTCCCCGGCCCGGGCTGCCTCCACCGCTGCGTTCAGGGCCAGGATGTTGGTCTGGAAGGCAATGCCGTCGATCACGGTGATGATCTCGCCGATCTTGTCGGCGCTTTCCGTGATGGCCTTCATGGAATCCATGGCCTCCCTGGCCTTATCACCACCCCGGCTGGCCACATCGCGGGCGTTGATCGAGAGCTGGTTGGCCTGGCGGGCATTGTCGGCCGTCTGCTTCACCGTTGAGGTCAACTCTTCCATGCTGGAAGCGGTTTCCTCCAGGCTGGAAGCCTGTTCCTCGGTGCGTTGGGACAGATCGGTATTGCCTACTGCAATCTCTCGGGCCGCCGTGTTGATGGCATCCACGGACTCCTTGATCTGGCCGATCAGCTCCTGAAGGCGAATGGCGGTGGCGTTGGTGTCTTCCTTCAATTGCCCGAAGGTGCCTTCGTAGTCACCGGTCACGCGTTGAGTCAGATCCCCGTCGGCGACGGCGTTGAGCACTCGGGCCACCTCACCCAGACCCGTGGAGGTGCGCTCCACAAGCTGGTTCATAGCATCACCCAGACGCTTGAAGAAGCCACTCAGCTCCTCGGTGGCGATACGCTGGTTGAAATCGCCCTTCACGGCGCCTTCCACCAGGTGCGTCACTTCCCGTTCCACCTTCAATTCTTCGGTGCGGTCGGCCCATTCAATAACCGCCCCCAGACGCTGGCCTTCCTCATCGAAGATAGGACTGGCAATGAGCTTGAAGGTACGCCCGCCGATGACGATCTCTGTTTCGTGGGTGGACTGCATGGATTCCGTCATCTGACGCTGATGGGCTGCACGCTTATGGAACATATCCATGCTGGAGCCGCGCACCCGGTCAGGATCGAAGTTGGGCAGATCCTTGCGGATGTCGTTGGCGCCCTTGCGGAACATGCCGATCACCGCATCATTGGCGTAAACGATCTGGGCATCCGTGTCAGAGACCATGACATTGGAGGAAACGGTATCCAGGGCATATCGGATGCGCAGGTTTTCAGCCGCCACACGCTTGGTCTCAGTGATGTCCGCCTTGAGTTTGGCCTGCATGTCCGCCAGGCCCTTCAGGGCCTTACCCACCTCGTCCTTGCGGGTCTGCTCGATTTCCTGATCGTAGTCACCGGCCCCGATGGCATCGAACTTGGCCACCAGAGACCGCAGCGGCGGCACCATGCTGATGAAGGTCAGCACCGCCAGGGCAACAGAGATGAGTATGGCGATGGAAGCAATCCAGAACAGCTCACGGATCTCGGAGGCAGCGGTCTCCACATTCATATCCGCATCGGCAGAGGCCCGGGCCACGTTGCCGTCCACCAGTTCCACGAAGGTGGCGCCCATGGTGTTGGAGATGGGGATCATGCGTTCAACCGTTGCCTGGTACTCCTGCATGTAGGCGTCGAACTGAGCGGGATCCTGGGTGCGGATCATGTTATCGATCAGGGCATCCAGGTCCACATAGATGGTCCTCCAGGCCTGGTATTCACCGCGCAAACGGTTATACAGCTGCTGACCTGCGTCGGTGAGGCGAGGAATTTCGGCAAACTGCTCCCAATAGCGATCAACGGTTTCCCAGGAACGGGCCCGTTGCTGGGCGATGTCCCGAAGCGCGGATTTGTCCGTATAGGCCTCATCCTGCAGCATGACTTCCACCGTCTGAGCACGGATGGCCATGCGCTCGGTGTTCATCTGACCGAGGGCCTCCATGGAAGGCAGGCGGTTGTCGCGGACCTGCTGGGAATAATTGGACCAGCCAGTAAACCCCTGATAGGCCTCGAAGGCCGCATACGCCAGGGAGAGCAGTAACACGCCGCCAAGCAGCGCAATCTTGATGCCTGCCGATAGATTATTGAACCAACGCATGGCCTTGACTCCTTGAAGCTTATTAAATTAGCCCGAGACTCAGGTGGATTCGTTCTGAATCCGGTCAACCAGCCCCATATCGCCGCTGGTCATGAGTTTTTCGATATCGACGACGATCACCATGCGTTCATCCAGCGTGGCCAGTCCGTCGATGTAGGCGGTGTCCAGCACCGCGCCAAATTCCGGTGCCGGCCGGATCTGCTCTCCCTTGAGAGCGACCACATCCGAAACACCATCCACCACCATGCCGATCACCCGCCCGGAGATGTTGAGGATGATCACCACCGTGAACTGGTTGTATTCCACCTGTCCCAGATGAAACTTCAGGCGCATGTCGATGATGGGCACGATGACCCCGCGCATATTGATCACGCCCTTGATGTAATCCGGCGAGTTGGCGATCTTGGTCACCGCATCGTAGCCACGGATCTCCTGGACATTGAGGATATCGATGCCATATTCCTCATCTCCCAGGGTGAATGTAAGGTATTCCCGGCTGTCATCGCTGGTGATGACGGCCCGATCCTTCAGATCTTCACTCATGCCAGATTCCCCTGTTCCGAAGTGCCTGTGCGTCTGGGCTGCATTTCCTGGTTCAGTTGCACCAATTCATCCACATCCAGGATCAGGGCCACGCGCCCGTCGCCCAGGATGGTGGCCCCGGAAACGCCACGCACCTTGCGATAATTGGTTTCCAGACTCTTGATCACCACCTGCTGCTGAGCCATCAGTTCATCCACCACCAGGGCCATGCGGCCCTCGTTGGTATCGACGATCACCACGATACTGTCCTCGAGGCTCTGGCCGACCTGCCCTAACTCGAAGATGTCCTGCAACACCACCAGAGGCAGGTACTCCCCGCTGGTGTTGAGCACCCGCCCCTTGCCGGACACCGTCTTGAACTGTTCCCGTTTGGGCTGGATGGACTCGCGAATGGCGGTCAGGGGCAGGATGAAGGTCTCGTCCCCCAGGCGCACGGCCATCCCGTCCAGGATGGCCAGGGTCAGGGGTAGCCGGATGGTGATGCGTGTGCCCTGCCCGGGCGCGGAGTCGATCTCGATACGGCCATTCATCTGTTCGATGTTGCGGCGAACCACATCCATGCCCACGCCACGACCGGAGATGTCGGTCACCTTGTCGGCGGTGGAGAAGCCAGCCGCGAAGATCAACTGGAACACCTCCTTGTCGGATGGGTTGTCCGACATGGGGACGCCCCGCTCGGTGGCCTTGGCCAGGAGTTTTTCCCGATTCAGTCCGGCGCCATCATCATTCACCTCGATGACGATATTGCCTCCCTGATGACTGGCACGCAGGACGATCTCACCCGTCTCGGACTTGCCCGCCGCCCGACGTTTTTCGGGGGATTCAATACCATGGTCGATGCTGTTGCGCACCAGATGGTTCAGTGGGTCCGCCAGTCGCTCGATGAGCCCCTTGTCCAGTTCCGTGTCCTCACCCACCAGGCGCAGGGTGACTTTCTTCTGCAGGCTTGCGGCGGTATCGCGCACCACCCGGGGGAAGCGATTGAACACGAAGCTGATGGGCATCATGCGGATGGACATGACGGATTGCTGCAGGTCCCGGGAGTTGCGTTCCAGGTTGGACAGGCCGCTGAAGATCTTCTCGTGAGTGACCGGGTCCAGATGGGTGGCAGATTCCGCGAGCATGGCGTGGGTGATCACCAGTTCGCCCACCAGATTGATGAGCTGATCCACCTTCTCGACACTGACACGGATGGAGGAATCCCCGCTGGGACCCCGCTTGGGAGGCTGGGATTTGGCCGTGTTTTCCTTGTTCGGTGGTGCGCCACCGGAGTCACCGCCTTTTGCTGGCGTCTCCGGCTGACCTCGGGGGTTGTCATCGCCGGATTGGGTCGATGAGGGATAGCCGGGCGAGGGATCGAACAGGCCGTAGCCCTGGGCGTTCTCCTCCCGGTCGTGGGCGGCCTGAGAGGCCACCTGTTCCATGCCCGGGCTATTGCCGAAGAGGCCAAAGCCGTCTGAGTCGGTGTCCTGGCAGGCCTCCGCACCCGGGGCGTTCTCGAAGAACCCATAGCCGCTGTCCGAGGCCTGGCCAGTTTGTTCCGTTGGGGTCGCAACGGGCGCGGCAGGGGAGTCCGTGAAGAAACCGTATCCCGGATCTTCCGCTTCCTGGGGTGTGCCGGGGGCCTCATCGAAAAAGCCAAAGGCCTCATCCCCATTGTCAGCGGCAGGCGCGGCGCTCTTTTCCGCGTCGTCCATGGGTGCGATCTGCACGCCATCCAGATCGCAGATGAAATCAAAGATCTCCTGAATACTGGCCAGGCTGATCCCGGGGCCCGAAAGGTGCCAGACGACCGGGCGCCCGGTGGCCTCGGAATACCGCTTCAGGGTACCCAGTTCCCCCAGGCTTTCGGCCAGGGCATCCAGGTGGACATCCGCCTTGAATTCAGACGCATGGGGGTCAAAGCTGATTTTCCAGGTGGGCTCAGCCGCCCGCGCCGGGGTGGGTTGCGCCGGGGGGGCGGTTGGGGCCACAGGTGGGGGTGCGCCGGCAGGTTGCTCGCCGTGGGTGAGTCGCTCCAGCCAGGTACAGACCCGGTCGATGCGCTCATCCTGGTATTCCTCACCTTCCCGATGAGCCTGCAGCTGTGCCTTGAGCACATCGCCAGCCTCCAGAAAGGCATCCACCATCTCGGTGGCGGGCTGAAGCTCCTGTTTGCGAAGGCGGTCCAGCAGGGTCTCCAGTATATGGGTGACCCGGGCCATGTCCGTAAAGCCAAAGGTGCCGGCGCCCCCCTTGATGGAATGGGCAGCCCGGAAGATGGCATTAAGCATCTCCAGATCCGGCTGATCGACATCCAGTTCCAGCAGCAGGCTCTCCATATCCGCCAGATGTTCATCGGCTTCGTCGAAGAACACCTGGTAGAACTGGGTCATGTCGATGGTCATTCCCGCCCTCCTTCAAGGAATGTCAGGTATGGGATGATCAGCCGATCACCTTGCGCACGACTTCAAGAAGCTTCTGGGGGTCGAAGGGTTTCACCAGCCAACCCGTGGCCCCGGCGGCGCGCCCCTGTGTCTTCATGGCTTCACCGGACTCTGTGGTGAGCATCAGGATCGGCACACTCTTGTACTGCGGCATGGCGCGCAACTGCTTGATCAGGCCAAGGCCATCGAGACGGGGCATGTTCTGGTCGGTGAAGATCAGGTTGAAATTGCCGGACCGGGCCTTGTCCAGGCCGTCCTGCCCATCCACCGCCTCGGTGACGGTATAGCCTGCCCCCTTGAGCGTGAAAGACACCATCTGGCGAATCGATGCGGAATCGTCCACCGTAAGAATTGATTTGGCCATGTGGTACGTACTCCCCTTCCCTTAAGACTTGACCTTGAGTGGGCGGGTTACGGCGCAGCTTGCCCCATACCCCTGGAAAAATTGAGAAAAATCATTCGCTCACGGTGTCCCGTTTACCAACTTTCCATGCTAACCCAGGCGTCGAACCTCGGGAACCGTTTTTGTGACGGGATTCTCTGTTTTGGTGCGCCATCCATCACCGAAAAGAGACCGTACGGCCACGCCCCTGCCGCCCTCCACTTTCTTAGCGGCCGGGCGGGATAAAAATGAAGGGGGTAAACGGGCTATTGGGGAAACGGCGGGCAGCCTGTCGGCACCATGGCACCGACAGGCGCTGCAGGGGTGGGGGGACAGCCCGGCGACTCGTCCGCCGGGCCCGCCGCACTCAAGCGGTCTCAGCCTTGCGCTGATCCTCGCGGAACATGGCCTTGATACCGCGCAGGGCCTGGCGGGTGCGATGCTCGTTTTCGATCAGACCGAAGCGCACATGGGTATCGCCGTGATTGCCGAAACCGATGCCCGGCGATACCGCCACCTTGGCATCACGCAACAGCTTCTTGCAAAACTCCAGTGAACCCATTTCCCGGTAAGGCTCCGGGATCGGCGCCCAGACGAACATGGTGGCCTTGGGCTTTTCCACTTCCCAGCCCAGGGCATTGAGCCCGTCGCAGAGCACGTCGCGGCGGTTGAGATAGAGCTGGCGGATCTCTTCCACGCAGTCCTGCGGCCCTTCAAGCGCGGCAATGGCCGCCACCTGGATGGGGGTGAAGGTGCCATAGTCCAGGTAGGACTTGATGCGCCCCAGGGCCGCCACCAGGGTGGGATTGCCGCACATGAAACCCACGCGCCATCCGGGCATGTTGTAGCTCTTGGAGAGGGTGTAGAACTCCACCGCCAGATCCTTCGCGCCGGGCACCTGCAGGATGGAGGGGGCCTTGTAGCCATCGAAGACGATCTCGGCATAGGCCAGATCGTGCACGACCCAGATCTTGTGCTCCCGGGCAATGGCCACCACCTTCTCGAAGAATTCCAGGTCCACACACTGGGTGGTGGGGTTGGCCGGGAAATTCAGGATCAGCATCTTCGGGCGCGGCCAGGATTCCTGGATGCCCCGCTCCAGTTCCGCGAAGAAATCCACATCCGGCGTCAGGGGGACATGACGGATGTCGGCGCCGGCGATCACGCACCCATAGGGGTGGATGGGATAGGCCGGGTTGGGCACCAGAACCGCGTCGCCGGGCCCCAGGGTGGCCAGGGCCAGATGCGCCAGGCCCTCCTTGGAGCCAATGGTGACAATGGATTCGGTCTCCGGATCCAGATCCACATCGTAGTTGTCCTTGTACCAGCGGCAGATGGCGCGGCGCAGGCGCGGGATGCCCTTGGATACGGAATAGCGATGGGTGTCGCCGCGGCGAGAGACTTCCACCAGTTTCTCGACGATATGGGGCGGCGTGGGCTGATCAGGGTTCCCCATGCCGAAATCAATCACATCCTCGCCCCGGGCGCGGGCCTTGGCCTTCAGGTCGTTGACAATGCTGAAGACATACGGCGGAAGACGCTTGATTCTGGGAAAGTCGTCGATCACGGGTGTTTCCAAGGGCTGGAGAGTCGGGAAAAGGGAAACCAGAAACAATAAAGGGGCACCCCGGGACTGTCAATCAATGCGCCTGAGGCTGCCCGCTGCGGCTTGCCTGCGGCCTGGCTGGGTTGTACTTTTAACTCATGAAGATGACGCGTGAGTATGGCGAGGGCCAGAACATCATCACCGCCTATGGGGGTGGTGGGGTGCAGGTGAACCAGGTGGCTCATCATGAGAGCGTGGTGGTGCTGCCCGATCAACTCATACCCCAGTGGCCGGTCTCCCGTGTGGATGACCTCAAGCTCGAGGCTCTCGAGCCCGTGCTGGCGCTGTCTCCCGAGATTGTGCTCCTGGGGACCGGCCCCACCCTGCGCTGGCCTCCCCGGGAGGTGCTGTATGCCATCCGTGCCCAGGGTATCGGCCTGGAGGTGATGGACACGTCGGCGGCATGCCGAACCTACAACATCGTCATGGGCGAAGGGCGCAGAGTGGCGGCGGTACTGTTGATCCCGGGCTAAGCGACTCAATTCTGCAGCAGGGTATCCTCCGAGAATCCCCGACTTTCCAGGATCTTGCGCAGTCTTTTCAGGGCATCCATCTGTATCTGGCGCACCCGCTCCCGGGTCACGCCCAGCTCGAAGCCCACCTGCTCCAGGGTGGCACGCTCAAACCCGTGCAGGCCGAAGCGGCGAACGATCACCTCCCGTTGTTTCTCGTCCAGTTCCATGAGCCAGTCATCCACGTACTGCACCACATCCTCATCCTGGATAAGGTCGGAGGGCTCGGGAGTATGCTCGTCGGGAATCACGTCCAGCAGGGGGCGGTCGCCATCCTTGCCGATGGGGAGATCCACCGAGGTCACCCGCTCGGAAAGCGCCAGCATCCGCTTGACGTCCTGTACCGGCTTGTCCAGGTGGCGGGCCACTTCCTCGGCGGTGGGCTCGTGGTCCAGCTCCTGGGCCAGCTTGCGGGCGGCACGCAGGTAGACGTTGAGCTCCTTGATCACGTGGATGGGCAGGCGAATGGTGCGGGTCTGGTTCATGATGGCCCGCTCGATGGTCTGACGGATCCACCAGGTGGCGTAGGTGGAAAAGCGGAAGCCACGCTCCGGATCGAACTTCTCCACGGCGCGGATCAGGCCCAGGTTGCCTTCTTCAATCAGATCCAGAAGCGCCAGGCCCCGATTCATGTAGCGTCGGGCAATCTTGACCACAAGGCGCAGATTGCACTCGATCATCTTGCGTCGGCCGGTTTCGTCTCCCTTCTGGGCCAGGCGGGCGTAATACACCTCCTCCTCCGGCGTTAATAAAGGGGAGAACTCGATCTCGCTGAGGTACAGCCGGGTGGCGTCCAGGTCGGCCCTGGGAGGTTCGCCCGCGGCGAACACGACCTTCTCCTCATCTTCTTCATCCTCCGCGTCGTCCTGGGTACTCGATCCCACCACCTCATCCGACAGCATCGGGGTGGTGTCACTTTCTTCAGCGTCCTTCAGTGACGCTGTCACCCGGTCCTCAGGTTCCGACAGCACTTCCTCCTCAACCTTTTCCTCACCATCCTCGTACACGGGGTTCTTATCTCGCCTTCTCGGCATGTGACCTCCTGTGCGGGGCGGTTGCCCCTTGTTTTATCGACTCGGCAAATAGCTTGATGGATCCACGGGCCTCCCGTCTTTTCTGATCTCGAAATGCAGCATGGGGCGATCGGTTCCAGTGTCGCCAAGGAGCGCGATCTCCTGCCCCTGAGACACCTCAGCTCCTTCATTTACAAGGATTTTCTCGTTGTGCGCATAGGCGCTGAGATAGGTGTCATCGTGTTTGACGATGATAAGCTTTCCATATCCGACAAGTCCACTTCCGCTGTAGACGACCCGCCCCCTGGCGGCGGCCCGCACCGACTGGCCCGGCT
Source organism: Ectothiorhodospira sp. BSL-9 (assembly GCF_001632845.1). NCBI lineage: Bacteria > Pseudomonadati > Pseudomonadota > Gammaproteobacteria > Chromatiales > Ectothiorhodospiraceae > Ectothiorhodospira > Ectothiorhodospira sp. BSL-9. Next base: position 2,815,158 of record NZ_CP011994.1, on the reverse strand, counting down.
GCCCCGAGATGCCGATCCCCCGCTTGCCGGTGCCGGAGGCCGGGAACGAGCGTATCACCTCGCCGTCGGTAGGCCAGCGCCAGTCGATGGCCCCGCTGGAGGCAGTGCTGCGTTGCGTGGGTGGTGAGCTGGAGGCCGGGGGGGTGGATCTGGCCTGAGGGGCCGTCTCGGGTCGCGACTCGACCGGACGAGGTTGCTGTGCTGGCGGCCTCTCGGCTCGCGGCTCGACTGGACGGGGTTGCTGTACTGGCGGCGGTTCGTTGCGGGTCTCGCGGGGCGTTCCGCCCCGCTGCGCTGGCGGCGCCTGAGCCACGGTGCGTTGACGGTCGCCGGGCGGCGGGTTCATGCGCAAACGCTGCCCAGGATAGATCGTGTAGGGTTCGTCGATATCGTTCCAGCGGGCCAGGTCCTGCCATTCGAGACCATAGCGCCAGGCGATGGCATACAGGGTTTCGTGATGCCGCACCGTGTGCACGCCAGAGCGGAATCCCAATTCACCCGACCTCTGAGGCGTGCCGCAGGCGGCCAGCATCAGCAGGATAAGCACCCAGGCTGCCACCGCTGCCATGCGCACAGTTTGTTTCTCACCCCTGTAACTGATAAATGATCACCGCCAGAACCAGCAGGATGACCGACGCCCATCCTATCCATTCGATGTACGGGCGCAGGCGCGGTTCCACCCGGGGGCCCAGCCAGCTGATGATCAGGGCCACGGCGAAAAAGCGTGCCCCCCGGCCCAGGAACGAGGCCACCACGAAAGGCAGCAGCGCCATGGACAGGGCCCCGGCGGTGACGGTGAAGAGCTTGTAGGGGATGGGCGAGAAGCCGGCCACCAGGACCACCCAGACGCCCCACACGGAGAACCACTCCTGGGCGCGTACAAGCTCCTCGCCATAGCCCGCCCCCACAATCACCGGCTGAAGCAGCTCAAAGGCCAGGTAGCCCAGCAGGTATCCGAGCAGGCCGCCCAGTACGGAGAATACCGTGGTGATCAGGGCCAGGCGCATGGCTCGATCGGGGCGCGCTGCCGCCATGGGGGCCAGCATCACGTCGGGGGGTACGGGAAAAAAAGACGATTCGGCGAACGACAGTCCCGCCAGATAGCGCGGGGCATGGCGATGTCGCGACCACATCATCACCCGGTCATACAAGGGACCAAAGAGCCTCATGGCACCTCTCCCGGCAACAGCGGCACAAAACTCACCGGGCCCAGATCCTGTCTCACATAGGCCTCCGGGGTGCGTGTGATGCGTACCAGGGTCTGCGCCCCGCTCTCCTCACCCACCGGGGCCAGTAACTGCCCGCCCATAGCCAGTTGCAGCAGCAGGGCCTCGGGGATCACCCGGGGCGCTGCGGTGAGCAGGATGGCATCGTAGGGGGCGTTTTCCGGCCAGCCATGATGGCCATCCACATGACGCAGGCTGATGTTCTGCAACCGCATGAGGCTGAGCACTTCACGGGCCTGGCGCTGTAGCGGGCGAATCCTTTCCAGGCTGATCACCCGTTCCACCAGTTGTGCCAGTACGGCTGCCTGATACCCGGAGCCTGTGCCCACCTCCAGCACCATCTGCGGCGTGGCCTCGGCCAACAGCGCCTCGGTCATGCGGGCGACGATGTAGGGTTGGGAGATGGTCTGGCCAAACCCGATGGGCAGGGCGGTGTTTTCATAGGCGCGGTGCGCCAGGGCCTCGTCCACGAACAGATGGCGGGGCGTGGCGCGAATCACCTCCAGCACCCGGGGATCACGGATGCCCAGTTCTCGAAGACGCCCGGCCAGACGATCCCGGGCACGCTGGGACGTCATGCCGATTCCGGTCAGATCATGATTCAAGCCTCGCCCTCCGTGAGCCAGCGGCTGACGATGTCCATGGCCTCGTAGCGGGTCAGGTCCACCTGAATCGGCGTGACCGAAACGTAGCCGGAGCGCACGGCATGGAAGTCGGTCCCCAGCCCGGCGTCCTGTTCCGGGCCTGAAGGACCCACCCAGTAGATGGGACGACCCCGGGGATCGGTAGAGCGGGTCACCGGCTCCGCCTTGTGACGATGCCCAAGGCGGGTGGCCTGATAGCCCCGGATCTCGCCCCGGGGCAGGTCGGGAACGTTGACATTGAGGATGGTGTCGGAAGGAAGTGGAATGCTGCGCAGTCGATCCAGCAGTTCCAGGACCACCTGGGCGGCGGAATCATAATGCTTGCATTGCTGCTGGCCTGCCAGGGAGACGGCAATCGCCGGTAGCCCCAGAAACCGCCCTTCCATGGCGGCAGCCACCGTACCCGAATAAAGAACATCGTCACCCAGGTTGGCGCCGGCATTGATGCCGGAGATGACCATGTCCGGCTCCTCGGCCAGCAGACCGGTCAAGGCCAGGTGCACGCAGTCCGTGGGCGTACCGTCCACACGCACGTCACCGTTATCCAGTGTGGTGGCCCGCAACGGTCGCGAAAGCGTGAGTGAATTGCTGGCACCGCTGCGGTCCCGATCCGGAGCCACCACGGTCACCTGGCCCCGGCCACGCAGGGTCTTGGCCAGCTGTTGCAGTCCTGGTGCATGGACACCATCGTCATTACTGAGCAGGATACGCATAGTGGGTCACTGTGAAGTCAGGTGGCTAATATACTGGAAACCCCGTGTTAGACGCATGTCCCAACGGAGATCTGTCATGCCCCCCAACGAACTGCCGGAGGACGACGACATGGCCCTGTTCAGGGCCGCGGTAGGGCAGGTACAGCCCGTGCGCAGCGACCGCCAGCCCTTGCAGCGCCGCCCTCCCCCGCCACGTCCTCGCCAGGCTGAGGCCGATCGCCGTCGCGTGATCGAGGCCCTGGAGGAGGATCCCTTTGATGGCATCGATGTGCAACCCGGCGACGAACTGACCCATATGGCCGAGGGACTGCAGCGGCAGGTGTTCCGGAAACTGCGCCGGGGACAGTATCGCATTGCCGATGAACTGGACCTCCATGGTCTCTTCGCCCGCGAAGCCCATCAAGCCCTGGTCCTGTTCCTGGCTGAAGCCCGGGAAAGGCGCCTGCGTTGCGTGAGAATCATCCACGGCAAGGGGCTGCGCTCCAGCAATAGAGGGCCGGTGCTCAAGAGTCGCGTGGCCCAATGGCTCAGGCAGCGTTCCGAGGTGCTGGCCTACTGCTCTGCCCCGCCAGCCATGGGTGGCACCGGGGCCGTTCTTGTGTTGTTACGGCTGAAGGACTGACGCTCATCCTAACTTTCATCTATTTCATTATTCCAGTGTGGGTTTTATTGAGTAATCTCATGCTAGTATGCCAAGTGATCATGCCGGGAAAACAGTGAAATCGCGGGAGGGATTCACATGAGACAAACGATATTTCCCAGTTTGGCCCTGGCGGCCATGGCGCTGGCCCACACTCCGCTGTGGGCTCAGGATGATACCGAAGTCCATCTGGAGCAGGCCCGGGAGGCGGTCCAGCAGTTTGCCCAGTCCCTGCAGACCGAGCTCAAGACTGCCGTGGAGGAAGGGGGCCCGGTGCATGCCATCGACGTTTGCAGCCAACGAGCCCCCGAGATTGCCCAGGAGATCTCTGAAAGCACCGGCATTCAGACCGGCCGCACCAGCCTGCAACTGCGCAATCCCGACAATGCTCCTGACGATTGGGAGCGTGGCGTACTCAACGCCTTTGAGGAACGCCTGGCGGCTGGTGAGGACCCCAAGACCATGGAGCATCACGAGGTTCGGGAGGATGGCGGGGTCCGGGAGATTCGCTACATGCGTGCCATTCCCGCTGGCGAATTGTGCATGACCTGCCATGGCGCCGAGGTGCGCTACGACGTGGAGCAGGCGTTGTTGCGCAAATACCCCGACGACCAGGCCACCGGTTATTCAGAAGGACAGATCCGTGGTGCCTTCACCCTCGTTCAACCCATGTAACCACATCATCGGCACCGGCCCGGTACTATGAGCATACGAAACAAACCCAACGGGGGCCGGCCACCGGCCCCACTCATGGACAACGACTGCATGCGCTGTCCCGTGCGTGCCGAGAGCCTTTTCGGTGCCCTGCCGGATGCGGTGGTGGAAAGCCTCGATAATCCCGCCGAACACCTGGTGATTCCGGCGGGCGAGGTGATCTATCAGGAAAATGCCGAGGCCGTGGCCTCCTACACACTCAAGGATGGCGTGGTCAAGCTCACCCGTACCGCCGTCAATGGCCGTGAACAGATCCTGCGTCTGCTGACCCAGGGGGATATCATGGGGGCGGAGAGCCTGCTGGGGCAGACCTACAATCACACCGCCACGACCCTCACCCCGGTGCAGGTCTGTCGGTTGCCGCTGAACGTGCTCAAGCGCCTGCAGACCGACCATCCCACCCTGAACAATGCCCTGCTCGCCCGCTGGGCGGCTGCCCTGCAACAGGTGGAGACCCTGGCCGTGGAGCTGGGCACCAAGAAGGCCAACGAGCGCCTGGCCACCTTCCTGCTCTACTGGGCCGACAAGAACGGCGGCCATGAGCAGGTACCCCTGCCCCTCTCGCGCACCGAGACGGGCGAGTTGCTGGGCCTGACGGTGGAGACGGTGAGCCGCTTCTTCGCGGAGTGGAAGCGTCGTGGCTATGTGTCCGAAAAGGCAGGCGTGCTGACGCTTCACGATCGCGAAGCGCTCAGCAAGCTGGGGGGTGGCTATCCTTCGAGCAAGCTGGCCCCGGTCACTGGATCCCCCCGGATCGGTTAGGCCGTGTCCGCCACGGCATGGATGACCGTGGTGGCATAGGCACCAGCGGGCAGTTCGAAGCGCAGCTCCAGATCAGCCTCATCAAGCCAACACCAGCACAGATCCTTCACACAGATGCGCAGGGCACGCCGCTCCTGGGACAGGCCAGCGCCTTCCAGGCCACGGGCCAGGTCGATCAGGTCCGCGGCCTCCAGCACCTCGGCTTCCAGTCGTGCTGCCATCCCCTCGGTGAGGCCATCCCCCTGCCCCCATAGTGGGCCGGTGGGGTGGATCTCGAAGGCGGTCACCCGCTCGGCCACCGTTGGATCCTCCTCCCGGTGGATGAAGAAACTGCGAGAACCATCCAGTTGCATCGCATCCCCGGGCATGGCCCGATCCCAGTGATCCTCCTCCACCCGCCTTGCCAGCACCCGGTTGAAGATCTCCGAGCGGGCCGCCGAGAGGTATAGCCCCCTGAGCTTGCGGTCGCGTACACGAATCTCCCCAGAGAACAGTGCCCGAGCCTTGTCCAGGTTGCCACGATCATGGCCAAAACGCTGTTCCCCGAAAAAATTCGGCAAACCTCGATGGGCAATGGCCTGCAACCGTGCCTCCGTTGCCTCTCGGTCTCCCTCGCAGTCCCGTAGCCGGATCTGAAAGCGGTTGCCGCGAAGATGCCCCGTCTGCAGCTTGCGACGGTGCCGCTGGGCGGTGAGGATCTCCACTTCAGGCGGCAGGTGATCAGACCAGTCGGGGGCGTCACACCCGGGCAGATGGACGCTGAACCACTGGGTGGTCACCGCATGGCGATCCTTGAGCCCGGCATAACTCACGGCCCGTCGTGGTAACCCCGCCGCGCGAGCGAGCATGCCCGCCAGCTGATCCGTGTTGAGGCCGGTCTTGCGCAGATGCAGCCAGACATGCTCACCCTCCCCCTCGGGCGTGGTAATGGGCAGTTCATCCACCTGAAAATCGGCTGGCGTCGCACGCAGGCGCGCCTTGATCAGCGGGGCATTGGGGTCGGTGCTGAAGGCATTCATGACTGAGTGTCCTGGGCCGCGCCGGCGCTGCCGGGCCGCGTGACTTGTCGAGGTTTATTGGCCACCTGATCCCTCAGGTAGACCGGCAGCGCCTGCTCGGCCGGCACGCCTTCGCCCAGGGCCAGGCCCCGTGCCGCCAGGCGTACCACGTCTGCGGCGCTGGGCAGACAATCATCCCAGGGGGAGTCGGCCCGCATATCCAGCCGTTGGGCCAATGCCTCCTGGCAGGCGGACCAGCCGCGGCCGATGGGTTCCCAAGCCCCGTCGGGCGGTTCAGGAACAGCCAGGGGCGGGCAGACGCATTCGTGGCCCACCGGCACCGCCAGCCCGCCTGCGTCGGCCTCGAAGGCACCCCAGTACACCTCACCCATACGGGCATCCAGGGCGGCCAGCACCTGTCTGCTTCCAGCATCGAGCCGTTGCTGAGCCAGTGCCGCCAGGGTGGAGATGGGCACCACCGGCAGATCGGCACCAAAGGCCACCCCCTGGATCACGCCCGTGGCCACCCGCACACCCGTGAAGGCTCCCGGGCCCCGACCAAAGGCCAGGGCATCCAGTTGCCCCAGGGCGATCCCCCCCTCAGCCAGCACCGCCTCCATCATGGGCAGGATCAGCCGTGCATGGGCCCGAGGTGCCTCCTGAAAGCGCACATGGATCCGACCCTCCATCCACAGGGCGGCCGAACAGGCCTCGGTGGCCGTCTCGATGGCAAGGAGGTTGCGCGGAGTGGTGGTGGTCACTGGGGGGCTCGTTCGGATGAGGTCTGAAGGGACGGGCCGGACTGGAGGAACTGGATCACCTCCCGGTCGTCGGTCGCCGGCTGCATGGGGGGCAGACTCTTGATGAAGGTCTTGCCATAACTCTTTGAACGGATGCGTGGATCACACAGCACAAGCACGCCCCGGTCGCTGATGTCCCGGATCAGTCGGCCGGCACCCTGCTTCAGACTGATGACGGCCTGGGGCAGCTGCAGATCACGGAAGGGATTGCCCCCGCCCTGGCGAATTCGGGCGATGCGTGCCTCCAGGACCGGATCCCCGGGCGCCGCAAAGGGCAGACGATCGATGATCACGCAAGTGAGCGCGGTGCCGCGCACGTCCACCCCCTCCCAAAAGCTGTGGGAGCCCAGCAACACGGCATTGCCAGCCTCCCGGAAACGCTCCAGCAGGACATTACGCGAGGCCTCACCCTGAACCAGCAGCGGCCTGTCCAGTTGGTCGCGCAAACGCTGTGCTGCCTCCCGTAGTGCCTTCAGGCTGGTGAACAGCATGAAGGTGCCGCCGGGATTGTCGCGAATCAGCGGTACCGCCATGTCCACCAGGGCCCCGGTGAATCGGCCATCGTTGGGTTCGGGCAGGCGGGGTGGCAGGAACAACCGGGCATGGGCCTGGTAGTCAAATGGGCTGTCCAGAAGCAGGCAGCGCGGATCTTCCAGGCCCATGCGGCGGTTGAAATGATCGAAACCACCGTCCACCGACAGGGTGGCGGAGGTAAAGATCCAGGCACTTTGATAGGCACCACGGTGTTCCTTGAACAGGGCGGCCACGTCCAGGGGCGTGACGTGCAGGCTGAAGCTTCGGGTCCAGGCCTCGTACCATTGCACGGCATTCTCCTGGGGGCCACGAAACAGCGACAGCCGCTCCAGTTGTTCCCGAGCGCGACGCCCGCAGGACTCCAGGCCCTTGGCCCGCTCGGCCACCGCCTCCAGTCCGTCGGCCAGCCTCGTGAGACGATTTTCCAGGTCATCCAGTCCCTGCTCCACGGCCGGTTTCGTGGCCAATGACACCCATGGCCCCCGGCCCGGACCTTCTCCCAGTGCAAGGCGAAATGCCTTGACGGCCTGGGTGAGGGCATCGGCCCGATCCCGCAGCTCACCCATATCCGGGGCGTTGTTGAGCAACTCGGCAATGCTGTCCCGGGCCAGGTCCGTCAACGCCCGCGCACTCACCGTGACCCCAAAGAAGTTGCCAGCCACATCCGGCAACTGGTGGGCCTCGTCCAGGACAAAGGCATTGGCCGAGGGCAACAGCTCACCAAAGCCCTCGCCACGCAGGGCCAGATCGGCGAACAACAGGTGGTGATTGACCACCACCACCTCGGCCTCCTGAGCCCGGCGGCGCGCCTGTACCACATGACAGGCAGAGTATTCAGGGCAGTCCTGACCCAGACAGTTGTCCACGGTGGAGGTCACCCGGGGCCAGATCTCCGCATCCTCCCCCAGATCGGTGAGTTCGGCGATGTCACCATGGCGGGTCTTGTCCGCCCAGGCCTGCACCCTGCGCAGGGGCTCCACCAGGCGGGGCTCCAGCATTCGACCCTCCGCCAGGGTCATGTTGAGACGATGTGGGCAGAGGTAGTTGCTCCGGCCCTTGAGCAGGGCTGTTCGGGGGGAGACGCCCAGGGCGCCGGCCACCAGGGGCAGGTCCTTGTGATAGAGCTGATCCTGAAGGTTGCGGGTGCCGGTGGAGATGATCACCTTGCCGCCATCGAGCAGTGCGGGCACCAGATAGCCAAAGGTCTTGCCCACGCCGGTTCCTGCCTCCACCACCAGGGTGGCCTGCCCCTCCATGGCTTCGGCGACGGCCTGGGCCATATCCTGCTGGGCCTGGCGCGGACGAAAATCCTCAAGCTCCCGGGCCAGGGGGCCGTCGTCTCCCAATACGTGCTCGCAGTCCTGACTCAACCCAGTTCTCCCGGGGCCAGGGAGCGGGCCCGTTCTTCGGCTTCATTGGCTCCGGCATGATCTCCCATGCGCCGTCGAGCCTCGGCAATGATGCGCCAGTTGCGGGCCTGCAATGCCTGATCCCCGCGGGCCAGGGCATTGGAGCGTCCCGCCAGATTCACGGCCTGCTCCGGTTGCCCCTGTTCCAGCCGCACGGCCGCCAGACGCTGCCACAGGCGGGCGTCATCGGGGGCGATGCGCAGGGCCCGCTCCAGTGCGGCGGCGGCGCCATCGGCATCGCCCTGCTGCATCCGGTCATCCGCATCCCTGGCCAGGGCCAGCACGGCGGGCGGTTGTTGTGTCCGGGCCTGTTCCTCTCGTGCGGGTTCCTGTCGGGCAATGGAGGGCGCCGGCACACGACTGGTTTCCGGTGTGGGCTCGACCCGGGGTTCCGGCTCAGGGACCGGCTCGGGTGCGGGCACCTGCGCGCGGGTGGGGGGTTCACTGGGAGTGGGCGCTGGCGGGCGCATGTCGGGCATACCGGCACAGCCGGTGGCCAGAATCACCAGAACCCACAGCGGCAGGATTCCCCGCAGGGCGCTCAAGGGCGTGGTCATGTGGAACACCTCATGGTTGGTCGATTCGGCCGATCAGCCGGCGGATACCCGGCGCACCGAGAAGACATTGGCCACCGCGCCGATCTTGTCCAGCACCTTGCTCAGTTGTGTGGTGTCGGTGATCTCCAGGGTGAGATCCATGGTGACGGTGTTTTCGGCGGGATCGGTCTGGGTGGCGGCGGAGAGGACATTGACCCGCTCATTCGCCAGTACCTGAGTGATATCCCGGAGCAACCCCTGGCGGTCAAAGGCCTCCACGGTGACCTTGACCGGGTAGGCCTGGGTATCTTCGCCCCAGGTGACCTCCACAAGGCGCGGACGTTCTTCCTCGGACATGCGCAGGATGTGCACGCAGTCGCGCCGGTGGATGGTGACTCCCTTGCCTCGGGTGATGTAGCCAATCACCCGGTCCCCGGGCACCGGCCGGCAGCAACCGGCCATCTGCGTCAGCAGGTTGCCCACCCCCCGAATACGGATGCCCTTGTCGGTGGCCTTGTCTGCTGGCGACGGGTGCCGGTGACGGCGACCCATCAGGGTCTCTTCCGGAGTAAGTTCGATGGGCACCTGCATGGCGCCAGCCAATTGCGCGGGGGTGATCTCTCCGGAACCAATGGCCACCAGCAACTCATCCCGACCTGGTTGCTTGAAGCGGCGCATCAGTTCATCCATGTCCGGCGTGCTCACCCCCAGGCGCTGGGCTTCCCGCTCCAGCACGGCGCGCCCCTCGGACAGGTTCTTGTCATGGTCCTGCTGCCGGAACCAACTGCGCGCCTTGGCCCGGGCCCGGGCAGTGCGCAGAAAACCCATGTTCGGGTTCATCCAGTCCCGGCTGGGCCCGCCGGACTGGCTGGTGAGCACCTCCACCCGTTCCCCGGAGCGCAATTCGTAGGTGAGCGGCACAATGCGCCCATTCACCTTGGCGCCCCGACAGTGGTGCCCCACCTCGGTGTGGATGGTGTAGGCGAAATCCAGGGGGGTGGCCCCCTTGGGCAGGTCGATCACATCGCCATGGGGCGTGAGCACAAAGACCCGGTCGTGGAACAGCTCGTAATGGAAATTATCCAGCAGTTCCCGATCGTTATCCTGATTTTCCAGAAGTCGTCTGAGGGATGTGATGGCCCGGGACAGGGCCTGATCCTCGCGACCGCCCTCCTTGTAGCGCCAGTGGGCTGCCACCCCCAGTTCGGCAAACTCATCCATACCCCGGGTGCGGATCTGCACCTCCACCACCTTGCCTTCCGGGCCAATGACCGCCGTGTGCAGGGACTGATAGCCATTATCCTTGGGGTTGGCAATATAGTCGTCGAACTCCTTGGGAATGTGGGGCCAGGTGCTGTGCACCACGCCCAGCACGGCGTAGCAGGTCGACAGTCGGTCCACAATCACCCGGACGGCCCTGAGATCATAAAGATCCTCGAATTCCAGGTTCTTGCGCTGCATCTTTCGCCAGATGCTGTAGATATGCTTGGGTCGCCCCTGCACCTCGGCCTGGACTTGCTCCTCCCTTAGCGCCTTCCTGAGGTGCTCTGTGAAGTCCATGATGTAACGCTCTCTTTCCGTGCGACTTTCCTCAAGCAGCTTCGCGATGCGGCGGTATTCCCTGGGCTCCAGAATCCGCAGGGAAAGATCCTCCATCTCCCACTTGAGCTGGGCCACGCCCAGGCGATTGGCCAGGGGTGCAAAGATCTCCAGGGTCTCGCGGGCAATGGCCCGGGCCAGATCGTCCGGCTCGGCGGACAACAGGCGCAGATGCTGGAGGCGATAGGCCAGCTTGATGAGCACGGCGCGCACATCGTCCACCATGGCCAGCAGCATGCGCCGGAGTCGTTCTGCCTGTTCCGGTGTACTTTCCACCTGGCTGGCGGAGCGTTTGAAGGTGGTGAGCAGATGCACATTGCGCACCAGGCAGGCCACCGTATCGCCAAACTGATCGCGGATGTGCTCGTCGCCGAGTGAGCCGTCCAGATGTCCATCCAGCAGCAGGGCAGCGATCAGGGTGTCGTTATCCACGCCCAAGACGCGCAGATTCTCGGCCACATCCAGGCAGTGGGGCTGTGAGCCGATACGCTTATGGTCCCGCAGGGCATCCGCAATCGCCTTGCCCAGGCGAGGCTCGGGGTTGGCGCCGTCCGTGGGCGCAAATCGCTCCAGCAACGCCTCATGGGGTTGCCGGGCGAGAGGGGTCTTGTCGTATTGGGTGTGACGCATGGGCGCAGAGTATATCCGGCATTGGGTGCGGCGGGCGATGGGGCCTGCTCACCCCACCTGGCGCAACGTCAGCAACGGCGGCTGGCGCAGAACGGAACGGGCACCCAGCCAACCGGCCAGCCCCACGCCCAGGGCGCCGCCGCCCACACCCGCCAACCACAGCACGGGGTTCACCGTGTAGGGTAGATCGAAGATCTCACGGGCCAGCACGATACCCACGGCACTGGCTCCTGCGCTGGCCAGCAGTCCGGCCAGTGCCCCCATCACCATGAACTCTGCCAACAGGCCTGCCAGCACTTGTTTACGGCTGGCTCCCAGGGTGCGCAGTATGGCGCTCTCCCGGCGGCGCAGGTCGCGGGTGGCATGAATGGCGGCGAACAGCACCGTCACACCGGCAGCCAGGGTGAACAGAAAGACGTATTCCACCGCCAGGCTGGCCCGGTCGATGATGTTGCGTACCTGCTGCATGAGGGCCCTCACATCCAGCACGGTGATACTGGGGAACTGGCGCACAGCCTCGGTGAGCATGCGCTGCCCTGCCTCATCCATGTGGAAGCTGGTGATGTAGGTGGCCGGAAAATCCTCCAGCACCCCTGGCGACGAGAGCACAAAGAAATTCACATTGAAAGAATCCCATTCCACGCCGCGCAGGTTCGTCACCGGTGCCTGCACCCGCTCACCCGCGATACTGAACTCCAGGGTGTCCCCCAGCTCGATCCCCAGGGTCTCGGCCAGGCCTTCCTCCACCGAGAAGCCCGGCTCCGGGTCCGCCGGGTCCCACCACTGCCCCGCCACCACCCGGTTACCCGGCTGCAGGTCCCTGGCGAAGGAGAGATTGAACTCCCGTGTCACCAGGCGCTCGGCCCGGGGGTTGGTGTAATCCTCCGGGCGAACCGGTTCGCCATTCATGGCCGAGAGCCGACCCCGGATCATGGGGTAATACGCGGGTCTCTCCATGCCATGGCGCTCGAACAGGGCCTGCAGGGGTTCCACCTGATCCGGCTGGACATTGATCATGAAGTGATTGGGTGCGCCCTCGGGCAGGCTGCCTTCCCATTCCGAGAGCAGGTCCACACGCACCAGGGCCAGCAGCAGCAGGGCCATGATGCCCAGACCGAAGGCGGAGAGCTGCACGGCGCTCAGTGCGCCGCGCCGGGAGAGATTGGCCAGACCGAAGCGCAGGGCCACTCCGCCCCGGCTGCGCAGGGGCGTGAGGGCCTTCACCAGGAGCAGCGCCGCCGCCCAGAGCACGGCCACCGTAATGGCCGCGCCGCCAAGCACGAAACCGGCCAGGCGTACGTCCCCGGCCTGCCACAGCAGCAGCACACCCAGCGTGAGCATGGCCAGCCCCAGAACCAGCCACATGGCCGGCGGAGGGGCACCCAGGTCCCGACGCAGCACGCGCAGCGGCGGCACCTGGCCGATACGCAGCAAGGCGGGCAGGCCGAAGCCCAGGGCCGTGATCAACCCCACCCCCATGCCGGTGAATACCGGCCATAGCGAGGGCAACGGCAGTTCGGTGGCGAACCAGCCCGACAGCAGCCAGGCCAGCACGCCCTGTGCCACGAAACCCAGCACCAGGCCCACGGCGCTGGCCAGCAGGGCCAGCCAGAGCAGGCGCAGGGTGAACACCTGCAGGACGAAGCGCCGCGACGCCCCCAGACAACGCATGATCGCGCTGGTATCCGATTGCCGGTCGCTGTAATGACGGGCCGCGACCGCCACCGCGCCTCCGGCCAGCAGTACAGCCACCAGGGCGGCCAGGCTCAGGAACTGTTCGCCCCGGGCAATGGCATTGCGCAGGGCGGGTTGAGCGTCGGCCACGGTTTCAAGACGTTGATTTTCCGCCAGCTCCGCCGAGGCCCAATCCCGGTAGCGGTTGATGGCGGTCTCATCCCCGGCCACCAGGAAACGATGATTCACCCGGCTGCCGGGAACGATCAGCCCAGTGGCTTCCAGGTCCTCCACATTGAGCATCAATCGCGGTGCCAACTGGAAAAGGTCCCCACCCCGATCCGGCTCATAGGTGAGGACCCGGCTGATGGAGAGCGAGATCTCGCCCACCTCCAGGCTATCGCCCACGGACAGGTCCAGCAGCTGCAGCAAGCGTGCCTCCACCCAGGCCTCGCCGGAGCCGGGCACGGACTGGGTTTCCTGCTCCTCACCGAAGAGCGCATCGCTCACGCGGGCGGTACCCCGCAGGGGCCAGCCATCACTCACGGCCTTGAGTTCGGCCAGTTCCGAATCATCACCGGACACCACCACGCTGGGGAAGCTCACGTAACGGGCCGTATCCAGGCCCCGCTCCCGGGCCTCCTGGGCAAATTCGCCGGGTATGGGCTGGGGCGAGGTGATGCTCAGATCCGCCCCCAACAGCTCCGTGGCCTGCAGGGACATGGCCCGCTGCACCCGGTCGGTGAAAAAGCTCACTGAGGTGACGGCCGCCACCGCGATCACCAGGGCCAGCGCCAGGATACGCAACTCCCCGGCCCGCCATTCGCGGCCCAGGGAGATCCAGGAGTAACGCAGCGCGCGGTTCATGCGGCCCCCAGGACGCCGTCAGTGATGCGGTAGCGCCGTTCACAACGACTGGCCAGATCCGGGTCATGGGTGACCAGCACCAGGGCCGTGCCATAAACGGATTTCAGGTTGAACAGCAGCTGGATGATCTGCTCGCCCGTCTGCTGATCCAGATTGCCCGTGGGTTCATCGGCAAACAGCACCTGGGGATGGGCGGCGAAGGCACGGGCGATGGCCACCCGCTGCTGTTCACCTCCCGAGAGCTGACTGGGATAATGGTCCAGGCGTGGACCCAGACCCACCTGCTCCAGGGCTTCCCGGGCCCCGGCACGGGCATCGCCCTCGTGACCGGAGAGTTCCAGCGTGAGCATCACGTTCTCCAGGGCCGTCAGGGCCGGCAGCAGCTGGAAGGACTGGAAGACAAACCCGACCCGGCCAGCCCGCAGTCCGGCCCGTGCATCCTCACTCAACCTGCCAAGATCCTGGTCCAGCAGGCGAACTTCTCCCCCACTGGGGAGATCCAAGCCCGCAAGCAGGCCCAGCAATGTGGACTTGCCCGAACCCGAGGCTCCCAGGATGGCCACCGCCTCGGCAGGCGCCACATGCAGGTCCACACCCTTTAGAATGGACAATCGTCCGGCCGGGCCCATGACGGATTTAACGATACCGCTCGCGGAAACCACCGGGGCGGGAGAGTGAGAGACCATGAGATCAAGACTCCTTCTGATTGTGTTGCTGTTCCTCACGCCGGTCACGGCCAGCGTGGCGGACGAGCGCCCCACCCTGCTGGTGATGGGCGACAGTCTGAGTGCCGCCTATGGCATGCCCACGGATCAGGGCTGGGTGGCCCTGCTGGAAACCCGCCTTGATGAACAGGGCCGGGATTTTCGTGTACTCAACGCCAGCATCAGCGGCGAAACCACCCGCGGTGGCCTGACCCGCCTGCCCCGGCTGCTGGAGCGACATGAGCCCGAGTGGGTCATTCTGAGCCTGGGGGGTAACGACGGTCTGCGGCGTATCCCGCTGGATGAGATGTCCCGCAATCTGCGTGAAATGATTGACCTCAGCCAGGATGCCGGCGCCCAGGTATTGCTGGTGGGCATTCAGGTACCGCCCAACTTGGGCAGACATTTCGCCGAGAGGTTCCACCAGATCTATCACGATCTGGCCGCCGAGCATGATCTGCCCCTGGTACCCTTCCTGCTGGAAGGCGTGGCACTGGAGGAAGGCATGATGCAGTCCGACGGCATTCACCCTACCACCCGGGCGCAACCGGTGATGCTGGACACGGTCTGGAAGGTGCTGGGGCCGGAACTGGATGGCTGATCAGCGTTCCACTTTTTCCAGCACCTGGGTGATCATGTCGCCGCGACGATAGTAAGGCGGGGGATTTTGCATGTCTTCAAGGGCCGCATCCCTCTCCTGGGCCGTCTCATACCAGCGGAAATGCTCCCAGCCCTCCCCCAGCAGATGTGACGCCGACAGGGTGTCGCCCTGAGGCAGGGTAATGCGAATGCCAAATCGCTTCACGAGGCACGCTCCTCCGGGTTGGTGGATCCGATCAACAGCCTGCCCGGCAGCTCGCCCACATGGGGCATCTGCAGGTCTGGCCCGGGCCCACCGGGCCATTTCATACCATGGGTGTTCACCCAGGCGGTGCGCATCCCTACTCGCGCCGCGCCGAGCACATCCCGCTCCGGATCATCCCCCACGTGAAGCGCCTCATGGGCGGCCACGGCGGCTTCATCCAGGGCCGCGGTGAAGATCTCGGGCGATGGCTTGGCATGGCCAGCCCCTGCGGCGGTCACCACAAAATCGAAATACTGGCCGATGCCGATGTAATGCACGTCCGCGTTGCCATTGGTGATGGCGCCGATGGTGTAATGGTGACGCAGCCTGTCCAGGGTTTCCAGGACATCATCGTAGAGCGACACCTGGTTCCGGGCTTCCCAGAAGACCCGAAAGCCCGGTTCCACCAGGGCATCATCGTAGCCGTATTCCACCGCCAGGGCGGCCAGCCACTGCTTGCGCAGGGAGCTGAGATCATGATGCTGGCGGGCCCGGGGGCGGAACCATCTTTGCCGATGATCAATCATGGCTTCCAGGTTCATGCGCCGGGTGATGCCCGGATAATGGGCGCCCAGCCAGTCATGGAAGGTGCGTTCAGCATTCTGGATCACCGGGGCACAGGCCCAGAGGGTGTCATCCAGGTCGAAAGTGATGCAGCGCAGGTTCATGGGTGTCAGTTTACACGGAATCGATCCATGGCATGACTCAGATCAGCAGCCAACCGCGAGAGTTCCTGAGCGGCACTGGCGATCTCTCCCGACCCGCTGGACACATCATGGCCCACCTCGCTGATGCGCACCACGTTGCGGTTGATATCCTCCGCCACGGCACTTTGTTCTTCGGCGGCGCTGGCAATCTGGGTGCTCATGTCGTTGATGGTGCCCACGGCATGGACGATGGAGGCCATGGAGCGATCGGCCATGGCGGCGCCGTTCGAAGTCTCCTCCGCCCGCTTGAGGCCCGCCTGCATCACGGCCACGGCATTGCGCGTGCCGCCCTGGAGTGCCTTGATCATCTCCTCGATCTCGAGGGTTGATTTCTGGGTGCGACTGGCCAGGGTTCTCACTTCGTCGGCCACCACCGCAAACCCCCTGCCCTGTTCTCCGGCCCGGGCTGCCTCGATGGCCGCGTTCAGGGCCAGCAGATTGGTCTGTTCCGCAACGCCCTGGATCACATCCAGCACGGCACCGATCTTTTCGCTGTCCGCCTCCAGTTTCTGGATCACTTCACCCGCCCTGCGAATCTCATCGGAGAGTTCCTGGATGGCCTTGATCGCCTGGGCCGACACCTGCTGGGCCTCACCGGCCTCCTCGTTCACCTGCCGGGCTGCCTGTGAGGCATCGGCGGCGTTGCGGGCCACCTCCACCACCGTGGCGGTCATCTCGTTCATGGCCGTGGCCACCTGCTCGGTCTGGTTCTGCTGATGATCCACGCGCTGGCGGGTTTCGCCAGTCACGGCCGTCAACTCCTCAGCAGCCGAAGCCACCTGCGTGGTGGCACCGGTGACCTGACCGATGATGCCCCGGACACTCTCCACCATCTGGTTGAAACCTCTGGCGACCCGGGTCAGTTCATCGTTTCCGGACTCGGCCACCTTGATGGTGAGGTTGCCATTGGCCATCTCCCGGCTCGCCTTGTCCAGTTCATCCACCGCGCCGGTGATGCGCCGGATCACCAGCAGTGCGATCCCCAAGGAGATGGCAATGACCAGCAGCAGGCCGCCGATCATGCCGTTGCGGGTGTTCTGATACTGGCTCAGGGCCCCCTCGTAGATGTCCCGTGAAACATCCATTTGCAGGCTCATCAAATCCGCGAGAGTGGCATTGACGGCCTCGGCCCGGGGTGTGACCTGCTCCTGCAGGAGCGTGTCGGCCCGCTCCAGATGAAAGCTTCTCAGGGCTTCCCCCGCCGGGGTCATGGCCTGTTCCTCCAGCCCTGCCATCTGCTCCGCCAGGCGGTCCGCCAGTTGTTGTTCCCTGGGGGTGAGGTAGGTCTCCAGATAATCGCGCCAGATCTGATCCCTCTGCCGATTGTTGGCCTCGATACGCTCGACGGCGGCCTCGATATTGTCGAGATTGGGGTTGTGCAGGGCAATCAGCAGTTGCGCGCGGTTGTCCGCCAATGTGTTGCCGATGCGGCTCAATTGATCCATGGGGATCACGCGATCCTGGTAGATGCTGTTCAACTGGGCGTGGTTCTGGTGCATCCCCCCCAGCCCCACCGCAGCCAGGATTACCATGAACGCCAGGGCCAGCCCGGTCATGGCCATTAACTTCATCCGGATGGTCAAACGCGACCCCATCTGTACTTCCTCCCTCTGGAGCGCCTTCCCTTGCGGTAGGCTCACTGTCGAACTGACTTTGAATGGGCCCTTCGCCCATGCGTGACCCGGCAAGGCTGCCACTTACGTCTGACGCTTGCATGGTTTTATAGCGTCTGTTCGATGGAATGCTTGAATGTCCCGACATGGGGTCAACTGCTACACTCAGTCGCTCACCATGCGAGACATTGGAGGTACGACCCATGAAAACCATGACCAAAACCCTGATTGCCGGCCTGGCCCTCACCCTGTGTTTCGGAACGGTTTCGGCGGCCGATCCGGAGGATGCCATTGACTATCGCCAGGGGGTCTTCCAGGTGTTCAAGTGGAACATGGGGCCGCTGGGCGCCATGGCTCAGGGGGACATCCCGTTCGATCGTGAGCTGGCCGCCAAGCATGCCGGGCAACTGGATCGGGTGGCCGACATGCCCTGGCAGGGCTTCACCGAGGGTTCGGACATGGGTCATACCGATGCCATGCCCGAGGTATGGATGAACCGGGAAGCCTTCGACGAAAAGGCCGCCGACTTTGAGCAGGCCAGTGCTCGCCTGGTGGAGTTGATCACCGACGAGGCAGGTGAGCGGGATATCCGCCGTCAGATCGGCGCCGTGGGCCAGAGCTGCCGCTCCTGCCACGACGATTTCCGCATGTAATTCAGCGCCTCCGCCCCTCATCCCCAACCCTTCTCCCCAGAGGGGAGAAGGGAGCCAGGATGGAGACCCTGTTTCTCTCGGGGTGGGGGGAAGGGAGCCCCCCAACCCCCTACGGCAGATACGTCACCGCCCCCCAGACCCCAGCCGCCGACACCCCCAGCGCCACCAGCGCCCACCACAGACTGGCAAACCGCACGCCCGAGGCCTCGCCCCGAGCGACCCACTTGCGCCCGGTGATCATGGGGCCCACCAGGTTGTCCCGCTTGATCAGCCAGTACAGGAACACCGCCAGCACATGGATGCCAATCACGATCAACAACAGATCGAAGTTGGATTTATGCAGACTGGTGAGGGTATTGCTGGTGGATGACGAGACCATGCGTGCAAAGGGCCCCCGGGTAAAGATCTGATCATTGGCAAACAAGCCGCTGATTCCCTGAAACAGCAGCAGGCCCAGCATCAGCATCACCGACCACCCGCCCAGGGGGTTATGCCCGGTATAAGTTGGGGACTTCCCCCGCAACAGATCCCGCACATACCGGAAGACGGTTACCGGACCGGCCAGAAAATCACCGAATCGAGATGAACGGGTGCCCAACACCCCCCAGATGATGCGAAACAGCAGCAGGGCCAGGAGCGTGTAGCCCAGCCACATATGCCATTTCATGGTCATCACATCCTGGCTCGTGTACCACAGGCCAATGAGCAGCGGTACCAACAACCAGTGGAAGAGGCGGGTCGGCAGATCCCATACCGGGATACGCTTACGGGAAACATCCGGATAATCATGATCCTGCATGGCTTACCTCGACAATTGATCCAGCATCAGCCGCTCAATAGGCGGTCAACTCCACAAACCCGCGTCCGGCCGGTTTTCCGGCCTCGAAGATATCCACCGCCCCCTCCCAGTAGCGTACCGTCAGGTCCATTTCCTGATCCTCACGCACGGCACGGATCTCCAGGTCGCGTTCCTGTTCCAGCAGACGCAGACGCCAGGCCACCGGATAGGTGCTGCCGGTGGGACTGGTCCAGGTCCTGAGCACCTCCAGGTCAAAGGCGTCATGGGGGATCACCTGATGCTGGCTGTCCGGTTCCACCCACAGGCCCTTGCTCAAGGGATCCACGCCGCCGTCTTCCAGACGCAATTCGTAAACCATCACATCATGCCCGTCATCCAGTTGCAGGGAAAACCAGTCCCATCCCACCTGGTTCTCTCCCAGCACACTGGTACTCCATTCCCGGTCCATCCACGACAGACCACTCACCGGGTACTCGCGCCCCCCCAGGCTGAGGGTACCCTCGGTGTCGAGACGGGTCATGGAAAAATAATATGAGGCATTGCCCGGTTCCGGAGACTTCTGACTCAGCCCCCTATCCCCCTGGAAGACCTTGTCCTTGAGGGGCTCCAGGCGAAGGTCCAGGGCCAGATCGCCTTCGGCGGCCACCAGTCGCCAGGGGAAGTCATTACCCGCCTCGGCGCCCAGTTCCCAATCGTCCAGCCAGACACGAAAAGGATCCAGCTCCGCCCCGGCCAAGCCGGCGGCCCCACGGGAAAAACGCTCCAGGGCCCGGTGCCGGTTGCCGTTCACGTCGGTCACCGCCAGGTGGGCCATCCAGCCCTGATGGGTGGCCCAGGCGGACTCCGAGTCGGGCGGTGTGGGCGACAGGGCGAACCGGAAGAAAGTGATCTGAAACCCGAAGCGGCGGCCCTCGGGGTCGTCCAGGTTGCCGGTCACATACCACCATTCGTTCCGGTACTCCGGGTGAGCGGCATGATCCTCGGGGAATCGGAACTCCCGGGGCTCCACGGCCCGGGCGTAGCCCTCCATGTCATCCCCTCCCAGGGCCTGGGAGACGGCCAGGGTGTCATCTTCACGATCCGGCTGCCCTTCTCCGCAGCCCATCAGCAACAACATCGCCAACAGGGTCACCCCCGCTACTGACCATCGTCGGATCATGATCACTCCTCCCTCAGATGTTCAGCCGGCCGGGCACGCGCCATGCGCAGCCCTGGATAGATTCCGGCCAGCAGCGCTGCCAGCAGCGCCAGCCACAACCCTTCCATCAGCACCCGTGGGGATACATCGTGCTGCATGCTCCAGCCAAACGAGCGCAGATTGATCACCTCGATCAACACCTGGGACATGAGCAATCCCAGCGGGATGGCCAGCAGCCCCGCCGCCAGTCCCAGCAGGCCGCTTTGCAGGGCTACCATACCTCCCAGTTCACCGGGCGTGACACCCGTGGCCCGCAGCACGGCATTCTCCTTGGAGCGCTCCATCTGCAGGGCCATCAGGGCGCTCAGGATGCCGATGAAGGCCACGCCCACCGTGAGCAGGCGCAGGATGTGCGTGATGGCAAAGGTACGGTCGAAGATATCCATGGACATCTCGCGGATCTCACCGCTGGCAGTCACCAGCACCGGGGCCTCCAGATCGGCCACCGCGGCGCGTATGTCCTCCAGGGCAGGATCAAGAGCGATGCCATCCCGCAGATAGATACCCAGCGAGGCGACTCCGGGGTCGTCCCAGTAGCGGTCGTAGAGTGCCCGATGCACCGTCACCAGGCCGCGGTCCGACCCGTATTCCTGCACCACGCCAACGATGGTGAACTCCCGGGGCCCCCGATCCGTGCGCAGGGTCAGGGTATCGTTCAGCCCCAGCGACAAGCGCCAGGCCAGGGGCTCGGAGATGAGCACGGCATCCTGGCTCTCCAGAGCCTGCCAGGCGGCGGCCCCATCACCCGCCCGATAGCGATAACCCTCGGGGGTGCGCGGTGCCGGGTCCACGGCCATCATCTCCACGGTGCCCCGGGGCGAATGCACATGGACGCGCCGCGCCGTGCTCACGGTTTCCACCGCCTCCAGGGCCTCGACCCGGGATCGGGCTCCGTCCGGCAGGGTGGGATTGACGCCCACCCCGGAACGTCCCGGCGCACTCACATACACATCACTTTGCAGGGTCTGGCCGAGCCACACATCCACCGTGGTGCGAAAGCTCTCCACCATGACGCCCACACCCATGGTGGCCGACACCGCCAGGGCCAGGGCGGCGGTGGCCGGTCCCGCCCGGCTCATCCCGGCGCTGACCCCGCGTGCCGACAGGCGCCCCACGGCGCCAAAGGCCGCCCCCATGGGTCTGGTCAGGCTCCGGGCCAGCATCAGCAAGGCCGGCGGGATCAGCAGGGCATAGCCCAGAATCAGCAGGAACAGGGCGGCAAACCCCAGCAACAGACTCTGACTGGGCCATTGCACCAGGACCCAGCCCAGGCCCATCAGGATCAGGCCGGCCCCGATCAGCCAGGGCATCAGGCGCCCCACGCCCCGCTCCAGCGTGGAGCGACTCAGGGCGTCCCGGGGTGAGATTCGTGCCGCCTCCCAGGCGGGTCCCAGGGCTGCCGCCAGTGTGGCGGCCACACCCAGCAGCAGGCCCTTGAGCACCACCCAGAGGGTGAGATGCAACTCGGTCACCGTGAGCACGAAATACATGTCGGATACGGTGCGCGTCACCATCTGCAGCAGGAATTGCCCGATCAGGGTGCCGGCCAGCAACCCGAGCACGGAGCCGATCAGGCCCACCAGCAGGGCCTCGGTCATCACCAGTCGAAACAGCTCGGCACCGGTCATGCCCTGCATGCGCAAGGTGGCCAACAGGCGGCGGCGCCGGAGCACCGAGAAGATCATGGTGTTATAGATGAGAAAGGCTCCCACCAGCAGGGCCAGCAGGCTCATGGCAGTGAGATTGATGTGAAAGGCCCGGGACATCTGCAACGTGGCCTCGTTGCGGCTTTGGGTTGCCATCACCTCGGCCCCCTCGGGCAACAGCGTCCGCAGGTGCTCCAGGGCATGATCGTCGGGCAGGATCAGGTCGATGCGATCCAGTTGCCCCAGCCGCTGCAGCAGCACCTGGGCGTGGGCGATGTCGGCCAGCATGATGCCATCCAGGCCGGGTTCGTCAGTGTCCAGTACCGAGCGAAGGGTGACGGTTTCCTCCCGACCCCGGATGGTCAGGGTGAAGCGGTCCCCCGGTTCCAGGTCCAGTCTTGCGGCGGCCCGGGCGCTGAGCATGACGGCATCGGCATCCGTCACCAGGGCGCTCACGCCTTCGCCGCGGATACCGTCGGCGTAGTCCCGGAACGGGGCCTCGGCAAAGGGCTCCAGGCCCAGCAGGGTGAAGGTTTCGCCGCGGGCCTGGACATGGCCTTCCACCACCGGAGCGCTCTCGCGAAAGCCCTGCCGGCGCAACTGGGCATACAGGGTCTCATCCAGCCCCGCAGGCCCCCCCAGTACCTGATGGGTGGCCCGACCGGTCACGGTTTCCAATGACATTTCAAAGGCCCGGGAGGCACTGGAGTTGGCGATATCCACGGCCACCACGATGGCCACGCCCAGGGCCACACCCAGGATGGAAAACAGGATATTCCAGGGCCGCTTGCGGTGGTCCCGGATCAGGGCCTTGGCCAGCAGCGTCATGGGGTGTTGTCCGAGGGGGTGATGTGGCCTTCACTCAGGGTCCACACCCGGTCGGCAATGGCGGCCACCTCCTGGCTGTGAGTCACCATCACCAGGGTGCGCCCCTGATCCCTGACCAGATCTCGTAGTAAACTGATGATCCGGGCACCGGTTTCCGCATCCAGGTTGCCGGTGGGCTCGTCCGCCAGCAGCAGGGCCGGTTCATGGGCCATGGCCCGCACCATGGCAACCCGCTGCTGTTCGCCTCCGGAGAGTTTATCGGGAAAGGCCTGTGACCGATGGCCCAGTTCCACCAGATTCAGCAGCTGGTCCACCCGCTCTCCCCGATCGCGGCTAGCCACACCATTGAGTTCCATGGGCAGGGCCACGTTCTCGGCCACGGTCAGGGTGGGGATGAGATTGAAGAACTGGTAAACAAAACCCACCTCACGGCGACGGAACAGGGTGCGCTCCCGCTCGCTCATGGTGTCCAGCCGCCGACCACGCACATGGATCTGCCCTGCGTCGGGGCGGTCGATGCCGGCCAGCAGGTTGAGCAGGGTGGATTTACCGGACCCGGAGCGCCCCACCAGGGCCACGATCTCACCGGTCTGCACCTGGGCGTCGATGCTGTCCAGGACCGTGCGGCGCTGGTGGCCTTCCGTGTAGTGCTTGCTCACCTGGGTGAGTTGCAGCAGTGGGGGTGTTTTTGCCTGCGGTTGTGTGGGCGTGTCCATGATCATCCGAGCGTATGTTTTATTTGTCCATCTCTCCCTTCTCCCCTCCGGGGAGAAGGGTCGGGGATGAGGGGCTGGGCTTAGCCCAGCACCACATGTTCCACCACCAGTTGCGCCGTGCAGGCCCCGCGGAATTCATTGGCGT
The DNA here is from genome assembly GCF_001632845.1 of Ectothiorhodospira sp. BSL-9. Taxonomy (NCBI): domain Bacteria; kingdom Pseudomonadati; phylum Pseudomonadota; class Gammaproteobacteria; order Chromatiales; family Ectothiorhodospiraceae; genus Ectothiorhodospira; species Ectothiorhodospira sp. BSL-9. Next base: position 2,791,559 of record NZ_CP011994.1, on the reverse strand, counting down.
CCAGACGATAGGCCAGATGAACCTGTTCCTGACCATCGGGCCATTCCTCGGGATCGATATTGAAGGCCACCGCATTCACCCGTACCGAGCCGTCCACCGGCTGCAGGGTCAGGCGCAGGTGGCGACCATCTCCCAGGGGGCGACGCTCCCGTATATGGAACACGCCATCGAACAAGGGTTCCGGGAAACCCTGCCCCCAGGGGCCGGCGGCACGCAGGCGCTCGGCCGTCTCCAGATTGAGTTCATGATCAAGGAGGGGACCGTCGCTGTGAATGACCCCCTCCAGGTCGCGAGGGTCCATGGTCTCGCGAACGGTGTCCTCGAAGGCCTGCCGGAACGGCTCCAGATGATCCTCGGGCAGGCTCAGGCCCGCCGCCATGGCATGCCCCCCGAACCGGGTGATGAGTCCCGGATGACGGGTGGCGATGGCCTCCAGGGTGTCGCGGACATGCAGGCCGGGGATGGAGCGTGCTGACCCCTTGAGCGTGCCCTCCTCTGCCCGGGCAAAGGCGATCACCGGGCGATGCACCCGGTCCTTGATGCGCGAGGCCAGGATGCCGATCACCCCCTGGTGCCAGTCGGGCTCGTAGAGACACAGCCCGTGCCATTGGGTGAGTTCAGGATGTTCGGCCAGCAGGGTTTCCAGCGTGATCAGTGCCTGTTCCTGCATGTCCTTTTCCACCTCCCGGCGTTCCCGGTTCAGGTCATCCAGGGTCTGGGCCAGGGTGCGGGCCTGGGCAGGGTCATCGGTCAGCAGGCATTCGATACCGATGGACATGTCATCCATGCGACCGGCGGCGTTCAGGCGTGGGCCCACGGCAAATCCCACGTCCGAGGCCACCACCCGTGCCGGATTGCGCCCGGCCACCTCCAGCAGGGCCCGGATGCCGGGTACGGCACGTCCGGCCCGCATGCGTCGCAGACCCTGATCCACCAGTATCCGGTTGTTGCGATCCAGGGGCACCACGTCGGCCACCGTACCCAGGGCCACCAGGTCCAGCAAATCCGCCAGGTTGGGCTGGGCCACGCCGCGTCGGGTAAACCAGTCCGTGGTGCGCAACCGGGCGCGCAGTGCGGCCATCACATAGAAGATCACCCCCACCCCGGCCAGTGACTTGCTGGGAAATTCATCGCCCGGGAGGTTGGGATTCACCAGGGCGTCGGCAGGTGGCAGATCCTGGCCGGGCAGGTGGTGATCCGTGATCAACACCTTCATGCCCGCCGCCTGGGCGGCGGCCACCCCGTCCAGGCTGGAGATGCCGTTGTCCACGGTGATGAGCAACCGGGGTTCGCGCTCCCGGGCCACGGCGACGATCTCTGGGGTGAGCCCATAGCCGTATTCAAAGCGATTGGGCACCAGGTAATCCACCCGTGCCGCCCCCATGGCCCGCAAGGCCCGCAGCGCCAGGGCGGTGCTGGTGGCACCATCGGCGTCGAAGTCCCCCACCACGAGGATCGACCAGCCCTCTTCCAGTGCCTGATGCAGCAGGGCGCTGGCGGCCGCGACTCCGGATAGTGACTGGGTGGGTGCCAGGCCTGTCAGGGCATGATCCATCTGCGCTGGGTCCTGGATACCCCGATGCGCATAGAGGCGGGTGAGCAGATCGGCCCCCTGAGGAGTTTCGCTGGGGCGTTGCAGTCGTCGGCGAGCCTTCATGGGGTGTTACCTCCCAGCAGGTCATTCAATGAGCGGGGGCGACGCCAGAACTGCCAGCGCACCGTGGGGCCCATAACGGCAACCATGCCATCCCCGGCATGCACCTGAAGACTGCGCACTCTCCCCTGCTGGATGGCCTTGAGAAGCGGCTCGAACCACTGCCGCTCAAGAACCTCCATGCCCTTTCGCCACCCCTCGATGTCGTCGTAGGCTGCCGCAGCCCATAGATCCTCCAGGACCACCAGGTGCTCATCCCCCCTGCTGCCTTCCAGCACGGCATGAGCATTTTCAGGGAGCGGCTGGCAGGACACCTGGCCCCACTGGCATAGCCCCTCAAGCAACCGGCCCTGACCGAATGCGGCGGCCAGCGGCGCCTGGGCCGGCGTCGATGGCAGGGGATCCTGACCCCAGATCCAGAGGCTGTTGATGGGTTTGCGGCCCTGTCCTTCCCGCTCCTGGTTTACCGGGGCGGGATACAACAGCATCTGCAATTCATTCAGATCCTGCAGCCAGGCGTTGGCATGGGGGCCCTTCCTGGGCAAAAGTCGACCGATGCGCTGGCCGGCCGCCGCCGAGAGCGGCGTGGTTTCCAGACCCGGACCCGCATCGCCTGGGAGATGAATATGCCAGTGGTCAGGCGCCGAGACCTCCAGGGTCCAGGGTCGATGCGTGAAATGTTCATTCACCAGCGTCGCCAGTGCCTCGGCCTCAGGCCATGACAGATTCAGTTGGGAGGCCTCCGTCAGCACCAGGTCGTCGATGCCCGCCTCCAGGTACACGGGTTCCGCACACAGCCAGTGGCCGGTGAGCGGTTCGTCGGGATGGCAGGCCATGCGTGTCAGGGCGCCGGCGGGTATGCCTTCGCTGATACCAAAGAGCCGACACAGGGCCGTCTCGCGGGGCAAGTCCCGGGTGGGATGCAGATCCCCCCTGGACAACAGCCATTCCAACGCCGGGTAGCGTCCCACCTCTCCATAGGATGCGAGCCATTCCGGCACCTTGTGCAGCAGACCGGGGATGAACAGGTGCAGTGTGGGTTGGGTCACGGCGGCTCCTGATGAGTGCGCGGGATAAGGGGCGTGCAAGGTGCGCTGGATTTATTTGCCGGGCTGTTCAATCCTGTCCGGGTTGGCCCAGCGCGCCAGCACAAAGGCCAGCACGATCGCCGGTATGCCGATCAGGGCCGAGGAGACGAAAAACCAGAACCAGTCAATATGCTCCACCAGCAGACCGGTGAATCCGGCCAGGAACTGCCCGGGCAGGGTCATCAGGGAGCTGAACAGGGCGTACTGGGTCGCTGTATAGGCCGTATTGGTGAGGCTGGAGAGATAGGCGATGAACACCGAGATGGCCAGTCCACCACTGATGTTGTCCGCCATGATGGCCACCACCAGGCCATACGTCTCGGGGCCGAGCATGGCCAGCCAGGAGAAGGTCAGATTGGTGATCGGGGCCAGAAAGGCGGTGAAGATGAGCATGCGCATGATGCCATAGCGCACCACCAGAAGGCCGCCCAGGGCCGCCCCCGTGAGCGTCATGGCCAGCCCAAAGGCTGCGGCCACATTGGCGATCTGGGTCTTGGTGAAACCCAGGTCCAGATAGAAGGGGTTGGCCATCACCCCCATGAAGATATCGCTGATGCGGAAGGTGCCGATGAACAAAAGGATCAGCAACGCCACCCAGCCGAAACGTTTCATGAAATCGGCAAAGGGGCAGATCACCGCACCAATGAACCAGGCGGTCAGCCCCCGACGCCAGCCCTGATGGCGGGTGCGCTGCAGATAGTCCACCACCCGCTGTTCCATGCGCTGGGTGGTCTGATCCACGGTGACCTCGGGTTCGCGGATGATGAGCGTGGTGATCAGGCCCACCCCCATGAGCAGCCCCATCACGCCATAGGCAATGCTCCAGTTACCCACGGCGGCCAGATGCAGGGCCCCGGCCCCGGCGGCCAGCAGGGCCACCCGATAACCGAAGATGTAGGAGGCCGCCATGGCGCCCTGTCGATCCCGAGTGACTGCCTCGATGCGATAGGCATCAATGGCGATATCCTGGGTGGCGGAACCGAAGGCGGCCAGCACGGCCCAGACGGCCACCAGCCACAGATGCTGGGTGGGATCGGTCAGGGCCATGCCCAGCAACGAACCACCAATCACCACCTGCGCCAGGAGCATCCAGGCCCTGCGCCGTCCAAACCAGCGGGTGAGCAGGGGCAACGCCAGCCGGTCCACCACCGGGGCCCAGAAGATCTTGATGGAATGGGCCATGCCCACCCAGCTGAGAAAGCCGATGGCTGCCAGCTCCACCCCCAGGTCACGCAACCAGGCAGTGAAGGTGCCGCCCACCAGCAGCAGCGGCAGACCGGCGGCAAACCCCAGGAACAGCATGCCGATCACCCGGGGATGGCGATAGACGGCAAAGGCACTGCGCCAGCTGCGTTGAGTATGAGGGGTGTTCATCAGAGGCCGAATCAAAAAAGCCCGGCAAGGCCGGGCTTTTTGAGGACTTTTGGTCGGGGCGAGAGGATTTGAACCTCCGACCACCTGCACCCCATGCAGGTGCGCTACCAGGCTGCGCTACGCCCCGAAGAAGTGCCGCATTATAGGGAACTCAGGTCGACTTGGGAAGGGGCTATGCCGGCCTATTTATGCTCACCCGACTGGGGTGGTTTCTGCTTGAGGATCTGCAGTACCTCCTCCAGCTCGATACGCATCTGGCGGATGATCTGCTGGCTCTGGGTGGTGTCTTCCTTGGCTTCCTGGCCGGAGAGTTTCTGCCGGGCTCCACCGATGGTGTAACCCTGCTCGTAGAGCAGACTGCGGATCTGGCGAATCAGGATGACATCCTGACGCTGATAGTAACGACGGTTGCCGCGGCGCTTGACCGGCTTGAGGGATGGGAATTCCTGCTCCCAGTAGCGCAGCACATGGGGCTTCACCCCACACAGCTCGCTGACCTCGCCGATGGTGAAATAGCGCTTGCCGGGGATGGCCGGCAGTTCGCTGTTATTGCCCGCTTCCAGCATAAGACTCGACCCTCGCCTTGAGTTTTTGCCCGGGGCGGAAAGTCACCACGCGGCGGGCAGATATCGGGATCTCTTCGCCTGTCTTGGGATTTCGCCCGGGACGCTGGTTCTTGTCGCGAAGCGTAAAATTGCCGAAACCCGACAATTTTACCTGTTCGCCTCGCTCCAGCGCAGTGCGCACTTCCTCAAAGAACAACTCGACGAGTTCCTTGGCCTCACGCTTGTTGAGCCCCAACTCATCGAAGAGTTGCTCTGCCATTTCCGCCTTGGTCAGTGCCATTGCTCAAGCCCTGAGGGTCGCCCCAACCTCTTTTTGTAATTTGTCCACGACAGCAGCGATCATGTCGTCCACCTGACTGTCGGTTAGAGTGCTGGATAAATCCTGTAAAATCAAGCCCAAAGCCAGGCTTTTTCTTCCTTCAGGTACACCTTTTCCGGTATACACATCGAACAGGCTCACCTGTTGAAGGGCGCTGTAGTCCATGGACTCGATCACCTGCACCACCCGGGCGGCCGGCACGGCCTCATCCACCAGCACTGCCAGGTCCCGACGGATGGCCGGGAACCGGCTCTGCCCCCGGAACCTGGGCACGTGACCCCGGCTGATGGCCTCCAGCTTCAACTCGAACAGATACATGCTGGTGTCCAGGTCCAGCCAGTCTTCCAGGTCCGGGCTCAGGGTGCCTGCCCAACCGACGACCTGGCCATCCAGGCGCAGCTCGGCGGACTGACCGGGATGCAGGGCCGGATGCTCACAGGCCTGCCATTGCACGCGTCGCTCCAGGCCAGCCAGCCCCAGCAGAGACTCCACATCCCCCTTCATGTCGAAGAAGTCGGCGGTGCGGTCCGGCTGTCCCCACTGATTGGGCCATGCCGGGCCACAGACCAGCCCTGCAATCATCTTTTCCTGTTTGAGCTCATTACCTTCGGGCACAAAACTCAGGCCGATTTCGAACAGGCGCAAGCGCTCCTGCTGGCGATTGAGATTGTATTGTGCCGCCTTCACCAGCCCCGGCCACAAACTGGTACGCATCACCGCCAACTCCGAGGAGATGGGATTGGCGAGCTTCAACGGGGCCACGCCCGGGGCAAAGCGGGCCTGCAACTCCTGATCCACAAAGCTGAAGGTCACTGCCTCCAGATAACCCAGATCCGTCAGGCAGGCACGCATGCGACGCGCCGGCACCCGCGCCTCGTCCAGCCAGGTCACCTGGGGTTGTACCGCAGGCAGTTGAGTGGGCAGATCGTCGTAACCGTGTACCCGGGCAATCTCTTCCACCAGATCTGCCTCGATGGCCAGATCGAAGCGGAACGACGGGGGGGTCACCTGCCAGGAGGTCTGCGCATCGTTTACCTGGCAGCCCAGACGGGTCAGGATCTCCTGCATGGCCTGCGGGCTGATGTCCGCACCCAGCAACTCATTGGTACGCACAGGCCGAAATTCGATCGTGTTGCGCACCGGAAGATGCCCTTCACTCTGGGTAACCTGTGCGGGCCCCGGCTGCCCTCCAGCAATCTCACAGAGCAGCTGCGTGGCACGTTCCAGGGCCCGGGACGGCAGTTCAGGATCCACACCCCGTTCAAAACGATGGGAGGAATCGGTATGCAAACCATGGTGACGGGCCCGACCCGCCACTGCCATGGGGGCAAAGTGGGCCGATTCCAGGAAGACATCCCGGGTAGCGTCGGTCACTCCGCTGGTCGCACCGCCCATGATGCCCGCCAGGGCCAGGCACTTCTGCTCGTCGGCGATCACCAGATCATCACCGCTCAGGGTGAGATCCTTCGCATCCAGAAGCTTGAGCACTTCGCCCTCATGGGCCCGGCGCACGATGAGGGTGCCCCGCAATACCGACAGATCGAAGGCATGCATGGGCTGACCCAGTTCCAGCATCACGTAATTGGTCACATCCACCAGGGGCCCCAGACTGCGGATACCAGCGCGGCGCAGCCTTTCCTGCATCCAGATGGGCGTGGGTGCGGTGGCGTCCACGCCACGCACCACCCTGCCGGCGTAACGGGGGCAGTCCGCGGGGGCATCCAGGCGCACCGGGAAGGTGTCATCGCAGGCGGCCTCAACCGGCGTGGTTTCCACGGCCTTGAGTGGCTTCTTCGTCAGGGTGGCCACCTCACGGGCGACCCCCGACAGGCTCAGGCAGTCGGCCCGGTTGGGAGTCAGGTCCACCTCAAGAATCTGGTCATCCAGGCTGAGGAGTTCGCGCAGGTCCTGCCCCACGGACGTATCCGCCGGCAGTTCCATCAGGCCATCGCTGGCCTCGGACAGGCCCAGTTCACGGGCAGAGCAGAGCATCCCGTGGGATGGGGCACCCCGTAGCTTGACCTTCTTGAGCTTGAAATCATTGGGCAGCGTGGCACCCACCGGCGCAAAGGGAACCTTCATCCCCTCGTAGACATTGGGGGCACCACAGACCACGGGTACCGGTTCGCCGCCGCCATCGTTCACCAGGCACAGACGCAGTTTATCGGCGTCCGGATGCGGCTTCACCGAGAGCACCTGCCCCACCACAACACCGGTAAACGAACCGGCCGCGGGTTCGATGGCATCCAGTTCCAGGCCGGCCATGGTCAGGCGATGCCCCAGTTCTTCCACGGTCAGGCCATGGTCCACCCACTGGCCGAGCCAATGATTGCTGATTCTCATGAATGACTACCCTTTAACTAGACGAACTGGCGCAGGAAGCGGACGTCGTTATCGAAGAACAGACGCAGGTCGTTCACGCCGTAGCGCAGCATGGCCATGCGTTCCACCCCCAGGCCGAAGGCAAAGCCGGTGTAGCGTTCGCTGTCGATGCCCACATGCTCGAAGACATTGGGATGCACCATGCCGCAGCCCATGACCTCCAGCCAGCCGGTGTGCTTGCACACCCGGCACCCGTTTCCGCCGCAATGCACGCACTGGATGTCCACTTCAGCCGATGGCTCGGTGAAGGGGAAGTAGGACGGCCTGAAGCGCGTCTGCAGGTCGTCCTGCTCGAAAAAGGCTTTCAGGAAGGCATCCAGCACGCCACGCAACTGGGCAAAGGTGACGCCCTCATCCACCAGCAGTCCTTCCACCTGGTGGAACATGGGGCTGTGGGTCAGATCGGAGTCGCAGCGATACACGCGCCCCGGGGCAATGATGCGAAGCGGCGGAGCCTGCCCCTCCATCACCCGCACCTGCACCGGCGAGGTGTGGGTGCGCAGCAGGGTGCCGGCGTCGAAATAGAAGGTATCGTGCATCGCCCGGGCCGGGTGATGCGAGGGAATATTGAGGGCCGCGAAGTTGTGGTAGTCGTCCTCCACCTCCGGGCCTTCGGCAACATGGAAACCAAACTGCCCCAGCAATTGCTCCATGCGCTCAATGGTCAGCGTGACCGGATGCAGGCCACCCGACTCCTGGCGACGTCCCGGCAGGGTGACATCCACTGTCTCGGAGGCCAAACGTGCCTCACGGGCGGCCGCTTCCAGCACGCTGCGCTGCTGATCCAGGGCGTGATTGACCAATTGCTTGGCCTGATTGATGGCCTGCCCCGCCTGCTTGCGGTGTTCCACCGGCAGGGATCCGAGGGTCTTGAGTTGCTCGGTGATCACGCCCTTCTTGCCCAGAAAGTGGACGCGCAGGTCTTCGAGATTGCGCAGATCCTTGGCGCCCTTGATGGCATTGAGCGCCGCTTCGGTCAGTTTGGAGAGGGATTCCACGTGATGCTTTCCGTCGTTGGCAGTGAAAACAAAAAAGGGGAAAGGCAAGGCCTTTCCCCTTTTACGTCGCGCGCCCCCTAAGGGTGCAAATTAAAGGGCAGCCTTGGCCTTTTCGGCAATGCGACCGAAAGCGGCAATGTCATGCACGGCCAGATCGGCCAGCACCTTGCGGTCGATTTCGATTCCAGCCTTGTCCAGGCCGTGAATCATGCGGCTGTAGGACAGGTCGAACTGGCGGGCAGCCGCATTGATACGGGCAATCCACAGGGCGCGGAACTGGCGCTTACGCTGACGACGGTCGCGATAGGCATACTGACCGGCCTTGGTGACGGCCTGGACAGCAACGCGATAGACGTTACCGCGGGCACCATAGTAACCCTTCGCCTTCTTCAGCACCTTTTTGTGCCGGGCGTGGGCGGTTACACCTCTTTTGACTCGGGGCATCTCTCGTACTCCTGATGAAGAATCGGTTTAGCGGTGGGGCAGCATCTGGCGAACGGCAGCCACATCCGAAGGATGGACATGGGAGGCCGCGCGCAAATGGCGCTTACGCTTGGTGCTCTTCTTCGTCAGGATGTGACGACGATGGGACTGGCCGCGCTTGAACGCGCCCGCCCCGGTCTTGGTGAAGCGCTTGGCGGCGCCCCGGTTGGTCTTCATCTTCGGCATCTTCGAACTCCTGGTAAGGCCGCCTTCACGGCGGTCCTGTTGATCAGGACACACAGGTGTACCGGAACCCGTGCATCCGTTTTATTCATCACTTCTTCTTCGGGCCGAGCACCATGATCATCTGGCGACCTTCCATCTTGGGCCGCTGCTCCACGGTGGCAAGCTCTTCCAGATCCTTCTCGATCCGGTCCAGCAGCTTGCCGCCCAATTCCTGGTGGGCCATTTCACGACCACGGAAGCGGATGGTGACCTTGCACTTGTCGCCGTGTTCCAGAAACCGGGTGAGATTTCGGATCTTGACGTTATAGTCGCCCTCATCGGTGCCCGGGCGAAACTTCACTTCCTTGATCTGAACCTGTTTCTGATTCTTCTTGGCAGCTTGCGTCTTCTTGCTCAGCTCGAACTTGAACTTGCCGTAATCCATTACCCGGCAAACCGGTGGATCTGCGGTGGGCACGATCTCGACCAGGTCGAGTTCAGCCTCTTCGGCAATCTTCATGGCGTCGCGAGTCTGCATGACCCCCAGGTTTTCTCCGTCCTCGGCGATGAGGCGGACCTGCGGGACGCTGATCTGCTCGTTCAGTCGGTTCTCTTTTCCAGCGCTGATACTTTAATCCTCCACAATGGTTCGGCCGCGATCTGCCACTTCCCGGGACAAACGCTGGATGAGGGCATCCAGGTCCATGGTTCCCAGGTCTTGCCCGGTGCGGGACCTTACGGCCACGGATCGGGTTTCCATCTCCCGGTCTCCCAAAACCAGAAGGTAGGGCACCCGCTGCAAAGTGTGCTCGCGGATTTTAAAGCCGATCTTCTCGTTTCTCAAGTCCATTTCAGCTCTAAGGCCTTGCGCTCGCAGGGTTTGCACCACTTCCCGGGCATAATCGTCCTGCCGATCGGTGATGGTGAGCACCTGGGCCTGCACGGGTGCCAGCCAAAGGGGGAAGGATCCAGCGTAGTGTTCGATGAGCACGCCGAAGAAACGTTCCACGGAGCCCAGCAGGGCGCGGTGGACCATGATGGGACGACGGCGCTGATTGTCATCGGCCACATATTCCAGATCGAACCGTTCCGGCAGGTTGAAATCCAGCTGCACGGTGGAGCACTGCCACTGACGGCCAATGGCGTCGCGGATCTTGATGTCGATCTTCGGGCCATAGAAGGCGCCACCACCTTCATCCAGCTCATACTCCAGGCCCTTCTTCTCCAGGGCAGCCCGCAATGCCGCGGTGGCATGCTCCCAGATATGGTCCGAACCCACCGCCTTGTCGGGGCGCGTGGACAGGTTGATGTCAAAGTCATCGAAGCCGAAGGCCCGCAGCACATCCAGGGTGAGATCCAGGATGCGCAGGATCTCATCCTCGATCTGGTCCTCACGGCAGAAGATGTGGGCGTCGTCCTGGGTGAACCCGCGAACCCGCATCAGTCCATGCAGGGCACCGGACATCTCCCGGCGATAGACCGTACCCATCTCCGCCCAGCGCAGGGGCAGATCCCGGTAGGAACGCAGACGATCCTTGTACACCAGCACGTGGAACGGGCAGTTCATGGGTTTGAGCTGGAAGGCCTGGTTATCGTCTTCCATGGGTTCGTACATGGACTCGCCGTAGAAGTCGGCGTGACCGGAGGTCTTCCACAGTTCCAGGTTGGCAATATGCGGGGTGTAGAGGAATTCGTAGCCCGCCCGCTCATGCATGTCGTACCAGAACTGCTCCACCACACGGCGGATGCGGGCCCCGTTGGGGTGCCAGAACACCAGGCCGCCGCCGGCCTCGTCCTGGATCGAGAACAGGTTCAGCTCCTGGCCAATGCGACGATGGTCCCGGCGCTCCGCCTCGGCCAGGCGGTGCAGGTAGTCTTCCAGCTGCTGCTTGTTGGGCCAGGCGGTGCCGTAGATGCGCTGGAGCATTTCGTTTTTGGAATCGCCCCGCCAATAGGCACCAGCCACCTTGGTCAGCTTGAAGGCCTTGAGCTTGCCGGTGCTGGGTACGTGGGGGCCACGGCACAGATCCACGAAGTCGCCCTGGGTGTACAGGGAGATGTCCTCGTTCTGGGGGATGTCCTCAATGATGCGGGCCTTGTATTCCTCGCCCTGGGCACGGAAGAACTCCGCCGCCTCATCCCGGGGCATCACTCGACGCTCAACGGGAATGTCGGCCTTGGCCAGCTCCTTCATCCTGGCCTCGATCTTCTCCAGATCTTCCGGGTGGAAGGGCCGTTCGAAGGCGAAATCGTAATAAAAGCCATCATCGATCACCGGACCGATGGTCACCTGGGCGCTGGGGAACAGGCTCTTCACAGCATGGGCCATGAGGTGGGCGGTGGAATGACGGATCATTTCCACCCCTTCAGGATCGCGGTCGGTGACGATGGCCAGACGGGCATCCTCATTGATGCGATGGCTGGCATCCACCAGGCGACCATCCACCTTGCCGGCCAGGGTGGCCTTGGCCAGACCACGACCGATATCGGCGGCCACATCGGCCACGCTTACGGGTTCGTCAAAGCGGCGCTGGCTTTCGTCGGGAAGGGTGATTACGGGCATATCAGGAGTCTCCTGCGCCGACCTGTACGCGGGGTCGTGCGCGTTGCTGTATTCGGGGGTGATCCCCACTAAAAAGGCCGCAAACCATGGGCCCGTCAGGGGCGGGGTTTGCAGCCTGGGCTGCGTATCGTTTCTCCCGGAGGGATTGAATCCGAGAATAGTGGTCAGGCTAAAGGATTACGGCCCTCAAGACAAGGCGGTTCAGCGGCGGCGGGCGGGACGTTGCAGGGCCCGAACGGCGATGGATCGACAGGAGGCGGCATCATGCCCACCCTCGGCAATGGCCTGTAAGGCCTTGACCAGATCGACGATCTGCTCACCGTAACGAATGCCGTCGATACAGACCGACTCAGGGCGGTGCCGGTCGGCGCCGGTAATCTGGATCTCGCGGGGAATGCCAGGGTCATTCTCCGGCTCCGCATTTTCCTCCTCGTCTGAAGCCTGGGAACCCGGGTCAGGAGTGGGTGCCTCGGGCGGTGCGTCCCCGTAGCCCTCGTCGCGGACCCGGTCCATGATCACCTGACGTTCACCATCGGTGAACCGCGTCCAGGCGGCGATTTCCAGGATGGTGCGGCCGCAGCCGATGCACCGACCCTCTTCAGTCTGGCAAACATGGATGCACGGGCTCTGCATAAGATCAAAAGGCTCCTTGGGATCGCTGGCCGCCCTCATCCTAACCCGGGCGCTTTCCATGAACATGAATGAATCACCACCCCTCAGGTACCGCAGAAGGTCTGGTGGACGCGTTCCTCCGGCCGGGCCGGCAGCATGAAGGCCTCCTCGCCGGGATGTTCATCAAATGGCTGCGTGACAAGGCCAAGCAGATGCTCGAACGGACCAAAGTCCGCCTCGGTGACGGCGGCAACAATGGCCTGCTCCACGCGATGGTTGCGCGGGATGTACGCCGGGTTCGCGCGCCGCATGCGGGCCCCGCGCTCACCTGCCCCATCGGGTTCACGGGCCACCCGGGCCTGCCAGCAGGGCAGCCAGACATCGAAGGGCTGGGCATGATTGAACAGGGACCTGACACGGGTATGGACCTCCACACCCGCGGCCAGGTCACTCAGATGACGGAAGGTCAGGGTGAAGTCTGCTTCCTGCTTGCGCATCACATCCAGCAGTTCACGCACCAGTTCCAGATCGCTGTCTTCTTCCGTCTGAAGTCCCAGCTTGCTGCGCATGCCGGCCAGCCAGTGCGTGGAGATCCTGGACGGGAAGGCCTCCAGGATCTGCGTGGCCTGGTCGATGGCCCTGGATGCGTCATCATCGATCAGTGGCAGCAGGGTCTCAGCCAGTCGGGCCAGATTCCATTGGGCAATCTCCGGTTGATTGGCGAAGGCATAGCGTCCCCGCTGATCGATGGAACTGAACACGGTGCCGGGATGGTAGGTATCCATGAAGGCGCAGGGACCATAATCAATGGTCTCCCCGGAGACGGCCATGTTATCCGTGTTCATCACGCCATGGATGAAGCCCACCAGCATCCAGCGGGCCACCAGTTCGGCCTGACGCTCGGCCACCGACTCCAGCAGGGCAAGATACGGGGACGATGCCCCCTGGGCATCGGGATAATGATGCTCGATCACATGATCCGCCAGGGACCTTACTGCGGCGTGATCACCGCGTGCCGCAAAGTATTGGAAGGTACCCACGCGGATGTGGCTGCGGGCCACCCGGGTCAGCACGGCGCCGGGCAACGGCTCCTCCCGATACACAGCCTCACCGGTGGTGACCATGGCCAGGGCCCGGGTGGTGGGAATGCCCATGGCATGCATGGCTTCGCTGAGCAGATATTCGCGCAACACAGGCCCTAGTGCCGCACGACCATCCCCCCTTCGGGAAAACGGTGTAGGGCCGGCCCCCTTGAGCTGAATATCCCGTCGTGCCCCCGTCGGATCCACCACCTCACCCAGCAGCAGGGCCCGACCATCGCCCAGCTGCGGCACGAAGTGGCCGAACTGATGACCTGCGTAGGCCATGGCCAGGGGCTCGGAGCCAGGCAGCAAGGTATTGCCAGCCAGCGTCTGAGCCCACCCCTCCTCCGACAGGGCGTCCGGGTCGATGCCCAGCTCTCGACACAACCCTGCATTGAGGGCCTTGAGCCGGGGGGATGCCACGGGCGTTGGGTTCATACGGGCAAAGAAGCGCTCCGGCAAGCGGGCGTAGCGATTGTCGAAGGCCACAGGGGACGTCATGGATTCCAGCACGGGCGCAGTGGACATGGTGCAACCTTCCAAGTGTCGTGGATGGACAATACCTGATTAGAATCCTCAGATTAACATCAATCCACCCCACGATCACGGCGGCGTTGACGCCAGAGCCTGACGGCACTGGGTGCCAGGGCCAGCAGGGCCAGCCCCGCCAGGGGCAACAGCAGTGAAGGCCTGAACACATCGGACGGGCTCAGATCTTCCACCTGAGCCAGGTTGGACAGGCCCTCACCCAGACTGGCGACCACGAACGATATGGGGACGAGCCCCAGGAAGGTCGCAATCCATACGTGCCGGAAGGGAATGGGAAAGACCACCGGCATCAGGTTGATGATCCACGCGGGCACAATGGGGAACAGCCGGGCGGCCAGGATGAAATTGAAGCCGTTGGTGGCCACCGTGTCCTCGAAGCGCGCCAGGTGACTCCCCCAGCGTCGATGAATGGCATCGAAAAACAACCATCGTCCCATGGCCCCCACCATCACGGCGCTGAAGGCCGACCCCAGGGCGCTCAACACCGCCCCGACCGGGGCCCCGAACAGAAACCCACCAGAGAGCATGAGCAGAAATCCGCCGGGAAACGGCGTGACCTTGCCAAAGGTCACCACCAATACATAAATGACTCCAGCCAGCACCGGGCGGGCATCCACTCCAGAGACCAGTTGCCCCTGAAAACCGCCCACCCAGCGAACGATGTCGCCCCCAAACTGGAATGCAACCCACGTGGCCGTACCCAGGAACACGCCCAGCAGACCCAGAATCCAGGGCAGGTATCTTGCGGGGATAGGCAGGATCAAGGCCCCTCACTGACACATGATGGATTCAGTTGGACGATTGCCACGGTCACATGCCCCCCGTCCGCCCCCCGATACGGATACTTCTCCAGAATCATGCGCCCCTGCCCTGCTCCGGAAGCCAGAATGGCAGCGGCCTCCGCCACCGAGGCGGTCCCCGTGAGCTGACGCAGCCGTTCGGACGGATGGGGTACGTGGACCCCAGCCAGGGCCTCGGACGGATAGGCATGCACTGCCCAACCTCGTTCCGAGGCCAGAGTGGTGATGGCAGGCTCCCGTGCCCGGGCATCCAGGGTGGCCAGGACAACGACGGCCTCCAGGCACGCGCCCACCCGCCCCAGAGCCTCACGCAGAGCGGCCTCCAGGGTCTCTCGGGATAGGTTTCGCTGACACCCGAGCCCCACCAGCAGACCAGGCGAATCACTTGAGGGGCACAGGGGTGGGAGAGGACATTCGGGCATTACGTAAAACCAAGCTTTTCAAGGGGGCTTTTTTCCCCATGGCTGATAATGTGTATCATGAAAATCAGGCTCAAGCAGCCGGGCGCGACTTCAAAGGCGCCTCAAATTCTGTATGGAGGGTATCAATGAGTAAGCATTTCAAGCGCAATCTTCCCAAAATGTTGGCCGGCAGCTGCCTGGCCTTTGGCCTGGCGGCTGTCCCATTTGCCGCTGCCGCTGACAAAGGCCGGGTGAATATTCCCTACGTGGAATGGGCCGACGCCGTGGCCAGCACCAACGTGATGCGCGTGGTCCTGGAAGAAGCCGGTTATGACGTGCGCACCACTTCCGTGAGTGCCGCCGCCATGTGGCAATCCGTGGCCACGGGCGACCAGGATGTCTTCGTGGCCGCCTGGCTGCCCACCACCCACGCCAGCTATGTGGAAGAAGTGGGTGACCGCGTGGAAGATCTGGGACCGAACCTGGAAGGCACCCGGATTGGCATGATGGTCCCCACCTACGTGGAGATTGACTCCATCGATGAGCTCAATGATAACGCTGCACGTTTCGGTCGTCAGATCATCGGCATCGACCCAGGCGCCGGCATCATGAGCACCACCGAGACGGTCATCGATGAATACGACCTGAATCTGCGTCTGGTGGAAGGTTCCGACGCCACCATGACCGGCGTGCTCTCCAACGCCATTCGCACCGACGACTGGGTGGTGGTCACCGGCTGGACCCCGCACTGGAAGGAAGGTCGCTGGGACCTGAAGTACCTGGAAGATTCCAAGGGCGTGTTCGGCGGTGAAGAGGCCATTCACACGGTGGTGCGCACCGGCCTGAAGGACGACATGCCTGAAGCCTACGCCATCCTGGATAACTTCCAGTGGACCACGGACCAGGTGGCCGACCTGATGGTCATGAACGAAGAAGGCGGTGACCCCTACGAAAACGCCAAGAAGTGGGTGGAGCAGAACCGCGATGTGGTAGACGCCTGGCTGCAGTAAGACCTGCGCCAGGTCCTGGCCCCTTTCCCGAAAGCGGGAGAGGGGCTTTTTACTTTACCGGACCTTACCGGGGCTCCAGCCGATAGAGCCCGCCATCGGATTCATCACTGAGCACGTAGAGATAACCATCCGGCCCCTGACGTACATCCCGCACGCGCCCCACATCCTTGTGCAGCAACTCTTCCGCGTGAATCACCGTTTGATCCTCCACCACCAGCCTCAGAATCCGCTGGGCACGTAACCCCCCGGCCAGCAGGTTGCCATCCCAGGCTGAAAAGCGGTCGCTGTCCACCACGGCCAACCCGGAAGGCGCCAGCGTGGGCAGGAACTCGAACACCGGATCAGTCATGTCTTCCTTGCGACGGGCCTCGGCATCCGGGAACTGCTCCTCGGTGCGATAATCCCGGCCCAGGGTCACCTTGGGCCAACCATAGTTGTTGCCCGCTTCGATCAGGTTGAGTTCATCGCCGCCGCGGGGGCCGTGATCCGTCGCCCAGACCTCCCCCGTCTGCGGGTGCAGGGCGATCCCCTGGATGTTGCGCAGGCCGTAGGCATGGATTTCCGGCGCGTAGGCATCATCCCCCACAAACGGGTTGTCATCCGGCACGGAGCCATCATCGTTCAGCCTCACCACGCTCCCCGAATGATCCAGGGTATCCTGTGCCCGGGGAGGCTCGGCGCCCCGATCGCCGATGGTCATCAGCAAGGTGCCA
This sequence comes from Ectothiorhodospira sp. BSL-9, assembly GCF_001632845.1. Taxonomy (NCBI): domain Bacteria; kingdom Pseudomonadati; phylum Pseudomonadota; class Gammaproteobacteria; order Chromatiales; family Ectothiorhodospiraceae; genus Ectothiorhodospira; species Ectothiorhodospira sp. BSL-9. The sequence goes on along the minus strand of NZ_CP011994.1, from coordinate 2,774,800 downwards.
TCCTCCAGGAACAGCACCCGGGAGCCGTAATGGCGGCCCGGCTGCGTGTACTCGTTGGATTCGAACAGATGTTCCACGTCCACCAGCTCGTGGCCCTCCAGCCTGGCCCGTATCAGAGCGGGAACCGTGCCCTGCCGATCCCCCTTGGAGTAGGTAATGTAGATCCAGCCGTTATCCTCGTGGGCCGGGTGCAACACCACATCCAGCATGCCTCCCTGATTGGTGGCGTGAAAGTCCGGCAGGCCCGTGACACGGGTCTTGGTACCCTCATCGATCACCACCATCCCCTCCGAGCGCTCAGTCACCAGCTTGCGTCCATCCGGCAGAAAGGCCACGGCCCAGGGATGCGAGAGCCCGGAGGCCACCCTCACCAGGTTAAAACTCTGGTATTCAGTGCTGATCCCTTCCCTCACCACTTCCTGGGCGGAGACCGTACCCGCAACACCCATGGCGATTGCCAACGCCACGGACAGCTTGTGATAACGATGCCTCATGCTGTGGTACCTCCACTTCTTCGACTTGTGCAGCCTTAGAAAGACCAGCGCTCCACATGTTCCACCGGTTGGCGTTCCCCCAGGGTCTTCATGCCCTTCACGGAGCGCACGATGAGCCAGATGGCCCAGAACAGCAGGACAAGCCAGCCGATGAATACCGCAGTGAGCAGAATACCCGGGATCAGAAAAGCCAGGCCCATCCAGAAGGTGCGGATCTGGAACCGGTAATGCGTCTTGATCCAGTCCGGGGCCGAGCCCTGGTAGATATAGGCGATGATCACCCCGATGATGCCGGTGAAACTGACAAAGGGCCCCAGGATATAAAGGATGTAGACCACCTTGGGCATCAGCAGATCATCCGAATGTGGGTTGGGGCTCACGGGCGCGGGGGTTTCTTCTGCCATTGGTCCTTACTCCTGAAACACGGGTGAAGGTCCAGCATACTCAATCCAGGTCTCCCGGGGTAAGATGCGGCCAAGGATGAAACTCGCCCCTTCCAGATCCTGTCCCTGATAGGGAAACCAGCAAACGATGGGAGTTCTCATGGCATTCGATACCGAACAGGAACCTGGCATCACCAAATCCGTCGCCCCCCAGACCCGGGGCTTTCGCCTCAACCACTGCATGCTGCGCATCAAGGACCCGGAGCGTGCCCTGGCCTTCTACAGCCAGGTGTTCGGCATGCGTCTGCTGCGTCGCCTGGATTTTCCCGAACTGGAGTTCTCGCTGTACTTCCTGGCCCGACTCGAGGACGGCAAGCCCCCCCGGAGGATGAGGCGAAGCGGACCGAGTGGACCTTCAACCAGGAAGGCATCCTGGAACTCACCCATAACTGGGGCACGGAAAAGCAGGCGGATTTCAGCTACCACGATGGCAACTCGGAGCCCCAGGGGTTTGGGCACATCTGCTTCTCGGTGCCGGATCTGGACGTGGCCGTGCGCTGGCTGGACGACAATCAGGTGCCGTTCGTCAAGCGCCCGGACGAAGGTGGCCTGAAGGACGTGGCCTTTGTCACCGACCCGGATGGCTACTGGATCGAGATCATCGAACCCGCCCGCCTGAGGGGCATGGGGCGTCGCTGAGGGCATGCCCTGCCCCCTGTGCGGGAAGTCACGCCCCTGGCTCTACGCTCACGTGAACACGAGCGACTATTTCCTGTGCAGTGACTGCCGTCTGGTCTGGCTCGACCCGGTGCGCTGGCTCTCCGTTGCGGGAGAGAGGGAGTACTATGCCAGCCACCGCAATGATCCCGGGGATGCCGGTTACCGTGCGTTTCTGTCGCGCCTGAGCGACGCCCTCTGGCCCCGGTTGAGCGCCGGGGCCAGAGGCCTGGATTACGGTTGCGGTCCGGGGCCTGCCCTATCGCGGATGCTGGAAGAAAAGGGCTTTCCCACCCGGTATTACGACCCGGTCTTCTTCCCGGATCAGGCTGCCCTGACCCAGCACTACGATTTCATCACCTGTAGTGAAACCGCCGAGCATTTCCGGGCCCCGGGGCTGGAGTTCGAGCGCCTGAGCGCCCTGCTGCGCCCGGGAGGGTGGCTGGGGGTGATGACGGGTTTTCGTCCCGCAGACGCGCATTTTCCCCGCTGGCATTACCGGCGCGACCCTACCCACATCTGCTTCTACTCACCAGACACCCTGGCCTGGATTGCCCGGCGCCATGGCTGGCGACTGGAGATTCCGACGCAGAATATCGCCCTGTTTCACAATTGAGGCCCTCACACCCCCACTCGCGTAAAGTCCTCTGCCTCCTCCACCGGAGGCGGAGAAAATTCCAGAAACGTCCGGTAAAGATGCTGAGGGTCACCCACCCCCTGCCCGGAACTGGAACGCAATAACCCCAGAATGATGAACAACACGTTCGTGCGCTCCGGGAAGGCCCCCAGGTCCGACCCCTCGGAGTGCTCAAGATACCGACTGATCAGGGTTTCCGCCTTGCGGTGCTCCCCATGCATGATCTGCAGGGCCACCAGGTCATACAGCACACCCAGCGTCATGCACTGACTGACGTTCTCCAGGCGCCTCAGAACACCGTAGGCCTGGGAAAGGTCATCCAGGGCGGCCCGGAAGTTGCCCAGCGACTTGTGCAGGCAGGCCAGGTCCACCATGGCCTTGAATACCTCCAGATGGTCCGGGCCGTGGTGGTGCCGCTTGCGTTCCAGCACCCGGCGCAGCCAGGCCTCCGCCTCGGAAGGCTGCTGGGATTCGAAATAGGCCAGGGCCAGGTCGCGCATGAGGATCATGATATTGCTCTCCTCGACGCCGCTCGCCTGTTCGGCCAGCTCCAGCGAGCGCTGGAAGTGTTTGATGGCCTCCTGGCGCTCCCCCCGGGCCAGATAATCGGTGGCAATCTGGTGCATCAACTCGGCCAGCATGGCGTGGTCAGGGCCACGCACCAGGCGCGCGCGGGCCAGCACCAGATCGCCATCCCCGCGCTGCCCCTCCCCCTGCAGGATGACCACCCGGGGCACGTTGTCGTACAGCCAGGGGTTGTCGGTCAGCGTCCAGTAGGGACCCTTGTCATCGATGGAAAAGATCGAGTCATCCAGGGAGCGCCGCAGACTGATCCCCTTGCGGGTGTACAGCGACTTCAGCTCCTTCTCGCTGGGTAGACGCCAGTCCTTGAACCGGCCCTGCCCCTGGCCGGTATTCACCCGCGCCGGCAGGGCCGCGGCCAGTTCGGCATCATGCAATTGGGGCGTACCCGTGAAGATGCCCCCGGCATGCCAGCGTTCGCCCACGGAATGGCAAAACCAGTGCAAGCCGGTGCGCACATCCATCACGGTGCCGTCATTGAGGCTGATGTACCGCTCCCGATGCCCCGCCAGTTCCGGGCTGAGGGCATAGGAATAATGGTAGACGTAGTTCCTGGAACTGGCGCCGCCCGGCTGGGCGGACTGATCCGCCAGCTTGCGTACGGTGCGCTGCTCGGCAATCCATTCGTCGTGGGCGCGGCGCTGGTCCGGGTCGGAGAGCACGTTGTAGGCATCATTGAGGATCTTGGTGACCCGCTCCGCCTTCTCCCGCTGCTGCTGGTTCTTGTCCGGATGCCATTTCTGTGAAAGAAACTTGTACGCCCCCCTTATGACCTCCTGACTGGCATTCTCGGTCACCTGCAGGTTTTCATAGTGGGTTCTTAGCCGCTTCATGCTGTCCCGGTACTCAAGGTGGATGGTGCTGCGCTGGCGCAGCGCAGATCATAGCCAACTTGAGCGCCCGGGACGAACCCCTGACCATCCAGGGCCCGGGATTTGAACTTGGCGGGCACATATCCTCTAATGGCATGATAAGTTATGTTGCGCTAACGCAAACCCTCATCGGGAGACAAGGTTGAGCAGGATGGATGCGATTGAATCTGATCTGGTCATTATCGGTGGCGGCGGCGCCGGGCTACGGGCGGCCATCGCGGCCGCTGAGTCAGACCCGGAGCTGACCATTTCCCTGGTCTCCAAGGTGGTCCCCATGCGCAGCCACACCGTGGCCGCCGAAGGGGGAGCCGCCGGGGTGATCCACCCGGACGACACCCTGGACAAGCACTTCGAAGACACCGTTTCCGGCGGTGACTGGCTGTGCGAACAGGATGTGGTGGAATACTTCATCGGCCAGTGCACCCGGGAACTGACCCAGCTGGAACATTGGGGCTGCCCCTGGAGCCGCCAGGACGATGGCGGCATCAATGTGCGCTATTTCGGGGGCATGAAGTCGCCACGCACCTGGTTTGCCGCCGACAAGACCGGTTTCCATATCCTCCACACCCTGTTCCAGACCTCGCTCAAGTACCCGTCCATCCGGCGCTTTGATGAATTCTTCTGCACGGATCTGCTGGTGGAAGATGGGCGGGTCCAGGGGGTGCTGGCCTTCAACATCGCCACCGGCGAGAGTGTACTGCTGCGCTGCAAGGCGGTGATCCTGGCCACCGGTGGGGCCAGTCGCGTCTTCGGGCAGAACACCAATGCCGGCATCGTCACCGGTGAGGGCATGGGAATGGCCTATGCCCAGGGTGTTCCCCTGCGGGACATGGAGTTCGTGCAATGGCACCCCACGGCCCTGCCCGGCTCAGGCATCCTGATCACCGAGGGGGCCCGCGGTGAAGGCGGCATCCTGCTGAACAAGGACGGTTACCGCTATCTGCAGGACTACGGCATGGGCCCGCTGGATCCCTGGCCTCGCCCACGGGCCATGGAACTGGGCCCCCGCGACCGGGTTTCCCAGGCCTTCTGGCACGAGGATCAGGCCGGTCGCACGATCAACACACCCAACGGCAGCGCCGTGCATCTGGACCTGCGGCATCTGGGCGAGAAGAAGATCATGGAACGCCTGCCCATGATCCGTGAACTGGCACTCACCTTCGCCGCCACCGATCCGGTGGACAGCCCCATCCCCGTCCGGCCTGCCGTGCACTACACCATGGGCGGCGTACCCTGCGACGTGAATGGTGCCACCCCGCTGCAAGGCCTGTTCGCCGCCGGCGAATGCGCCAGCGTGGGCATCCACGGCGCCAACCGGCTGGGCTCCAACTCGCTGGCCGAGCTGCTGGTCTTCGGTCGCGCCGCTGGCGAGTCGGCGGCACGACTGGCCCGGGAGACCACCACCGCGCCCGCCAACCTGGAAGCCCAGGCAAACGAGGCCGAAGCCCGGCACCTGAAGATGCTCGATACCACCGAGGGCGAACGGGTGGCGGTGATACGCGCGGAAATGCACGACATCATGGAGTCCGGCGTCGGCATCGTCCGCGATGCCGAGCGCATGGGGCAGGCCTGCGAACGCCTGTCGGCCCTGCGGGACCGCTATCACCGGGGCGTGAAGCTGGATGACCGGGGGCGCTGCTTCAATACCGAATGGCTCACCGCCATCGAACTGGGCCACACCCTCCAGGTGGCCGAGGCCATGGCGCATTCGGCCCTGGCGCGCAAGGAGTCAAGGGGCGCGCATTTGCGCCAGGATGGGTTCGAAAAACGCGATGATGACAACTTCCTCTGCCACTCCCTGGCCCACCACCAGGGCGACGGGCCACCCCGCATTTCCCATGCACCCGTCACCATCACCCGCTCCAGCCCGCGTGAGCGTATCTATGGTCGCGACAGCCAGCCCGATCAGCCAGCGCGGGAGGAATAAGACATGACCCAGACCCGCACCATTGTCATTGAATGCCTGCGTTTTCATCCGGAGACCGACGAGGCCCCTTACTACCAGAGCTACGAGGTGCCGTTCACGGCGGAGATGTCCGTGCTTGAGGGCCTGCAGTACATCAAGGATCACCTGGATGGCACCCTGACCTTCCGCTGGTCCTGCCGCATGGCCATTTGCGGCAGCTGCGGCTGCATGGTCAACAACGAACCCGTACTCAGTTGCCAGACCTTTCTGAGGGACTACCATCCGGCGCGCATCCGGGTGGAGCCGTTGGCCCATTTCCCCATCCTGCGGGATCTGGCCATCGACCAGACGGACTTTCTCGCCAAGCTGGAGTCGGTGCACCCCTACCTGATCCCGTCGGCCGATGACGATCCAGGTGATCAGCCGCGCAACCAGACACCGGATCAGATCCAGGATTACCTGGGCTATGCCCAGTGCATCAACTGTCTGTTGTGCTATGCCGCCTGTCCCCAGTACGGTCTCAATGAGGCGTTCACCGGCCCGGCAGCCCTGGCATTGCTGCACCGTTACAACGCCGACTCCCGGGATGCAGGCGAGGCACAGCGCATGGAAGTGATCAACGCCGAGGAAGGCGTCTGGGGCTGTACCCTGGTGGGGGAATGCTCGGAGGTATGCCCCAAGCACGTGGACCCGGCCCGGGCCATCAATCAGAACAAGATCGCCAGCACCCAGGACTACTTCCTGCGGTTTCTCAAGCCGAGGGGGCGCCGATGAACCAACCCAGAACCTACACCCGCGGCATGCAGCGCTGGTGGCTGCGCCGCCCCAGTTACCGGTTTTACCTGCTGCGCGAGGGCACCAGTGTGGTCATCGCCCTGTACGGGGTGTTCCTGCTGATAGGCATGGCCACCCTGGCCGTGGGGCCGGGGGCCTTTGAAGCCTGGCGCGGCCTGCTGTTCTCGCCGCTGTCCTGGTTGCTGCACCTGGTGGTACTGGCCGCCTTCACGTTCCACGCCTGGACCTGGTTCAAGGTGTTGCCATTGACCGTGCCGCCCGTAAAAACGCGCCGGTTTCCCCGGGGATTCTCCGATGTCACCCTGAACCGCGTGGCCCTATGGGCCTGGGGTGTGGTGTCCCTGGTGATCCTGGTCGCTGCCATAAGAGGTCTGCAATGAAGCCCCGCTCACATGAACCCATCTTCTGGTCCCTGTTCGGCGGCGGCGGCATGCTGGCGGCCCTGGTGGGGCCCATCCTGGTATTGATCGTGGGGCTGCTGGTGCCCATGGGCATGGGTTTCGGCCCCGATGCCATGGGCTATGAGCAGATGCGCGGGCTGCTGGGGCATCCGCTGATCGGATTCGGGCTGGCCATACTCATCGCCCTGTTCTTTTTCCATGCAGCCCATCGCATCCTGCACACCCTTCATGACCTGGGTGTGCACGCCTCCGAGCGGCTCAAGCTGATCTGCTACGGATCGGCCGCGGGCGGCTCGGCCCTGGCACTGCTGGTGGCACTGGTGCTGGTGGTGAGGGGCTGATCGGCCTCCCAACCCACCACCTGGGGCACGCCGGATACTTCGTTCAGGGCTGAACGAACACGACTCCAGTCCACCCGAGCATCGCGCTCCCCCACCGCATCCATGACCTTGGCCACGGCCTCGTCCATGCCCTTGGCATCGTCCTCCAGCTCTTCCAGCGGCGGGTGGGCTTCCAGATAGAGAAGCCCCTTCCGCCAGCCCACCTTGATGGGCTGGTTGACGATATTCACCGACGTGCCCAGGGAAACCCGGGAATACAGTTCGCCGATATCGTCGTTGTCCATGCGGATGCAGCCATGGGTGGAGCGCATGCCAATGCCGGTGGACCAGTTGGTGCCGTGTATCAGGTAGCTGGGTCGACTCAGGCGGATGGCATAGTCTCCCATGGGGTTATCCGGGCCTGGCGGCACCACACGGGGCAGTTCCTCGCCCCGCTCGGCATAGGCCTTACGCACCGAATCCGGCGGCGTCCAGCTGGGGTTTTCCCGCTTTTCAATCACATCCAGGGTGCCCACCGGCGTGCCCCAGTCCATGCGACCAATGCTCACCGGATAGCTCATCACCCGGGACTCATCCCGGGGAAAGTAGTACAGGCGCATCTCGGGCAGGTTGACCACGATGTCCTGCCTCCGGGCATCGGGCAAGATGAACTTGTGTGGCAACAGGATCCGGGTGCCCTCCCCGGGGATCCAGGTATTGACCTCGGGATTGGCCCGACGGATGGCCTCGAAACCCACCTGGTGACGACGAGCCACATCGATGAGGGTGTCCTCGTAGGCCGCCTCCGCGTGACTGAGTTCACCCACCACATCCATACCCTCAGTAATGGGCCAGGCTCTTTCAATAGCGAGCAACGGTCCATTGATCAGGCACAGCCCCAGGGCCAGACACCATGAACGGTAGCTCATGCCTTAGCCCTCCACCACGCCCAGCATGCCGTCCCTGAGCTTCTCGATCCGGTCCCGCAATCGGGCCGCCTCCTCAAATTCCAGGTTGCGGGCGTGTTCGAACATCTGGCTCTCCAAACGACTGATCTCCTTGGCAGTATCCTTGGGTGACATGCGTCCGTATTCCGCCTCCTGCTCCGCCACCCTGGCGTAACGCTTGGGTGCGGCCATGGAGCCACCGGCATAGGCACCCTCCATGATGTCGGCGATACGCTTCTCCACCCCCTTGGGGGTGATGCCGTGTTCCTGATTATGGGCCACCTGCTTCTCGCGGCGACGTTCAGTCTCGTCCATGGCCCGCTGCATGGAGCCCGTCACCCTGTCGGCGTAAAGAATCGCCCTGCCGTTCAGGTTTCGGGCCGCGCGGCCGATGGTCTGGATCAACGAGCGATCGGACCGCAGGAAGCCTTCCTTGTCCGCATCCAGCACGGCCACCAGGGACACCTCGGGCATGTCCAGGCCCTCACGCAACAGGTTGATACCCACCAGGACATCGAATTTCCCCAGGCGCAGATCACGGATGATCTCCACACGCTCCACGGTATCGATGTCGGAATGCAGATAACGCACGCGAATGCCGTGTTCACTCAGGTATTCGGTGAGATCCTCGGCCATGCGCTTGGTGAGCGTGGTGATCAGCACCCGCTCATTGACCTCCGTGCGCAGCCGGATTTCCGAGAGCACATCATCCACCTGCGTGGTCGCCGGGCGCACCTCCACCTCCGGGTCCACCAGTCCGGTGGGACGCACCACCTGCTCCACCACCTGCCCCGCCATCTTCTGCTCATAGGGCCCGGGCGTGGCGGAAACATAAATGGCCTGGGGTGCCAGGGCCTCGAATTCCTCGAAACGCAGGGGACGATTGTCCATGGCCGAAGGCAGGCGGAAGCCATACTGCACCAGGGTCTCCTTGCGGGAGCGGTCGCCTTTATACATGGCGCCCAGCTGTGGGACCGTGACATGGCTCTCATCGATCACCAGCAAGGCATCCTTGGGCAGGTAATCCAGAAAACACGGCGGCGGTTCCCCCGCCTTGCGGCCCGAAAGATAGCGGGAATAGTTCTCGACCCCGGAGCAGTAGCCCAGCTCCAGCATCATCTCCAGATCAAAGCGGGTGCGCTGCTCCAGGCGCTGGGCCTCCACCAACTGATCCGACTGGCGCAAGGCCTCCAGGCGCTCCCGGAGCTCCACCTTGATCTGCTCCACGGCTTCGAGCAGGGTCTCACGGGGCGTGGCGTAGTGGGTCTTGGGATAGATGGTCAAGCGCGGCACCCGGCGCAGCACCTCCCCGGTGAGCGGGTCGAAATAGGAGAGTTGCTCTATCTCCTCGTCGAACAACTCAACCCGCACGGCCTCGCGTTCGGACTCCGCCGGGTGGATGTCGATCACCTCGCCGCGCACCCGGTAGGTGCCGCGCTTGAGCTCCAGATCGTTGCGGGTGTACTGCAATTCCGCCAGCCGGCGCAGCATCTCCCGCTGATCGATCACATCCCCCCGTTTGAGGTGCATCACCATCTGCAGATAGGCCCGGGGGTCCCCCAGACCATAAATGGCCGAAACGCTGGCCACGATGATGGCATCGCGACGCTCCAGCAGGGCCCGGGTGGCCGACAGGCGCATCTGTTCGATGTGGTCGTTGATGGAGGAATCCTTCTCGATGAAGGTGTCCGACGACGGCACATAGGCCTCGGGCTGGTAATAGTCGTAATAGGAGACGAAGTATTCCACGGCGTTCTCCGGGAAGAACTCCTTCATCTCGCCATAGAGCTGGGCCGCCAGGGTCTTGTTGGGCGCCATGATGATGGTGGGCCGCTGCGACTTCTGGATCACGTTGGCAATCGTGAAGGTCTTGCCCGAGCCGGTCACTCCCAGCAGGGTTTGATGGGCCAGGCCCGAGTCCAGGCCATCCAGCAGGCTTTCAATGGCGGCGGGCTGGTCTCCCGCCGGGTCAAAGCGGGTGGAAAGGTGGAAAGGTTGGTCCATGGGCTTATCTTATCAGGACAGTTTGAGTATTATTTTGGATCGAGTCTTCCATCCACCAGCATTCCTGGATACCGCCTTGGACATCAAGCTCTCATCCCGCGTTCAGCGCATCAAGCCCTCCCCCACACTGGCCGTCAGCGCCCTCGCCGCCCAGTTGAGGGCCGAAGGACGCGACGTGATCGGCCTGGGCGCCGGCGAACCCGACTTCAACACGCCGGATCACATCAAGGAGGCGGGCATCACCGCCATCCGCGAGGGCAAGACCAAGTATACCGCCGTGGACGGCACGCCAGGTTTGAAGCAGGCCATCATCGACAAGTTCCAGCGCGATAACGGTCACAGCTATCAGCCGGATCAGATTCTGGTCTCCTGCGGCGGCAAGCAGAGTTTCTTCAACCTCTGCCAGGCCCTGCTGAACGAGGGCGACGAAGTCATCATCCCCGCCCCCTACTGGGTGTCCTACCCGGACATGGTGCTGCTGGCCGACGGCAAGCCGGTAATCGTCAGCGCCGACCAGTCCCAGGGCTTCAAGATGACGGCCCAGCAACTGGAAGCGGCCATCACGCCCCGCACCCGCCTGGTGGTGATCAACAGCCCCTCCAACCCCACGGGCGTGGCTTACAGCCGCGAGGAACTGGCCGCCCTGGGCGAGGTGATGCTGCGTCATCCCAATGTAGTGGTGGCCACGGACGACATGTACGAGCACATGATGTTCCGCGATGCCCCCTTCTGCAACATCCTCATGGCCTGCCCCGACCTGTACGAGCAGACCATCGTGCTCAATGGTGTGTCCAAGGCCTATGCCATGACCGGCTGGCGCATCGGCTACGCCGGTGGCCCCAAGCCGCTGATCGCGGCCATGAAGAAGATCCAGTCCCAGAGCACCTCCAACCCCACGTCCATCGCCCAGGAAGCCGCCCAGGTGGCCCTGAACAGCGATCAGTCCTGCGTGGCCGAGATGTGCAAGGCCTTCCAGGACCGCCACGACTACCTGGTGGAGGCCCTCAATGCCATCCCGGGCGTGGAATGCCTGCCCTCCGACGGCACTTTCTACTCCTTCCCCAGCGTGAAGGGCGCCATGGAGAAGCTGGGCATGGATAGCGACGTGAAATTCGCCGAGCACCTGCTCGACAAGGTGGGCGTTGCCCTGGTCCCCGGTTCCGCCTTCGGCGCCGAAGGCCACGTGCGTATTTCCTTCGCCACCAGCCTGGATAACCTCAAGCAGGCCGTGGAACGCATTGGTCGTGCAGTAGAGGGTTAAAACCCCTTGACGAAGCCCGGCAGCATCCGTAATATGCCGGGCTTCCAAAGCAATTCCCCGGTAGCTCAGTCGGTAGAGCGGGTGACTGTTAATCACTAGGTCGGCGGTTCGAGCCCGTCCCGGGGAGCCAAAAATCAAGGGGTTAGGATGATGAGTCCTAACCCCTTTTTTGTTTGTCAACGGATTTGTCAACGACCCGGCATTGACAGGCGCGACGCTTGTCAACGAACGCAGGCGGAATCAGGACAAGGCCCTACTCTCCCATCCCCAGCAGCATGGCGCCGCCGTCCGCGTTCACGCGCACCTCCCGACCTGAATCGTTCGCAGGCAGGATCTCCCACATGAAAGCTTCAAGGTGGGGCTGTAGACCGGCGCCATCGACCTGGATCATGGCACCCCCCCCCTTTCCATGACCTTGGGCCTTGGTGCGCTCGTTCTTAAGACGAAAATTCTCGGAATCCCGTTGGCTTTGGGCTCCCAAGCGGGCGATTGAATTGATATGAGTCAGGCTTGGGGATGGGGGTCCCGGCTACATTGCGAGATATAAGGGGCGCGCGCGGGCAAGAGGCCGAGCAAGGACTTTCTCGATAGGCGCAGAGGAACAGGAGGGAATACGGTGAAACTGGCATTGGCAGCGGGCATCGCGCTCGCGTTGATTACTGCGGCCGCCAGCGGCCAGGTATACCGATGGACCGACGAAGACGGTAACACCCACTTCGGGGACGCCCCGCCCGGCGCCAACACACAGCGAGTTCAACCCCAGGCAGCGCCCGCTGACCCGGGCGAAGCCCAGCGAAGGCGCCTGGAAACCCAACGCCAGCTCCGCGAGTTTGAGCGCCAAGACCGTGAGGCCGCCCGGCAGCGCGAACTACAGCGACGCCAACAGGCCCTGCAACAGCGGCTCGACGAGATCGACTCCCGATCAAACCAGCGTATGTGCCAGTTCTACCAAGACCGCATAGAAAACGCCCGCAGCGAACTGCGAAGAGGCTATACGGCAGACCGTGGCCGCACACTCCGACAGCGGATCGAACGAGACCAGCGGGAAGCCAGAGAATATTGCCGCTAATTCAGCGACTCTCCCCCTTCAAGGCCCCGCTGGTACAAACACGAACACCGCCCGGCGCCACAGCGGTATCCGCTTCCCTGTCACACCCGCCCGCTGAGCCCACAGGAGTGAGGATAAGGCGCCCCCTGTCATCAGCAGTTCCAAAGAGCCCGACAGCTTCGCCCGGAGCGGTGGACTGGAAAGACTCGTAACTGGTCGCATGTCGATACTGTCACCATGACTCTTGAGCGAGTCCCTAAGGATAACCCCCTGGAAATGGCAGCATAAAGATTCGCTCTCAGGCAACCACTTGTGACAGCCGCCGGCGTCTTGGGTTTGCCTGAGCCCACCTCGCTGACCGGCTTGAGGCCGTAGTCCCCATCCGAGTCTTCCAGACGCAGGCGCTTCTCCTCACGCTTGGTCAGACGATAGTGGGTCAACTCCAATTCGCTGACGTCGATGGCCGTTAGGTTCTCGTTCTGATTGATCTAGGCACCCGTTGTGTGGCAGCTTCTAACGTTAGACCATCGGACTGAGTGTGATCACCCGAATTGATGTCCTCCTGATCACGTTCGTTAAGGGGCCTGATCAGCAAGACGCCGCCGGCGCCCGGGAGGGAGTTCGGCGGCGTCTTGGGCGTAGGTCTTGGGAGGACGTCAGAACGGAGGGTTGTCTGGGTCCTCGGTCGGGAGGGGGACGTCGGACAGTAAGCTGAGCTGGGTCATATTTTCCTGCGAGCGTTCGTCGTGGTAGCGGTGGATCTGCCCCAGGTAGTGGGATTCGAACAAGATCAGGAAGTCGTGGAGCAGGGCCTGCAACTCGACGACAGCGTCGTCGCTGAGTTCGGGCCAGGGCAGGGATTGCGGATGGAGGGTTGCGGGCATGAGGGTCTCCAGGGGTTCAACGGCTTGCGGCGGCACGGCGCGGAGTGGGTTTTTCTGCGGGGGCGAACACGTCGAGGTAGAGTTTCTCGTCGAGCTGCGGCAGATCGCGCTGGGCGGCCACGGCGAGCAGTTCGGCGGCCAGGGTGGTGAGCAGGCGGTAGTTGCCGATGGCGTGGTCACACAGGGTGTGCTGGAGCGTGGGCGTCATCAGGCTGGCGTTGCCGGCGGTGTTGAGCAGATGCTGCAGGCAAGCCAGGAGTTCCTCGCGGCTGGCCGCTTCGGTGACCAGACGGGTGCGGATGCGGGAGCCGAGCGGGATCAGTTCCTCGCGGCGCAGCTTCTCGGGCAGGCGGGCATCGCCGGCAAGGATCACGCACAAGAGCGTCTGTGAGTCGAAGCGGGCGCTGGCCATCAGGCGCAGTTCGGACAGGACCGCGGGACTCATTTCCTGGGCTTCGTCGATCAGGAGCACTGCGCGCCGGCGGGTGGTGTCCAGATGCGCGAACCAGTTCTCGCGCAAGGCCTTGAAGCCGCCCCAGCGGTTGTGTGGGCGCAGGGGGACGCCGAAGAGATCGCCCATCTCGCGGTAGAAGTCGGCCAACTGGCTCTGCGGATGATGGATGGCGACGACGGTGAGATCGGGCAGCCGTGCCAGGCGTTCCGCGATCAGGCGCAGAACCACGCTCTTGCCGGTGCCGGGGTCGCCGTTGATCATGGCGAAGCCGCCTTCGCGGACCAGGCCCTGTTCGATGCGCCAGTAGAAGTCCTCGACGCGTGCGGGCACATAGAGCGCCTCGACCGGGATTTCGGTGGCGAATGGGTTCCACTTCAGCCCATAGAGGGCCAGTAATTTCGAGTTCATGCGGAGTCCTCTTCGGGGTCTGGGGTGGGCAGGTAGGCGGGCGGCAGGCCGGTGGCGGCATAGTCGGCCAGCAACTGGCGCAACAGCGGCGCCATCCCCGAGGGTGGCAGTGGCGTGAGCGCGCGTGCCGCAGGTGGCCGGACGCGTCGTTGTGCGTTGGCGTTGGCGGATTTGTCGAGCGGCAGCACCGGGCACAGGACGGTGCCGGTGCGGGGATCGACCAAGTCGACGCGGGTGCGATCCCACCGCGCGTAGCGCAGCGACACCCGGTCGAGGTGCTGGTAGCGGGCGGGGATCTCGAAGCGCTGCCCCTCCAGAGACACCGTGCCATCGGAGCGTCGCTGGCGGCGGGTGACCTCAACACGGAAAGCATCGGCCAGTGCCGCGACCGGCGGGCAGTCCCGGCTGACGTTCGGCCCGGCCAGATAGCGTTTCAGCGGGGTGGTGTCGAGTTCACTGTGGCGGGTGCGGTGATACTCCTGCTCGGCCCAAGCCTGCGTGGTCTGGTTGAGCACATCGAGGGTGAGTGGGGTTTGTCCCTCCAGCATCGGCATCAGGCGACCTTCGATACGCCCCCAAAGGGACTCTTGCTTCCCGTTCTGGTAGGGAGAATACGGTAGCGTCGTCTGGTGCAGCACACCCAGGCGCTGCAATCCGGCAACGGTTTCCTCGGCGATCATCGCTGCACCGTTGTCCGTCATCAGGGCACGCGGCAACCCGCGCTTCATGAGTGCCTGGGACAGGCCGTGGACGAGGCTCTGCGCCGTCTCGTCCAGGTACCACTGCAGGTGGCAGATCAAGCGCGAGCGGTCATCCAGGATGCCGAGCAGGTACGGTTTGACCCAGGCGCCCTCTCGGGTCAGTACCTTGCGCGAACCGTGGTGGAAGTCCAGGTGCCAGAGCGCACAGACATGGTCCAGCTCGTAGCTGCGCACCTCCAGCGCTGCGAATCGGTCGCGGGCGAGGATCGCGCCGTCGGTTGCACACTTCGGCCGCGCCTGGCGGAACATCCCGTGCGCCTTCAGATAGCGCCGCACCGTGGGATACGAGGGCATGCAGACCTCGCTGTCGGCCAGGTCCACGCACAGGTTGTCGAAGTGCAACTGCACCGTCCAGCCCGGATGTTCCCGGTATTGCTGCACCAGGGCGGCGATCACGGCCGGCGTCATGGCGGTGAAGTGGCCATGCGGGCGGCGCTGGTTGCGCAGTGCCGCCACCGGGTCGGGGGCCGACCGTGCCGCGTAATACCAGCGCTCCAGTGTGGACACCCCGAAGCGCACCTCGGTGCCGGTGACGGGATGGCGCCAGACGCGCTCGGCCAACGCCGCCAGTGCCGCCCGCAATGCTCCCGGTTCCGGCGGTGCGGCGAACAAGGGACCAATGATCGAGAAGCGCAAGCGCGCCCATCGATCACGCAACAGAGGATCGTTCGGTGGATGCACGTTCGTCTCCCAATATGCGCGGTGCCGGCGGCACCACGACCGGGAGAGAAGGCTACGCAGCGGGAATCGGTTCGACCATTGGCATCCTCTGCGGGAACTCAGCGCCCCTCGGGCGCCGTGATCGTGAGTGGGGTGAGCAAGGCCAGCAGGCACCGCAGCGGTTCGTGTTCCTGGCCGGGCAACTGCTCCAGGAGACCGTTCGGCAACCGTGCCGCAGCCACCGGCAGCAGGAACCGCGCACCCAGCACCCGCCACAGCGAGGTCCGCACAAAGTCTTCGCGCCACCACCGCCGCCACCGTGCCAGGGTGCGCCAGGGAATCGATAACGCTTCACACAACGCAGCCGCCGCCGTGCCGTGCCCGGCCGGCCGGGTTGACCCCAGCACCACCACCCAGCTCAGCCATACGCGCCGCCCCAGAAAACGCACCGACTGGCTGGTCGTCCGACGTCGGCACTGGCTGCAGCAGAAACTCAGCCGCGTCGCGTATTCAGCGCGGAACGCAGGCGGGCAGCCGCGCGGCTTGCGTGGATAGTTGGCGCGGTGTAGCACGCCGCCACACGGGCACCCGGCCGCCTGCGCCTCGGCCGCCAATGCCTCATCGATGTGGATTAGAAACCGGAAAAACGTAAGTGTCCGGTAGGGCACGTATACCCAACCCTCACTCCCCGCTGGCATTCTCCCCGCAGGCCTGGGTGCGCGGTTCCCAGTGATAGGGCAGCAGTTCGTGGAGGCGATTGGCGGGATGATCCTGGATGCGCTCAAGCACATCGATCAGATAGTGACGCGGGTTCACCCCGTTCTGCTTGCAGGTTTCCAGGAGGGTGAGCAGGATGGCCAGGGCGTGGCCACCATTCTCGGAGCCGGTGAAGTTCCAGTTCTTGCGGCTCACGCATACCCCGCGCAGGGCGCGTTCGCCGCGGTTGTTGTCGGGCTCCAGGCGGCCATCCTCAGTGAAGCGCATCAGGGCCTGCCAGTGGTTGAGGACATAACCGATCGCCTTGGCGAAGTCTCCCCGGGGCGGCAGGCTGGGCAGGATGCGGTCCAGCAGGCGACGCAAGCGCTTGAGGATGGGCACCGTGCGGCGCTGGCGGGCCTCGCGGATCTGCTCGGGGTCCGTGATCCCCTGTTCGCGCAGGCGCGATTCCACCTGGTAGATCGCCGTGATCAGCTTCATCACCAGATGCACCCGGCCGCGTTTTTTGTGTTTGCGGGCGATCTTTTCGAACGGGCGCCTCGCATGGGCCCAGCAGGCACACCAGATCAGCGCCTCCTGGATCCGCTCGGCGTTCAGGTAGCCCGCATAGGCATCGGCTTGCAGATATCCCTGGTAGTCACGCAGGTGTTCCAGCGGACCTTCCTGGGATCGGTTGGTGGTGTAGTCGTAGAACACCGGGATGATGCCGTCCTCCCGCCCGCGGCCCAGGTAGAGCCACAGGCGACAGGTTCGGGTTTGTCGTCGGCCCTTTTCCAGTTGCGGCACCGTGGTGTCGTCACTGTGAACGACCGGACTGGCCAGGGCATCCTGGCGAACGAGGTCGGCCAGCGGGGCCAGGACCGAGGCGGACAGCAGCACGTAGTCGCACAGCCGCTGGCGGGGGACGTCGTAACCATCCCGGGCCAGCTGCTGGCTGATGCGGTTGAGCGGCAGATGATCCGCGAACTTGCTGATCACGGTATGGGCCAGCAGGCTGGCACCCACCTGGGCGCCGGGGATCGGTGGCGAGGGGCGCGGTGGAGAGACGATGGTGCGCTCCCCGTCATCCCCCTGGATCGCATACTTGGGCACCTCGTGGCGCTTCACGTACAGCTGCCCGGGTTGGTACTCCAGGGTCTCGGTCACCTCGACACCGATCTCCACCAGCGGGCCGCCGTTCTGGGCTTCCAGTTGGGCCCGGGTTTCGTCGTCGTAGTCGTAGCGCTGCGTCTCCCGGGGCAATTCCGGTGGGAGGACACGGCGACCTCGAGGGGGCTGGGTCTTGCGCCGCTTTTTGGGCGCCTCGGTGGTTTCTTCTTCGTCTTGCTCGGGGATCGGGGCTTCCTGCGGGTGGAAGAGATCCTGCTGGAGGTAACAGCCACGCTCGGAGCTTTGCCCGAAGCGTTTGCGCTGGGCCTCAAGGACCTGGCGCTTGAGATTCTCCAGTTGTTCGCTCAGCTCATTGATCGTGGACTGCTGCTGGGCGAGTAGCTGGGACTGCTGCTCAATGAGCTGATCACGGTCCGCCAGGGCAGCGCGGAACTGCGATTCGCGCAGGCCGGAAGGGGGTGTCGGCAGGTCTTGTGCAGCGCCCTTTAACATGCCCGCATTTTACCACGCCGAAAGCGCTAAGTGGCTGACTTGTTGATGGTATTTATCTATCAGCGGGTGGCTGTGGCAAGGCATTTTCGAGGGGTTTCCAGGCGCCGCCAATCGATACCCTCGAACAGCGCCTGCATCTGGCTGCGGGAGAGCCGAACCTCACCCTCTGCATCTCCATCCACCTGCTGGAGCCACTTGAAGCGCCCCTTCTCCAGGCGCTTGTAGATCATCACAAAGCCCTGGCCATCCCAGTACAGGGCCTTGAGCTTATCCCCGGCCCGGTTGCGGAAGACGAACAACTCACCGCTGAGCGGATCCCGCTCCAGGGCCTCGACGATCTCGATGCACAGACCATCGAAGGCCTTGCGGAAATCCACCGGCGCCACTGCCAGGTGGATGGCCACCCCCGTGGGCCAGGCGATCATGCCTCCAGGACCTCCATGGCCCGTTGCAGGGTCTGGGCGCAAAACCCCGGATAGAGCTCGAGCCGACGACCGTGGCTCAAGGTCACCACCACCGGTCCACCGAGCTGCGGCGACAGGTCTACGGGATCAGGGTCGTCCCCCACCGTGCGCACCGTCAAAAAGCGCTGCGTCCCGGTGGCGGGCTTCGAGGGCGAATGCTCCGCCTTGGCCTCGGTCGCGGCCACCACCCATTCCGGATAGCGCACTGCCCACTGCGATAACTGCTGGGGTGTGACCCCGTGCTGACGGGCAAAGGCCGCCTTGCTCTGGCCTGAAGCCGCCCACTGCTGGACCAGTCCCTTCCAGAAAGCGCGCTTGCGCTGTCGGACACCTCTGTTCATGCCGGCACATCTCCTTGGTTGCTTGAGATCGTGCCGTGGACGATGGGGGATCAGGGCGGACTATGAAATATGGGTTCTAGCGGACGCGTACGGAAAAACTGGGGATCGGACAACGGAACATGGCACACTGTGAGTGTCTCTTGGCTTGGTAACCAGAGACTCCCCCAAAGGGCGCGTTCGTTCAAGCTCCCCGAGGGGGATCCCCCCTCAAACCTCACCCTGCGTGATCATTCCACCCGCAAACACCCTCAGTAAGGGTGATCGTACTCACGGACTCTCTTGCATCGTGCTTTTAGCGGCTCACGACCAAGTATCTACCCCATCGACCACCTACGGCACCCGAGCTCCGACATAATACCGACAGAGAAGGAAGCCATCTCATAACTATTTCCTATCCTGCCTACTTATCACACCATTTCAATTATTCA
This sequence comes from Ectothiorhodospira sp. BSL-9, assembly GCF_001632845.1. Lineage (NCBI taxonomy): Bacteria > Pseudomonadati > Pseudomonadota > Gammaproteobacteria > Chromatiales > Ectothiorhodospiraceae > Ectothiorhodospira > Ectothiorhodospira sp. BSL-9. The sequence continues at coordinate 2,755,714 of NZ_CP011994.1, read as the reverse complement.
AGCCAGCTCCTTATTCTTCTGCCTAAGATCCTCCACTGAAGCTTCTATTAAATCACCCTTCTCACTGAGCAGCGGCAACTCCACCAACACCCGTATCAGCTGAGTATATTTTACTGCAATAACAACAACCTCCTTCTGTTCTCTAGAGTACGACCTGTAATCCACACCTTGCGTTGATTGCACTTTCTCCAAGGCATCAAGAGATCTTCTCAGCCGTGACCTCGCCTTGGATATTACATTCGAAGCGAGCGTCGCAGCATCGATGATGCCGGTAAGGCGCGCAATGACTAATTTAGATTCTTCCTCAAACGTCTTCGCTTTCTCAAGGTTAGCTTTTGCATCGGACAGATTCTTATCTGCCTTCGCACCTAATATACTCCCGAAAATCAACAGAGCCGGCCCTGCTGCTAAGGTCCCTAGGACCATCACACCACCAGCCATTCCGAGGCCGCCAGAAGCTAATGTCCCGCCGCCCAACCAAGCTAAAGTTGCATTTGTTGCTGCGGCACCACTTAACGAGGAAATCGCGGTGGTTGTACCACTTGCCGCCAACATCATGGTTCCATTATATGCCCCAAACGCCGCTAAACCGCCTCCTAATGCACCCGCCCCCACGCCTTTTCCACTTTCGGCCAAGAACTCAAACTCCTTCATCATCAACTCTGGGGTCTCTTCCTTTTTTTGCGGCAACCCATTCTCGTTAAGGTTGAAATCATCAAGCTCGACATTCTCCATTCTCGAGTAAACATCCACAAACCTACCGATACCCACTTCAATTGCTTTTAGTTTTCTTTTGCCGAGATCTTCTAATCTTGCGTGGCATTCCAATCGACTGTTTTCAATGGAATTCTGCGCCTCTTCGACAATCCTCTCTGACCTTCTATTAAGGTCCTTCGCATCACTATTATCGATAGCAGCCTTGGCGCCCTTTCCTGCGCCATATAAACCTGCCAAACCAACAGCAATAGGTACAATTAACGGTAATGGCATATCAAGACTCCTACTCTTCGATTAACTCAAGTCCTTTTTTATGCAACCTTGAAACTTCTTCGATCACTTCGGTCACATCTTCAATGAAGGAATGCTCAACACCCAACAAACTAGATATCTCAATGACCACTTCCTTTTCTTGAATTGATACAACGCCATCAGAGTAAGCCATTCCTAATAACTCAAAAATCATGACCTTTCGTTCCTCAGGTGAAAGATTATCGATGATTTCCTCGTTATACTCAGCAAACGCCTCACAGCTCTTTATTAAAAAAGATTGCCTTATTTTTTGCTCTCTCAATAAATCTGGATTAGTAGTTTGACCCGTTTTTTGTATTAACGCTGCTGTCCCAAACAAAAACTGCGCCAACAACTCATCAACTTTTCTATCCAACTCGGAATACCAAGGGTCGCGATCTAAAAATGCCTCCATACCCATCTCGTCACAAAACATTTTCAGGGTCTTCAGCTCAACCCCCGTAGCAATGAAGCTTTTTAATGTTTTATGAATGCTTTCTACATTATTTTGTGCAAAAGAAACGATTTCATCGTGAAAATGACCGTCAGACAAATAGAAATGCGAGCCGTACCTAGCTTCAAATTCGACCCCTTCATCTTCATCTGTTAGCACATCAACAAAGGAAACCAAAACCGCATACTTCAAAAACAAGATCTTGCTGTCACGACTCTTAAGCAAGCTTAAATACATAAACCACCTCTCTTGGTTAAATTTTCAGCGAGCCTGGCCCATTAATAATATCGTCCAGATCTTTAACTGAAGAAACTTCTAGATTATAGCCGTAACCACCTGCAAACTGATTGATAGTCTGGCAAAAACCAGATACATCTCCTTCGAGCAATTGTCTATCCATGTTCGAAAATAAGTCCTGATATTCTTTTTCCTTCTGGTCCAGGTAATTTTTAAAAAGCTCCTCCACTCTTACCCTCTCTATGCGCATGGTCTGTCTTGCTGCTTCGCATAGACGCTTGGTGTTCTCGTAATCTATCCTTGCCTGCTTCGCCTCCTTGAGGACGAGGAGACCTTCTGCATAGAACATACTAGACAGGCTGTAGCCGATCATCCCTCCCACCATCGCACCTACCACAGGTACCGGTAACGCTATTTGTCCAATGGTGGCGAACAAACTGGACGCCAGCATATTAGTACCGGACTGACCAGCCTTCTCAAGAAACTGAACACCATCGATCTCTCCGGACACATAGGCTTTGATGATGCCCGCTAGATTCATGCATGTCGAAATGACTACTGCGGGTAGTGACGTTGCCGAAAGACTTCTAATGGCCTGCGACTTCGATTGTTGCATGGCGGCTGACAATAACGACCCCGAAAACGCAGTCATATACCCTGCAGCGGCAGCGCTACCAGTAGAATGCAAGATGTCAGCAGCCGCCTTCTCTTTACTTTTCTCTCCTGTGCCTACTTGCACAACGTTTACTAGTATCGAAATTGCCCCACCAACCACCGCACCAACCTGGGCTCCTTTCAGACCAGCTTGATGACTTAATTTAGCCATATCAGTTGCAGTAGCTAGCTCTGGGTGCTCTCGATAGAATCTTGCTTGCCCTTCCGAGATATCCGAGTCTGATATGTGTTACGTCCCGCACTGATCCCGCTTACCACCCCCTCGCCATCCCAGGTTCCTTGAGGGCCTGTTAAAGCACATCCCCGCCTTCAATCCGGGACATCCGGGTCAAAGAAAAGGCCGGTGCACCTCTGGTAGTGTGAAATCTTCGACCAAATCACAACACCAAAAGGCACCGGCCATGGCTTTGATCCTGCCAGGGATTGCGTCCCTTGAGCAACACTTATCGGCCCTGTTGACTCATCCCGAGGGGTATCGACCCAAGCGGTGCCCGCATTGTGGTCGCGCCGGGCTGTGGTGCCACGGGTGCTATGGCCGCAAGGCCGACCGGGATCGTGGTGGCACCCTGAATCCGATTGCCATTGCGCGATTTCGATGCCCGGGGTGTTGCCGCACCTGTTCGAGGTTGCCCGAGTGCATTCCCCCACATCGTTGGTATCTGTGGGCGGTACAGCAGTGGGCATTGCTGGCACTCCTGGCGGGGCGTTCCTGCCGCGCCCTGAGCCGGGAGGGGATGCCGGGCAGGCACACCCTGGGGCGGTGGATGCACCGTTGGCGGGAGCGGTTTCACCTGCACGCCTTTGCCTTGTGTCAGCACGACCCTGGGTGGGGGCGTTATCCCGGCATGGCCACCTTGTGGCCGGCGGTGCTGGCCTGCATGCCGCTGTCAGCGGCGATGATCCTGGTACAGCATGTCGGGATCGCCATCCCATGAAGGCACGGGGATGCCCGTGGCGGGACAGGGGGTCAGTCGTGTTTCCATGACTCCACACAGTCTGCCCCTTGGACGGGGTGGGGCGCTGGGTTTTGCTGGGCGTTCCCTATCCGGCCCCAGGAGGCCTGCCCATGAAAATCAGCAAACCCATCCATCCCATGGCCCTGTTCCGTCTGAGCGTGCTCGGCACGCTGGCAGCCTGTCCGCCACTGCACCGGGGTGAGCTCAAACAGCACCTGCAAGCCCTGGCCGCCCGGGATTACCTGGATCCCACCACCGGGCGGCCGGTGCGTCTGGCGGAGAAGACTATCGAGCGCTGGTATTACGCCTACAAGCGCGGTGATATCGAGGCCCTGGCGCCGTGCTCCCGCTCGGATCAGGGCGCCTCAAAGATCGACCCGGCGCTGCAACAGGCCCTGCTGCAGGCCAAGCAGGACAACCCACAACGTTCCCTCAACGCCCTGATCCGGTTGCTGGAAAAGGAGGGTCGGGTGGCCCGGGGAGTGCTGTCCCGTTCCAGCGTTCACCGTCTGCTGCGGCGCCATGGGCTCTCCCACACTGCGGGATCCCCCAGTCAACCCCGGGAACGGCGACGCTTCGAGGCCCATCATGCCGGGGATCTGTGGCAGGGCGACGTCATGCATGGCCCCAAGATCCCGGTGAAGGGGCGGCTGCGCAAGGTCTATCTGGTCTCGCTCATGGATGATGCCTCGCGACTGATCACCCACAGCGCCTTCTGTACCGACGAGGGGGCCCTGGCCATCCAGGGGGTGCTCAAGCAGGCCCTGCTCAAGCGCGGCCTGCCGTCACGGCTGATGCTGGACCAGGGGGCGGCATACCGTAGCACCCAGTTGCAGGCCATCTGCGCGCGGCTGAAGATCCATATGGTCTACTGTGCGCCTTACCAGCCTGAAGGGAAGGGTAAGATCGAACGCTGGCATCGCCGAGTGCGGGATCACTTCCTCGGCGAGCTGGATCTGCAGCGGATCCAGGGGCTGGAGGATCTCAACGCGCGTCTGTGGGCCTGGCTGGACCAGGACTACCATGTGACGCCCCATGCCGGCCTCAATGGCCTCACCCCGCTGGCCCGCTATCAGCAGGACCTGGTCAACATCCGCCCCCTGGGGCCCCTGGCCACCGAACTCGACGCCCTGTTCCATCACTATCACACCCGCAAGGTGCGCAAGGATGGCACGGTCTCCCTGCACGGGCAGTACCTGGAGGTGCCCTTCGAACTCGTCGGTCAGAGCGTCATCCTGGTCGAGGATCCCCATCAACGCCAGGTGGTGGCCGTGCTCGATGCCCAGGAGCAGCCCGTGGGCAAGGCCACGCCCCTGGATGCCCGCGCCAACCTCAAACGTCGACGTCAGCAGCCAGTCATCCCCGATCCGTCCCCCACCGCCCAAACCGGACCCAATGCCATCGAGCTGGCCCTGCAGCAACAGCAGGTCGACTGGGTGCTCGACACCGACGCGAACGAGGAGGCATGAACCCCATGTACCGTGAACACTTCGGTCTCACCCAGGACCCCCTGGGCAAGCAAAGCCGCGCGCTGTTCGATACCGAGCCGCTGCGCTTACTCAAACAACGCTTCGACTGGTTGCTCGAACACCCCGGCGTGGGACTGCTCACTGGCCCCCGGGAGTCGGCAAGACCGCCGCCCTGCGCCAACTGACGCAACCCCTCAACCCGCATCGCTTCGAGGTCATCTATCTGGCCGAAACCGACTTCGGGCGCCTGGACCTGTATCGCTCACTGGCCCTTGCCCTTGGCCTGGAACCCCCGCATCGACGCGCCGCCCTGTGGCGGGAAATCAAGGCCCGACTGCGCGAGATGGCCGAGCAAAAACACCTGCTGCCCCTGTGGATCATCGACGAAGCCCAGAACCTGCCCAACGAGTTCTTCCGCGATCTGCCGGCCTTCATCAACTTCGCCTTCGACTCCCAGGACCTAATGACCCTGTGGCTGGTGGGACACCCCAGCCTCGCCCAGACCCTGCAGCGTGCCCCCTACGAGGCCCTGGCCAGCCGTCTGCAGTGCCATATCCAACTGCCCCCCATCGACGACCCCGAGCAGTTCACCGCCCTGGTCAGGCATGGACTGAAGCAGGCCGGCGTGCAGCAGCAACTGATGTCCGACTCCGGCCTACACCTGCTGCTCATGGCCAGCCGTGGCCGACCCCGCACCGCCAGCCAGATCCTGTGTACCGCCATGAAACTGGCCGTGCCCAAGGGACTGAATCACCTCCCCGACGAACTGCTCCAGGAAGCCATCGAGGCCCTGCGATGAATACCCAGAACATCGAAAAGCCGGTCCTGCCCCCGGACCTGGACCCCGACACGGTGCGCGCCCTGCACACCGTCCTGCTCAACCTGGTGGATCACCTGGAGTCGGTGTACTTCGCGCAACTGCGCCAGGAAGAGGAAAGACCGGACAACGACGTCACCACCCCCCGCCGGGCTTGCCGGCTGCCGGGCGATGAGCCACCCTTCTGAGTCACATCCGTCCCAGGCTGCGCGCGGAGGTGTTACCTTCCGCGCTCAGCTCGGGATGGGCCCTTTATCCCACCTCACAGAGGCCGGGATGGAAAGCCTTGGATAGGGTGGGACGTAACAATATGTCTTTTTTAGCTTGGCGATAATAGTCCGCTCTTTCTTTGGCTACCTTTGCCTTTTCAATCTCGTTCTTCTTTATCAATTCTTCATGTGCTTTGTCGTACTGCTTAGCCTGCTCATCGCAAAACGCCTTAGCAGTTTCGACCTGCTCGGTAGGTAGTAAAAGTTTTTTTCCTCTGTATCGCGAAAGATCCGTTTTCCCACCACCCTCACCCTCGGCAATCCTCTTAATCAACGTCTTCTCATCGTTGACGAATTTCATTTGAGAACCGGAGCCATCAATGATGTTTCCTTTCTTATCAACCACCACATGGTCGACAACAGGATGATTAGTCCCCATTCTAGTATCGTCTGATCTTGCCACTCTATTGGGATCACCCTCCAAGATCCTTCTCGCATTTTCTTTCGAGGTGTATAGAACCTCTGCAGAGAAGCCAGCCTGTTGCTTGATATTATTATCCTTGAACTCAGGGTTAATCCGATAAGAGCTAATATCCTTGTGAGACTTATTGAACCTGAAACCATTCTGATTATCGATCCCTCGATAACCTTTAATGAACTCAGCACTCGCTTTACCATAAAGAAAGACGACTTCAGAAGACGCGGATGCAGTCGAGTGGTTCACGAAATCTTCGTATTTTTTTTGATCGCTACTGGCCATATCCCACCTCACCTTTGTTCTGCTCATAACTCACCCAAAAGGCTCAAGGCACTCATCATGCTGATCTAATTTCTTTACAAGAGCGTCACCAACATGTTGTCGTGATTCTAGTTTGCGCTCATGGAAATGCTCACCCACGCTACTGGCTACACCAGGGTGGGGTTGGGGCGATGTGGTATAAGAAGATTTTTTGCTTGGTGGGAAATAAGCGCTTTGCCGAACCTGTGCGGTCGCGACCAAGTTAGCTTGAGAATTAGCTATGGCTCGGCTTTGCCAAATGACAACATTCGGAAACCACCACAAGGGGCAGCGACCATATCTCAATTTAGCAGCAGCGCTTGTACCGCGGACACGGGAGGCGAAGTGGGCTGATTTGTAACGACACTTCGTGTGCATCCCTGCTCCCTGATCAAACTGCGAAACCGTGTGGTATTGCTTAAGATAAGTTATGCCATGGTCACCTTTTTTCCTCAAGCGCGTCAGCGCCCTTCCATGCGGTATTTAATACCAGTCGTCGTCTGATGCTACTTTGCAGAAACTCAAACATGGTGGTGAGTCGTGGTGAAATCTTTTTATTTAGCCCAAAAAACAAAGGGATAATGATTTGGAACACACCAACCTTTTGGATCAAATGGGGGTTCCTCCAACTCATCGTGCCAAATTGTTGTATCCATAGGTCTCTCTGCCGATACAAGAGGGTTCCTGCTAATACTGGGAAGGGATTTACGGCTTCCAGGCGAGGTTTGCTGCAAATTCAGGGAAGATCAAACTCGTCGGCCTTGCTCCCCCTCCTCAATCCTCGCTGACCGCCCCGCCAGCAACCTCAAAATCAGCAGCGCAAACGCCCTCCCCGCCTTTTCATCCTCCAGTACCGGCATGCTCAGCTCCTCGTGGTCGTTCAGGGCATCCAGCACCGCGTCAATGATCTTCTTCGGGAACAGGCCGTGCATCACCTTATCCTCGCTGTGGCTGCGTACCTGAGCCATCACCGACTCGTCACGCTCGATGCGGTCGGCAATGCCGTTGGCAAAATGCAGCTGGTCCTTGTCGCTCACCTCGGCGCCATAGAGGTCGTTGAGCCGTTCGATGATCTCCGCCAGGCGCTGCTTCTCCGGGTCGTGGGGTTTGCCTGAACCCACCTGCTGACCGGCTTGAGGCCATAGTCCCCATCCGAGTCTTCCAGGCGCAGGCTCTTCTCCTCGCGCTTGGTCAGACGGTAGCGGGTCAGTTCCAATTCGCTGACGTCGACGGGGTTCTAATCCAGCAGTCGGTCCAGGCGCAGCAGCGGGTGGGGGGGAGCCAGGAAGGGCGCAATGAGGCAGTGGAAAACCGTTCGTCCAGATGGATATGGTTTTCGTCGGGCACAGTCATAGAATATCTCGAAAAATTAGTCCGGTGAGTGCAATATCTAGGTTATTAACCCGGTGATCAATTAGCTATGCATGTGTTACGCTTTGAGCATGGAACGAGAAGACGCTCGCACACTGCATCCGGCCGCGCAGGAAGAGAAGCGCAAGACGGCTGTTTCTCTGTCGGAACGCGGATTCACACGCCAAGAGATTGGTGAAGAACTTGGCGTCCACCACCTTACAGTAGGTCGATGGTTGAAGAAATATCGTGAGGGTGGCTGGGACGCGTTGCTTGCCAGGCGACGTGGCCGACGCCTTGGCTCGGGAAGACAGCTGGATCCCGAAGATGAAGAATATCTGCAGCAGCAGCTGCGAGACCATACACCTGATCAGTTGAACCTGCAGTACGCCTTGTGGACCCGTGAGGCCGTTCGGCAACTGATCCGGGAAGAGACCGGGCAGACGGTGCCCATTCGCTCGATCACGGAATACCTCAAGCGCTGGGGGTTCACGGTGCAAAAGCCGAAAAAGCAGGCCTATGAACAGCAGGCGGCAGATGTTCAGCGCTGGCTGACGGTTGACTACCCCGCGATTCAGGCGCGTGCCAAGGAGGAGAAGGCGGAGATCCACTGGGGTGATGAGACGGGTTTGAGGTCGGATTGCCAGCACGTGCGTGGCTATGCGCCCAAGGGGCAGACTCCGGTGTTGCGGCAGAACGCCAAGCGCGCATCCATCAATCTGATTTCCACGATCACCAATCGTGGCAAGGTGCGTTTCCGAATTTATGAGGGCACTATGCATGCGGGTCTTCTGATTGACTTCATGAAGCGTCTGGTCAAGAGCTGTGACCAGAAGATTTTCCTGATTCTGGATAATCTCCGGGTACATCATGCGTATAAGGTCCGGGATTGGCTGAGTGACCACAAAGATGAAATCGAGGTCTTTTATTTGCCACCGTACTCGCATGATCTGAACCCTGATGAATACCTAAATTGCGATATCAAGGCTGGCGTTCATAGCGGTCCGCCTGCGCGCAACAAGGAACAACTGAAGCAGAAGGCAATGTCTCACATGCGCAAACTGCAGAAACTGCCCAGGCGGGTTGCCAGCTATTTCCAAGCCAAGGCAATTCAGTACGCAGCAGCGTAGCTATTTGATCGCCGGGTTAATAATATTTTGCGAAAACGCCAACTCAATCAGTTTGCATGTTAGCTTACGCCTTGACACTTGATTAACACTCCAAATTAAGAGCACAACCTAAATGAAGATTCAAATATCAGTTTTCGGTGTAGCTTTTGCTGTTGCTTCTGTTCTATTTGCAAAGTTTGTTACTGACACAGCAGCGCCATTTTTACAAAAAACACTCGATTTGACAGACAAGCAAGAGCAATGGATATTTTTACTTCTCATATGGGCCATTGGTTATTGGGGTTATGCACTTCAAAGCAAGATACGTTTACTTGCCTCACAAAGAAAGGAAGCGAAAGAATTGAGTATTAAGGGGTAGACATAGCAAAAGCTCTTCGCCTGGGATATCCCCACGAAATCATGCAGGAATCGCGGCGGCGAACACGGCCCGTATCCCCGACCGAATGCGTTGTAAGGTGTCATCGACGATCCTGGCTGATTCGCGCCGCAATACCCTCAAACCCAGGAGAAAATGGGATAACACCCGTCGCTTGGCCGTGTTCGGCTGGTAATGGCGGTGGCGTCCCTCATGCTCTGCTGCCAAGCCCACCAACCAGGCTGCATCGAGATTGCGTTTCGCTATCCGGAGGTGATTCGGGATGATCTCGAACTCAGGGGTTAATGGAGCCAGTCATTGATCATCCCGATCTGGACGCGGTTTGGGTGTGTTGCGACGAAGGTTGCGCTTCGCCTGCTGCTCTCTTGCCTGCTCAACCAGGTCCCGCGTTGCCTGGTAGGACCGCTGGCAGAATGCCCGGAAGGCTGCCTCCTGGGCCTCGGCGGGCCAGACACCGGTTTCGGCGGTGAGCTGCCCGCTTGCCAGCTCGTATTGGGCCAGGATGTCGATGTATTCCTTACGGTCGCGCACATCGATCACCACCGGCAGATGGCCGGAACGGAGCGCCGGGATGTTGCTCAACAGACGCGCCAGGCGCCCGTTGCCGTCCCAGAACGGATGTACGTGGACGAATCCCAGGTGCAACCGGGCATAGGCATCGACTGCGTCCGTCTCGCTCAGGGGTTCTTCAGCGAGCCGATTGAGCTCGGCCAGCCACCCGGCCATCAATGCGGGCACGTCTTCGGGCGAGGCGTACTCGATGAAGGCCTGGCGCCCCTCCTCGGTGACGGCATAGGTGCCGTTGGGCTCCACTTTCCAGGCCCCGCAGGGCTTGTAGATGTCCGCCACGAGTTCTGATTGCACCGCCCGGTGCAGGTCAAACAAGTGCGATTCGGTGACTTCCCCGCCCAGCGCCTTGTAGATCAGTTCGATGGCGCGGGCATGCCCCATCACCTCCTGATGATCCTTCAACGGCTTGCCGGAGACCGTCAGCCCCTCCTCGATGACGAACTTGGTCTCGCCCAGGGTGAGGCTGTTGCCCTCCAGGGCGGTGGAGGTATGGGTCCAGAGGTCGCGGATCTGGCTCAACAACGACTGTTGCAGATCGCGGTCGAGTCCAGCGAGGGCTTTGAGATTGGGTATCGTCATCGCTTTGTCGCGGTCGCAGCCTGCCGGTTATCCACCAGCGGCCATCACCAGTGCCACTCCGCCCTCCTCTTCAGGGCCACCACAAACGCTGTTGCGACCACTCCCTTTGGCCTGGTAAAGGCGTTCGTCGGCGATTCGGGTGAGCGTATCCAGGTCGCGCCCGTCCGTTCCGTATCCGGCGACACCGATGCTGACGGTGAGTCTCAGGACCTGCCCCCCGTAATGGATGGGCAATTGCTCCAGGTTTGCTCGCAGTTCCTCGGCGATGGCGACAGCTTGTTTGCTATCGGTGTTGTTGAGCAGCACCAGGAATTCCTCCCCCCAGAGCGCACGATGAGGTCGGTATCCCGCAGGCGCGCGCGAAGCATGTCGGCGAAGGCGATCAACACCCTGTCGCCGGCCTCGTGACCGTTGTTACGTCCCACCCTATCCAAGGCTTTCCATCCCGGCCTCTGTGAGGTGGGATAAAGGGCCCATCCCGAGCTGAGCGCGGAAGGTAACACCTCCGCGCGCAGCCTGGGACGGATGTGACTCAGAAGGGTGGCTCATCGCCCGGCAGCCGGCAAGCCCGGCGGGGGGTGGTGACGTCGTTGTCCGGTCTTTCCTCTTCCTGGCGCAGTTGCGCGAAGTACACCGACTCCAGGTGATCCACCAGGTTGAGCAGGACGGTGTGCAGGGCGCGCACCGTGTCGGGGTCCAGGTCCGGGGGCAGGACCGGCTTTTCGATGTTCTGGGTATTCATCGCAGGGCCTCGATGGCTTCCTGGAGCAGTTCGTCGGGGAGGTGATTCAGTCCCTTGGGCACGGCCAGTTTCATGGCGGTACACAGGATCTGGCTGGCGGTGCGGGGTCGGCCACGGCTGGCCATGAGCAGCAGGTGTAGGCCGGAGTCGGACATCAGTTGCTGCTGCACGCCGGCCTGCTTCAGTCCATGCCTGACCAGGGCGGTGAACTGCTCGGGGTCGTCGATGGGGGGCAGTTGGATATGGCACTGCAGACGGCTGGCCAGGGCCTCGTAGGGGGCACGCTGCAGGGTCTGGGCGAGGCTGGGGTGTCCCACCAGCCACAGGGTCATTAGGTCCTGGGAGTCGAAGGCGAAGTTGATGAAGGCCGGCAGATCGCGGAAGAACTCGTTGGGCAGGTTCTGGGCTTCGTCGATGATCCACAGGGGCAGCAGGTGTTTTTGCTCGGCCATCTCGCGCAGTCGGGCCTTGATTTCCCGCCACAGGGCGGCGCGTCGATGCGGGGGTTCCAGGCCAAGGGCAAGGGCCAGTGAGCGATACAGGTCCAGGCGCCCGAAGTCGGTTTCGGCCAGATAGATGACCTCGAAGCGATGCGGGTTGAGGGGTTGCGTCAGTTGGCGCAGGGCGGCGGTCTTGCCGACTCCCGGGGGGCCAGTGAGCAGTCCCACGCCGGGGTGTTCGAGCAACCAGTCGAAGCGTTGTTTGAGTAAGCGCAGCGGCTCGGTATCGAACAGCGCGCGGCTTTGCTTGCCCAGGGGGTCCTGGGTGAGACCGAAGTGTTCACGGTACATGGGGTTCATGCCTCCTCGTTCGCGTCGGTGTCGAGCACCCAGTCGACCTGCTGTTGCTGCAGGGCCAGCTCGATGGCATTGGGTCCGGTTTGGGCGGTGGGGGACGGATCGGGGATGACTGGCTGCTGACGTCGACGTTTGAGGTTGGCGCGGGCATCCAGGGGCGTGGCCTTGCCCACGGGCTGCTCCTGGGCATCGAGCACGGCCACCACCTGGCGTTGATGGGGATCCTCGACCAGGATGACGCTCTGACCGACGAGTTCGAAGGGCACCTCCAGGTACTGCCCGTGCAGGGAGACCGTGCCATCCTTGCGCACCTTGCGGGTGTGATAGTGATGGAACAGGGCGTCGAGTTCGGTGGCCAGGGGCCCCAGGGGGCGGATGTTGACCAGGTCCTGCTGATAGCGGGCCAGCGGGGTGAGGCCATTGAGGCCGGCATGGGGCGTCACATGGTAGTCCTGGTCCAGCCAGGCCCACAGACGCGCGTTGAGATCCTCCAGCCCCTGGATCCGCTGCAGATCCAGCTCGCCGAGGAAGTGATCCCGCACTCGGCGATGCCAGCGTTCGATCTTACCCTTCCCTTCAGGCTGGTAAGGCGCACAGTAGACCATATGGATCTTCAGCCGCGCGCAGATGGCCTGCAACTGGGTGCTACGGTATGCCGCCCCCTGGTCCAGCATCAGCCGTGACGGCAGGCCGCGCTTGAGCAGGGCCTGCTTGAGCACCCCCTGGATGGCCAGGGCCCCCTCGTCGGTACAGAAGGCGCTGTGGGTGATCAGTCGCGAGGCATCATCCATGAGCGAGACCAGATAGACCTTGCGCAGCCGCCCCTTCACCGGGATCTTGGGGCCATGCATGACGTCGCCCTGCCACAGATCCCCGGCATGATGGGCCTCGAAGCGTCGCCGTTCCCGGGGTTGACTGGGGGATCCCGCAGTGTGGGAGAGCCCATGGCGCCGCAGCAGACGGTGAACGCTGGAACGGGACAGCACTCCCCGGGCCACCCGACCCTCCTTTTCCAGCAACCGGATCAGGGCGTTGAGGGAACGTTGTGGGTTGTCCTGCTTGGCCTGCAGCAGGGCCTGTTGCAGCGCCGGGTCGATCTTTGAGGCGCCCTGATCCGAGCGGGAGCACGGCGCCAGGGCCTCGATATCACCGCGCTTGTAGGCGTAATACCAGCGCTCGATAGTCTTCTCCGCCAGACGCACCGGCCGCCCGGTGGTGGGATCCAGGTAATCCCGGGCGGCCAGGGCTTGCAGGTGCTGTTTGAGCTCACCCCGGTGCAGTGGCGGACAGGCTGCCAGCGTGCCGAGCACGCTCAGACGGAACAGGGCCATGGGATGGATGGGTTTGCTGATTTTCATGGGCAGGCCTCCTGGGGCCGGATAGGGAACGCCCAGCAAAACCCAGCGCCCCACCCCGTCCAAGGGGCAGACTGTGTGGAGTCATGGAAACACGACTGACCCCCTGTCCCGCCACGGGCATCCCCGTGCCTTCATGGGATGGCGATCCCGACATGCTGTACCAGGATCATCGCCGCTGACAGCGGCATGCAGGCCAGCACCGCCGGCCACAAGGTGGCCATGCCGGGATAACGCCCCCACCCAGGGTCGTGCTGACACAAGGCAAAGGCGTGCAGGTGAAACCGCTCCCGCCAACGGTGCATCCACCGCCCCAGGGTGTGCCTGCCCGGCATCCCCTCCCGGCTCAGGGCGCGGCAGGAACGCCCCGCCAGGAGTGCCAGCAATGCCCACTGCTGTACCGCCCACAGATACCAACGATGTGGGGGAATGCACTCGGGCAACCTCGAACAGGTGCGGCAACACCCCGGGCATCGAAATCGCGCAATGGCAATCGGATTCAGGGTGCCACCACGATCCCGGTCGGCCTTGCGGCCATAGCACCCGTGGCACCACAGCCCGGCGCGACCACAATGCGGGCACCGCTTGGGTCGATACCCCTCGGGATGAGTCAACAGGGCCGATAAGTGTTGCTCAAGGGACGCAATCCCTGGCAGGATCAAAGCCATGGCCGGTGCCTTTTGGTGTTGTGATTTGGTCGAAGATTTCACACTACCAGAGGTGCACCGGCCTTTTCTTTGACCCGGATGTCCCGGATTGAAGGCGGGGATGTGCTTTAACAGGCCCTCAAGGAACCTGGGATGGCGAGGGGGTGGTAAGCGGGATCAGTGCGGGACGTAACACCGTGCTCGTCGTTGATCTGCTTGAAGCGGTCCAGGTCCAGTACGAGCAGCGACAGCGCGGTTCCATTGCGCTGCGCTTGCGCCCGTTCCCGCTGGAAGACATCGTTAAGACGCATGCGATTGGCCAATCCGGTCAGCGGGTCCGTCGTCGCCAGGCGCATCAGTTCCCGTTCGGACCGCTCGCGATTGCGTTCGTAGAAATGTGACAGGCCCAGGGTGGTCAATGCGGCGAAAACGGCAACGGCCACCTGGATCCAGGCCACCAGAATCATGCCATCGGGGAAGTTGAGGGCCGCGAATACGAGGGCGCTGATCACGGTGACCAGCAGCATGGCCTGCAGCACCCCCCGGCGATGGTCTTGATTCGCTTGAAAAGGATGCATGCACGGGGCCCTATCCAATTGGGTCGTCTCCCAGGTGAGAGAATCCGGAATGCAAGATGGGTATCCACCCGATCGGGAGAGTTGGGAGTATGATGCCCTGACTGGGGCGATTTTTCGAGGATCCCATCATGCAGATGGCCCCAGGAGCCGCACGTAACCCGCACCCATGAGCCCCGGAGCCAGACTTCATGTCCGCCAACGCTCGCCTGGATTCCCCCTCCTACCACGAAAACATCAACCCCATTCTGGACGTCCTGCGGGATGCCTTCGGGGGCTTGAGCGGCCATGCCCTGGAGGTGGGCAGTGGCACCGGTCAGCATGTGGTGGACTTTGCCCGCGCATTCCCCGACATCACCTGGTGGCCCACCGATGTGGATCCGCACCACCTGAGCAGTATCGAGGCCTGGCGGGAGAGTGCGTCCCTGCCCAATCTGAAGGCGCCGGTGCGACTGGATGCGGGTCAGGCGGATTGGGGGCTGGGGCAATCGGATCGCCCGCCCGCGGATGGCTTTGCCGCGATGGTTTGCATCAATGTAACGCACATCTCGGCTTGGGCCACCACGGACGGCCTGATGAAAGGTGCTGGCCAGTACCTCACACCCGGCGGTCTGCTCTACCTCTACGGCCCCTACTCCCGCGACGGGACGCACACCGCGCCCAGCAATCAGCAGTTTGACCAGTACCTTCGGGCCCAGAACCCGGACTGGGGTGTGCGGGACATCGCCGATATCGAAACTTTGGGTCGGGAACACGGACTGTCCCTGCAATCCGTGATCGACATGCCGGTGAATAATTTCTCCATCATTCTGGAGCGAATGCCTGCCGACAGGGCGTGACCCGACCGGCCCCCTTACGGGGCGGTCGGCACGTCCACGCGCAGCACGCGTCCATCCGCCTTGTCGGTGAGCAGATACAGGGCACCATCGGGCCCCGTGCGCACGTCGCGAATGCGTTCATCCACTTCGTCGAAAAGGATTTCTTCGTCCACCACCCGTGTCCCGTCCAGGGTGAGGCGGCGCACATGGCGCTGGACCAGGGAGGTGATGAACAGGCTGCCCTGCCACTCGGGGAAGAGATCGCCGCGATACAGGGTCATGCCCGCCGGGGCGATCGCCGGCGTCCAGTGATGGATGGGGTCTTCCGTGCCCGGCAACGAGGTGTGAGGGGTGATGATGGCGCCGGAGTAATCAACCCCGTGGGTGGCGACGGGCCAGCCGTAGTTGGCGCCCGGCTGGATGATATTGAGTTCATCGCCGCCACGTGGGCCATGCTCGTGCGACCAGAGAATGCCGGTCTGTGCATCCCATACCAGGCCCTGCACATTGCGGTGGCCGTAGCTGTAGATCTCCGGCAGCGCATCATCGCGACCTACGAAGGGGTTATCGTCGGGGGCACGGCCGTCTTCCGGGTTCAGTCTCACGATGGTACCGGTGTGACTGTCCAGTCGCTGGGCGTCTTCGCGATGATCGAAGCCATCCCCCAGCCCGAGCAACAGGGTGCCATCGTCCAGGAAGGTCATGCGCCCTCCGTAGTGCACCGGCCGGGTTCGCCGTGGCGTCGCCTCGAACAGAACCTCCACCTCCGTGAGGGTGTTGCCTTCCAGCCGCCCCCGGATCAGCCGCGTGGTGTTGGCGCGCGGCTCGCCCACGGCCTGGGTGAGAAACAGGTAGGGGTGACGCTCGAAGTCCGGATGGGGCAGTACCTCCAGCAACCCGCCCTGGCTGCGAACGAAGGATGACGGCACGCCCTCCACAGGCGCCTCCTGAAGTTCCCCGTTCTCGATCACCCGCAGGCGCCCTGCCCGCTCGGTGACCAGCATGCGCCCATCCGGCAAAAAGGCCAGGGACCAGGGATGCTCCAGCCCCGAGGCGATCGTATCGAGTCGGTAATCCGCCGCCTTGAGTGGAGTGGCCAGCAGCATCAGGACCAGGGGTAATGCCTTCATCAGTCGCAGGGTCATGGCGGCAACGTGATTTCGGTGGGCTTAGCTGCAAGAATACCCATGCAGGGCCTTGAGGGCCATCACGGCAGCAGCATCGAGGAGGCAGGTGTCATGCAGCGACTCAAGACGGCTTTGGCCTGGTTTGCGGGTCTTGTCCTGGCCACGTTACTGGGCAGCATCATCCAGACCCAATTCAACCTGGCCATGGTCCAGGCCCTGGGGGCGCCCATGAACATGACGTTGCGACTGCAGAGCACCGCCCATGATCTGTTGAACTTTGCCCCCACCTACGGCGTGCTGGTGGCAGCCGCCTTCTTGATCGCCCTGCCCGTGAGTGGACTGATTGCACGTTGGTGGCCAGAGGCCCGTATCGCGCTCCACACCCTGGCCGGCGCCGCCGGCATCTCGGTCGCCCTGGTGGTGATGAACCAGTTGCTGCCGGCCACCCTGATCGGTGCATCAAGGTTCTCCACCGGCATCCTGGCGCTGGCACTGGCGGGTGCGCTGGGTGGGCTGCTGTTCGCCTGGTTGAGCCCACGCCCCGACTGGAGGGGATAAAGCCACTGCCCGCGATGGCGAATGCCCGGGCGATGCCCACGCGCTGTCTTATGCCTCCGGACAGCTCCGCCGGCTTCTTGTACTCGGAGCCGCCCAACCCCACCATGTCCAGATATTTCAGGCTGTGCTCCTGCACCTTGGTGCGCGACCAGTCCGGCCAGCGGGAACGAACCGCGAAGGCCACGTTGGACAGGGCCGAGAGCCAGGGCAGCAGGCTGTGATTCTGGAAGATCACGCCCCTGTCCAGGCTCGGTCCAGAAACCTCCTTGCCATCCATGGCCAGGGCACCCTCGCTGGCCTCGTCTTCACGGATGAAGACCCTGGGGATTTGCAAACCACGGAGTACGGGTTGCGAGCATCCCGGGCAGCGGTGATGACATGGTCAGGAAGACGCACGGCTGACTTGCCAAGCCCTGATCGCCAGTCGATAACTCATCAGCACACGATCTCCATGGGTAGCCCGGTGGCGTCCTTCTCCGGCACCTTGGGCAGTCGAATGGCACGCCCTTGAGCGATCCGGGCTGCGGTCCAGAACACGGCGAAGGCATCCAGCAGATCGTCCGGTGCGTAGCGTTCATGGACCAGATCACGGCAGGCTGCCTCGTGTGCTCCCGGGAAAGTCGCCTCCAACAGGCTATGTCGCTCCCGGCGACCCTCGGGTGTCTTCTTGTTGTGCGTCATGGCCTGGCCCTGATTCCATGCCTGAAAGCTCAGTTCAGGATGCACCTCCCGTACCCAGGCCTGACGGTCACCGCACTCCTGCAGGAAGTTGTCCATGGCCCGGATCATGGGAATGATGTTCCAGGTTTGCCGGGACAGGGCCCGCCCCGCCTGCTGGCGACCGAGCAGGCAGGCCTGCTCGTAGGATGGGGCCTGCAGCATCACCCGCAAGGGTGCCGGGAATACGCTGCTGCCGCGTGGGCGACCCAGGCGCTGACGGGCCTCCACATCGGCACGGCGAGGCGCCATGTCTGCCAATCCAATGGGAATGTCCGCACCCACCACCTGGGGACGGGGATCCAGGTGCAGGAGATCGCGTGGGTTCTCCAGGATCAAGGCACGGATCGTCTCGGGGCAGTGAGGATCACCCATCACGCACAACCATCGCCCCCGGCAACCATCCAGGCCGGCCACAGGCCCGTGACCTGAACATGCCAGCGGCTCGATACGAGCACTCACACCCCTGGGTATCTCCATGCCTGCCAGTATAAGAAACTCAGGCGCCAGGGTCGCGCCCGGGTGGGAGACAGGTTGCGGTGGTGGACCGCGGTCGCCCCTTGGACGACGTGCAGATGACTTGCCAGCCCCTGTATCGCCATTGATGCTTGAGGTTCGCCCGCCACATGGACCCACTCGATGCTACTGCGCCTGATTGCGATCCTTCTGCTGTCCCTCGCGGCCGGCTATGCCGCCCATTCCGGCCTGACGAGCATGGGGCACATGCGGGCGGTGGAGCGACTGCCCGAGATCAAGGTGGCCGAAATCATTCCCGGCGTGGTGCAACTGTCGGGTAAGGCTACCAGTGATGGTCCCATGGTCACTGCACCCAGTTCCCGACGGCAGACGCTGTATTTTCGACATGTCGAGGAGCGCAAGGTACGTGACTCGGAAGGGGGTTACTATTGGCGAACGGTCAGCGACACTCGCGACGCCACCAGTTTCCTGCGGCTCGAGGACGAAACAGGCAGCGTGAGGATATACAGCGATAGAGGCCGCCAAGGCTTCTCGGCGCCCAGAAAATACCAGCAGACCCGGGGGGATCGGCGTTTCACCGAGTACCGGATCGACCCGGGGGATACGATCACGGTGCTGGGCCTGGCCACTCCCGTGGCCCACACTCTGGGGGTCCAGCTACGTGGACTACCGGAGCATTACGTGGCCCGGGTATCCGCTTTCGGGGAATCGCATCAGCGTCAGTCCCTTGCCCGCACCACGCTCACATCCATCTGGTTCTCACTGGCCGCTGTGGCCCTGATCGTGCTCACCCTGTGCTGGTCCCTGCGCATCCACAAGGTGGCTGCCTTCCTCAGTTTACTGATGATTTCCACATTGGTCTTGCTGATGCTGTGGAGCCTGGCTGCGGCCAGGATCGATCTGCAGGTGGCCATGGAGCAGCAAGAGGCCGCCTCCTCGGCCGCCAGAGAGACCATTCAGGGAACACTGAGCCAGCATGGCCTGCACTGGGACGGGCATTGGGACGGTCTGGCCACATGGAGCGGCGCGTTGCACACCCATCTACCCGAGGAACAAGCCCGACTGGTTGAACGCCTGCATATCAATGTTGCGCGAACCACCGAGCGCGTGCGTGGCACATGGGAGCACTGGCCTGAGCGCCTGGTGGCAAGCCTGAGCGGGTGGGAACGGCCGAATCCCATTCCCCTGGGCAGTGAGGCCATACAGGCCATGGAAGTCAGGGAGGCAAACTTTGAACCCACCCGCCTGGAAGGTGGAGTCCCGATGTTGATCCTCGTTCTCGGGGCCCTGGGTGCCATCTTCTTGCTGCCCATCGGGTTATCGATGATTCATCTCAAACGCACCATTGAAAACATACCCACCAGCCCCAGTGCCGGTGCCACCTACGGACTTACGGAACTCAAGGGTGAAATACTCCCCGCGCCTCAGCACGAAGCACTCACCTCACCTATCGAAAAGACACGATGTGTCTATTATCACTACAAACTGGAGGAAAATCGCGGCACAAAGAAGGACAGCTGGGTCACGATCAGTGAGGAAAAGGTGGGTAAACGCTTCATCTGTCGTGATCGTGAGGGTGACTTCCCCATTGATCCCGAAGGCGCTCAGGTCATCACAACCCGCAAACACACCCAGCGCCAAAGGGATCGGGCACCCGGCGGCGCGATCGTCAGTAGTGGTCGCTACCGGCATACGGAGGAGCGCCTGGACGTGGGCGACACCCTCTATGCCCTGGGACGGGCACAGATTGACCCCGAAACCCAGCAGTCGCTGTACATGGCGACCTCTGAACCGCCTTACCTCCTCAGCAATCTCAGCGAGGCTCAGCTGATGCTCCGCAAGGCCCGGGGCGGCTTTACTTCCCTGACCCTGGGCTTCATTGCAGCCCTGGCGGCACTGCTGACCCTGATTGGACTGATGGGGGCATTCAATGGGGCTGCTCTGCTCATTGCGGCGATGATCACCCCCATTTACATGCTGATTGCCGTGGTGGTGCTGATGTACAACGACCTGGTGTTCCTGAGAAATCGCGTGGACACCACCTGGTCGAATATTGGCGTGTCCCTGCAAAAACGGGCCACCCTGATCCCGGCCATCCAGGAGGTCGTCAAGACCTCCATGGCCCACGAGCGGGAACTGCAGGAGAGATTGGCCCAGCTGCGCACCCAGGCCAGCAACGAGTCAGTGGATATTCCCAGGGCAGAGCAGCTGCTGGGCGTTGAGCAGCAGCTGCTGCAACAGCTGCGCCTGTTGCGCGAGTCCTATCCTGATCTCACCACATCTCAGGCGATGATCGGGTTCCATGACACTCTGGTGGCACTGGAAAACGAGGTAGCCTTCATGCGGGACGGATTCAACCATGCCGTGGAGCGATACAACACACGCCTGGGGCATGTTCCGGAGGTCTTTCTGGCTACCCTGCTCCGATTCCGCCGGCGTGATTTTTTCCGAGCGGAGGTGTCGGTTGCCACGCCGCCCGATGTATCCGCCATGGTGCCATCAACCAAATGACACCTTGGGCGCCTGACGCATGGAGACGTTTTCGATCTGCAGCAGCTGCGCGGCCTCAAACCCCATCGGCCCCGCGACAAGACGATTCGGGAAGATCTCCCGGGCATTGTTGTAGTTGAGCACAGAGTCGTTAAAGGCCTGACGGGCCAGTGCGACGCGATCCTCCGTGGCCGCCAGCTCTGCCGAAAGCTGCTGCATGTTCTCGCTGGCCTGCAGGTCCGGATAGGCCTCGGAGAGCGCAAACAGGCGACCCATCAGACCCGCCAGGGCACCCTCGGCACCGGCCAGTTGCTGGATGGCCAAGGCGTTGGTAGGGTCGGCCGCCGCCTGTTTCAGGCCCGCGGCGGCCTGGTTGCGGGCCTGGATCACTGCTTCCAGGGTTTCCCGTTCGTGCCGCAGATAGCCCTTGGCTGTTTCCACCAGGTTGGGGATCAAATCATGGCGACGCGTCAACTGCACGTCGATTTGCGCGAATCCGTTGGCCACCTGATTACGCAGGGTGACCAAGCGGTTGAAGATGGAAATCGTCCAGCCAATGATGGCCACGACGCCCAGTAAAAGCACCCCCAGCAATATCAGTTCAACCATGAAGCTCTGCCCCTATTCGTCATTAGGGGAATTGCCCCAAGGCCGTTCCCCGATCGATCTCCCACGTCACATGGTTGTGCCCCATGCATCCTTGGGTGACCTGCCATCGAAAATGCTCCCACATCAGCTGCCCGACTGTAAGTCGACCATGTGTAGACCGGGTCAGGGCACTGGTTCAATCAGGTCCATCCCTTCATGTGAGGCATGATTCACGCGCTGGCTGACGGGATGACAGGTAAGACGTTCCGGGGCCAGGCGACGCATCAAATGGCGGATGGGCTGGCGCTCGGTGATGGCAGGATCCAGCCAGAGCGATACGGCTGCAGGCCGTATGCAGGGCGTAACGTCCGCACATGGTTCAGCTCCAGCGGTGCATCAGGACTCGGCGTGCCGGGCGAATCGCCACAGCCAGAAGGATCACCAGCGCGGTGATTTCCAGCCACATGGGCGTCAGCTCACGGGCTGCCCCCAGTTGTTGTGTGAGATCCAGGCCACTGGCCTGCACGATCAGGTCCACTATCAGCCCCAGGGCAATCGTGGTGGTCACGATGCCGGTCATGTAAAGCGCCAGGGCCTGATTGCCCATTTCCCGGCGCAAAACCCCCAACGTGGCCATGCTGGTGATGGGCCCGGCCAGCAGGAAGACCAGCGCCGTGCCAGGGGAAACACCGGCCACGAGCATTCCCGCCGCCACCGGGGTGGCTGCGGTGGCGCAAATATAGAGAGGCACCCCGATGAGGGCCATCACCAGCATGGCCAGCGGCCCACTACCCCATTGCGACAGGGACTCCGGGGGCACCAGGGCCACCAGCGCACCGGCGAGGATCAGCCCCGCCAGTATCCAGGTGCTGATGTCATCCAGCAGATCGGAAAAGGCATAGCGCATGCCGGAGGCCAGGCGAACCCGCCACCCGGCCTCGCTTGCTCCTGCAGCCCGTGATTCAGGCTCTCCGTCGCAACCCGTGCTGCAACAACCGGAGGAACAGCTGTCACCTGCCCCATTGGTCTCAGGGGATTCGGCGCCTGGCGTCGCGGCCGGGCGACTCAGATTCACCAGCAATCCAGTGGTCACGGCCGTTGTGACCGCACCTGCGGCCCTTGCCACCATCATGAAGGGCCCGAGCAAGGCATAGCTGATCGCCAGTGAATCGACCCCGATCCCCGGCGTACCGATCATGAAGGCAGTGGAGGGTCCCCGCCCCGCCCCACCCCGGTACAAGGCAAGGCCGGTGGGAATCGCCCCACAGGAGCACAGGGGCAATGGCGCCCCGATAACGGCCGCCCGGGAAATCCCCTTCAGGCCCTCGCCGCCCACCCAGCTTTTCATCCGGGCCTCGGAGAGAAACCCCTTGATGATGCCCGCTGCCAGCAAACCCAGAAGCAGCCAGGGGGCGGCCGTCAGCGCAAGATCCAGAATAGCGTTGAGTATGGTCATGTCCGCCAGTATAGGCAGAAAGGTGGCAAATCTCTTTACCGGGCCACTTCGAGCACCAGGCTCACCCGGCGGTTCTGGGCACGGTTTTCCGGTGTGTCATTGGGCGCCCGGGGACGGGTGTGGGCGTGACCGGCAATGCGCAGCTGCTCGGCCGGGACGCCCAGCTCGATAAGCTGCCGTGCCACCGTGGTGGCGCGCAAGGAGGACAGCTCCCAGTTGGAAGGAAACCGCTCCGTATTGATGGGGACATCATCCGTGTGACCCTCGACGATGATGCTCAGCTCCTCCCGGGCCAGGACCTGATAGACCTCCTCCAGAAGACCGATACCCGCCTCACTCAACTGGGCCGTACCGGAAGGAAACAGGATGTCGTTACCCACTTCCAGGCGCACCTGATGCTCCTCGATGAGCATCTCCAGTGGCTGTTCCGCTCCCTGGCCCGCCACCAGATCGGCCAGCGCCTCCAATGCCGGCGGAACCTCGGGGGACTCGGCAGGTTCCAGCAGGATGGGCGCCGGGACCGACTCGATGCGGGGAGCCGGTGCCTTGTCCGTCATGGACAACACCGGGATGGTCTGGGTCAACAGTTCCGGTGCGGGATAGGAGATCGGTGGTAACGGCGGGGCCGGGTCCATGGGCCATCCCGTGGGCGGATCGGAGGACGGCATGCCCGGCGTCGCCTCTGGCATCGCTGGCTCCAGCAAGGTTTGCAGGTTCACGGTTTGGGGTTCGCTGTCCGCCTTTGCGAACCGCCCCTGCAGTTCGTCGATCTGCAGATAGGCCGCAGCCAGCAAGGCCGCAAAAAGCGTCACGAGCAGCAACAGCACATCCAGGTAGCCCACGGTCCAGCCGCCGTCAGTCTGCACCGGTTCGTCGAACTCCACGCGTTCCCGACCCCGGTAAGACCCTGTGTGGGAGCTTTCCCTGAGTGCCGCCGGCGTTCCCCAGGCAGAAGTGGTCATGCCCGCAATCTCTCCTGCGGCAAGGCCCGGACCGGTGCCCTTGCCCACTCGGCGGGCTCGTCCCGATCCCGTGGCACGGATTCAAGAAACTCGTTGATCATCACGGGATGTTGACGTTCATGCAGCATGAGCACCGCATCCAGCAGGAAATTCATGTGCAGCAGCTGGTGTCGGGAGCGGTCCTCCAGTTTGAGGGCTAGCGGCTTGAAGATCAGATTGGCCGCCAGCAGCCCGTAAAGCGTACTCATCAGCGCAAAACCCATGGCCAGCCCTACATATTCCAGGCCGGACGAGCCCAGGTTACCCAGCAGGGCCACCAGCCCGACCAGTGTGCCAAGCATGCCGAATGCGGGGGCAAACGTGGCCATGGTGCGCAGGATGCGGATATCCCGATGATCCGACTCTTTCTGACGCCGGATGCGCCATTGCAGCATGCGCACCAGTTCGTCTCCGCTATGACGGTCCAGGGCCAGGCGGGCACCGGCCTGGAGAAACGGGTCGCCGATGGTCTTGGCGGTGTCCTCCGCGATGCGCACATGACCACGGCGGCACAGGTCAGCCACCTTTAACAGGCGTTTGTGATCCTGGGTGGGCAGATGTACCACCGGAGGTTGTCGGAATAGTTCAGGCAAACGCTTCAGAAGATCCATGACGGGTTTCGGGGAATGCCCGATCACGGAAGCCAGCCAGGTACCCCCGACCACCAGCATGAGCCCCGGAAGGTTGGCCCATGCCAGGCCGACAGTGGAGGCCAACAGGGTGATCAGGGCGAGAACCCCCGCAGCACCCAAAACCCAGAGAATCTTCTTGCGCATCTGTGCACCGGTCGATGTTGTTTGCAACATTCAATGCACAGTGCATGCCATCTTGATCAGATCCCCATCAGGGGCAGATAACGGCCGTTCGTGACCGACCGGCAGACTCGTCGGCTGCACAAGGCGGCCAGATGTTGCCGGTTTACAGGCGCACAGGGGGCTCATCGGCACCGATGCCAGGAGGCAATTTTCAAGGGATGTCAGAGATTTGACGAGGGGAATACTGAAGGTGTCGGGGAAACACCGGGAAAATCTCGGGCAGTTCGGGAGTCAGACTGCGTGAAGGGGGTTGCAATACCTGATGGTTTTAGTCAAACTCCCACCTACGCCCTCATCTCGCCACATGAAGGGAATACAAGGAAAGGAACGGAAAGAAACGTGGAAAGGTGGAGGAGCCTGATATACCCCTTCAGCCAGGGTATATCAGAACTCCTCCACCTTTACCGCTGCCTTAGCAAGACAGTCGGTAAGACCTTAGTAGAACGGTCTCCACAGATACACCAGGAAGTGGGCCACAGCGGCCAGCACCATGAACACGGTGAACGTGGTCTTGAACTGTTCGTGGAATTCTTTTGCCTGTTCTTCGCTCAGGCCAGAGATGCTGTCATACATGGTTTAAACCCTCCAATTACGTCAGATTATTCAGCAACAGCTTCCGCAGACACTTCATACGTCAGCGGGTTGTAGTTGTCGTTGCTGTAAACAAAGGCGTGCACTACCAGAGCCACCACCAGTACGGTCATCAGAATCGGCATCAGCCACGTGCCCGGATTGACCACCAGCCACAGCTTCCAATCGTCGGACGGGTTGCTCGGTCTGCTCGCTCTGTATTCGCTCATTGGTAAAGCCCTCTAGGTTTAAAGACCGGATTTCTATAGGGAACCGGTTACTTTTCAAGCACTGCCACAGTGTTGGTGGTGCCGAATCCTGCTGCCTGCACAACCCAGAACTGTAGCCTGGATGTAAGTCTACGTTGACGCAGAAAGATGTCAAGCAGACGATACAGCTTCCTGCAGCGAAGGCGAAAAAGCTTGCGCGAGGTCAAGTCCGGCCGGGCCCACACAGGGGTGGGCAGCCCAGGCAGCCAAAAGGGTGATGAGCAGCTCATGTCAGGCTGCCTGCTTGTCCCGCAAGCGCGCGCCCAGGGATTGCCCGTAGGCCATGCAGGCTTCCAGCGCCGCGTCATCCGGGGAGAAGCGCACGAATACCCCCTCATCCACCATCTTCAATTTCAGCTGCGCCAGTGTGCTCGGGATGATCTTGGCCGACTCACCGCTCCAGCCATAAGAACCAAAAGCTCCGCACAGCTTGCCCTTGTCCCGCACCGGGTTGATCGCCGCAAACAGTTTGTAAACCGGCAGCAGGATGTTCTGATTGACCGTTGGGCACCCCACCACCACGGCCTGACAACGTGCCATGTGCTCCTCCAGTTCCCCCTGGGGCATGGTTTCGATATCCGCCACGTGGGCCTGAAACGGCCCCGCTTGAGACAACCCCCGGGCAATGGCATGGGCCATGGCCTCCGTGTTGTGATGCGCCGAGACATAAGGGATGAATACGTAGTCCTGATGAGGATATTCCATGGCCTGGCGCGCATACTGTTCCGTGGTATCCACCCAGTGGCGCCAGTTGGACATCAACAAGGGGCCATGACCGGGTAACACCCCCTGCACTTCCAGGGCCCGAACCTGCTCGATGCCCTTGAGCATGAAACGGGAAAAGGGCTTGAGGATCACATCAAAGTAGTACTTGAAGGCATCACTGAAATCCCCCACTCGGTCATCCAGCATGGCCGGATGCGCATAGTGGCATCCGAAGGAATCGCAGGTGAACAGCAACCCGTCTTCCTCGAGATAGGTGTACATGGTGTCTGGCCAGTGCAGATGGGGTGCCGATACGAAGCGCAGCGTCTTGTTGCCCAGGTCCAGGGTGTCCCCGCCCTTCACCACCTGGTGAGGGAAATCGCGACCCAGGAACTCCCGCAGGTAACCAATGCCCTGCCGACTGGCCACCACGGTGGCGTTGGGCGCCAGTTGCAGCAGGCGCTCCAGGCAGCCGCTGTGATCCGGCTCGGTGTGATTGAAGACGATGTAATCGATCTGCGATGGGTCGGTCACCTGCCGGACCCGTTGCAGGAAATCATCGAAGAACCCGTCCTTGACCGCATCCACCAGGACCTTTTTCTCTGCATCCACCAGATAGGCGTTGTAAGTGGTCCCATAATCGGTGGTCATCACCACGTCGAAGCTGACGATGTCGTGATCCAGCACCCCCACCCAGTGAACCCCGGGGCGCAACTCAATGGCGTCAGCCGCAGACCGCTGATCACATGCTGAAGTCATTCCATCTTCCTTTGTCGGCTCATAGGTTGTTGGTGCCGGCACACCGCCAGCCACCGCTGCACCGCATCATACCAGCCATGCAGCCAGGTTCGAAAAAGGGGACGGACACCTTTTCTATCGCGCGGCTCGCACCAACAGCCACAGGGCGACCGCAAGACACAAGGCACCCAATGCAGTGATCACCTGCTCCAGCCACTGCATGGCCAGCGTATCTGCCCCGGCCATGGCGATGGGCTGCAACGCGAACACCACCAGCACGTTCACCAGCAGAAGACCGATCACACCCCATTGCCGGGCACGCCAACCGAGCCGGATCAGTAGCGCCATCAGGCCCAGATTACCCAAACTGGTGAGCAGCATGAATGGCAGGAACCATCCTCTGGTGATCTCCAGACCCCAGGTACGGACAGCAGCGACCGTGCAGGCCAGCATAATCCCGGCCAGCCCCCATCCCAGGAGCACGATTTTCCGAGGACCGACCTCCACCCGGCGAAACACCCCCCAGGTAATGACCGCCAGCAGGAAAAACCCTGGCCCGATCAACAGGAAAAGCGCATTGGAGAGCCAAACCACATCCTGTCCTGTGAGAGTCGCCAGCAGCTTCCAGATCGCCTTGGACAGACCACCGGCCACCACCAGGGCAGCCCCAAGGATGGCCCATGCCATCAGGTCGTGACGAAGACGACCGAGCAGACGCGCGAGAAAACCCAGCGCCACCGCCGTAAGCAACACCGGGAGGAAATTGAATAACGCCAGGGGCAAGGTGAACTGATCCATGCCGGGTATTTCGCCATATTTCTGGCGGAGCCTCCAGCGCCAAGTGTCGTTGGTGCCACTCTCGGGCCCTATGGACACCGGTTCCGGGGGTATGGGTGTGTCCGGTAGATTCCTGCAGATAGATGCCCGTGGGGAGGTGACGCATTACATCAGGCTGGCGGAGGACATCTCGGACAAGCGCGCCCTGAACGAGGGTCTGGAGTATCTGGCCTTCCATGACCCGCTCACCGGTTTGCCCAATCGCAGCGTCATGCTGGACAGGATCGGTCAGGCCATTGCCCAGGGCGATCAACTGCTGATCCACATGGCGCAACGCCTGCGTGCCCTACTGCGCGAGGAAGACACCGTGGCCCGCTTCGGCGGCGATGAGTTCATCCTGCTGTTACCCCATCTCGCGCGTCAAGATCGATCGGTCCTTCGTCTCCGACATGGAGGAAGACCCGCCCATCACCCCGAGGATGCCGCCATCATCCGGGCCATCATCGGACTGGGCGAGACCCTGGGCCGGTATCCTCAACCAGGAAGCGTAGCCAGCACTCATCAGCTTTTAACATCAGCGTGATGCGTCCTGTATGGGTAAACTTGATCGCATTATCCACCAGGATCACCAGCGTCTGTTTGACCGCCTCCGGGTCACCCCACAGACGCGGCGGCACGTCAGGATCCACCTCGCCCATTAATGTCAGGCCCTTCTACTGAGCTTCGCTGGTCATGCTCAGCCTCACTTGGTTGAGCAGGTCTGCGGGATCACTGCGCCGCACCAAGGCCACGCTGATCTACCGGCGAACCAAGAACCTGCGGGCGGTGCAACTCCTGCTTGGTCATCGCAAGCTGGAAAGTACCGTCCGCTACCTCGGCATCGAGGTCGATGACGCACTGGAGATGGCCGAACGCACCGAATGCTGATATGCCTGGGCCGGTCAGCGCCCCTCCCACCAGGGACGCTGACCGGCCCGGAGCAAGCACTGCCACATTGATTGGCAACGGCAGGAACACCTCATAGAGAGGTCCCTCACGGGGCGTTGGATGCCGAGGGGGGTGGATTGATTGTTTCCCGGTTGTTACAGCGTCTCCCAAATCAGGCTTGCCTACGCCGCCTTGCCGTGGCGCTCACGCCATAGATCGTAATCGAGTTGCATTCCTGCCCAGACTTCGGCGCGCCCGCCCCGTTCTACACCCAGCCAGTGCTCGATGCGCAAAGCCATCTTTGGTGAAATACCCGCGTGACCGTGCAGTACACGCGACAGTGCCGCCCGCGTGACGCCCAGTTCGCGAGCCGCGGCCGCCACCGAAAGACCCAGCGCAGGCAACACGTCATCGCGCAGTAATTCTCCGGGGTGCGGCGGATTGTGCATCGTCATCATGACCCTCCTCAGTGGTAGTCCTGATAATCGACCAGGATTGCATCACCGTTATCGAACCTGAAGGTCAGCCGCCAGTTGCCGCTGACCGAAACGGACCAATGCTCTGACAGGTTGCCCCTGAGTGGGTGCAAAGACCAGCCCGGCAGATTCATCAGTTTGCGCGAGAAACCCCGTCCTTCAGGTCGGGGAGGGATAGCGCATCGTGCGTAGCACGATCACGCGGCCCTGCTCGCGTCCTCCTGTAGTGGTTTGGGTTGGAAGGTATAGCCATAGCCATCGGCTCGTTGCAGCAGACGGCAGTGGCGGTGTGAAATGCCCTGGACGACGCCTTGGGCGGTCTGGATGTTGAAGCTGCCGGTGGCGCGGATGGCCACGCGGCCCTGATACGTGCCTGCTTTCTTGCCGGTCGGCACCTGGGCCTGGACCAGATCTCCGGTCTGAAAGCCCTTCACTTGTTTTTTCCGCATCAGGTAGCCACGGGGGAAGCCAAAGCGGTTGAGCCGCGTGCGCTGATAACTCCCCCGGCCCGTGGCCCGCGTCGTCAGCGTCGGCACGTTCCAGCCCGTGACCGCTGCGACCTGACCGACGCAAGCCGCATCCAGTGCATGGGTCTTGGGTAGGCCCAACCGCTGGCGGTTGTATTTGGTGCGACCGCCGCTGCCAGTGATCACGGGCAGGCCCATGGCCTTGAGCCCTTGAAACAGCGCCCAGCGCGTGGCATTGACCGCTGCCGCGTCCTTGAGCGGCGCACGGGCCTGGTCTTTGATCCGTTGCAGACGTTTGGGATCGGCAGCCAGAAAGGCTTCCACGGGCTGATTCCCCTTGGCCTGATTGCAGTCGTGGCAGGCCAGGGTCAGGTTGCTGACCCGATCCGATCCGCCCCGGCTCCGGGGATGGATGTGATCCACCTCCAGAGGCAAGTCCCTGGCCCCGCAGTAGGCGCAGCGCCGTTGCCACTTCTCCAGCAGGTATTCGCGCACCTCGTAACCGTGCAATGTCCCCTGCTGGTACTCCACGCCGCTGATCTCGGGGGCTTCCATCGCCTGTGTATCGAATCGAACCAACTCCTGGTCGATGGCTGTGACCGGGGCCAGTCGGCGCAGCCGCGCCACCCAGGCCAGTGTGGTATCCACCCGGTGTTGAAGGCTCGGTGCCAACCAGCCCCGAGGCCGGGTGCGGTTGTCGAACCGGGGTGCCCGGTGACGCAACTGCCCCCGGCGACGCCGCCGAAAGGCGCGGCGCTGGGTCAATGCGTCCTTGATCTGGTGGCCACGGTGCTCCACCTCCATCAGCATCAATACCTGCTGCTGCTCCGGGTCGGAATCATCCTCGCGGATCACCGTCACCCCGGTGGTCTTGCTGCCGGGATCGATCTTGATTCGTACCGGCTGCAAGGTGGATGCCTCCGCCGTGCGATCCTTCAGCCGGATCGTGAACGGACGCATCTTGTGGACCACGGCCCGACCCCGTTCCAGCAGTAGCCGTGCGCGTTTCTCCGAACACGGCATCAGGGGCTTTTTACGCCTGTCCAGTACCAAAACCGCCATTTCAACGCTCTCCAAAAACAGAACCCTTACGGGTCTGGTGACAGGGCCTTGCGGCCCGCTCCCCTCGGGAATGTCTGCAACCGGCTCCCGCTTGCGCGGCGACCAAAACCTTCGGCGTTTTACCTTTCGCCAGCATGATCCCGGCCTTCCAGAGCGGCAGACTGAGGCAGCATCCGCCGGTGGGTCTTGACGACCTGTTGCAAACGTAGCGGGCTTTCACCGCTCTCCCTGGTCAACCCAGCCTGCTTTCACAAGCTCCCGCCTTCAGGCGGGGGTAGTTGACGCCATAACGGGTGTACAAGCTGCCCGGTTTATGACCGTCCACCACATCGAGCAGATCAGCGGTGGAATCGAAGCCGAACGTGGTCGTGTTGTAGATGGGGGTGTGGGGGCTCCCTTGTGGATCCCGGCCGGACACTCCGTGAATGGCGCGGGTGGCCAGGCCTTGGCGACGTGAGGTGGACATAACAACTCCATGGTTTTCGGAAATGAGCTTGAATTTCAAAGGGGCTGGAAGCGGTCTTCAGCCCCCCGGTCACGGGTGAAGCGGTCGCTCGAAAAGGCAAAAATTGAAGTGCTGCACAGCACCGGTGGGCGTGGTGTGATGCTCGCTGGCGTGTCGGAGCAGTCGCAGATCCTCGCCCAGCGCCACATGGAGGCTTTCGGGCCCGTAGCGCATCACCGGCAGACCACTGCAGCGCTCCGGGCCCGTGTCTGCGAACGTGGCCATGATCACCCGTCCACCGGGGCGCACACTTTGTTGCAGGCGTTCCACATAGGCCTGGCGATGCGATGGGTCGGTAAGAAAATGAAACACGGCGCGGTCATGCCAGAGATCGAAACGCGCCGGAGGGAGATCGGCCTCGGTGATGTCCTGCGCCAACCAGGACACCCTGCCACCGGCATCCCCAAGACGGGCCCTGGAAGTCTCAAGGGCCTGCTGAGATAGATCCAGCACCGTGAGATCGTCGTGCCCTGCGGCCAGCAATTCATCCACCAGGCGGGAGGTCCCGCCCCCCACATCGATGATGCTGGCGGAGGGTGGCAGGTTCAGTTGCCTTATCCAGTCCATCGACAACCCCCCGCCCTACTGATACCAGCTGAGCGAATCACTGGGCCGGGTGGCGTAGACTTCATCCCAATGGGCTCTGTCAGGCATGGCGGTGACTCCTGGGTTCGTGTTCGGTGGGTGAGGTTGCGTCCCGGGATTCCAGCGGCAGACCTGCTGCCTGCCATTCCGAGACGCCGTCGTTGAGCTTGTGGGCCCGATACCCCAGGCGCCGCAGCAGGGCCACGGCCTTGTCGGAAAGAATACAGAACGGCCCCCCGGCAGAGGGAACGCTGTCCACCAAGCATAAGGAACTGATGGCCCTGGCCACGCTTGATTTGACGAAATATTCGCCGTAAGCCCTCGCCGAGGCTCCCGGGCCAGTCTGCCACTCAATAGGATGCAACTGGTCATCGTCTTTCTCGTGCCCATCACATCAACGATGGGCCGCTTCGAAGCGCCAGCGCTTCAGACTGCTGCCGCCCCCTTCACTGCGCGGGCGGTTTGCGCAGCCGATCAGCTCGTCATCGCCGCGCCAGGCAAAAGCGTAGACCTGGCCGTCCAGCAGATCCGGCTGCTCAGGCTCCTCAAGAACGAAGCTGCGGGTCGGCTGTCCGAAGCGCCAGCTCGTTTCCTCGTGCAGCGTGTAAGCCAGCCGGGTTCTGGAATCCGACCAAGCGTAACTTCCGATCGAAACAAGATCCGACAGCCTGCTGCGGGCCTCGTGGCGAACCAGCAGACGACCATCCGCAAGTCGCAGCTCAGCCGTGCAGCAGCCGTCACGAATCACCTGCAGCCCGCCACGAACTTCGGTGGGAATGACGACCTCGCGGTGCCACTGCCATTCCACCTCGGGTGGGCGGCGGCAGGACTCGGGCGGCGCGGAGACCGGAACCAGCCTCGAGTCGGGCCCGACATCGGCCCGATACCAGGGGCGGTCCGCATCACCTGACTGGCCACTGCTGCGCACGAATAGGCCGTCTCCAGCGTCATCCCAGCACAGGCTGGATGGGGAGAAGGATGGGCCATCAACGCGATCCACCGGCCCTGCAGGCAAAACCAGCCGCCGGCCATCCACCTCCAGCAGTGCCGGCGATGTGATGGGAGAGCGCCTGCCGGTATCGGCATCGCCATCGAAATATCGAGTCCAGAACACCATCCACTCCCGGTCGGCGGAAAAACTGACCACCGGGAGGGGACTGCAATACACTGAACCGAGGTCCACCAACCACTCGCCGGTCCTCTCCGGCGGATCGACCGATGCCGAGCAGGCCGTGACAAGCAGGGCCACTGCAACCAGCAGACATTGGCCAAGAGCAAAACCGGTGAATTCAACCCGACACACTGTTCAACCCCCGCCCAGAAACCTCTGGCTTCATGGCCTCATCATGTTGATCCTGGTGCTGCTGGTCAATCTCGCCCAGACCATGCTGGGAATTTGCGCGTGAGAGTGACCGCGACTGCAATCAACATCCAGTTGACCGGAAACGCTCTTGAGGGCTCAGTGGTGTGTGGTTGGATCATCCACAAATAGTTATGTTATAACTACTCTATCATTTCCGACCTTCGCACTCGGATAGAGGCACCCGCATGCTGACGACCCGCGAACTGCTCCAGATGCCCTCCAGTGAGTACATGGGCGAGACACAAATCGCCTATTTCCGCGCGGAGTTACTCAAAATGCGCGCTGAAATCATCAATGACATCCGCACCACCACAGATCATTTGCGCGAGACCCAGCGGGCGGCAGACGAATTGGACCGCGCCGCACGGGAGGAGGAACAGGGTCTGGAGATCCGTTTGCGAGAGCGCGAGGCCACCTTATTGCGCAAGATCGATCAGGCCCTGAAACGCATCCAGGATGGAACCTATGGCTACTGCGATGTCACCGGAGAACCTATAGGCCTCAGGCGCCTTTTGGCCAGACCCACCGCCACCCTGAGCATCGAGGCCAAGCAACAGGCCGAAACCAGGGAAAGAAATTACCGAGGCCCTTGAGGCCCGCGTTCGGTTCATTCATCCACGACTCCATGGAGTGCAGCCCATGAAACAGCTTCCCGTGACCGTTCTGTCTGGATTCCTTGGTGCAGGAAAAACCACACTACTTAATCATGTACTGCGCAACCGATATGGGATGCGGGTAGCCGTGATTGTCAACGACATGAGTGAGGTCAACATCGATGCGACCCTGGTCAGATCAAGCGACACGGACCTCTCTCGGACTGAAGCGCGGATGGTGGAAATGACCAATGGCTGCATCTGCTGCACATTGCGCGAGGATCTGCTTTTGGAGGTCCGCCGGCTCGCCGTAGAAGGGCGCTTCGACTACCTGCTGATCGAATCCACGGGTATTTCAGAACCCATGCCCGTGGCGGCCACCTTCGATTTCCGTGATGCACAGGGCCGTAGCCTGTCCGATGTGGCGCGTCTCGACACCATGGTCACGGTAGTGGATGCCGCTG
This sequence comes from Ectothiorhodospira sp. BSL-9, assembly GCF_001632845.1. Classification (NCBI taxonomy): domain Bacteria; kingdom Pseudomonadati; phylum Pseudomonadota; class Gammaproteobacteria; order Chromatiales; family Ectothiorhodospiraceae; genus Ectothiorhodospira; species Ectothiorhodospira sp. BSL-9. Next base: position 2,721,442 of record NZ_CP011994.1, on the reverse strand, counting down.
CCCTGCTGCATGACTACGCGTCGGTCGACTTATTGCGCGACAGGGGGGAGTCCCTGGGTGAAGAAGATGATCGCTCGGTCGTGGATCTGCTAGCGGACCAGATTGAGTTTGCTGATGTCATTATCATCAACAAGACTGACCGGGTGAACGAGGCAGAACTCCAGCAGGTGAAAGGCGTCGTCAGAGCCTTGAACCGGGATGCGCGGCTCATCGAGGCCAGCTACGGCAAGGTGCCGCTCGATAGTATCCTGGGCACCGGGTCCTTTGACTTCCAAAAGGCCAGCCAAGCGCCAGGATGGATCAAGGAAATGATGGGGATCCACACGCCGGAGACGGAGTCCTACGGCATTACCAGCTTTGTCTACAAGGCGCGGCGTCCCTTCCACCCCGCCCGATTTCATGCCTTGCTAAGCAGCGACTGGCCCGGGGTTCTCCGCGGCAAAGGGTATTTCTGGCTCGCCTCGCGATACGACTGGGCTGGCAGTCTCTCCCAAGCGGGCGGCGCGCTCACCCATGAGGCTGCGGGGCTTTGGTGGGCCGCCGTGGCGGAAGAAGACCGGCCCGTGAACGAAACCTGGTGGAAAAACGGCGTGGTTCCACTTTGGGATGAGCATTTCGGTGATCGCCGGCAGGAGCTGGTTTTCATTGGCATGAACATGAAAGAGCACGAACTGCGTGCGCAACTGGATAGCTGCCTGCTCACCGACACTGAGATGGCCGGCGGGACAGCAATGTGGGAACACCTGGAAGATCCCTTCCCCGCGTGGCGGCTGGCCCATCAGGAAACCGAAGTCCAAACCGGAGAAGCCCCATGAGTGTGCCAGAAACAGCAGGTACGGCGGTGGCTCCCATCGCTGGGATTCTGACCACGCAACACCCTCAAGACCTGTCCCTGATTCACCGGCTCGATTGCAGCATGGTGCTATGGCAACGGCAGCTGGTTGAACACGATGAGGAGCTGATCAGCCTGGCTGTTCGAGAATCACCCAGGCTCAAAAGGGTTGTGGCGCTGGACGACTTAAACGATCTACTGGAAAGCCAATTGGGTGCTTTGAAGTGGCTTGCAGCGGACATCAAGGTGCTGGCGGGTTATTTCCAGCGAGTGTCCGGACATACACTCCTGGATATCAGCCTGGACACGATCAGCCATCAGGAGTGTCCCTATTTTCATGTAGACAATCTGGATTTACGTCTGGTATGCACCTATCTTGGGACAGGCACCGAATACCTGGACGACACCCAAGTGGATAGAGGCTGGTTAGGACAGGGTGCGAACGAGAAGGTCTGTGGTGGCAGTACACCTCACCAGGCTGCGCCCATGGACGTCCTCCTCATGAAGGGGCGTACCTACCCGGCGCCATCAGAACGATCCCAGGTGCATCGGTCACCAGCGCCATCTCCTGAACAGCCCGCACGTCTGCGGCTGCGCATTGATGGCGCATCATGACCAAGACGCCCTTCGGATAGAGTTCGAGTGCTTCGGACCCAGGTAGATGAGAGGTTTTTATCCCTCCCGAACCGATCGTAAAATGGCCAACGATACACTTCTGGAGCATCCCATGAACCCCTTCCCCTCACGCAACGTATACGGCGAGGAGCTTGCAGCTTGCGGCGCCGATCCCATGACGGGCTTTTATCGCGACGGGTGCTGCAACACTGGCCATGAAGACCGTGGCATCCATACCGTATGCGCAAAGATGACCCGGGAATTTCTCGAGTACTCGCGCGCCCAGGGCAACGACCTCATGACGTCCAATCCCATGATGGGCTTCCAGGGCCTTAAACCTGGCGACCATTGGTGTTTATGCGCCGGCCGTTGGCTCGAAGCCCACAAGGCTGGCCAAGCCCCCGGCGTCTATCTCCGCGCCACTCACGAGGAAACTCTCGCCATCATTCCGCTGGAAGTTCTCGAAAGCTACGCCCTGGATCACCCCACCAAGTCCTGAGCGAGCGTCACACACAGCCCGAAACAATCCCGGGTAAAACCTTCAAGGTCTCGGGCGTCAGCTTTACAGCAGACTGCAGCCTGTCACACCACCTCCCACTGAATGACCGCTCAGGGTCGACTGCGGGCACAAAGAACATATTCCAGGTGTACAAGCGCTTCACGGCATCGATGATTTGTCTATCAGAAGCTCACCCCACTACCCGGTCCTTGCCCGCGGTCTTGGCCTCATACAAGGCCTTGTCCGCCCTCAGAAACAGAGCCTGTGGGGATTCGCCCGGCTGCAGCGTGGCCAATCCGATGCTGACGGTCTGCCGACCACTCACGCCATCCACGGGGTGGAGCAGACTGGCCACGGCCCGACGCAAACGCTCGGCAATCTCCCGGGCGGTGAGCGCGTCGGCACCCGGCATCAGGAGGACAAATTCCTCTCCTCCATAGCGGCACACCACATCTCCCCGGCGCACCGAGTCGGCCATGACCTGCCCCATGCGGATCAGAACCTGGTCACCCACGGCATGGCCATGGGTGTCGTTAAGTTGTTTGAAGTTGTCTGCATCGACCACCGCCACGGAAAGAGGAGATCCAAGATGGCAGGCACGAGCCACCATTTCCGGCAGGGTGCGGTCCAGATGACGGCGGTTGTAAAGGCCGGTGAGTTCATCCAGCAACGTGACCCGTTCGAGCTGATCTCCCCTGCGTGCCAGAGCCTTGCGCTCGGACTGCAGTTCACGGATGCGATCCGCCAGGGCCAGCGACAGCAGCATGGTTTCCAGGGCCGAGCCGGCCTGGACCGCATAATAGGTGAGCATATTATTGGGCAGCATCCCCAAGGCGCCCAGGATGAAGAGCAGGGCGCCGATCACCATGACCGCCCAGGCCATAAGCAGATACAACGCCGGGCGGAAGCCATGAAAGTAGTACGCGCGCAGGCTGGCGCCCACCACCAACACGATCACCCCCAGCGTCACCAGAGAGAAGAACAGGACACTGCCGGCCGTGCCTGCCCATACATGCAGCACGATGCCGATCAATGGCAGGGGCAAGGCCAGGCGCAGCCACCGGTCCCAACCCGGATCGCGGCGGCGCATCAGCAGAAAACGCCGTGTGAACTGCAGCGCAAACGTGGACAACAGTGCCAGGCAAAGGAACATCAGGAGTTGGGTGGTCTGACTCCCCCACCCCGGGAAAAACTCCAGGTGAAGACCTCGCTGGAAGAAAAAATAACCCGCGGTGGAAACAATGAAGGCGATGTACCAGGCATAGCTGGTGTCACGCAGGCTGAAGAGCAGGAACAGGTTGTAGATCGCCAGGGCCAGGATGATGCCGTGATATCCCCCCTGCGCCAGCCAGAATCGGGTGGTCTGCGCCTGATGCCCCTCAAGGGTCTGTATCTCGGCATGGAACCGCAGATTCTGGCCCGTCTCCACCCGCAGCAGGTACCGAGTGCCCGGGCCGTCGGCGGCAAGATGGAAGACGTGGCGCCAGGCCTCGCGCAACTGCTGATCCCAGGCCACCGCCCGGTGTCGGGGCACTTCACGCCAGCCTCCGTCCTCGTCCTGTGCGAACAGGGTCACAGAATCGAACAGAGGATTGTCCAGATAGAGCAGTCGGGCCCGGGCATCCAGGTCTTGCAAACCAAAGGCCACCCAGAGCACGCCGGGTGACATACCCAGGTTGAAGGAGCGCGAATCCACCTCCACAAAGTCGGGCCACCCTTGTGCCAGCAGAGCCTCGGGTGCGGTCCGCCGAGCCTGATCCATGTAAACCGCACTGTGAGGTGCCAGGGATACCCGCTCCCGGTCGACCACATTGATCGGCTCCGGCCATCCATGACTCCCTGCCCACGATGGGCCGGGCCAGAACCAGACAACCATCAGCAGGACACTCAGGATGGCGAGCTCCCTTCGCCAGGCGAACCTGCGCTGCCCTTTCTCAAACGCCATGGCCGTATCCTGGGATGGCATGATACGGGCTAACGAGAAGCATCAGGTACACGCCACATCAAAATCCATATTCTGGGAAATGGGCCGCGATTCTATCCCAATAACCGATCCCCTTCATCCTGGGCCATGTATGCATGGATGGCTCCCATGACCTCGTCGATATCAAAGGGAATCCCGATGTAGCGATCAAATCCCGCCTCCAGGCCCCTGCAAACATCATTGGCCGAGGCTCGGGCCGTCAAACCCACCACCGGGATATGACGCGTTGCCACCATTGATCTAAGTCGGCCGAGCACCTCAAAGCCGTGCATATCCGGGAGTTCAAGGTCAAGGAAGATCAGACGGGGTTTGTAGGCGGTGGCCAGATCCAGGCCCAACGAGCCCGTCGGCGAGCCCATGTAGTCTACAGCGTCCAAGGGCGACGGCACGCGCTGCAACAACCTGAGATTGGTCATGCTATCGTCAATGTGCAGAACCAAACCCCGGGCCTTTTCGGCATTGACAGTCACCGATCGCGTTGCCCGCACGGAGGACTGAGCGCCATCTCCCAGGGGCATGGTGATAGAAAACCGACTGCCCGACCCCTGGACGCTTTCCACGGATAGGCTACCGCCCATGGCTTCCACCAGCCTCTTGCTGATGACCAGGCCGATACCGGTGCCTTCTACATGCTCCCGCCCCAGTCGCTCAAAGGGCCGAAACACATCAGCTATTCGGTCCTGCGGAATACCGATCCCGGTATCCTTGACATCAATCCGTATGCTTTCCTGCTCGCCGTCACCCTGCCGCCGGACACTGAGCTTCACCTCACCATTGGGGCGATTGTATTTGATGCCATTGGACAACAGGTTGACCATGACCTGACGCAGCCGGGTGGGGTCACAATCCACCGCAATATCATCCTCCACATCCAGTTCCAGCCTGACGCAGCGGTTCTCTGCCAGGGCGGTCACCAGGCTGATGGCTTCCTCTGCGAGCATCCCGCAGTCCTCGGTCGAGGTGGAAAGCTCAAGACGCCCCGATTCCACCTTCGACAGATCCAGGATCTCGTCGATCAGCCCCAGCAGATGCTGGCCTGCCCTCTGGATCTCCTCCAGGTTGGCGGCCTGCTCGGGCGTCAGGTCAGGATCGTGCTGGAGCAGTTGACCAAAACCCAGCACGGCATTCAGCGGCGTACGCAACTCATGACTCATCCCGAGCACGAAATCCGACTTGAACTGGTTCGCTCGATCTGCCGCCATCTTGGAGTCGATGAGGGTCTGTTCGAGCCGCTTGCGCTCCGAGATGTCCTGCGTCGTGCCGAAAAGCTGCACGGGTTCGCCGTCCTCATCGAAGCGAATCCGGGCCCAGTTTGTCACCCAGATGAACTTACCATCATCCCGGCGTATTCGGCACTCAATCGGTCTGATCTCGGGCCGCTTATCCTGCAGGGCGCTCGCATGGTTTGCCTTCACCCGATCCAGGTCATCAGGATGAAGACGGCCCCAGTGCTCCTCGACCGGGAGCTTGAAGTCAGACGTATCGCAACCAAGCAATTCACAGGTTGTATCGCACCACCACACATCATTGGTTCGCAGATCCATTTCCCAATGACCCAGATGCGCCAGCTTGCTGGCCTCGCGCAGCCGTGCACGGCTCAAGGACAGCTCGGAGTCCAGCACCTTGAACTCGGTGATATCAAAGACCTGCCCGTGCCAGAGGATCGACCCGTCGGGCAAGGATTCCGGTTGGGCGTACTCTTCCACCCAAAGCAAGCCTTGTTCCGGATGGTGGACTCGGTACTGGTAGCGGAGGGCGGTCTGGGTGGCGGCGGAGTGACCGAAATACCGTCGTACTTGGGAAGCATCGTCGGGGTGCATCCGCTCCATCACCGTCATGGGATCATCCAGTACCTGATCAGGGGTGAGCCCGAAGATTGCCTCGATGGCCTGGTTGACATACTCGTATCGACAGGTTCCATCCGGGTTCATCCGGTACTGAAAGACCATCGACGGCAGGCGCGACACGCTGCGCGCCAATGCATGCGGTTCACCCGTCATTACACCTTCCCCTCAGCTTACTGGAGCCATACGGCCCTCCTGCGGTCGAGCAAGGAGCCACGTACAGCCCAATTTCCATTTAGCCACTTCGGCGGCAGTTTAGCCCGACGTAGCCGGCATGTCTTGGTCAAGCGTGTCAGACACCGTTGAACTGCGTGTGACATCCCCGGACGTCGGCACCGAATATGGATGGTCAGCCTCCCAGTGAAGTCACATCCCTGAAGTACCCTCAGCACCTCGCTTGGGGTTTGGAAACCCAATAGCTACTCACGGGCGACTCAAAAAAACCGCACCCATTTGGATGAACGGTTTTTCATTGCCCCCTGCCCTACCCCTTCGGAAAGATGGTGGCGTCCACGGTTTGCCAGCCATGGACTGCCTCTACGGCGGGTCTGTTGCCATCTGGCGCGGGCCCGCCTCTTTTCCGGAGACGGACATGCGACAACGCTTCCTGACCACCCTGGTGGTCACCACGACCCTCGGCGCCACAATGGCGGCAGCCAGCGGCGATGTGCGTGTCGGTCGCTATCAGACCCTGGCACCAATCCCCACGGCGGAGCAGGTGCGGCCTCTTTCGGTGATCGTTGATGTGCGCTTCCCACGGCGCAGCGTGCAGACCGTGGGCGATGCGGTGCGTCACCTGTTGCCCCCCAGTGGGTTTGCCCTGGCCGACGCGGCCTACGCTGATCCCTATCGGCCGGTGCTGTTGAACCAGCCATTGCCCGAGGTGCATCGCCACCTGGGCCCCCTGCCCCTGGAGCAGGCCCTGGCCACGCTGGCCGGTGAGGCCTGGCAGGTGAGCCTGGATCCGGTTCACCGCCTGGTGTCGTTCGAGCTGCGACCGGAATACCAGACCCGGTATGTGGAGCGCTACGGCGATATCCCGCCGATGGCGCTCCGGGAACCGCCAGATCGGGCCGAGACACGGGATGCGCCCCGCTGGGTGGAGCCGCCAGCGCCGGCACCGGTAGGTGACTACGGCCCCGTCCGGCCTCAGCAGACCCTCCTGGATATCGCCTCCGAATTGTGGCCGGGCCATCGCGCCCGTCAGGGTCTGGTGGCCCTCTGGCAGGCCAATCCCGAGGCCTTCCTGCGCCTGGGCGGCGAACCCAACATGAACCTGCTGCGCGAAGGGGTGTGGTTGCGTGTCCCTGACTCGGCCAGCGTCGATGCCATCCCGACGACCGACGCCGAAGCCATCATCCGCGCGCAATTCGACCGATGGCGGCCCGCAGCCGAGTCCGCTCAGATCGATGACTGATGTCCAGGAGGCCCGTCATGGCGAACGATCCACAGTCCCAGGAAACGCATGACCACCCCACGCGCCCCGAATCCGGCGCTGATTTCAGTGAGCATCCGCGCCTGCTGCCGCCGTTGGATGACCTCGAGACATCCGGCAGTGAGCCCCCTCAGCTGAGCCCCCCGCCCAAGGGCGTGATCATCGGCGGCGGTGCCATCGTCGTTCTGCTAGTGGTCAGTGCGGTCATGCTCTTTGGCGGGGGTGGCGAGTCCGATCCGGTCGCCTATGAGGTGGATGGTGCCGGTGCCCTGGCCGGCGATGTGGAGGCCGGTGGCGAGACCTCCGTCACGGACCCACACGCCGAGTCTTTCGAGGCGGACGATCTGCCCCCGCTCTCTGTCGGCCTATCCACCGGCATCGTGGGTTCCGGCAATGAACTGTTCACCCAGGGCGTGTCCGCCATCGGCCTGGTCTCGTTCTACACCCTGTTCATGGAGCCGACCCTCGCCCTCATCCTGCAGGCCCTGCCCTTCATCCAGGCCCTGACCCTGATGGGCATCTACGCCATGCTGCCCCTGGTGTTGCTGTTCGGCATGTACCAGCCCTCCATCCTGCTGGTCGGCGCCATCGCCATCTTCACGGTCAAGTTCTGGGCCGTGCTATGGCACATCACCCTGTGGGTGGACAACAACCTGCTGCAGTCCCTGTACACCGGCACCTCGCTGCTGGATCGGGTGGGCCCGGACCTGAAGTCCATCCTGCTCACCACCATCATCGCCGGCCTGTACCTGGGGCTGCCGGTGATCTGGAGTGCGATGATGGGGTGGGTGGGGTTCAAGGCGGTGGGGGCGATCAATAACGCCACCAGTGAATTGAACAATCCCAGCAAGCAAGCCGGTCAACAGGGAGGTAGTTTAGCCAACAGGGTAGCGACCAGGGGCAAAGGCAGATAGATCAACCCTCAATCCTTATCATTTGAGTCGGAAAAAGGTGGATCTATACGCATCCTTGATGGGTCTTCAGGTTCCAAACCTGCATAGTAGACACCTGAATCGGAACGCCCCCATGCGTCGAGAATCGCCTTCGCCACCACTCCCATCATATGGAACACCGCCCCGAGAATGGCAATCGAGACACCCATCGTCGCCACGCTGACCTTGCGCACACCACCCCAGTACCGCCTCTGAATCCCTTGCGGCGGATGGCCCAGACACTCCAGAGCAGGAAGCCCGCCACGATCAGCAACAGCGAGCCGGACACCAGGTCCACCACGTGGACTTGCGAACCCCAGATTTCCACCCTCATCACACGACCTCCTGCGGAACCCCGCCAGGCCCCGATGCTAACGGCCGTCCATGAACCGGGGCTGAATCACGCCACCAGCCCGCTTTGATTTCGCCCGCTCGAGCGAGTATAGCCCGTCAATACGGGTCGAAAAGCCACTCTGTGCCCCCCCCCTGCGACACCAGCTCCAGATCCTGGAACCGTCGTGTCACCGCCCCATCCCCGGCCTCCCTGCCCAGGACCTGATCAAAAAGTGTCCAATCTGTTCCGTGGCCCTCATCCTGCAAGCCCAGCAGACGTTCTTCCAGGAATTATCCACAACCTTATCCACGGATTCTGTGGACACCCCAACAGAAAACGGCAAAGGGCCCAAAGGGGCATCAAGGACAGGAATGGAAGGGGCCATGAAGGGGAAGGGCCCTATCCCAAAGGGCCGGCTTGCCTCACACGACAAAGGGGACCATAAGATCATCGATGATGGACGGATGCCCCATAGGCAAATCGAAGCTGAAGTAACTTCTTTGCGGACTACCAGATAGGCAGGCTCCGAGTTGCGCTGAAGATGGACTCAAATTAGAAAACTCCATCACTGTACAATGCAATCAAAAGAAAGGAAGACCAAGCCAAAATAAGCAGTAATGGCAGACAAAACCACGGCAGAAACCAACGTGAACTACCAGTAACGAAAGCACCTATGACATCGGGACCATTATATGTATCGAGCTTATTCGCGTTCCATGAGATTAAAATGTTTTCCGTAGCGCGATGAGCTAACCAAAGCGAATAGAGACTTGACGCAGAGGAGAATACACCCAATACTGACAAGATCAATATATACGGACCTGCCCCCTCGGAGCACCAGAAGAAACCTAGCGCTGCAAACAATAGACCTTGCAGGGCTGCAAGCCATGTCAGACGATGGTTACTGACATTAGCCTCATGCTTTATCATCTCGCGAATGACTTGAGCTTCATCAACTCCCCAAGACATCACTTTTCTCCTTTAGGTTATAACCATGCCAACCAATAGGTATTTAGCTCTAGAGTTCCATAAAGGTACAGAAATACCGTGAAGTGATTCTCAGTTTTAGTAGAGCACCCATTATGCCTCTTCGGCTGAAGATCCGAGGCATTCATGTGCAAGAAGACACCAGAAAACCTATCAATGACTAATAGTCTAGACCTACTCACCGCACAAGAACTCTATGAACTGGCGAAGCACAAGGCCCGGGAAGAATATGAACAACAAGAGGCTTCCCGCCGCGAGCAACTCCAGACCCTGAAGGCCGAACGGCGGGAACTGATCGAGAGCCACCGCAATGCCCTACGGCGTCTGCAGGAAGTCCAGCGTGCTGAACTGGCCCATCTGGACGGCAAACTCCTTGAACTTGGCGCACGACTGCCCAAGTACAGCCCACTCCAGGGCCGATCACCGCAGCGCAATCAAGCTGAGCAGTGGTTGCAGATCATCGCCCAGGCTCCGGAGGTGACCCTGGCGGACATCCGCGAACGTGCCACTCAGGCAGGCCTGCCGACGCAAAACCTACCGCAACGCCTCGCCCAGCTCAAACGCCAGGGTCACCTGGAACAGGTGCGCCGCGGCGTCTACCGGGTGGCGCAGCATGATCAGGCGGGCGCCCATCCCGAAAACCAGGTGGTCGGCTGGTCATAAACGCCCTGAATCAAAAGGCTCGATTCCCCGGAAAATCCCGGTCTTGGTCATGTTCCGTCGCAGTTCGAACCGCTCCAGTGCCAAGGCCGGTTCCACCTGATCCAATGCACCAAAGTGGATCTGCTCCCACTGCTCCCGCGTCACGTACACGCTGTACACGTAGGTATCCTCCTCATGCCCCGTGGCGGCATCCACCCGCTGGGTGTAGGCAGATACCAGGATCGAGGCCATGGTATCCAGGCAGGTGAACACTCGGCACCTCCCTGGAATCTTCCCCTTTCAGTGAGCAACAGACTCGTACTTCGAGTTGTTTTCGCGCATGCAGCCCGTGTTCTGTCGGAGGGATTCTTCCCCGTCCATCCAGGTACCATGACCATCATCCCTCGGCACCGGCCGATTTACTCCCCCTCAAACTCCGAGCTGCTGAACTTCAGCACGTTGCAGTTTTCCTTGATGGTCCGCTGCAGCGCCTCATCGAAGCCATCGGGGCTCGTGGCTTCGATCTCGACCGAGATCTTCACCTCGACCCCGGTGCGAAGCGTGAACTGCTGGACGATCTCGTCGACCACGTTGGCGAAATCCAGCTTGGCCTTGACCGGGTCGAGAGTGATTGTGCCGTAAAACTGCTTTTTGACAACGCTCTGAGAGGCGGGGCTCGGAGCAACAGTGACGCCGCCGGATCCTGAGTCCATGGGAGACGCAGTGCCCTCACCCGTGCCCGCTGGGGCGCTCGCGCCATCTGATCCACCTGGCTGATCAGCATTACGATCAGCCAGCTTGTTGGCGCGTTGTGCAGCCTCGGCTGCCAGCTTGTCCCGGTATGCCTTGGCGGCCTCGCGCTCGATGATGAGCGATTCGGTATCCAGCCCGCCGATGCTGCCCTCGTCAAAAGTGAATCCGAGGTACCGGTCCCCTTCTTTGCCAGACGCATAGCCAAAGAAATCTTCCGAGGCGACACCCTGGTTCATGGCGTTCCTGAACACGCTGTCGTTCACCAGGCGCGGCAGGTAGAGATAGTGGCAGCTGTCCTGCCACACCTTGACGGCGCTGACCTCGGTCACACCATCTTTGAAGTACCACTGGTTAAGGATGTTGCGCAGGAAGATCGGCGACCACTCGTAGATCAGCCACTCCTCTTCGCGCAGCTTGTTCTCGATGGTCTCGATCAGGTTCGGGGTGGTGGTCGAGACCTGGACGACCTCCCATCTCAGTGTCGGCTTGCCCTTCATGAACTCCTCCACTGGAGCCATCAGCCACTTGTAGGTCTCTCGAATCAGCTGGGACAGCGAGGATTCGGCCGAGTCGCGACTCTGTTTGGCCTGGCGCAGGTGGGTCAGGTCCTGGTTGAGGGCGCCGCTGTCGATATCTTCCACGATCGACCTCCAGGCCAGGAAGGTACGTGCCTGGTCCTTCAGGCGGCTCACCACGTCGAAATCGGCCGCCAGGAAGATCAGTCGGTTCTGTTTCTGACGCGGCTGTTCACCACGGTTGCGAAGGATCTCCTCGGCGGCCCGATAGGCCTGGTTGCTCTCGGTACGACTGTAGGCGGCACCGGTCGGCAACACCACCAGGCGGGGCCCGCTGCCATACTCGTCAGGTACGTCGCTGGAGGCGGTGAAGACGTGGATGCCGGCAAAGTGGTGTTGACGCCCCATCAGGCGGGCGGTGCGCTCCTTGAGTAACGGAATCAAGGCATCTCGCTCGCTGATATTCTGCTTGCGACTCTCCATCTCCCGACGCAGGTTGGGCTTGGTATCAAACCAGAAACGATCCTGCTCGGAGTAGAGATAATGCAGACGGTCGCGCAGGCGCTTGAGCACGTCTTCGAAGACGCCGATCGCTTGCCCAGGCTGCACGGCGCCCAGCAGGATGCGCTCCTGCTTGATGCCACGGGCCGCCTGGGTGCTGCTGGAGGCCGCACTGCCCAGGAAGATCGTGCGTGCCGCCCGGCGAGCCGCGTGGACTCCGCCAAAGAGGGCGACCTCGCTATCCAGCGCCTGAGCGGCAGAGCGCGGGCCGTCCACCTCCCGCTCGATCACCGGCTGCCAGCCCTGGGGCAGATAGTGGATGCTCTTGTCACGCACACTGCTGTCTTCCAGAGGCAGTGAGCCGGGCATGATCAAGGCGTCCCGGTTACCCGACACCCACAGGTTGTGGATCACGATCGCCATGTACTGCAGCACGCCGCGGGTACGCTGGAATTTATCCAGTGTCGACCAGTCCTCGTAGAGACGGTCGAACACCTCGGGGTGAATCGGGTAGGAACGGCACAGGCGCTCGAAGTACTCATTGGACTGAGTCTCGGTGGGAAACTTCTCGGCATACTGCCGATAGAAGTCCGAGAACTGCCGGCTGATGCCTTCCACCTCGGCACGCTCCCCAGCGTTCTCAAAAAGCCGGCGGCGAACGATCTCGAACGCTTCTTCCGTAGCGACCGGCTTCCACACCGACTCCACGCGGCCAAAGTACTTCTCCAGCGCGGTGAGGGTATGCTGGCCCATGGTGCCACCGACTTCGAGCTCCGATTCCGGCAGGGAGGCGAGCAGAATGGCATTGGGCACCGCCTTCATGGCCTCGGTGAGCGCCTGGATAAAGCTGACGTTGCTGTCGTAGGTGCCGGCAGAATATGACTTGCCGAGCTCAAACTGCCGGATATAGGCCAGCAGCTCATCCACCAGCACCACGCAGGGTGAGGCGCGTTGCAGTAACTCGACCAGCACCTGCTTGCCGGGAGAGGTGCCCCGATCGTGGGACTCTTTCACCATGGCCAGACCTTCGTCGCCCAGCAGCTGCCAGGCCAGCTCCCCCCAGAGAGTGGTGACCTTCTGCCCTGCCTTCTTCACCGACTGCTGGCTGGGCGCCATGTTGATGCCATCAATGACCGCCACCCGGGCGCTGGGCAGCTCGTGAATGCCCGCCTCATCCAGGATCGGCGGGATGCCGTGGAGCTTGTCGGTGGAGGTCTTGCGGGAGGCCAGGTGGTAGACCGCCAGCATGGTGTGCGTCTTGCCGCCACCAAAGGCCGTCTGCAGCTGGATGACCGGGTCGCCACCCTTTCCAGCAAGGCGCTGCGCCACCGAGATCAGCAGCAGGCGCATGCCTTCGGTGATGTAGGTGCGTGAGAAAAACTTCTCGGCGTCCTGATACTCCTCGGGTGCCGTGCCGGTTGCCACTTGGGTGATATCCGCAGCAAATTCCGACTGCTTGAATGTGCCTCCCAGCACATCCTTATGTGGCGTGACGACATCTCGCCAGGCTTTCAGTGATATTATGACGACTCCAGGTCTGCTTCCGCGATGAATTCGAGTTCACTCTCTGATTGACCAGTGAGTGGATCAGTAAACCGTTGACGCCGAACACGCACGGAAGGGTAGCGCGTCTTCAGCGTCTTCCATTCGATGAATTTTTCCCAGCTACTGAGGAACTGCAGCTCTGGCTCCCGCTCCTTGAGCGCCTCCTCCAGGCCCAGCCGGGTGATGAAGTAACGCCCTGTGCGATTGCCTTTCATCTGGCCACCGGCCGGCAGGTTGGCGCGTTATCGGCTATCAGGCGATAGACGTAATGAACTACTCCCGCCAAGCCTTTCAGGCTATGGCGTGAGTTTCGCGCTTCTCGGGGCGTGCCGGATCATCCGGGGATGATTCGGTCTTGCCGCCCTCCACGCATCGGCCACGTTCCCGACCGGATAACTGCTGCTTGGCCCAGTTCATCAAGACCCGAGCGGCGTTTTCGTCCCGCGAGCAGGACGCGCCACAAGGGCACTCATGACGCCGCTGGCCGAGCGGCTTCTTCTCCTGGCGCCCGCAGGCGTGACAGGTTTGCGAGGGCTTGAGCTGCCGCGTCGGGGCCTCCATCGCCCAGGTCCCAGCCTCTTCCGCTTTGTACCCGAGCAGTTGATGGAAGGCCCCGCCTGCGGCATCGAGGATGCTGCGGTTCAAGCCCTTTTTGTACTGACCGCCCGAAGCGGTCATGTTGCGGATGTTCAGTGCCTCCAGGCCCAGGACGGCGAATTGCCCAACAAGCCGCGCCGTCGTCTGGTGCTGAAAATCGTGGCGCTGGTTCGCCACCTTGCGGTGAAGACGGCGCAGGCGCTCGTATTCCCTCTGGAGCCGGTTGGAGACAGGAAAGCGCCGCTGTCTGCCGGACGCCTTCCTGGCCGCCTCCTCCTTGCGGGAGATGTGGCGCTGGACCCGGCGAATTTCGTTCAGACTGTTGGCCAGGTGGCGCGGGTTACCGATGGTTTCGGTCCCCGCGGGCGTGGCCATGGTGGCGAAGGTTTCCAGCCCCCAGTCCAGACCGCCAAGTTCGTCTCCGCGCTGACGCGACGGTTCGCAGTTCAGCGTCACCGACGCGTACCAACGGCCGTTGCGACACAATACCTCGCAGGTCTTCGGCGTGCCGGTGGTTCGAGGTTTGCCCCGGATCGCGATCTTGCCGACACCACTGAGCCGCAATGTCCCGTGTTTCATCCGTTCATTCGTGATCAGGCGCCAACCGTCACCGTGGGTTTTGTAACCCCAACCCTTGAAGCGATGCAGGGGCTTGAAGCGCGGAAAGCCCGGCGTCTCGCCGTTCTTTACCCGACGGAAAAAGTGCTTGAATGCCAGATCCAGGCGCTTGAGCGTGACCTGTGTGGACTGGGCGTTAAGGCCGCGAAGCAGTTTCGACAGACGTCGCCACTGGGTCAATCGCTTGCACTGACTCGAAAACCCCAGTGACTCCTGCCGTTCGCTCCAGGCCCGCCGCCGCTCAGCCAGTGCTTCGTTCCACAGCAGACAGTGAACCCAGCGTTGGTGTTCCAGGGCGGCAAGCTGGGCGGCTGTTGGGTAAAGCCGGTATGTGACCTTGCGCTGGACCATACTGAAAGTATACTTGGTTGTTATGGACTCGCAACCGCTAAAACGGCTCTACCATTGCACATATCGGCTCCAGTACCATTTGGTTATCGTCACCAAGTACCGGCGCAAGTGCATCACGAGCCCGATGCTTTCCCGCCTGGAAGAAATCGTCCGCGCTACCACCAAAAGGTGGGAAGGCGAGGTTCTGGAGTTCAACGGCGAACCGGATCATGTGCATCTGCTCCTGGAGTTGACGCCGCGCACCGCGCCATCTGCGTTCGTGAATAATCTCAAGACTGTCACCTCCCGACTGATCCGCAAGGAGTACGGGGAGCACATACGGCGCTACTACTGGCACAAGCCGGTGTTCTGGTCTCGCAGCTACTGCATCATCAGCGTCGGCGGGGCGCCGCTCTCGGTCCTGAAGCAATACATCGAACAGCAGGAAGCGCCGGAGTGATGGCGCTGCGCGCCATGCGCCGCTTCACCACCCCCTAAGCCGCTGCGCGGCTATAGGCGGAGCACTGCGGCGCTATTTGGTAGGGGCCACGCACATCGGCCAGGGCTTTCTGCAGCTGCGCTTTCTTCTGCCGGATGGTATCTACAGTGACCGACTGCTTTAGCTGAACCAGCACCTCAAGGTCGACACGGTTACCATCACCACGCCACTCGTTGTCGACGTCATCTGGCTGGGGCGTCACGAAGGGCATCGACTCCGCCCGTGAGACCGCTTGAACCCCACCTGCCGCATGGTGAACGACGATATCTCCCGGCCTGACCTCGCCCACAGCTTTCCAGTGGTTAAATGAACGCCCGCCTTTCCCCTCGATCGGCGCCCAAAGATAGGTCAGACCCTGCTGGGGATTGAAAGTTTTCCCCTGCATCACATACCAGACCCGGGGTTCGTGGTGCTCAGGCTCTTCCTGATCATCCACGTGGGCCCGCAACGCCTGGTAGCAAGTCTGTAGCTGCAGCGCGATTTCTTCATCCCGCGCAAATACCTCGAGCAGCAGATTGACCCGCTCCAGGTTGAGGTGGACCCCAAGATTCGGACCAGGGGTTAAGCTCTGATCATTCCGACAGGAGAATCTGATCATGAGCAGGAAACGCAAGCAATACTGAGGTGGACCCCAAGATTCGGACCAGGGGTTAAGCTCTGATCATTCCGACAGGAGAATCTGATCATGAGCAGGAAACGCAAGCAATACAGCGCCGACTTCAAGGCCAAGGTGGCCCTTGAAGCCCTCAAAGGGGAACAGACCACCTCGGAGCTGGCAGCCCGCTTCGAGATCCATCCGACCATGGTGAGTCAGTGGCGGCGTGAGTTGCTGGACAAGGCGACGGGGATCTTCGAGGGCAAGGGTGGGGGCAAGGCGGCCCAGAAGACTCAGGAGGAGATCGACACCCTGTACCGTGAGATCGGCAAGCTGACGGTGGAACGCGATTTTTTATCACGCAGGCTCGGTCGTTGAGCCGGGCCCAGCGACAGGCCCTGGTGGAGCCGCAGGCGGTTGATGTCAGCGTCCGGCGACAGTGTCAGTTGCTCGACATCAGCCGTTCTTCGGTGTACTACCGGCCCAAGCCGACCCAGGATAGCGACCTGGAGCTGATGCGCCTGATTGACGAGGAATACCTGCGAAGGCCGTTCTATGGTTCGCGGCGGATGAGGGCCTACCTCAACCGCTTGAGCCACCCGGTAAACCGCAAGCGAGTCCAGCGGCTGATGCGCCAGATGGGCCTGCACGCCGTGTATCCGAGGCCGCGCACCAGTCGACCGGGCGAGGGCCACCAGATCTATCCCTACCTGCTGCGGGATCTGGTGATCGATCGTCCCAACCAGGTCTGGGCGACCGATGTGACGTTCATCCCGATGGCCCGGGGGTTCATGTACCTGGTGGCCATCATGGACTGGCACAGTCGTCGTGTGCTCTCCTGGCGTGTGTCGAACACCCTGGACACCGACTTCTGCATTGATGCCCTTGAGGAGGCTCTGGCACGCCATGGGCGACCCGAGATATTCAACACGGACCAAGGCTGCCAGTTCACCAGCAAGGCGTTCACCCAGGTGCTGAAAGACCACAAAATCCAGATCAGCATGGACGGTAAGGGCTGTTACCAGGACAACATCTTTGTGGAGCGGCTCTGGCGCAGCGTGAAGTACGAGTGCGTCTACCTGAAGGCCTTTGATAATGGCGTCCACTTACGCCAGGATCTGAAGCAGTACTTCACCTGGTACAACGCCGAGCGGCCCCATCAGGGGCTGGACGACGCAACACCGGATGAGGTTTACTTCAACCAACCTCTGACTCGGGCGGCCTGACGCCTGAGAGCTACAACCCCGGTTAGAGCTTAACCCCCCTGTCAGGTGGTCCAGTGGATGGGGTCCACTTCAGGTTGTTCCTGGCCACCTTGGCGCTGACCTCGGGCCCCGAGATATAGGAGTGTTCACCGCTGCCAAAGGTCTTCCAGTGCCAGCCCGGCGGCGAGTGCAGGAGCGACCGGACCTCGATGCAGACGAACTCTAGGTACTTTTGGCCGACCTCAAAGGTTTCGCCCTGATGGGTGAAGCGGCTGACATGGCTCTCCTCATCGTATTCGGCGCGAATCAGCGTGTCCTGCAGATAGCCAAACAGCACCCGGGCAGCGCTGTTGTTGACCACGAACACCGGGGCACCACGCTTCAGCTTGGAGAACTTCTCGCGGTTCCAGTAGAAGCGGTTCTGGTTGGCGGAGAAGAGGCGCTTGAAGTTCTCCTGTACCAGGGGTGGCTTCTTTACCTCGTAGACCATGACGGTCAGGTCGGTATCACCGATCTGGCGGGGATTGCTGACCACAGCGAACTCGCGCTCCTTGAGCGCCTCCACAAAGGGCTCATACAGGGCCTGCTCCAGCGCTTCCGGATCGACGCGGTGCTGCTTGGTGTAGGCCAGCGCCTCCGCCATCAGCTGCTTGGGATCGAAGCGACGCCCTTGGTGCAGGCATGAGAAGCGCTCACCAGGCGGAACACGCTGACCGCTCGCATCGATGGTGCGGATCACATCGGTGCGCGTCAGCTGCTCTATTGCCTGCTCAATGCTCATGCTTGATTCCTTATCACCTGGCAATTTAGCCCAGCGTCTCCCGGATTCTTCTCGTTCACGACAAAACCTTGGGCTCCATAGGGTGCCAGGGCGGTCTCCATTTTGGACCGCAGGCGAGTAGCCAGACGTTTGAAGTCCCGTTGATTCCAGGTCAGCAGCAAAACAACCTTAAGCTTTGGAGATTGTGGCCAAACGATGTTAAAGCGTGCTAGCTCAGGTTCACCTTCCCGCTGGGCGACGGTGAGCGCCGCCAGGGTATCGCGGAGCTTTTCCTCGACTTCATCGACGATAAACGGCTTGCGTCGCGCCACCTGCACCGTGGACTTCAACCCTTGTTGCTCAACCCACTGCCTGGCCTGGATGACCTCAGATGGATCCGTTCCTGAGAGTCGCGGACGGTTTTCTGGCTCATAGCCCTCGCAATCTTTGACTTCGATCCACCAGTGGGTGGGGCCACCATCGTGGGCCAAGATATCCACTCCCTTGGGGCGACTCTTCATCCGCTGGCGATGCCAGGAACTGTCGTCGTACTTGGCCAGCTGCCAGCCCTCGGGAAAGTGGAAGGTAAGCTGGCCCTCTGTCACTTCAGGCATTGACCAGCTCCATCTCGCGATCATACTGGGCCAATTCTTCATCCAGACTGACCAGATGCTCCAGGCCACTGAGGTGGTCGGCTACCTCGATACGCTCAACCAACCCCTCACCGCGAACCAGGGCAAAGTAGCGCTGCGCCACTGCCTGCTGACGAGTCAAGAGATCAAGCTCCTTGAGCAGGAAGTAGCTGTGGGTGGCGATCACCACCTGTATGCCCTGCTGGCTGAGTGTTACGGCTGCCTGGGCCACCAGCTTGATCAGCTTGGGGTTGAGGTTCGCCTCGGGCTCATCCCAGAACAGGTAGCCCTTGTCGAGCAGCGAGCCGGTAGTAATCAGGCGGGCGAGCATCGCCAGCTTACGCAGCCCTTCGGCCACCAGCGGCATCTCCAGGTTGCCTTGGCCGGGAATGCGCAGGTAGAAGCGCCCGTTCTTGTCCAGCACCACCTTGCCGCCCATGGCCTCCTCCAGGGGTGCCACAAGCTCGGCCACGGTCTTTTCCCGAGTGCCCTTGATGGCCGGCGCCCCCAGCAGTTTACAGAGGTCGATGTGGTGCTCTTCGATATCCACATGGCGGCTTTCATAGAGCGGCAGCAGCCAGTGGTACTGACTGAGCAGCTCCCGAGTAGGCATGAAGACCGGCGCTTTTTCCTGCCAGGCCCCGGGCAGCCCATCGATCTTGACCTCGGTCTGCGAGCGGGTGCTGAAACTGAAGGCGGTATCCAGCGCGGCCTGTTCAAAGGCGACGGAGACCTTGCAGGTCTGCGCCCCCTGGCGGCGACTGGCCAGGCGACCCAGCGACTCGGGCCGAAATACCTTGATCAGCTTGTCGGCAATTCCCTTCTGCAGTAGCACCTTGGTGGGGTCGGTCACGCTCGGCTCATTGCCCTGCTCATAAGCGTTGGCGATCACGCTATAGGCGACCTTGAGCAGATGCGACTTGCCGGTGCCGTTCTCACCCACGATGACGTTGAGCCCCGGCGCGAAATCCAGCCGCGCCTGGGGAAATAGCGTGAGGTTATCAAGTTCCAGCCGCTTCAGCATGCCGCCTCCTAGAGATCAAAGCCGATCTGTTCGCCAACATGCCCAATCTCATGAGACGCCGCCACGATGGCATGCCAGGAACCAATCAGCTCGTTGTAGGCCCGCGCCTCCTCGGCCCACTTCTTGCGCTCGCAGAGGGTGTAGAGGTGGTACGACAGCTGACGGATCGACTCTCCCTTCTCCGGCATCTTGGCCAGCAGCTCGCCGGCGGCGGATTCACCATGGTTCTGCAGGCGGCGGATCATCTGGTGGCAGGCCTCCCACACCAGCGTGCGCTTGTCGGTGGTGGGATCCCAGTCGGACTGGTACTCGCCCCACTTGAGCAGGCGGACCTTGCCGCCGCCCGACTCGACCACACCGGCCTGGTTGACGCCATCCACGCTGGTGCCCTTGGCGCGCGCCAAGGTATCCGCCTCACCGAAGGGCCCGGCGCTCCAGGCATACTGGTCGAACCAGCTGGCACAGAACTGGGTATCGGCATCGAAGTTGCCGGAATCCGGCGTCAGGAACTCGGTAATCGCACGGTTGATCAGCACCAGGGCATCATGAACACTCATCCGCGACCCATCTTGATTCAGCACGGCCTCGTAGCGGGAGTAGATGGCCATGCCGGGACCGATGGCGGCCTGGGCGAGGTCCACCGGGGCGATGGGTGTCTGGCCGGTCTCGCCGCCGATCATGGTTTCCAGGGCTTCGGGCATTTCTTCGCGCAACTGGCGCTGGAAGTCGCGGCGGGAGATGGTCCCGGCGTTGGGGAGGCGTTTGCGGCAGACCAGGACGATGGAGGAGGCCAGGGCGTTGGTGCCCATTCCTATCATCCGGTGGGTTTGCTCACTTCGCATCGGCCAGGTGCCGTCAATGGAGAAGCCAGCTTGGATGACTGCCTCCAGAAAGGTCACCCAGCCAGTGCTAGTGGTACTGCCTTCCTTGGTTTCCGATTGCTTGAAGGCGTAGTAAATCGTGACCGGGAAGGCAGGATGAGCCTGCACCGCCAAATTATAAACAGCACGGGTCATGCCATCCATAAAGAAAGCCTCAGCATCCTCCTTGCTGCCATGGCGATAGGGAGTAGCCACCAGCTCCTCCGCTTTGGGTACTGCCATGGTGCCGAATAGTGCTGGATAGATATTGCGTAGTGATCGACGCATCCAGACATAGAAGAAATCGGATAGGTCGGCATAGCCGATATTGTCATAATAAGGAGGATCTGTTGAGACAACCGTATTCTTGCTCGCTTCCTGTGCGGATGCATCGAGCTGTAATGAAGTGCCACTTGCAGCCGGGATGCCAAGCTTCAGTATGCATTTGACTTGGTACTCAAGATTTGTAATAAAGCCACCAACAACATTACCCATTATATTGGCTTCACCAAAATCCCAAATCATCGGAATGGCTTGCCGAGAAAATAGATACATAATCTTTTCATTACCTTGACGCCACCCCACTAGAGAGTTATTAAAATCAGCACAGCGATCAAGGCAGAAGGTTAGATAAATTACCACCGCATCCCCATACGCCGTCGCCCCCGATCCACCTTGGGCCAGTGGCATATCATCGGGATCGAGACTGCCTTCATCCAAACCCACCCCGCGTCGGGTGGAGGCATTGGGGTTTGCCGAACGATAGTCGGCAATGACCTTTTCTCTGGCTTCCTGCACCAGATCGGAGAAGGTGGTGAGGGCTACCAGTTGGCGGGAGGTGAAGAGGTCCAGAAACTTGGTCATTCCATACTCAACAACATTAGTTCTCCCGGGCCAGTGCGATATTTCAGTTTCGGTGAAGCGCTCTCCTTCTTCTGAATTAGCAATTGACTCTACATCTTCACTTGGTGATAAATAAATACGCCCGGCTTTCCCTTCCAGAACCATCGCCATGAGCTTTTGGCCCATTCGACCATTTTTGGCTTCAGCTCGGATGTATTTAAAGGGAATGGCTGTCTGACTCAAAATGCAGGTGCCACCACTTCGAACAACAGTACCCTGCAAAGCTATTTCAGATGGTGGACCAAGCCTGACTTCAAACCGATATCCCCCCCCCTCAATAACTGGCTCAACCCATGCCTCTTTCCCCTTTTTTGACGACAGCACAAAAGAGCGGACCAACGGCACATCCACATGACTGAACGCCGGATTCGGACTCTTCACCGTCCTCGCCCACAACCAGGCGATCACAGTCAGTTCCTCACCAAGATAGGCTTTCAGATCAGGCCGTTCGGCCACCATGTCCGGTGTGATCTTCACCTTGGGATACAGATGCCCAATGCGCTTAAAGGCTTCCTCCCGCATCCAGTGCCCATAGCGGCGCACATCCTCGGCCAAGCCCTTGGCGCCCGACCAGTCGTCATACATCGTCTGCTGCTTTTCACTATCGGGAATCGGCCCCACCGGCGGCTGGCCAGCAAACTTAGGCGGGATCTCGATCATCGCCTTGTTGATCATCACCGCCACCGGGTTCAGGTCCGAAGCATAGCTTTCCAGCCCCAGACGCTGGGCCCCCAGCGGGATGGCGCCACCGCCGGCAAAGGGATCGTGGAAGGCAGGCAGCTTTTCGGGATTGAACAGTTCAGCCGCCTGGGGATGATTACGGTTCAGGTGGCAGGTTTCCCGCCAGCTTTCCCAGATGGCCTCCCGAGCACGGCCCAGGACTTCCTCGTTGTTGGTGTTCTCCCATTTCACCAGGTCGCGGATGATCTGAAACAGCTTTTCTCGCTTGATCTCCGCCTCCTGCTTGTTCACCCCGTAACCCAGTTCTCGCTGGTAGCCGGGGTCGTTGACCAGCTGCGCAAAGAGCACCGCCCGTGCCGCCGCCAGAGGTCGCCGCGCCCACCACAGATGCAGGGTGCTGGGGTGGCCATGCCGGATCGACTTCTCACGGGCGGCCGCGACGTTAATATCGTCCAGCGGCAGCGCGACTTCGATCAGCTTTTTGGGACATTTGATGGCGGTCATTCCAGCTCCAGCAGAAGGGAAAGGGTTTTCCTGACCCGGTCGGCATCCGCTGCGGACAACCGGCCCAGCTCTCCCCGGATCAGGCGAGCATCCAGAGTGAACAGCTTGCAGCGCACCACCGAGGGCGCGGGTAGGCCGGCGGCTGCAAGATCCTCAATGGGGCAATCCAGTGGCCATGATGGATTCTTGGAAGAGGTGATCATGGCTAAGACTCCATGCCCCGCGGGCGCATTAAAGGTGGCCGCACTAGAGAGCATCAATGCCGGGCGGTTCTTGGTGGCGGTTCGGTCGGTGAACGGAAACGGCACACGCACCACCTGCCAGCGCTCAAAGGTCACGATAGGCTGCCTCATCCGCTGCCGAGGCCCATTCGCTGAGCGTGCCTTCCAGAGCCCTGAGATATTCGAGATCCAGCGGCTGCACCCGGCGCACAGTGGCGCTGCCGTCTTCTTGCAGCTCCCAGGCCAGCAAGTCGCCGGGGCCGACCTGCAGCGCGGCACGGATATCGGCGGGAATGGTGGTCTGGCCCTTGGTGGTAATCTTGGCGATGGCGGTCATGGTATGCCCTCCTTACTGTAAGGCACCATGATTCTAGGTTGCCGTCGAGCCCTTGGCCAGCAGTTCACCTAGATCGTAGTTGATGCTGGCCACACCAAAGTCGGGCTCGCTCGCAAAGGGCTTCTGCACATAGTAGGGCCCTTCCACGCGCTCCCCCTCCACGATGACGATGGCCAGCCAGAATTTATCGGCCTGGTTGAGGCCGTAGATGATCTCGTTGCGTGAGACGGTGATGGTGCTCTGCCCCTTGGCGCGGCCCTTCACCTCGATGTGCCGGTCGGGCAGGATCGAGCCATCCGGGTTGGCCGGCGGGCGAGCGGTCACGTCCCAGCCGCACTTCTGATCGGAGACATCGAACACCTGGTGGCCCATGGCACGCTCGGCGTCCATCACCGCCTGCATGGCCAGCAGCTCGATGCGGGCGCGGGACTGGGCGTCGACGCTGAACTGGGTCTCGCCCCGGCGCTGGGCCAGCAGACCTTGGGGGATCACCAGGGCGCCGCCGATGACCACGGGGGTGCTGGAGACCACCTGCTTCATGGCGTCGAGCTCGCGGCGTCTCTGGTTGAGGCGCTCGGTGAGTTCATCCACGCGCCGACGCGCCATCTCCGGCCGCATGCGTGGCTGCTTGCCAGCCTTCATGTCGTCGGTGAGCTTGATGTAGCGGTCAGACCAGTAGTTGATCTCCTTGACCAGCCGCTCATTGACGGCGTTGAGCACCTTGTCGGCGTGGCGCTCGCGGCGCCCCTTCACCTCTCGGAAGTGCTCGGGCACCAGGGCTTGCACGGCATGGTTGAGCGCCAGGGCCTCCAGGTCGCCAGTGATCCAGGGTGAGGTGGACCCCAAGATTCGGACCAGGGGTTAAGCTCTGATCATTCCGACAGGAGAATCTGATCATGAGCAGGAAACGCAAGCAATACAGCGCCGACTTCAAGGCCAAGGTGGCCCTTGAAGCCCTCAAAGGGGAACAGACCACCTCGGAGCTGGCAGCCCGCTTCGAGATCCATCCGACCATGGTGAGTCAGTGGCGGCGTGAGTTGCTGGACAAGGCGACGGGGATCTTCGAGGGCAAGGGTGGGGGCAAGGCGGCCCAGAAGACTCAGGAGGAGATCGACACCCTGTACCGTGAGATCGGCAAGCTGACGGTGGAACGCGATTTTTTATCACGCAGGCTCGGTCGTTGAGCCGGGCCCAGCGACAGGCCCTGGTGGAGCCGCAGGCGGTTGATGTCAGCGTCCGGCGACAGTGTCAGTTGCTCGACATCAGCCGTTCTTCGGTGTACTACCGGCCCAAGCCGACCCAGGATAGCGACCTGGAGCTGATGCGCCTGATTGACGAGGAATACCTGCGAAGGCCGTTCTATGGTTCGCGGCGGATGAGGGCCTACCTCAACCGCTTGAGCCACCCGGTAAACCGCAAGCGAGTCCAGCGGCTGATGCGCCAGATGGGCCTGCACGCCGTGTATCCGAGGCCGCGCACCAGTCGACCGGGCGAGGGCCACCAGATCTATCCCTACCTGCTGCGGGATCTGGTGATCGATCGTCCCAACCAGGTCTGGGCGACCGATGTGACGTTCATCCCGATGGCCCGGGGGTTCATGTACCTGGTGGCCATCATGGACTGGCACAGTCGTCGTGTGCTCTCCTGGCGTGTGTCGAACACCCTGGACACCGACTTCTGCATTGATGCCCTTGAGGAGGCTCTGGCACGCCATGGGCGACCCGAGATATTCAACACGGACCAAGGCTGCCAGTTCACCAGCAAGGCGTTCACCCAGGTGCTGAAAGACCACAAAATCCAGATCAGCATGGACGGTAAGGGCTGTTACCAGGACAACATCTTTGTGGAGCGGCTCTGGCGCAGCGTGAAGTACGAGTGCGTCTACCTGAAGGCCTTTGATAATGGCGTCCACTTACGCCAGGATCTGAAGCAGTACTTCACCTGGTACAACGCCGAGCGGCCCCATCAGGGGCTGGACGACGCAACACCGGATGAGGTTTACTTCAACCAACCTCTGACTCGGGCGGCCTGACGCCTGAGAGCTACAACCCCGGTTAGAGCTTAACCCCCCTGTCAGGTGGTCCAGTGGATGGGGTCCACTTCAGGGTGCCTGGAGTATGTCCTGCACCAGGCTCAGGTCGTAGTCGTCGATGGGCTGCATGTCCAGATGCGGCGCCCAGCCGGCATGGGTTGCCCTGCCCTGCTCGTCGATCTCCACAAACTGCAGGCGACGCGAGACCACCCGAGGCGAGCCGTTGCTCTGGTTCTGCACCTCGCGCACCGAATGGTCGACCATGAACAGCATCTTGGGCTCTTCACTGTCGTCATTGGGGTCCACCAGCACGGCACCCTGCTTGAGCTTGCCGCGGTGGGCCTGCAGCACCAGGTCGGTGGTGGCATGCATCAGCGGGTGCATGGGGTGGATCAGGTCGGCCATGGGTTTGCCGGGCAGGCGCACGTGCTCCTTTTCGAAGCAGATGCGCTCGTACTTGCGCAACACCGGGGTACGGCTCTCGCCGATCACCCGGTCGCGCTCGCGAATGGCAGCGGGCACGTGGCGCACCTCGTAGCGGCCGGGCTCCCGAGGGCGCAACTCCCCGCGCAGGAGCTGGAATGCCTCTGTGAAGAAGGCGCGGATGAAGTAGGGCTGCAGCTTGCGCGCCTCGGCCTTCTCCATCTCCTCCTTCACCGCATAGAGCTCCTCGAGCCCCATGTGCTGCTCGACCAGGGCGTTGCGACGGATGATCTCCCTGAGATGGTCGGTATCCAGGGCGCCGTCGATCACCTGCTCCAGGCGCGCCTTCACCTCGGCGGACTCGCCGTAGCGAATGGCCTCGACCAGCAGTTCCTTGAGTGAGGTGTTTTCGAAGGCCTCGCCAAGGATGTCGAAGACCTTACCGCCCAGGGCGCTCTTCTCAACCTCCAGCTTGTCGAACAGTTTCTGAAAGACCGCACCTTCGCGGGTCTCGTTGGCCACCAGGTTCCATAGGTGGCAGACCTCGGTCTGGCCGATACGGTGGATACGGCCAAAGCGCTGCTCCAGGCGATTGGGGTTCCAGGGCAGGTCATAGTTCGCCATCAAATTGGCGTTCTGCAGGTTGACGCCTTCACCGGCGGCGTCGGTGGCAATCAGTACCAGCACGTCGGGGTCGTTGCGGAATTGCTCCTGGGCCTTGCGTCGGTCGTCGCGGTTGGTGCCACCGTGGATGGTGATCACCGCCTCGGGACGGCCCAGCAGGCTGCGGATGCGGTCGACCAGGTAGTTCAGTGTGTCCTTGTGCTCGGTAAAGATGATCAGCTTGCGGCGGCTGCCGCAGGCGGTGTACATCTCCGGGCTGTCCTGCAGCAGGTGCGAGAGCTCCTCCCACTTGCGGTCGCTGCGGGAGGCCACCAGCTGAGAGGCCTGTTCTTCCAGATCCTTGAGGATCAGGATCTCGGCCTCAAGCTCGGGTACGGTTTCTGCCGCGGTGGCCTGATCCACCACCTGCTCGGCGTAGCATTCGTACTCCTCGGCGCTCAGTTCCTCATCCAGTTCGTCCAGGTTTTCCGGCAACTCGATCTGCTTTTGAACGACATAGGTGCCCAACGTGGAAGCAGAATCACCCTCCCGCACGCACTGCCCCCGGGCCATGAGCTTCATCTCGTTGAGACGATCCTCAAGCTTGCGCCGGCGGCGCTTCAGGGACTGATAGATCGCCTCGGGGCTGGAGGCCAGTCGACGCTGCAGCTGTGTGAGTGCGAAGCCAACGGTGCCCTTGCGCTTGCCGGAGAGCGCATCGGCACGATTCATCTCGTTACGCACGTAGTCGGTAACCTGCTCGTACAGCGAGGCCTCGGCGTCGGAGAGGTGGTAGTTGGCGGTGTAGGCCCGGCGCTCGGGGAACAGCGGGGTGCCGTCGAACTTGAGCAGTTCCTCCTTGACCATGCGCCGCATCATGTCGGAGACGTCGACCTTGTGGGCGCCTTCGCGGAACTTGCCGTAGAAGCGGTCGCTGTCGATCAGCGACAGCCAGATCTGGAAGTCCTCTTCCTTGCCGTTGTGCGGCGTGGCGGTCATCAGCAGGAAGTGGCGGGTGATTGAGCCAAGCAGCTCGCCAAGCTGGAACCGCTTGGTCTTGTTGATCTTGTTGCCGAAGTAATTGGCCGACAGTTTGTGGGCTTCATCGACGATGATCAGGTCCCACTCGGTGCTGACCAGCTTCTCCTGGTAGAACTCGTTGCGCGAGAGCTGGTCCAGGCGGCAGATCAGCTGGTCCTGCTCATTGAAGTAGTTGCCGGAGGCACACTGCTCCTGCTTCTCGCGGCTGAAGATCTCGAACTGCACGCCAAACTTCTCCAGCAGCTCATCCTGCCACTGGTCGGTGAGCCCGCCCGGAGAGACGATCAGGATGCGCTTGGCGTCGGCGCGCATCAAAAGCTCACGGATCAACAGGCCGGCCATGATCGTCTTGCCGGCGCCGGGGTCGTCGGCCAGCACGAAGCGCAGCGGCTGACGGGGCAGCATCACCTCGTAGACGGCAGAGATCTGGTGGGGCAGCGGCTCCACGTTGGATGTGTGCACCGCCATCATGGGGTCGAACAGCGCCGCCTGACTGATGCGGTAGGCCTCCAGGCCCAGCTTGAAGTCGGACCCCGGGGCATCGAATGCCCAGGCTCGACCGGCCTGGGCCAGTGACAGGCTGGGTTCGTTGTCACGGAACAGCATCTGCTCGTGAACGCTGCCCTGACCATCCTTTGGAGGCCTGCGCATGGACGTGGTGATGTACATGACCGGAGCGCTGGAAACCTTCGAGAAGATGGATAAGCAGCAGCTGGCCACCACCGTGTTCGAGATTGCAAAGCTCGGCGAGAGCGGTCTCTCCATCAACGACCCTGCCAAGCGCTACACGCTGAAGTCACTCTCGGGCGATTTCTCTGGCCTACAGTTGCTGTCGATGATGCATGTGGGCCTGAAGCAGATTGATCCCTCGATCGACTCCCAGTCAGGTCTGGATGCCGAGTACGACGCCGCGAGGAAAATGGCAGGCAAGTAGGTGGTGCAGGCCATGCCAGCGATTCACCCTGAGACTGACTTCCCAAGAATCACGCAGTGATGCCGGGCACCTGCCAACCGGGTGCCGCAACAACCGCAGGCGCTGGCAGAAAATTCTTCGTCCTTGTCGCTGTCCCCTGCGACGATCTGCCCCAGGGTGCGGCGGACCTCGGCAATACCCTCACGGATTTCCTGCTGAAGTGGATCCCATCCACTGGGTCCCGTGCTCGGCTGATGTCTCGAGCCTGCTGGCCCTCAAGGCCCAAGTCCAGCTGCCTGGATGCGTTTGTTTGTTGATCAAATATTCAACAGCGCGAGCAAGCTCAGCACGGCTGCCCGCCGTCCACTCCCCGTGGACCCAGAGCGACAGCCCATCAGGGAGGACACGATTCTGGAAGGCCATCAATAACTCGACGATTCTCCCGCAACGCACCAGGCACCTCAACCTTCCATGCGCGCGCCAATACCCGAAAATCCCCATTCTCCCGATAGACCATAAACGCTTGGGGACGCCCCGCCCCCGCCCTACCATGCCCTCATGAACGCCCTGACCTCCTGGATCACACGCTCACTGGGCCATCAGGCAGGCAGAAGCCTTCACGGCACGGACGCGGTAGGATCGCCATCGCTCCTGATACCGATCCAGGACGCGCAGACCCTCTTCACACCCACACACCGCCAGGCCGTGCTGGCCCAGATTGCCAGGTTGACCGGCCTGCCCGGCCCACATCATCAGGCCTTGGTGCTGTGGCCAATCCGGCAATACGCCAGCTTCGTGCAGCAATTGCCCGCCTCCCAGGCCCACCATCATGCGGGCCTTGGCGGACTACTGGATCACACCCTCGAGGTTGTACACCAGGCACTGCTGATCCGCCGGGGGCGATTGCTGCCGATCGGCGGCGAGCCTGAGCGCATTGCCAGGCAGCATGATCTGTGGACCTATGCGGTGGCCATGGCTGCCCTGCTCCATGACCTGGGTAAACCGGCGGTGGATCAGTGGGTCACCCTATATTGGGCCGATGGCCAATCCATCGGCACCTGGGATCCACTGGCCGGCCCCATGACAGGCGTGCCGCGCTGCCAGGCCTACACGGTGACCTACAGACCACGGCGGCGTCATGGCTTTCATGAGCGGGTCACGCCCCTGCTGGTCCATCACATCATGCCGACCCGCGGATTGGCGTGGCTGGCATCGGACCAGGCGCTCTTCGCCCAATGGGTGGGGACCCTTGCCGGTGACATGAATGAAGCGGAAGCGATTCATGAAGCTGAGAGTCCACCAGAAGCGGCCGGATGGAACCAACGTTCATCGGTATCTTGTGAAGGGGGCGCGGCGTCAATCGGTGGTCAAGGGGATCGTCCTGCCCGACGTTGCCATGGTATTCCCGGGGAGCGGAAAGGCAGCCTCGGTGAATCCGCATCTGGAAACATCCGGGTAACCCGAATGAACCGGGCGATTCTGATCCCTGACTTTCCGAGACGGCGGCGAGGTTTAACCTTTTGGGGGAAGTCGTTAGCTGATTGGGTTGAATCGGCGCGGGGGACCAGTTGGGGGACTAACACCTGCCACACCAACAAAAAAGCCCCTCAAATCAGGGGCTTAGATGCATCGTATGGCGGAGAGAGAGGGATTCGAACCCTCGATGGGCTTTTGACCCATACTCCCTTAGCAGGGGAGCGCCTTCAGCCGCTCGGCCATCTCTCCGGGATGAGGACTTCATTGAAGGCCGATATGGTACCTGCTTGATGAGCCTTCGTAAAGAGTAGAGTGCACCGCAACCCGGAGAGGGTGGGGCGCCTTGCGAATCGCCCGCCCTGCCCTGTCCGGGTTCGGTCATTCAGCTGGCAATGACTTCAGGGCTGGTTGTTATCGGCTACGTAACCATCGGGATCCTGCTCGCGCTGAATGCGCTCGTAGATTTCTTCCCGATGCACGGCAACGTCTTTGGGTGCATTGATGCCGACGCGAACCTGGTTACCCTTCACGCCCAGCACGGTCACGGTGACTTCGTCACCGATCATCAGTGTTTCGCCTACCCGACGAGTAAGAATCAACATTTCCTTTTCTCCAATCTGAACTTCAATCACCTTGGTTTTATAGTAAACCAGACTCTATGGCCTGGTGCCAATCGGCCATCATGGCCGATTTCAACCTGGATGGACCTCAAGAAACCGGATGTCCTCCGCCGGCATCCTGGGCCCAGTCAATACGCATTACGCTGCAGGTGCCCGCTCCAGTTCAAAGGCATCGTGCAGTGCGCGCACCCCCAACTCCAGGTATTTCTCGTCCACCACCACGGAGATCTTGATTTCCGAGGTGGAGATCATGCGGATATTGATGCCTTCAGCCGCCAGGGCCTCGAACATCTTGCTGGCAATGCCGGCGTGGGAGCGCATACCCACGCCTACGATCGAGATCTTGACGATCTTCGGATCCCCGGAGACCTCTCGTGCATCCAGTTCCTCGGCACGGGCGCGAACGATGCCCATGGCTTTGTCGAAATCATTACGGTGAACCGTGAAGGTGAAGTCAGTGGTGCCATCGGCTCCCACGTTCTGCAGGATCATGTCCACTTCGATATTGGCCTGAGCCACCGCGCCGAGAATGCGGTAGGCCACGCCGGGCTGGTCGGGAACGCCCGTCACGGTCAGTTGAGCTTCGTTCTGGTTAAAGGCGATTCCGGAAATGAGCGCCTGTTCCATGCTCCCTTCCTCAAAGGTGATGAGCGTGCCGTCTCCTCCTTCCTGGAAGGAGGATAGAACACGCAAAGGTACATTGTATTTTCCCGCAAACTCCACAGCACGGATCTGCAGGACCTTGGAACCCAGGCTGGCCATTTCCAGCATCTCCTCGAAGGTGATGCGTTCCAGTCGCCGTGCCTGGGGAACGACGCGGGGATCGGTGGTATACACCCCATCCACGTCGGTGAAGATCTGACATTCGTCGGCCTTGAGGGCTGCTGCCAGGGCCACGGCCGTGGTATCGGAACCACCTCGGCCCAGCGTGGTGATATTGCCCGACTCATCGACGCCCTGGAAACCGGCGACCACCACCACCTTGCCGTCGGCCAGATCACGACGCACCCGGGCACCATCAATCTCCTGGATGCGTGCCTTGTTGTGGGCACTGTCGGTACGTATGTGCACCTGGGCACCCGTATAGGAGCGGGCCGGGCATCCCTTGGTCTCAAGCGCCATGGACAGCAGTGCAATGGTCACCTGCTCGCCAGTGGACAGCAGCACGTCCAGCTCACGTCCATCGGCGTCGCTGCGGATGCCGCGCGCCAGGCCCAGCAGTCGGTCGGTCTCCCCGCTCATGGCGGACACCACCACCACCACGTCATGCCCCTGGCGACGAGACTGACTCACGCGGTCGGCTACGTGCTGGATGCGTTCCACGCTTCCCACGGAGGTGCCGCCGTATTTTTGAACAATCAATGCCATAGTGTTCTACTTGGGTATCAGATTTACATTAGACAACAGTCGCAAGGGTGCACGAAAGGACTATTTCCGTACCAGGCGCCCAAGCCGCTCATCAAGCCGAGGAACGGGGCAGAAAGGCAAGGCTCCAGGGCGGACATCAAAGACGTGACTCCACCCAGCCCTTCACGGAGGCCAGGGCTTCATCCAGCGCCTCCGGACGATTTCCACCGGCCATGGCCATGTCGGGCCGACCACCGCCCTTCCCGCCCACCTGCTGGGCTACCTGATTCACCAGCTCGCCTGCCTTGATGGTGCTGGAATGGCTTGCGGTCACGCCAGCCACCAGGCTCACCTTCCCATCACGGGCGGTGGCCAGCACGATGATGGCTTCGCCCAGCTTGTTCTTGAGTTGGTCCACGGTCTCGCGCAGTGACTTGGGGTCGGCTTCATCCATGCGCGCCGCCAGCACCTTCACGCCGTTCACGTCCACCGCCTGGTCCGTCAGGCTGGAGCCGGCCTGGGACGCCAGTTTGGCCTTCATGGCCTCAAGCTCCTTTTCCAGGCCGCGATTGCGGTCAAGTACCTGCTGGATCTTCTCGGTGAGGTCACCCCGGCCAGCGCGCAGCATCCGGGCGGCCTCGTCCAGCTGGTTTTCGGTGTCATCCAGGTAATTCAGGGCGTTTTCGCCTGTCACGGCCTCGATACGGCGGATGCCGGAGGCCACCCCGCCCTCGCTGATCACCTTGAATACACCGATATCACCGGTGCGCTGAACATGAATGCCGCCGCAAAGCTCCACCGAGAAATCTCCCAATGAGAGCACGCGCACCTCGTCGCCGTATTTTTCCCCAAACAGCGCCATGGCACCGGCTTCCATTGCTTCCTTGATGGGCATGATGCGGGCTTCGGCGGGGGCATTGGCGCGAATCGCGTGGTTGACCATGCGCTCGATACGGACCAATTGCTCGCTGCTCACGGGCTCAAAGTGGGAGAAGTCAAAGCGCAGCCGATCCGGGGCCACCAGGGAACCCTTCTGCTGCACATGCTCGCCAAGTACCTCGCGCAGGGCGGCATGGAGCAGATGGGTGGCCGAGTGATTGAGCACCACGGCGCGACGACGTTCGCCATCCACCCGGGCGGTGACGGCGGAATCCGTATTCAGCGTCCCGCGCAGCATGGTGCCTCGATGGATGAACACCCCACCCTGCTTCACCGTGTCGTTCACCTGGAACAGCCCGTCAGGGCCTTCGATAAAGCCGGTATCGCCCACCTGACCACCGGATTCCCCATAGAACGGGGTCACATCCAGCAGCACACTGCCTTCGCTGGAGTCATTCAGGCTGTCCACGGGCTTGCCGTCGCTTCCCGCCAGGCGCAGCACCCGGGCCTGCTCCTCGATGTGTTCATAGCCCACGAACCGGGAGTCCGACACCCCTTTGGCCACCGCACCGACATCGGACATGCGGAAGCTGCTGGCGGCCCGGGCACGGTCACGCTGCTGGTCCATTTCGTGTTCGAAACCGGCCATATCCAGTTCCAGGCCCTTCTCCCGGGCAATGTCGCCGGTCAGGTCCACCGGGAAGCCGTAGGTATCATAGAGCTT
The DNA here is from genome assembly GCF_001632845.1 of Ectothiorhodospira sp. BSL-9. Taxonomy (NCBI): domain Bacteria; kingdom Pseudomonadati; phylum Pseudomonadota; class Gammaproteobacteria; order Chromatiales; family Ectothiorhodospiraceae; genus Ectothiorhodospira; species Ectothiorhodospira sp. BSL-9. Next base: position 2,688,200 of record NZ_CP011994.1, on the reverse strand, counting down.
GAAGATCAGGCCGCCGGGGATGGTCTTGTCGGAGATTTTTTCCAGCCCCTCTTCCAGGTGCTTGAGGCCATGCTCCAGGGTTTCGCGGAAGCGCTCTTCCTCTTGCAGGAGCACCCGTTCCACCTGTTTCTGGGCCTTGGCCAGTTCGGGATAGGCTTCGCCCATCTCACGCACCAGGGGCTCCACCAGGCGGTGGAAGAAGGGGTCGGTCATGCCCAGCTTGTGTCCATGGCGGGCGGCGCGGCGGATGATCCGGCGCAGCACGTAGCCCCGGCCTTCATTGGCAGGCATGACACCGTCGGTGATCAGGAAACTGCAGGAGCGGATGTGGTCGGCGATCACCTTGTAGGAGGGCGAATGAGTGTCCTCACTGCCCATGATGTGACCCACCGCATCCAGAAGATTCTGGAACAGGTCGATTTCATAATTGGAGTGAACCCCCTGCAGAACCGCGGCCAGGCGCTCAAGGCCCATGCCCGTGTCCACTGAGGGCTTGGGCAGGGGGTTCAGATTGCCTTCACTGTCCCGGTCGTATTGCATGAAGACCAGGTTCCAGATCTCGATGTAACGGTCGCCATCAGCCTCGGGCGAACCCGGCGGGCCACCCCAGACGCTGGGACCATGGTCATAAAAGACCTCGGTGCAGGGGCCGCAGGGACCGGTATCCCCCATCTGCCAGAAGTTATCGGAACCGCCACCAGGATCATCACCGATGCGGGTGACCCGATCCCTGGGCACGCCGATCTCCTTCACCCAGATATCGTAGGCCTCGTCGTCCGTCTCGTAGACCGTCACCCAGAGTTTGTCGGCGGGCATCTTGAGCACCTGAGTGAGGTACTCCCAGGCATGGTGAATGGCATCACGCTTGAAATAATCGCCAAAGCTGAAATTGCCCAGCATCTCGAAGAACGTGTGATGCCGCGCCGTATAGCCCACGTTCTCCAGGTCGTTGTGCTTGCCACCGGCGCGCACGCAGCGCTGCGAGGAGGTTGCCCGCTGATAGGACCGCTGCTCAAGCCCCAGGAAGGTCTCCTTGAACTGCACCATGCCTGCGTTGGTGAACAGCAAGGTGGGATCGTTCCCGGGGACCAGCGGGGCCGAGGCCACCACTTCATGGCCCTTGGAGCGGAAGTATTCGAGAAAACTGGTTCTGATATCGGCGCTTTTCATATCTTGCCTACTTCATTCATGACCCGGCGGATGACTTCCGCGGAAAAACCCCGGCTCTGCAAAAAACGCATCTGCCGGGCGCGTTCCCTGTAGTCCCGGGGTGGCTCGCCGGCGAAGCGGCGTTCGTAAACATCATGGGCCTGAACCTGCCAATCCACCTCTGCTGCCTGCAGGGCCTGCTGGGCCTGAGCCTCGTCGATGCCGCGCTGGCGCAGATCGGCAAGGATACGCAGAGGGCCTTGCCCCTGGCGGATTCGGTAACGTACAAATTCGCTGACGAAACGGGCGTCGCTGAGCCAGCCCTCGGACTCGAGGTCATCGAGCGCCGCGTCCACACTGTCCCTGGCAAAACCCCGTGCCGCCAGCTTGCCGGCGAGCTCGTAACGACTGTGCTCGCGACGCGCCAACAGACGCAGGGCGCTCTCCTGAGGATCCTGTTCAGCCTTCTGCGGCTTGGCTTTCGCTACTGTCACTCTCAACAGGCTTCCGCTTGGGCATGTGCTTGTCGCGGATCTGGGACTCGATATCCGCGGCGATCTCCGGATGTTCCTTGAGGAAGTTACGGGCGTTATCCTTGCCCTGGCCAATGCGTTCCCCCTTGTAGCTGTACCAGGCGCCTGCCTTGTCGACGATGCCGTCCTTCACGCCCATGTCGATCACTTCGGCCAGGCGGGAGATGCCCTCGCCATAGAGAATCTCGAAGTGGGCTTCCCGGAACGGCGGGGCCGTCTTGTTCTTGACCACTTTCACCCGCGTTTCGTTGCCGATCACTTCGTCGCCTTTCTTGATGGCGCCGGTACGGCGGATATCCAGCCGAACGGAGGAGTAGAATTTGAGCGCATTGCCACCGGTGGTGGTCTCGGGGTTACCGAACATCACACCGATCTTCATGCGGATCTGGTTGATGAACACCACCAGGGTGTTGGAACGCTTGATGTTGGCGGTGAGCTTGCGCAGGGCCTGGGACATCAGGCGGGCCTGCAGGCCCACGTGGGTGTCGCCCATCTCGCCTTCAATCTCGGCCTTGGGGGTGAGTGCGGCCACGGAGTCCACCACCACCACATCCACGGCGCCGGAACGCACCAGCATGTCGGCGATCTCCAGGGCCTGTTCACCGGTGTCGGGCTGGGAGACCAGGAGATTGTCCACATCCACACCCAGCGCCTGGGCATAGGTCGGGTCCAGGGCATGTTCCGCGTCCACGAAGGCCGCCGTGCCGCCCTCCTTCTGGCATTCGGCGATCACCTGCAGCGTCAGCGTGGTCTTGCCAGAGGACTCGGGCCCGAAGATCTCCACCACGCGACCGCGGGGCAGACCACCCACACCCAGGGCAATATCCAGGGCCAGGGACCCGGTGGACACCACCGACACATCACGCACCACGCTGGAATCGCCCATGCGCATGACAGCGCCCTTGCCGAACTGCCGTTCGATCTGGCCCAGTGCCGCGCTCAACGCCTTTTTACGATTCTCGTCCAAGATCCTGCCCTCTCGATCATCCCTAGTCATGTGGTTTGGCACCGTCCACGGCGCCCTTAAACAATTCCGGAAAGCGTGGGAGTATCTCACACTCCCGCCCTCCGTCGCCAATCCCGAACACGGGGGGTTAGCGGCGTTCCAGCAGGGTTTGCAGGCCCTCCAGCACCCGCGCGACGCTCTGCCGTCGCACGGCTTCCCGATCCCCCTGCAAGTGGAGACATTCACCATGAACGGGCTGGTCTCTGAGTCCCCAGGCGACCCAGACCGTGCCCACCGGCTTGTCGAGGGTCCCGCCCCCGGGGCCGGCGACACCGCTGACTGCCGCTGCAAGATCAGCGCTGCAGTTGCGCAAGACTCCGTCCACCATGGCCTGCACGGTCTCGCGACTCACGGCGCCGGCGGCATCCAGGGTCTGCTGAGGCACCTGCAACTGTTCCCGCTTGGCGGCATTGCTGTAGGTGACAAAGCCACGATCGAACCAGGCCGAGCTGCCGGGAATGTCGGTGATCACCTTGGCGATCCAGCCCCCGGTGCAGGATTCAGCCAGGGCCAGCTGCCAACCACGCGCCAGAATCAGGTCCCCCAGGGCCCTGGCACGCCCCTCCAGAGCGGAGTCGTTGAGGGCGGTCATCACAGCATGCGCTGAATCTTGGTGGCCACCACATAGCCCAGGCCTTCCGGGTCCACCCGCAATACCTCCACTTCCGCATTTAGCGGCGCTACCAGGGCCTTGATCGGTTCAATCGCCACCGCGAGCTGCATTCCCACTGGCAGCGGATCATCCAGATAGAAGGAGAGGCCGTTCGGGCTTAGATCCCGCCCCAGCCCCTGGTGCTCCCGACCCGAATCCAGCTCCTTCACCCTGACCGGATGATCCACCTGCAAACGCTGGAAATCACGTTTTTCATCCATACCCATGTTCATGCATGCCCCCAGTTCATTAGGTGAATCGATTCGGGCCTCTACAAGCGCGCCCGCGAAATACTATCATGCCGTGGAACGCGAGCCTTCCAGGGCTTGTTCCAGGCGTTGACAGGAGATACCGCGCCATGAAAGATCCAGTCGCCCGGCTCATTGAACAGGTTCGCCTTGACTTCAAGGCCACCGCTGACACCACGGGCCTTCAGTCTCTGGCACCCGAGGTGGAAGCGGCCCTGACCCGGGTGCCCCGGGACCACTTCGTGCCGGCCAGGCAACAAAGTCATGCCTGGGAGAACACCGCCCTCCCCATCGGACATCAGCAGACCATCTCGCAACCCTTCGTGGTGGCCCTGATGACACAACTGCTGGACCTGACCCCCGAGGCGCGGGTACTGGAGGTGGGCACTGGATGCGGCTACCAGACCGCCATCCTGGCGGAGCTGGCCCGGGAGGTCTTTACCATTGAAGTCATACCGGAACTGGCCGAGGGCGCTCAGGAACGTCTGCGGGCCCTGGGCTACGGGAACATCCATACCCGGGTGGGCGATGGTCATGCCGGTTGGCCGGAGGAGGCCCCCTTCGACGCCATCATCGTCACCGCCGGTGCTCCACGCATCCCCGCCAGCCTTGAAGACCAGTTGCGCCCCGGCGGGCGCATGGTGATCCCGGTGAACTCCAACTGGCAGAGCCAGGATCTGGTGGTGGCCACCTGCAACGATGAGGGAGAACTGGATTGCCAGCGGGTGCTGGCGGTGCGCTTCGTGCCCCTGGTGGGGAAGGAGTCCTGAGCACACCCCCACAGCCACGGGATGACCCCGGGTGTGGGGGCACGGCCCCAGGATGGGCCGTTGGCTCAAAGGAACTGCGGTAACTGCCGCCGGATATCGGCCGGATCCTGAGTGGTGAGGTTCTTGTCGATCTCACCGGCAATGGATTTCTGGGTGACCGCATTCATGCAACCGCGCAACGCTCCGAGGAACGAGGGCGCGGCGATGATGTAGAGCTTGGTAAACTGACCCTTGGCGCGGGCCACGTTGAGTCGCTCACACAACTCCCTCGCAAACCGGTTGGCCTCATGCTTCTTGGGAGGCGTCTCCTTCCCCATGGCATGACGCCCATCGCCACTGCTGTCAAATGTTCGCCCCATTCGGTCGGATTGCAGTTCGTGTTCGTGCAATCGGGCCTCGGGATGCGTGAAGTCTTCCTCTTCCACCAGAGGGCTGAAGGACTTTTCGGCGCTGAAAAACCTGGCCCGACTCGCATCCGCGACGATGACCCATGTTGTCATAGACGAACCTCCTATCTGCGTGACTGAAAAGGCCGAGCCTGAGCCCGGCCGCGCAGCAATCGCTGCGTCATTAACGGAAGAGCGGCCCGGGAGGGGCCATGTATCTCCTCCTGTATGGAGATTAGACGATCCTGATGCGTTGTTCACCGCGCGCTTCCTTCACGCCGGGGCCTTTTAAGGGCATCATCCCGACCATTGCGACCTGCGGGCCGCCGCCGATCGGACATCCTTCGGACCATTTGACAAGAAAAGGCATTAAGTGACTGAAGTAAAGAATCATTCTGCACACACCCCCATGATGCAGCAGTTTCTTCGCATCAAGGCCGAGCATCCGGACATCCTGTTGTTCTACCGCATGGGGGATTTCTACGAGCTGTTCTTCGACGACGCCACCCGCGCGGCGAGGCTCCTGGACATCACCCTCACCCGCCGTGGACAGTCCGCCGGGGAACCCATCCCCATGGCAGGTGTGCCCGTGCATGCTGTGGAGTCCTATCTGGCCAGGCTGCTGCGACTGGGAGAATCGGTGGCCATCTGTGAGCAGGTGGGGGACCCGGGCAGCAGCAAGGGCCCGGTGGAACGCAAGGTGGTGCGGGTGGTTACGCCGGGTACGGTCACCGAGGACGCCCTGCTGGATGAGCGCCGGGACAATCTGCTGGTGTGCGTTGGGGGCGATGGCGAACACACCGGGCTGGCCGCCCTGGACCTGAGCACGGGGCGCTTTCAGGTTCAGGAACTCGCCGGCACGGAGCCCCTGCTGGGTGAGCTGGAACGTCTGCGCCCGGCCGAGATCCTGATTCCCGAGGGCATGACACTGCCCGGCCCGGAACGCACGGGCGTGCGCCGCCGGCCACCGTGGCATTTCGAGGTGGACGCCGCGCGAGAACTGCTGACCCGCCAGTTCGGCACCCGGGATCTGGCCGGCTTTGGCTGCGAGGACATGCATCGGGCGGTCGGGGCCGCGGGGGCCCTGCTGCAGTACGTCAAGGACACCCAGAAGACCGCCCTGCCCCATATCGATGGCCTGAGTGTGCAGAGCCGTGATGCCGGCATCATTCTGGACGCTGCCAGCCGACGGAACCTGGAACTCACCGTGAATCTGTCCGGAGGCCATGAGAACACCCTGGCCTCCGTGCTCGATCGCACGGTCACGGCCATGGGTAGTCGCCTGCTGGGCCGTTGGCTGCATCAGCCCCTGCGGGATCGCCGCGCCCTGCAGGAGCGCCATGGCGCGGTTGGAGAGTTGCAGGAACGGCAGGCCTTCGAGCCCCTTCAGGTGCAACTGCGGGGGATCGGCGACCTGGAACGCATCCTCACCCGGGTGGCCCTGGGTTCCGCCCGCCCCCGCGATCTCACCACCCTGCGTGATTCCCTGGCAGAACTACCCAACCTGCAGTCAGAACTGGCCACCCTGGCATCACCGCGCATCACCGCCCTGGCGGGGCAGATCGGAGAACACCCGCAGGTGGTGGACCTGCTGCGCCGGGCCGTGATCGACCAGCCCCCGGTACTGATCCGTGACGGTGGCGTGATCGCATCGGGTTACGACGCGGAACTGGATGAACTGCGCAGCCTGTCGGAGAATGCTGATCAGTTCCTGGTGGATCTGGAGCAGCGTGAGCGGGAACGTACGGGCATCACCAATCTCAAGGTGGCCTACAACCGTGTGCACGGGTATTACATCGAGATCAGCCGCACTCAGTCGGAGAAGGCCCCGGAGGATTACACTCGCCGCCAGACCCTCAAGGGGGCGGAGCGCTTCATCACGCCCGAACTCAAGCGCTTTGAGGACAAGGTGCTCTCAGCACGGGAAAGATCACTGGCCCGGGAAAAACAGCTTTACGAGGCGCTGCTCACACAGTTGCATGAACCCTTGCCGGGGCTGCGTCAGACCGCCGAGGGCCTGGCGGAACTGGATGTACTGGCCAACCTGGCGGAACGGGCCGAGACCCTGGACTATCGGGCTCCGGAACTCACCGACACGCCGGGACTGCTCATCGAGGAAGGGCGGCATCCGGTGGTGGAGCAGGTACTGGATGCCCCATTCGTGCCCAATGACCTGAAGATGCACGACCGGCGCCGCATGCTGGTGATCACCGGCCCCAATATGGGCGGTAAATCCACCTACATGCGTCAGGCCGCCCTGATTGTGCTCATGGCCCACGTGGGCAGCTTCGTGCCCGCTCGCCATGCCCGGCTGGGGCCCGTGGACCGCATCTTCACCCGCATCGGTGCCAGTGACGACCTGGCTTCGGGCCGATCCACGTTCATGGTGGAGATGACCGAGGCCGCGAACATCCTCAACCATGCCACTGATCGCAGCCTGGTACTCATGGATGAGATCGGCCGTGGCACCAGCACCTTCGATGGCCTCTCCCTCGCCTGGGCCTGCGCCGAACACCTGGCGCGCAAGAACCGGGCCTTCAGTCTGTTCGCCACCCATTATTTCGAGCTCACGGCCCTGCCAGAGCAGTTCCCTGCCATTGTGAATGTACACATCGATGCCATCGAGCACGGTGAGCGCATCGTCTTCCTGCATGCCCTGAAAGAAGGGCCGGCCAACCAGAGTTATGGCCTGCATGTGGCCGCACTGGCTGGTGTACCCCGCAGCGTGATCCAGCGCGCCCGGGAGCGCCTGTCGGAACTGGAACAGCAGAGCCTGGCTGGCGCGGCTGCCGACAGCCCCCAACTCAGCCTTTTTGGCGCCGACGGCGGTTGGACACCCTCGCCACCGGAGCCTGCTGACCCGGCCGCAACGGCGCTGCGCGAGGCGGTTGAAGCGTTGAGCCCGGATGATCTCACCCCCCGGCAGGCCCTGGAGGCCCTTTATCGGCTGCAGTCTCTGATCAAGGAAGAAGCAACGGGATCAGTGAGTGACTGAACCCCCTGGCAAAACCCTGTTTTCCTGGGGGTAACGGCACCGAAATGAGGGGATCTTGACGTTAAGCCGGCTCAGGCCTCAGGCTTGATTCACTGGCCAGTCAGGGCCTGCCCCAATCACACCCATCTGGAGGGATATGCACGATGACGTTTGTGGTACTGGAAAACTGTATCCGCTGCAAGTTCACGGACTGCGTGGAGGTGTGCCCGGTGGACTGTTTTCACGAGGGCCCCAACTTTCTGGTGATTGACCCGGATGAATGCATCGACTGCTCTCTGTGCGAGCCGGAGTGTCCAGCCGAGGCCATCGTGCCGGAGGATGAGGTCCCTGAAGGGCAGGAGCATATGCTGGAACTGAATGCGGAACTGTCCCAGCAGTGGCCGGTGATCACCCGGCGCAAGGATCCGTTGCCGGATGCGGAGGAATGGAACGGAAAACCGGACAAGCTGAAACACCTGGAGCGTTAAGGCCAGGCAACCCCCCTCCCCCAAGGTTGCTGACCCTGGGGGAGGCGTTTCACTCCCGGGTCAGCAGCACCACCGCGTGGGCCTCGATGCCCTCCTTGCGGCCCACGAATCCCAGACGCTCGGTGGTGGTGGCTTTCACGTTCACCTGCTCAACCTCCACCCCGAGATCCTCGGCGATATTGGCCCGCATCCGATCCACATGGGGTGACATCTTGGGGGCCTGAGCGGCGATGGTGCCGTCCACATTGCCCACTCTCCAGCCCCGCTCGCGGACCTGCCCCATCACCTGGCGCAGCAGTTCACGACTGTCCGCGCCCTTGAAGGCCGGGTCCGTATCCGGAAAGTGCCGACCGATGTCACCCAGGGCCAGCGCGCCCAGGATGGCGTCACTGACGGCGTGCAGCAGCACGTCGCCGTCCGAGTGGGCCTTGAAGGCCCGGTCATGGGGGATATGCACCCCGCCAATCACCAGGTGATCGCCTTCCATGAAGGCATGTACGTCGTAGCCGTGACCAATACGCAGGTTCATGTCTCGTTCCGGGTCGTGGATGCCCGCTTGCGCTCGGCCAGGTAGAACTCGGCCAAACGCAGATCCTCGGGGCGGGTGATCTTGATGTTTTCGGCGCTGCCTTCCACCAGTCGGGGAGACTGGCCGGCATGTTCCAGGGCCGAGGCTTCATCGGTGACCATGAAGCCATCATTCAGTGCCTTCTCCAGGGCGCCTGCCAGGGCGTCCAGGCGAAACATCTGGGGCGTGAAGGCTCGCCACAGGTCGGAGCGATCCACCGTGGCGGCAATGCGCCCATCGGGCGTGGCCCGCTTCTTGGTGTCCCTCACCGGGGTGGCCAGGATGCCGCCCACCGGATCATCTCCCAGGGCCTGGATCAGACCCTCCAGATCCTCGTCACTCAAACAGGGCCGCGCGGCATCATGAACCAGCACCCAGTCATCCGGCTGAGCCAGTGCCTTCAGGCCGCGCAGGGCATTCAACACCGAGTGGCAGCGCTCGGCACCACCATCCACCACCTTGAGGGGCTTGTCGGCGGTGGGGCACAGGGAAGGAAAATAGGCATCGTCATGGCTCACGGCCACCACCACACCGGCGATACGAGGATGACGCAGGAATATATCCAGGGTCTGTTCGATCACGGTGCGACCGGCCAGGGGCAGGTACTGCTTGGGGCGGTCGGCTCGCATGCGACTGCCCACGCCGGCGGCAGGAATCACCGCCCAGAATCTTGGCTCAGGTTTCATCGGTACTCTTTCATCGGTACTCGGGAAAGCGGTGACGGTCCACCACCTGGAAGAAGACCTCATCCTCACCAATCATGCCCAGCTCGCGCCGGGCGCGTTCCTCGATGGCGTCCAGGCCGGTCTTGAGGTCGATCACCTCGGCTTCCAGGGCCTCATTACGGCTGCGCAATTGCCGGTTCTCCGCCTGTTGCGCCTCCAGGGTCTCACGCAATTGCCAGACCTCGGGCGGGTTGCCCTCGCCGAACCAGAGTTTGTACTGCAGGGCCACCAGCAAGGCCAGCAGCAGGGCGGTCAACCACTTCATGTTCCTGTCCAGGCGCGCAGCGCCCCCCACTCGCGCACGCGGGCATGGGGGGCGCGTTGAGGCCTCACTTCAGGTGCGGGAAGGCCTGCCGGCCCGCGTAGCGGGCCGCCGAGCCCAGCTCCTCTTCGATACGGATCAGCTGATTGTACTTGGCCACCCGATCGGAGCGCGACAAGGAACCGGTCTTGATCTGTCCGGCACTCGTGGCCACCGACAGGTCCGCAATGGTCACGTCCTCACTCTCGCCGGAGCGATGGGAGATCACGGCCGTGTAACCGGCTGCCTGGGCCAGTCGGATGGCCTCCAGAGTCTCCGTGAGGGTGCCGATCTGGTTGAGTTTGATGAGGATGGAGTTACCGATCCCCTTGTCGATGCCTTCCTGAAGGATGCGGGTGTTGGTCACGAACAGGTCATCGCCCACCAGTTGCACGCGGTTGCCCAGCTTCTCGGTGAGCAGCTTCCAGCCGTCCCAGTCGCCCTCATCCAGGCCGTCTTCGATGCTGATGATGGGGTACTGATCCATCCACCGGCACAGATAGTCCACCATGCCGGCCGCATCCAGGCTCTTGCCCTCGGACGCCAGCTCATAACGGCCATTCTTGTAGAACTCGGAAGCGGCGCAATCCAGACCGAGATGGATATCCTTGCCCGGGGTGAAGCCGGCCTGATGGATGGCCTCCAGGATGGCTTCGATGGCCGCTTCATTGGAGTCCAGGTCCGGGGCAAACCCACCTTCGTCACCCACGGTGGTGGACAGCTTGCGGGCACCCAGCACCTTCTTCAGGGCATGGAACACCTCAGCGCCGTAACGGACGGCATCGGCCACGTTGGGCGCGCCCACGGGCAGGATCATGAATTCCTGCATGTCCACATTGTTGCTGGCATGGGCCCCGCCGTTGATGATGTTCATCATGGGCACGGGCAGCATGTTGGCACCCTCCCCGCCCAGATGCCGATACAGGGGATATCCGTTCTCCATGGCATTGGCATGGGCAGTTGCCATGGACACTGCCAGCAGGGCATTGGCGCCCAGACGACCCTTATTCTCCGTGCCGTCCAGTTCAATCATCCGCCGATCAATGGCCTCCTGATCGTCCGACGTAACCCCCAGCAAGGCCTCGCGAATCTCGCCGTTGACGTTGGCCACTGCCTTTTGCACGCCCTTGCCGCAATAACGGTCGCCGCCGTCGCGCAGTTCCAGGGCCTCGCGGGAGCCGGTCGAGGCGCCGGAGGGCACGATGGCCCGCCCAGTGACACCGGAAACAAGTTTGATGTCCGCTTCGACAGTGGGATTGCCGCGGGAATCCAGCACTTCGCGGGCATGGATATCGACGATCTCGGTCATGAGTGTCCTCTACTAATCTTGGGATGCGATCAGGAACTGATCTTCAATGAAACCCTGGCGCTTGGTGACCTCGTCCAGCGCCTTGAGGGTGGTCAACAGGTCTTCCAGCAGGGGCATGGGCCAGGCATTGGGGCCGTCGGAGAGGGCCTTTTCCGGGTCGGGATGGGTCTCCATGAACAATCCGGCCACGCCAGCGGCCACCGCTGCCCGGGCCAGCACCGGAACAAACTCCCGCTGACCGCCGGAGCTGCTTCCCCGTCCGCCGGGTTGCTGCACCGAATGCGTGGCATCGAATACCACCGGACAGCCGGTCTGGCGCATCACCGCCAGGCCGCGCATGTCGGAAATCAGGGTGTTGTAGCCGAAGGAAACCCCTCGCTCGCAGACCATGATGCGTTCATTACCCGTGGCCCGGGCCTTGTCCACCACGTTCTGCATGTCCCACGGGGCCAGGAACTGCCCCTTCTTGATATTCACCGGCAGCCCCTGCGCGGCCACCTTCTGGATGAAGTTGGTCTGGCGGCACAGAAAGGCCGGTGTCTGCAGCACATCCACCACGGCGGCGACGGCCTCCATGGGGGTGTCCTCGTGGACATCGGTGAGCACCGGCACCTGAATCTGCTGCCGCACCTTTTCCAGGATCTTCAGACCTTCGTCCAGTCCCGGGCCACGAAAACTCTGTACAGAGGATCGATTGGCCTTGTCGAACGAGGATTTGTAAATGAAAGGGATGCCCAGACGATCCGCCATCTCCTTGAGCTGTCCGGCCGTGTCCAGGGCCAGCTGCTCGCTTTCGATCACGCAAGGCCCGGAGATCAGGAATAGCGGCTGATCATTACCGGCCTGAAAATCACACAGATTCATAGTGCTCACTCAGGTTGGCCTTTTTCTCGTGCTGCAACCGCGCGGCACGCACAAAACCGGAAAAGAGCGGGTGCCCATCCCGGGGCGTGGAGGTAAATTCCGGATGGAACTGGCAAGCCAGGAACCAGGGGTGATCGTGAAGCTCCACCACTTCCACCAGGGCATCATCCATGGATTTACCCGAGATCACCAGACCCGCCTTGGCCAGGGTTTCCAGGTACTGGTTATTGAATTCATACCGATGCCGGTGACGCTCGCTGATCACCTCGTTCCCATAGATCCGGCAAACCAGGGTCTTGGGGTCAAGACGGGCCTCCTGCCCGCCCAGGCGCATGGTGCCGCCCAGGTCGTCGTCCTCGGCGCGTCGCTCCAGCTGGCCCTCGGCGTTCTGCCATTCGGTGATCAGGGCGATGACCGGATGCGGCGTCTCGGGCCGGAATTCGGTGCTGTGAGCATCCTCCAGGCCGGCCACGTGGCGGGCGAACTCGATCACGGCTGCCTGCATCCCCAGGCAGATGCCCAGGTAAGGCACCCGGTGCTCCCGGGCATAACGCACCGCAGCAATCTTGCCCTCCACGCCCCGCTCGCCGAAACCACCCGGCACCAGAATGGCGTCCACCTCGCCCAGCACATCGTCTTCCGAATTCTCCAGTTTTTCCGAATCGATATAACGGATGTTCACCTTGGTGGAGGTGTGGATACCCGCATGGGTCAAGGCCTCGTTGAGGGACTTGTAGGACTCGGTGAGTTCCACGTACTTGCCCACCATGCCGATGGTGACCTCGGCCTCAGGGAATTCCATGGCATTGACCACGTTTTTCCAATCGGAAAGATCGGCCGCCCGGGCCTCCACATGCAGTTTGCGAAGGACGATTTCGTCCAGCTTCTGGGAGTGCAGCCACAGCGGAATCTTGTAGATGTTGTCCACATCCACCGCTGAAATGACGGCCTTTTCCTCCACGTTGGTGAACAGGGCGATCTTGCGGCGCTCCCCCTCCGGCAGAGGGTGGGTGCTGCGGCAGAGCAGGATATCTGGTTGAATGCCGATGGAGCGTAATTCCTTGACCGAGTGCTGGGTAGGCTTGGTCTTGATTTCACCGGCGGCGGCGATGTAGGGCACCAGGGTCAGGTGCATGAACAGGGCATTGTCATGGCCCAGTTCCACACCCATCTGGCGAATCGCCTCCAGGAAAGGCAGCGACTCGATATCGCCCACGGTGCCGCCGATCTCCACCAGGGCAATGTCGGCGCCCTCCGCACCGGCACGAATGGAGCGCTTGATCTCGTCGGTAATGTGGGGGATGACCTGCACGGTACCGCCCAGATAGTCGCCACGGCGTTCCTTGCGGATCACGTTCTCGTAGATCTGACCGGTGGTGAAATTGTTGCGGCGGGTGGTACGAATGCGCACGAAGCGTTCGTAATGGCCCAGATCCAGATCGGTTTCCGCCCCATCCTCGGTGACGAATACCTCTCCATGCTGAAACGGACTCATGGTGCCCGGATCCACGTTGATGTAGGGATCGAGCTTGAGCAGGGTCACCTTCAGGCCACGTGCCTCAAGGATGGTTCCCAGGGAGGCAGCAGCAATGCCCTTACCCAGGGAGGAAACCACGCCCCCTGTAATGAATACGTATCGAGTCATGAGATATTCGTTGGAAATGGGGTGACGGCGACTGAGTGCGCCGGATGGCGTGCAAGGATACCAGAGGGGTCATACCCCCTCAACGCGCCTTATCCCAGTCACCACCGGCACAAGCCGTTAACGCAGGTTGAAGGAGACCGGGAGCGAGAAGGTAAAAGTCGATTGTCCCATATCGGCGGGCATCGCGGGTAAGGGGTCGGCGCGACGGATCATGTCCTCCACGGCCCGATCCAGCAGACTGTGGCCGGACCCCTGCTCCAGCTCATAGGAGAGCACGTTGCCATCCTGGTCGATGGTGACCCGCACCGTGGCCACCCCTTCCTGACGCCGACGCTGGGCCTGACGGGGATATTCCTTGTGCCGTTCCAGCCAGGCGCGCAGCTCCCGGGCATAATCCTGCTCTGCGGCCGGATCGCCTCCACCCTGGTCAGCTGCGGGGGCGTCACGGACCTCGTCGGCGGGGGCTTCATGCTCACTTTCCTCCCCCTGGACCGACGCATCCCTTGGCTGATCCTCTGCGGGTTCCCGGGGCTCGGGTTCAGGTTCCGGCTCTGGCTCTGGCTCCGGCTCTGGCTCTGGCTCCGGCTCTGGCTCTGGCTCTGGCTCTGGCTCTGGCTCCGGCTCCGGCTCAGGCTCTGGCTCAGGTTCCGGCTCAGGTTCCGGCTCAGGTTCCGGCTCAGGTTCCGGCTCGGGCTCAGGTTCCGGCTCGGGTTCAGGTTCCGGCTCGGGCTCTGGCAGTGCCTCCGGATCTCCAATGGTTCGGCCTGCGGGCCCCAGGTCGATGACCACACCGGATTCACCCGGTGCTTCAGCACCGTCGGTCTCGGTGTCCGTGCGCGCCAGGTACCAAAGCACGGAGGCATGCACCCCCACGGCCAGGACCAGTGCCACAACCCATGGAAAACCTCGAATCCGCATGATCAATGATTACCAAGCACGGTGAGCAGCATGACTTTTTCCACACCGGCATCCCTGAGGAGTTCCATCAGATCCAGCAACTCCTCGGTGGTGGCGGCCTGGTCGGCCTTGATGCGCACGGCGGGCTGGGAACTCGTTTCGTCGCCTTCCCGCTCCTCCAGGGCCTCCACGAGGCGCGCCTTCAGGGCCTCACTATCCAGTTCCTCATTCTCGAGGGCCAGGCGTCCACCCTCCCCCAGCAAGACCAGCCAGCCCTCATCGTTCACCTCCTCCTCGATGCTCGAATCCGGAGCCTCCACGTCAAACACATCCTGAGAAGACAAGGCACCGGCCACCATGAAGAAGATCAGCAACAGGAAGACGATGTTGATCAGGGGGATGAGATGGTTCTCATCGGCTTCACGCTGTGGAAACTCGGGAAGATGCATGGACTTTACTCTCGGGCCAGCCTCATGGAGCGTGGATTGGCATGTCGCACCTCATCCAGCACATCCACCACCTGTTGCAGGGTCACGCCAGCTTCGGGCTGCACCACCACCGTGCGCTCGGGCTGTTCGTCCAGATACTGCCGGATCACGCCCTTGATGGCGTCATGTTCCACGGCCTCACCCTCGATGCGCACGCCCGCATCGACGGAGATGCGCACCGACAAAGGGGGTTCATCCACAACCGCCGGTGTTTGTTGAGCGGAGGGCGTGCTCAGCGGCACCGCGCTCCAGTCGAGAAAGCTGGAGGCCAGCATGAAGAAAATCAGCAGGATGAAGACCACATCAATCAGCGGCGTCAGGCTGATCAGTGCCCGTCGGCGGCGTGGTGGCAGTTCAATCTGCATCGGAGGCCGCCCGCCCCTTCCAAAGCTTGATGCGGGCCTGCCGAGACTGCCCATCCTCCTCCTGACGGTCGGCAATCGGCTCCGGTGGTCGCACGGTAAAGACCTGTGTCACGGCATCCTGCAGGCGATAGCGGAAACGTTCCAGCCAACGTTCCAGACCATTGAGCACCGCCACCACGGGGATGGCCACGGCCAGGCCCACGGCGGTGGTCATCAGGGCCACCCAGATGCCACCTGAAAGGATGGCCGGGTCCACCCGGTTGCCAGCCGCCTCCAGTTGCTGGAAGGCCACGATCATGCCCAGCACGGTTCCCAGCAGACCCAGTAACGGCGCCAGACTGCCGATCACTTCCAGCACCCGGAATTGTCCGCGTAGTTTTTCCAGCCAGCCGGCGGCGATGCGCCCCACTTCCTCCCGGACCAGGGTCTCGGGCATGTTGGGGTCTCGGCGTCCCTGGATGGCGGTTTCCACCACCCGGGCGGCAGGACTACGGGACCGGGCGAGCACATCCAGCGCCTTGTCGCCCTGGTGTTGACGCCAGTGCGCCAGCGCTTCGTCCAGGCTGCTCTGATCCCCCAGCCGCAGCCAGCTGAACTGCCAGATCTTGACGAGGATGACGGTGAGCGCCACCACCGACATGATCAACAGGATGACCACCACCGGACCACCCAGGTCAATCACTGACTGCAGGCCGTGGAGGATGCTGCTTGTTGGGGATGTATCTTCTGAATTCATGGGGCAAAACCTCGCGGAACCAGTATGCGCCTCAGGCACGCAAGACCGGCATGCTAATGGTGTTGCTAATCATTATCAACGATGAAGCCGAAAAAAACCGCCCCGGAGAGCGCCGGGGCGGCCTGTGGGATCAAACCGTCAGATCAAAATCCGGGGCGATCTGCTTGAGCCACTGTTCGAGGCGGGCCTCAGTCTGGTCGCTCTGATTATCCTGGTCCAGCACCAGGCCAACAAACTCCCCATCCACCACCGCCTGAGAGCTGTTGAAGGTATACCCCTCTGTCGGCCACGAACCCACCACGCGCCCCCCTCGATCGGTGACCACGTCATGGATTTCCATCAGCGCATCCACGAATTCATCCGGGTATCCCACCTGATCACCCAAGCCATACAGGGCCACCGTCTTGCCGGAGAAATCCACCTCTTCCAGCGTCGGCATGAATTCCTCCCAACTCTCCTCCTCGCAATCTGCAGACAGGCCCGGCAACTGGCCGGAACCCATGGTGGGCGTGCCGAATATCAGATAGTCATAGCCTGCAATATCATCAGCCGAAACCCGATTTACATTCAGGGGCTTTGCCATGGTTTCATCATCGAACTTCTTCTTGATCATCTTGGCCACCTTGCGCGTATTGCCGGAGGTGGTACCGAAAAAAATGCCGATGCGCGCCATACTATTGCCCTCTTGGTAAAGAATGGATGACGGGGGGTGCTGCGCCCGGGCGCTCGCCTTGGGCGTGCCTTGCCCCGTAAGACCTCGCCAAAAGTAAGGGCAATTCCCATGCCAATCCTGGAAAAACACAGAGCACTCGCGTATCCTGCTGTTTTGGATCAACATTTAATCCTGTCATGCCGCTCCCGCAGAGGGTGGCGTAGCGCACCACAACAGGGCGTTTGCCCCAATGTGGGGTTCGCGACAACGCGCATTCCAAGGCGCATGCATGTGCTGTGATGAGTGACGAAATACGCGCCTGCTCGCGTGAAGATTCAGTGAATCCACAGGGCCCAAACTTGCATTCTTCGCGAAAGTCCCCCAAGCTACTAAGGATGCATCAGCGCATAACCTTGAAGGTGCATACGGTGACCACCATGCAATGCAGTGTGGTGATCAGCCGCAACCAGGCAGGTCTTTGGCGCGAGCAATAACGTAGTCGGAGTTCATATTTATTTGTCGCCCCGTCGGGCGACCACCTGCCAACAAGGCGTCCACGGTTTTTCCGCACTCGGGCTACCTGACCCGAAGGTCATCGAAACGGTCGTGCCCCACGATCCGGCCGCGGTAACCGTCGCAAGGAAGACGCACCCCCCGCACCCTTTGGGTGATTGCAGGATCCGGGCGGTCGCGACTCTTCACAGGACACAGCAACACGCCAGCATAGAGTTCGATGGTGGAGGCGGACACCATCGCCGGCAAACATCAAGCCGGCCACGCATCGCAGACAGGGTCGACTCGTTTGGCCCGGTCATGGCGGTGTGCTCGATATCGTGGAGGCGCTGAGCGCCGCGCGATGCAACGCAAATCAAACACCTCAAATGGCGGGGAACATCACTATGTCCAACACCATGAAAGACCAGGATTTCGGCGAGAAGCCGGTAGAACGTCGCGACACCGACAACTACGTGAAGGAATACACCGAATCATTCGTCGACAAATGGGATGATCTGATCGACTGGGACAGTCGCGCACAGAGCGAAGGCGACTTCTTCATCCAGGAACTCAAGAAGCGCGGCGCCAAGCGCGTGCTGGATGTGGCCACCGGTACCGGTTTCCACTCCGTCCGCCTGCTGGAGGCCGGCTTCGATGTGGTCAGCGTGGACGGCGCCCCTGAAATGCTCGTCAAGGCCTTTGAAAACGGCCGCAAGCGTGGACACATCCTGCGCACCACGCAGGCTGATTGGCGCGAACTCAATCGTGACATCTATGGCCGCTACGATGCCGTTGTCTGCCTGGGTAACTCCTTCACCCACCTGTTCAACGAAAACGATCGCCGCAAGGCCCTGGCCGAGTTCTATGCCGCCCTGAACCATGACGGCGTCCTGATCCTGGACCAGCGCAACTACGACGCCATCCTGGATCATGGTTATTCCAGTGCGCACACCTTCTACTACTGTGGCGACAACGTCTCGGTGTACCCGGAACACGTGGATGACGGCCTGGCCCGCTTCCGCTATGCCTTCCCGGACAAGTCCGTGTTCCACCTGAACATGTTCCCGCTGCGCAAGCCTTATGTGCGCCGTCTGATGCGCGAGGTGGGTTTCCAGAACATCGAAACCTACGGCGATTTCAAGGAAACCTACCACGAAGCTGAGCCGGACTTCTTCATCCACGTAGCCAGCAAGAAATATACGGGGAAAGAATAATGACGAATCAGTATGAAGGTGCCGTCGCCACTGCCCGCGACTACTACAACAGCGAAGACGCCGATAATTTCTACCACCGTGTATGGGGTGGCGAGGATATCCACATCGGCCTGTATGAGTCCGATGAGGAACCCATCCCCGACGCCAGCCGTCGCACGGTAGCCCACATGGGCGATCTGCTGGGCGAACCCACCAGCGACATGAAGGTGCTGGACATCGGCGCCGGCTACGGTGGTGCAGCCCGTTACCTGGCCACCACCTTCGGCTGCCACGTCAAGGCATTGAATCTGAGCGAAGTGGAGAACGAGCGCGATCGCCAGATGAACAAGGCCCTCAAGCTGGATCATCTCATCGACGTGATCGACGCCAGCTTCGAGTCCATCCCGGCCGAAGACAACAGCTTCGACGTGGTGTGGTCCCAGGACGCCATCCTCCACAGCGGCAATCGCGCCAAGGTCATCGAGGAAGTGGCCCGCGTGCTCAAGCCCGGCGGTGTCTTCATCTTCACCGACCCCATGCAGACTGACGATGCGCCCAAGGAGAAGCTGCAGCCCATCCTGGACCGCATCCACCTGGAAACCCTGGGCTCCCCCGGTTTTTACCGGGATGCCGCCAAGAAGGTGGGTATGGAAGAGATCGGGTTCGAGGATCACAGTCACCAGTTGCCGCGCCACTACGGGCGGGTGCTTCAGGAGCTTGAAGCCCGCGAAGAGAGCCTCAAGGGCCTCATCTCCGAGGATTACATCGCACGCATGAAAAAAGGTTTGCAACACTGGGTTGATGGCGGCAAGGCCGGGCACCTGTGCTGGGGCATCTTTCGCTTCCGCAAGGCCTGATTCCGGGCGATCATCCGACTTCAACCCTGAAAGACCATTACCAGGAGAAACCATTACATGAGCAAGACCTATCTATTCACCTCCGAATCCGTCTCCGAAGGCCATCCGGACAAGATGGCCGACCAGATCTCCGATGCGATCATTGACGCCTACCTGGCGCAGGATCCCAAGGCCCGCGTGGCCGCGGAGACCGTGACCCAGACGGGCATGGTGCTGATTGCTGGTGAGGTGAAGTCCACTGCCGTTCTGAACCTGGAAGACCTGGTACGCGAAGTGGTGCTGGACATCGGTTACGACAGCTCCGACAAGGGCTTTGACGGCAACACCTGCGCCGTGCTGAATTCCCTGGGCGCCCAGTCCATGGACATCAACCAGGGTGTGGATCGCAGCCGCCCGGAAGACCAGGGTGCCGGTGACCAGGGGCTGATGTTCGGTTATGCCTGTAACGAAACCGACGTGCTGATGCCCGCCCCCATCCACTTCTCTCACAAGCTGGTGCAGCGCCAGGCCGAAGTGCGCAAGAACGGCACCCTGCCCTGGCTGCGTCCCGACGCCAAGAGCCAGGTGACCTTCCGCTATGAAGGCGGCAAGGCCGTGGCTGCCGACGCGGTGGTGCTCTCCACCCAGCACGCTCCCGAGATCGAACAGAAGGATCTGCAGGAAGCCGTGATGGAAGAGATCATCAAGCCCGTGCTGGGCGAGAAGTGGCTGCACAAGGGCACCAAGTTCCACATTAACCCCACCGGTCGCTTTGTCACCGGCGGCCCGCTGGGCGACTGCGGCCTGACCGGCCGGAAGATCATCGTGGACACCTACGGCGGCATGGCCCGTCACGGTGGCGGTGCCTTCTCCGGCAAGGACCCCTCCAAGGTGGACCGCTCCGCTGCCTACGCCGCCCGCTATGTGGCCAAGAACATCGTGGCTGCCGGCCTGGCCGAGCGCTGCGAAGTTCAGGTCTCCTACGCCATCGGTGTGGCCGAGCCCACCTCCATTGCCGTGGAAACCTTCGGCACCGGCAAGATCGACGAGACCCGTCTGACGGAAATCGTCCGCGACATCTTCGATCTGCGCCCGTTCGGCATCCTGACCATGCTGGATCTGGAGAAGCCGATCTACCGTCCGACCGCTTCCTACGGCCACTTCGGTCGCGAAGACCTGGGCGTGAGCTGGGAGCGCACCGACCGTGCCGACGCCCTGGCCAAGGCTGCCAAGTAAGCACCTGGCGCTTGTTGCATCGGGCATGGCCCGATGCCGCTTGAAAGGCCGGGAGGGGGAAACCTCTCCCGGCTTTTTTGTGCCTGGCACATTCCCCTGCCCTTCAGATGCCCATCTGACGGAACATCTCCAGGCTACGAGCCGCCTCATCGGGATCCAGGCGGCCAATGGCAAAGCCCACGTGCAGGATCACGAAGTCCCCCACCGACACATTATCCACCAGGGCCAGGCTGATCTCCTTGCGGATACCGCCAAGATCCACCAGGGCCCGATCTCCCTCAAGACATTCGATCACTTCCACCGGCATGGCCAGACACATGGCATTCCTCCCGGATTGATCAACCGTTCACCACCTGCAGGGCCACCCAGGCCTGCCCCAGGCTCACCCCCCCATCATTGGGAGGTACCCGCCGGGGCTCATACACACGCACCCCCGCGCCAGCAAGAAGATGCCGCAAGTCCCGCATCAGAATCTGATTCAGACAGCAACCGCCCGACAGCATCACTTCCTCCAGTCCCAGATGCCGGGCCCGGCTCAGGGTCCACTCGGCCAGCCCGCGTGCCACCGTGGCATGAAAGATAGCAGCCGCCTCGGCTACCGAACGCCGCTCCCCGGCCAGGCAAGCCAGCAGCGGCCAGAAGTCCAGCACGTCCCGGTCCAGCTCCCATCCCCCAGGAAGCGCCTCTGCCGGGCCATGGCGGGTCGCCAGCCCCTCCAGTCGCATGGCGGCCTCCCCCTCATAGCCATTGAAATCCACCACCCCCAACAGACCAGCAGCCGCATCGAATAAACGGCCCAGGCTGGTGGTGCGCGGGCAGAGGCCACCACGCGACAGCAGCATCTCCACACCCTGGGCCTGGGGGTATTGAGCGAAACGCACGGGGATCTCCTCGCCTCGGCCCAGGGCGTGCAGGACCGACGCCGCCATTCGCCAGGGCTCCACCGCTGCCCGGTCACCTCCTGGCAGGGCCAGGGACCGCAGGTGGCCCACCCGCTGGAAGTCCTGCCCCTCCAGCAGCATCAACTCTCCGCCCCAGGCGCCGCCGTCCGTCCCCAGGCCGTAGCCATCGATGGCCAGGCCGAGCATTGGCCGATCGAGGCCATGCTCGGCCTGTACCGCTGCAAGGTGGGCATGATGATGCTGTACCGCCAGCAAGGGCACCGACCATTGGGCCGCCAGGCGCGAGGCCAGACGGGTGCTGTAAAAGTCCGGGTGCATGTCGCAGGCCACCACAGCGGGCGTCTCGTCCAGCCGCTCCAGCCACCACTGGGCCAGTGCCTCCAGTGCCCGGCAACTCCCGTGGCGATCCAGATCCCCCACATGGGGGGACACCAGGGCCTGGCGGCCCCGGGTGATGCACAGGGTGTTTTTCAACAGCGCCCCAGTGGCCAGGACGGCAGGCCCCTCGCGCGGCAGGGGAATGGGCGCAGGACTCAAGCCCCTGGCCCGACGAATCACCGTGAGGCCCCCGTCGGTCGCGCGTAACACGCTGTCGTCGCAGCGCTGGCGAATGCCCCGATCATGGACCAGAAAGCCATCAGCCACGGCTGCCAGACCCTCCAGCGCCTGAGCATCGTCGATGAACAAGGGCTCGCCATGAAGATTGCCCGACGTGCAAACCAGTACAAAGGGCTGGGGTTGCTGCAACCATGCCGTCCCGGGTGGCTGCCCCGTCAGGGCGTGAAACAGCAGGTAGTGCACCGGGGCGCAGGGCAGCATGGCCGCCAGCCAGGGTAGATGGGGAGCCACGCCGGGCAGTGCCGTATCCGTATCCGCGGTCTTTTCAAGCAGCACCAGTGGGCGGGTCCAGTCCTCCAACCATGCTCTTTGTGGTGGCTCCACCTGGGCCAGACCGTCCAGAGAAGCCGTATTGACCACCATCACGCCCAGAGGCTGTTCACCGCGATGCTTGCGCGCCCGCAAACGGGCCACGGCAGCGGCATCGCGGGCATTGCACAGCAGTTGATATCCACCCACCCCCTTGAGTGCCAGGATGCGCCCCTCGGCAAGCCAGGCCGCCGCCCCGGCCACGGGGTCATCCGATGCAACAGGCTGGCCATCCGGGTTCAACAGGGCAAGGCGGGGACCACAGTCGGGGCAGGCATTGGCCTGGGCATGGAAGCGCCGATCGGCGGGGTCTTCGTATTCCGCCTCGCAGGCTGCACAGGGAGTGAAAACCTGCATGCTGGTGCGGGCCCGGTCATAGGGCAGTCCATCCAGCATCGTGTAGCGGGGGCCGCAGTGGGTGCAATGGGTGAAAGCGTGGCGGTAACGACGGTCATGGGGGTCGAACATTTCCCGCAGACACTGCGGACACATCGCCGCATCCGCCATCGGGCCAAAGTGAAAGCCGCCCGTCTGGCTCGGGTGGATCACGAACCCGGGTTCTCCATCCAAGGGCACCCGGCTTGAGCGCACAAGGTGATCCACGCTCGCTAGAGGCGGCAGCCCCTTTGGCAGAGCGGAGATAAAGGCATCCAGCGACGGCGCATCCCCTTGCAACTCCATCTCGACGCCGTCCGCCTGGTTACGCACCCAACCCGTCAGTTCCAGGGACTGGGCCAGACGATGAACATGGGGCCTGAAGCCCACCCCCTGAACACGCCCCTGGATACTCAGATGCAGGCGAACCGGACCCTGGGTCACGGAGTATCCTCAGGACTTCATCAGCCCCGCCTGCTGCAGACGGGACTCCAGTTCGGCCACGCGCTGGCGCAGGGCCTCCAGTTCCTGACCCTCCGACACATCCCCCCGGCCTGAACACTGATCCTCCAGCCACTGCACCCAGGCCGCCATCCCCTGCCCGGTGCGGGCCGAGAGCTGGAACACCTCCATCTCCGGATTGAGCCGGCGGGCCTGTTCGATGCAGGCGTCCATGTCGAAGTCCACATGGGGGAGCAGATCCAGCTTGTTCACGATCATCACCTGGGAGGTTTGAAACATGTCCGGATACTTGAAGGGCTTGTCATCCCCCTCCGTGACCGAGAGGACCACGACCCTGAAGGCCTCACCCAGATCAAAGGCCGCCGGGCACACCAGGTTGCCCACGTTTTCCATGAACAGGATGCCGCCCCGGGGCGGCTCCAGCTCTTCACAGGCATGGCCCACCCGATGGGCATCCAGGTGGCAGCCCTTGCCGGTATTGATCTGCACGGCAGGCACGCCCGTCCGTCGGATGCGTTCAGCATCGCGACTGGTTTGCTGGTCGCCTTCGATGACCGCCAGCGGCAGGCGCCCCCTCAAGTGCTCGATGGTCGCGGTCAACAGGCTGGTCTTGCCCGACCCGGGGCTTGAGACCAGATTCAGGGCCAGTACCCGTTCCCGCTCAAACCAGGCCCGGTTGTCCTGAGCATGGGCGTCGTTACGTGCCAGCAGGTCCGTTTCAACGGACACCTGGCGAGTGTTCTTGCCATGATGCTCGTGCCCGTGGTCATCGTTACCACAACCGCAAACCGTGCACATGATCTCTTCCTCCGCATCCCCTGACCGCCTACCCGGCCCCAGCCGGCCCTAATCACTGACCTGCAGGTCCTTCACCTGCATCTCCTGACCGTTTTCGGCCCGCGCAGGGCCATCGCAACGAGGGCAAGGGGTCAGCCAGGAGTCCATGTTGAAGTAGTGTCCGCAGTGTCGGCAACACCCACTGGCCACAGAGGGCTCGATATGCAGTTCTGCCCCCTCGGCAAACGTCCCCTGGATCACCGCCTCCAGGGCAAAACGCAGGGCGTGCTCATCCACCGCGGCCAGTGGACCCACGGAGAGTGTGACCGCGTGGACCCGGGAAAATTTCTGCAACCGGGCCTGGGTTTCCAGGATGCGAAGCACCTCACGGGCCAGGGACATCTCGTGCATGACATCAGCCCCGGACGTCGGTCCTCAGCCCTTGCCCTGGGCCGCCTTCAGGGCGGCGGCCAGGGCACTCTCCGGCTGGGGCTCGCGGGGCTTGCCGCGAGCCCCAGCCTTCGGCGGTGCCCCCTTGCCGTTGCGACCGGGATGGGGGACCTTCTGGTCCCGAGGCGGCTTGCGACCGCCGCGACTCTCCTGCCCGGGTTCATCCCCCAGTCGCATGCTCAGGCCGATGCGGCGACGTTCCGGATCCACCTCCATGACCTTCACCTTCACCACGTCCCCGGCCCGCACCACGTCCCGAGGGTCCTTGACGAAGCCCTCGGCCAGGGCGGAGATGTGCACCAGGCCATCCTGATGCACGCCCACATCCACAAAGGCCCCGAAGTTGGCCACGTTGGTCACCGTACCCTCCAGCACCATCCCAGGCTCCAGGTCCTCCAGCTTGTCCACCCCGTCACGGAAGGCAGCCGTGCGGAACTCGGGCCTGGGATCGCGGCCCGGTTTGGCCAATTCGGCGAGGATGTCCCGCACCGTGGGTTCACCAAAGGCCTCATCGGTGAACTCCCGCGGGTCGAGGCCCTTGAGGAACGCCTCGTCCCCGATCAACTGACGCACATCCCGCTGTGTCTTGGCCATGATGCGCTTGACCACCGGATAGGCCTCCGGGTGTACCCCCGAGGCATCCAGCGGGTTGTCCCCGGATGGCACACGCAGAAAGCCCGCCGCCTGTTCGAAGGCCTTGGCCCCCAGGCGGGGGATGGCCTTGAGGGCTGTCCGGTTCCTGAAGGCCCCATTCTGGGAACGGTGTACCACGATATTCTCCGCCAGCGTGGGGCCCAGGCCGGACACCCGGGCCAACAGGGGCACGGAGGCGGTGTTCACGTCCACACCCACGGCGTTGACGCAGTCCTCGACCACGGCGTCCAGCTTGCGGGCCAGATGGCTCTGATTCACATCGTGCTGATACTGACCCACGCCGATGGCCTTGGGATCGATCTTCACCAGTTCCGCCAACGGGTCCTGCAGACGCCGGGCAATGGACACCGCGCCCCGCAGGGAGACATCCAGATCCGGCAACTCCCGGGAGGCCCCCTCCGAGGCGGAGTAGACCGAGGCGCCGGCCTCCGACACGATCACCTTGCTCAGTGCGGGCCGATTCAGGCGCCGCAGCAGTTCCGCCGCCAGGGCATCCGTCTCGCGGGAGAAGGTCCCGTTACCGATGGCAATGAGCTCCACTTGATGCCGCTTCACCAGCGTCTCCAGGACGTGCAACGTGGCATCCACCTGATTCTTCGGCTGGAAGGGATACACGGTCGCGGTATCCACCACCGCGCCCTCCGTATCCACCACGGCCACCTTCACGCCGGTGCGCACACCTGGGTCCAGGCCCATGGTGGCCCGGGACCCTGCCGGTGCGGCCAGCAGAACGTCCTCCAGGTTGGCGCCGAAGACACGGATGGCCTCCTCCTCCGCCAGCTCCCTGATGCGGCGCTTCAGGGCCACATCCAGGTGAATGGAGAGCTTGGCCCGCCAGGCCAGGCGGGCATGCCGCGCCAGCCAGGCGTCGGCGGGCCGCCCCTGGTCCGAGAGGCCGAAGCGTCGCACCACGGCACGCTCGCCGGGGGAGGCACCGGCCTCTTCCTTTTCGCCCCGGGCCTGGGCCTGGCTCCAGGCCACCTCCAGGCGCAGCACCTCTTCGGCCTGCCCCCGGAACATGGCCAGGGCCCGGTGGGAAGGCACCTTGCACAGGGGCTCCACATGATCGAAATAGTCACGAAAACGGGCACCGGCCTGTTCCTTGCCCTCCACCACCCGGCTGACCATGTAGCCGTGCTCCCAGCCGAACTTGCGCATCTCTTCAATAAGGTCGGCATCCTCGGCAATGCGCTCCATGAAGATATGCCCGGCCCCTTCCAGGGCCGCCTCCACGGTGATCTCGTCACGGGTGAAGCCGGCAGCCACCGCCTCCGGGGATTGAGCGGGATCCTCCAGCAGACTGTCCAGCAATGGTTCCAGGCCGTTTTCCCGGGCAATCTGTGCCTTGGTGCGGCGCTTTTTCATGTAGGGCCGGTAGAGGTCCTCAAGACGGGTCTTGGTCTCGGCGGTCTCGATGGCCTCTCGCAGGGTGTCGGTGAGCTTGCCCTGCTCGTCGATGGCCTTGAGCACCACCTGTCGGCGCCCCTCCAGCTCCCGCAGGTAGATCAGCCGCTCCTCCAGATTGCGCAGTTGCGTATCGTCCAGGCCACCGGTGGCCTCCTTGCGATAACGGGCCACGAAGGGCACGGTGGAGCCACCGTCCAGCAGTTCCACGGCAGCGTTGACCTGGCTGGCCTGAACGCCCAGTTCCTGGGCAATACGGGAGGGTATGGAAGTCATGGATGTCATTACTTGAACAAATTGGGAGGGCAATCATACCCCACCCATGGCCCGGGTCCCATGGGCGGGTTTTCATGGAGGGGCGCGGGGCGGTACACCTTGCCAGCCACGGGCCGCCGGAGTAGCGTACCCATTCACCGCCATTTTTCGAAGAAATCATGAAGAAAAACAAGATTGTCATCATCGGCGCCGGTTTCTCCGGGCTCGCCGCCGCCGCCACGTTGGCCCGCGAGGGCATGGATGTCACCGTCATCGAGCGCCACGACATCCCCGGCGGTCGGGGCCGGCAGTTTTCCGCCCAGGGTTTCACCTTCGACATGGGGCCGAGCTGGTACTGGATGCCCGACGTCATCGACGGGTTCTTCGCCGAATTCGGGCGCAAGAGCGCTGATTACTTTGAGCTGAAGCGCCTGGACCCCTCCTACCGGATCTACTTCGGCAAGGATGACTACGTGGAGATCCCGGCAGACGTGAAAGAGACCGTGGAACTGTTCGAGCGTATCGAGCCGGGTGCCGGTTTCCAGCTGGAACGGTTCCTGGACGAGGCCGAGGTGAAATACACCGTCGGCATCGGCGAGTTTGCCAACAAACCCTGCCTTTCCTTCATGGAATTTGCCCAGTTGCGGCTGTTGCGCTATCTCTTCTCCATGCATCTGCTGCGCTCCTATCGCAGCCATATCACCCGTTACTTCAAGAGCCCGCGCCTGCACCGCATGCTGGAGTTCCCCATCCTGTTCCTGGGGGGCACGGGCCGCACCACACCGGCCCTGTACAGCATGATGAACTATGGCGATCTCAAGCTGGGCACCTGGTACCCCATGGGCGGGATGTATGAACTGGTCAAGGCCATGCACCAGCTGGCTCAGGAGATGGGCGTACGCTTTGAATTTGGTACCGAGGCCGCCGGGATCGAAACCCGGGATGGACGGGTGGTGGCCGTCAACACGGAACAGGGGCGCTTCGAAGCGGATTATCTGATCGGTGCCGGGGACTATCACCACGTGGAGCAGGATCTGCTGCCTGAAGCGGATCGCATGTATTCACCAGGCTACTGGGACAAGCGGGTCATGTCCCCCTCCTCCATCATCTTCTACATGGGCGTGGACAAGAAGCTGGAGGGGCTGCCGCACCACACCCTGCTGTTTGACGCCGATTTCGAGGCCCATGCGGCGCAGATCTATGAAAACCCCACCTGGCCCACCGAACCGGCCCTGTACGTGAGCGCCACCTCGCAGACCGACCCCTCGGTGGCCCCTGAAGGCCAGGAGAATCTCATGGTTCTCATCCCGGTGGCCGCTGGCCTGGAGGACACCCCCGAGACGCGACGCCATTACCAGAACCTCATCCTGGACCGACTGGAGGCCATCACCGGCCAGTCCATTCGCGATCATGTGGTGTTTTGCCGGTCCTACGCCCACGAGGACTTCATCCACGACTATCATGCCTTCAAGGGCAATGCCTACGGCCTGGCCAATACCCTGATGCAGACCGCCATGCTCAAGCCCAGACTGAAGAGCCGCAAGCTGGATAATCTCTATTACGCCGGCCAGCTCACGGTGCCGGGCCCGGGCGTGCCACCGACCATCCTGTCCGGCACCATCGCCGCTGAACAGATCCTCCAACAGTGCAGGAGTTGACGGCCCATGTCGCCCATTGACCATCGTCAGACCCGCCGATCGTATCAGCGTGCGAGCCTGCGCCGTGCCGATCTGGCCCTGGACCCCTTCGAGCAACTGGCCGACTGGCTCAAGGACGCCGAGAGCGAGCCCGACGCCACTGCCATGGTGCTGGCCACGGCGGACGCCAAGGGCCGTCCTTCAGCCCGGGCGGTGCTGCTCAAGCATGTGGATGATCGGGGGCTGTGCTGGTATTCCGATGGCCGCAGCCTCAAGGGTCGGCAACTGGCAGAGAATCCCATGGCGGCCCTGTTGTTTTACTGGGCCGGGCTGGAGCGTCAGATCCGTGTGGAAGGCTACGTGGAACGCCTGCCCTCAACGGACGCGGACGAGTATTTCCGGTCCCGCCCACGGGGCAGCCAGCTGGCCGCGGCCGCCTCGGAACAAAGCAGTCCGGTCAAAAACCGGGAGGCCCTTGAGCAACGTCTGGAGCGGGTGCAACTGCGCCATCCCCATGGGGATGTGCGCCGACCCGAGACCTGGGGCGGGTACCGGCTGGTGCCGGACACTTTCGAATTCTGGCAGGGACGGGACAACCGACTGCATGACCGGTTTCAGTACCGGCTGCAGTACGAGACCTGGGAGATCCAGCGACTGATGCCCTGAAAAGGACGCAGGCTTCTCAGTCCACCAGCACCAGCTTGCGACCAAACGGCGCCGGGGTGGCTTCATGCTCGGGAGGCACGGCCCAGAGCACCGGCCAGTCCGGGCGGTAGTGGGCTGGTCCCTGCAGGTCGGTGAGCACCACCCCCATGTCCGGTCGTTGCCGGTCGGCCTCCTTGAGCAGGGGCGT
This sequence comes from Ectothiorhodospira sp. BSL-9, assembly GCF_001632845.1. Lineage (NCBI taxonomy): Bacteria > Pseudomonadati > Pseudomonadota > Gammaproteobacteria > Chromatiales > Ectothiorhodospiraceae > Ectothiorhodospira > Ectothiorhodospira sp. BSL-9. The sequence goes on along the minus strand of NZ_CP011994.1, from coordinate 2,658,988 downwards.
GAAATCGGTGCCTGCGCCCCCCTCGAAGACCAGATCCCGCAACGAGGACACCCCGGGTTCGAAGCGCTGCACCGAGCGTACGGCCAGGTCCCCGATCACCAGGATCAGATTGGCCTCGGTGCGACGCGTGATGGCCTCGATCTCGGTGGCAAAGCGCCCCAGCAGGCCCTCGTCGATGGAACCCGAGACATCCACCACCAGTACCAGGCGAGGGACCGCACGGGAACCCACCATGCCCGGTTCCCAGGGCATGCGACGCCCACCCGCCGTGCGCCCCCGATTGGCCAGGTAAGAGCGTGACGGGCGGGACCAGGACAACTCGGGATTCCGGGTCAGGCCACGGGTCAACTGGGTACGCAGCACCTGCTCCCAGGGCACCCGCACTCGGGGCAGATCCGCGAGCAGTGAGCGAATCATGGAGAAGGCACCGTCCCCGGCATGGGCCCGGCTGATGCGCTCGGCCCATTCCCGGCTCTGCTCCGCTGCGGCCTCGGGTCGGCTCACATCCTCATCACTGGGAAGCAGATCCCTGGACTCCGCCCCATCCAGATATCGCGCCTGTTCGGCCCGGGGCCCATCCTGCCTCGGTCCGGGCTTATCCTCACTGCCGTCGCGGGAATCCTCGCTGGCACTTCCCCCCGATCCCCCCTGATCCCCGCCCTCACCGCGCCCGGACCCCCGCCCCTTGCGGCGATCGTCCACCTGACGATAGAGCCGCTCCACATCCCATTCCAGCAGGGCCTGTTCGGGCCCATAGCGCACGTCGAGAGTCTCCTGCAGCAGCCGCTCCAGCGTCACCGCATCCCTGGGCAGTTCCAGCCAGTCCAGATGACTCAGGCTGGTGTTGACGATGGCGTCGGCGCAGATGTTATAGAGCTGGGCATCCACATCGCCCACCAACTGCCTCAGTTCCTCCCGGCGCTGGGCGTGGCGCAGGGCCACGTGCAGCACCTGGTGCGCCACCAGGCCCACCTGGCGCGGCAGGGGCAGATCCCCGAAGGTAGGCCCGTAATAGATGGTCTGACCATCATTGGCCGCCCTGACCGACTCGGGAAGTTCGTCCACGTCCTGATGCTGCATCCACAGGGCCAGTCCCCCCGTGGACGGCGCGTACTCCACCATGGTCTGTACCGCCCGGGTGCCCCGGTGGCCAGCGTGAACCGGGTCGTCGTAGCCCGTCATGCCCCTTGTTCCCGACGCGCCATATAGCGCTCATAAGCCGGGCTGGCCAGGATGGTGTTCTCCAGCCCCCGGGCCAGGCCCTTTTGCAGCAGCAGTTCCATGGTGAGGGTCTGGGCTTCACGAATGGGCAAGGCCACATCGGCCCGGATATCCGGATACTGCTCAATGATCTCAAGCGCACGGTTCATGGCACTGGCATCCTCCACAGCAGCCAGCAGGCCGTAGATCATGCCGTACAGACCATCCAGTGAGTGCGGCAGCAGGTCCGCGGTTTCCGGCCCCGCATCCGCTGCCAGCAGCCGGGTCACATCCACCCCCGACTGGATCTCCCGCAACACTCCGAAGAACTCTGCGGCATTGGCGGACCCGATGCGCCCCTGGACGAACAGGCGCTTGGCCATGTCGGAGATATCCGAGCGCAGTACGTTGGAGATGTCCTCCCACCCCCGCGGGCTTGCACCGATCAGATAGTCATTGGCGAGCTGGGTCTGGGTGTCATCCAGCTTGTCGGCCCGCACCTTCAGGTAGGCCATCACCTCCGGGGCAAAGCCTCGTTCCAGGGCATGTTCCAGGAAGGCGTCGATGGCCGTCTGCACATTGAAATGAAACATGCGGTCCGCCAGGGCCGTGCCCATGTCGTGACTCACTGCCCCATGAAAGCGGGCATTTCCCGCCGCCACCACCTGCCAGCCATGGGGCAAATGGTAGTGCCCCACGCGCCGATCCAGGATGAGGGAATAGGCGGAGATCTGCAGGCGCTGGTCGGCGGCGGTGAGTTCATCCAGAAACAGGATGCCTTCGGGTTGATCCGGGCCGGGCAGGAACTCCGGGGGAAACCAGACCGTACGGGATTGTTCCTCATCGGCATAGATGGCACCGCGGATGTCCACCGGTTCGATGGTGGTCAAGCGCAGGTCCACCAGGGGCACACCGTAGTGCTCGGCCACCTGGGCGATGATGGAGGATTTGCCCACCCCGCGCGTGCCCCAGAGCATGGAGGCACGAAGCCGCAGCACCGGATCCGCGTATTGCTCGATCAGTGCCTGCTTGGCGGCGGCAATGGACACCGCCGGGATGTTCATGGGATTGCCCTGCATCAGTCGGAGACTCCTTCAGTCGTTGGGCCCTGCTCCCAGGCGGCGGCCAGCAGCGGTTTGGGCAGTGGCGGGATCTCCATCACCGGCACCTCGCGGGACCAGCTCAGGAAGATGGCCAGCAGCATCACGGGCGGCACACCGGTGGTCCACAGCGGTACCTGACCATCCTGCCCGAAATCGCCCCAGTACAGGATGGGGATGGCAGATAGAATGGCCAGCATGCCCTGTATGGCCAGGCTGCGCTGAAAGACCACCCGCCAGCGCTGCCACTTGAAGCGCTCATGAAAGCGCGTGGGTGGTTGGGACAGGGTCTGTTCCAGATGTGCCACGGTGGCCAGAAAACGCTCCTCGGCCTCCCGTGAACGCTCCGGCTCCCGTCGTGCCAGTTTTACGGTGGCCTTCCAGCCACCGGGCATCAGTTGCAGGGGTCGCCACGCCCAGCCCTGCACCGCCAGCAGGTCACCGGGCAGATGGATATCCCCCCGGGGATGCCAGTCCAGGGTCAGTTTGGCCGGCAGACCCGGGACGGTGCGGGCATCAAACTGCAGGCGTCGCCCGCGCACGCAGGCCTCGCCCAGGGTAAAACGCCGCCTCCAGCCCGGCTCGACGTTGGGTGCGGGGCGGCGATACTCCAGGGCGTAACTGATGGCCGCCAGCGTGCCGGCCTGGTGCCGAAAGTGGTCATGCAGCGGCACACGGGCGCACTGGGCGTACACCGAGGCCGGGTCGTCACCGGTGACCTCCAGCGTGGCGCAAAGGCCCGAGGCCTCGGTCAGCGTGCGCCGCAGACAGAACCGGCCACGGGCCGGGTTTTCCAGTTGCAGGTGTTCGGTGAGCGAGAGGCTCGAAGGATCTTCGGGGTTGTCATGGGTGCGCGGCTCGAAAACCACGCACCGGTTCTGGCGGTCGGTGGCCGCCAGATCCACCCGCCATTCATCGCGGGCAAAGGGGCCAACCAGGGTGAGGATTTCATGATGGGTTAGCGGGGTCACCGGAGCTCCAGGGGTGGTTACCTGGAATTATGACCGTGGAGTGACCGGAATATTCCCCGCTGCGGGCTCTCATGCTACTGACGCACTGCGTCCAGCAAGCGCGCCATGTTCTCCTGGAACCGCTCTTGTTGCTCGGTAGCGGCTTCCTTGAAGCGGGCATCCTGCTCCACCAGTGTCTTCATGATCAGTCCGCCATCGTCCATGGGATTGGCCAGGAACTGAAGCGGTGGCAGGTTGAACCGTTCCTGCATGGATTCCATCAACTGGCCCAGGCGTCTTGCCGGCATGGCGGTCTCCGGAGACTCCATCTGCCGGGTCTGCTCATAGCTTTGGGCCATCCGGTAGGTCTCGGTGCGGGTCATGTTCAGATCCATGGACTGCAGCTGGCTGACATCGAAACGCAGATCGGGCAGCATCTCGAAGGCCTGCTGCACGTCGCCATTGAAGAACTCATTGGCCAACTGGCCTACATCACGCACCAGATCCTCCACGGCCCGGAGTTCGTCCGGATTCAGGTCGCCCTGGATCGAGAAGCTGTACCCGCTCTGCTCGGTTCGGCTCACATCCAGCCACCCCCGGGAGTCCCCACCCTCCATCCGGGCCTCGGCCTGGACACGGGTATCCTGAGCACTCTGGAACTGGATGCTCACCTGGGCACCCGATTGTGTGGTGATGTTGAGTTCCAGGCTCTCGGCGCGCTGATAGCGCTCCATCATGGACAGGCGGGTCATGCCGACCAGATCACGATCCTGGGGGGCGAGTTCGAGGTTCTTCAGAGCCTCGAAGGTAAGCCGCTCGGTCTCGTCCACGTCCGCCTTGATCTTGCCATCGAGCAGATTGAGACCTCCCAGGATCTCCCGGGCCTCCTTGAAGCCCTGCTCGACGCCTCGTGTAGCCTGCTCTTTCAGCGTTTGCAGTTGCTCCTCACTGGCTCCGCGGGCGCGGGCGTTGGCCAGCCCCAGCTCCACGAAACCGGCAATGCGCTCCGCCACCTTCTCGGGGGTGAAGTCATTGGCATCCAGGCGTTTCATGCTCCCCAGGCTTTGCCCGGGGATCTGCTTTGCCAGGCTCTGCAGGATCTTGTTCTGCAGAGCATTCAGGCTGCGGGCCGAGCCATTGTCGCCGGCGGCCATGCCCTGCCCCGCACCCTTGGCGCCGGGACGGAAATCGGGGGTCTTGAGTGAGACCGGGAAGACACTGTTTTCGATAGCCACGGCGACACACTCCTGCACTGGGGGGTATGGAGTCTGTATCGGCGACCTGAATGGATTCTTTAGGGGGTTTGAACGAAAGCAGAAAACAGCCTCCGTAACCGCTCACTGCAGAATACGGGCTCGTTCCCGCTCGCAAGTCCTGAAAAAATCGTCGAATTGCTCACAGCGCGTGTGCACGAACACGCCTTGATCCGGGTGAAACTCGCAGCGGGTTTCGAAGTCACAGGTGCTCGAAAAATCATCCCAGTGCTGGCATTCCTCCACACACTCCTGGCTGCCGACCCGATGAATTCGGCGCTCGAACAGACAGGTGCGGTCGAAATCGTCCCAGAACTGGCATTCGGTGATCACGATGGGGCGCACGCTGGAAGGGGGTGGCCCACACCAGACCTGCACGCCACCCCGCTCCCAGGATTCCCCTTCCTGGAGGATGATGGTCTGCGCCTGTACCGGGGCCAGCACCAGCCAGCTCAACGCCAAGGCAACCCATGGAATGATCTTGATGCGCATGGAGAGTGTCATCTCAGGAGAGTGCCACCAGGTCAAGGGCTACTCAAGTCCCAGGCACTGGCATCCAGACGCTTTTCGCTTCAAAATCCGCCCCTCCTGGCCAACTGCTTCCACACCTATGCCCGATATTGTCGTCATGTTCTTCCTGCTCGGCCTGGTGGCGGGGCTGCTGAAATCCGACCTGACCATTCCCAAGGCCGCCTACGACACCCTCAGCCTGCTGCTGATGCTGACCATCGGTCTGAAGGGGGGCATGGCGCTGCATGGCAATATCAGCCTGTCGGTCATCCAGGATCTAATGGCGGTGGCCGTGCTGGGGGCACTGATTCCGCTGATACTCATGCCCCTGCTGATGCGCGTCGTCTGCCTGTCGGCGGCGGACAGTGCCAGCATGGCCGCCCATTACGGCTCCGTGAGCGCCGGCACCTTTGCCGTGGCCCTGGCCTTTGCAGAGGGTCTGAAGCTCACCATCAGCCCGGAGGTGACCCTCTACCTGGTGATGATGGAGTTGCCGGCCATCATGGTGGCCATCTTCCTCTATCGCCGCTATAGCGGCGCCAAGGCAAGCGCCGGCATGCCGGGGATATGGCATGAAACCCTCACCAACCGGGGTGTGATCCTGCTGGTGGGTGGGGTGATCATCGGCCTGCTTTACGGCCCCCAGGAAGGTGCGGCGGTCACCGACCTGCTGACCAACGCATTCAAGGTGGTGCTGGCCCTGTTCCTGCTGGAAATGGGCCTGACGGCGGCCGAAACCCTGCGCCCCATCCCCTGGCACCATTGGCGGCTGTTGTGCTTTGCCGTGTTTGCCCCCTTCGTGCTTGCTGGCGTCGGCCTGGGCATGGGCCTGCTGATGGGGTTGCCCGCCGGCTCGTTGCTCATCCTCACTGCCCTGACGGCCAGCGCCTCCTACATTGCCGCACCGGCGGCCATTCGTGCCGCCATCCCCAAGGCCAACATCGGCCTGGCCATGCTGGCTGCGCTGGGTCTCACCTTCCCGGTAAACGTCATTATTGGCATCCCGCTGTATTATCAGCTGGTGCAGTGGCTGGGCGTTGCGTGATGGGTTTACCGGGCCGCCGAATCCTTCCAGGCCATCAGCAGCAGCAGGATCAGCCCACCATGGAAGAAGATGGAGACCAGACCCAGATAGGAGAGTTGCCAGACCATGGCACCCGCCCCTGCCATGGCGGTGATGGCCAGCAGATAGCCCACCAGAAGGTTTTTGGGCACCGGCCACAACAGGCGCCAGGAGAGTAACAACAGGGCCACCAGGGTGATCACACCCTTGAGCATCGCAAACCCTCGCAGCAGACCCGAAGTATCCGTTTCGCCGGCCAGGTGGGCTGCGGGGTCGCCCAGAGTCAATGCCAGGACCACCGCCGCAAGGGCCACCAGCCAGGGCAGCAGGATCAGAGCGGGATTATCCGGTGCGGGAAAGCGGGACAGGGTGAGCGATTTCATGACACCTCCGCGAAGGTGGGGATGGGATGCAACCCCTTGCAGTAGTGGGAGACACCACCCTGCTGATGAAGGTTCCTCACCCCTGCCCCGCTCCCCGGTGGGGAGAGGGGCGCTGCCAGAGGGATGATGATGCCCTAGAGGGCGAGCTTGTCGGCGACGAAGTCCGCGTCCTTGTCACCGCGCCCGGAGAGGTTGATCAGGATGCGCGTGCCCGGCTCGGCCTCACGCGCCGCCTGCATGGCCCAGGCCAGGGCGTGGGAGGATTCCAGGGCGGGGATGATGCCCTCAAAGCGGGAAAGATCCATGAAGGCCTTCAGGCAGGCCTCATCATCAATGGCATGGTACTCGGCCCGGCCAATATCCTTCAGGTAGCTGTGCTGAGGGCCCACGGAAGGGTAATCCAGGCCGGAGGCAATGGAGTACACGGGCTGAGGCAGACCTTCATCGTCCTGCAGCATGTAGGAATGGAACCCGTGCATGGTGCCAGGCTTGCCATAGGTCAGCGTGGCGGCATGCTCACCCAGGCCAAGGCCCCGACCGGAAGGCTCCACGCCCACCATCTTCACTTCCAGGTCGTGCAGGAAGGCCGTGAACAGGCCCATGGCATTGGAGCCGCCCCCCACGCAGGCCACCACGTAGTCGGGGAGCTCCCCCTTCATGGCAAGAAACTGCTCGCGCGCCTCGCGCCCCACCACCGACTGGAAGTCCCGCACCATCATGGGGAAAGGATGGGGGCCCACCACGGAGCCAATGGCATAGAAGAAGTTGTCCGGGTCCTTCATGTACTCCTCGAAGGCGCTGTCCACGGCATCCTTGAGGGTGCGTGTGCCGCGATCCACGCTGATGAGGGTGGCCCCGAGGATCTTCATCTTGACCACGTTGGGGTGTTCCTTGGCGATATCGATCTCACCCATGTGGATCTCGCAGGGCAGTCCCACCAGGGCACAGGCGGTGGCCATGGCCACACCATGCTGACCCGCCCCGGTCTCGGCGATCACCTTGGTCTTGCCCATGTGCTTGGCCAGCAGGGCCTCCCCCAGGGCGTGGTTGATCTTGTGGGCGCCCGTGTGATTCAGATCCTCCCGCTTGAGGTAGATCTCGGCATTGCCGCCACAATGCTCGCTCAGCCGCCGGGCCAGGTAGATGGGGCTGGGGCGACCCACGTAGTGGGTGTACAGCTCGGCCAGTTCGTCCTGATAGGCCTGGGTCTCGCGGATGGCAAGATAGGCCTCGGCGATGGAATCCATGATGGCCTTCAACTGCGGGGGTACGGCCTGCCCCCCATAGGGCCCGAAATGCCCGTCACGGTCGGGCATGGGCTGGTCAAGCAGGGCATGGAGATCGGTTTCCGGGGCTTTATTCATGGATGACAGCTCTCATTCACCAGATGACGAAACGGATAATCGCAATGCTAAACCCCGAATAGGCCCCTGACCAGTCCTTTTCCATGGGATTCGCGGGGTTGGGTGCACGGGTGTCTATGCTATGCTGCAGTGCCGTAGCGCTGTCATCACAGAGCCGTCCTCATGCCCCATCACGGTCGCGTGCAACCCGAACACCCACCTGAAATCCAGCTGGATCCCGCCCAGGAGCAGGCCCTGGCGCGCTTGAGACGCATCACGGATGACCTGGAGGCGGCGCCCCGACCGAAGCGGCCCGGTCCACTGGCGCGCCTGCTGGGGCGTGGTGATGCGCGGGAACCCGTGCGCGGTCTGTATCTGTGGGGGGATGTGGGTCGTGGCAAGACCTACCTGGTGGATCGTTTCTTCGATGAGTTGCCCATCGAGGACAAGACGCGGCTGCATTTTCACCGCTTCATGCAGAAGGTGCACGCCGAGCTGCGCGAACTCAAGGACCAGAGCGACCCCATTGCCATCGTTGCCCGGCGCATGGCCCGTGCCCGCCTGTTGTGTCTGGATGAGTTCTTCGTCTCCGACATCACTGATGCGGTCTTGCTGCACCGTCTGCTGGCGGGACTGATGGACAATGGCGTCTGCCTGGTGACCACCTCCAACCTGCCACCGGATGAGCTTTACAAGGACGGTCTGCAACGGGACCTGTTCCTGCCCGCCATCGGGCTGATCAAGGAAAACCTGGAGGTGTTCCATCTGGATGGGGATGTGGACTATCGGCTGCGCAGCCTGCAACAGGCCCGGATTTATCACACCCCGTCGGACGATGAGTCCCGCGAGCAACTGATCAGCACCTTCGACACCCTGGCCCCCGATGCGCCACACGATTGCCGCCATATCAAGGTGGAGGGTCGCAAGATCCCCGTTCAACGCTGTGCCGACGGGGTGGTGTGGTTTCGCTTCGCCGATCTGTGCGAGGGCCCGCGCAGCCAGGTGGACTACGTGGAGATCGCCCGGGAGTTCCATTCGGTGCTGATTGCCGATGTGCCGGTCATGGACAACACCATGGACGACGCCGCCCGGCGATTCCTGGCGCTGGTGGATGAGTTCTACGACCGCAAGGTGAACCTCATCATCGCCGCCGAAGCGCGCCCCGAGGCGCTGTATCAGGGGCAGCGGCTACGCTTCGAGTACCAGCGCTGCGTGAGCCGTCTGCTGGAGATGCAATCCGAGGACTATCTGGCACAGCCTCACCGGCCTTGAAGGCATTCTGTTATGTTCAGCAGATCCGCGGCAGGGCCTCGCCGGCCAGCCATTCCACATGGCGCATGCCCCCGTAGCGGGTCTTCAGACGCACCAGCCGGTGCGGGTCCTCCACCACCTGGCCGATGATGGCCGCCTCCCGGCCCAGCGGGTGCTGTTGCAGGGCGGCCAGCAGGGCCTGGGCCTGGTTTTCGGGACAAATGGCCACCAGCTTGCCCTCGTTGGCCACATTGAGGGGGTCCAGACCCAGCAGTTCGCAGGCCCCGGCCACGGCCTCCCGAACCGGGAGCTGGGCCTCATCGATGATCATGCCCACGCCCGACTGCTGCGCCAGCTCGTGCAGGCAGCAGGATAGCCCGCCCCGGGTAGGGTCCCTCAGGCAATGAATATCCGGCACGGCCGCCAGCATGGACGCCACCAGTTCGTGCAGGGCGGCGGTATCCGATTCCAGGGTGGTCTGGAACTGCAGGTTTTCCCGCAGGGACAGGATGGCCACCCCATGATCCCCCAGGGTGCCGCTCACCAGGATGGCGTCCCCCGGGCGGGCGCGGTTGCCCGCGATGTTCACGTCCTCCGCAACCCGGCCCAGCCCGGTGGTGGTGATATACACTCCATCCGCCTGCCCCCGCGGCACCACCTTGGTGTCGCCGGTTACCACGGGCACGCCCGCCTGCCGGGCCGCATCGGCCATGGAGCGGACGATGCGTTCCAGATCGACCACGGGAAACCCCTCTTCCAGGATGAAGGCAACCGACAGGGAGAGGGGTTGCGCACCACTCATGGCCACGTCGTTCAGGGTGCCGTGCACGGCCAGGCTGCCAATGTCACCACCAGGGAAGAACAGTGGCGTGATCACGTGACTATCGGTGGCCATCACCAGGCGACCCGGCGGGGAGTCCATCACTGCACAGTCATTGCCCTGATTCAGCCAGGGATTGTCGAAGGCGCGTCGAAACAGATCCTCAATCAACTGGCTCATGGCGCGCCCGCCACTGCCGTGGGCCAGGGTGATGGTGTTCTCAGCCATATCGATACTCCGCCGCGCAAGCCCCCTCCGAGGACACCATGCACGCGCCCAGCGGGCTCTCCGGGGTGCAGGCACGGCCAAACACGCCACATGCCCGGGGCTCCATCTCCCCGCGCAGGACGGCGGCGCACTGGCAGGCGGGATGATCCTCCACCGGCACCACCTGCACGGGGAAGCGCCGTTCGGCATCCAGATCTGCAAAGTCATCAGCCATACCCAGGGCGCTGTGCGGCAACCGCCCCAGGCCCCGCCAGGCAAAGCTGGGTCGGGGCACGAAGACCTGATCCATCAGGGCGCGGGCCTTGGGATTCCCCAAAGGAGACACCACCCGGGTGTACTGGTTTTCCACCTCGCAGCGACCCGTATGGATCTGGCGCACCAGCATGTGCACCGCCTGCAACACATCCAGGGGCTCGAACCCGGCCACGACCAGGGGCGTTTGCAGTTCATGGGCCACGAAGGCGTAGGGTTCCAGGCCGATGATGGCCGACACATGGGAGGGGCCAATCACGCCGTCAACCCGTGCCGGCGCATTGCCCTGATTACCGCGCAGCACGGCGCCCATGGCGGGGGGCGTCAGCACATGGTTGCAGCAGACAGAGAAATTGACCAGACCCTCATCACGGGCCTGCAACAATGCCACGGCCGTGGCCGGGGCCGTGGTCTCGAAACCGATGGCAAAAAAGACCACCTGTCGATCCGGATGGTCCCGGGCCACCCGCAGGGCATCGGTGGTGGCATACACCATGCGCACATCCGCTCCCAGGGCCCGCGCCCGGAGCAAGGTGTGGCCACCGGAGCCGGGCACTCTCAGGGTATCGGCATAGGTGCACAGGATCACCTCCGGGCGTTGCGCCAGGGCGATGGCCAGATCCACGCGTTCACCAGGGAGCACGCAGACCGGACACCCCGGACCATGAACAAACCGCAGGTTTTCCGGTAACAGGCTGGCCAGGGCGTCCCGGGCGATGGCGTGGGTGTGGCCGCCGCAGAACTCCATGAATCGATACCACCGGTCCGCATCCAACTCACGGGCAATGGCCGCCGCCACCTGCCGGACGGCTCCCGCGTCCCGGTATTCACTCAGGTGCTTCACCGCCCACCACCCCGGTCGGGAGATCACAGCACCACAGGCCCCACACCACGGCAAGACGATCGCCGGCGTGTATCAGGGGAATGCGTTCCCGTTCCCAGGGGGGGATGCCTGCCTCCTGAAAGAGTTTCTTGAGGATCCGGGTCTGTCCGCGCAGACGGCAGGTCTCGCCTCCACGGCGCAGGCGCACCGTCAGCGGCCATTCGAGGCGGGTCGGGTCCAGTTCATGCAAGTCGACCAGCGCCTCCAGCGACAGGGTCATGCCCAGTTCCGGCAGGTGGAGATCCGTCGTGCCATCCCATGACCATGCCCGCCCCGGGTCCACCGGCGGCAATGGCTCCATGGCATGGAGACCGTCCCGATACCCGCGCACCTCTGCCCCGGGCCAGCTCACCCGCAGCCGGGTATCGGGACTGGCATTCCGAATCTGCTGCAACAGGGATTCCAGGCGATTCTGGTTCGGCACCGGCAAGCCCTTCTCCTGCAACCAGCCCCTCAAGGCGTTGCGTTGCCGGGGGCGGCGCAGGGCACGAATCGCCGGAATCGACAAGGTGCCTGCCACCTCCCCTCGCAGGTCCTGCAGGTCCTCCCGGGCGCGCTCCGCCAGAAGTTCCTGGGCCTCCGCCTGCAGGCCCGCTGCCCGGGCCAGTGTGGTATCCAGGGCCGGCCAGCGCTGACGCAGCTGGGGCATCACCTCATGGCGCAGAAGATTACGGTCCAGCCCCAGGTCGGTATTACTGTCGTCTTCCACCCAGACCAGGTCATGCTGGTGGGCGTAGGCCTCGAGCACAGATCGGTCCATGTCCAGCAGGGGCCGACCATGCCAGCCTGAACCATAGGGCTGCCAGCGGGGCATGGCCGAGAGCCCGGCCGGGCCGGCGCCACGCAGGAGTTGGAGAAGCAGGGTTTCCGCCTGATCGCGGCGGTGATGGGCGGTCAGCAGGGCGTCACCGGGGGCCATCCGGTCGGCCAGTGCCTCATAGCGTGCCCGGCGGGCGGCGGCCTCAGGGCTCTGGCCCCGCCGGGGCCGGGCATCCACGCTCACCACTTCCAGCGGCACCTCCAGGGCATCACAGAGCACCTGACAATGCCGGGCCCACTCATCCCCACGGGCATGAAGACCATGGTGCACATGCACCGCGCGCAAGCCTGGGGAACCCGCCGGAGCATCCAGCTGCGCCAAGCCGTGCAACAAGGCCACGGAATCCAGCCCCCCGCTCAGCCCCAGCAACCACCGTCGTGCTGGCGGCAGACGTTCCAGGGCCTGGGCGAGGGCCTTGAGCACGGGGGGTTACTCCTTGACCTGTCCGTACTTCATGATGCGTTGATAACGACGCTCCACCAGTTCATCCACATCCATGCACTGCAACTCGTCCAGGGTCTCCTGGAGATTCGCCTTCAAGGTCTGGCACATGGCGTCCGGATTCCGGTGTGCGCCACCCAGCGGTTCGTTGATCACCTCGTCGATCAGCCCCAGTTCCTTGAGCCGGGTAGAGATGATGCCCATGGCCTCGGCGGCCTCGGCGGCCTTTTCAGCGCTCTTCCAGAGAATGGAGGCGCAGCCCTCGGGCGAGATCACCGAGTAGGTGCTGTATTGCAGCATCTGCACCTTGTCACCCACCCCCACGGCCAGGGCGCCACCGGAGCCACCCTCGCCCACCACGGTGCAGACGATGGGCGTGCGCAGTTCCGACATCTCCATGAGGTTGCGGGCAATGGCCTCGCTCTGCCCCCGTTCCTCGGCCCCTACGCCGGGATAGGCACCGGGGGTATCGATGAAGGTGATCACCGGCAGGGAGAACCGCTCCGCCATCTGCATCAGGCGCAGGGCCTTGCGGTAACCCTCGGGGCGCGGCATGCCAAAGTTGCGGAAGATCTTCTCCTTGGTATCACGGCCCTTCTGGTGGCCGATGACCATCACGGGCCGATCCCCCAGGCGCCCGATGCCACCCACAATGGCCGGATCATCGGCAAAGGCGCGATCACCGTGGAGTTCCTCGAACTCCGTGAGCATGTGCTTCACGTAATCCAGGGTGTAGGGCCGTCGCGGATGACGGGCCAGTTGGGCGATCTGCCAGGCCGTGAGCTTGGAGAAGATCGACTCGGTGAGGCTCTTGCACTTGGCCTCCAGACGGGCGATCTCGTCCTGGATGTTCACTTCCGCATCATCACCCACGAACCGGAGCTCTTCGATCTTGGCTTCCAGTTCGGCGATAGGCTGCTCAAATTCAAGGAAATCCGGGTTCATTCGATGACTTGTCGGTTGGTGTGGGAAAGAGGCATTGTACACGCGGGGAACTGACTCGTCTCAAGTGCGTCGCAGCATATTGATCTCACCGGTAAACGATCCGCACTGCCTCCTCGCCCAGCAGCTCCCGCAGGCGATGGATCAGTTCCTCGTTGGGGCGCACCTGCCAGCGGGCCCCCAGGCGAAAGCAGGCACTGGCCTGGTCGTTGCAGTAACTCAGGTAGATGGGGCATGGCCCCTCACTAAACGGCTCCAGATGCGAGTGCAGCCCCTCCAGAAGCCCCGGGCTGGCCTTGCCGTTCACGGCCAGTTCCACCCGCTTGGCAAACTGTTCCCGCGCCTGGTCCAGATCCATGATCTGGCGACAGCGCATGCGCACGTTGCCACTGAACTCGTCGACGCCGGCGCTACCCTCCACCACCAGCAGGCGATCCTTGACCAGCAGGCTCTGGTAGCGCCGGTAATCGTCCCCGAACAGTCCGACTTCCACCCGGCCGCTGCGGTCATCCAGGGTGAGGAAGGCCATGCGTCCGGAGTTGCCGTTGCGGGTGCGGATGGCCACCACCAGACCGGCGACAATCACGGTCTGCTCCCGCTGCCGGCCCCGACCGTAACCCCCGCCCTCGCCGTTGCCACCCCCATTGCTGCCGCCGTTGGCAGGGGCGCTATCGGCCAGGTCGCTGAGCAGATCGGCGATGCGCTTACCGGTGATCTGCGCCAGTTCGGCCTCATAGCGGATGATGGGATGCCCGGTGAGGTACAGGCCCAGGGTTTCCTTTTCCGCCAGCAGGCGACTCTCTTCGTCCCATTCCGGCCACTGCTCGGTCGCCATCACCTCCGGTGTCGGCGCGACCAGATCCCCGAACAGATCCTCCTGCCCCATGCTCTGATCCCGCAGGTATTGCTCGGCGCGGGACAGCGCCTGGGGCAGTGTGTGCATCAGCGTGGCCCGGTTGGGGCCGATGGAGTCCAGGGCGCCTGCGCGGATCAGGGCCTCCAGAGTGCGCCGGTTGATCTTCTGGGAGTCGGCGCGCATGCACAGGTCATCCAGGCTGCTGAACGGCCCGCCCTGGTGACGACTGTCCAGGATCACCTGAATGGCCGACTCCCCCACGCCCTTGATGGCGCCCAGCCCGTAGACGATGGTGCGCGCGTCGCGCACGGTGAACTCGTAGCTGGAGGCATTCACGTCCGGTGGGATCACCTCCAGATTCATGGAGCGGCACTCGTCGATGAGATTCACGATCTTGTCGGTGTGATCCAGATCGGCGGAGAGCACTGCCGCCATGAAGGCCGCCGGGTAATGGCATTTGAGCCAGGCGGTCTGGTAGGAGAGCAGCGCATAGGCCGCCGAGTGGGACTTGTTGAATCCGTAACCGGCGAACTTCTCCATCAGGTCGAAGATGTAGGTGGCGGTGCCGGCCTCCACCCCTTGCTCCACGGCGCCCTTCTGGAAGATCTCCCGCTGCTTGGCCATCTCCTCGGGCTTTTTCTTGCCCATGGCGCGACGCAGCAAATCCGCGCCGCCCAGGCTATAGCCAGCCAGCACCTGGGCGATCTGCATCACCTGTTCCTGGTAGAGGATCACCCCATGGGTGGGCTTGAGAATGGGTTCCAGGGCCGGATGGGGGTATTCCACCTTGGCCCGACCGTGCTTGCGGTTGATGTAGTCGTCCACCATGCCCGATTGCAGCGGGCCGGGGCGGTAGAGGGCCACCAGGGCGATGATGTCTTCAAAATCATCGGGTTCCAGGCGTTTGATGAGATCCTTCATACCCCGCGATTCCAGCTGGAAGACCGCGGTGGTCTCCTGGCGCTTGAGCAGGCTGAAGGTGGCCTGGTCCTCCAGGGAGACATCGTTGATGTCCAGCAGATCCTCGCCGTTTTCCTTGCGCCGGGCATTGATGTTGTGCACGGCCCAATCGATGATCGTCAGGGTGCGCAGGCCCAGGAAGTCGAACTTCACCAGACCAATGGCCTCCACGTCGTCCTTGTCGAAGTGGGTGACCACCCCCTGCCCTCCTGGCTCGCAGAACAGGGGCGAGAAGTCCGTGAGCGTGGTGGGGGCGATGACCACGCCGCCAGCGTGCTTGCCGGCGTTGCGGGCCACCCCTTCCAGCTTCAGGGCCAGATCGATGAGATCGCGGACTTCCTCGTCATCCTGATAGCTCCGACGCAGGTCCTCCTCCTGCTCCAGGGCCTTGTCCAGGGTCATCCCGATCTCCATGGGGATCTGCTTGGCAATGCGGTCCACAAAGCCGTAGGGGTGCCCGAGCACCCGCCCCACGTCGCGCACCACCGCCTTGGCGGCCATGGTGCCGTAGGTGATGATCTGCGAGACCTTGTCCCGACCGTAGCGCCGTGCCACGTAGTCGATGACGCTGTCCCGCTTCTCCATGCAAAAGTCCACATCGAAGTCGGGCATGGAGACCCGCTCTGGATTCAGAAACCGCTCAAAGAGAAGCTCATAACGTATTGGGTCCAGATCAGTAATCTTCAGGGCATAGGCCACCAGAGACCCCGCCCCGGAGCCACGGCCCGGCCCCACCGGCACGCCATTGTCCTTGGCCCACTGGATGAAGTCCGCCACGATCAGGAAGTAACCGGGGAACCCCATCTGGCAGATCACGTCCAGTTCCACCTCCAGACGCTCCTTGTAGGTCTGGAGGCGGGCCTCCCGATCCGGGTCATCCTCAGCCACCAGACGTACCAGGCGCTGCTCCAGCCCCTTGCGGGACTCACTGCGAAAATACTCGTCGGTGGTCATCCCGTCGGGGATGGGGAACTGGGGCAGATAGTTTTCCCCCAGGGTCAGCGTGAGGTTGCAGCGCCTGGCGATCTCCACCGTATTTTCAAGGGCTTCTGGCACATCGCTAAAGAGCTCTGCCATCTCTTCAGGGGTGCGCAGATACTGCTGCCGACTGTACAGACGTGGCCGCCTCGGATCGTCCAGCACCCGACCATCGTGGATGCATACACGGGCCTCGTGGGCGTCGAAGTCCTCGGCCTTGAGGAAGCGCACATCGTTGGTGGCCACCACCGGCAGGCCACGGGTGGCAGCCAGTGCCACCGCCGCGTGCAGGTAGTCCTCCTCGCCTTCCCGCCCCGTGCGCACCAGTTCCAGGTAGAAGCGACCCGGAAACAGGCCCGCCCAGTGATCGCACAGGGGCGGGGCCATATCCGGCTGGCTGGACAGCAGGGCCCGGCCCACTTCCCCCTCGCGCGCGCCGGACAGGGCGATCAATCCGCGACAGGTCTCCGGGGTGAACCAGTCCCGTTCCAGGACCGGGGCACCGCTTTGCTGGCCCTCCTGATAACCCCGACTGATCAGCCGTGTGAGGTTACCGTAGCCTTCGTTGTCCTGGCAGAGCAGGACCAGGCGCGTGGGCGGCTCCCCAGGCTGCGGTGCCGTCACCCAGGCATCGGCGCCAATGAGGGGCTTGACCCCGGCCTTGAGGGCGGCCTTGTAGAACTTGACCATGCCAAAGAGGTTGTTCTGGTCCGTGACCGCACAGGCCGGCATGCCGTTGGCCCGCGCGGTGTCCACCAGGGCACCGACGCGCACCAGGCCGTCCACCAGGGAGAATTCGGAATGCAGATGGAGATGAACGAAACTGGGTGTCATGGGTGCCGTGGGGCTGCTGAGTCGAGCTGGACAGTCGGGGAGTATAAGGCCAGAGGGGGGCCCTTGATCCAGCCTTGCGGCCAGGGAGACTCAGCGCATCCCGGCTTCCCGGACGGGAGCGAAACTGCGGCGATGGCACGGACTGGGGCCCAGCCTGACCAGGGCGTCCCGATGGGCCGGCGTGGGGTAACCCTTGTGGGTGGCCAGCCCGTAACCGGGATAGATCTGATCCAGGTCGGCCATCAGGGCATCCCGGTGGACCTTGGCAATGATGGAGGCAGCGCTGATGCAGGGGACGCGGCCATCCCCCTTCACCACGGGATAGGCGGCACAGTTCAGTTCAGGGCAGCGATTGCCATCCACCAGTGCGATGGATGGCAATCGCGTCAGCGTAGCCACAGCCCGGCGCATCGCCTCGAGGGTGGCATGCAGGATGTTCATCTCGTCGATCTCCTCTGGCGTGCACAGGGCCAGGGACCAGGCGAGCGAGCGCTCACGAATCAGCACTGCCAGCGCCTCGCGGCGGGCCGGCGTCAGGGACTTGGAGTCCATCAGCCCGGCAATGGGGCGAGCAGGGTCCAGGATCACGGCGGCGGCCACCACCGGGCCCGCCAGGGGGCCCCGCCCCACCTCGTCCACGCCGGCCACGTTGTTTTGTGCCAGTAATTGGGTCAGTTCTGCTTCCGTCACCACAAGGCCCTCGGGATCCATTAAAATAGTCAGTCTGTAATCAATTAAGCAGGTCAGCCAAGGCAAAGCCAGCCCCACGGGCATCAGCGGCAGGGATGCATGGCCAAGCGGCCCGGCACCCCACGACGGTGTATCCTGGCACCCCACGACTGGCCGTTACACACGCCCCATTCCCGGAAAAACCCTGGAAAACCCATGACTCCAACCCGATGCGCCGTCATCGGCGTCGGCTATCTCGGCAAGTTTCACGCCCAGAAGTACGCCGCCTTTTCCCACGCCGATCTGGTCGCCGTGGCCGATACTGACGCCGAGGCGGTCGCCCGGGTGGCAGCGGACTGCGGTTGTCGCGGTGTGACCGATTACCGGGAACTGCTCGGTGAGGTGGACGCGGTGAGCATCGCCGTGCCCACTACCCTGCATTATCAGGTGGCGCGGGACTTCCTGGAGCGGGGTACCCACGTACTGGTGGAAAAGCCCATCACCAGCACCGTGGAAGAGGCCGCGGAGTTGAACCGCATCGCCCGCGAGCACGATGCGATCCTGCAGGTGGGGCACCTGGAGCGCTTCAACGCCGCCCTTCTGGACCTGGCCGACCAGCGCTGCCCGCCCCTGTTCATCGAGTCCCACCGGCTGGCCCCCTTCAAGCCCCGGGCCACCGACGTGAACGTGGTACTGGACCTGATGATCCACGATATCGACATCATCCTGGACATGGTGCGCTCGCCGGTGAAATCCGTGGCCGCCAGTGGCGCCAAGGTGCTATCCGAGGCGCTGGACATCGCCAATGCCCGTATTGAATTCGAAAATGGCTGTGTGGCCAATGTCACCTCCAGCCGGGTGAGCCTCAAGAGCGAGCGCAAGATGCGCATCTTCCAGAAGAACGCCTATGTTTCCGTGGATTTCCAGAATCGAGGCTTGTCCATCCACCGCCTGGGCGAACGGGAAATGTTCCCCGGCATACCGGAAGTGACCACAGAGACCAGCATTTTCGAGGAAGGCGACGCCCTGAAGACCGAGATTGCCGCCTTCCTGGAGGCCGTGCGGAACGGTGGGCCGGTCATTGTCTCCGGCGAGGATGGGCAACGCGCCCTGGAGACGGCCATCCGCATTACCGAACAGGTGCGCCACGGCGCCCATGTGCTGGGCGAGGACTGCTGAGCCCCCTCGCCCGACCGCCCCAACACCCGATTCGTTTGCAGAAGGACCCCACCATGATCCCCATGGTCGATCTCAAGACCCAATACCAGCATCTCAAGAGCGACATCGACGCCGCTGTGCGGGGTGTGCTCGACAGTACCCACTTCATCCTGGGCCCCAATGTGCAGGCCCTGGAGCAGGAACTGGCCGATTATCTGGGCGTCGAGCACGCCATCACCTGCGCCTCGGGCACCGACGCCCTGCACCTGGCCCTCAGGGCCGCCGGTATCGGGCCTGGCGACGAGGTGATCACCAGCGCCTTCACCTTCATTGCCACCGCCGAGGCCATCCGCTATGTGGGTGCCACACCGGTATTCGTGGATATCGATCCCCATAGCTTCAATATCGATGCGGGACAGGTGCGTGGGGCCATCAATGACAAGACACGCGCCATCATGCCGGTGCACCTGTTTGGCCAGCCCGCCGACCTGGACACCCTCAAACAGCTCTGCAGGCAACACGACCTGATGCTGCTGGAAGACTGCGCCCAATCCTTTGGCGCCCGGGTGGACGGCCAACAGACCGGGTCCACGGGCGACTTCGGCTGCTTCAGCTTCTTCCCCAGCAAGAATCTGGGGTGTTACGGAGACGGCGGCCTGGTGACCACCCGCGACGAGGCCCATGCGGCCATGCTGCGCAATCTGCGCAATCATGGCAGCGACGTGCGCTATCACCACGACCGCATCGGCTACAACAGCCGCCTGGACGAGATCCAGGCCGCCATCCTGCGCGTCAAGCTACCCCATATCGACGACTACAACTTCAGCCGCCGACGGGTGGCGCATCAGTATAACGAGCAACTGGCCGGCACCGGCGTGACCACGCCTTTCGAGGACGGCCTGGGCACTCACGTGTTCCACCAGTACACGATCCTCAGTGATCAGCGTGATGTGATCATGAAGGCCCTGCAGTCCGAACAGATCGCCTGCGCCATCTACTATCCCATCCCGCTGCACCGTCAGAAGGCCTTTGCCGACACCACCGCCGGGGTGAACCTGCCGGTGACCGATTCGGTGGCCGCGCGCTGCCTGTCCCTGCCCATCTATCCGGAGTTGCCTGATGCATCCATCGAGCGCGTCACCCAGGTCATCCGGGGCGCCCTTGACTGACGTGAGCAACCCCCTGCACATCATGGTGGTGGCCGGCGAAGCCTCCGGCGACCACCATGCAGCCGCCATGGTCCGCGCCCTGGAGGACCTGAGCCCGGGTAACCGCTACACAGGCATGGGCTGCAATGCCCTGCGCGACGCGGGCGTGGAGCTGGTGGTGGACGCACGTCGGCTGGCGGTGGTAGGTCTGTGGGAGGTGATCGCCCAGTATCGGGAGATCCGCCGCGCCCTGAACATTCTCAAGGAACGCCTGCGCAGTGACCCGCCGGACCTGCTGGTGCTGGTGGACTATGTGGAGTTCAACCTGCGTCTGGCGCGGGCGGCCAAGCAGCAGGGCATCCGCGTGCTTTTCTACGTCAGCCCACAGATCTGGGCCTGGCGCCCCCACCGGGTGAAGCGCATCGGACGGGTTGTGGATGCCATGGCGGTCCTGTTCCCCTTCGAGGTGGAGGTCTATCAGCGCTACGGGATCCCTGTGCGCTACGTGGGCAACCCACTGGTGGACAGCGTCAGGCCCTCCGGGGGTCGCGAGGAGATCATGGCCAACCTGGGGCTGGACCCCCTGCGGCCGGTGATCGGCCTGTTACCGGGCAGTCGCTCGGGCGAACTGCGCCGTCATCTCCCCATCATCATGGAAACCTGCCGCTGGCTGCGGGTACGTCACCCGGATCTTCAATTCGTGATGCCACTGGCGCCAGGAGTGGATATCGAGGCAGACATCACGCCCAGGGTGGATGCATCGCTGGGCATCCATCAGGTCGTTGGGCAGGCCCACGACGTGATGTCGGTGAGTCGGGCCTTGATCATCGCCTCGGGCACCGCCACCCTGGAGGCCGCCCTGCTGAAGACCCCCATGGCCATCATCTACCGTGTGGCGCCCATCACCCACGCCATTCTCAAGCGCATGATCCTCATCCGCGATATCGGCCTCGCCAACATTGTGGCCGAACGGCGCGTGGTCAGGGAATTCGTACAGGATGAAGCCAGTGCCCAGAACATTGGCACCGAACTTGAGCGACTACTCACGGACCAGGCGTATTATGAGGACATGGTAGCCTCGCTGGGGCAGATCCGCGATCGCCTGGGCGAGGGCGGCGGCTCGGACAAGGTTGCCCGCATGGCCCTGGAGTTGATACACGAGGGAAAATTGAGGACAGCAACACCTTGAAGATGAACATCACCCTGCTGGACCCTCGCCGCTACTGGCTCCTGGTGTTGTTCATCATGCTGGGCTATGGCTTCTGGGCCAGCCCGCATTTCAAGGAGATCGCCGCCGGTATCGCCCTGTTCCTGTTCGGGATGATTTCCCTGGAGAAGGGTTTCAAGGCCTTCACCGGCGGCGCCCTGGAACGGGTACTGCGCCGGTCCACCAACCGGCTCTGGAAGAGCATCGCCTTTGGCATCGGCTCCACCACGCTGATGCAGTCCAGCACCCTGGTATCCCTGATCACCATCTCCTTTGTCAGTGCCGAGATGATCACGCTGGCGGCGGGGATTGGCATCATCATGGGGGCGAACCTGGGCACCACCACGGGGGCCTGGCTCATTGCCGGACTGGGGCTTCGCGTTGATATCGCCGGTTATGCCATGCCAGCCCTGGTCTTCGGCGTGGTCATGCTGCTGCAGAGTTCCAAGTTGATCAAGGGTCTGGGATACCTGGCCCTGGGCGTGGGCTTTCTGTTCCTGGGCATTCACTACATGAAGGAGGGCTTCGAGGCCTTCCAGCAGGCCTTTGAATTCTCCGCCTATGAGGTGCCCGGCCTGTGGGGCGTGCTGCTGTTCACCGGCATCGGCATGGCCATTACGGTGATCATGCAGTCCAGCCATGCCACCCTGCTGGTGATCATCGCCGCCCTCGCCGCCGGCCAGATCACCTACGATGCCGCCCTGGCCCTGGCCATCGGTGCCAATCTGGGCAGCGCCGTCACCACCGCCATTGGCGGCATGACCGCCAACCTGGGCGGCAAGCGCCTGGCAATGGCCCATGTGATCTTCAACATCATGACCGCTGCGGTGGCCATCGCCCTGATCGAACAGATGGGCTGGGTGGTGGACCAACTCAGTGTTCTGATGGGAATTGAGGATGATCTACTGCTCAAGCTGGCCCTGTTCCATACGTTGTTCAACCTGCTGGGCGTGATTCTGCTCACCCCCTTCGTCAAACAGCTTGAGTGGTTTTTGCTGCGCTACGTGCAATTCACGCCCAAATCCAGGGCGCAACCGCTTTACCTGTACCCGGGTGCCCTGGAAACCCCCGCCAGTGCTTTGAACGCCCTGCGCAAGGAGGTGAGCCATCTGTATGACAATGCCCATGACCTGATCGCCCATGGGGTCAGCCTGCGCCGATCCGTGATCGCCTCGGATGACTCGCTCACGGAGGCAGTCAGGAAAACCCACCGGATCATCCCGCTGGACCTGGACGACGCCTACGAAAACAAGGTGAAGAGCCTGCATAACGAGATTGTCGCCTTCTCCAGCGAGATCCAGGGGCGGGAGATGTCCCCGTATGCCATCAACCAGGTGGATGCCCTCCAGCAGGCCAGCCGGGATATCGTCGAGGCAGTGAAGGCCACCAAGCATCTCCACAAGAACCTCTCCCGATATGGCCTGTCCTCCAATACGGCTGTACGGGAGGCCTATGACGGCATCCGCCTGCGCATCGCCCGCGTACTGCGGGAAATCAAGCAATTGAGATCTCAGGACCCGGACACTGTCACAAGCCTGTCATTGGACTCGCTTAAGCTGTCCACCGAGAAATCCGGTCGCCGATTCACGTCGGACATCAACCGGATGGTCCGCAGTCGGTGGTTGTCCCCCGCCATTGCCACATCCATGCTCAATGATGAGAAGTATGCCTCGGAGGTGTGCGAAAACCTCCTGGATGCGGCACGCGCCCTGCTTCAGACCGGAACACTGGCCGAGCAGGCGGCCGAGGGCGCGCTGGCTCTGGACGAGAAAGACATCGAGCGGATGGCCAGTGCTGAACCTGACTCACCCCAACCGGATCATACCCATGGCGACAAAAAAACTGCTCGCTAAGCTGGGCAAGTTCCTGGATGCAGACCGAGCCTCGCAGCGTAAGGAGATTCAGTCCATCCGCAAGGTGCTCAAAAAACTCAAGCACAAGGAACGGGACCTGCGCGAGAAGCTGCCCAAAACCCCCGAGGGCGAGGAGCGTGACGACATTGCTGCCAAGCTGGAGGTGATCTACGCACAGCGACGCAAGGGCGTGGATCGGGTAAAGGAGCTGCGCGGCGTTCACAAGCCCGGGGAAGGAAAGGATACTGCCCAGGACCAGACCAAGGACTCGTAACGCCCGATACGGGGACAATCCGGTAAAGACTCAGGCAAAATAGGGCAACATCCCCAATGGGGAAAACACTCAAGATGCCCACCGGAGTCTGGCCTTGAACGAAAAGCGCAAAAAAAGGAGCTTCTGGAGCCGCTGGCTTCCCCACGTGCTGTTCTGGTGCACCCTGCTCAGTCTCATGGGTTCGCTTGTCTTCCTGGGCCGCGCGGCCCTGTTCTCCCTGGGCCTTTTCATCGTTCTGTTCCCCATCACGCTGATCGTGATGCTGGTTCGATGGTGGCCTTCGCGCCCCTGCCAGTCGCTGCCCAATAGTCGACGCTGGAAACGGCGACTGAATTTCGTCTCTGCTGGCGTGCTGGTGGCCGCCGCCATCAACGTATTCGCAGGGCTGAACTTCTTCGGCACGCCCTTGGGCACCACGCTGCTGGTAGCAGGCACGCTGCTATTGCCAGCTGCCATGGTGGCTGCCCTGGTGTCCTTTTCCCTGAGCCGTGACGAGGTCACCGAGGACCTCCTGGAACCCGACGAGGATATCCTGTTCCGTGCCGACACCCACTGGGCCATCTTTCTGCCGCCCATCCAGCTCCTCACCCTCTGCATCCTGCTGGTATTGGGCCCGTTTGGCCTGGGGGGCGAAGTGGTTGCCGCCGTGGTGTATGTGGTGATCGTGCCCGGGGTCATGGCCCGCGCACTGGCCATCTTCCTCAATACCGAGGTGTCCGTCACCGACCGAAGATTGATCACGGTCACCGGTACAGTGTTTCGGAGGAAGCGCATGCTGGATCTTGACGATATCCGGGCGGCCGGGCTGTCTCAAGGCCGGCTGGGCCGAGTCCTGGGCTATGGCAAGGTGGGCATCATCGGTCGCGACGGCGGCAGTATCAAGCTGCCGGGGATCGCCGATCCCATGAGCCTGCGGGACATGCTGGACCCGACCCATACCACCGCTCCCAGCATCTGAACACGCCCTGCAGCGAGGAGGTAACACCGTGAAAGTGGAAGTGACCGTTGAACTGGACGTTAACCTGAGCAAGGTGAAACTGGCTGACGTCAAGACCCTCGCTGAGCGCCTGATCGCCCCCAATCAGGTGGAGGCGGTGGAAAGCGTGCGCATTGTGGATGTACGCTTCAAGGACAAGGATCCTGGCTCGGCGGGCACCCCATAGCCGGGTCCAATCCCGTCCCTGATTCCTCAGCCTTCGCCGCGACGGCCGGAACGGATGATGCCGCGGGGGCTGTTCTGGATGAAGTCCACGAAGGTGGCCACCTCGGGATGGGCCTGGACCAGCGGAGCGACGGCCTCAAGCCCCTGGGCCCGGTCACGGCCTCGAACCAGCAGTTTGAAGGCCCGATGCAGGGCGCGCACCGCCTCAGGAGAGACACCACGCCGTTTCAGGCCCACCTTGTTGATACCCACCGCCCGGGCATAGTTGCCGCTGGCCAGACAGTAAGGTGGTAGATCCCGGTTCAAGGCAGCGCCCATGCTGGTGAAGGCCTGAGTACCCACCCGACAGAACTGATGCACCAGGGTAAAGCCCCCCAGGATCGCCCGATCCCCCACATGGCAGTGGCCTGCCAGCGAGGCGGCATTGGAGAACACCACGTGGTCGCCCACCTCGCAGTCATGGGCAATGTGCACATAGGCCATGATGAGGTTGTCCGACCCCACCCGGGTGCAGCCCCCGCCTTTCGGGGTGCCGCGGCTCAAGGTGGTGAATTCCCGGATGATGTTGCGATCACCGATCTCCAGGCGGGTTGGCTCACCCCGATAGCCGATGTCCTGAGGTGCTTCCCCCAGGGAGGCAAACTGGAATACCTGGCAGTCCTCGCCCAGGGTGGTGTCCCCGTTGATCACCACATGAGGACCAATCCAGGTACCCCGACCGATCTTCACATCGGGCCCTATGATGGAAAAGGCGCCAATGCTGACGCCCTCCTCTATCCGTGCGCCGGGGTCCACAACGGCACGGGGGTCAATCATGATTCCACATCCTTGCCCGCACACATGAGGGTGGCCGTGGCAACCACCTTGCCATCCACCTTGGCCTCTGCCTCAAAGCGCCAGATGCCACGCACGGTACGCACATGCTTTACATGCAGGTGCAGTTGGTCCCCTGGCTCCACCTGGCGACGGAAGCGGGCTTCATCGATGCCCACGAACAGATAGAGCTGCTGCTTGTCCCCGGACTCACCGCGGTGTTCCTGCGTCTTGAAGGCGAGCAGACCCGTGGTCTGCGCCAGGGCCTCCAGGATGAGTACACCGGGCATCACCGGACGAATCGGAAAGTGCCCCTGGAAATAAGGCTCGTTGAAAGAGACATTCTTGATGGCATTCATGTAATCGCCGGGTTGATAGTCCAGCACCCGGTCCACCATCAGGAAAGGAAAACGGTGCGGCAGATAACGCAGCACCTCGTGTATGGTCATTTGATCCACATTATTATCCTGTTCTTATCCGAGAAAAACCCTCGTCGCGGCGGCGAAAGACCTCAACGACGCTGCCTGCCATCCGGATCGCCCCCCTGCTCGAGCCCCCTCACCCTGCGAAAAAGCTCCCCCAGCCGGCGCAGATGGGCCAGGCTGCGGTTCCATTCCCGGGCGGGTGCCTGGGGCATGCCGGAAGAATAGACCCCGGGCTCGCGTATGGAATGGGTCACCAGTGTCATGGCGGTCACGGTGACATCGTCCGCGATCTCCAGATGCCCCAGTATACCCGCACCACCGCCGATGCCGCAGCGCCGACCAATGCGTGCACTGCCGGCAATGCCCACACAACCGGCCACCGCGGTGTGCGCACCAATGAAGACGTTGTGCGCCACCTGGACGAGGTTATCCAGTTTGACCCCATCCTCGATGATGGTGTCATCCAGAGCACCCCGGTCAATGGTGGTGTTGGCACCCACTTCCACATCGTCACCGATAAGCACACTGCCCACCTGCGGGACTCTGAGCCAGGTTTCATCCTCCCGGGCGAAACCAAAGCCATCCGCGCCAATGACCGCCCCCGGTTGCACCAGGTTGCGTCTTCCCAGCCGCACGCGGGGGCCCAGGGTCACACGCGCTACCAGTCGCGAACCCTCGCCCACCTGGCATCCTTGCTGGAGAATACATCCCGGCCCCAGGATCACCCCCGGCCCGATGTGGCAATCGGCCTCCACCACGCACTGCGGGCCCACCTCAGCCGTGGGATGCACCTGGGCGTCATCGCTGACACAGGCACTGGGGGCGATGCCGGCCACGGCCACAGGATCCGGATGAAGACATCGCGCGGCCTGTGCATAGGCGACATGGGGCTGTTGGCAGACCAGGGCCGGCACGGGGCAATGGGGCAGCTGTTCGGGGGAAAGGATCACTGCACCGGCGCGAGTGCGGATGAGCGCTTCCTGATAACGACGATGGGTCATGAAGGCCAACTGGCCCGGACCGGCCCGTTCCAGGGGGGCCAGCGAATCAATTCGCGCACCCGGCTCCCCCCCGTGCAGATCCGCCCCCAGATACTCGGCGAGTTCGCCAAGCGTGATGGCGGCCTCCGTCATCCCCATCAACCACCGTTCCGATGCTGCCGGCGCAACTCGTCCAGCACCTTGCTGGTAATATCGATACGGTCGCTGGCGAACAGGACGGTGCGTTCGGTCACCACGAGATCCACGCCCTGCTCTTTGGCAATGTCCAGGATCACGTTATGCACCAATCGCTGCAGACGGGCCAGCTCATCATTGCGGCGAACATTCAGGTCTTCCTGAAACATGTCCTGGGCGCGCTTGAACTCACGGGAGCGGTTGCGAAATTCCCGCTCCAGTTCAAGACGCTCTTCCGAACCCATGATGTCCGTATCCCGCTCCAGGCGCTGCTGCAGGCGACGCAGCGCGTCACGCTCGGCCACCAGTTCGGCATCCCGGGGGGCGAATTCCTCCTCCAGGGCACTCAGCGAGGCCTCCGCCTGAGGCGATTGATCCATGACACGATTGATGTTCACGAAGGCGACGGAATCCGCCCCCAGCGCGAGTCCGGGCAGGACCAGCACCAGGACCAGCAGCAACCCGGTGATGATTCGCGACATATGACTCTTCAAACCCTTTCTCCGCGGCAATGGGGACGCCCGTGCAGTAGGTCCACCGGATCTCAGAAGGAGGCGCCAATATTGAACTGGAAGGACTGCAGCCGGTCACCGGGCTCATCATTTAACGCCTCGGCCAGACTGAAAGTCAACGCGCCCACGGGCGACAACCAGGTCATGCCAACGCCCACGGAAGCGCGGATCTCATCCGCTTCAAAGTCCTCGTAGCTGGGGTAAACCTGACCGGCGTCCAGGAACAGGCTCATGCGCACGTTGGGCGCCTCTTCCATGAAGGGAGGCGGGAAGATCAGTTCGGCGCCGCCCAGCACCCGGAAGTTGCCACCAAAGGGATCATCGCGGCTGTCGCGGGGGCCCAGACTGAGATCCCGGTAGCCACGTACGGAGCGCGTACCGCCGGCAAAATACTTCTCGAAGAACGGCAGGTCGCCGGTATCGCCGTAGGACTCCCCATAGGCCACCTCGCCGGAGAGCTTGAAGGTCAGGTTTTCACGCACCGGCACGAACAACTGGTTGCGGTAGTCGATCTTGTAATATTCCAGATCGCTACCGGGCAAGGAGAACTCCAGCGTACCCCGTTGCAGGTTGCCCTTCTCCGCGAACACCGTGCGGTTACGGGTGTCGTGACTGAGGCTTGTGGTCAGGGTGTAAAGATCGAACCGATCCCCCTCGGCATCCAGATAGTCAAAGATCTCATCCGGCGTATTATCCGAAGTGAGGATCTCCACGCTCTCGAACCCGGGCGTGATCCGGAAGGTGTTGTACTCGGTCAGCGGGATGCCATAAGTGACGTTGGCCCCGAACCGGTTGGATGAATAACGGGAGATGTCAGCCCGGAAGGCATCGGTCTCCCGATAGAACACATTGAAGCCCCGACTGACCCCATCGATGGTGTAGTAGGGATTGGTGTAGGAAAGGCTGTACAGGGTGCTCACCCGGCTGGTGTTCACGGCCAGGGAGACCCGGTTACCGGTACCGAAGAAGTTTTCCTGGGAGAGGCTGGTATTGAAGAGCACACCCTGGCTCTGGGAATAACCCGCCCCCACCATGAAGTTGCCCGACAGGCGCTCCCGCACGGTGATATCCAGATCCACCTGATCCTCCGTGCCGGGGACGCGGCGGGTTTCCACATTCACATTCTCCACATAGGAGAGCCGCTGCAGACGCACCTGGGAGCGATCCACATTGGATGCGGAATACCAGCCCCCCTCCATTTGTCGCATCTCGCGACGGAAGACTTCATCCCGGGTGCGGGTGTTACCGCTGAAATTGATGCGCCGCACGTACACCCGTTGCCCTGGGTCCACGAAGAAGGTCAGCGCCACAGTCTGATTCTCCTCATCCAGTTCGGGGATGGGGTTCACGTTGGCGAACGCATAGCCCTCATCGCCCAGACGGTCGCTGATGGCATTGGCACTGCGGGTGATGCGACTGCGGGAAAAGGTGTCCCCGGGCTGGATCTCCAGTAGTTCGCGCAGTTCCTCCTCGCCCACCACCAGGTCGCCTGCCAGATTCACTTCGCTGATGGAATACTGATCACCCTCGTCGATATTGATGGTGACGTAGATGTCCTTGCGATCCGGGGTGAGCGTGACCTGCGTGGAGTCAATATTGAAATTCACGAAACCCGAATCCAGATAGCGGGAACGCAACTCTTCCAGATCCCCGGACAGGCGCTGGCGGGAATAATGGTCACGCCGGCTGAAGGGGTTGTACCAGGGTGGTTCCCCGGAGTCGAAACGGCGGGTCAGCTCCCGATCGGAATAGGTCTCGTTACCTACCAGATTGATCTGCTGGATACGGGCCACCCGGCCTTCGGCAATATCAATGACCACATCCACGCGGTTGCGGGGCAGCTCATCCACCTCCACATCCACCTGTACGTTGTACTTGCCTCGGGCAAAATACTGCTGCAGCAACTCGTTCTCCATCCGCTCGAGCACGCTGCGGTTGAACACACGCCCGCGGGCCATGCCCACCTGCTGCAGGGCATCCATCAATTGATCGGTCTTGATGTCCCGGTTGCCGCTGATGCGAATCTCGTTGATGGCCGGGCGCTCTTCCACCATCACCACCAGCACCCCATCACGCCGTAGCAGCGACACGTCCGAGAAGAAGCCTGTTCGGTACAGGGCGCGGATCACTTCGGCACTCTGGGCCTCATCAAAGGAATCACCCACACCCACCGGCAGATAGCTGAAAACGGTGCCGGCAGCGATGCGCTGCAGACCCTCCACCTCGATATCCTCAATGACAAACCGCTCATTGCTGGCATGCAGGATGGTAGGGGTACTGGCCAGGGCAATGGCCAGCCCCGTGCCGGCGATCAGACGTCGCACCTCAAGAAACATTCAGATTCAACCCAGGATTCGCATGAAATCGTTGTAAAAGGCCAGTGACATCAGCATGGCGATCATCACCAGGCCGATGCGCTGGCCGATGGCCTCCACCGTCTGTGAGACCGGGCTGCCCTTGATGATCTCCACCAGGTAATACAGCAAGTGCCCCCCATCCAGAATCGGTATGGGCAGCAGATTGATGATGCCCAGGCTGAGACTGACAATGGCCAGAAAACTCAGGAATGCGGAAAACCCAATGACCGCACTCACACCGGCATATTCGGCAATGCTCACGGGGCCAGCGATGTTGCTGGCCGCCGCCTCCCCGGTGATCAGCCGCCACATCACCCGCAGGGTCAGCACCGACATGTCCCACGTCCGCTCAAGCCCCAGGGCAATGGCGGTGAAAGGCCCATAGCGCACCTGGCGCTGCATGGCCTCGGCCGCCTCTTCGTCCATGCGGGGCCAGGCGCCGATCTGACCGATCCGCTCTCCACCCTCGTCGCGGACCTCGGTTCGCAAAGTGAGGGTGATGGGAGACCCATTCCTCTCCAGACGGACATCCAGTGTTTCGTCAGGACGCGCCCGGACATGCTCCACCCAGGCCTGCCAACTGGAAATGGATTCACCATTCACGCTCAGGATGCGGTCCCCGGGTTGTACGCCGGCACGTTCAGCCGCCCCATCCGCCAGCACCTCACCAAATACCGGCTCGGACCAGGGCCTCCAGACCTCCATCCCCAGTTTATCCAGCAGCGAGCCGTCGGCCAGCAATTGACGCCGATCGGTCAGATCCAGCGTCCGCCACACTTCCTGCCCCCCGGCGGTGCGTACCAGCACATCAACCTCACGGGCATCCAGGCCTTTTTCGAGCAGATTCAGGGCCACGAGTTCCCAGGTGGGGGTGGATTTGTCTTCCACCCGCAGGATCTCATCCTGGCGCTCAAAGCCCGCCTGTTCGGCCAGGGACCCCGGCATCACTTCACCCACCAATGGCTTCACCCCCGAGACGCCGACGATGAACATCAGGGTGAAGGCAGCAATGGCGAAGAGGAAATTGGCGGTGGGCCCGGCAATCACGATGGCGATGCGACGCCAGACGTTCTGGCGGTTGAAGGCACGAGGCAGGTCCTTGTCGGCGACAGGGTCCTCACGCTCATCCAGCATCTTCACGTACCCCCCCAGGGGGATCGCGGCAATCACATATTCGGTGCGGTCCTTGCCAGCCACCCGCCGCCACAGCGGGCGGCCAAAGCCCACGGAGAAACGCAGCACCTTCACACCGCAGCGCCGCGCCACCCAGTAGTGGCCGAACTCATGCACGGTGACCAGCACCCCGATGGCCACCACAAAGGCCAGAACGCTGATCAGAAAGGTCATCAGGCCGTGACCCGCTGACCAAGCCCACCCGCCGTAACAACCGCGCGGGCCACGGCGCGGGCCGCCTCATCGGCCGCCAGGACCTCCTCCAGGGTATCCGCCGCGCCCAGTTCCATGGTCTCCAGGCAGTGGGATATGACCCGGGGGATGTCCGTGAAGCGAATGCGTGCATCCAGAAAGGATTCCACCGCCACTTCATTGGCAGCGTTGAGGATGGCAGTGGCAGTGCCCCCCGCCTCGAAGGATTCGTAGGCCAGGCGCAGGCATGGGAAGCGATCCATGTCGGGTCGTTCGAAATCGAGTCGGGCCACCTGCACGATATCCAGGGGATCCACACCCGAGGCAATGCGCTCCGGCCAGGCCAGGGCATGGGCAATGGGGGTGCGCATATCGGGGTTGCCCAGCTGTGCCAGTACCGAACCATCCACATAGGACACCATGGAGTGAATCACGCTCTGGGGATGCAGCACCACCTCCACCTTGTCCGGCGTGGTATCGAACAGCCAGCAGGCCTCGATCAGCTCAAGCCCCTTGTTCATCATGGAGGCGGAATCCACCGAGATCTTGCGCCCCATCACCCAGTTGGGATGCGCGCAGGCCTGCTCCGGGGTCACCGCCTCCAGATCCGAGGCGGCATAGGCGCGGAAGGGGCCGCCGGAGGCGGTCAGCAGAATGCGCTCCACACCGACACGCCCAAGCCCCCGATCGAAATCGCCCGGCATGCACTGGAAGATGGCGTTGTGCTCACTGTCGATGGGCAGCAGTTCGGCGCCGCTTTGACGGATCTGGTCCATGAAGATGCGCCCGGACATGACCAGGGCCTCCTTGTTGGCCAGAAGCACCCGTTTCCCCGCCCGGGCCGCGGCCAGGGAGGGTAGCAGGCCGGCACCGCCAACAATGGCTGCCATCACATAATCCGTTTCCGGCAGGGCAGCCACATGCGCCAGGGCTTCGGGTCCTGCCAAGGCTTCCGTGTCCAGCCCGGCCGCCTTCAATCCGGCGGCCAGTGCGCCCTCCTGTTCGGGATCGGCCACCACGGCATAGGCGGGCCGATGGGCGCGGCACTGTTCCACCAGGCGCTCCACATTACCGTTGGCGGTGAGGGCCACGGCCCGATAGAGCTGGGGATGGCGCGCCATCACGTCCAGGGTGTTGACGCCGATGGTTCCGGTGGCGCCGAGAACGGTCACGCCCTTGGGGGAAGCAGCCATGGAAAGACTCCCGGTACTCATACAGTCAGGTTGACGCTGACGGATACCGCCGGCGTGTGCAAGGCCACGGAACGGGTGGTTGGAATCCCCATCCCTCGCCGAGCGCTATCTTGCCATAATTCCGGCCCACAAGAGACCGATCAGGAAGACCGGCGCTGCGGCCGTGAGGCTGTCGATGCGATCCATTATCCCACCATGCCCGGGCAACAGGGTACCGCTATCCTTGGCGCCCGCCTCCCGCTTGACCAGGCTCTCAAACAGATCGCCAGCCACCGACATCAATGCCGTGATCACACACAAGGCCACGAAATAAAACCACAACCCGGGCTCCACCCCAAAACCCCAGGCACCCAGCAACCCAAAGGGGACGATGGCTGCGATAGCGCCGAGAAGCCCCTCCCGGGTCTTGCCGGGACTGATGGATGGCGCCAGCTTCACCCGACCGAAGCGCTTTCCCGTGAAGTAGGCAGCTGTATCGGCGGTGGCAGTGAGTAACACCAGGTACAGCACCAGAAGCGGCTGAACTTGATGAAACCACACCAGTGCGGCCCAGGCGGGGATCAGGGTCAACGCCCCTGCCAATGCCAGCCCATACCGACGCAGGGCCCGGCGCTCCCCGGACCCTGGCTCGTACAGGGCCAGCATCACCAATACGCAGGCCCACCAGATCACTCCGATGGCCACGGGCCAGAGATGCACCTGCACGAAAACCAGCCACCAGGTGATACCACCCAGAACGGCCAGCCCCCCCACATAGGCGGCGCGCACCCGGGTTTCATCGAGCCCGCACAGACGACTCCACTCCCACGCACCCAGCAGCGTGACCGCCAGCATGACCACCGCGAAGACGGAATTGGGCAGCAACAACACGGCGGCCACGACGGCTGCCGCCAGGATCACGCCGGTCATCACCCGTTGTTTAAGCATCCCCCGTCCCCACGATCTGTTCCTGGATATGCCCGAAGCGCCGCTGGCGCCCCGCGAAGTGTTCAAAGGCCCGGCCCAATTCGTCTTCATCGAAATCCGGCCAGAGCACATCAGTAAAAAACAGCTCGGTGTAAGCCAGCTGCCATAACAGGAAATTGCTGACGCGCTGTTCGCCTCCGGTGCGCACGAACAGATCCGGCTCAGGCAGACCCGCCGTGGACAAATGCCCCTCCATGACTTCGGGGGTGATCTGCTCCGGTTCAAGCTCCCCACGCCGCACCCGTTCAGCCAGCGCCGCAGCGGCGTTGGCAATGTCCCAGCGCCCGCCGTAGCTGACGGCCACCACCAGATCCATATGCTGATTATGCCGGGTGCGCTCCTCGGCATCGGCCATGCGCGCCTGGAGCTTGGCGGAGAAGGTGGTGCGATCACCAATGAAGCGAAGGCGAATGCCCTTCTCCACCAGTTCCGGCACCTCGCGGCCGATGGAACCCACGAACAGATCCATCAGCGTGCCCACCTCCTGACGGGGGCGACGCCAGTTCTCGCTGCTGAAGGCGAACAGGGTCAGAACCCGGACGCCCTGCTGGGCACAGTAGCGCACCGCCATTCGGGCCGCGTTCACGCCCTGGCGATGACCTTCTGTCCGGGGAAGCAGGCGGGAGCGGGCCCACCGCCCATTGCCATCCATGATGATGGCCACATGGCGCGGCGTGCCCGCAGTATTCACGGGAGACTGGCTCACTGCGTCTTGATATCCATCCGTGGGGATCAGATGGCCATGAGTTCTTTTTCTTTCTGGGCCAGCACCTTGTCCACTTCAGCAATATGCTGATCGGTCAGCTTCTGAATGATCTCCTGCCCCTGGCGATCATCGTCCTCGGTGATGGACTTGTCCTTGAGCAGGGCCTTGAGATCACTGTTGGCATCCCGCCGAATGTTGCGGATCGCCACCCGGGCGTTCTCCGCCTCGTGGCGCACCACCTTTACCAGGTCCTTGCGCCGTTCCTCGGTCAGGGCCGGCATGGGCACGCGGATCACGGTGCCGACGGAAGAGGGGTTCAGACCCAGATCCGAATTCATGATGGCCTTTTCCACCTTGCTCACCATGTCCCGCTCCCAGGGCGTCACGGTCAGGGTACGGGCATCTTCCACGTTGACGTTGGCCACCTGATTGATGGGCACTTCGCTACCGTAGTATTCCACCTGAACGTGATCCAGCAGGCTGGTTTGGGCACGGCCGGTGCGGATCTTGGCCATTTCCAGCCGCAGGGAATCAATACTCTTGCCCATGCGGGTGGAAGCATCGTCTTTTATGGCATCAAGCATGTCACTCAACCTCTCTCGACCAGGGTGCCCACGCGCTCGCCCATGACGAGTCGCATGAGTTCCCCTTCCTTGAATATGTTGATCACCCGAAGGGGCATATCGTTGTCCCGACACATGACGATGGCCGTGGCATCCATGACGCCCAGACGCGCCGTGAGGACTTCGTCAAAGGTCAGCCGATCGTAGCGTTTGGCGTCGGGGTTATGCATGGGATCGGAATCGTAGACACCGTCCACCTTGGTGGCCTTGATCATGACATCGCAGTTCATCTCGATGGCACGCAGGCTGGCGGCGGTATCGGTGGTGAAGAAGGGATTGCCGGTACCGGCGGCAAACACGACGATGCGTCCTTTTTCCAGATGACGCACCGCGCGGCGGCGGATGTAGTCCTCACAGACCTGATTGATCTTGAGCGCCGACATCACCCGGCAGAACTTGCCCACCCGTTCCAGGGCATCCTGCATGGCCAGGCCGTTCATCACGGTGGCCAGCATGCCCATGTGATCGGCACTCACCCGATCCATGCCCGCCTGGGCCATCCCTGCCCCCGGAAGATGTTGCCACCCCCAATGACGATGGCCACCTCGATGCCGAGGCGGCTCAGTTCGGCCACTTCGCGAGCCACCCGCCCCAGCACATCCGGACAGATGCCGTACTCCAGATCCCCCATCAGGGCCTCGCCGCTCAGCTTCAGCAGGATTCGCTTGTAGGCAGGGCGGGTGTCGTCAGTCATGGGTAACCTTGATGGCTGGATTGTCGGTCCCCGGGGGCAGAAGCCCCGGGTTCTGGGGCGGTGTTGTCTAGAACAATATCAGGAGCCCTTCGCTTGGGCCATGACCTCTTCAGCGAAGTTTTCCGTCTTCTTCTCGATGCCTTCACCCACTTCGAAACGGGCGAACTGGCGTACCTGGGCACCGGCGGACTTGAGCATCTGGCCCACGGTCTGGTCGGGATCCTTGACGAAGGGCTGACCCAGAAGGGTGACCTCGCCCAGATACTTCTTGATACGACCGGTGATCATCTTGTCGATGATCTCGGCGGGCTTGCCGCTCTCTTCGGCCTGGGCACGGAACACGGCCTCTTCCTTTTTCAGGAGATCCTGAGGCACCTGGCTTTCGTCAACGCACACCGGGTGGCTGGCGGCGATATGCATGGCCACGTCGCGGGCCAGGTCCTGACTGCCACCCACCATTTCCACCACCACACCGATGCGGGTGCCATGGAGGTAATGAGCCAGTTCACCGTCTTCGCTGGCGAAGAGCTGGAAACGGCGCACCTGCACGTTCTCGCCGATCTTGGCCACCAGGGCTGCACGGGTCTCCTCAAGGCTGCCTTCGGCGCCGGACAGCGCCATCAGCGCGTCCACGTCGGCGGGCTGCTGTGCCAATGCCTGTTCGGCAATCTGGGTCACAAAGGACTTGAAGTTCTCGTCCTTGGCCACGAAGTCGGTTTCGCAGTTGACTTCGACGATGGCGGCGCGACGATGATCATCGGAACTGGCCACCATCACCTGCCCTTCGGCAGCGACACGATCAGCCTTCTTGACGGCCTTGGCGGCACCGGACTTGCGCATCTGTTCGATGGCGGCTTCCATGTCTCCATTGGCCGCGGTCAGGGCCTTCTTGCACTCCATCATGCCTGCGCCGGTGGTCTCGCGCAGTTCTTTGACCATGGATGCGGTAATCTGCATGGGGATACTCCTGAAGATTCGTTTGCAGCGCCCCGCCGATGCCATTCGGGCGTCGGCGGAGCCTGGAAAGAGTTACCTGGCCTCAGCCTGTCCGGCTTCGGGGGCTTCCGCGGGTTGGGCCGCCGGGGCGGGGGCTTCGTCCTTCACCTCGACGAACTCGTCGCCGGCGCCGGCACGGGCCACGCTCCGGGCATCGTTGATGGCATCGGCAGCGGCGCTGACATACAGCTGGATGGCGCGCATGGCGTCATCGTTGCCAGGGATCACGTAGTCGACGCCATCGGGGGAGTTGTTGCTGTCCACCACGGCCACGACGGGAATGCCCAGCTTGCGGGCTTCGCTGATGGCGATGCGCTCATAGCCCACGTCGATCACGAACAGGGCGTCGGGCAGGCCGGGCATGTCCTTGATGCCGCCCAGACTGCGGTCGAGCTTCTCCATCTCGCGGGTACGCATCAGGGCTTCCTTCTTGTTCAGCACCCGCAGGCTACCGTCTTCCTGCATCGCCTCCAGATCCTTGAGGCGGCGAATGGACTCGCGCACGGTCTTGAAGTTGGTGAGCATGCCGCCCAGCCAGCGGTGGTTCACAAAGGGCATCTTGCAGCGTCTGGCGTGCTCGGCCACCAGATCACGAGCGGAACGCTTGGTCCCCACGAACATGATGTTGCCACCGTTGGCGGCCATCTTGCCCAGGTAGTTCATCGCATCGTTGAAGCACGGAACCGTCTTCTCGAGGTTGATGATGTGAATCTTGTTGCGGTGGCCGAAGATGTACTGATCCATCTTCGGGTTCCAGTAACGGGTCTGGTGTCCGAAATGGACGCCCGCTTCGAGCATCTGACGCATGGTGACGTTAGGCATGATGATTCTCCTGAGGGTTGAGCCTCCATACGCCCCGCATGGCAACCCGCTAAGGGCACCCAGCCATGCGTGACGGCGTATGTGTGGATTCGATAGAGTGGACGCTCCCGGCGGTCTGGTTTGCATGGAGCGCGGGCGCTTTATACCATAAACGGTCTTTCACAACAAACGCATAGCGCGTCCCAACCCGCCGTGGACCCCACCTGATGCCCGTATCCATCAAGACCCCGGAAGAGATCGAAAAAATGCGCGTCGCCGGCCGCATGGCCGCCGAAGTCCTGGAGATGATCGCGCCCCATGTGCAGGCCGGGATCAGCACCGCCGAACTGGACGAACTCTGTCACCAGCACATTGTCAACGTACAGAAGGCGACGCCAGCGCCGCTGAATTACCGGGGCTTCCCCCGTTCCATCTGCACCTCGCTGAACCACCAGGTTTGCCACGGCATCCCTGGGGATCGCCGCCTCAAGGACGGCGACATCCTGAACATCGACATCACCGTGATCCATGACGGCTACCACGGGGATACCAGTCGCATGTTCATCATCGGCAAGCCTTCGGTGAAGGCGCAGCGCGTGGTGGACATCGCCCATGAGGCCCTGTGGCGGGGCATCCGGATGGTGCGCCCCGGTGCCCGCCTGGGTGACATTGGCCATGCCGTGCAGACCTACGCCGAGGCCGAGCGGTGCAGCGTGGTGCGTGAGTACTGCGGTCATGGCATCGGCCGGGAGTTCCATGAAGACCCCCAGGTGCTGCATTTCGGCACACCCGGCGAAGGCATGGAGCTGCAACCGGGCATGACCTTCACCATCGAACCTATGGTGAATATCGGCAAGCGTCACACCCGTCTGCTGGCCGACGGCTGGACGGTGGTCACCAAGGACCACAGCCTGTCGGCCCAGTGGGAGCACACCATCCTGGTGACCGAAGACGGCCACGAGATCCTGACCCTGCGCAAGGACGAGCGCACCAGCTGAGGGCAGTCCCATGTCCGCATTGAGGCCCTTGCCGGAATCCATTCAACAGCGCCTGGACTGGGAGTCGCTGGAGCAGCGCCTGCGTGCTCACTCCCCCCCGGATAGGCAGACCTATGTGGATGCCCTCAACCATGTGCGCCTGACGCTGGAAACGGCCTTTGCCGAGGGCTGCGATGTCACCGACCTGGTGCAGGCCCGCGCTGCCACGATGGATCGCCTGCTGATCACCGCCTGGGCGGGCATGGCCCTGGATCAGGAGGAGACGCTGGGACTGGCCGCAGTAGGGGGCTATGGGCGGGGCGACCTGCATCCGGGATCGGACGTGGACATCCTGATCCTGTTCCAGAACGGGATTTCCCCGGGTACCGAGGAACGCCTGGGCGCATTCGTGACCTTCCTCTGGGACATCGGTCTGGAGCTGGGGCACAGCGTTCGCAACCTGGAGGACTGCAGCCGCGAAGCTGCCGCCGATATCACCGTGGCCACCAACCTGCTCGAATCCCGTCCCCTGACAGGCCCTGAGTCACTGTTTTCCGAACTGGAGTCACGCATCAGCCCGGAGCGCATGTGGAATAGTCGGGCCTTTTTCTGCGCCAAGCTGGACGAACAGGAGGCCCGCCATCAGCGCTTCGGCGAAACCGCCTATCGCCTGGAACCCAATCTCAAGGAGAGCCCGGGAGGCCTGCGCGACATCCAGATGATCGGCTGGGTCACTCAACGCCACTTCGGCTCCAGCGCCCTGGCGGAACTGGTGGCTCATGGCTTTCTCACCCAGGCCGAATACCACGATCTGATGGATGGGCAGGCCTTCCTGTGGCGCGTGCGCTTTGCACTGCACATGCTCAGCGGCCGCAAGGAAGATCGCCTGCTGTTTGACTATCAGCGCCGTCTGGCCAATCTGCTGGGCTTCAGCGACCACGACCACAATCTGGCGGTGGAGCAGTTCATGCAGCAGTACTTTCGCACCGTGATGGAACTGGAACGGCTCAATGAGATGCTCTTGCAGCACTTCAGCGAGGCCATCCTGCTGGACGAAACCGATGACGACATCGTGCCCATCAACCGGCGTTTCCAGGCCCGGCGCGGATTCCTGGAGATCACCCACCCAAGGGTGTTCCGCCAGTACCCCCCTGCCCTCCTGGAAGTGTTCCTGTTGCTCCAGCAGCACCCGGACCTCAAGGGCATCCGCGCCTCCACCATCCGCGAGATCCGCTCCCACCGGGGCCTGATCGACGACAATTTCCGCCAGGACCTGGCCTGCCGCAGCCTGTTCATGGAGATCCTGCGCCAACCCCACGGCGTGACGGACCAGTTGCGTCGCATGAACCGCTATGGGGTGCTGGCTGCCTATCTGCCCGCCTTTGCCCTGATCGTGGGACGCATGCAGTACGACCTGTTCCATGTCTTCACGGTGGATGAACACACCCTGGCCGTCATCCGCAACCTGCGGCGCTTTGCCAGCAGCGAGCATGATGAAGAACTGCCCGAGTGCTCACGCCTCTTCCGGCGCATACCCAAGCCGGAATTGCTGTACCTGGCCGGCCTGTTCCACGACATTGCCAAGGGACGCGGTGGTGACCATTCCGAACTGGGGGCCGAGGAGGCCCGGGAGTTCTGCCTGCGTCATGGGCTGGCCCTGTACGACGCCAATCTGGTGGGCTGGCTGGTTCGCGCCCACCTGCTCATGTCCCTCACCGCCCAGCGCCGGGACATTTCGGATCCGGACGTCATCATGGAATTTGCCTCCCAGGTGGGCAACACCATGCGCCTGAACTATCTGTATCTGCTCACCGTGGCGGATATCCGGGGAACCAACCCCAAGTTGTGGAACTCCTGGAAGAACTCCCTGCTTGGCAACCTGTATGCCTCCACCCAGCGCATGCTGCGCCGCGGGCTGGACAATCCGCCGGATCAGGATGAACTGGTGGGCGAGGTGCAAACCCATGCCCTGGAGCTGCTCAAGTCCCGGGGCGTGGACGAGGAACATTGCTTCACCATCTGGAACGACTTTGATGTGGACTATTTCCTGCGTCACTCCGCTGATGAGATCGCCTGGCACACGCGGGCCATCCACGAGGTGGACGAAGAGGACCTGCCACTGGTCCAGGTGCGCCAGGAAACGGCGCGGGGCAGTACCGAGATATTCCTCTACACGGAAGACCACCCCCACCTGTTCGCCCTGACCAGCACGGCTCTGACCCAGCTGGGCCTGGACATCGTGGATGCCCGCATCATCACCACCAGCAGCCACCGCACCCTGGATACCTTCCTTGTCCTGGAGGATACCGGCCAGCCCATCGACAACCCCTTCAGGGTTCAGGAGATCGGCCGACTGCTCAAGGAGCGCCTGAAGGAGCCTGACCGACGCCCGAACATGGTGCGCCGCTCCACCCCTCGCCAACTCAAGCATTTCGACGTGCCCACCGAGGTGAGTTTTGCGCCGCACACGCATTATCTACGCACCGTGCTGAAGATCAGCACGGCCGACCGACCTGGACTGCTTTCGCGCATCGGCATCATCCTCACCGACTGTCAGGTGAAAGTGCACAACGCCAAGATCGCCACTGCCGGCGAACAGGCCGATGACGTCTTCTACATCTCCAATCTGGACGACA
Source organism: Ectothiorhodospira sp. BSL-9 (assembly GCF_001632845.1). Classification (NCBI taxonomy): domain Bacteria; kingdom Pseudomonadati; phylum Pseudomonadota; class Gammaproteobacteria; order Chromatiales; family Ectothiorhodospiraceae; genus Ectothiorhodospira; species Ectothiorhodospira sp. BSL-9. Next base: position 2,618,211 of record NZ_CP011994.1, on the reverse strand, counting down.
CCCCCATCAGTGACCCCGAACGCCAGGCGCTGATTGCCTCGCGCCTGAGAGAGGCACTGGAGATCGGAGTGACGGACCCCCCTCCCAGGGAATTGGAGGTATAGACGCATCCATTCACTGCCCGGGGGCGGTCCCGTGACAACGGGGCCGGCTCCTCATCCTGGTGCCTTCTACCGTATACTATGGCGCCCTTTCGCTCCCCCAAGACATGAATCCCGACCTGGATCGCCTGCAGCCCTATCCCTTTCAGAAGCTTGCAGCCCTCAAGCAGGGCATCACCCCTCCCGCGCATCTGAGCCATATCCCGCTCTCCATCGGTGAGCCGGCCCACCCGGCCCCCGGGGTCGCCCTGGAGGCATTGCAGACCAACCTGGCAGGCCTGGCCCGCTACCCTATGACCCGTGGCGGGCCGGAACTGCGTCAGGCCATCAGCCACTGGGCCAGGCAACGCTTCCAGTTGCCCACGGACAGCCTGGACCCCGAGCGCCAGGTACTGCCGGTGAACGGCACCCGGGAGGCCCTGTTCGCCCTGGCCCAATGCGTGGTGGATCGCACCCGGAACAACCCCCTGGTGCTGATGCCCAATCCCTTCTATCAGATCTACGAAGGGGCTGCCCTGCTGGCCGGGGCCCGGCCGCTGTTCATGAACCTGAGCGCAGACAAGGGGTTCCTACCTGATCTTGAGGCCATCTCCGAGGATCAATGGCGGGACTGCCAACTGCTCTACCTCTGCAATCCCGGTAATCCGAGCGGCGCCGTCATGGACGAGGCCTTCATGCAGCGACTGCTGGCCCTGGCCCACGCCCATGACTTCGTCATCGCCGCCGACGAGTGCTATTCAGAGATCCATTTCACCGACGCCACTCCGCCACCGGGGATGCTGGGCGCCGCAGCCCGGGCCGGTGACCCGAATTTTGAGCGGGTGGTGGTCTTCCATAGCCTGTCCAAGCGCTCCAACCTGCCGGGCCTGAGATCAGGCTTTGTGGCCGGGGATGCCCGAATCCTGGAGCGCTTCCACCAGTACCGCACCTACCATGGCTGCGCCATGGCACCGCCGGCCCAGGCCGCCAGCATCGCCGCATGGAATGACGAGTCCCACGTGCAGGACAACAGGGCGCTGTACACCCGCAAGTTCGACGCGGTTCTGGAGATTCTGGATGGCGTCATGGATGTACAGCGTCCCGACGCGGGGTTCTATCTGTGGGCGCGCACACCCGGGGATGATGAAACCTTCGCGCGGGAACTGTTTGCCCAGGAACATATCACCGTACTGCCCGGCAGTTACCTCTCCCGCGCCACTGCGGCGGGCAACCCCGGCCAGGGGCGGGTCCGCATGGCCCTGGTGGCGCCGCTGGACGATTGCATCGACGCCGCCCAACGCATTCGCCGTCACCTGGAGTCAGCCCCGTACCGGGCGCAATGACACCGGGAACCTTCACCCCTTAGAATCCGCAAACCAACCGGCTTGACCACCAGAGGAACATCCCATGAGTGATATTCAGACCCTGATCGAAGACGCCTTTGAGCGACGCGCGGAGATCAATCCCCGCAATGCCGAGACCCGCCTGCGGGACGCGGTGATGGAGGCCGTCGACATGCTCGACCGGGGCACGGCCCGGGTGGCGGAAAAGCGTGATGGGGAATGGGTCGTCAATGAATGGCTCAAGAAGGCTGTGCTGCTGTCCTTCCGCATCAATGACAACCAGTTCATCAAGGGGGGGTTCACCAACTACTACGACAAGGTGGATTCCAAGTGGGGCGACGTAAACTCACGGGAATTTCGTGAGGGTGGCGTGCGGGTGGTGCCGCCGGCCACTGCCCGCCGGGGGTCCTATATCGCCCCGGGCGTGGTGTTGATGCCCTCCTATGTGAACATCGGCGCCTATGTGGACACAGGCAGCATGGTGGACACCTGGGCCACGGTGGGCTCCTGTGCGCAGATCGGCAAGAACGTGCACCTGTCCGGCGGCGTGGGCATCGGTGGCGTGCTGGAACCCCTGCAGGCCTCCCCCACCATCATCGAGGACAACTGCTTCATCGGCGCCCGCTCCGAGGTGGTGGAAGGCGTGATCGTGGAAGAAGGCTCGGTGATCTCCATGGGGGTTTACCTGGGCCAGAGCACCCGCATTTACGACCGGGAGAAGGACGAAATCAGCTATGGCCGCGTCCCGGCCGGTTCCGTGGTGGTGTCCGGCAACCTGCCCTCCAAGGATGGCAAGTACAGCCTGTACTGCGCGGTGATCGTCAAGAAGGTGGACGAGAAGACCCGCTCGAAGGTGGGCATCAATGAACTGTTGAGGGACATCTGAGTTCGGGGTCTTTCCCGTCCCCTCATCCCCAGCCCTTCTCCCCGGAGGGGAGAAGGGCGCTAGCCCCTCTTCTCCCTCCGCTCCCTCAACGCCCGCTTCACCGACCAGAGCTGCCAGGCGCAGCCTCCCAGCAGGATGGCGGCCGTCAACAGGCCCTTGGCCAGGACCAGGGTGGTGGTATCAATCATGATCTGCCTCGCTATCAGCGGCTGAATACCGCCATGGACTCCACGTGAGCCGTATGCGGAAACATGTCCATGACACCCGCCGCTTCCAGTCGATAACCATGCTCGCGGACCAGTTCACCTGCGTCTCGCGCCAGCGTGGCCGGGTTACACGAGACATAGACGATCCGTTCCGGCGCCAGGGCTGCCACCGGCCCCAGCACCTCCCAGGCACCGGGCCGGGGCGGGTCCAGCAGGACTCGGTCCACCGGCTCGGATAACCAAGTCGCCCCGGCAAGGTCCGCACTCAGATCCGCGGCAAAGTAACGGGTGTTATGAACACCATTTTTGACTGCATTCTCCCGAGCCCGTTCCACCATGGCGGCATCCCCCTCCACCCCGGTCACCCGGGCAGCCCGCCGGGCCAGTGGCAGAGTGAAGTTACCCAGCCCGCAGAACAGGTCCAGCACCCCATGCTCCGGTGCCACCTGCAATAGCTCCATGGCCTGAGGCACCATGCGATGGTTCACATCCCGATTCACCTGGATGAAATCCACAGGGGAAAACGGGATACGCAGCCCCTCCTCCGGATGAGTGAAACACAAATCCGCGGGTGACTCCGGCCACAGGGGGTTGATGCTGTCCGGGCCACCGGGCTGCAGCCAGATCTGCAGTTCATGGTCCTGCCCGAAGGCCTTCAAACGCTCCCGGTCCCCCTCGGTGAGCGGATCCAGGTGGCGAAACACCAGGGCCACCGCATCATCATCCCCCACCCCAACCTCGATCTGTGGTATCCGCTCCCGCGCCTGCATGGCGGTGAGCAATGCCCGCAGGGCCATGATGCGCTCACCCACCGCCGGATGAAGCACATGGCAAATCTCCAGTTCGGCCAGATAGGGGCTGCCCCGCTCCCGAAAGCCCACCAGCACACCGCCTTTCTTGGGCACATGCTTGACGCCCAGGCGCGCCTTGCGTCGATAACCCCATCGGGGACCGGTGATGGCAGGAAGCACCCGGTCCGGGCTCACGCTGCCAAGATGCTTGAGATTCTCCAGCATGGCCTGCTCCTTGGCCCGCACCTGGGCTGAGGGATCCATGTGCTGGAGCACACAGCCGCCACAGACCCCAAAATGGGGACAGCGGGGTTCCACCCGATCACTGGAGGCCTCCAGCACCTGGTCGACGCGCCCTTCGTCGTAACGGCGACTGCGGCGCGTGTAACGGAAAGTCACCGTCTCGCCCGGCAATACGCCGTCCACGAAGACGGCCTTGCCGTCCAGGCGGGCAACACCGCGTCCTTCGTGGGTCATGGAATCGATATGGGCCTGAACGGGCTCGTCAGGCAATTTATTGCGTTTTCTGGCACTCATTCCGGGGGGTGTCCGAGCCAGGCCTGGTGGAAGGCCTGCAGGTGGGTGGCTTCTGAAGCCCGCAACAATTCGGCCACGCGCCCCTCTTCCCGGGCCAGGCCTTCATCGCTGAGGCGGCCTCTGAGGTGTTCAAAGCGCAGAAAGACCAGGTAGGTGTTGAGCACATCCGTCTCGCAGTAGTCGCGAATACCCTGGATATCCCCGGCCAGCCAGGCATCCCACACGTGGGCGCCGTTCATTCCCATCTTGCCGGGAAAACCCAGCAAGGTGGCGATCTCGTCCAGGGGCGCATTGGCGCGCATCTGAAAGCCGGCCAGCACATCCATCAGGTCCACGTGGCGCCAGTGAAAGCGGGAGAGGTAATTGTTGTAACGAAAGCTGCGATCGTCATCGCCGGTATCCCAGTACCGGGGCGCCGAGACCTTGTGAAGCAGCGAGCGATAATGCAACACCGGCAGATCGAATCCGCCACCGTTCCAGGTCACCAGGGTGGGGGCATAGCGCTCGATCCCCTCGAAGAAGCGTCGCACCAGCTCGGCCTCATCCGAGTCCGGGCTGCCCAGGGACCACACCCGCAACTGATCCCGTGTGGCCAGCACCACGGAGATGGCCACCACCCGATGCAGATGGAGGGCCAGAAACTCGCTACCGGTCTTCTGCAACCTGAGTTGCGACAGGGCCTTGGCGGCCTTGGCGTCGTCCAGATCTTCCAGGCCATGAATCCTGCGGCCGCCCTTTACGTCGGGGATGGTCTCGATATCAAAGACCATCACCGGTTCTGCGAACGCGGCCGTCATGCGGGAAACACGCCAGTGGAGATATAGCGGTCACCACGGTCACAGACAATGGATGCGATCACGGCATTTTCCAGTTCCGCCGACAGCCTCAGGGCCGCGGCCATGGCGCCTCCGGAGGAGACACCCGAAAAAATGCCCTCCTCTGCGGCCAGTCGCCGCATGGTCTTTTCGGCCTCATCCTGGGAGACGTCAATCACCCTGTCCACGGCGGCAGGATCAAAGATGCGCGGCAGATAGGCCTCAGGCCAGCGGCGGATGCCCGGGATGCTGGACCCTTCAGTGGGCTGCACACCAATGATCTGGATGTTGGGATTCTGCTCCTTCAGGTAACGCGACACCCCCATGATGGTGCCGGTGGTCCCCATGGAACTGACAAAATGGGTGATCTGCCCCTGGGTGTCTCGCCACAACTCCGGCCCGGTGGTTTCATAGTGGGCGCGGGGGTTGTCCGCGTTGGCAAACTGATCCAGCACGCGGCCCTTGCCCTCGGCCTGCATCTGCTGGGCCAGGTCCCGCGCACCCTCCATGCCCTCGCCTTTGGTGACCAGGATAATCTCGGCGCCAAAGGCCTTCATGGTCGCGCGCCTTTCAGAACTCATGTTTTCCGGCATAATAAGCACCAGCCGGTATCCACGGATGGCGGCGGCCATGGCCAGGGCGATGCCGGTGTTGCCGCTGGTGGCCTCAATGAGGATGTCGCCGGGGCGGATGTCGCCGCGTTCCTCCGCATGGCGGATCATGCTCATGGCCGGGCGATCCTTCACCGAACCGGCGGGGTTATCACCCTCCAGTTTGCCCAGCAGCACATTGGAGGTGTCACCCGGCAGGCGTTGCAGCCGTACCAGGGGCGTGTTGCCCACGCAGGATTCCATCGTCGGATAATTCATCGTTAAAGGTCGCCTCGAGACTCAGGGCCCATTATAACCATGCCGGACACCCCTTTCGAAATGCCGCCGAAGCACGGCTGGACACGCCCGTTTTCGCGCCGATGTCGCTGGATGGGGCTCACCGGTCTGGGCCTGATGGGGGCAAGCCTGGCGCTCCCCGCGTTCGGCGAGGAGGCATGGCCCACCGAGCAGGATTATTTCATGGACCTGCCCGTGGCCCTCACCGCCACCCGCCTGCAACAGCCCCTGATCGAGGCGCCCGCCTCGGTCACGGTGATCGACCGGCACTGGATCAGCCACAGTCAGGCCCGGGACATCCATGAACTGCTGCGCATGGTGCCGGGGGTGGTGGTGGGCTCCGCCAACGGTGGGCGCCCTATCGTGACCTACCACGGGTTTTCCGAACAGTTTGTGCGACAACTCCAGGTGCTGGTGGATGGCCGCTCCATTTACACCTCCATCAACGGGGGCACTCAATGGGGCATCCTGGATCTCACGCCGGATGACATCGAGCGGATAGAAGTCATCCGCGGGCCCAACGCCGCCGCCTATGGCTCCAATTCCTTCTTCGCGATCATCAATATCCTCACCCGGCATTCCGCCGAGACGCAGGGTAACCGGGTGTCCACCCGCCTGGGGTCCAATGGGGTTCGCGACCTGCGCTGGCGTTACGGCGGTGATACCGAGCAAGGCCACTATCGGGTGGCCATCCAGCGCAAGGAGGACGACGGCTTTCCGGACAAACACGACCAGCGTCGCATCGACACCTTCAGCGCCCGGTCCGACTGGAACCCCCTGCCCGGGATTGGCATCACCACCCAGCTTGGGCTGGGCCAATCCCGTAAAGGCATCGACGGCGTACAAGGCGCACTGGGCGCACTACCAAACCGGGAATTCACTCGCGACTTCGGCCACCTTCACCTGCAACTCCAGGATAGCCGCGACGCGGATACGACCCACAGGTTGCAGTATTACTTCCAGTTCCATGACCTGGAGGATGATTTCGAAGCTCTGAATGCGGAAGGTGATCGCTACACCACCACCCTTGAATCCCGGGCACAACGTCATGATCTGGAACTGGAGTCATCACGCCGCCTCTCTCCCGACTCCAGGGTCGTTTACGGCGGCAGTGCAAGACTCGATCGTTCCGCGTCGTCCTATTATTTTGATGACCGGGGATGGATTGAGAACGAGTTCTATCGGGTATTCGGCCACTGGGAGTGGTCTCCGACGCCTCAATGGCTGGTCAACCTGGGAGGCATGTACGAATACAACGACATCACCAAGGATAACCTCATGCCCAGGGCGGCCGTTGTCTATATGCCCCATCCAGAGCACAGTCTTCGCCTCGTGGCGTCTCGAGCCACGCGAACCCCGAGCCTGGCGGAAGAGGAAATCAACATCGTCGACCGCTCGAGACCCGACCAGGAACGAACCCTCACTAGATCGCAGGGCGGACTCGAGCCAGAGGTCATTCATTCTCTTGAGTTGGGCTACCACGGCCAGTTTGCCGATGGTCGGCTGACGACTGACGTAAAACTGTTTCGTAACCAATTGCAAGACCTGATCCAGGTTCCTTATGCCGCCTTCAATCAAGCCGAAGAGGGGGGCGAGTTCCGCAATATCGGAGGCTTGACCCTGCAGGGCCTTGAAACCCAATGGGATTACCGGCCCACACCCCGTCTGCGTCTGCTGGGGGGATTCGCCCTGCTGAGCACATCCCAGGTGGACGAAGACGCCCAACCACAGGCCGATTCCATACCGGGGCATACGGCCAATCTGGGGTTGATGTTCACACCCGACAACCCCTGGACACTCACCGCGGAGTATTACCACTACGGCTCCATCGACTGGCTTGATGACCCGGTTATGGACAGTCCGCCCCTGGATGCAGGAGACGGTTTCCTGGACCTGCACGTGAGTCGCACCCTGGGGCCCCATGCCTCCGCTGCACTTTCAGTGAGAGATGTGCTGGCCAGTGGCTTTGACAGCCGCGTGGATGGCCCCAACCGGCGCGGCAACCGCCGATCCACCGAAGCCTACCTAAGCCTCTCCCTGGAGTTCTAGGCACCGCGAGCGGAACAGCCCGCACAGAAGGAACGCCCACTTCATGACAAGGATCGCTCATCCCCACCGGCTTATCCTGGCGCTGGCCTTACTGGCCGGCAGCCTGTTGTTGCCGGTGCCCGACGCCTCGGCGGGCAGCCCCCAGTGGGAGCGTATTCTCTTTCTGGCCAGTGAGGACAGTGGCCCGCATCAAAGCATCTTCGGCCAAATCCATGACGTGCCCAATGGGCGGATGGTGTATGCCGCCTTGGGACACCCCGACACCGAAGCATGGTTGTCCATCTGGGACTGCCATCGCTGCCTGGTCATCACTTCCGGCACCCGCTCCCTTAACCGGGCCCTGCCAGGCCTCAGTGAAGCCCACATCCTGAGCATCACCATCCCGCGCCAGTCCTTCGAACTGGCCGTCCAGACCCATGGCGACACGGACCGCCTGGCGGCCATCTTCATGGACATCCCCCTGGAGCAACGCATGGCGATCGCTCGGGAAGTGCTTCCCGGCATCAATCGTCTGGCGTTGATTGAGGGCCCCTCCCGCGCATCCCCCGTGGAAGGATTGGCGAGCCATGAAAGCAACGGGGCCACGGGAGTCGAGCGTTTTGTCAGCTATCAGGAAAACGATCTGATCCGTACCTTCGCGCGCGCTTCGGAGCGGGCCGACGCCATCCTGACCGTCCCGGATCGGCGCGTTTACAACCCGCGCACCATCGTCAGCATCGTGATGACCACCTACCGCCATAGAACACCCCTGATTGCGCATTCAGAGAGCCTGCTAAGGGCGGGGGCGCTGATCTCCATTCATGCCACTCCAGAACAACTCGGAAAGGAAGCCGCCATGCTGCTCCAGTCGCTGGAGAGCGGACAGCCCCAGTGGAGCGCCCAGCGACATCACACGGAACGACACGAAGTGGCGATCAACCCGTATGTAGCCCGGTCATTACGTATCCAGGTGGCCCCATGAAGCTGAAACTCACCTCAATTCCCGCCCATCCGGGTTCCGGGCAAACACCAAAGACCATGGCTCGTCACCGTCATCCGTCAAAGGCATGCCGCTGCACTGCTGGCAGAACCCTTCCATGGCTCATGGGCACGACCCTGCTCCTGCCACTTGGCCTGCCCGCCTGGGCTGGCGAATGGTCCCCCACGGAGCAGGATTTTTTCATGGATCTGCCGGTGGCCCTGACGGCCACCCGTCTGGAGCAGCCTCTCTCCGAGGCGCCGGCATCCATTACGGTCATCGACCGGGAGTGGCTGCAGGCCAGCCAGGCTCGCGACCTGACGGACCTGCTTCGACTGGTGCCAGGATTCATCATCGGGCAACACAATGGCAGACAGCCCATGGTCGTTTACCAAGGTCTAGGACAGCAGTTTGCTCGCCAGATGCAGGTGCTGATTGATGGCCGATCGATTTATAGCCCCACCAACGGTGGTGCTCAGTGGGCCGAACTGGGGCTGTCTCTGGAGGAAATCGAACGCATCGAAGTCATTCGGGGACCCAATGCCGCTGCATACGGCTCTAATTCCTTTTCCGCCATTGTTAACATACTGACACGCCATTCTGGAGACACTCAGGGACAGCTACTATCGACAAGCCTGGGTACGGCAGGTATTCGCGACGTTCAGTATCGTCTCGGAGCAAGCACCCCAGACGCTGCCCTTTCCTATCGGATAACCGCCGGGCAAAAGTCCAGTGATGGTCTTAGCGAGCAACACGATGAATTCACGTTGACGAAGGTAAATGCGCGCGCCGATTGGCATTTTGCGCCTGGTTTGGTCCTCATGGCTGGTACCGGCCTTGCTGAGTCCCGAAAGACCACCGGTGAAGGCGAACAACCCATATTTCGCAACGACCAAGTGGACGGTGGATATGTGCATTTGCGACTTGAGGATCAGCGGGACATGGAGACCCACCATGTATTTCAATATTATTTCGAGCAAAACACCACTTGGGATGAGTTTGCAATCACACCTGATCGCCGCGGCAAGGCCACATCCCGCCGCCACGATTTAGAGTTGGAACGGCACTCCAAGCCCGCCAGCGATACACAACTGGTACTGGGCGGAGGAATCCGGGTGGATCGCTCACGCTCAAACTATTATTTCGATGATGGTGACTGGATCAGCAATGAACTCTACCGGCTATTTGGCCACTTGGAATGGAAGCCGACTCCCCAATGGTTGGTGCATCTGGGCGGGATGTACGAACACAATGACCTTGTGGGTGGTGAATTCATGCCCCGGGCTGGTATTACCTTTATTGCCAGTGAGCAACACAGTATCCGCCTGGTCACCTCGCGCGCCATACGAACACCCAGCCTTGTGGAGGCCTTCGCTGCGGCCCGCCCTCCTTACAGCGAAAATGCTTTACTCACCACCGAAGACAACCTCCAGGCGGAGGTCATCCGCTCCTACGAACTGGGTTACCATGGGCAATTCGACCAAGGTCGCGTCACTGTCGACCTCAAGGGGTTTCACAACACCATCGAACGGATCATCCAGATGCCCTACGAGGCCATCATCAATGCACAGCCCCCCGGGGTATTCCGCAACGAAGGCAGCCTGCGCATCAGCGGTGTGGAGGCCGAATTCGGCTACCGCCCCCACCGGCGCCTGCGCCTGATGGGCGGGCTGAGCCTGATGCAGGCCCGTAGTGATGATCACGGCCAGACACAGGCTGATTCCGTACCTTCCCATGTGCTGAACCTGGGCATGATCCTGCGCCCCAGTGATGACTGGCGCATCATGACCAGCTACTACCACTACAGCGATGTACAGTGGATTGATGATCCCGGCAGTCGCCCCGCGGACGCGGGGGACGGTTTCCTGGATCTTCACCTGACCTACGACCTGTCCCCCAGGGTGGAAGCCTCACTTTCCATCACCGACCTGCTGGCCAGTGGCTACGACACCCGCTCGCCGGACTCGAACTGGCGTGCCAACCCTCGCAAGACGGGGGCCTGGTTTACCCTGAGTGCCGAGTTCTGAGACTGCCCATGGAATGGTCCTCCCCTTTCTCCACCCATACCCTCAGGGGCGTCGGCAGATGCTCCTGGGCGAGCCGACGCCAATGGCTGAATGCCTCACTGACCCGGTTCTGCCTGATCATGGCGATATGGATCGGGATGGGCCAGACGGTTCTCGCTCAGGACGGCGGGGCAGAAGCCCCGACGGTCACGCACTTCCAGCGCATCATCTTCCTGGCAAGTGCAGAGACTCCCTTGCACCAGGAGGTTTTCCAGGGGCTCGCTCGCACCCTGCCAAGAGACAGGGAACCGGTTTTCACCGCAATGGACTCACCGGATGCTGCCCTGTGGCTCCAGAGTGCCGATTGCCACAACTGCCTGATCATTACATCCGGAACACGGGCAGCTGAATCCGCGCAAGGGCAAACGCGAAAGGCACGGGTGCTCAGCATCACCGTACCTGCCATCAGCTACGAGCGCGTCATGGATAGTCGCGGGGGTGATCCGCGTTTTGCGGCCATCTTCATGGACATCCCACTGGAACGCCGGGTGGAGATCGTACGCCAGCACGTGCCTGCCCTGAACCGCTTCGCCATCGTTCAGAGCCCGGGGTTTGGAACCACCCCGGACAACACCAGCCTCCGTGAAAAGGACGACCCCCTGTCCCTGCTGCGGTTCGCCGCGAAGGAGGACGACCTGATCCCCACCTTCATCCAGGCATCAAGGGAAGCGGATGCCATCCTCACCGTCCCCGACCGGCGCATCTACAACCCTCGTACCATCGTCAGTATCATGATGACCACGTACCGGCAGGGGACGCCGTTGATTGGTCATTCCGAGGCCCTTCACCGGGCGGGAGCCCTGATGTCCATCCACAGTCCGCCACAGGCCCTGGGCCGCGAGGCCGGCCAGTACATTCAGTCCCTGAGTGGCCCCGACGACTGGGTGGCGGTGCGCCGCCATACCGAAGTCCACCAGGTCTCCATCAATCGCCAGGTGGCCCGTTCCCTGCGCATCACGGTGGAAGAGCCCTGATGCAAGGTCGCATACGCCATCGCATCCTCACCCTGTCACTGCTACCCAGCCTCGCGGTGGCGCTGGCGCTGACGCTCTACTGGACGGACATCAAGGTCCGGGAACTGGATGAGCAGTTATTGATGCGCGGTGAGATGCTGGCGGCATTCCTGGGGCCAGCGGCTGAGTATGGGGTGATCTCCGGCAACAGGAACTATCTGGAGGCGGTGACCGCCAAGGCACGCATGCAGCCCGATGTGCTGGAGGTCACCATCAAGGATCACCAGGGGCATCAGGTTTACCATCACGAACAGCAGCCTGGTGGCAGTGATACCAACGCGGCCGTGGCCTGGATGGCCTCGCACCTGTTTGGCGAGGAGGTCAAACGTTTTCAGGAGGAGATCCGTCTCACGGCCCTGGACGAGTTCGACCTGCCCTTGCCCGATGCCTCCACGGCTCCGGGCAATGGCGATCCCCGCCTCATCGGCACGGTCTCGCTCAGCCTGACCAACGTCCCCACCTCGGTGCATCAGACCCAGTCCATGCTGCAGAGCCTGATGATCGTCATGCTCTTGCTGGCAATCACCTGGGTGCTGGTGAGCCGCTGGAGCATGCGCCTGTCCATGCCGCTGGAGAAGATTGCCGCCACGGTGAAATACATCGACCAGGGAGACCTCACGGCCCGCAGTCGCGCCCGGGTGGATGGTGAAATCGGCGTGCTGCAGGTGGGCATCAACAGCATGGCGGAGAGCATCGAGCGTTCCCAGCAGTCCATGACTGAGCGTGTTCAGGAGGCCACACAACGCCTGCAGGAAAAACTCCGCGAGATCGACGAGAAGAACCAGGCCCTGACCCGGGCTCGCGGTGAGGCCGATCAGGCCAATCGGCGCAAATCCGAGTTTCTGGCCAGCATCAGCCACGAACTGCGCACCCCCCTCACCGCAGTTCAGGGCTACGCGGAGTTGTTGATCCAGCGTGGCACCCTGGATGACCAGGAACGATCCTGGGTCAATATCATCGATGAATCCAGCCAGGACACCCTTAAACTGGTCAGCGACCTGCTGGATATTTCTCGCATCGAGTCCGGCAATGTCTACATCAACCGCACAGCCTTCAATCTGCGGCAACTGCTGGGCGAAGTGATCAGCGTTTGCGACAAGGCCGTGCCGGAGCGGACCGTCAATATTGCCCTGCTGATGGAGCCGGGCACCCCGGAGCATCTGATCAGCGATCCGCTACGGGTGAAGCAGTTACTGACCAACGTGCTCAGTAATGCGGTCAAGTTCACGCTGAACGGCCATGTCATCCTGCGGGTGCGGGCCCGGGAGACTGCCCAGGGCACTACTCTGGAGATGGAGGTTCAGGACTTCGGGCCCGGGATCGACGAAGTCCACCTGGAGCGAATTTTCGAGCCCTTTTACCAGGTTCAGCCCGACGAGATTCAGAGGGTGGGCTCAGGCCTGGGGCTTGGCATTACGCGAGGCCTGGTCAAGGTGCTCGGGGGGCAGATCTCGGTCGACAGTCGCCCGGGCGAAGGCGCCACCTTCCGCCTGCAGGTGCCCATGGAAACCGTCGACGCGGCCGCTGAACCCGCCGCACCGGTGCTCGATGCCCTGGTGATCCACGCGGATGACGCCGAGGCCCGTGACCTGGCGCTGGGCTGCGCACGCCAGCAGGGGCTGCAGGCGTGGCCAGTGGATAGCATGCAGGGCTTTCTGGATGCGCTGCGTGCATCGCACAGGCATCGGGGCTTGCTATGGCTGCGCCGTCCGGGTGCTGAGAGCCTGCGCGTCCTCAGACAGCCTCCCCGGCAGGCGGAGCAGGTGATCCTGGTCGCCTTCTCTGCCCTCCCGGACGATCTCACTGCAGAATGGCGTCGGCGCGGTGCGCTGCTGGTCGCGCCGCAACTGTCGGAAAGCATGCTGAGAGAGTATCTGCTCAGGCAGGGTACTGAATCCGGGCAGTACCCCGCTACCGAGAGACCCCGACTGGCACATCCAGGGCCCCGGTCCATCAGTGGCAAGCGCGTTCTCATCGCCGATGACAATGCCATCAATCGCCGTCTGCTCACCGAGTTCGTCAGCGGCATGGGCGGGCTGGTGGATGAAGCCGCCAACGGCCGCCAGGCTGCGGAGTCCTACCGGGCCCGGCGCTGCGATATCGTATTCATGGATGTACACATGCCGGTGCTGGACGGCCCCGGAGCGCTGCGGCTCATCCGCCGGGAGGACCCAGGCGCCAGGATCATCGCCGTTACCGCTGACGCCCGCCCTGAGTTCCATCGGGAGTTGCTGGAGCTGGGATTTGACCGCATCCTGACCAAGCCCGTTTCCCAGAACGATCTACTGGATTGCGTGAAAAAGGCCGCCAACGATCAGGTCCCGACCAGCGCCGCCCCCCCTGCAAGCTCGTTTCAACTGCCGACGGGTGGCCCCCTTCACGATCCGGAGCGTGCCCTGCGTATGGCTGGCGACTCCCCTGACCTGGCGAGGGAACTGCGACAACTCTTGATCCGGGATCTGACAAGGGCCCGACAGGAGTTGTGCGATACCGGGATGAAGCGCCCGGCGCTGCTGAAGCTGGCGCACCAGCTCAAGGGGGCCTCGCGCTATTGCGCCACACCCCGCCTGGAGGCGGCCAGTACCGCTCTGGAAAAAGCCTTGCGCGAGAATGACGAGGTGTCCATACCCGGAATGCGTCAAACCCTGCTGGACGAGGTGGAGGCCCTGCTATCGCTTTGGGACAACGTGATCAACCTGACATGACCACGAAGGCCAGGGCGTAATCGCGCTCATCGGAGAGACTGATCTGCGTCTCCTTGACCCCCAGGGCTTGCGCCGTTTCCTGCCCCCTGCCCTCAAGGCGCAGCAAGGGGCGTCCGTGGGGGTCGTGGTCGACGCAGGCATCCTGGAGGGACATCCGGGCCCCGATGCCCACGCCCAGGGCCTTGGCGGCCGCCTCCTTGGCCGCGAAGCGTTTCGCCAGGAATGCCGCCGGTGCGGGACTGTCGCGAAATCCGTCCCATTCGTCAGGATGCAGGATACGTCGGGCGAAACCCTCGCCATGGCGGGTCAACGAGGCCTCGATACGGTGCACAGCGACGATATCCGTACCGATCCCGATCACGCGCATCAGCGGGCAGCATCCATGGCGGCACGCATCTCCACCACCGCTTCCTGAATGCCACAGAACAGGGCCCGCGCCACGATGGAGTGGCCGATGTTCAACTCATAGAATTCAGGAATCGCGGCAATGGGTCCCACGTTGTCGTAGTCCAGGCCGTGACCGGCACTGACCACCAGCCCCAGTTCGTGACCGTGGCGCGCCGCCCGGCCGATCTGTTCCAGCAACGCCTGACGCTCCTCAGGGCTCCCGGCGTTGGCATAGGCACCCGTGTGCAGTTCCACCACGGGCGCGCCGATGCGCCGGGCGGCATCCAGGTGCTCGGGATCCGGCTCCACGAACAGGGAGACCTTGATGCCGGCCTCCACCAGCCCGGCACAGTAGTCGGCCAGGCGATCCTCATGCCCCAGAACGTCCAGCCCACCCTCGGTGGTGAGTTCCTCACGGCGCTCAGGCACCAGGCAACAGGCCTCGGGCTTCACCTCCAGGGCAATGGCATGCATCTCGGCGGTGGGGGCCATCTCCAGATTCATGCCACTTTGGATGGTATGGCGCAGGCCGTACACATCTGCGTCCTGAATATGGCGCCTGTCCTCCCGCAGATGCAGGGTGATGATGTCGGCGCCGGCGGCCTCAATACGGCGTACGGCATCTTCAAGATCGGGATAGGTGGTGTGACGTACCTGGCGGATGGTAGCCAGATGATCGATGTTCACACCCAGGCGTAAACGGGGAAAGACAAAGCTCATGATGTGGCATCCGATCGCCCGCGGGCGATGAGTTGACGTGAAACGAGGGGCTTACCCTCCAGATGGTGATCCAGCAGCAGACGCAGCACCCGCCTTGCCTGACGCCGGTCTTCGCGGTCTTCCAGTTGACCGCATAACAGGGCGGTCAATGCCCGCCCGGTGATACAGTGGGGTGAATCCATCTCGCCTGCACCGGCGGGACGCGGCGTCTGCTGAGGTTCCACCAGATAATGAGCGCTGGGGTCCAGTGTGTCGCTGGACAGGAACTCCAGGCCTTCCCCCAGCCATTGCAACAGCGCCAGCTCATACTGGCGCAACGGTAACTCCACGGGAATGCCAGCATCTGCCAGTTGGCCCAGTACCCGCTCATACGCCTCGAACAGTTCGGGAGCCTGGATCTGTCGGGGCAACAACTTCATGGCCAGTTCGTTCACATACAGGCCACAAATGGCCCGATCTCCCTTGAGCCGCATGGCCCCGGTCTCATCGCACTGGGTGAGGGTCTGTACCTGACCACGTCCGGACCAGGCCAGTTCCATCCGGCGAAAGGGCTGGGCGGCGTGACGCCCCCGGTTGCGGGCACCGCGCAGCACGGCGGCCATGCGCCCCTCGGATACGGTGAACAGTTCCAGCAGCTGGCTGGTTTCACGGTAAGGGCGGGCATGCAGCACATAGCCGATGCTGCGCGCGACGGTGCTCACGACTCCACGTCGATCCCCATGCGGCGGATACCGTCCAGATCATCCTGCCAGCCGTCCCGCAACTTCACCCAGAGCTTGAGCATCACCTTGCGTTCGAGCATCTGTTCCAGTTCCACCCGGGCGCCGCTGCCCACGCCCTTGATCATGCGGCCTCCCTTGCCCACGACAATGGCCTTCTGACCCTCGCGTTCCACCCAGATCACCGCGCCGATATGCAGTGCGGTGCCGGAGTCTTCCCATTGTTCCACCTCCACCGAGGTGGCGTAGGGCACTTCCTGGCCCAGGCGCTCCAGGAGTTGCTCGCGGATCACCTCCGTCACGCGAAAACGCTGACTGCGGTCGGTGATTTCGTCATCCGGGAACAGATGGGGGCCTGGCGGCAGGAGTTGCATCAGCGTGTCCACCAGTGGCTCGACGTTCTTGCCCTTGAGGGCCGAGAGGGGCACCACCTCGTGAAAGGGCAGCCGTCCCCGCACCTGGTCGATATAGGGCAAAAGGGCCGACTTGTCCTTGAGCCGATCCACCTTATTGATGACCAGCACCACAGGGCGGTTGCTGTTCTCCAGGCGCTGGGCCAGGGCCTCGTCAGCGGGTTCCCAGCGGCCCGCCTCCACCACCAGGACCACGGCATCCACATCATCCACTGCCGCCTGAGCGGTGCGATTGAGTACCTTGCCCAACAACTTGGGTGTGGAGGGATCCACCCCCGGGGTATCCACCAGCACCAACTGGTCCGGGCCGTGGGTGATCAGTCCGCGAATCCGGTGCCGCGTGGTCTGGGCCTTGCGGCTGGCGGCGGCGATCTTCTCCCCCACCAGGTGGTTGAGCAAGGTGGACTTGCCCACGTTCGGACGCCCGATAATGGCAACATAACCACAACGAGTGGACGACAGGTCATCACCCTGGCCCAGGGAGCCAGGATCGGAATGTTCAATCAAGTGTTCTTCTCCACGGCCTGGAGTGCTTCCATGGCCTTGACGGCGGCGGCCTGCTCGGCGCGGCGACGACTGCTGCCCTCGCCCTTCACCGATAACTCCCGAGCCGGGATATGGCAGGCTGCCTTGAAATGCTGATCATGAGGTTTGCCCGACACTTCCAGGATCTCGTAGTCGGGGATGTCCAGGTTTCTGCGCTGCAGCCATTCCTGCAGGCGGGTTTTGGGGTCCTTGAGGGATTCGGCACTGGGCAGGCTGGCAAAGCGGGACGCATAGAGCTTGAGCACGAAGTCCCGCGTGGTTTCAAAATCCGTGAGCACGTACACCGCACCGATCACCGCTTCCAGGGCATCGGCGAGGATGGAATCCCGGCGATGACCGCCACTCTTGCGCTCGCCCTCACCGAGACTGAGCAACTCCCCCATGCCCTGATCCCGAGCAATGACCGCCAGGCTGTCCTTGTTCACCAGGGCGGCCCGCAGGCGGCTGAGTTCCCCCTCCGGGGCCTCGGGCCGCACCTGGTACAGGCGGTCGGCGATGATGAAATTGAGCACACTGTCACCCAGATATTCCAGGCGCTCGTTGTGGCGCTGCCCGGCGCTACGATGGGTGAGCGCCTGACGCAGGGCTTCCGAATCCGGGACGGATTCGGGCAAAAGCGCCATAAGACCAGTACGTACCATGCTCAATCTGCCAGTGGGTACGACCGGTCGAAACTCACCACCGCGTCCACATTGGCAATCATGGGGGTGCGCACCTCGTACTGGACCCGCAGGACCTGCCCGCCCCCCTGCTGTTCCACAGTGACATGGTCGCGCTGCACGTTATCCACTGAGTTGATCTGAAAGCGGCGGTTCACATCGGTCCACAACTGACGGGCGTTCTTGTTGGCGGCACCTGGTTCGCTGGCCACATCCTTGACGATGGATGTTGCGTTCCAGTACTCCATGTAAACCGGGAACAGCCGCAGTCCCACGGTTCCCAGCATCACGAGGATACCGATGATCAGAAGCAGCGGGATGAACCCGGCGCCGGATTGCGAATGCAAGGTCTTCATGTTCTGAGCCCCCAATAGAGACGAATAGTCAGGGGCTCAGTATAACCCCTGACGCGAATCACCGGCGCCACAGGCAGCGCCAGCGGTCGCCCTACTGGATACGCGTGCCCAGTCGGCTGAAATCCATCTCCCGGGCGCCGTGGTCCCAGTGCATCCAGATGAACAGGGCCCGGCCCACCAGGTTCTCCTCAGGCACAAACCCCCAGAAGCGGCTGTCGTTACTGTTGTCCCGATTGTCGCCCAGGGCAAAATAATGACCTTCGGGCACCACCACCTCACCTTCAGCGGATTGCCGATCCGGCCATGCCAGCACCTGATGGGAGACCTCGTTGATACGTTCTTCCATCAACTGGGCACCGGTCATGACCGCCCCCGAGCCCTGCCCCTCGTAACTGCCCAGCACTTCCTGAGGCACGGGTTCCCCATTGATGTACAGACGCTTGTCGTAGAAACCCACGCGATCCCCCGGCACACCCACAATGCGTTTGATGTAGTCCTCCCGGGGGTTCGCCGGGTATCGGAAAACCGCCACGTCGCCACGCTGGGGCTGGCCGGTATCGATGATCCGGGTTCGCACCACCGGTAGCCGGATGCCGTAGCTGGATTTGCTCACCAGGATGAAATCACCCACGAGCAGGGTGGGCATCATGGAGCCGGAGGGAATGCGGAAGGGTTCCGCCACAAAGGCGCGCAGCACCAGCACAATGAGCAGTACCGGCAAGAACGCCTTGGCATAGTCCACATACCAGGGCTCCTGAGCCTTGGCCGCGGCCTTTGCCACCCGTTTGCCCTGCCCGGGATTCGCCTCCTGCACCGCAGCCATGCGTGACTTGCGCCACCAGATCACATCGGCCAGCCACACCAGACCGGTAACCAGAGTGCCCAGTACCAGAATCAATTCCAGGTCAAATGTCATGGTCCCTGTCTCCCATCAGTCCTTGTTGTCCACTTGAAGCACTGCCAGGAAGGCCTCCTGGGGTACCTCGACGCGGCCGATGTTCTTCATGCGCTTTTTCCCGGCCTTCTGCTTTTCCAGCAGCTTGCGCTTGCGGCTGGCGTCGCCGCCGTAGCATTTGGCGGTCACGTTCTTGCGCAGGGCCTTCACGGAGGAGCGGGCGATGATCTTGGAGCCGATGGCGGCCTGGATGGCCACCTCGAACATCTGCCGGGGGATCAACTTGGCCATGCGCTCGGTGAGATCCCGGCCCCGGGTCTGGGCCTGATCCCTGTGGGTAATGATGGAAAGGGCATCCACGCGCTCGCCGTTGATGAGCACATCCACCTTCACCAGGGGGGCCGCCTCGAAGTTCTTCAGCTCGTAGTCAAAGGAGGCATAGCCGCGGCTGACCGACTTGAGCCGGTCGAAGAAGTCCAGCACCACCTCCGACATGGGCATGTCGTAGCCCAGAGACACCTGCTTGCCCAGATACTGCATGCGGGTCTGCACACCCCGCTTTTCCACGCACAGGGTGATCACTGCGCCCACATAGTCCTGTGGCAGCAGGATGTTGGCGCTGATGATGGGTTCGCGGATCTCGGCCAGCTCATTGCTCGGCGGCAACTGCGAGGGATTGTGGATGGTCTTCACCTCGCCGCTGGTGGTTTCCACCTCATAGATCACGGTGGGCGCGGTGGTGATCAGATCCAGATCGTACTCCCGCTCCAGGCGTTCCTGGACGATTTCCATATGGAGCATGCCCAGGAAACCACAGCGAAAACCAAAGCCCAGGGCCTGGGAGGTCTCGGGTTCATAGTGCAGCGAGGCGTCATTGAGGCGAAGCTTGTCCAGGGCATCGCGCAGATCATTGAAATCATCGGCGCTGACCGGGAAGATGCCCGCAAAGACCCGGGGCTGAACCTCCTTGAAACCCGGCAACGGGGAGTCGGCGGGATGATCGGCGCTGGTCAGGGTATCCCCCACCTTGGCACCGGTGATGTCCTTGATGGTGGCGATGACAAAACCCACCTGCCCCACGCCCAGCACATCGCAAGGCGTGGGCTTGGGATTGAATACGCCCACCTTGTCCACCAGGTGATTGCGCCCTGTGGACATGGCCATGATCTTCTGTTTGGGCCGGATACTCCCCTGCTTGACACGCACCAGGGCCACCACGCCCATGTAGTTGTCAAACCAGGAATCGATGATCAGGGCCTTCAGGGGCCCGTCAGGACTTCCCTGGGGTGGTGGAATCCGGGCCACCAGGGCTTCCAGCAGGTCGGACACACCCTCGCCCGTCTTGGCACTCACCCGCACGGCATTCTGTGCCTCGATGCCGATGATCTCCTCGATCTCGTGGGCCACGCGTTCGGGCTCGGCGGCGGGCAGATCGATCTTGTTGAGCACCGGAACCACTTCCAGTTCCTGATCAATCGCGGTGTAGCAGTTGGCCACGCTCTGCGCCTCAACGCCCTGGGATGCATCCACCACCAGCAGGGCCCCCTCGCAGGCATACAGGGATCGGGAAACCTCGTAGGAGAAGTCCACGTGCCCGGGGGTGTCGATGAAGTTGAGTTGATATTCCAGGCCATCCCGGGCTGTGTAGAACAGCGAGACACTCTGCGCCTTGATGGTGATGCCCCGTTCCCGCTCCAGATCCATGGAGTCCAGAACCTGTTCCGCCATTTCCCGCTGGGTCAGCCCGCCACATTCCTGAATGAAACGATCGGCCAGGGTGGATTTGCCGTGGTCGATGTGGGCAATGATGGAGAAATTCCGTATGCGCTGTTGTTTGTCGTCGATCGGGGGACTACTGCTCATGGGCGATGCTCAAAATGATGCGCACCCGTCCGCGCCCCAGAATCCTGGGCCCGTGGCGGGTGCAGCCAGATGGGTTGCGCGCATTGTACAGACTCGGCCCAGGCAGGAACAGCGAGGGGGCGACCGGGAACGCCTCAGTCGGGCTCCAGGGCCCGCTCCAGCCCCGGCACATCCAGGAAATGGCAGCAGAGGATTTCATCCTCCACTGCCAGCACCGGCACCTTGACGTTGAAGCGCTCCTTCAAGTCGGGATCCTCGTCGATATCCACCGGCTGGACGTGAAAATCCAGCCGGTGTTGCAACGAACGGAGCTCATCAAACATGCGATCGCAGAGATGACACCCCTCGCGATGATAAACGGTCACCCGAGCTGTCATTGCCTCACTCGGGCACGTCCAGCGGCATCCAGATCGGGCCCTGACTGCGCTGCACCAGAACCCGGGCAGAACGCCCCGCGGGCAGATCCTCAAGCACCTTGGACATCTGCTCCGGGGACTCCAGGGCGTGGCTGTTGATCATCAGCAACACGTCCCCGGAGCGGATACCCGCCCGCTGTGCGGCTCCCTGAGCCACGTCTTTCACCAGCACGCCGCCTTCCGGCAGGTCCAGACGCTCGCGGATGTCATCGGGCACAGGCCCCACATCCATCCCGAACATTTCCATGGCGGCAGACGGGGGCTCTGCGGGGGCCTGCGTGTGTGCCCGAGCCCGATCATCATCTTCCGGGAGCTTGGCGATCTTCACCGACAGGCTCTTGGGCTCGCCATCACGCAGTATGTCCACTTCGGCGGTCTCGCCGATGGAGAAACGTCCCACCATGGGGGGCAACGCGGAGGAACGGGGAACTTCCTCACCATCAAAGCCCACGATCACGTCCCCGCTCTTGAGACCGGCCGCCTCGGCGGGGCTGTCGGGCAATACCCGGGCCACCAGGGCGCCCATGGGGCGATCCATATCGAAGGAGTCGGCCAGATCGCGGGTGACTTCCTGGATCATCACGCCCAGCCAGCCCCGGCTGACGCGTCCGGTTTCGCGAAGCTGATCCACCACATCCATGGCCACTTCAATGGGAATGGCGAACGAGAGGCCCATGAAGCCCCCCGTGCGGCTGTAGATCTGGGAGTTGATGCCTACCACCTCTCCATCCAGATTGAACAGCGGTCCGCCGGAGTTACCCGGGTTGATGGCCACGTCGGTCTGGAGGAACGGCACGTAGTTCTCCGTGGGCAGGCTGCGGCCCTTGGCACTGATGATGCCGGCCGTCACCGAGTGATCGAATCCGAAAGGAGAGCCGATGGCCAGCACCCACTCACCCACCTTGAGATCCTTGGAGTCACCAAGCTTGAGGGTGGGCAGGTCGGTGGCGTCAATGCGCAGCAGCGCGACATCGGTACGGGGGTCGGAGCCCACCAATTCGGCCTCGAAGGTACGCCGGTCACTCAGACGGACCTCAATCTGGTCGGCCTCCTTCACCACATGATGGTTGGTCACCACATAGCCGTCGTCCGAGATGATGAACCCCGACCCCAGGGACCGGGAGTCGAATTCGCGCCGGGGCGCGCCCTGCCCCTCTTCGCCGAAGAAGCGACGCAGCAGATCGCCAAAGGGCCCGTCCTGGGGCATTCCATCGGGCAACTCGATCGGGGGGTGCCCCCGACCCATTCGGCTCTCTACGGTGCGCGAGGTACTGATGTTCACAACGGCAGGGCTGTTGGCTTCTGCCAGGGGCACGAAGTCCGGGAGGCTTCTGGATTGTGCAGCCCCGGCCACCGGAAACATCAGTGCCAGGGCCAGAAGCAAGGAGAAAAACAGTTTGTAACGAGTGCTCGGTATCATGAACATGCGCTCGCAGGTCGGTCCGTGGATTGAATGTCGGATGGGGCTTGTCACGTCAGGGGGCCAGCACACCCTCCACGGGCGTCACCGGTGGACCCAGGCGGCGGACCACCACTGGCTGGAAACGGGGGTCGCGACGAATCCGTCGCGTGTACAAGGCCACCAGGCCCAGGCCACCACCCAGTCCCAAGAGACCGGCGAACACCACTGGAAGTTCACCGGCACCGGACCATAGCCCCTGAGCCGCCAGCGCGGCCAGCAGCATCGTGATCAGGGGCAGGATGTAGACCGCCAGGGACCCCCGCACCAGGGCGGACTCCTCGATGCCCACCATCACCTCCTCGCCCAGCTTGACACCCAGCGGGTCGATGACACGCACCTGGGTGCGCTTGGCACTGAAAAGCTTGGCGATCACGCTGGTGCCACAACCGCTGGACACGGCACAGGAGCCGCAAGCGGTCTTGCGCTGGGTGTCCACCCAGGCAAACCCCGGCTCATCCACGGCAATCACGCGGGCGTTTTCTTCTATCACGGGCTTTCCTCGTGGACGACGGATTCGGCAATCAGGCGCACAGTCGCTGCCGGCACCTCCCCCAGCACGGTGATCTGATAGTCCCCCACCGGCCGCGCGGCCGCATGCAGGGCACCAGAACGGGTTACACCGACCAACAGATCCTCGGGGCGCTCTGCACGGGCAATGAATACCGACACCGTGGCCATGCCATCAGAGAGCACCATGTGCTGCACTGGGTGGGGATTGGCGTCCATGGCTCGCTTGCGCACCGCGGTGACACCAAAGCCTCGGGGCAGATCGCGCAGGTGCCAGTGGGGATCGGGCTCCATGACTTCCCGCTCGGGGCGATCCCTTTTTTCCAAGCGCTGTACGGTGAAGTCCTCCCCCTCCATGGCCGGTTCGAAGCGTTCCTCGTCGACCGACTCGGGGAATTCGATATGGGTGAACATGAACTGCTCAAGCACCGTCCCATCATGGCCCTGGAGTTGGGCCTTGAGGAGCATGCCCGAGTCTTCATGGATGCACAGGCGATGGCCGTAGCGCAACTCATCCCTGGGCAGGATGGCCACCTCGCGACAGGAGAGCCCCGCAATCCTGTATGACGCGCCCACATCCACGCGATAGTTGTCCCGCAGGCCCTCCGTACCACCTCGCAGAGGGCTCATTCCAGGCATGCCCATCAGCGTTTTGCGCGGCTCCATGCACACCGAGGCGCTGTCCGCCCGAATGCAGGTAATGGAGTGATCATCCTTGATGACCTCGCGGGGTTCACCGCTGAGGGCCATCAGACGTTCGCGGGAGCCATGCTCGTCCCGACCATGCAGGATATGCATGGTCTCCATGCGGTTTTCCTGAGAGAAGACGAAAATCCCCTCATAATTCAACTGATCCACAGCACGGACCATCTTTGCGACCAGGTCATCGGCTCTCGTGTCCGAGGCAGCGGCCACCGCCGAGGCGAGCAATGCGGCCATCGCCAGACAGGCTGGGAGCCGACGCGTCATCGGATCATTCACCCGAGGCGCCGTGACCCGCGTTTCGCGTCTGGGGAAACACCCCGGCCCCCACCGTCGACTCCGTATGATTAATCAGGTAGCTGTTGAAACGGGCGTCACCCATATCGATGCGTAGCGCCCGATGACCACCGATCTCCACTGGGGAGTGCTGAACCTGGGTACTGCGGGTATCCGAGGGGAATACGGACTGATAGCGCGGCTGCTGACCCTGCCCGAACTGCACCGAACGCAGGTCGGACTCGCTGCCCGCCATCGCCGGTTCAGCGGACCCTGGATCACTGGCATCGCCGGTGAAGTTCTGTACGCCCACCAGCACTGCCACGGCCACGGCGGCTGCCATGCCCATGCCAGCCACGGGTTTCAGCATCCGACCGTGCCTCGCCCAGGGGGAAACGGTGGGCGCGGGCTCTTCCTCGATGGCCTGCATTATCCGGTCGCTGAAGCCCGCAGGGGCGCACAGGGTATTTCCACGCATGACGTCCCCGATGAGGTGATACCGTCCCCATTGGGACAGGTCCTCAGGGTTTTTCTCCATCTCGTCCACCAGCCGGCGGAGCTCGAATGCATCGGCCTCGTCATCGACCAGTGCAGAGAGTCTTTCCTCTTTAGTGGCTGTCATGTGACTTCTCGCTTATGTAGAGCTTTAATCCAGCAAAGGCCGCAAGGTTCGGTCAATCGCCTCCCGGGCCCTGAAAATTCGGGATCGCACCGTGCCGATGGGGCAACCCATGGTCTGAGCGATCTCTTCGTAACTCATGCCTTCCAGTTCACGAAGCGTGATGGCGATTCTCAGGTCTTCCGGAAGACCGCCGATGGCTTCCTGAACGGCCATGCGTATCTCATCGGACATCATTTCCCCTTCCGGGGTTGCATATTCCTTGAGAGCCGATTCGCCGCCCATCTGCTCGGCATCCTGGGCATCCACCTCGTAGTCCGGTGTTCTGCGGCTTTGTGACACCAGATAATTCTTCGCGGTGTTGATCGCGATCCGGTACAACCACGTGTAAAAAGCGCTTTCTCCACGGAAATTGGCCAGGCCCCGATAGGCCTTGATAAAGGCTTCCTGGGCCACGTCCAGCGCCGTGGAGGGGTCATGCACGTAGCGCGAGACCAGATTGACGATCTTGTGCTGGTACTTGAGCACCAGCACGTCGAAAGCCTTCTTGTCCCCGGCCTGAACACGCCTGACCAATTCCTCATCGGTAACTTTATTGCCCATGCGGGCACTCCCCCTCTGAGGGCACCTCCTGTACCCTAACTGCGATGGACATGAAAACCCTCTTTAAGTTCTGGCAAATGGGATAAACACTTCCCCATCTGCAGGTCTTTTCCCGCAAATGCTTGGCATAGGTCAATTTTTGAGCCCGCCCCCCGGCACGTGTGACAGCGCGAAAAACTGTGACAAAATAACCCATATAACAACATAGCCTCAAGCAAGGCCCGTCCTGGGAGGTGCCCCGAGACCAAGGCCCGGGTCCTGACGGACCCGGGCGCTCCCAGGACAACCGGAAGTGCCCCATGGCACCCCAGACGGATCGATCGAGGCTGACATCTTACGCGAGGCTGTAAACCCATGCAGGAAGATACCCAGGCGCCTGAGCGCCAGTCAGCGGATGTCCTGATCATTGGCAGTGGCGCCGCCGGCCTGAGCCTGGCGTTGCACCTGGCCTCGGAGCGCCGGGTGGCGGTACTGAGCAAGGGTCCGATCACCGAGGGCAGTACCCTCTACGCCCAGGGTGGCGTATCGGCGGTGCTCGATCGCAAGGATTCCATCGACGCCCACGTGCGCGACACTCTGGGCGCAGGCGCTGGCCTGTGTGATGAGGAGGCGGTGCGCCACACGGTGGAGAACGGGCCCCAAAGCATCCAGTGGCTGCTGGATCTGGGCGTACCCTTCACGCGCGAACCCACCGAGGATGGCCGGGTGCAGTTGCATCTGACCCGTGAGGGAGGGCACAGCCATCGCCGTGTGGTCCACGCCGCCGATGCCACGGGTCAGGCCATCGAATCCACCCTGGTGGAACAGGTCCGACGTCACGACAATATCCAGCTGTTCGAACATCACATCGCCGTCGACCTGATCAACAGCGCCAAGCTCGGCCTGCCCGGCGAGCGCTGCCTTGGGGCTTACGTACTGGACCTGGATCGCCAGCAGGTCGAGATCTTCGACGCCTCGGCCGTGGTACTGGCCACGGGCGGTGCCAGCAAGGTGTATCTCTACAGCAGTAACCCGGACGGGTCCACGGGCGATGGCATCGCCATGGCGTGGCGGGCCGGCTGCCGGGTGGCCAACATGGAGTTCATGCAGTTCCATCCCACCTGCCTTTTCCATCCCAAGGCCAAGTCCTTCCTCATCTCGGAGGCGGTACGCGGCGAAGGCGGGCGCCTGCTGCTGCCCAGTGGCGAGCCTTTCATGCATGATTTCGACCCCCGCGGCGAGCTGGCCCCGAGAGACATCGTCGCCCGGGCCATCGACCATGAAATGAAGCGCCTGGGGGCCGATTGCCTGTTCCTGGACATCTCCCACAAGCCGGCCGACTTCATCAAGGCGCATTTCCCCACCATCTACAAGCGTTGCCTGGAGTACGGCTTCGACATGACCCGCGACCCGCTGCCCGTGGTGCCCGCTGCCCATTACACCTGCGGCGGAGTGGTCACCGACCTCAGCGCCCGTACAGACCTGGATGGGCTGTATGCCATCGGCGAAGTGGCCTATACCGGCCTTCACGGGGCCAACCGCATGGCCAGCAACTCGCTGCTGGAATGCCTGGTATTCGCCCGCTCAGCCGCACAACACATTCTCGAGCACACCGATCACGTCACCCGTGACGCCCAGATCCCCCCTTGGGACGAGAGCCGGGTCACCGATTCCGACGAGGAGGTGGTGGTTTCCCACAACTGGGATGAATTGCGCCGTTTCATGTGGGACTACGTGGGCATCGTGCGTTCCAGCAAGCGCCTGCAACGGGCCCTGCGCCGCATCGAGTTACTCCAGGGGGAAATCCACGAGTATTACAGCAATTTCCGGGTGAGCAACGACCTGATCGAATTGCGTAACCTGGCCGTGGTGGCAGAGATCATCATCCGCAGTGCGCTCTCCCGGCAGGAGAGCCGGGGCCTGCACTACACCATCGATTATCCCGACACCGACCCGGCACTGGATGGCATCCCCACCCTGCTGGCTCCGGGAACCACCCCGGGCAGGACGTCGCCCCATGCGTGATCTTCTTGAGGAATCCATCATGCCCACGGAGACCCCCTTGATCGAGACACCCTTGCTTATCGACGCGCGCGCTCTGGAGGCCCGACTTCAGGACACCACCCTCAGGATCATTGATGTGAGCGAGGCAGACCATTATGCCCAGGGGCACCTTCCTGCCGCAGTGCACCTGGATTACCCTCGCCTGCTGCGGGACGAACCGCCGGCCATGGGCATGATCCCCGAACCCGATGATCTGACGCAACTCTTCCGGGAACTGGGCATTCATCCCGGCAGCCACGTGGTGGCCTATGATGACGAGGGAGGTGGCAAGGCCTCACGCCTGCTGTGGACCCTGGCGGTGGTGGGGCACGAGCGGTTGTCATTGCTGGACGGGGGGCTGGAGGGCTGGCGCCGGGAGAACATGCCGGTGACCACCCAGGAACCCAGCATTGATCAGGGCGATTACCCGATAGGGGCGTTTAACGAGTCACAGGTGGCAGACCGGGACTGGATCCTGGCGCACCTGCAAGACCCCCGGGTGGCATTTCTGGATGCCCGCAGCCCTGAGGAATTTGATGGCAGTGATGTCCGCGCCCAACGTGGTGGGCACATCCCCGGGGCCATTTTGTACGAATGGACTCAGGCCATGGATGCGAAACAGGATCTTCGACTACGTCCGGAGAGGACGCTGCTACAGGAGTTGGGCACCCAGGGCATCACCCGCGACAAGGAAATCGTCACCTACTGCCACACCCATCACCGCTCCGCCTACACCTGGCTGGTGCTCAAGCACCTGGGCTTCGAGAAGGTTCGTGGCTACCCCGGAAGCTGGTCCGACTGGGGCAACTGCCCGGATACCCCCATCGAACCCTGAGCCGGGTTACACCTTGAGCAGGTGCTCCCGGTAATGGCGCAGCTCGGTGATGGAGTCGCGAATATCCTGCAGGGCCTGGTGCGTGGCATCCTTGGAGAGGGAATTGAGCACCTCGGGTGCCCAGCGCCGCGCCAGTTCCTTGAGCGTACTCACATCCAGGTTGCGGTAATGGAAGAATGCTTCCAGGTCGGGCATGCAGCGGTATAGAAAGCGCCGGTCCTGGCAGATGGTGTTGCCGCACATGGGTGATGTGCGTGCCGGCACGTAATCCTTCAGGAAACGCAGGGTGGCCTGCTCGGCATCCACCTCGTTGTACATGCTGCTCCGCACCCGCTGAAGGAGTCCGGAGCGGCTGTGCGTGCTGTGATTCCAGTCGTCCAGACCGCCGAGGATTTCCTCGTTCTGGTGGATGGCGATGACCGGTCCTTCGGCCAGGATGTTGAGATTCTTGTCCGTGACGATGGTGGCAATCTCGATGATGTAGTCAGACTGGGGGTCCAGACCGGTCATCTCAAGGTCAATCCAGACCAGGTTATCCGGGTGAGGGCTCATGGGGTTCCTTTTTTGTTCGAACGTGACGTCTGTGGCACAGTCTACACCGTAGACACGCGCATTTTCGAGGCGGCCCCCGCCGCCCTGGGAGGTTGCATGAACGAGTCACTGAGCCAGAAACAGTGCGTACCCTGCGAAGGTGGGGTCGCCCCTCTTGACGAGAAAGCGGCCAAGGGCATGATGGAGAAGCTCGCCAGCGATTGGCAGCTGTCCGACGACGCCGGGAAATTGAGCCGCACGGTGCGCTTTCGCAATTACCATGAAACCATGGCGTTTGTGAATGCCGTGGCCTGGATCGCCCATCAGCAGGATCATCATCCGGACATGGCCGTGAGTTACAATCAATGCCAGGTGGATTTCTCCACCCATGCCATTGGCGGCCTGTCGGAGAACGACTTCATCTGTGCCGCCAAGGTGGATCAGTTGCTGCACACATAGACAACCCACGGAACACGCAATGACCCAATCCATGGCCGGCCGGGTGGTCACCCGCTTCGGATCACAGGTATTAGTGGAAGACGACCAGGGAGTGGTCCACCGCTGCACCACCCGCCGACGCCTGGAGCACGGCGTGTGCAATGATCGGGTGCAGTGGCATCGGGATGCCCAGGGGCACGCCGTGGTCACCGACATCCTGCCACGCACCAACCTGCTGGAGCGGGTGGACCCTCGCGGCAACCCCAAGAGCGTGGCGGCCAACCTGAGTCAGGTGGTGGTGGTCATTGCCCCGGCCCCAGAACCCAACTGGTCGCTGGTGGATCGTTATCTGGCGGCCATTGAGCGCATGCCCGCCCGGGGCGTGATCCTCTTCAACAAGGTGGACCTGTTGCCCGCGGGGGCTCCGTTGCCCTCACCCCTGACCGAGTATCGGGACCTGGGTTACGAAGTCATACACGCCAGCGTCCCCCACAATCAGGGCATGGACACACTCCGGGCTGCACTGTCTTCGGGAGTGAGTGTGCTGGTGGGTCAGTCGGGGGTGGGCAAGTCGTCGCTGGTCAAGGCCCTGCTGCCGGACCTGGAGATCCGCATCGGCGCCCTCTCCGAGATGGGGGGCGAAGGTGGGCGGCACACCACGACCAATGCCACGCTGTATCCCCTGGAATGTGGCGGCGCCCTGATCGACTCCCCTGGTGTCCGTGACTTCACGCCCGGGCCTGCCTCCCGGGAGGCACTGGTGCAGGGCTTCGTAGAGCTTCGCGAACGGGCGGGGGAATGCCGCTTTCAGGATTGCAGCCACACGGTGGAGCCGGGTTGTGCGGTGCTGGAGGCGGTGAAGGCCGGGCACATCAGCCCGCGGCGATATGAAAGCTACCGGAACCTGCTACCGGGGTAAAACAGCCGGTGGGCCCGATGCCTAGAAATTCACACCCATCTCGATACCGAAGATCTCCACATTGCTCTGGGTGGAGCCAGTGCCACAATCAAGGCAATCCAGCCCCGATGCGTCAAGGCCGCCTCCCCCCAGACCCGGGGACGACAGCCGATACCGGTCGTAATAGAAGTCCAGGCGGAACTCGTTGCCCCCCAGCAGGAAGAGGTTGCTGAAGTTCACAAAACTCCCGGAGTGGTACTGGGACACGTGTGCCGGATCCTGACCAAACATCAGGGACGTCAGATCCAGTTCGTCATCCAGGTCCAGGGGGTATTTCAGGCCCATATGCAGACGCCCACGCCATTGTTCCGTTTCGAAGACCGGGCCTGCCCCGATGCGGGTGTAGAAAACGGGGTGCAGTTCATCCTCAAAGCCACCGACCCGGCCGGCATTCCGCACCCCCCGGTCCCAGGCCTGGCGAACCCGGTCATAGCCCACGCCCAGCACCAGATCGTAGCGCACCCGGTCGGCCACATAGCCCAACTGGTACCCGCCCACGGCCTCGATACCAGTCCCCGTCATGCGCCCCCTGGGTGCCGGGACACGATCGGCCTGCCGCCGCAAGTCATAATCCAGGCTCTCGCGGAACAGACGCCCGTCCAGGGCCCTCAGGTGTCCGTTACCCTGGGTGAGGAAATTCTCCCAATACGGCCCCACGGTGAAGCGCGGCCCTACCTCAGACTCGCCCCCCCAGACACTGGAGACATCCCACTGAGACAGGCTGACACCAGGAGAGAGCGCCGGATGCAGTGCCTCGTCCGCACTCACGCCTGCTGCGCACGACAGCACCGCGCCCAGGCATAGAGTTGAGAGAGACTTGTTCATTCCAGCGATCCTCAGTGAATGGTCAGCCCGGAGGCCACTCCATCTGGCGCCCACCCAGCACGTGCAGATGAATATGGTAGACGGACTGTCCACCGTCTGCATTGCAGTTCATCACGGTTCGGTAGCCATCCTCGGCGATCCCCTCCTGCTGTGCCACGCGAGTGGCCACCCACTGCAACCGGGCCAGGACGGCATGATCTTCCTCGGTCAGGTCGTTGAGGGTGGCAATATGCTTGCGCGGTATCACCAGCACATGCACCGGGGCCTTTGGGTTGAGGTCACGAAAGGCCACAACCAGGTCGTCCTCATACACCTTGTCGGCAGGGATGGTGCCTTCGGCAATCTTGCAAAAAATACAATCGGTCATGCATTCCCCATCACGGTTTCAGGCGGATAGCGTGTTCGCATTCAGTATTCCCGGCGCCCGTCGAAGGCATGAGACAAGGTGCCACGGTCCACATATTCCAGCTCGCCCCCCAGGGGAATCCCATGGGCGATACGGGTGGTACGGATACCCCGGGACCGGGCCATCTCACTGATATAGTGGGCTGTCACCTCGCCCTCCACGGTGGTGCCCATGGCCAGGATCAGTTCGGTAACCTCCCCTGCTCCCAGTCGCGCCTCCAGCTGATCCAGCCCCAGTTCCTCGGGGCCCACGCCATCCAGGGGAGACAACTGCCCCAGCAGGACATGATACTGGCCGCGAAAGCCGGTGGCCTGCTCGATGGCGAGCACATCCGCAGGCGCCTCCACCACACACATCACCTGCCGGTCGCGCCCCGAATCGGCACACAGATGACAGACCTCATGCTCGGTGAGGGTGCGGCACACCCGACAGTGGCCGATGCGTTCCACGGCCTCGCGCAGCACGGCCGCCAGGCGCAAAGCCCCCTCGCGATCCCGCTCCAGCACATGCAATGCCATGCGCTGGGCGGATTTCGGGCCTACGCCGGGGAGGCATCTCAGGCCCTCCACCAGGCGCTCCAGCAAAGAGGTTTCGGCCACGAAGGGCTCAGAAAGGCATCTTGAAGCCCGGGGGCAGACCCATGCCCTGGGTCAGGTTGCCCATGTGTTCCCGGGTCATGTCTTCAACCTTTTGCACGGCGTCATTCATGGCGGCAGTCAGCAGGTCTTCCAGCATATCGCGGTCATCCTCCAGCAGACTGGGGTCGATGCCCACCTTGCGCACGGCATGCTTGCCGGTCATGACCACGGTCACCAGGCCACCGCCGGACTCACCGGTCACTTCCATCTCGGCCAGCTCAGCCTGCGCCTTGGCCATGTCCTCCTGCATCTTCTGGGCCTGCTTCATCAAATTGCCAAGTCCGCCTTTCAGCATATCTTCACCTTACGTACGTCAGTGGAATCAAGAGGCCTAGTGTAAAGCCTCGGGGTCAATGAAACATCATCGCCAGCCCGAATCCATGACCTGGACCGGGCCGGGCGTTACTCCCGATCGCGCGGACGCACGGAGCCCGGGACCAGTTCCGCATCAAACTGCTCTTTCAGTCCCTGCGCCCAGCGATCCTCGTCGATGGACTGCTCGGCCGCCCGCTGACGCTCCGCATCGCGACGTGCGGCCATGGCTGCCGGGGTCTCTCCCTGGGCATTCCCTACCTGGATGGTGAGCTTCACCTCTTCACCCAGGTGGTGGCGCAGCGCTTCCTGGAGCTTGTCCTGAGCCTTGGTGGTCCTGAAGTTATCGTGCTGACGTGCCAGGCCCAGGACCAACTCACCACCATCGTAGCGCAACAATGCGCAATGGCTGGCCAGCTGACCGGGGATACCCCCAAGCCCCAGGCTGGCGGCCAGTTGCGGCCAGTCCAGTTCGCCGCTCCCGGACGCCGGCACCGAAGGGGCCGCTGGGGGCGCTGGGGGCGCTGGGGGCGCTGGGGGCGCAGAGGGTGTCGGTGCAGGCGCGGGGAATGGCTCCGGCCCGGGTGACGACGCAGCTGGGCGTTTGCCGGCAGGCGCAGACGAAGGCGCCTGGGTGGCAGCGGCTGTCGGTTGCGAGGCCTCCGCCGGCCGGAACGCCAGCATGCGCAACAAGACCATCTCCACACCGGCCCGGGGCTCCGGCGCCAGGGGTAGGTCGCGGCGCCCGATCAGGGCGATCTGGTAGAACAGCTGGACATCCTCAGGTGACAGTCGTGATGCCAGAT
This sequence comes from Ectothiorhodospira sp. BSL-9, assembly GCF_001632845.1. NCBI lineage: Bacteria > Pseudomonadati > Pseudomonadota > Gammaproteobacteria > Chromatiales > Ectothiorhodospiraceae > Ectothiorhodospira > Ectothiorhodospira sp. BSL-9. The sequence continues at coordinate 2,584,961 of NZ_CP011994.1, read as the reverse complement.
CCCTGAGCATGGACGGATCATCAGGCAAGCTGTCCGCCACCTCGGGCACTTGCTGAACCAGGGCCAGGTGATGCAGCAGGGTGATGACCTCCCCCAGCACCGCGCCATAGTCCGGCGCTTGCTCCGAGAGCACGTCCACCGCTGCCAGCAGTTCACGGGCATCGCCCTCGGCCAGGGCCTCCAGAAGACGTTTCAGATGGTCTCGGGAGATGGCACCGAGCATGTCCAGCACCTCGGCCTCGCGCAGCACGCCGCCCCCGAAACCGATGGCCTGATCCAGCAGGCTCAGGGCGTCGCGCATGCTGCCCGAGGCGGCCCGGGCCACCTGCATCACCGCCGCCGACTCGGCCTGGATACCTTCCCGCTCCAGCAACTGGAGCAAATGGCCATGAATCATCTCCGGCGGCATGGCCTTGAGATTGAACTGCAGGCAGCGGGAGAGCACGGTGACCGGAAGCTTTTGCGGATCCGTGGTGGCGAGCAGAAACTTGACGTGGGGCGGGGGTTCTTCAAGCGTCTTGAGCAGGGCATTGAAGCTGTGGGTGGAGAGCATGTGCACCTCGTCCACCAGGTAGACCTTGAAGCGGCCCCGGGTGGGGGCATAGGGCACGTTTTCCAGCAGATCCCGGGTGTCTTCCACACGGGTGCGGGAGGCGGCGTCCACCTCGATCAGATCAACAAAGCGGCCCTCGTCGATCTCACGGCAGGCGCTGCATTGGCCGCAGGGCTGGGCGGTGATGCCCGTTTCGCAGTTGAGGCACTTGGCCAGAACGCGGGCGATGGTCGTCTTGCCCACGCCACGGGTGCCGGTGAATAGATAGGCATGGTGGAGGCGATCTTCACGCAGGGCATTGGAGAGGGCGCGCACCACGTGGGGTTGGCCCACCAGTTGTTCGAAGGTGCGGGGACGCCACTTGCGGGCCAGGACCTGATAGCTCATGGATCTCGTTGCGGGTCGCTGAAGAGTGCCAAGCCCGGCATGGCCTCGAAAGGGTGGTAACCCACACCAGCCGCACCCCGGCGCCCAAGTCCACTGCTACCGTTGCTCCCTTCCGGGCCTGGCGGGGTTCACAGCTTGTTGTCGCGAGGGGACCGGTGCAGGTCACCATTGCTCGGTATCTACGGCGCACGGGCGCCGGAAAGGCGTTGAATTATGCGGGCTTTGCTGCAGGAGCGTCAAGCCGCGCCGCGCTCACGCCCCAATTCATGGATGTGCAGGGCGTTGGCCTGCACCGCCTCCCGGGCCACTTCCAGAAGATGCCGGTGATGAGTGAACAGCATCACCTGCCCCGCCCCGGCAAACCGTGCCAGCGCCTGCAGGATCAAACCGGCCCGGGCATCGTCCGAGGTCATCAGTACATCGTCCAGGATGACCGGCATGCCGGGATGGGACTCCCGTCGCAACTCCAGGGCCGCCAGGCGCAGTGCCAGGTAGAGCTGATCGCGGGTGCCCTCACTCATGGCATCCACGCCGATCAGGGTGCCGTCATCCCGCATGGCCTTGAGTACCGGTACGTCCTGGGATTCATCGGCCTCTAGGCGCGCATAGCGCCCCTGAGTCATCAACGCCAGATAGTTCGAGGCTGCCGCCACCATGGGCGCCTGGGAACGCTGACGGAATCGATGAAGCGCCTCCTGCAGCAATGCATGGGCCAGGCGCAGGCGCATCCAGGGCCGGATGGCCCCCTGGATACGGGCGGCAGCCGATTCCATCGCTTCCCGGGCACGGGCCGCCTCGTCAGAGGTGTCCACCTCTTCAAGATCCCTGCGGGTGCGTTCTTCAACCTTGCGGGCCTCGGCCACCGCCTGCCCCAGGCGTTCGATCTCTACCTGACAGCGGGCCTGGTCCGCCTCGATGGCGATCACGTCCAACCCCTCCAGACGCTGGCGCAAGTCCGCCTCCGATCGAATGGAGGCCAGGGCAAGCTGCTGCTGCCGCTCCTCCAGGCCCATACGCACCTGACGTTTGCGGTCGGCTCTGGCCTCGATCCCGGGCAGATCGTCCTCCCCGACCCCATCGGCCGCCTGGCACAAGGCCTCAAGCGCCCTGGCCTGGGTATCGAGCTCTTGCCGGGCCCGCTCCCGAGCGGCCGCTGCCGCGCCCTGCTCCTGAAGGCCCATGGCCCGCTGATGCTCTCGCTCCCGGGCAACCCGCAGCCTCGTCTGCAACTGACCCGCATAGTCATCCGGCGAGCTGGGCGTGGGTTCACCCAGAAGATGGGCCAGGCCGGCCACCTGATCCTGAAAGTCCCGCACCAGCGCCTGCTGGCGTGCTTGCGCGGCGAGTAGATCCCCCCGCTCGACACTCAGGGCCTCCAGGGTATCCAGTTCCTCCAGACGGGCGCGCACCTCGGCCGGCCCTGCCGTCGCGGGCAGACCCAGGCGTTCATGCCAGGCCGAAACGGCGCGGGTGCGGGCCTGCCACTCCCGTTCCATGGCGTCGATGTCCCGAAGCAATGCATCCCGATCCCTTTGCCGGATCCGTGCATGGCGCTCGCGCTCCTGACGACGCCCCTGGGCGGCGGTGGCCTGGCGTTCCCAGGCACCCGCCTGCTCGATCAGCACCGCCAGGTCCGTTCCAGCCGGGCGCTCGCCAACGGCACACAAGGCCTGGCTCAGTGTTTCCATGGCCTGCCGACGCTGCTCATCACGCTCTGACTGGCTGCGCTCCAGCCGCTCCAGTCGCCTCGCCAGTTCCAGCAGGGCCTCGCGGCGCCCCTGCCATTGCCCCAGGGCATCGGGGGAAAGATCCGGCAGCCCCTGAGCCTGCAGACGCGTCTGCCACTGTTCAATCAATGCCTCACGCTCCCGCTGCCCTTGCGCAAGCCGGGCCTGGATCTCCCCATGGCGTTCATCCATGGCCTTGATCCTGCCCTGGCATTCCTGGATGCGCGCGGCTTGCCCGGCATTCTCCCTGAGCTGATCTGCCTGATGATCGGCCTGCATCTGAGCGACCTCAAAGCTCTCTGGCAAGGGGCGCGTCAGGTCGAGATCCTTCATCGCCGCTTCTGGAGCGCTCTGGCCTTCCACATAGGTCTGCCTCAGACGCGACCACAGGGCATCGCGCCATGCCCGGGCTTCAAGCAGGGTATCGAGGGTCACCACCCGACCACCGGCCGTCAGCTGCTCCAGTTGTCTGGCCTGTTCCTGCCGATCCCGTTGCAGGCGCGCCTCCTCCTCGTTGAGCGCCCGCAGGGTGTCCTCCACCGCGCCCTGGGCATCCCGGGCCTCATCCAGCTGAGCCTGCATCAAGGGCCGGGATTCCCGCACGACCTGAAGCTCCACCTGCCCCATATCTGCCAGATGCTGCTGCAACTGGCTGTGCATATCCTCCAGATCCCGCTTCACGGCCTGGGTATCTGCGGTCACCTCCCCGAGGGCCCGGGCCTGATGCAGCGCCTGGGCGAGGGATTCGCTGGCCGTCGCCTCAGGGGCTGCGGCCTCGTGCTCCGCCTCCCGCTCGGCCGTTTCCAACGTCTCCAGGCGCGACCGGCGATCCTCCAGACGCGGCCCGATCACTGCCAGCTGATTGAGATCCTCCTCCAGGGCAGCCCGATCGGCCGCCGAAGGCAGATGTTTCAATAACCTCCCCACATCAGCCTTGTCGTCCAGGCGTTGAGCCTGTTCGGTCAGGCGGGCATCCAGCCGCTCCACGCGGGCCTGCTGACGGTAAAGCTCCACCCGGGCTTCGGTCACCGTCTCCAGGCGCCCGGCCAACCGCTCGATGGTGGCCGCATGCTCCAGCAGCGGGGTTTCAATCACCAGGGCCTGCAATCGACGCTCGCATTCCTGCCACTGGGTCTCGGCATCGCGAAGGTCCTGGCGGGCACGGCCGCGGGCCTGCTGGGCCGACAGGCGTTGCTCGCGGGCCTCGGCCACCAGGTCGGGCACGGTTTCAAGCGACGCAAGCTCCTTGCGCAAACGGTCCAGGTCCTCCAGAAGCGGCGCCACGGTTCGCAGGCCCGCCAGATCCTTCTCATGCCGCTGGGCTTCCTCCAGGGCTTTCTCCAGACTGGTGAGTTCTTCCAGGGCCTGCTGATGACTGCGCTCCAGGGCCTGCCACTCTGCGGGTCGCGTGAGTGCATCCCTGTGGACCTTGCGCTGCGCCTCCAGGGTCGCCCGGGCTTCATTGATCACCGCCTGGGTGGCCCGTCCATGTGAACTGAAAAGGCCTTTGGCATCCGTATCCAGGGCCTCGAGTATGCCGGCGATGCCCCGGGTGCCGGCGCTGGCCTCGAACAGGGCAGACCCCAGTTCCCCCTCCCCCTTGAGCAAGCGATCCCCACCCTCGCGCAAGCGCAGGTGATCCAGGCCGAACATGGCCTCGAATGCCTCTCGCGTCAGCCCGCCAGTGAGTTGCTGCTCCTGCTCCGGGGTGGCCGCGGGCGCATCGGTCAGGGTGTCGTCCTTGCTGTCTGGCCTGTGCAGGGTGACGCCCCGCCCCTTGCGACGCGCCAGATAGACGGGCTCCCCTCGGGCATCCACAAACACACCTGCAAGGCGCAAGCGCTTGAAATCGTGAACGAAGTTATCGCGACTGCGTGCAGGAATGCCAAAACGCAGATCCGTCATGGCCCGCAGCGCCGAGGATTTACCGGCCTCATTGGGGCCGTAGATCAGGTGCAGACCGTCAGCGTCCCGCCCATCATCGGCCTGGCCAAAGACAATCTGCGTGTCGGTGAACGGCCCAAAGGCCTGAAGATCCAGCCGAATGAGTTTCATGATTCGCCCTGCCCCGCCTCGCCCAGCCGTGCCAGCACGGTGGATTCGGCATCCAGCAGCAGATCCCGCACCTGCTGTTCATCCTTCAGCTCGACCCAGTCAGGGAGATCCACCTCCCCGGGGATCTTGTCCAGAAGACCCGCAAGCGGCTGTTGCAGAAATTCGGCGGCCCGGTCGGGATCCTCCATCATTTCATCCACCAGACGCAGCAACTCGCCCACGGCGTCATCCCGGGCCGCCACCTGACCCCGCTCCAGCGGACGACTCAGGCGCACCCGCACCTGTTCCACCCACACCTGGGGCCCATCCAGGTCCTGTGCGGCAGCCCGCACCTGGGCTTCCAGCGTGCCGGGCTGACGGGCCTCAAGATCCTGCAGGGCACTCATGCCGGTGAGATGTACACGCACCGCATGCAGTCGCTCCAGATCCCCGTCCAGCGCCTGCTCCAGGGCCCTGGAGACCCGGCGCACAAAGGCGGCGATATCCTCGAGATCGGTGACATCCAGCTCGATCCGATGCCAGCGCACCACATCCAGGGGCATGAATTCGGACTGGATGCCCGCGGGCGTAACCCGCACCAGATCACAACCCTTGGGGCCGGTTTCGTTGGCATGACGGCCTTGCAGATTGCCGGGAAAGACGATGCGCGGGCTTTCACACACCACCTCGCGATGATGCACATGCCCCAGCGCCCAGTAGTCGTAACCCTTGGCGGTGAGCGCGGCCACATCGGTCGGGGCATAACGGTCGTGGCCCGGCCGCCCGCTCAGGCTGGTATGCAACAACCCGATATTGAAGCACCCGGTCACCGGTGCCGGGTATTCGGGCACCCAGTCCTCATCCACCGCGCGATTGGGAAAGCTGCGCCCATGAATGGCCACGGAGAGCGGCTCCAGTTGCGCTGTCTGTGCCGTTCGACTGGAAAAGACGGTCACGTTTTCGGGCAAATGCAACTGGCGACTGATCACCCCCTGGGCATCATGGTTGCCCTGCACCATGAACACCCGCACCCCGCCTCGCTCCAGGCGAACCATCTGCTCACGGAAGAACAGGCCGGTATGAAAGTCCTGCCAGTCCCGATCGTAGATGTCTCCGGCCAGCAGCAGGAAGTCCACCCGGGCATTCAGGGCGGTATCCACCAGGGCCTCCAGGGCCTGGCGCGTGGCGTTGCGCAAACGCTCCACCGGCGCCCCTTCATAACGGTCCAGCCCCTTGAGGGGGCTGTCCACGTGCAGATCCGCCGCATGCAGGAAAGTGAAGTTCATTGAATCGTCCCGATGTCCTTTTTACCGTGGCAGGATCATCCCCCGCCCGTACAAGGGTGGCGGGCAACCTGCTACCATTGTTCCACCTCAATCTGCCAGTACCGCACACCATGATGACGAACAATCCTGAGTACCGCCGGCACACCACCGTTCCGGTTCGCGTGGGCCATGTCACCGTGGGTGGCGACGCCCCGGTGGTCATTCAATCCATGACCAACACCGACACCGCCAACATCGACGCCACCGCCAGGCAAGTGGCCGATCTGGCCCGCGCCGGCTCTGAGCTTGTACGCATCACCGTGAATACGGACGAGGCCGCTGCGGCGGTCCCCAGGATTCGCGAACGCCTGGATGCCCTGGGGGTGAACACCCCCCTGGTGGGGGATTTCCATTTCAACGGTCACAAGCTCCTGAGCAAGTACCCCGCCTGCGCCGAGGCACTGGCCAAGCTGCGCATCAACCCGGGCAATGTGGGTCGCGGCGCCAAGCGCGACACCCAGTTCGCGCAAATGATCGAGATGGCCTGCCAGTATGACAAACCAGTACGCATCGGCGTGAACTGGGGCAGCCTGGACCAGGACCTGCTGGCCCGCATGATGGACGAAAACGCCCGCCAACCCCAGCCCCTGGGCATGCATGACGTCAATCGCGAGGCCTTGATCCAGTCAGCGCTGGGCAGCGCCGCGCGGGCCGAGGAGATTGGCCTCCCCCGGGACCGGATCATCCTCTCCTGCAAGGTCAGCGGCGTGCAGCCCCTGATCCGCGTCTACAAGGACCTGGCCTCGCGCTGCGACTACCCCCTGCACCTGGGCCTCACCGAGGCCGGCATGGGTGTGAAGGGCATCGTCGCCTCCACCGCCGGTCTGGCGGTCCTGCTGCAAGAGGGCATTGGCGATACCATCCGCGTCTCGCTCACTCCGGAGCCGGGCGCGGAACGCACCAAGGAGGTCATCGTCGCCCAGGAGATCCTGCAAAGCCTGGAGCTGCGCCGATTCCTGCCGGCGGTGGTGGCCTGCCCCGGTTGCGGCCGTACCTCCAGCGATTACTTCCAGCATCTGGCCCAGGACATCCAGAACTATATCCGCCACAAGATGCCCGAATGGAGCCGGCAGTATCCCGGTGTGGAGGAGATGACCGTGGCGGTAATGGGCTGCGTGGTGAACGGCCCCGGGGAGAGCAAGCACGCCAACATCGGCATCAGCCTTCCGGGAACCGGCGAAACGCCCATCGCACCGGTCTACGAGGACGGCGAAAAGACCGTCACCCTCAAGGGCGAGCGCATCGCCGAGGAGTTTCAGGTGCTGGTGGAGCAGTACATCGAACGCCGTTACGGGCAATAAAACCCTCGAGGTGGCCGGGGCGCCCTCAGAGGCGCCCCTGGCCTGCCTGTCGCAACGATTCCAGATGGGCGGTGGCCAGTTCAACCAGCGCCTTGAACCCCTTCAGCGCCCGCCTATCCAGCGCGCAGGATCCGGAGCGGCGGTCCGCATAGACCAGGCCGTAAGGCTGGTCCCCCACAAATACCGAATGGGCGAAGAACTCTCGCACACCAATCAGGGTGCGCATGGAGTGGGGCACCCGCGGCCATACCTCGTCACAATTGGAGGGGTTCAACCAGAAGGCCGAGGGCCGCTTCATCATCACCGCGATCAGGTGCCCCCCGGCCAGGTTGAGCTCAAAACGATTGAAGGCCGGCTCGTGATCGGTGCCCTCCATGCGCTCGGCCGACAGGGTGTCACCAATGTCGCTGAGTCGCGCGAATACCACCCGGTTCAGCCCCAGGCCCTCGTGCAACCCCTCCAGCAACACATCCAGAACCTGGTCCCGGTTCTCCAGTGAGTGGGAGGCCAGTTGGCGGCGGGCCTGCTCATACCGATCAGACCGGGGCATGAGGCAGAAGACCGGCTCAGGCGGCTTGGCCCCCGCTTCCCGATAGGCCTTGACCTTCTCTTCGTCCAGCAAGGGAACAGGATCCAGACCGTAGAGATCCACATGGGTATTGAAATGCTCAGTGGCACCGTTGATGTAGTCCGCCAGTTCCTCGGAGCTACAGTCCAGATACCGAGCCGCCTGGTCCAGGTTGCCCCCCACGCCCGGGTGGTCCCAGGCCGCCATCGCATCCCGGGCCAGGTTGGAGGCCAGCATCACCCCCATGGCCCGGGCATGACGGGCATTGGCAGGACACATGCACTCGCGCACCATGGCCGGCAGTTGCCAGCGCTCCGCCAGGGCGTGACCCACCGTTTCCAGGCTGACATCCAGGGCCACGTACTCGGCTTCATGGGGCAGCACCTGTCCGTCACGGACCAGCTCCATGTAGCGCGCCATGCGCCGCTCGTCATGGATGGTCCAGACCAGTTCCCCAAGGTCGTACAGCAACGCTGCCAGGCCCACCTCGGAGGGGATCATGTCGTGACGGTTCTCGGCCCAGGCCTCCGCCAGAGCCGCCGCATAGGCCACCCGGCCCGCCAGATAACGGTAATAGGACTGGGCATTCGTGGAGAGCACATCCGGCACCTTTTCCAGTTCACGGATGGTCCGCTTCAACCCGTCGGTGCCAATCATCATCACGGCCTCGTCCAGGGCCACCACCTCGGTGCGAAAGTGACGATGGGGTACGCCATTGGCCACCCGAATGAGCTTGAGGGCCAGCCCCGGATCCCGCTGCACCAGGCGCCCGACCGCCCGCATGCTCATCTGGGGGTTAGCCTCCACAATGGACAAGATGGCAGCGGTTCCCTCGAGCAGCGGCAGATCCCGATCCCCCAGGTGATGCACCCAGTCCGCCAGCGATTTTTTGTCCATCAATGTGGCTCCTGAGTCCAGTGAGTGTGACGGGCGTCTTGATTGCGCTATTATCGCGTGGTTTTAAATCGGCAAGCCACCCCCCCCGCAGTCATCGCGCCAATCCCGGAGGTTAGCGGCTCGTGAATCTGATCCTTGGTTCAATCATCGTTACTGTTGCCGTATTAGGTGGCTGGGCGGCGCACGGCGGGCAGCTGATCCTCATCTGGCAGCCATACGAGTTTGTCATCATCTGTGGGGCGGCGCTGGGCGCCTTCATCATTGCCAACCCGATGAAGACCATCATCCAGGTGTTCAAGGCCATACCCAGACTCATGGGCGGTTCCACCTACAAGAAGGACGACTATCTGCAACTGCTCGGCCTGATGTACGAGATGTTTTCCAAGGCCCGCAAGGAAGGCTTGATGTCCATCGAGGCAGACATTGAGGAACCCGAGAGCAGCCCGCTGTTCGAAAAGTATCCCCGAATTGCGAAGAACCATCACGCGGTGGAATTCATCTGCGATTACATGCGTCTGGTGGTGAGCGGCGCCATGAACCCGTTCGAACTGGACAACCTCATGGACATCGACCTGGAAACCCACCATGAGGAAGCGGCGGAGCCCTCCCATGCGGTGGCCCGGGTTGCCGATGGCCTGCCGGCCTTTGGTATCGTGGCGGCGGTGCTCGGCATCGTGAACACCATGAGCGCCCTGGACGGACCCATTGACAAGATTGGCGGACTCGTCGCGGCCGCCCTGGTGGGGACCTTCACCGGTATCCTGCTTGCCTATGGTTTTGTCGGCCCCATGAGCTCTGCCCTTGAGCGCCGGGCCGAGGAGGAAGCCAAGTTCTTCGCCTGCCTCAAGGCCTGCATCCTCGCCAATGTCCAGGGTTACAGCCCTCAGGTGGCGGTGGAATTCGGCCGCAAGGCCATGGCATCCGACCTGCGCCCAAGCTTCGCGGAACTGGAATCCCACCTGCGCGGCGCCAAGGAGTAAGGGCCCATGGCGGCCGAAGACAAGAAGCAACCCATCGTCATCAAGCGGGTGGTCAAGAAGGCAGGCCACCATGGTGGCGCCTGGAAGATTGCCTTTGCCGACTTTGCCGTCGCCATGATGGCGTTTTTCCTGTTGCTCTGGATCCTGGGAATGACGGATGAACGGCAAAAGGCCGCCATTTCGGAATATTTCCAGAACCCTTCGGCTGCCATGGGCATCAGCCCCACGCCACCCCATCCCACCGAGGGTGACGGCGCTTCTCCATCCATCATCGACTTTGAAGGGGCCATCGACATGGAGCGTGCCGAAGAGATGGCACGCGAACAGGACGAAGAGCGTCTGGAATCGTTGATGGAAGTACTGGAAGAAGCACTGGACAAAAGCCAGGCCCTGGAGCCCTTCAAGGACCAGCTATTACTGGACATCACACCCGAAGGTCTGCGGATACAGATCGTGGATCGCGAAAACCGCCCCATGTTTGATCTTGGCAGCGATCGGCTTCTCAATTACTCCCAGGCAATCCTTGGCGAATTGGGTGCCATCATCAACGCAGTGCCCAATCGCGTCACCATCACCGGGCATACCGACGCCCGCCCCTTCCCCAGTGCCGACTACACTAACTGGGAGTTGTCCACCGACCGGGCCAATGCGGCACGGCGTGCACTCGTGGCGGGCGGCATGGAAGGCGACAAGGTGGGACGCGTCATGGGCCTGGGTTCCACCGTGCTGTTCAACAGGGAGGACCCCGAGGACCCCATCAACAGGCGCATCAGCATCATCGTGATGAACAAGGAAGCAGAAGATGCCATGTACGAGACCACGGCAGTGGAATACGACGGTGGCGAAACGATCCCCTTCTGACGACACGACCGGGTCGAGAAGAGTTTTGTTGATAGGCATCGTTCCCTTTGGATGATCATGGCGCGGGGCAACATTGACCAAGATGAACTTCACCTTCCGCCAACTCAAGGCCTTTGAGGCCGTGGCCCGACATCTGAGCTATACGCGGGCGTCGGAGGAACTCCATCTCACCCAGCCCGCCGTTTCCATGCAGATCAAGCAACTCGAAGAGCACGTGGGCCTGCCGCTGTTCGAACAGATCGGCAAACGCATCCATCTCACCGACGCCGGTCGTGAGCTTTACCACTACAGTTGCGCCATCGCCGCGCAACTGGCAGAGGTGGAGATGGTGCTGGACGAGATGAAGGGTCTGCGTCGCGGCCATCTCACCATCGCGGCGGCCAGCACCGCCAACTACTTCGTACCCCGGCTCATCGCTGCCTTCTGCAATCGTCATCAGGGCGTCTCGGTCACCCTGGAGGTGAGCAACCGGGAGGAACTGCTGAACCGGCTGGCCATCAACGCCATGGATCTGGCCATCATGGGGCAACCCCCCACCTCCGAGCCCATGGCCCACCCCTTCATGGAAAACCCCCTGGTGATCATTGCCCCACCGGAGCATCCCCTGGCCAACGAGAAGGACATCCCACTGAGCCGCCTCTCGGGCGAGTGCTTTGTCATGCGCGAGACAGGCTCGGGAACCCGGGGCGCCGCCGAACGCTTCTTTGCGGAGCACGGCGTGGCCTTGCGCGCGGCACAGCAGATGCACAGCAGTGAGGCCATCAAGCAGGCCGTGGGGGCAGGCATGGGCCTGGGCGTATTATCCCTGCATACCCTGGAGATGGAACTGCTGTTGAACCGGCTGGTGGTGCTGGATGTGGAAGGCTTCCCCATTCGGCGGCACTGGTACGTGGTTTACCCACGTGGCAAACGCTTCTCGCAAGTGGGACAAGCCTTCCTGGATTTCACCCTGCAGGAAGCGCAACACGTGCTCAGGGTGCCGCCTATGGCGACCGACCAGGATGCCTCTCAAGACCCGAATATACCGACCTGAAAATCAGGTATTGACGACCCCCACCGCCCTCCCTATAATCTGCGCTTCTTTCGTATCGGGCGGTTAGCTCAGCGGTAGAGCACTGCCTTCACACGGCAGGGGTCACTAGTTCGATCCTAGTACCGCCCACCAAAAGCAGTAACGAAATCAGCCGCTTAAGGGAAACCTTAGCGGCTTTTTTCTTGTCTGGTCACATGAAGGCATCCAGTTGGGACTGGAGTCCGTCGCCATCGATCTGGACCATGGCATGCCCCCCCTTTCAAGCCTTCCCATACCGAATTGTATCCCCTACCCTCGCTCGGTAAACTCCAGGCACCGCCATGAAAAGGACCCTGGGCTATCCGCAGGCCATGCCGGAACCATGGTCTCTGCTCATGCCGTGCCCGCACGGCCTCAAGATTGCCGGCAATGACCCAAGAAGAGACCCAGTCCAGCCATGCCCTGAAACGTGCCCAGCATGCCGTCGAGCAGGGCGATTTCGAACAGGCCGAGAACCTCCTCAAGCAGGGTGAAGTGAGCCTGGCCGAGCTGGTACAGACCCTCAGCGTGTATGAGTCGGAACTGGAGATCCAGAACGCCGAGCTGCGCGAATCCCAGTTTGTCACCCAGCGGTTACTGGATAACTACGCTGCCTTCTTCGGCGGCCTGCCCATGGCATCCCTGGTGGTGGATCAAAGCGGCATGATCCTGGAGGCCAATCAGGAGGCGGCGAAGGCTTTCAGGCTCGACGTGAGCCATCTGCGCCGGAAAAGGCTGTGCAGCCTGGTGGATCGTGAGCACGAGGCCATCGTCCAGGCGGCCCTGCGCCAGGCCGCGCGAGACGGCCAGGCCCGACTGGCAGACGTCCATTTTAGTGCCAGCCCCGCGCAGCAGGATCACTTCCCGGGAGAATTGCACGTGGCACGCCTGCCCGGCCGCGACGGGCGGGACCTGGAATTTGCCTGCGCCCTGGTGGATCTCACCGAGCGGATGCGCCAAGAGGAGGAATTGCGCACCACCCACGAGCAACTGCGCGAGAGCGAACGTGGCTATCGCATTGCCGCACAACACTCACCGGACTGGGATTACTGGTACGGTGCCGATGGCCGCTATGTCTATGTCTCTCCCGGGTGTGAGGACATCAGTGGCTATCCCCCGGAGGCCTTCCTGAAGGATCCGGACCTGATGTACACACTCTTCACCCCGGAGGATGCCCAGCGCTGGCGCCAGCACCTGACGGAGGTGAGCCATCAAGAGGGCGATCTGTCCCACATGGCTCTGGAGTTTGCCGTGCATCGCCCGGATGGCGAGATCCGCTGGATCGAACACCACTGCCAGCCGGTGGTGGACGACGACGGCACCTATCTGGGGCGGCGCGGTGTCAATCGCGACATCACCGACCGCAAGCTGGCCCAATCGCGTCTGGAACAGATCTTTCGGCTGTATGCCACCCGCACCCAGGTGAATCAATGCATCAACCGCATTGATGACGAAGGGACCTTATTGCATCGCACGGCCGGCATCCTCGTGGAACAGGGTGGCCTGGATGCCTGCGCCATCAGCCTGCGCCACCGAGGCGATGCCCAACTGAAAAAACCTGTGGTCCATGGATTGACCGAGGAACAGGCCCGGGGACTGCCTCTGCAAGAGACCTGGGAAATACTGCGTGGCAATCCCTGGGAATGCCTGAACGACCGCCCCTTGCTGTGCAAGGATTGCGAGTCCCCCGATACGCCCGAGGCCTGGCGGGAATGGGCGGGCGCCAACGGCATACGTACCTGCGTCCACTTCATCCTGTTCCGTGGTGATGAGCTATTGGGCCTGGGCAGCTTCATGGGGCGCGACAAGGGCCTGTTCACCGAGGATGTTCTGCAATTGCTGCGGGGCATCGTCGAGGACACCTCCCACGCCCTGCACCAGATGGACCGGGAGCGCAAGCGCCGATCCATCGAAACCGCCGCCCAGGAGCGCGAAGCCAAGACGCTGGCCTTCACTCAGGCCATTATCGACTCGCTGCGCTCCAGCATCTGCGTGCTGGATCACGAGGGCACGATCATCGCCGTGAACCGTGCATGGGATGACTTTAGCCGCCATCACCAAGGTGCCCAGGACCCGGTGGGACGGGGCATCAACTATTTCTCCCTGTGCACTGCGGTTCAGGGTGAGTCAGCGGACGAGGCGCGCCGGGTCGCGGCGGGCATCCGGGAGGTTCTGCGCGGTCAGGTGCCCCATTTCGAGGACGAATACCGAATTAATGGCACAGCCTTCATGGTACTGGCCACCCCTCTGGACGGGGGACCCGCATCCGGTCGGCAGTTAGTGATCAGCCATAAGGACATCAGCGACCGCAAGCAGACAGAGGAAGATCTACGCAGAGCGAAGGAGGAAGCCGAACGGGCCAGCCGGGCCAAATCGGAGTTTCTCTCCAATATGAGCCATGAGCTGCGCACTCCCATGAATGCCGTGCTCGGTTTTGCCCAGTTACTGGAGACTGATCCCACGCTGGATGAGATCCAGGCCGACAGCGTGGGCGAGATCCTCAAGGGCGGTCGTCATCTACTGGACCTGATCAACGAGGTGCTGGATCTGGCCAGCGTGGAGGCTGGCCGGGTGGAACTGTCCATCGAAAGCATCCCCCTGCGGGAACTCGTGCGCGAGTGCCTGATGCTGCTCACTCCCCTGGCCGACGCCCGACAGATCCGCATCGACCCGGGCCACGACGAGAATTGGGTGGTCCTGGCCGACCGGATACGCCTCAAGCAGGTGTTGATCAACCTGCTTTCCAACGCCATCAAGTACAACCGGGACGGCGGTGATGTGTGCCTGGATATCCGCCCGGATTTCCAGGGATGGCTGCGCATCAGCGTCACTGACACCGGCAAGGGCATTTCTCCGGACAAGCTCGATCAGCTCTTTCTGCCCTTCAGCCGGCTGGAGGGGTGCATGGAGGGCATTGAGGGCACGGGGATCGGGCTGGCCATCAGCCGTCGACTGATAGAGGTCATGGGGGGAGAGATTGGCGTGGACAGCCGGCCCGGAGAGGGCAGCACCTTCTGGTTGCGCCTGCCCCAGGGGGTTCAGGAGTCCGTCGAGGTGACCCGCATGGAACCCAGCAGTCAGCCGGCATCCATGGGGGACGCAACCCAGACCCACACCGTGCTGCATATCGACGACAATCCGGCCAACCTGCGTCTGGTGGCGCAGATTCTCACCCGGCGCCCTCATCTGCGCCTGCTCAGCGCCCCCGACCCAGGTCTGGGCCTGGAGCTGGCCACCGCCCACGAGCCGGACCTGATCCTGCTGGATATCAACATGCCCGAACTGGATGGCTATCAGGTGCTCAAGCGGCTGCGCGCCAACTCGGCCACCGCTGCCATACCGGTCATGGCGCTGACGGCCTTCGCCACCGAACGAGACGTGGAGCGCGGCATCAGCGTGGGCTTTGACGAATACCTGACCAAACCCCTGGACGTGGAGCATTTTCTAAGCGTACTGGACGCGCTACTGAACCCCAAAAAAGGGGACAGATCCCTTTTACGGAATAAGGGATAAGGCAAGCCAGGCGGCAGGGGTGACAGGCAAGTGGCCGCCGGGAAGCGGCAGTCCTTCAACGGCGAGGACTAAAAAAAGGCGGGGTTTTTCAGGAGGCCACCCTGATGCCGGGCGGGATGCGCATGACAGAACAATCCCGCCCGGCAGTCGGGCATCAAACGCCTTGAGGCCAAGTTCAGGCCAGGGTTGACTTGCCCGTTTCCTGAACGGCAACCTGCTCGGTCGTGTCAACCAGAGAGGCGCTATGCATCCAGTTGAAGCGCTCGGTGCTCAACAGGATGAAGTGGATCAAAAGAGCCAGCACGGCCAGGAATGCAAACAGGGCAACCAGCGCTCTGCGCGGATCGAACAGCAGCCAAGTACGCCACATATTGAAGTCTCCTATATCGGAAAAAAACTGGTTCTACTGCTTTGCTGGAGGTACAACCTGGAACTCGTTACGCCATTCAGGCGAACGGTCTTACCAAGCCACACCCCAGGGACGCCACATCCAGGCCAGGACGTGGGCCACAGCGGCAACCGCCAGGAAACCCATCATGCTGGTCATGAAGACACCGTGGAACTCCATGGCCTCTTCTTCGTTCAAACCCGAGAGCGAACCTTTCGTTTCATCAACCATTTAAATTCCCTCCAAATGAGCCTTATTGGCAAATACCGCGCCGATTCAACGCGATCACGTACTTCGCAGTAGACACTACACCAGGACAAGTTTTGGCATCGTGACTCAGCACAAGTAAACCCCAAAGTCTCGTCGTGGTCATCCACGCCCGGGAGCGTGGACATCAGACCGTCTCAGGCCGGTTCAGGCCAGGGTTGACTTGCCCGTTTCCTGAACGGCAACCTGCTCGGTCGTGTCAACCAGAGAGGCGCTATGCATCCAGTTGAAGCGCTCGGTGCTCAACAGGATGAAGTGGATCAAAAGAGCCAGCACGGCCAGGAACGCAAACAGGGCAACCAGCGCTCTGCGCGGATCGAACAGCAGCCAAGTACGCCACATATTGAAGTCTCCTATATCGGAAAAAAACTGGTTCTACTGCTTTGCTGGAGGTACAACCTGGAACTCGTTTCGCCATTCAGGCGAACGGTCTTACCAAGCCACACCCCAGGGACGCCACATCCAGGCCAGGACGTGGGCCACAGCGGCAACCGCCAGGAAACCCATCATGCTGGTCATGAAGACACCGTGGAACTCCATGGCCTCTTCTTCGTTCAGTCCCGAGAGCGAACCTTTCATTTCGTCAACCATTTAAATTCCCTCCAAATGAGGCTTACTGGCAAATACCGCGCTGACTCCACGCGATCAGGCATGTCGCAGCAGACACTACACGAGGACAACTTCCGCGATAGTGATCCAGCACAAGAAAATCCCAGACGCTCGATTTTCCTCGGGCCTTCAGGTACGCGCACTGAGAATGGGACGATAAGCGAACCTGCACCCGGCGCGGTGGTCTTAACGGGATACAGCCATCCCAGGCCGCTTCTCAGGTGATTGCCATGCGCATACTGCTGCTGCCCATTCTGCTGGCTTCGGCGGCACTGGTGGGTTGCGCCGCAACCCCCAAGGGCATACCCGCACCGCCCCCGGACAGCCCGCACCTCACCGAGGTACGGGGTGCCCCTGAGCGCTTCCAGGGAGAACACGTGCGTTGGGGTGGCTCCATCGCCGGGGTGGAAAACCAGGAGCACGGCACTCTGGTTGAGGTGGTCTCCCGCCAACTGGATAACCGTGGGCGACCACACTCAGGGGACGGCAGCGACGGCCGTTTTCTGGCCGTGGTGGAGGGCTTCCTCGATCCTGCCATCTATACGCCCGGGCGCGCCTTCACCGTGACCGGAACAATCGACGGGATCGCCACGCGACCGGTGGGCGAGCACGACTACGACTATGTGCGTGTGCGCACAGCCGGACACCACCTGTGGCCTGAACCACGCACCGACCGATCGTATCGCCATCCCCCCCCGTACTATTACGACCCTTGGTACGACCCCTGGTACCCCTACCCCCGCGGGTTGCGTCGGTACTGAATCAGACCTTGATCCTTTGCAAGCCAGGAGATCGGGCTTAGAATCAGACCAGTTCTTAAATGGATACAGATCCTACGCCAGTGGGTATACCCTGGGCAGGCCGTACCCGACCGATTTTCCTCCAGCGCGTGTTCTTGCAGCAGCGATCCGGATCCATCAAGGGGAGCCCCTTCCCATGCTTGCATTCCAGTGGAACGCCAATTTCGTTACCGGCCTGTCGACGGTTGATGAGCAGCACCAACATCTGGTGGACCTGATCAACCGTTTGGGCGCCCTACTGAGTACGATCACCCTTACTGAGGGTGTTTGCGGGTGGAATGATCACGCAGGGTGAGGTTTGAGGGGGGATCCCCCTCGGGGAGCTTGAACGAACGCGCCCTTTGGGGGAGTCTCTGGTTACCAAGCCAAGAGACACTCACAGTGTGCCATGTTCCGTTGTCCGATCCCCAGTTTTTCCGGTTTCTAATCCACATCGATGAGGCATTGGCGGCCGAGGCGCAGGCGGCCGGGTGCCCGTGTGGCGGCGTGCTACACCGCGCCAACTATCCACGCAAGCCGCGCGGCTGCCCGCCTGCGTTCCGCGCTGAATACGCGACGCGGCTGAGTTTCTGCTGCAGCCAGTGCCGACGTCGGACGACCAGCCAGTCGGTGCGTTTTCTGGGGCGGCGCGTATGGCTGAGCTGGGTGGTGGTGCTGGGGTCAACCCGGCCGGCCGGGCACGGCACGGCGGCGGCTGCGTTGTGTGAAGCGTTATCGATTCCCTGGCGCACCCTGGCACGGTGGCGGCGGTGGTGGCGCGAAGACTTTGTGCGGACCTCGCTGTGGCGGGTGCTGGGTGCGCGGTTCCTGCTGCCGGTGGCTGCGGCACGGTTGCCGAACGGTCTCCTGGAGCAGTTGCCCGGCCAGGAACACGAACCGCTGCGGTGCCTGCTGGCCTTGCTCACCCCACTCACGATCACGGCGCCCGAGGGGCGCTGAGTTCCCGCAGAGGATGCCAATGGTCGAACCGATTCCCGCTGCGTAGCCTTCTCTCCCGGTCGTGGTGCCGCCGGCACCGCGCATATTGGGAGACGAACGTGCATCCACCGAACGATCCTCTGTTGCGTGATCGATGGGCGCGCTTGCGCTTCTCGATCATTGGTCCCTTGTTCGCCGCACCGCCGGAACCGGGAGCATTGCGGGCGGCACTGGCGGCGTTGGCCGAGCGCGTCTGGCGCCATCCCGTCACCGGCACCGAGGTGCGCTTCGGGGTGTCCACACTGGAGCGCTGGTATTACGCGGCACGGTCGGCCCCCGACCCGGTGGCGGCACTGCGCAACCAGCGCCGCCCGCATGGCCACTTCACCGCCATGACGCCGGCCGTGATCGCCGCCCTGGTGCAGCAATACCGGGAACATCCGGGCTGGACGGTGCAGTTGCACTTCGACAACCTGTGCGTGGACCTGGCCGACAGCGAGGTCTGCATGCCCTCGTATCCCACGGTGCGGCGCTATCTGAAGGCGCACGGGATGTTCCGCCAGGCGCGGCCGAAGTGTGCAACCGACGGCGCGATCCTCGCCCGCGACCGATTCGCAGCGCTGGAGGTGCGCAGCTACGAGCTGGACCATGTCTGTGCGCTCTGGCACCTGGACTTCCACCACGGTTCGCGCAAGGTACTGACCCGAGAGGGCGCCTGGGTCAAACCGTACCTGCTCGGCATCCTGGATGACCGCTCGCGCTTGATCTGCCACCTGCAGTGGTACCTGGACGAGACGGCGCAGAGCCTCGTCCACGGCCTGTCCCAGGCACTCATGAAGCGCGGGTTGCCGCGTGCCCTGATGACGGACAACGGTGCAGCGATGATCGCCGAGGAAACCGTTGCCGGATTGCAGCGCCTGGGTGTGCTGCACCAGACGACGCTACCGTATTCTCCCTACCAGAACGGGAAGCAAGAGTCCCTTTGGGGGCGTATCGAAGGTCGCCTGATGCCGATGCTGGAGGGACAAACCCCACTCACCCTCGATGTGCTCAACCAGACCACGCAGGCTTGGGCCGAGCAGGAGTATCACCGCACCCGCCACAGTGAACTCGACACCACCCCGCTGAAACGCTATCTGGCCGGGCCGAACGTCAGCCGGGACTGCCCGCCGGTCGCGGCACTGGCCGATGCTTTCCGTGTTGAGGTCACCCGCCGCCAGCGACGCTCCGATGGCACGGTGTCTCTGGAGGGGCAGCGCTTCGAGATCCCCGCCCGCTACCAGCACCTCGACCGGGTGTCGCTGCGCTACGCGCGGTGGGATCGCACCCGCGTCGACTTGGTCGATCCCCGCACCGGCACCGTCCTGTGCCCGGTGCTGCCGCTCGACAAATCCGCCAACGCCAACGCACAACGACGCGTCCGGCCACCTGCGGCACGCGCGCTCACGCCACTGCCACCCTCGGGGATGGCGCCGCTGTTGCGCCAGTTGCTGGCCGACTATGCCGCCACCGGCCTGCCGCCCGCCTACCTGCCCACCCCAGACCCCGAAGAGGACTCCGCATGAACTCGAAATTACTGGCCCTCTATGGGCTGAAGTGGAACCCATTCGCCACCGAAATCCCGGTCGAGGCGCTCTATGTGCCCGCACGCGTCGAGGACTTCTACTGGCGCATCGAACAGGGCCTGGTCCGCGAAGGCGGCTTCGCCATGATCAACGGCGACCCCGGCACCGGCAAGAGCGTGGTTCTGCGCCTGATCGCGGAACGCCTGGCACGGCTGCCCGATCTCACCGTCGTCGCCATCCATCATCCGCAGAGCCAGTTGGCCGACTTCTACCGCGAGATGGGCGATCTCTTCGGCGTCCCCCTGCGCCCACACAACCGCTGGGGCGGCTTCAAGGCCTTGCGCGAGAACTGGTTCGCGCATCTGGACACCACCCGCCGGCGCGCAGTGCTCCTGATCGACGAAGCCCAGGAAATGAGTCCCGCGGTCCTGTCCGAACTGCGCCTGATGGCCAGCGCCCGCTTCGACTCACAGACGCTCTTGTGCGTGATCCTTGCCGGCGATGCCCGCCTGCCCGAGAAGCTGCGCCGCGAGGAACTGATCCCGCTCGGCTCCCGCATCCGCACCCGTCTGGTCACCGAAGCGGCCAGCCGCGAGGAACTCCTGGCTTGCCTGCAGCATCTGCTCAACACCGCCGGCAACGCCAGCCTGATGACGCCCACGCTCCAGCACACCCTGTGTGACCACGCCATCGGCAACTACCGCCTGCTCACCACCCTGGCCGCCGAACTGCTCGCCGTGGCCGCCCAGCGCGATCTGCCGCAGCTCGACGAGAAACTCTACCTCGACGTGTTCGCCCCCGCAGAAAAACCCACTCCGCGCCGTGCCGCCGCAAGCCGTTGAACCCCTGGAGACCCTCATGCCCGCAACCCTCCATCCGCAATCCCTGCCCTGGCCCGAACTCAGCGACGACGCTGTCGTCGAGTTGCAGGCCCTGCTCCACGACTTCCTGATCTTGTTCGAATCCCACTACCTGGGGCAGATCCACCGCTACCACGACGAACGCTCGCAGGAAAATATGACCCAGCTCAGCTTACTGTCCGACGTCCCCCTCCCGACCGAGGACCCAGACAACCCTCCGTTCTGACGTCCTCCCAAGACCTACGCCCAAGACGCCGCCGAACTCCCTCCCGGGCGCCGGCGGCGTCTTGCTGATCAGGCCCCTTAACGAACGTGATCAGGAGGACATCAATTCGGGTGATCACACTCACCTACTGGGTGCCAACCAGGTTCATCGGGAGGACCTGGAAACGCTGTACGGGCAACTGGTCGATTATGCAGGCTTTCATTTCAAGGAAGAGGAAGCGCTGATGAAGACGATGGGCCTGGACGCCCGCCATGTGGATACCCATGTACAGATGCATCGGGATTTTCTCGAGGACGTCACGCGGCTGCATGGGTCACTGATTCAGGACACCCCCCGGGCCAGCAAACAGCTTCTCGACTATCTGATCCATTGGCTGGCCTTCCACATCCTGGGCCAGGATCAGCACATGGCGCGGCAGATCGAGGCCATCCGCATAGGCACCTCCCCCGGGGCAGCCTATGCCGACGCGGAGAAAACCAGCCATGAGCATGTCGAGCCACTGGTGAACGCCTTGAGCGCCTTGTTTACTCAGGTTTCCGAGCGCAACCGGCAACTGGTTCAGTTCAACCAATCCCTGGAGGCACGGGTAGAGGCGCGAACCCGAGAGCTCACCGAGGCCAACCGCCAGTTGCAAGTGCTATCGCTTACGGATGCGCTCACCGGCCTGCCGAACCGACGTCATGCCATGCAACACCTTGAGGCGCTTTGGGAAGAGTCCTGCCGATTGGGCAAACCCCTGGCCTGCATGATGATCGACGCGGATCACTTCAAGGAAGTGAACGACACCTACGGCCATGAAGCTGGTGATCATGTGCTGGTCGAACTGGCAAGAACCCTGCGGCACACGCTGCGCAATGACGATATCGTCTGTCGACTGGGTGGCGACGAGTTTCTGGTGCTATGCCCGGCCACTCCGCTGCGGGGTGCCCTGTACATTGCCGAGCAGATAAAGGATGCAGTAGCCGCCATGAGAGTCCCCACGGGGGCTGGGGCATGGCAGGGCAGTTCCAGCATTGGCGTCGCGGTGCGCACGCCCGCCATGACCCACCCGGATGAACTCATCAAGCGGGCAGACGATAGCGTCTATCTTGCCAAGAGAGCGGGCAAGAACTGCGTGCGTTCCGCCAACGAGGAACCCCATCTCAAGGGCTCCGCCATCGGGAACTGATCGCCATGGTGGAGCTGGATGAGGCTCCCACCGCGCTGCGCTCAGGGTCTGGATGCAGCGGGTCGTTCAGTCCACCGCCACCCAGTACTGAAGGCTGAACCACCCTTTCTCGTCCTCCCAGGTGCGATGCGCGGCAAAGCCTGTCTCGGCCGCCAGCAACTGCAGGGCCGGGTGGGTGTACTTGTGGCTGTATTCGGTGATGATGGCCTCGTCGGTGGCAAAGTGGAACATCTCGCCAGCCAGGTGCACGGCCTGGGGACAACGGCTGACCAGATGCATCTCGATGCGTCCCGCGTCTGCGTTCCACACCGCCCGGTGCTTGAAGTTGCCGATATTGAAATCCGCGCCCAGCTCCCGGTTGGCACGCTCCAGCAGGTTGAGGTTGAAGGCGGCGGTGACGCCCTGAGCGTCATCGTAGGCAGGAATGAGCACCTCGGATGGCTTTTGCAGATCCACGCCCAGCAACAACGCGCCCCCATGACCGACCACCCGGCGCAGGGTACGCAGCAACTCCCGTGCCTCTTCAGGGGTGAAATTGCCCAGCGTGGAGCCAGGAAAGAACACCACCCGGCGCCGCGCCCGCAGTCGCGGCGTGGGTAGCGAGAATGGCCGGGTGAAGTCTGCCGCCACCGGCAGAATCTCCAATTGCGGGAACGCGGCCTCCAGAGGCCCCAGATTGGCCACCATATGCTCCAGACAGATCTCCATGGGCACATAAGCGGCGGGTTCTCTCAGGTGTTTCAGGATCAGCGGTACCTTGGTACTGCTGCCACTGCCCGGCTCCACCAGCATCACACGCGGCCCCAGGGTCCGGGCCATCTCGGCGCCGTGCTGCTCAAGGATGCGCCGTTCGGTACGCGTGGGGTAATACTCGGGCAACTCGCAGATCCGATCGAACAGGCGCGAGCCCACTTCATCGTAGAAGTACTTGGGCGAGGTCTGCTTCGGGCGACCCGACAAGGCCGTGAGCATGTCCTGCAGGAACACTTCCCGCTCGTCGGCGGGGGAATTGAGGCGTTGTGCGTTTGCCGGCATCAGTCGATATCCTTGGCCAGCCGGATCCCCATGAACTGCCAGCGGTCTCCGGGATAGAAGAAATTGCGATAGGTGATTCGAGCATGCCCAGGCGGCGTCACGCAGGAGCTGCCGCGCAGCACCATCTGGTTGCACATGAACTTGCCGTTGTACTCCCCAATGGCGCCGGCGGGCGCCCGGTAACCGGGGTATTGCACATAGGGGCTGGAGGTCCATTGCCATACGTCGCCAAAGCACTGGCGCAGGCCACGGCCCTGTGCGGTGTCGGGATGAAAGGCAGAATGCCCACCCTGCCCCGCCGGTTCGATGCCGGCCTGTTCAACGGCGGTCTCCCATTCGGCCTCGGTGGGCAGCCTGGCGCCGGCCCAGCGGGCAAAGGCGTCAGCCTCGTAGTAGCTCACATGGCACACGGGACGGGACGGATCCAGGGCCTGTTCGCCCAGCAGGGTGAACTCCGAGTTGTACTCCCGGTTCCAGTAGAGGGGGCGGTCCCATCCCTGGGCCTGCACGGTGGCCCAGCCGTCGGACAGCCAGAGTTCCGGGGTGCGGTAGCCACCGTCACGAATGAACTCCAGGAATTCACCGTTGGTGATCAGCCGGTCGCCCAACTGGTGAGGTTCCAGCCATTGCCGGTGCCGCGGGCGCTCGTTATCGAAACAGAAATGGGTCCCCTCGGAACCGATGTCCACCAGTTCCCTGGACCCCGGCAAAAACTCCAGGGGTGCTAAGGATACCCCCTTGGAAAGCGGGCCATCCCGGTAGGCAGGACACAGTGGATTGGCAGCCAGCACATGCTTGATATCCGTGAGGATCAGTTCCTGGTGCTGCTGCTCATGGTTCAGCCCCAGCGTGACCAGCTGGGCCAACTCCGGATCGTCGCCACGTTCATCCAGCAGGTTCAGCAGATGTTCATCCACATGGGCGCGATAAGCCATGACCTGGTCGACGCCGGGGCGCGTGATCTGCCCACGCTGCGGGCGGGGGTGCATCTGGCCCACAGTGTAGTAGTAGGAGTTGAACAGGTAGCCGTAACGTTCGTTGAATCGGTGATAACCCTTCGCGTGGGGATGCAGGATGAAATTCTCGAAAAACCAGGTGGTATGGGCCAGATGCCACTTGGTGGGGCTCACATCGGCCATGGTCTGCACCGTCATGTCCTCCGCGGACAACGGTGCTGCCAGCGCGACGCTGTGATCCCGTACCGCCTGGTAACGCTGACG
The DNA here is from genome assembly GCF_001632845.1 of Ectothiorhodospira sp. BSL-9. Taxonomy (NCBI): domain Bacteria; kingdom Pseudomonadati; phylum Pseudomonadota; class Gammaproteobacteria; order Chromatiales; family Ectothiorhodospiraceae; genus Ectothiorhodospira; species Ectothiorhodospira sp. BSL-9. The sequence goes on along the minus strand of NZ_CP011994.1, from coordinate 2,560,708 downwards.
CAGGGATTGAGGGCTGATCTCCGGCTGGGCCATGTCGTGCTGGGTCATATCAGGAAGGGCACTCACAGCGGACTCCTTACAACCATGGGTTCTGTCAACAGACGTTAAACTGTGACTTGACCCACGTCAACGACCACCCGCCAGTTCTTATTGAACCGCGACCCTGGAAATCCACACGGAGGAACCCAGGAGACTGGCGGACACTCCAAATCTGCACCCGCTGGCGATGAAGTGAGGAGACCACCATGACCACGAGCCACCCCCAGGAATCCGTGTGGGACTATCCGCGCCCACCCCGTGTGGAGCCGGTGCAGCGCCACTTGAAGGTCGTCCATGACGGGCAGGTGCTGGCCGAAACCCGGCAGGCCTTTCGGGTGCTGGAGACATCCCACCCGCCCTGCTACTACCTGCCCCCGGACAGCGTCGACTGGTCACGGCTGGAACCCAGCGACACAAGCACCTACTGCGAATTCAAGGGGCGGGCCCGATACTGGAACCTGCACACATCGGGCGGAACGATCCGTGACGTGTGCTGGGCCTATGAACACCCCACGGACTCACATTCTGATATTGCTGGATATATCTCCTTCTATGCAGGTCGGGTTGAGGCCTGTTACGTGGACGGTGAGCAGGTGCAGGCGCAGCAGGGAAGCTTTTACGGCGGCTGGATCACCGCCGAGATCCAGGGGCCCTTCAAGGGCGGGCCGGGCACGGTCGGGTGGTAGTCATCGACTTGGGCAATATCAATGACAACCAGACTCGCGAAGGACTAACATAACGCACATAATTCTTATTCAATAACTCAAAGCGCAGCAGCCAAGCCCGCCAACCGGCCATATCCGGTGAGCCAGCCAGGCCTTTTTCACCGATCGCTCTCCGCCCATGGGCAGGGGCGAAATGGAGAGTCTGGACCGCATGCCTCACCTGAACACGCTCAACCGCTCCTGCCCGCTTCCCATTGCCCGCCAGAAAAGCCCACTGACTGCCGCGGTGGTGGCCGGTACCATTCCCAAGATAGCCCTGCTGTTGCTGCCAGCCCTGGCCCACGCCCAGGTCGACCAGGCAACAACCGAGGCGTCCGCGGCACAACTCGAGACACTCACCGTCACGGCGGGCACCCGCACCGAACGCGCCCTGGAGCGCAGTCCTGCATCGGTGGAAGTGATCACCGCCGCGGACATCCAGAACAGCGGCTCCGTGCTGCTCTCGGACATACTGCGCAATCACTCCGGGCTGTACGTGAGTGCCGATGGCACCCTGGCCTCCATCCGGGGTGCCAGCCGGGATGACACGGTGTTCCTGATCAATGGGCGCCGCGTCTCGGGCGAGCCGAGTCGGCGCTATGAACTCAACCGACTCACCGCAGGGCAGATCGAGCGCATCGAGATCCTCAAGGGGCCAGGCAGTGTGCTGTACGGCTCCGACGCCCTGGGGGGCGTGATCAACATCATTACCCGCCAACCGCGAAGCGGGTTCGAGGCGGATGTGGACGTGCAGGCGGGGATGCGCGATGGCGGGGGCGCGGAGCGGTTATCCGCCAGCGCCAACCTGCTCGGGGGCAATGAGCGCACCCAGGTCAGCGTGCTGGCCAACGCCAGCACCCGCAATGCTTACGAGAGGGGCACTTCCGCCCAGGTGGGCGTCACCGGGCAACGAACGCCGCCCTCCGGGCACGGTGGACCCAACTCTCCCGTGCGTAACATCCAGGATGTTTACCGCTTCGATGAACAGCGGCTGGACGAGGCAGACGTGTACAACCTGGGAGTGACGCTGCGCCACCAGATCACCCACACCCTGCAGGGTGAACTGGAGCTGGGCTGGATGGAGGAGAGCCGTTCCCGGGACTATGTGAACGAGGGTCGCACCGACACGAACTACTCCAGCAATCAGGGCCAGACCATTCCTGCCTTCAACATCCCCACCCGCTGGACCGACGATAACCGTCGCACGGATGTCTCCGGCACCCTGGACTGGCAGCCCGATGAACGCTTCGGACTGCGTTACAACCTCTATCAGAGCCGCTATGAAAAGGAACGCTCAGTGACCGCGATCCCCTGGCGTGACCTGGGCTTTGACAACCGCGGCCAGACGGATGCAGGTGGCAGGGATACCATCCTGACCGAGACCATCAATGACCTGCTGGCCACCTGGAGCCCGTCGGCAGAACACACTCTGGCAGCAGGTGCACAATACCGGGATGGTGATGACCGCTGGCACGGCGGCGCCTTCGTCCAGCATGAGTGGAAGGCCAGCGAACGACTGGATCTGGTATACGGCGCCCGCTACGACGAAGCCAGTGTGGGCGAGGACAGCACCACCATGAAGGCTGGCGGCGTCTATGCCCTGACCGAAGCCACCCGCTTGCGCTTCAACTACGCCCAGGGCTTCAAGGTGCCCGAGAATCGCGACTACGACTCCAACCATATCAACCCGAGCGGCATGCCCATGCTCGGCGCCCATGTGTCGGACCCCAGCGTGGGCAAGACCCCCCATGACCTGAAGCCGGAACGGAGCGACACCTGGGAACTGGGCCTGCTGGGACGGGTCGGCGGCGGCCGCTACGAGCTTACCGCTTTTCATACCGACATCCGTGACCGCGTGGAGCGGGTTCGTGAACAGCCTCAGGACACCGAGTACATCACCTTCCGCAATGTGGGCGAGGCCCGTATCCGGGGGCTGGAAGCCCTGTTGTCCCTGCCCCTGACCCACACGGTGCATGCCGATCTCACCGGCACCTGGGTGGACGCGGAGAACCGCAACACCGGACGCACCCTTTCCACCAGTCCGGATGTCACGGCCGTGGCCGGACTCACCTGGGCGCCTGATGATGTGCAGTTCTGGCAGTTGCGCGTCCGTCATGTGGGTCAGCGCTATCTGGATGCCGACAATACCGAGCGGGACAGCCGCTACACCGTGGCTGACCTGACCGCCAGCTTCCAGCCCCGGACCTGGGACAACCTGGAACTTTACGGCGGTATCGACAACCTGTTTGACGCCAACAACAACAGCAGCCTGCTGGCCGACCCCGGCCGGTTTTACCGCGTGGGACTGCGCTACTCCCTACGATGAAACCCCTCTTCCCTGAACACCCTGGCAGATCCATTCAATGACAAGAGCACACTCATCCCGACCCCGGTTTTCGGGCCTTTTTCTCCTGTTGATCATGGCTTTACTTGCGACCAGCCCGGCGCAGGCGGATTCCGGAGCATCGCGGACCGCCCTGCATCTGTGCGATGACGACCGCGAGCATCTTCTCGGTCACATGCGGCAGTTCATGGAGATATCCAACGGCATCCTTGCCTCTGCACTGGAGGGTGATCATGAACGCATCGCCACCCTGGCCGAGGATTTCCGCCCCACCTCGGCCATGCTGGAACGCATGAAGTTGCTGGCGCAAGCCTATGAGGAAGAGGGTCGCCCCCATCGGACAAACCAGCGGGAGCTGAGGCGGTTCGAGCGCATGGCGGCCAATCTGTCCCCGGATTTCGTGGAGATGTACCGGGCCATGCGCCTGGGATTCGATGACATTGCCGAGCAATCCCGGCAGGGTGCCCCCAGTCAGGAGATCATGCATCGCCTGGTGAACGTGCAGAACGTGTGCATCGCCTGCCATCGACAGTTTGAGCTCGTACCCATGGAGTGTCGCTAAGCCATCCACAGCCGTACCCGGACAAGAGTCCGGGTTTGCCAGTAATATATTAGCAATTTATAATATACGGATATTACCCCATACACCCAAGGAACCCTCCATGCTCAAACGCGACCTCAATGAGTCGTACCATCCCCTCTTCTTCCTGGCAGCCCTGGGGGCAGGCGGTCTGGCCGTTTCGTTCTTCATGTACCCCATGTTTCTGGTGGAACGCCCCCAACCCTCCATGGCCACCTTCAATCACTTGTGGCCCATCCTCACCGGCCCGGTCACGCCCGCATCGGTCGGGCTGGCGCTGGTTCTGGTGGCCGTGGTGCTCTTCGCTGCCCTGCACTTCAGGCTGCTGATCTGGAACATCCGCGAATACCGCCAATTCCGCCGCACGCCGGCATTCGCCCAGCTGCGCAGCGGCAACAACGAGATCTCCCTGATGGCCATCCCCCTTACCCTGGCCATGTCCATCAACATGATGTTCGTGCTGGGCGCCCTGTTCGTGCCCAATCTCTGGTCGGTGGTGGAATACCTGTTCCCGCTGGCGCTGCTGGCCTTCCTGGCGGTGGGCGTGTATGCCCTGAAGATCCTGACCACCTACTTTGCCCGCACCCTCACCGAGGGCAACGTGGATTTTTCATCCAATAACAGCCTGGCGCCGATGATCGCCATCTTCGCCCTGGCCATGATCGCCGTGGGCCTAGCGGCACCGGCCATGATGAGTCAGACCCAGGCCACGGCCATTATCGCTCTCCTGCTTTCCATGTTCTTTTTCACCGCGGCCATCCTGTTGGCGGTGATCAAACTGGTGCACGGCTTCCAGGCCATGATGGTCAAGGGCATCAATGTGGCAGCCAGCCCCAGTCTGTGGATCATCATCCCCATCCTCACCCTGCTGGGCATCACCTGGATCCGGCTGTCCTATGGCCTGCAACAGGGCTTCGATCAGCCGGTCAACTACAGTTCACTGCTGATCCTGAGCGCCGCCATTCTTTCCGCCCAGATCCTTTTCGGGCTGATCGGCTATGCCGTGATGCAGCGCCTGGGTTATTTCCGCGACTATTCGCGAGGAAACCAGGGCAATGCCGGCACCTTCGCTCTGATCTGCCCTGGCGTGGCGTTCTTCGTCTTCGGCATGTTCTTCATTCACCTGGGGCTCATCAACAGCGGTGTACTGCAGGCAGGCAGCTGGGCACATCTTCTGGTCATGCTCCCGTTCATCGCCGTACAGCTGAAAACCGTTGAAGTCATGTGGCGCATCAAGCGCAACATCCTTGATGCGCCCGGCGATTTGAAAGCGGCGCGGACTACTCAGGGTTAGAATGGGCGCGACCCCATGATCAAGCAGCTCTGCCAGCGTCTTGAGCGGCGTTGACGACTACATCCAGCTGCAATTAAGTATCTACTTAAGTAGATACACCCAGCCCTGGAGATTCCCATGCAAAGTGAGATCAAACGCTGGGGAAACAGCGCCGCTGTGCGGCTTTCCAGCAAGATTCTGGCGCAGGCCAGGCTGGATGTCTCCAGCCCGGTCACCATTCACGTTAAAGCCGGCAAGATCGTGATAGAGGCTGCCGAAAAACCTGCCCGCAAGGTCAATCTTCCCTTTTCAGAGGCGGATCTTCTGAAAGGGCTGGATGCCCATGGCGCGCATGCGGATGAACTGGCTTCCCCCTCGGCGACCGAAATGGGGGACTGATGGCCCAGTACATCCCGGATCGCAACGACATCATCCACAGATCCTGTGGATATCTTTGTGGACAGCGTGTCGGCAAACCTCGAAAAGCCTGGCCTGACGGGCATTACCGTCAGATTGATCAAAAAATCGCCACCCCAGGCTAACTCGCTCATTTATATAGACTTATTAAGAACATTCCCCATGGGCGATTTCCCCTTGACAGAAAACCGTGCAATCGACTAGGCACCGGCCCGCCTGTGCACAAACACACGCTGCACGGGAGCCGGCTGCAGAATTCGCACCCACCGTCAAGTTGAATCGGCCCGAATTAACCTGATAGTCTCCGCGGTTGTTCTGGGTGCCTGCCGACCCTCCCGGTCTGGCAGGTTAAACGGGAAGTCCGGTTCAGCCAGCCCTGCCTGGCGAGTCCGGCACTGCCCCCGCAACGGTAGGTGGTAACGGCAGATTCTCTCATGCCACTGCGCGGCTCACGTCCTTCTCGGGCGGGTCGTGTGGGAAGGCAATCTGCCGGAGGGCGTCATCGCCCTCCAGGCCACAAGTCCGGAGACCGGCCCTGAACAGACCCGAACACTGCGGGGCGCTGCGGTCGGGGCCGGTCACGGATAACCCGCTCCCCTTCCGGTTGGTGAGTCCCTTTCGTTCGGCCCTCCTGCGTTGACACCCCGTGGTCTGTCCACCCGATCACCGCGCACGGGGTGGTGCGCGAAAGGAACCTCAATGCACAAACCGACCCCTCTTGTTCTGGCCATGATATCCGGCACCCTGGTGTCGCCAGCCTTTGCTGGCCAGACCAGCCATCATGCATCGGCCGTTGTCGAACTGGACCCCATCGTTCTCGAGTCCCGAAATCACTCCAATCGCCGAATCACCGACGAGGACATCCAAAGGCACCAGCCACTGGATGTGGCGGACATTTTCCGCTCCGAGGCCTCAGTGGACGTAGGCGGCGGCAGTCGCAACGCGCAGCGACTGTATCTGCGTGGACTGGAAGCCAGCAATCTCAACGTGAACATCGACGGCGCCCGGGAAGGCCGCAATCTCCATCAGCATCGCGGCAGCCTCAGCGGTCTGGACCCGGATCTCATCAAGCAGGTGGAAGTGGACCCACGTCCCTCGGCCGACCAGGGTCCCGGGGCACTGGGGGGGCGAGTGGAATTCACCACCAAGGACGCTCAGGATCTGCTCTTGCCTGGCCAACAGCAGGGCGTTCGTGTGAAAAGCGGTCATGCCAGCGCGGATGATGCGTTGCTCGGCTCTGCATCTCTCATGGCCCGGCTGAACGAGCAATGGGGCGCCCTGGCTCATCTGCGGGCCGTGAATCGTGATGATTACCGCGTGGGCGGGGGAGACACCATGCCCCATTCCGGTGGGCAGGATCGGGACTACCTGTTCCGACTCAGCCGCCTTCCCACCCAGGGACACGAGATCCGACTGGGCGCCCAGCGTCACACGCTCACCGGGGACCACCCCTATGGATCACGGGGGAGCGACTTCGGAGATCCTCGTCAGGACCAGGCCCAGGACGCGGTGGGTCAACGTCTGCGACAGCATCGCTGGACCCTGCAACACACCCATGATGCGCCCCAGCAGTGGCTGGACTGGATCGGTCGTCTCTATTACACCGATCATCAGCTGCAAAGACTCGATGACGGCACCCGCACCCGCACGCGGGAATACGGCGGCGACGCAAGGAACACCTTCCGTTTTGATCACGCGGACATCCAACACCGTCTGACCCTCGGCATGGACTACTACCTGGAAGAAGGTCGTACGGAAGGTCCGAGCATCACCAGCGAGTCCCGTAACCTGGGTGCCTTCATCCAGAATCGCATGCACCAGGGGCGGTGGTCGCTCTCCCTGGGGGCACGCTTCGACGACTTCTCCACCGAGTTCCACCAGCAGACGCTATCGGGCAATGCCATTTCCCCTAACGTCAGCGCACAGGTGGATATCTTCGGCGGCTGGACCGCCTTTGCTGGCTATGGCGAGGCCGTGAGTGGCGCCGGGATCATACCCATCGGCTGGATGGCCTACCTCAATGAGGACACCAACCTCAACGATGGCAAGCCCTTCAAGGCAGAGAAATCCCGACGACGTGAGGCCGGTGTGAGCTATGACGCGCGGGATGCCCTGCTGGAGAGCGACCGGCTGACCCTGGACTTCACGGTGTTCGACACCCGCCTGCGCAACAGCATCGACCGGGATGATCCCTGGGGAAGCCCGTTTGCCAGTGGGCGGTTCGGCCATGAGCCACCTTTCGTGGGCACGATCAGAAACCGCCAGGACACCCTGCGCACCCGTGGCTATGAGATCCGCGCCAGTTGGGGTATCGGCCGACACGATACCCGGCTCTCCTTCTTCAGCGCCGAAACCGTGGATGAGGATGGCAATCCTCAGTCTGTCTCTCGCCGACGGGGCGGTACCGGAGGTGACCGGTTCATCTGGGATCAGCGCTGGGCGGCTCTGGACAACCTCACCCTGGGCTACACGTTCACCTGGGTGGATGACCTCACCCGGGTACCCGACGATGCCCCCCAACGGGACGGTTACAGCCTGCACGACATTCAGGCCCAGTGGCAGCCCGGGATGGACGATCGCCTGAGCCTCTCCCTGGTCGTGCGCAACCTCCTGGACACCCGTTATGCCGAGCAGACCTCACTGGCCGATACGGATGCGGATGGGCGTCTACTGGTGCGGGACGAGCCCGGCCGGGATATCCGGCTCAGTGCCACATGGACATTCTGACGTGCCACATCTCATCAGGCAGCTCATCACTCAACTCTGGAATCATTCCATGACAGCCTCCTCCCCATCCCACCGATCAAACCGGTTCGATGCCCTCGTCGTGATTCTGACGGGGGTCATCGTACTCATGATGCTCGCGGCCTGCGATGCGCCCTCCTCCGGCAACTCCCAGGCCGTGGATACCGGAACAGCCCCACCCATGCAGGAAATCCAGGACATGCTGGGCCGGCAGGTCAGCGTGCCCAAGCAGGTGGAACGGATCGCCACGGTGAACGTGGATGCCTATCGCATGGTGGTTCATCTGCAGGCCGCAGATCGGCTGGTGGGCATTCCCGGCGACATGTTCGGCTCCCGGTTTTCCCGGGAAAAGACCATCGAGGCACTGGCGGTGGCCCATGTGGATGACATCCCCCAATTGGGGGGCGGTCAGCCTGGATCCGACATCAACCTGGAAAAGGTGGTGAGCGTCTCACCCGATGTGTTCTTCTACTGGGCCTTCAGCCGAGGCGACTCCACCCAGGCCATGGCAGATCATGCGGATCGACTGCAACGACAGCTGGGCGTGCCGGTCGTGGCAGTAAGCACCCTGGGCCGGGAACGGGATCCCGAAAGGATCATGGATGAAATCGAGCGGGCCTATGGTCTGATGGGCATGATTCTCGATCAGGAAGCCCGTGCCCAGGCACTGCTTGACCGTTACCGCCAGGAAGTGTCGTCGATACAGTCCCGCATCCAGGGCGAAGGCACGCCCCGCGTCTATCTGGCTCATCGCACCAATCTGTTCAGCAACGTGGCCTTTTATTACCCGCTGGAACAACTGAGCGCCACTCACGTGGCATCCACACGGCGCGGCCGCGATGGGGAAGTATCGGCCGAACAACTCCTGCAGTGGGACCCGGAACATATCTTTCTGCACACCCCCTCCCAGGCCAGCCACGTGGCGTTGGACAGTGTGCTGGAGGATGCCCGGCTTCAAGGCGTGGCGGCCATCCGTGATGGTCAGGTTCACCGCTTCAAGGGCACCTACATGGGCTGGGATCTGGCCACCGGGCTGGTGGATCTGATCCGCATGGGCAAGATCCTCTATCCAGACGCCCTTGAGGATCTGGACGTGCAGGCCCGGGGCGAGGACATCCTGCACACGTTTTATGGCACACCTGGACTGTATGAACACCTGTCCCGGCAAAGTGGCTTCAAGGATCTGTGAGCCCCATGGAACCCACCCCCAAAGCAACCGGCCCTGCCCGGTTGCCTGATGCCATTGCCACCTATCGGCAGCAGACTCGTCGCCGTGGCCTGCTGCTGACGGCCCTGGCCCTGGCTCTGGTGGCCATCAGCCTCCATGGTCTCACCCTGGGAGCGATGGACATCCCTGTCGTGCAGACCGTCCTGGCCCTGATGGCCCCGGCCTTTCCTGGGGAGCTGGTGCCGCAGGATATCCACAACGTCGTCTGGAACATCCGCCTGCCACGCCTGATCACCGCCCTCACTGCCGGCATGGGGCTGGCGCTGGGCGGCGTGATCCTGCAAACCCTGCTGCGTAACCCCATGGCCTCGCCCTTCACCCTGGGGTTGTCCTCCGGCGCCTCCCTGGGGGCGGCGCTGGTGATCATTTTCGGGTTTTCCGCCTTTGGCATGGTGGGCATCGTGGCCAATGCCTTTCTGTTTGCCATCGGAGTGTCGCTGCTGATCCTGCTGATCGGTCAGTGGAAAGGGGCCACCCCCATGAGTCTGATCCTGGCCGGGATCGCGCTCATGTACTTCTTTGGTGCCTGCACCACACTGGTGATCTACTTCTCCGACGCCTATGCCACCCGCGAGGTGATGTTCTGGACGGTAGGCAGCCTCAGCCGGGCCAACTGGGAAAGCGCCACCCTGATCACCGTGACGCTGCTTGTGGTGCTGCCGATCTTTTTGTGGCGAGCGGTGGATCTGAACCGTCTGCTGCTGGGAGATGACACGGCCAGGAGCCTGGGCCTGCCGGTGGAGCGACTGCGCATCCTCATGATGCTGCTGGTCTCCCTGCTGGTGGCTGTGGTGGTGGCCTTTACCGGGGGGATCGGTTTTCTGGGCCTGGTGGCCCCGCATCTGGCTCGCCTGATGATCGGCACGGATCACCGGTTTCTGCTCCCGGCCACGGCCCTGATGGGCGGACTGCTGCTGGTGGTGGCGGACCTCATCTCCTTGCATGCCTTTGCACCGGTGGTGCTGCCGGTGGGCGTGGTCACCGCCTTCGTGGGATCGCCGTTGTTCATCTACCTGATCCTGCGCCGTCGTGCCGGAGGTGGCGCATGAATCCGCTGGATATGCTGAGGGTGGATGATGTCTCGTTCGGTTATGGGCGCGGAATACGCACCCTGAAGAATGCAGGACTCCAGGTCCGTCCCGGCGAGGTGGTCGCGTTGCTCGGGCCCAATGGCTCGGGCAAGACCACCCTGCTCAAATGCGCCATGGGCCTGCTCAAACCGCGCAGCGGACAGATCACCCTCAATGGCCAGGACCTGCAGCGCATGCCCCGGTGGCAGGCAGCCCGGCATCTCTCCTATGTACCGCAGGCCACGGATATCGTCTATCCCATGACCGTGTTCGAGAGTGTGTTGCTCGGGCTTCGGGATAGCCCCTGGTATCCGGATCAAGCGTCACTGGAAAAGGTGGAACGGGTTCTGGAGCGAATGGAACTCACCTCGCTGGCCACCCAACCCCTGGATGAACTCAGCGGCGGGCAACGCCAGAAGGCCGCCATTGCCCGGGCCCTGGTGCGGGACACCCCCTACCTGCTTCTGGATGAGCCCACCAATCATCTGGACATGAAGCACAAGCGCGACACCCTGGAGATCCTGCGCGAGCGGGCACGGATGCAGCAGCAGGGCATCCTGGTGGTGCTCCACGAGATCAACATCGCCACGCAACTGGCCGATCGGATCGTGCTCCTGGACGATGGACAGGTGGTCACCTCAGGCCCTCCCAAGGAGGTCATCACCCCTGAACACCTGCGCGCGGTGTACCAGGTGGATGTGGGGATCGCCCATCAGGATGGACTGCCGTTCGTCATGGGCTATCGCTGAGTGGATTCAACCGGACTCCATGAACGCACTCACTGGCCAGCACGGTGCCTGCCAGGATCGGGCGATGCGCTGGGCACCGCCCAGGCGGATGGTCTCGGTCTCGAAATCCACCACCTGACAAAAGTCCGCGATGTCGGGGCGCGGGGGTTGCTGGGTGGTGCGACCGTCGGTGAGCAGCCACAGGCCGATGGGCTGATCCGGATGGCGGCGTTTCACCTGGGCCATGAGGGCCTGTGCCCGTTGCAGACCGGCCCCCACGGGGCTGCCCCCACCACCGGGGATGGGCGCGACCCAGGCGTCACTGCACAGGGGGGCCCGGGAGGGTGGCCTCAGGATGTAGGCACCCTGACCTGAAAACCCCACCACCGCCAGTTCTGCCCGCTGGGTGTACAACTGATGCGCCCAGGCGGTGATCAGACCCTTGGCCATGGCCAGCTTGTCCTGTTTGAGCATGGAGGCAGAGCAGTCCAGCACCAGGCAGTACAGCATACCGGCGCCACCCCGGCGGGGGCGGTAGATCAGATGCCGGCGGTGCAGCGGATCCGGGCCCTTGTTGAGCAGCGTGCGGTGCCAGTGGATCCCCCCCTCCGGGTGGCTTTGCAGGCGACGCCACCGCCCCATTCCCGGTGCGCGCCCATCCGGCAGCCGCCCGGCCGCCGGCGAGCGCGTCAGGGCTTTTTTACCGGCAGCGGCCTCACGTCGGCCAGGGCCCTGATGGGGGTGGGTTCGGGAGGCAGTGCACCCCAATCCTGATCATCGCCGGGGCGATCCGTATGGACAGGCGCTCCGGCCTGGGATCCACCCGGGTTCTCCATGCTTCTGTCAGGCGATCGGGATGAACCTGCACCTTGCTGCGGATCAGGTCGGTCTGCCCCTGGTGAGTCGGGGCTCGATGCATCACCGGGAGACGACGAGGAGCGATCACGGCGCCGATGCGCCAGCACCAGCGCCTGCACCGCGTCGATGTCCGTATCCCGGATATGGGAGGCACCTTCCAGGGCGGCATGGGCCCGGGCGGCCCGCAGCATCACCAGGTCCGCGCGGACTCCTTCCACGCCGGCGGCAAAACAGTATTCACTCACCCGATCATGCACCGCATCGGTGAAGGCCAGGGATTCGAGCCGGGCACGGGCCTGGCGGATACGATCCTGAAGGGTCGTCTGGTCCGCGGCATGGGCACGGATGAAAGCCTCGGCATCCGCCTCGAAGGCCAGACGCGCCCGCACGATCTCCCGGCGCGTGGGGGCGTCGATCATGTCATTCAGGCGCACCAGCAGACCGAAGCGATCCAGTAACTGGGGCCGCAACTCGCCCTCCTCCGGGTTCATGGTGCCCACCAGCACGAAGCGCGCCTCATGCTGATGGGAAATGCCGTCACGTTCCACACGATTCACACCGCTCACCGAGACATCCAGCAACAGATCCACCAGGGCATCCGGCAGCAGATTCACCTCGTCCACATAGAGCACCCCCTGGTGGGCGCGGGCCAGCAGGCCCGGCTTGAAACAGGCGTTCCCCTGCTTGAGCGCCGCCTCGATATCCAGCGAACCCTGCAGTTGCTCCTCGCTGGCCCCCAGGGGCAGATTGACGAAGCCGCCATCGGGTAGCAGCTGCGCCAGGGCCCGGGCACTGGTGGTCTTGGCAGCGCCCCTCGGCCCCTCGATGAGCACACCACCGATCAAGGGATCGATGGCCGCCAGCAGGAGGGCATTCTGCAGCTGGGGCACCCCCTTGAGGGCGGTGAACGGATATTGGGTCGACAGGGCAGTCATGGGATCAGCCTTCCAGGTGTTCTTCGGTCTGCAGCAGGTGGTTTTCCAGCTGCTGGCGATAGTTGCCCGGGCTTTCCCACAGGCCTCGCTGCATGGCCTCCAGCAGGCGTTCGCACATCTCGTGCAGGGCGGCCGGGTTGTGGGCCTGTATGAAGCCACGGGTGTCGGGGTCGTTGATGTAGGCATCGGTGACGCGGGCGTACTGATCATCCCGCACCACCCGGGCCGTGGCATCGTAAGCGAACAGGTATTCCACGGTGGCGGCCATTTCCGACGCCCCCTTGTAACCGTGTCGCTTGACCCCTTCAATCCACTTGGGGTTGGTGACCCGGGAGCGGATCACCCGGCTGATCTCCCACTCCAGGGTGTTCATGCGCGGGGCCTGGGGATGACTGTGATCGCCATGGTAGATCTCGGGTTGACGACCACTGAAGTGGCGCACCGCTGCGGTCATGCCCCCCTGAAATTGGTAATAGTCGTCCGAATCCAGCAGGTCGTGCTCCCGGTTGTCCTGGTTCTGTACCACCAGATCGATCCCCGACAGCCGCCGGGTCAGCACCTGAGGCACGCGGGTACCATGGTCCTGCTGGCCGTAGGCATAGGCCCCCCAGTTGAGATAGGCCTGGGCCAGGTCCGCATCCTCCTGCCAGTGGCGGGAGTCGATCAGCCCCTGCATGCCGGCCCCATAGGCGCCGGGCTGGGCACCAAAGACCCGGAATCCCGCCTGCCGACGAGCCAAGTCGGCCGGCGTACCCTGGGCCTCCAGTTCTGCAGCCTCCCGGTGGATGCGGGCGCGGATCGGGTTCATGTCTTCCGGCTCATCCTGCTCCGCCACCGCCTGCACGGCGGCATCGAACAGGCGCATCACATGGGCAAAGGCATCCCGGAAAAAACCCGATACCCGCAGGGTCACGTCGATGCGGGGGCGATCCAGCACCGACAGGGGCAGGATCTCGAAGTCGGTCACCCGATGACTGCCGGCGGACCAGCGCGGTCGCACACCGATCAGGGCAAAGGCCTGGGCCAGGTCATCGCCACCGGTACGCATGGTGGCGGTGCCCCAGACAGACAGGCCAATGGCGCGGGGATAATCCCCATGCTCCTGCATGAACTTCTCCACCAGCAGTGCCGCTGATTTCATCCCCAGGGTCCAGCTGGTGGCGGTGGGCACGGCGCGGGCATCCACCGAGAAGAAGTTGCGCCCGGTGGGCAACACATCCGGACGGCCCCGGGAAGGGGCCCCACTGGGCCCGGGCGGTACAAAGCGCCCTTCCAGCCCATCGCACAGGGCACCCAGTTCCCGGTGACCGCAGGCGCGCAGATCCGGTTGCAGGCGCGTGTGGATGCGCTCCAGCACCTGGCGGGTCTGGGGCCAGGCGGCCTGCGCATCCGGCAGGCCGTTTTCCAGGATGGACTGGGCCAGGGTTTCCAGCCGTTCGCGGGTGTCACCATGATGGCGCCAGGGTTCGTCGGTGACGGCGGTTTGCAGCACGTGGGGTCGGGGGCCTGTCCAGGGATCAGCCCAGGTGGCATCCAGGGGATCGAAGCCCTCCCCCAGGTCCAGGTCACGGGCCAGGGCCCGGATCAGGCTGTCGTTGCCGTCACGCCCGTGGCCCATGGGGTAGCGAGCCAGGGCCAGCAGGGTGTCGCGCTCCTGGCGGCCCTCGGGAGATTCTCCGAAGATGTGCAGACCATCGCGGATCTGGCTCTCCTTGAGCTCACACAGGTAGGCATCGGTGCGGTTGAGCAGGCACTGCTCTTCCTCTTCGCTGGCCGGTGCATCCAGGCCCAGGTCCCGATGCAGATCCTGGGCGACGATGGTGTCCAGAATGCCTTTCCTGAGCACCGCGGCGCGACGGCGATCCAGCATCAGCGCCTCGTAGTATTCGTCCACCTGGCGCTCCAGATCGCGGGTCGGCCCGTAGTTCTCGGCCCGCGTGAGCGGCGGCATCAGGTGATCGATGATCACGGCCTGGGCGCGGCGCTTGGCCTGGGTGCCCTCCCCCGGGTCGTTGACGATGAAGGGGTAGAGATGGGGCATGGCGCCAAAAATCAGATCCGGCCAGCAGTGTTCGCTCAAGGCCACGCTCTTGCCCGGCAGCCACTCCAGATTACCGTGCTTGCCCACATGGATGATGGCATCACAGCCAAACTGCAGCCGCAGCCAGGCGTAGAAGGCCAGGTAGTAATGTGGGGGGACCAGGTCTGGATCGTGATAGTTGGCCATCATGTCCAGGTGATAACCGCGGGCCGGCTGAATACCCACGAACACCCGGCCACAGCGGATGCCGGCAATCATGAATCGCTGCTGTCGCACCATGGGGTCCTGTTCCGGCCTGCCCCAGCGTGCCAGCACCGCCTCGCGGCTGGACTCGGGCAACCCATCGAAATAACGCTGGTAGTCGGCCATGGACAGGCTTTGCCAGGCGGGACGCTGGGCCAGCTGCTGCGGATCGTTGGTCACGCCTTCGCACAGGCGGCTCATCAGGGCATCGCCGTCATCGGGGATACCCTCCACGCCATAGCCCTCGCCCTGCAGGCGCCGCAGGATACCGATCACCGACGCGGGGGTGTCCAGCCCCACGCCATTACCCAGGCGGCCCTCACGGGTGGGGTAGTTGGCCAGGATCAGGGCCAGGCGCTTGTCCCCATTGGCGGTGCTGCGCAGCCGGCACCAGCGCTCGGCCAGGGTGGCCACAAACTCGATCCGCTCGGCATGGGGCTGATAGTGCACCACATCGGTCTGGGTGTGCGGGCAGCGTCGTTCCAGCCCCTTGAAGCTCACCGCCCGGGAAATCACATGGCCATCCATCTCCGGCAGGGCCACCTGCATGGCGATGTCCCGGGGTTGCAACCCATGCACATCCTGCCGCCAGTTGTCTTCGTTGCCTCCAGAGAGGATCACCTGCAGCACGGGCCGGTCGTCCGCCAGGGCCTGTTCGCCGTCCGCGCCCTGGGCCCGGGAGAAGGCGGTGGCATTCATGATCAGCGCCACGCCCTGCTCCCGGCACAGGCGACGCACCATCTCCAGGCAGGGCGGGTCCTTCAGGGAGACCAGGGCCATGGGCAGGGGGTTGAGGCCCCGGCTCAGCAGGGCCTGACACAGGGCATCGAACACGGCAGTGTTGCCCGCCTGCAGGTGCGAGCGATAAAACAGGATGGCCACCACCGGCGCCCCCGCATGCCAGCGCGCCTGCCAGGCCGATACCGTGCCCACATCCTGTTCAGGGTGATAGACGCCAATAGGGGGCAGCGGTCGGGGCGGCGGCGGCTCCAGCGGCAGGTCAAAGAAGGTGGCGCCCAGAAAGTCGTAAAAGGCACGAATGTTGGCAGGCCCGCCCTCGCGCAGATAGCGCCAGAGTGTGCGGCAGACGCCTGGCTCCACCGTGCTCTTCATGAGCAGATTGCCATCCTCGGTGTTATCCCCGGAAAACATCACCAGCGGGATGCCCTTGCGTCGGCACAGGGCCCACACCTGCTCCGTGCCATAGGGCCAGTAGGATTCGCCGCCCAGGTGATCAATGATGATCAGGCGAGCCTTTTGCAGCAC
Organism: Ectothiorhodospira sp. BSL-9; assembly: GCF_001632845.1. NCBI lineage: Bacteria > Pseudomonadati > Pseudomonadota > Gammaproteobacteria > Chromatiales > Ectothiorhodospiraceae > Ectothiorhodospira > Ectothiorhodospira sp. BSL-9. The sequence continues at coordinate 2,544,237 of NZ_CP011994.1, read as the reverse complement.
TTCGTCCAGGTACAGGTCCACCGAAGCGGGTTGCCCCAGATGCAGCAGGTTGGCCAGGCGGACCGAAGGATAGGCGCCCCCTGCTCCTTTGTCGGGCTCGCGGGCCTGCGGGCATTGGGCCGCCAGCAGGGCCAGGGTGGTGTCCGCGGCACTGAGGATGACAATATCGGCAGGCGTCTGATCCAGACGCGTGATCACCGACTCGTCATCGACGAACCCGCCGGGTTGTGCCGCCAGCAGATGCATCAGGCAGTCGCTGTCAGGGCGGCCGGTTGCAGGGCCTGCTCCAGGGCATCGGCCGAGAGATCCTGACCGATCAGCACCAGGCGGGTACTGCGGTCCTCCTGAGCCCCCCAGGGGCGGTCGAAATAGCTGTCAAATCGACTCCCCACCCCGTGCACCACAAGGCGCATGCGCTTCTCCGGCAAGGCCGCGAAACCCTTCACGCGGAAGATGCGATGATCCCGCACCAGTTGCTGCAATTGTTCCATTAGCCTGTCTCGATCCACCTGCGGCAGCCTCACCACCACAGAGTCGAACGGGTCGTGGTCATGATCGTGGTGATGATCCCCGTCCCCATGGGCGTGGTCGTGATGCCCGGCACGCAGGTGGATATGCGCTTCCGATGCACTGCCCAGGCCCATCATCAGCGCCGGATCCACCCGGCCATGGTCGCTGGAGACGATCTTTACCTGGGGTGGGATCTCACTGCGAACCAGTTCCACCACCCGTTCCACCGCCGCTACGTCCACCCGATCGGTCTTGCTCAGCACGACGATATCGGCCGCCGACAACTGATCTTCAAAGAGCTCATGAAGGGTGGAGGCATGATCCAGATTCGGGTCCGAGCGGCGTTGCCGATCCACTGCCTCGGGGTTGGCGGCGAACTGTCCCTGGGCGGTGGCGGGCACGTCCACCACGGTAACCACGGCATCCACGGTGCAACCGGTCTTGATCTCCGGCCAGTTGAAGGCCTGCACCAGGGGTTTGGGCAGCGCCAGCCCGGAGGTCTCGATGAGGATGTGATCGATCTCGTCCCGCCGTTCCATCAGGGCCTTCATCACCGGATAGAAGGCCTCCTGCACGGTACAGCACAGGCACCCGTTGGCCAGTTCATAAAGGGTACCGGCGTCCTCTCCCGACTCATCACAGCCGATGCCGCAACCCTTGAGGATCTCGCCATCCATGCCCAGCTCACCAAACTCGTTGACGATCACGGCAATGCGCCGCCCCTGGGCATTCTCCAGGAGATGGCGTAACAGGGTGGTCTTGCCACTGCCCAGAAAGCCGGTGACGATGGTGGCAGGGATTCTTGATCTGGATGTCATGAAAATGCTCGCTCGCGCGCCGCCCGCGCATCGATGGGATGGATGCGCCACAAGGGCGGTACGTGCCACGGAGGAGAGGTCAGGCGCGGTGCGGCTCCACCCGGCACGCCGCACCCCGCGGCACCTGGTCTTCAACAGGCCGGTCTCCGGGCTTGTGGTGGGCCTTCAACATGGGGGGCTGCCTTCCCATGAGATCCGCCCTGGGGACGGGGTCTCACAGTGGCCTGGGTTCTCCACGTTCACCACTTACCGTTGCGGGGGCAGCGCCGGAGTGATCGCCTGAGCGATGTCACCGGCTTCCCGTTTCAACCCGATGGATGGGCCGTCGAGGCCCGCGGGTCACCTGCGGAAGTTTTAAGATAACCGCACAAATGTAGCAGGCATCCGCCGTGGGCTCAAATTGAGGGGGAACACGTGATCACAGATCATCCAGTCGTTCGAGTAGATGGCGGGCGTGTTTCAGGGTGGCCTTGCGCTCGGCTTCATCCATGCGTTGCCAGGCGCGATAAGGCATGGTCATGCGCGGGTTGCCGGCAAAATCCGCCTCATGGCGGAGCATGAAATCCCAGTAGAGCGAATTGAACGGGCAGGCATCGGCGCCGTGGCGGCGGGTGGCGGCATACCGGCACCCCTTGCAGTAGTCGGACTGGCGCTTGATATAGCTGGCCGAAGCGGCGTAGGGCTTGCTCGCCACCAGCCCACCGTCGGCATACTGGCTCATGCCACGGGTATTGGGCATCTCCACCCATTCGAAGGCATCGATGTAGATCCCCAGGTACCAGGCGTCCACCGTGTCCGGGTCACATCCTGCCAGCAGGGCAAAATTGCCGGTGATCATCAGGCGCTGGATGTGGTGCGCATACGCCAGTTGCAGTGACTGGCCGATGGCATGGCGCAGGCAGGCCATCTGGGTCTCGCCGGTCCAGTACCAGCGGGGCAAGGGCCGGTGGGCATCCAGGGCGTTGGTCTGCGCGTAGTGTGGCATGCGCCCCCAGTACACGCCGCGGACGTATTCGCGCCAACCCAGTATCTGGCGCACGAATCCCTCGCAGGCAGCGATGTCCACCTCACCCGCCTCGAAGGCCTGAATCGCCGCATCAATCACCTCCCGCGGATGCAGCATCTTGATATTCAGCGCAAAGGACAGCCCCGAATGGAACAGCAGTGGCTCCTGAGTGCTCATCGCGTCCTGAAAGCGGCCAAAATGCGGCAGGACCTGGTTGACGAACACCGCCAGTCCCTCGCGGGCTTGCGCCCGGGACAGCGGCCAGGGCAGCGCATGCGCGTTGGGCTCCCCGAAGGTGCGTACCCCGGCAGCGGCGATCTCTTCCCATAGCGCTGAGACATCCGTGGGCACCCACGGCCAGGCCGGAGCCGGCGGCTCTCCAGGCCAGCGGGCCCGGTTATCCGCATCGTAGTTCCAGCGCCCGCCCACCGGCTTGTGGTTGTCGTCGAGCAGCAGGCCATGGCGACGACGCATGTCGCGATAGAAATACTCCAGGCGCGGAACCCGCTCGCTGAAAGCCTGAGCCAGGTCATCCCGGTCCCGCAGAAAATGTGCCGAATCCACCACAGTGGCTGGCAGGTCGAGCCGGGCTGAGGCCTCATCAAGCAGCCGTTCCACGCGCCATTCATCCGCCTCCATGCGCTCGAACCGGGTCGCCTTGTAACGCGCGGCCAACTGCACAAGATTGGCGGCAAAATCCTGCTGGTTGTCAGGGTCGCCGATACGCAGGTAGTGAACACGGTGACCGGCAGCCCGCAGCGCCTCGGCAAAGCCCCGCATCGCCGCAAAGATGGCCAGCACCTTTTGGGCGTGGTGGACCACGTAATCGGTCTCGCTGCGAATTTCCATCATCACCACAACACAACCGGGATCTGGCTGGCGAAACCAGGGGTGTGAGGCGTTCAGTTGATCACCCAGCACCAGGCGCAACGTGGTCATGTGGGCCCCCTCCCGGCCCCCACCGAGCCCCGTTGGCGACGACAGCGCTCGGAACAATAGCGCACCTCATGCCAGACGCGGGCCCACTTGCGCCGCCAGGCGAACGGACGGCCGCAGACTGCGCAGGTTTTTGTAGGCAGGTTGGGTTTGGCGTGGCTCATCCGATGCCCCGGCTCCGATCCGTAAGAAAATGACCTGGCAAGGCCTCCGGCAGGCGTTCCGAAGCACTCAATGGTGATCTCGAGTGTATCCGAGTGCCTGATGTGAACCAATCACACCCCGTGTTCGGCTTCACCTGAACGGCATTATCTAATAACATAAAGGATTGATTATCATTCACTTCACCGGGATACTCCCCATGGTGTCAACACCGCTTCGCTGGGCCATCGCTGCCCTGTTTTTTCTTTCGGGCTTTGCCGCGCTGGTCTATCAGGTGCTGTGGGTTCGGGAACTGGGTTTGCTGTTTGGCAGCACCGCACAGGCGGCGGCGCTGGCCATCGCGGTGTTCTTTGCCGGACTGGCAGCCGGCGGGTGGTTCTGGGGGCGTATGGCCCCCCGGGTCAGGTCCGCCCTGGCCACTTTCGGGGTACTGGAGGTGGCCGTCGCCCTCACCGCCCTGGGCCATTTCTTCCTTACTGACCTGTATCACAGCCTGTACCCGGCACTGTACGCCCTGGCCGGAGATCACCCCGTGGCCGATCAGGCCCTCAAGGCAGGCCTGGCCACTTTGATCCTCTTCCCGCCGGCCTTTTTGATGGGGGGTACCCTGCCCATGATGGGGCAGTTCATGGTGCGCGTGGTGGGCCGCCTCTCCACCACCGGAACGGCGCTGTATGCCCTGAACACCTTCGGCTCCGCCATGGGGGCGCTGGCCGCCGGTTTCGTCCTGCCCATGCTGCTGGGTTTCCACGGTGCCTATCTGCTGGCCATTGGCATTGATCTCTCGGTGGGAATCATTGCCATCGTTCTGGCACGCCGCATCCTCTCCCGCGAAAGCCGCACCGAGCTGCCCTCCATGCCCTCCCCCGCAGAAACCGCAGCCACGGCGGCGGTTTCCCGCTGGCCATCACTGCCGCCGCGCCTGGTGGGCGTGATTGCCTTCGCCTCGGGCCTGGCCACCCTGGGCGTGGAGGTACTCTGGACCCGGTTGTTCGCCCAGGTGTTGCAGAACTCCGTCTATACCTACGCCATCGTCCTGGTGTCTTTCCTGGTGGCGCTGACCCTGGGCTCGCTGATGGCCAATGCCCTGGCACGCCTGAAACGCATGCCACCCCATGGGGTACTCACCGTGCTGTTGCTCCTGTCCGCTGGTGTGATCGGGGCTTCACCCTGGGCCTTTCACGCCGCCACCGACGGGCTCAACTACGTGGGAGCCGGTGCTGGCTGGCGGGACTATCTGACGGCCGTCTCGGCCACCGCGATGGCAGTCATGGTGCTCCCCGGGATCCTCCTGGGGGCCGTGCTGCCGTACCTGTTGCGGGTGGTGGAGGCATCGCGTCCTGAACCGGGCCGGATCATCGGACAACTGGTGGCGGCCAACACCTCGGGGGCCATCATCGGCTCGCTGGCGGCCGGCTTTGTGCTCCTGCCCTGGATCGGCGTGACCGGCAGCCTGCTGGTCTTTGCCGCCGTCTATCCCGCTCTCGCCGTCTGGCTGATCTGGAGGGGCTCCGCACCCATCGTCTGGCGCCTGGCCGGGGCCACCCCGCTGACGGCCATTTGCCTGGGCCTGCTGGCCTGGGATCCGCAGGGGCTTGGCGTGTCCCGCCTGGACCAGGCCGCTGGGGAGTCTCTTCTGGATGTGCGGGAGGGCAGCCATGCCACAGCCACGGTGGTGCAAAGGGATGAACATCGCGCATTGCGCGTGAACAACTACTACACCCTGGGCGGCACCACATCGCTGGAGTCGGAACGCAACCGCACCCTGATCCCCATGATGACCCACCCGGATCCGCGCAACATCTTCTACCTGGGCATGGGCACAGGCATCACCGCCGGCACCAGCCTGATGTTTCCGGTGGATCGGGTGGATGTGTGCGAACTCCTGCCGGAGGTGGTGGAGCTGGCAAGGATCCATTTTTCTCCGTGGAACAACGGGCTTTTCCAGGACGAGCGGGTCACCGTGCGTGCCCAGGATGGCCACCATTGCCTGCGTCATACCGACCGCCGCTACGATGTCATCATCAGCGACCTGTTCACGCCCTGGAAGGCGGGCACGGGCAATCTCTACACCCGGGAGCATTACGAGGTGGCCCGAGAGCGCCTGGCCGATGGTGGGTTATTTGTCCAATGGCTACCGCTTTATCAGCTCACCGAACGGGAACTGGGCAGCATAGGGCGCACCATGCAGGAGGTGTTTCCCCAGGTGGTGGCCTGGCGCGGTGACATGTTCCCCACCGGCTCCATCCTGGCACTGGTGGGTACCGAAGCGGATGTGACCCTGGATCCGGATGTCCTGGTCCGGCATGGCCGGGCGCTGGCGGGCAACCCCGAGCTACCGGCCCCTTTGCTCCAGGCCGTGTCGTTGCGCTTTTATGCCGGAAACGTAGGGCTGAGTCAGGTGTTCGACGACTATCCCGTGAACACCCGTAATCGCCCCGTGGTGGAGTATGGTGCGCCCCGATCACAGCGACGGGTGCATGCCGGCGAGGCGCGCTGGGTGATCGGTGCGGAGTTGGGCTCCTTGTATGAAGCCCTGGCCCGACAGGTGCCACCCCACCAGGATCCGTATCTGTCACGACTGGAACAGCCCGGGCGCGGCTACGTGCATGCCGGGCGTCACTATTATCATTACCGGGTGCTGGGCCGGCACGGCCACGAGGAACTGGCCGGCCGGCACCTGGATGCCTTCCTGCGTCTCACACCCTTTGAAGCGGCACCCTCCCCCACACCCGAGGAAACCGGTTCACGCTGGGAAGAATGATGCAGCGCATCCTCAGTAGCTGTACACGCCGCGATTCAAGGCATCCCGTAGGGCAGAAATCACCTTGGATGAGCGAATGGTGGCCGAAGTGAAACCATCCACCTCCGCATTCTCCGTCACCACCTCACCGGGCGAATAGAGTTCCGGAATCACCTGGTTGATATCCTTGCCCAGCATGTGATCCAGCAGTTCGCGGTACTGATCGGCAATCCCCCGGGGCACCCCCTCCTCGGCCAGCCGATAATCCGTACCGCCATAGGCCAGTTGGCGGAAACTGGCTTCCGTGACTTGATTGTTCTCCAGGGTGACCTGCACCACCACCTGTATCTGGTCACGGTCAAAGAAGCCACCCCGGTAAGTGCCATCCTCATAGGCTGGCTCATGATCCCCCGATGGAGTCCCCCCGCAGCCCGCCAGCAAGAATGGCAACGCAATGATCAAAGGCCAACGACATCTGAATGACACGGCTATGCTCCTTTTGAGTAATAATCATTCAACATTCAAAATCAATAAATGCACCTGCCAGCCCCCTCCCCCTGGCGACTCAGGCGGCCCGGGAAGTCGTTTGCCCCCCTGGCAACCCAGCTCCAGCCAGGGCCCGCAACAAAATGCCGATGGTGCTGCCATTGTGCAGTGCCGAAGCCGCCACCGGATTCAACAACCCAAAGGCGGCAGCGGAGAGGATGCCCGTGTTCAGCCCCACGGTGAGCTTGAAATTACTGTCGAGCAGTCCGCGCGTGGCCAGTGCCAGAGCCTTGGCATCCGCTACCCGGGCAATATCGTCCTCCAGCAGGGTGATATCCGCCGCCAGACGCGCCACATCGGCCCCGTGATGCATGGCCATGCCCACGTGGGCGCCCGAGAGGGCCGGGGCATCGTTGATCCCATCTCCCACGAAAGCGATGCGGGCACCCTCATCGGCCAGGGCCTTGAGCGCTGTCGCCTTGTCCTCAGGCATGAGTCCTGCGCGGTAGTCATCCAGCCCCAGGTGTTCAGCCATCAAACGGGCCCGCTCCGGCTGATCACCCGTGAGCATGATCACCCGGCGCACCCCCAGGTGACGCAGTCGCTCCACCGTGGCCGCAGCATTGGAGCGAAGCGTGTCCTTGAGCCCCAGCACACCCAGCAACTGACCGCCATAACCGATATAGAGCGGTGTCTTGCCCTCATCCTGCAGGCGCTCGATCACCTTCGAGAAGGGCGCCATGTGGATTCCTTCATGTTCCTCAAGGAAATGCCGGGAGCCCACCACGATGCGCCGTCCCTCAATACTGCTGGCCACCCCATGGGCGACGATGAACTCCACTTCCTTATGGTTGAAGTGTTTTTGATTGGGCAAGCGCTCAGCTGCCTCCACCACGGCCATGGCCAGAGGGTGAAAGTAGTGCTCCTCCACCGAGGCTGCCATGTTGATCAGATCTTCAGAGGTGAAGTCACTATCGAAAGCAATGGAGTCGGTCACCTCCAGTTCGCCGCTCGTGAGCGTACCCGTCTTGTCGAACACGAAGGTGTCGGCCTCGGCCAGTTTCTCCAGCGCCGTGGCGCCCTTGACCAGCACGCCCGACTGCCCCGCCCGATACATGGCGGACTTGAATGCCACCGGGGTGGCCAGCTTCAGGGCGCAGGAGTAGTCGGCCTGCAGCACCGCCGCCACCCGCTGTGTATCCTGGGAGACCAGCCAGGTGCCGCCAGAGAGGCCCAGCACCATGGGGACCAGTCGATCTGCCATGTTCGCCGCTTCCAGCTGGGTCCTGCTCTTCGCCTCCAGGGACTGTTCCACAAAGTCGGCAATGCGAGCCGCAGCGGCATGGCGGCCCACCCGCTCGGCGTAGATGCGGATACGCCCCTCCTGCACCAGGGTGCCGGACAGAGCCGTGTCACCGCGACGACGTGTGACGGGAACACTCTCCCCCGTCATGGTGGATTCATTCACCAGCGCCTCGCCACCCAGCACCGTGCCATCCACGGGAATCACCGTGCCGGTGGCCGCGATCACCATATCGCCGGTGCGCACCTCACGGGCATCCACCAGCAATTCCACATCATCACGTTCTACCCAGACTTCCGTATCACCCGGGCGCATCAAATGCTTGAGCAGGTCATCGGAACGCCGCTGGATGGAATGCTCCAGGTACTCCCCCAGCGCCAGCAGGAAGGCCGTGGTATTGGCGGCAAAATAATCGCGACGGGCGATGGAAATGATCACCGCCAGCGCCTCCAGAACATGCGAGGTGATACCCTGGCGGAACAGGTCACGCACCGCCGCACCCAGCACCGGCAGGGCAATGGCAATCGACAGGGGGAACTGCAACCAGGGTGGCAGCCAGCGGGTGAGCATCAACGTCACGCCGCCAACGCCTGCCGCCAGGAGACCACCGCCCTCATCCCGTTCACGGGCCGATGTGCCCTGTTGCAGCGGCGCGGTCAGGGAGAGGATGCCCTCCCGCAACCGGGCCATTTCCGTCACCTCCGGTTCAAAGCGAATCACCAGCGAATCCACGCGCTCATTGACCCGCACGGATTCCACCCCCTCGAGGGAAGCCACGGCTGCCGCAATGCGACGGCCTTCAGCGGGCATCCGCGGCCGACGGCGGTAACGAAACCGCACCCGTCCCCGGATGGCATGCACTGGCTCCAGCTCGCTGAACCAGGTTTCGTCCATCACTTGTCCCCGTGACGTTCAGCGTCCATTTCCGCCTTGATATCGGCCATCTGCTCCTTGAGCTCCTCAACCCCGCCGGCCACGCCCGAATAGAGGTCAACACCGGCCTTCATCAGCTTGCGGCGCATCTCCTCGTCACTGAGCACCCAGGCGGCGCCGGCACCGATGGCCAGTCCCAACAGGAACTGGTCGTTATGCCGGCCCCGCAGCAGGCCCTTCAAGCCATCGAAAAGACCCTCACCTTCGCGGGCACCCTCGCCACCATAACCATAACCATAGCCGTAGCGCCCCTGCGCGCCGCGCGGATCGTTGGCACCCTCGTATCCCCAGGGGCCCTCGCCATAGGCACCGTAACCCGGGCCATAGCCATGACCTTCGTGGTCATGCGGACCCCATCCATAGCCCGCATACATGGCCTCGCGCCGGCGTTTGGCTTCCTTTTTCTTACTCTTTTTCCCCATCGATACACTCCGGTTGAGCCTTGGGCGGATCACCCAGCAGGCGTTCAATGATCAATACCCCGGCCGCTCCCGCGGCGGCGGCGGTCAAGGCGCTGGTCCAGTCCCGTTGCCCCACGGCCACAGCGGCCCTTGTGCCCGCGGCCAGGGCGGTGCCTTCCTGCAGAGCCCGGCGAACCACGGTCTTGGTGGGCCGCGGCGAGCCGCGCCGCCCCATGTCACGAAAGGCGGACAGACAGCCGCCCACCACCAACCCCCGTACAAAGGGGTTGTGGTCGGCAGGGGGGCGTGGGGGCAACGGACCATATACAGGCCGCGGGCGCCCCGGCCCAGGACGCATCGGCCTCACGACGAGGGCTCCTCGTCCTTGCGGGCCTGACCGTCGATGACGGACTCGTCGTCGCGCGGCTTCGCGGCCTCGGCGCGGGCCAGCCGTCGCCGGGCCCGCGCCGAGGTGTTCTCGATTCCCTCAAGACTCGAGACGGTGGCATCACGCAGACGCTCACCGGCCTGGTTGAGGCTCTTGCGGGTGCGATCGGTCTTCAACAGTCGCACCGCGACCGCGCCGGTGATGATCCCGGCAGCGAAAGGCAGTAAAGGTATCATGGTATCCATCCTCCTCAATTCGGCAGGATTCTCTTCTTCTAAAGTGTAGGACAACACACGGGCACGACCGATCCCGGACGTCACCGGCGCATGGCCTGGTGGGGATGGGCCGAGGGATCAGGACAGGGCATCGGTGACCTCCTGGTAGGCCTGAATCAGCACATTCTCCAGCGTGCTGGCCGCAGATGATGGCTCGCCGGATAAAAAATCTGCCCAGGCATCCGGAGGGATCGTTTCCGGGTCGTATTCAACCACGCAGGAGCGTGCGAGCAGGTTCAGACGCACGGAGCGCACCCCGGGCAGCTTTTCCAGCAGGTGCTGAATCTGTTCGATCAAGGCCCCGGAAGGCAGCTGTTGAAACTGGGGATCACGCACGAGTTTAAGCCGCACCCGGCCACGCACGTGATGGGCGATTTCAAGGTCGTGGAGAAAGGCGCGCAGATCATCAAGGGCGATCATGAAGCAGCTCCCGATGATATGCCGCCAGCACCACCCAGGTGTCTGACAAGACTGAACATCCGTAACTCCGGAAAGGTGTCACTTGGCTGGCGGCGGCTGGCTGGAGTGACGGCATCGTAGGCAAGGATCAATGATGATCCCCATGGCCCCATAATGACATGCCCTCCAACGAACGCCAATACGACGCTGGTAGAAATGGGGTTGTCCAAGTGAACTTGATAGGGGTCGGGCTTGCCCGCGAAGGCGGTGGGCACCCGAGCATCCCCAGGGCGCTGCCGCCGCAGCGCATCGCCGGCAAGGCCAGCTCCCACGGGGGCTGACTGGTGTTGCGCCCCCCTGCCTGTGGGAGCGGGTCAGCGGATTCGACTCGTGGACTCTTGGCTTTAAGCTTAATGCGTACTATTCTCATTATCATCAAAAATCTGCAAGACGATCGCACAACCCACAAGCACGCCAGGAGACGCCGCCATGATGATTGCCATGAATCGCTTCAAGGTCCACCTCGGCCATGAAGCCGAGTTCGAAGGAATCTGGGAAAGACGCGAGGGCCGCCTGAAGGGAGTGCCCGGATTCATTGAGTTCAAACTGCTGCGTGGTGCATCGTTTAACGACCACACGCTCTTCTCCACCCACACTCTATGGGCCAGCCGGAACGATTTCGAGGCCTGGACGCAGTCCGACGCATTTCGCCAGGCCCATCGGTCGGCCGGCAATCATTCCCATATCTACCTTACCGGGCCACACCTGGAATGTTTTGAAGTGCTGCAATCAGAGACCGCGGACAGCTAAGACTCACTGACCCCTGGATCCATTCGTCGGAAATGACGTGAAAGTCCTGTGCTTTATAAATAGTAATGATTATCATTCGCTATAGAACCCATTAATCCCTCGGAGGATAAGATGCACGCAGCAGAATTCCTGCCCCGGCGCCACGCCCCGCTTTCCACCTTCCATTCCCCTCACGCCCGCCCCTATCTGGACAGCCGCCACATGGGGTTGACCGAATCCCAGCAGCTGTCTCTGGCCTGTGGTCGACGGGTGCACCGCCTGCGACAGGACTGGCTCCATCTCCTCTCCACCCTGCGAACCCATCCCTGGCTTCGCTGCATCACCTCAAATCAGGGTGTCGAATTGGACCAGCCGTTGAATGCACTTCACGCCAGCACGATGGAAAACACACTGGCCCTGCGTGGCTACCATCAATTTCTCGCCTTCCACCTGGATCACTGGCACAGTGGTTTCGTGGTGGACACGGATGCCTCGGGAGAATCAATACCTGAGTCCATGCGCTTCTTTAACGAATTCGGCGACCGGATATTCACCTTGAAAGCGGCATCACCGCGGGGGTTCGACATCGCCCTGATCCACCCCTTCCTGGACGACCACCAGGGTCGCGAGAAAACCCATGTCCCGGCTCCGCCCCACTGGTTTGCCGACCACCGCGGGTACTCGCTGGATCGACTGGACCGCGAATCCCTGCGGATCTGGTGGCAGCTGCCCACGGACTTCCCCGCAGAGTGCATACCGGGCCTGCCCACATTATCTCGAACGCAGATGATGGACACCCTGGGTCGGGACCTGGCCGTGCAGGCTGGTGTGAACGCCCTGCATCTGCTTGCAGAGTCGCTCAACGAGCAGACTCACCTGCCCCTGCGTCTGTCGGTATCCAATGGGGCAGCCACCCAACGCCACACCAGCGATCACATCGAGGCCAACATCCGCGCCAACGTCCTGGAACTGGAACAGGGGCCTGCCAGGGCACGCCTGGAACTGCAGTCGGTGGAGACCGTCTGGATCGTTCGCAAGCCCAGTTACCGAGGGCATACCCTGGCCATCGAGTGCCATGATCGCCAAGGCGGACTGCTGATCAGCCTTGACGATCAGGCCACCTCAGCCCACCCCTGGAACGACTGGCCCAGCCTGCTCCGGACCATGCAGCCGGCCATTACTGCCTGGTAGGAACACTGCAAGTGTTCAATGGATCGCCAACTCAGGTCATTTTCCCCGTAATCGCCAGGCGTAGGCGAAAGTATGTTTAGCCCGTGGTTTCGTAGAAAGGAGCAAAACTCTCTTCTCCAGATACTTACCGAAGCCACGAAGCGGTCAACTGTGGTTGCCGTGTTCAAACGCGTTCGTCGCCGGGCAGGGGCGGCGCATCCGGCGCCCGGTCCAGCACGGCCAGGAAGTCTTCGCGCCGGCCTTGGGCGGCTTCTGCGCGCAGGTAGTCCAGGGTCATCACACTGGCCATTTTCTCGGCAGCCGCGCTGGCGATGAACTGGTTGACGGACACGCCGTCGCGAGCGGCGAGTTCCTTGATTCGCGCATGAACGGAGTCGGGCAGGCGGATGGTCAGGGCAGTCATGGGAGTGTCTCCAGATGTTTAAGGCAATGGCTGGGCATGACGGCTTCTACGCCCAGTTCTTGCGAACGCCGAAAGTCCTTGATGTTATGTGTGACGATGAAGCGGCTATGGGAGGCGACCGCGCATTCGAGCACCATGTCATCGGTGGGATCGCGCAGAAAGGGGCGCCAGAGATAGTAGATGTCCTGCAGGCGGGACAGAGAAGCTAGATAGCGCAGAAAACCCAGCATCTGCGCATTGCTGATCCCGGGGGGGCGATGTTCCGGTCGCGTCAGCACGGACTGCCATTCCATATACAGCGCCACGGAAAGCGCCGGGGTGAAATGTGGCGACGGCAGTTGGCGCAGCAATTGCTGGCTTGCTCCGTGTTGCGAGCGCATGGCCGCAACGAGGACAGAGGTGTCGAGTACGATATTCATGGTTATGCGAGTATAACCACTTCAGCGCGACCCGCAAGCACGCCCCTATGCCGGCAGCTTCAGGCGGAGGTGTTTCCCTGACACATCCCCACCCGCGGCACCTGGCCGCGGGTGGGGATGGCGGCTGCTACTGCTGCTGCGCCGCGGACCTGGCCTCCTCGGACGTGATGCCGCCCCAGGTCATCACCACGTTGATGTCCGGAGTGCCAAAAAGCGTTTCGAATGATTTCGCGGGCAAGGTCTCCACCATCTCGTCTTGAAGCGACTGACGCCGCGCCTCAAGCTCCGGCGTCATCTCCCCGGCGCGGCGAAGGGTTCGCAACTCGAACCAGTCCTCGGGCCAGAGTTGCGGGTCCAGGGCAACCGTGACGGTCTGCATGGTGGATTTGCGCAATAACTGAATGCGGAAGCTCTCCACGGCATGCTCCATTCCCGCGGGCCGCGGCGTGCGCGCCTCGGGCTTCTCGCTCACCAGCACCAGATCCAGTGCATCGGTCACCCCGCCCATGGGGGCATGACTCAACACCAGAAGATCGTTGGCCCGGGCGATCTCATCCTCCCCAAAGAGCAGGTCCAGGCCATATTGCAGGGCCAGAAAGCCGACCGTGGCCGGACCGCACGGGTAGCCATGGTGGTCCAGCACCCGCGCCAGGCTGATGCTTCTGGCGACCCCGTCGGGGTGGATGACGTGTATCGGGGGGTGATCCTTCACCACCTGAGGAAGGTCATCGGACACGGCCTGTTTCAGCGGCAGCCCCACCAGCAGGATGACGCCCAGCGCAGAGGCAAGAACGAAACGACGAGGGGATGAATACATGGGCAATGCTCCTGAGGTTAGACAAGTGAGGTGAGGTCAACGGGTATTGACCGAATGCGGAGCGTTGCAACTGGCTGGCGATGGCTGGCTGTGCAAACGAGTCATACAGAGACATCAGGGGCAGAAGGATGAAGCCGCCTCCTGCCCCTGACGGATTAACGCCGGGACATCGAGCCCACATCCATGCAACCGGGGCAGTACGGAGTGAGATCCTGTGTGTCCGGGATCCCATCACCGTCAATGTCGTCGTCCATTTGCAGGGGCGACATCATCCATTCGCTCTCGGCGTACTGAGGATTGAAAAAGTCCGGACGACCATCACCGTCGAAATCGAAGCGGGCCATGGAGGATCCTGGAAAATCATCCCAACCCGTCAGTTCCTCGGCGATGATCCGTAACAGCCGGTTGCGCACGCTGGATCGATCTTCCGAGTCCGCCAAGGACTTCGCGTGCGCGAACCCGCGCAGGGAAGTCAGTGCCTCTACCACGTGGCGTGTCTCCAGATCACGATCCTGCTCACGTATCAGGTCAGCGATCAGATCCCGGGCGGCGGGCGTTTCACCTTCGCCAATGATCAGATCCACACCGGTGCTTCGTGCGTCTGCCACCTGCGAACGCAAGTTCGGTTTGATCTCTCCCGTTACCGCCACGTGCTCCCTGAGCGTGTCCACCAGCAAGGCATAGGCCGGGACGAGTCCGATATTGGCGGCGCTGCCGCGCGCCTGAGACGCCCGGCCCCGGGTGAGCCAACCCAACGCCTCTTTTATTTCATCATCGGAACCGGCAGAAGATGCCAACTCCTTCCAGGTGTTGACTGCATCATCCAGACCGGACAGGGCCAACTCAGCATCCCCGGACTCGATCAGCAGTTCGGCCCGCTGGATGACGTGGGCCACACGTTCGGAACCGGTAAACACCTGACCGATGTCCGTAAACCTGGACAGCCGCCGCTGGCCCCCCGCCAGGTCATCCAGCCAGAAGTGTGCTGCTGCCAGCAGTCGGATGGATTCCGCGAATTGTGCCGTCGGGGTAGTGGATCCGGACATGGCCTGCTCCACTCGTTCGGCGCAATCTTCCAGGTGTTCAAGGGCGCGCGCCTTATCACCGGCCAGATCGAACATGAACGCCACGCGACGACAGCCCAGATAAACGAACTGCCAGTCGTTGCGAGCATCGACCCGTTCATCCACCAAGGCCTGGCTCAGCGCGATCTCGGCAGCCGCTTCCGTCACTGCCAATGCGGCCGCCATCTGGCCTTCATCCACCAAATAGAGTGCGAGGCGCTGACCACCCGGTCGCAGCACCTCGCGACTGATCAGGTCAAAGGTCAGATCTCGTAATTGCCCGGATGGCGTTGGATTCTCACGTGCGTCCAATGTCATTTGAATGGCTTGTTCAATTTCACCCCGCAGAGCCTGTTCACGGGCCTCATAGAGGCGCACTTCAGCGCGAGGGGCCGATGCGCGTTCCCAATGATCGCCATGCAAAGTTTCCCCCCGTTCAATCAAGGCTGCGTAATCTGCGAGACGATCAAGGTAAACAAATACCTCCGATACATTCGTCAGGTGCAGACCAGCCGCATCAAGGTTTTGTGATGTATTGAGAAGATCCTCGAACTCTTCTGCACTGCGTTGAACCGCCGCTGTGAGGCCCATGCGCACCGCGAGTTCGCCGTACAAGGCAACGTACATGGTTCGCGTGCTGTAGATACGATTGATCATTCCAAAGACAGGATTGGGCTCCCGTCCCAGTCCCCAGATCAGCTTTTCCGCCAGAATCATGGCGGACTCGGCCTCATTTCGCAGTGCCGATACCGAATTCGAGGCATTCTCGTAGCGTTCCACCGCTTCGCGGGCCGCGTTGTAGGCCGCCACAGCGATTTGCCGGTAGGCGTTGCTATATTCCTGGCCCTTGCCGCCGGCAAGGCGGGTGAACTCGCGCACACTTTCCAGTGTGTCTTCTGCATCACGGGTGAAGCCTGCACGACTGAAGCTGCCACTCAACCGGGAAAGAAACGCGGCATCTTCATGCTCAAGATTCTGAATGCCCTTGGCCTCGAGAACCTCGGCATGGATTTCTCTCGCCGTGATCAGGCGCTCGCGCGCAGCTTCCGCTTCACCGTTGTCGAAAAGCGCATCACCTACCAAACGCTGTGCCTCGGCCCGCTCTGCTGGCTGAAAAATCCGAGCGCGAAGTGTCAGTTCCGCAGCCTCCAGCATTCCGGAGGCGGCCATCCCATGAGCAATGTCGGCGAATACGGGGTCAGTGACTGCGTCATCGAACACCTCATCGAAAAGACGCTCGGCACGATGATAAGGCGAGAGATCCGAATTCAGGAAATAGGCCATACGCCTTTCGTTATCCATGCCCAGGGCTTCACCATGGGCCAGAGGGATGGTGTGATCGATCACCCGCTGGGAAGCCAGGTCACGCAGGATGAGATCGTGCCGAATATCAGCCAATGGAAGGTCGGCCTCAGAATTCGAGAGGTCCTCCGGCATGGCATGCACCTGGAATACATAGCGGGCGATGTTCAGCAGCGCCGAACTGCCTGCCGGGACACTGCGCTCGCCCATGCCTTCCCACAGGGCTCGTGAAAGCGGATCCACGTGGTCCGGATTAACGTGCTTGCCGGCCAGTTTAAAATAACCCTCCAGCCCGCTGCGAAGGCTTGCCAATCCCTGTGCCTTGATCATCCCCTCGGCATTCGACTCTGCCGGATCCAGATCCAGCAAGGTTTCGGCTTGCTCAGCAATTTTGGTCAGCCTGGTTTGTGACGCAGGCGGCAGTTGCTGATCCAGGGCCAGGGTTGACGCTGCCTGGTTCAGTCGGCCAGGAGACATTGACCGTATCTCGCTCTCCAGCCGCTCCCACCGATCATCCTGCCCTTCCAGTGCCATCAGGATCTCGGTGATCAACAGACTGGCTCGCTGCGTCGCGGCATCCTCGGCAGGGTCCGCCATCACCACCGATTCATCCAGGTCCAGCCTTTCGGCCACATGGCCCACCGCCTGCTCCCGAGACATGCCCATCTCCCGCATTCGCCGATCCACCAATGTGGTCAACGGCGACACTACTGCCCGCTCCCCTGACCCATCATGGGGCGCACTCAGCGTCAGGTTCCCCAGGACATGCCCGGTGCGCACATCCACACCGCCCCGGGCCTCGATACGGTGAGCCTGAGCAGCCTGATCGGACTCGAGCATCAAGGTGAAAAGGCCCTGATCATCAGTCTGCTCCACCGTGGACAGTGCATCACCCTGAGCATCCACCAGGCGCACCGCCGCACCCTCAATGGGGGGATCGGTCACCAGGCCGGACACTTCAACCCAGGCAGATCCATCATTGGACGAAGAGGAGCCACCTCCAAGACAACCCGTTAAAGACAGCATACCGAGCAGGACGAGCAGCCCCATCAAGGGGAATTGAGTGATTCGTGACATATACGTGCCTCCTGCCGTGTGCGGACGGCCGTTTTGGTGATTCGAGATCTCAAAAGTCATATTTCAGGCTCACCCAGTAATGTCGACCGATCTCCACGCCGCTCTGCCCCGAGGGCACGGTATGGGTTCGCTCATCGAAAAGGTTATTGACCTGAACCTGCGCCGTGAGCGCCGTGGCCCCTGGCATCGGCTGGGAGTAACTCAGGCTCAGGTCCGTGATGAAAGTGACGGGCCGGCTTTCGCGTTCGTACTCGTCGAGTTGCTCGAACACCCTTTCACCACTGGGCAGTTCCACCAACTCTCCATCCACGACACGGCCCGTGCGGGTAATGACGGATTGACGGCCACGATATCGGGTATTCAGATCCGCACGGATCCGTTCCCCAAAAGGTCTTGAGAGACTTAGATTAGCGACCACAGGGCGGGCAAAGTCCTCCCGCAGAATATCCAGCTCGCCATAGCGGATACGCTCACCCCGGTAGGACACGTACTGCCCCGAACCGGTGGCATCCACCGGATCGTCATAATCGGCATTGCTGGTCCTGGTTTCGGAATAGGTCAGATGCAGCCCCACCAGTGTTTCGCCATACTCCCTGAACCAGGAGGCAGACACTCCCCGGTATCGGCTGTGACCATCATTGTTCATGAGGTAATAGCGATAGCCGTCGGGTTGGGTCTCGGTGGTGGTTCGGGCAAACTCGTCCCGGTTGTCCCGCTGAACCAATTGAAGATCGAGCACCCCCCCCAGCAGTGCCTGCCTCAAACCCACCATGAGCTCATCGCTGAAGGGTGTATCCAGATCCTCGAACACATAGCGGAAGGTGCCCTCACCCGAGTCCACTTCCCAGTCCCGAACGACATTCTGGGTGGTGCCGCGGTATTCCCTGAAGAATGGGGCCCTCGCCTCCCGCAGCTTGTAGGTCAGCAGGGCCGCGCCGTAATAACGGTTGGCCCCCGCCCGGACTACGGTGCGGCCATCATCGAACACATCGAGACTGCCCCGGGTGCGGTACGCAATATCGTGGTTACCGAGAAAATCATCGTGGTCATAACGCAAGCCCACCGTGCCGGTGACCCGCTTCCAATTGAGCGTGGTCTCGCCAAACAGACCCGCTTCATTCAAGGAGACTTCAACGTCATCGGCGGGATAGACGCTTCGGGTGGAGAAATACTGTTCACGCTGCTGGCAGTCGTAACGATTGCCCCGACACTGGACCTCGCTGTTGATCACCGGATTTTGATAAACGTAGAGATCCTCATCCCGCTGGAATCGATAACGCTGATGGTTGGCTTCGGCACCGAAACGATGGCGTACCTCGGCCTGTCCAAGGTCGTTCCCCATGGTCTCCGCCATCCAGCGAAAGGACAGACTGCCCTGTTCCTTATCCAGATCACCAAAACCGCCCTGACGGCTGTTACCCACATCTGCACGGCGCCCCCAATCGATGCTCCGGGTATTGGCCCAGTTAAAGAAGTCCTTGGGTGCGCTACGGCTGTTTTCGCTGTAGTTGACTCCCACCCGGAATTGATGATCGAGTCGATCTCCCGCGTATTCCAGATTCCCGGTGCTGCTGTAGCCACCGCCCTTGATGGTGAAGTCGCTATCCTTGGCATCCACAATGAAACGGTCATTGCTATAGGGGGCGTAACCCACACTCCAATCGATCAATCCCCGATCACCCAGGGGCGTGGTCAGTTTCAACAACAGATTGGTGTTCTCCTGCTCCTGTGAACGACTGCGACCCAGGGTCACCTGCGGGGTGCTGGAACGGGCTCGGCTAAGACCGATCACAAGGCCTGAGGCCTCGCCAATGGGCGTTGCATAGTTCAGAGACAAACGATCGCGACTGAATTCCGGGGTGCCGGGCGGCTCCGGAGGCAGGGTGCCCGAGTCCGGATCCCAGTCGCGGGTGAACGTGCGATAGCTCACCCAATCGCTGCGGGTGGTACTGTAGGAAATGCTCCCGTCGGCCTCCATGCCCGCACGTCGGGTCTCCACCTCCACCACACCACCGGTAAAGCGGCTGAATTCTGCTGGAACGTTGCTATCGAACACCCTGATCTCGCCGATCAGGGCACTGTCAATGAACTGGGACTGCTCATGCCCGGGTACATCGCTGATGGCGTTGGGATTGGTGGATGCCGGATCCAGGCGATTGGTGATACTCATCCCATCAAGCAGAAACTGGTTCTCGTAAAAGCGCCCGCCGGAAATGGAAAAGGACTCCGGTCTAAGATCCAGCAACGACTCGGTGGTCAGGGCGGATTCGCCAAACTGCAACCCAGGCACCAGACGCAGCACACCATCCACGCTGCCATCGGGCCCGCCGAAACGCTCGATATACCGTGCGTCGAAGCGATAGCGGCCGGCCGCCGTGCGCTCCCCGCCAAGCGGTGTCTGCTCGGCGGGACGCACGAGGATGGTGTCCAGACGCGCATCCGTTACGCCTCCATCGCTGGTTGATCCCTCCTCCGCATGTGCCTCGTACAAGGCGATCGACACCGCGGCGGCCAGCAGAAACCCGGGGGCCCTCCTCCACTGGCCCCCGCTCATCAGGCAGTATTGAGTCCTCGGCATCAGGCATCACACCCCACGCAATAGGGTGTGCGGTCCTCGGTGTCGGGGACACCGTCACCATCGATATCATCATCCAGCATCAGTGCCGACGACGCCCGTTCCGCCTCGCTGCTGCCGGGGCTGAAGAAGTCCGGACGCCCATCCCCATCAAAGTCGAAGCGTGCCAGGGCCGTGCCAGGGAAGTCATCGGCATCGTTCATTGCATTGGCGATATTGAGCAGTTGCCGGTGACGTTCCGGCACCTCTTCAATATCCAGGGCGATCGTCCTTGCCAGATCGTACTCGCGGGCAGAAGCCAGCCAACGAACAGCCGAGTTGATCTGGGTGGCGCGGTCATTGGCGGCCGCCAGTGCATCGATCATCGCCAACGAACCCGGCCAGGTGCCCAGGAGGGCGCTATCCCCCTCGACCAGCATGCGCACCCGATCCCGGGCGAGGTTCACCTGTTCCTGCTGGGTCACATCGGCCCAGCCGGACTCGGTGATGGCACGCCTAATGTCCTCTGCCACCTGCACAAAGCTTCCGGTCAGGGAATTGCGCACCGAGCCACTGCGGATGTAGGACGCCAGATCCAACGCCTGGTTGATGGCCGCCTGGTCACTGGATGGTGTAGCTACCTGGGTGAGTTGCCTCACGGCCTCATCCAGCGTGTCCAGGGCACGGGAGGGATCACCGCCGCTGCTGCGCAGCAAGGCCACCTCCATGAGATGACGGATACGGTCCACGGGATCGCTCAGCACGCCGCCCAAGGCCTGGAAACGGTCAATCAGTTCCGCGTCTCCCGACATGGTTAGCTGCTGATAACCCTCAGCCATGGACTTGGCGATCCAGAGGCGATCGTCGGTCGGGCTACCCGTATCAAACACCGATTCCGCATATTCGCGGCAGGCCTGCATGCGCTCGCGTGCCAGTGCCGGGCGATCCATGCGATTCAGAATCAACGCCACCTTGCGACAGCCCTGATCAACGAAATTTCGTCCGGATGAGCGCTGTTCCACATACTCGTCGGACATGGCCAGTTCCCAGGCCGCGTCCATGACCTGCCAGGCTTCGTCGTTTGCGCCCTGCCTCCAGAGCAGCACGGCCAGATGAGGTGTGCCGGCATCGCGGCTTCCCGTACCCACCTGGGTCAGTTGCGTGATGGCTCCCTGGGCGGTGTCGGCCTGCGCTGCCACCTGTTCGATGGCTGCGTGCACTTCACCTGCAAGCGCCCGATCAACGGCCTGGTAAAGTACCGCGTTGTCCTGGGCGGCGTCCGCATTGCGATCGTTGATCGGACGAACATGCTCCTCGATCCATGCCAGGTAGGTGTCGATCTCTCCCAGTTCGCCATAAATCGGCGCCATGCGGGGGCTCATGGTGGCCCCATAGGTGAGGTTGCATTCGGTGGTGGCGAGGCGCCGAAAGTCATGGATCGCTTGTTTCATCCCCGTGTCGTTACCCAAACGCCGGTAGAGGTCGGCGTAGGTCGTGACCATCATGGTCTTCATGGCCTCGCAGCGCCCCTCCAGTGGCTGACGGCCGGCCCCCAGGGTCGCCTCCCGGAAGAAATCAACCGCGTTCAGTGCATCGTTGAGTGCTGAACCCGACAGCCCCGCCTCCTCGGCGGCTTCCACGGCGGCAGAGGTTCCGTTTCTCAGGGCGACGAGGATGCGGCCAAAAGCAGTGGTATAGGGCTCACCTTGCTGGGAGTCGATAAACTGCCGCACGGCCAGGAGTGCTTCATCGGCGTCGTCCCTGAACCCAGCATTGAGCAGGTCGCTATTGAGGGACTGGAAGAAACTGGCGTCATCACCATCCAGGTTGCTGATGCCCTTGCCTTCCCTCAGTGCAGTTTCGTAGGTATTGAGGGCCGCCCTCCAGTACTCGACGGCATTATCCAGATCATCGGCCCCGCGCAACGCCCGAGCCACCTGTTGCTGGGCCAGGGCCCGCTCGGTAGGCTGGAAGATACTGGCCTGAAGGGCCAGCTCAGCCTCTTGCAGCAGGCCCGCCGCAGCCAGATTACGGGCGTTCGCCCGGTACATGGGATCGAGTACACCGTCATCCAGCACCCCGACAAACAGACGTTCGGACTGGTGAGCGGGCGACAGGTCGGAACGGAAAAAGTAAGCGGCCCTGGCATCGTTATCCATGCCCAGGGTTTCGCCGCGGGCCAGGGGAATCGTGTGATCGATCACCCGCTGGGCAGCCAGGTCACGCAGGATGAGGTCGTGCCGAATATCAGCCAATGGAAGGACGGCCTCAGGATCCAAGAGGTCCTCCGGCATGGCATGCACCTGGAACACGTAGCGGGCAATGTTCAGCAGGGCCGAACTACCCGCCGGGACACCGCGCTCACCCATGCCATGCCACAGAGCTTCGGACAGGGAATGCACGTGGGTGTCGTGCACCGCTTCACCGGCCAACTCAAAATAACTTCTCAAGCCCCTGCGCAGGCTTGCCAATCCCTGGGCCTTGATCATTCCCTCGGCATTCGAGTCTGCCGGGTCCAGATCCAGTAAAGTTTTGGCTTGCTCAGCAATTTTGGTCAGCCTGGTTTGTGACGCATCCGGCAGTTGCCGATCCAGAGCCAGGGTTGACGCTGCCTCATCCAACCGTCCTTTGGGCATTGACTCCACGACGCCCTCCAGCCGTTCCCATCGATCATCCTGCCCTTCCAGTGCCATCAGGATCTCGGTGATCAACAGACTGGCTCGCTGCGTCGCGGCATCCTCGGCAGGGTCCGCCATCACCACCGATTCATCCAGGGCCAGCCTTTCGGCCACATGGCCCACCGCCTGCTCCCGAGACATGCCCATCTTCTGCATTCGCCGATCCACCAATGTGGTCAACGGCGACACCACTGCCCGCTCCCCTGACCCATCATGGGGCGCACTCAGCGTCAGGTTCCCCAGGACATGCCCGGTGCGCACATCCACACCGCCCCGGGCCTCGATACGGTGAGCCTGAGCAGCCTGATCGGACTCGAGCATCAAGGTGAAAAGGCCCTGATCATCAGTCTGCTCCACCGTGGACAGTGCATCACCCTGAGCATCCACCAGGCGCACCGCCGCACCCTCAATGGGGGGATCGGTCACCAGGCCGGACACTTCAACCCAGGCAGATCCATCATTGGACGAGGAGGAGCCACCTCCAAGACAACCCGTTAAAGACAGCACAAGCACGGGTATCAGCAAAAATGCCGTTTTATGCCAAAACATGGTGATCACTCCAAATATACGTAAAACTAATCATTAAACGAATGCGTCCTAGTTAGGTTCTTATTAACAATCCAGTACAGGTTGCCACTTGCTCACGGCGTGTCCTTGTCCGATCCGGCTGAATCCACATACGCGGCGGCCCGCTGCATGGTCGCTGGCATGAACTGATTCGCCCCGCTCATCCAGGGCTGCCCTTCGGCACCCTTGAGGTGGTGATCCAGCCATTGCAGCTTCCGACGGGTGGCGTCCTCACGGTTGTCCTGATCGCGGAAACTGTGGCCCTCCCCCTCATAGGCCAACATGACCACCGGTCGCTGGGATCGGCGCATGACGTTGTACAGCTCCACCCCCTGGCTGAAATCCACGGCATCATCATCGGTGCCGAATACCATCAACAACGGGGTGTTGGAGCGATGGGCGTGGAATACCGGTGAGTTTGCCAGGTAGGGCCCTGGGGTCTCCCAGAACAGGGAGGTCAACCGGCCTTGACCGGTCTCGAAGATATTGGCGTTGGGTTGGCCGGTTCGCCGGTAAACGGCGTTGTACTGGCTGACCAGGTTGGTGACCGGGGCAGCCGCGATGGCTGCACTGAACAGGTCGGTCTGGGTGATGGCGAAAGCGGTCTGATAGCCACCCCAGGAATGGCCCACCAGTGCCACGGCATCGGGATCGATCATCCCCGTATCCAGTGCTGCCCGGACTGCGGGACGGATGCTCTCCATGGAGGACAGACCCGGTCGATTCAGTTCGTAGGCGATATCCGGTTCCAGCACGAAATACTCTTCAGCCGAGAGGATCCGTTGGTTGAAGAGTCCACTCAGTCTGGGCGGGTGATAACTGTGCAGATTGTCGGAGCGATCCTCGTAGATGAGCACGACCATGGGGTAGCGCCGACCCGGTTCGTAGCCGGCCGGATAGAGCAGCCTGCCCTGAAGGGGCTGACCGCGCTCGCTCTCGTAATGAAGCAACTCATCGCCGCCCCAGTGAAATGCCGATTGCTGAGGATTGGTGTTCGTGACCCGCTTGAGGGTGTGAAAGTCATCGTTGGTGAAATGGAAGTTGGGAGACTCGGTCGCGCTCTCCGCCATCACCACGAAGGCATCCGCTGCCTCCGCCTTTTGCAGGAAACGTAGACGGCGGGGCTGGTTGAGCAACCACCGCGCCCCTTCATCCGGGTTGTAACGCAGGTACCCATGAGACTTGTCCTGCTCGTTGAAAGCCGAGAAATAGAGCGCCGAGGTATCGTCCGGTGGGTCCGCATGCCAGTCCAGACGATGTTGGCGAAAGCGAATCCGGTTCTCGCGACCCTGTGTCAGGCGCTCCACACGACCACCATCGGGGCTGACGCGGTATACGTCGAAGCGGGAGTAAAGCAGCACCCAGCGATCGTCGGCCGCCCACTGCCCATGGCCGAAGGCCTGGTCCTGCTCGCGGCCACTGACGCGGGTGTAGTCGTTGAAAGGTGCGCTCAGATCGCCGGTAAGCGATACGACCCTTCCAGTCTGCAGATCCAGCGTCCACCATTGATCATCGCGGAAATACATCAGGTAACGGCCAGTGGACGAGCCCCCGACCTCCTCCTGTCGCGTCACCACCGGAACTGCGATGCCGTCGGTGACATCCACCACGTGAAAGTCGTGCCAACGCTCCCCAAAATGAGGCAGATACGGGCGGGCATCCTGAACGAGCAAATGACGTTCACCGGACAACAATTGCGCGCTGCGATGCGGGCCGATCTCGGCGAGGTTCGCCAGGCTGCCCTCCTCCGGCGACCAGGCCGCCACAATGAGCAGTTTGGACCCGTCGCGCTGGCGCTGTCGCCGGGGAGATATGGGATCATCCCGCCAGTGCCAGACGGCCAGCCCTTCCGGCAGGGCCTCATCCGCCGCAACGCCGGTCAATCCCACACCGAATATCAACCGACGACCGTCATCCGCCCACCGCAGACGCCCCACCCCACGAATGCGCTCGCCGAGCACGCAAGACCGCGCCGCACAGAGAGCCTCCCAGCGTTGATCGAGCGCATGCAACAGGCCGACACCTTCAGCCACCCCGTATACTGCGAGACCAGCCCGGGCCGTGTCCGATGGGGCCGTGACCCGCCGTATCACGGCAAGCTGCTCGCCGTCCGGGTGCCATAGGGGTCTTGAATCGAAACACTCGGCCTCGCCGATCTCCCGGGTTTCCAGCGTTTCCAGGTCCGCAACGATCAGGCGCTGCGGGCCTTCAGGCGGCTGAACCACTAATGCCGCTCTGCGGCCATTCGGCGAGAGCGTCGCCTGTCGACCGTGTTCTATTGCAAGGCGGCGCCCCGTTTCCAGATCAAGGAGTTCCAGCGCAGGATGCTCCGCGTCCCGCCGATCTGCCGGTACATTTCCCATGACCACGGCGACCTTGGCAGCCAGGATATGGCTGCTGATGTGTTCATGACGATGAACGCTGCCGTCCCGCAGATCAACGACCACCATCTGCGAGGCCCTGCCATTGCCCGCTTTCTGATGAACAGGCTCCCGGGCGACAAACCAGCGACTGTCGTCCGTGAAGACGAATCCCGACGCCTGCTCGAATTGCAATGGGGGGGCTTGCTTATCAGTTCGGGTCAGAACGACCCGAACCTGCTCATCAATACGCCGCACCAAGTGCGCGAACCACTGGCCATCGGGTGAAAGGCGAAATCCACCGATGCTTTCCCACTGGTCGTAGTCTGAGGGCGACAAATGACGCAGTTCAGGCTGATTCTCCTCGGCGAGTGCGTTAACACTGCACAGGCACGGCGCCAGCAGCACGATCAATCGGACGCAAGAGGCCAGCAGCTGGACGATCCCTTGCGGGCAGCAATATGTACGTGGCATCGCTTACGCGATCCCACCATCGGTGCAGCTTGCTGAGGCCCGCCGCGTTGGGAGGTGAACAACAGAACAGCCGGAGCAACGCATCATTGTGCTTCCAAAAGCCAGGGTTACGGACGATGTGCCTCCCACCAGGAGATCACATGGGTAACCGTTGCATTTGGCTGGCTGCGGGCTGGCTAATAACGCGAACGGGAATGGTTATTATTCTTTCACTGTTTGCCCCATTAGACAAGCTCTATGAATACCCCCGGTAGCTCGGTCACTGGTTCGATGCCGAAAGGTCTTGTGGCCATTCTGGAAGTCTGTTAATACTAATGATTATCATTAACCATCGACACCAGGAGCCACTCATGCCCCACCACGCCCCCCAACAAAATCCCTCCGACGCCCTGCGCCAACGCCTCGCCGATGAGCCGGGCGCTGTACTGGAGCAGATTGCCCAGGAGGAGAATTGCTGCCTCCTGGATGTGGTGCGCTGCCTGCCTCAAAGCCATTGGACGGAAGTCAGCGGGCGACACTATCTCAACGTGCTTTCCGCCCTCCCCTCCTGGGGGGAAGTGACCACCGTGCTGCATACCGCCGACGTCATCATGGAGTTCAAGGGTCCGTTTCCCTCCGGCCGCACTGGCCACGGCTTCTACAACCTTCAGGGAAAAACCGGGCTATCGGGCCACCTACGGCCCGAGCGCTGCCAGTACATCGTGTTCATGCAACGCCCCTTCATGGGCATGGAGACGGCCTCCATCCAGTTCTACAACGCGGAGGGGGCAGGGATCTTCAAGATCTTCGTCGGTCGCGATGAACAGCGCCAGCTGCGCCCGGATCAACTCCAGCACTTTTCCAGATTGAGAAACACCCTGGCCGCCCTGGATCACGTCGAGCAGGAGGCCTCCGCATGAAACCCGTCCTGATCTTTGGCGCCACCCGGGGCGTGGGACTGGAAGTGGCCTACCGCCTGCGGGGGCGCAACCAGACCGTGCTGGCGCTGGTGAGGCCCAACAGCGAGTGCGCGCCTCTCAAGACCCTGGGTGTCGAAATCATTCCAGGTGATGCCACCTGCTCCGGGGATGTGGAACGTGCCTTCATGGCCCTGGGCACCGACGGGATCGTTATTTCCACACTGGCGGGCAGACTGGACGACGGCAGTTACGTGGACGAGGCCGGGAATCAAACGGTCATCGATATCGCTCGACGCTATACGCCCGAACGCGTCGTACTGGTCACTGCCATCGGCTGCGGGGACATGATGCCCTACCGCTCCGAGCAGGCCATTGCCGCCTTCGGGGATGTGGTCGAGGCCAAGACCCGGGCCGAAGACTTCCTGCGAACTTCCGGCCTCCCCTTCACCATCATTCGTCCGGGCGGCCTTTTATCCGCGCCAGCCACCGGTCGGGCGATCCTCTCCACCAGGCCGACGATCCACGGGATGATCACCCGGGCCGACGTGGCTTGCCTGATCGAGCGTGTGATCGATGAACACAATTCACTTGGCAAGGCTTTTGCGGCCGTGGATCTGGATCACTCACGGCTTGATCCCGAGCCGAGCGAAGAAACTCACGCCGAGTCCCTGACACCATTGACACATTAACGATAATCATTATCATTCAATAAAGATTTGCCCAGCCCGCCAAAGACCCTCCCGGGTCAGGTAGCCAGCCAGGCCGCTTGTTCAACAAGCATCCCGTGACCCCGAGTCCATCGCCTGGAGGGCTTTCATGCCGCAACACCGCCATGCCATTCCTTTTATTGCCGCCTCGTTGACGCTGGCGTTGCCCGCACAGGCTGACACCCGGTCCGATCACGAGCAGGTGGCCTCCCTCACCCTTCCCACCATCGTGGTGGAGTCCACCCGTGTACCCACCGCCCTTGATCAGCTGGGGGCGCCCATCGCCGTGCGTGACAGGGCCACACTGGACCGGGATCAGGCGGCAAACCTGGCTGACGTGCTGGACCGCATGCCGGGCGTAGACACCAGCGGTGGCCCCCGCACCACCGCCCTGCAACCCGTGATACGGGGCCTGGGTGGCGAGCGGGTGGTCATCCGTGTGGACGGCGCTCGGCAGAACTTCGCCTCTGGTCACAAGGGCCGGGTATTCCTGGATCCCTTTCTGCTGGAGCAGGTAGAGGTGCTACGGGGGCCGGCCTCCAGCCTGTATGGATCGGGAGCCCTCGGCGGCGTGGTGAACTTCCGTACCCGCGATGCCGAGAGTTTTCTGGGGGACGAGGACTTCGGTGGTCGCATCACCGCAGGCTATCAGGGTCAGGGCAGCCAGCAACTGCTGTCAGCCATCGTGGCCGGACAGGGTGAGCGGGGCTCCTGGCTGGGCAGTGTCCTGCAGCGGGATCAGTCCGACCTGAAGGATGGCGATGGCGACACCATCCGCTTCACCGGCGATGACATCACTTCGGGTCTGCTCAAGGGCACGCTGCGCCCAGGGCCCGACCATCGCCTCACCCTGAGTCTGCAGGGATTCCGCGATGACCATGAGATCCCATCCAATGCCACGGCCTCAGGTACCGGCGAGGGCTCGGCCGGCATTGTGGTGGATCGCCGTACCGACAGCCGCAGCCAGACCCTCCGCTACCAGTTCACCCCGGATAACGACTGGGTGGATCTGGACGCCACGGTTTACGGCAACCAGGTGGAACTGGAAGAGACGCGGGTTGACACCGACCGGTATGACGAGACCCGCCTGCGGACCGTGGGAGTGGACCTGACCAATACCAGCTGGTTGCGGACCGGAGACGTGGATCACCAGCTGCTCGTGGGCCTGGAACACTACCGGGACCGCCAGCAGGGACGGCGCGACGGGGACCGGCGACCTCAGTATCCCGATGCCCGCCAGGAAATCACCGGCGTGTTCGTTACCGACCGTATTCTGATCGGCGAGCGTCTGGAGATCTCCCCAGGACTGCGCTACGACCGTTTCAACAAGGACGCAGACGATCAATCCTCCATCACCGAATCGGAATGGTCACGGCAACTTACCGCCACCTATGGGCTGGCGCCAGGGTGGGATCTGTTTGGGGGCTACTCGGAGGCCTTCCGGGCGCCATCCCTGACCAATCTCTATGTGGGCGGGGTGCATTTTGGCAACAACTTCTTCGAACCCAACCCCGACCTCAAGCCGGAGAAGGCGCGCAACAAGGAACTGGGGCTGAGCTACAACGGACAAGGTGTCTGGCAGGCACAGGATCAGGTGCGGGCCCGGCTGTCCATCTATCAGAACGATGTGGAGGACTTCATCGATCAGCGGGTGGAAATGGAGATGCCCGCCTTTGGTCCTCCCATTCCCGGCGGCCGCACCTACTTCGAGAACGTCGAAGACGCCCGCCTGCGCGGCCAGGAACTGGAATTCCAGTATCTGCACCCTGATTACTTCGTCGCCGTGAACGCCAGCCGGATACGGGGAGACAACCGTACGGACGGAGAGCCCCTCTCCGGCGTCCCCGCAGACAGCCTCAGCCTGGAAGGGGGCGTTCATGTGATGGCGGGTCAACTCACCCTGGGTGGACGGCTGACCCGCGCCTGGTCCCAGGGCCGGGTAACCGATGGCGGCGAAACCACCGACGGCTACACCCTCACGGATCTCTTCATGACCCTGCAACCGGCGGTCGCCGGAGAGCGGCTGCAACTGGACTTCGGCATCGACAACGTCACCGACAAGACCTATCGCCCGCATCTGGCTTCCATCAACGACCCCGGACGTAACGTGAAGATCCAGGCCAGTTACCGATTCTGAACACGACACGTCCCTTGATAGGAGACAACGAGCATGCCACTCATCAAGCCAACCCATCCCGCCCAGCCCATGAACCACCCAACCGCCCGTCGCCTGCCCGGCCTGGAGTGCTGCCATGCATCGTCGTGACATGCTGCGCTGGCTCGGGGGTGGCGCCCTGGGCGTGATGTGTGGGCCGCTGGCGGCCAGACCCGCCTGCGCCGCCCACGACATGTACGTGGATGGAGGCCTGGTGGCCATCGGCGGAGGCCTGACCGAATCCATCTTCGCCCTGGGTGCAGGCCAACAAGTACTGGGGGCGGACACCACCAGCACCTACCCGGAGCCCGCCAACGCCCTCCCCAGGGTGGGCTACCAGCACACGCTCACCCCGGAGAGCATCCTCTCCTTGCGGCCCGACGTCCTGATCCATGACGGTAGCGCCGGCCCGAGCACCACGCTGGAGCGTGTGGCCGGGGCAGGCGTCAAGCTGCTCACCGTGTCCGGGGAACCCAGCCTCAACGGCTTCAAGATCCGGGTGGTCACCCTGGGGTGCTGGCTGCGTGCCGAAGCCCGCGCCATGGAAATCATCCGCTCCGTGGAGGCAGATCTGGACAGTGCCCGGGAGATCCAGGCGGATCTGGGCCGCCCGCCCCGGCTGGTGTTGCTCATGGCCCATGGCCAGGGCAACGCGGTGGCGGCCGGGCGGGACACCAAGGCGGATGCCCTGGCACGTTTATGCGGCGGCGAGAACGTCTTTCAGGATTATTCCGGTTACCGACCGGTTTCCCGGGAAGGCGTCATGGCCCGTCGACCCGATGCCCTGATCATCTCGGGAGAAGCGGCGGCAGATTTCGGCGGATCGCTCTCCCAGGTGCCCCAGTATGTGGGCGACACCCTGTTCCTGCTGGGCTTTGGGCCCCGCCTGGGTGAGGCCGTTCTGGATGTGAGCCGCTTCCTGAACAAACGCCTCGCCGCTCATCCCCTGTCCGTGAGCCGTGGGTACGCATGAGCGCGGTGGCCCCGGACTGCATGCGCTCGGGCCAGACCCTGCAGCCTGAAGGCTCACGGTCCGCCCGGGCGCGCCTGGTGATCCTGGCCCTGATCCCCGCGGTCCTCCTCGCCGCCATGCTGGGGCTGACCACCGGCGCGGTGGCGATGAGTCCCTGGGAGGTGCTGCGCATCCTCACCGGGCAACTGGAGGATCCCTTTCTCCATGAAGTGATCTTCAATCTGCGCCTCCCAAGGGTTCTGGTGGCCATGACCGTGGGGGCCGCGCTCGCCATGAGCGGTGTGGCACTGCAGGGGTTGTTCCGCAACCCCCTGGCGGATCCCGGCCTGATTGGTGTTTCTGCGGGTGCCGCCCTGGGCGCCGTGGCGGTGATCGTGCTGGGCACCACGGTGCTGGCCCCCCTGGTCCTGCCCCTGGGGGTGCTGGCACTGCCCCTGGCGGCCTTTGCCGGCGGCCTGGCCACGACCTGGCTGGTCTATCGCCTGGCGAGTCGAGGCGGACATACCTCGGTGGCCACCCTGCTGCTGGGCGGCATTGCCATCAATGCCATTGCCGGCGCCGCCACCGGGATGCTGGTCTACATGGCCGATGATCAGCAACTGCGCACCCTGACCTTCTGGAACATGGGCTCCCTCGCCCATGCCGGGTGGACCTTGTGGGCGGTCAGTGCCGGCTTCGTGCTGCTGGCCCTGGCCGCCCTCCCCTTCATCGCCCGCGCCCTCAATGGCCTGATGCTCGGCGAATCCGTGGCGACTCACCTGGGCTTTCCCGTGCACCGCATCAAGACCCTGGTGGTGATCACCGCCGCGCTGGCGGTGGGGGCCTCGGTGGCCATCGCCGGCATCATCGGTTTTGTGGGGCTGGTGGTACCCCACCTGCTACGCCTGACCATTGGCCCGGATCACCGCTATCTGCTACCCGCCTCGGCCCTGGGCGGCGCCCTGTTGCTGCTGCTGGCCGATGCCCTGGCCCGGGTGATCGTTTCTCCAGCGGAATTGCCCATCGGGCTTTTGACCGCGCTGCTGGGCGGACCCTTCTTTTTGTGGTTGTTGATGCGTCAGCAAGGGAGGCTGGGATGATCGCGTCGATCCTTCATGGGCGATGGCGCCTGACTGCGGGCCAGGCCTCGACCACGCCGTCTTCGGGGTCATCCTGTACCGGCATCCAGGTCCGGGATCTGCGGGTGGAACGCCAGGGCCGCACGCTGGTGGACAGGGCCAACCTGGATCTGGAACCGGGCACCGTCCATGCCCTGGTGGGCCCCAATGGGGCCGGCAAGAGCACACTGCTGTCGGTACTGGCGGGCGAGACGCTGCCCAGCCGAGGTCAGGTGATCTGGTCAGGCCTGCCCCTGGAAGCGTGGTGCCCCAACGCCCTGGCCCGCTGCCGTGGCGTACTGCCCCAGGAGGCGGTGGTCACCTTTCCGCTGACCGCCTGGGAAGTGGCGGAAATGGGCCGCCTGCCCCACCGAACCCCGGAACAGGACACCCCTATCGTGCGCGAATGCCTGGATCGGGCGGGGGTACTGCCGCTCTCCGGGCGGGACTATCGCAGCCTGTCCGGTGGTGAACGTCAACGGGTACAGATGGCACGGGTCATGGCGCAGGTCTATGAGACCGGCGCCCAGCGACCCGGGGTGATGCTGCTGGATGAGCCCACATCGGCCCTGGACGTGCGTCATCAACTGCGACTCATGGAACTGTTACGCACGGACGCGTATCGGGGGCGCGCCATTCTCGTGGTGCTTCATGACCTCAACCTGGCCGCCGCCTATGCCGACCGCATCACCATTCTTGAGGGTGGCACCGTGGTGGACAGTGGCGCCCCACGGGATGTCCTTGTGCCCCCCACCATCCGCCGGGTCTGGGGCGTCGACTGTGTGGTGGAAACCGACACCGCCACCCAGTGCCCCTGGGTGCGGTTGCGGTATGGCGCCTCCAAACCCCATTGCGAGCTGGAGCCTTTGCCATGATCACCCATCCAACGAGATCTTCCCGAACTACACCCCACGACCACCGAAACACCGGACATCCCCCGGTCCATTACGAAAAACGTCTGAGGAGTCACCACGACGCCCTGACCCCTTTGCACGGACTCTCGGCGGGCGCCGTCACGTTGGGTGAGCATCTGGAAGGTTGCGAGCCCAGTGGGGCGCCGCGGGCCATTTACGTGCACATCCCCTTCTGCCGCAAGCTCTGCCATTTCTGCAACATGCGGCGCATGAAGGGCGCACCGGATGACACCTATACCGAACTCCTCCTGCGCGACATGGAAGCCCTGACCCGCCTGCCCTATGTGGCCGATGGGCACTACGGCGCCATCTATTTGGGTGGCGGCACCCCCAGCACGCTCAGCGCGGCGGCTCTTGAGCGGATCCTGGCGGGTTTGAAACAGCACTTCCAGCTCACCGATGATGTGGAAATCACCCTGGAGAGCAGCGTCACGGAACTCACCGAGGAGAAACTTCAGGCCTGCATGAACTCGGGCGTGAATCGGGTCAGCCTGGGTGTGCAGACTTTCCATGATGCCGGGCGCAGCCTGCTGGGCCGCAGCGGCAACGGCCAGTGGATCGCCGAGCGCATTCGCCGTTACCGTGCCCTGGGGCTGGACAACCTGGGGATGGACCTGATCTACCACTACCCGGAGCAGACACCCGAGGATCTGGCGGCCGATCTTCACAGGATTGCCGAGCTGGACCTGGCCGGCTTTTCCTTTTACGCACTCATGGTGAGCGACAAGAGTCGGCTGGCCCACCAGCATCCCGAATGGACGACACAGACGGCGGAGAGCCTGCATCGGGAATGGGGGCTTTTCAGGCAGATCATGGAGCACAGCCATCATCAGGGGTTCCAGTTGCTGGAACTGACCAAACTGGCGCGTCCCGGGCGGGACCGCTACCGCTATGTGGATCTGCGCTACCAGGGTGGCGACACGCTGCCCCTGGGGGCGGGTGCCGGTGGTCGGCTGGGCGGCATGATGCTGATGAACCCCCTGGCACCAGAAGCCTACGAACAGGCGGTGAATCACCCGGGGGAACGCCAGGGGCTGGCCACCCGAGACCCTTACCCGGCCTTTTACCGGTTTATCGGCGGCATCCAGTTCGGACAGGTGGATATGGGCCACCTGCCGGCCGTCTGCCGGACGCCGGTGGCCGCCGTATGCGCCGAGCGCGTGGCCCAGGGCCTGCTCACTCCGGTGGACGGCGAGCGCATGGTGCTTACCATCGAGGGTGTGTTCTGGGGCAACAACCTCGCCGCGGAATTGGCAGCCACCGCCATGGAGGCATGGCAGAGAAGATAGTCCCTTGGAACGGTCCCCCATATTGAAGGCCAACCACCAACAGGGCATCCTTGGCAAATGAACCTTATCGTCTCCTCAATACCCGGTCGTCTGCGCATTCGCCATAACGCCTTGCGTCAAGCCGCCACGCTAAAGTCCATGGAAGACCATCTGCGGGATCATCCTGCGGTTCGGGAGATGCGCGGCAACCCGCGGGCGGGCAGTCTGGTGGTTCAGTACGATGCCCGTCACACGGCTCCGGCGGACATGGAGAAGGCCGTCCTGGAGCGTGCCTGGCATGACTTGGAAGCGGCTGAGCCCCCCAGCGACGCAGCACGAGCGAAAGGCAGCCAGGCCACTCCCGAACGGCGCAGCAACCTGCCCCGACGCAAGGGGCCTCGGCCGCTGAGGATGCGTGTCAACCGGGTGGCCAAGGTGGTCATGCTGGTGACCCTGGGTGTCTCCCTGGCCGTGGCGGAATTAAGGCCACGGGGGTGGAAACACTGGCACGCCACCACCGGATGGGCTTTTGTGGTGGCCCTGGCGGTGCATCTTTATGTGTACCGCCGTCACCTGGTGAGATGATCCAGCGGGCCAGCCAGGGTGGGGTCGGCACAGGTGGACACCGATCATGCTCACCTGCGATTGGCGGGATCCGGGATGGCTGTTGGGGACGAGGCGACAGACGGTGACGCCAGCTTGAACCCGCGTCGTGCAAACCTGAGCAAGGCGGTGGCACACAGGGTCAGCACCAGCACGGGTCCGAAGGGCTGATCCACCGCAACCGCTACCACGAAGGCCACCACATAGGCCGCCACTGCCAGCGCGGCGGCGATGATGAGTACATTGCGCCACCCCTGCGCCAGACCCCAGGCCACCCAGGCAGGTATGAACAGCAGCGCAAACGCCGCCATCACGCCGAAGGTGGTGGTGGCCACCGCCACAATGGCCACCACCAGCCAGTCGAACGCCACCCGGTGCCGCCAGGCGGGTATGCCGTTGGCCGAGAAATAGTCCGGAAAGAAACGATCCATGAGCAGGCGCTGGCTCAGCCAGGACATGCACAGCATGCCCAACACCAGCAGCGCCAGGGCACCCAGCAAATGGGCCTTGCCGGTAAAGTACAGCTGCCCATCCATGAGGGACTGACCCACCATTTCCCCATGAGCGCTGAAAGAACCGGCCACCAGGGCCACCCCCCAGCCCAGCAGGATGAACACCACGAAGTGGTGATTACCCGGGTTCGCCAAAAGCCCCTTGACCGTGGCCACCAGACCAGCCGCGGCCAGCGCACCCAGCATCACCGGGGCATGGAAGACCACCGCCACCACCGCGCCAGCGGCAGCCACCTGGGCATAGGCCAGGGCCGCCAGCCACTCCTCCCTCAGACGCAGGTAGACGCCGGCAATGGCGGCCACCGGCGCCAGCAACAGGCCGGTGACAAAAGGCAATCGAAACAGGGGGTCAAACAATAAATCCAGCATCAGACACTCACCGAGACAACGCGGGAACAGATGGCATCGATGAACGATGCCTCATGGCTGACCACGAGGAGTGTGCGGCCTGCCTGATCCTTGCGGATGAGGTTCACCAGCGCATCCATCGTGGCGGGATCCAGGTTATTCGTGGGCTCATCCAGCAGCACCACATCGGCCGCGCTACCGAGGCAGGCCCAGATCTGCAGGATCTGGAATTGCCCACCACTGAGTTGATCCACACGACCGTCGAGAAGGCGGGATATTTCCGGTGGCGGCACCTGGCGCGAGGCCCCGGTGAGCCTCACCAGGTCATGACCGGACAGGGGGCATTCAGGCGGTCGCACCGGCTGCTGGCGGTGATGCGCCAGCTCGATGCCCGGCGCGGTCTGCAACCGCCCCCGAAAGATCCTGGCATGTCCGGTGATGGCCTTGATGAGCGTGGACTTGCCTGCCCCGTTGCTCCCCAGAAGGCCCAGCACCTCGCCGCGAAAGAGTTCAAAGGTGGCGGGGCCGACCACCGGGTGTTCATACCCGGCGACGACCCCGTCGCACCGTAGTAAGGCTTCGCTCGTCATGCCTCAGAGTTTACCGGCCATGGCATCCACCCACTGCCCCATCAGATCAAGATAATCATCGGCGCTGGCTCCCACTTCCGGATCCAGCGGCAGGGCATAGACAGGCCAGTCCAGTTGCTCGGCGACGAAACGGGGGCCCCGTTCCTGATGGAAGGTGGCACGAATCACCACGCCTTCCCGACCTTCCAGGTCACGCACCAGGTCACGCAGATGACGGGCGGTGGGCGGAATGCCCGGCAGCGGCTCCACGTAGCCCAGCACGGGCACGTCCAGGCGCTTGGCCAGATAGTCGGCGTCTTCATGGAAGAACACCACGCCCGGCACGTCGGCCACCCGCTCCCGCCAGGCGGGCAGTCGCTCTTCCACCTTGCGCTCGAAGGCCTCGGCATTGGCGCGGAACTGCTCGGCATTGGCGGAATCGAAGCGGATCAGACGCTCGGCCAGGGCGTGAGCCACCTCGGCCATGCGCACCGG
The DNA here is from genome assembly GCF_001632845.1 of Ectothiorhodospira sp. BSL-9. Classification (NCBI taxonomy): domain Bacteria; kingdom Pseudomonadati; phylum Pseudomonadota; class Gammaproteobacteria; order Chromatiales; family Ectothiorhodospiraceae; genus Ectothiorhodospira; species Ectothiorhodospira sp. BSL-9. The sequence goes on along the minus strand of NZ_CP011994.1, from coordinate 2,507,642 downwards.
GTCCATGTTCACATGGGGGTTCCCCGCCGGGTGGACATCACCCAGTGCACGGTCCGCGGGACCACCCACACCGATCAGATCCACCTGGGCTGCGGCCTCGAAATAACCGGTGCGGCCGGGGAAAATCGAAGGGTTGTTGGCGCCGCGGATGGCGGCGGGCAACCAGCCCACCTCCAGTTCGGCGCCTACCGCGACCACGAGATCGGCGCCACGCAGGGCCGCCATCATGCTGGGCCGGGCCTGCAGGTAATGGGCATCACGATCTGCCGGCGCCAGCACGCGCACCGAGACGGCATCACCGCCCACGGTCTCCGCCAGCATGCCCATGGCCGGCGTGGTGGCCACGACGTTAACAGCAGCCTGGGCTGTGGCGGTAAACACCAGCAACACCAGGCCAATCAACCATTTATACATCATCATATCTCCCTTGAAATTTGCAATCGGGCATGAGGCCGCCTAGGCACTTCAGTGGCACCCGGCGGCCTTGTGGGTCGTGGACTTAGAATTCGTGAGCACCGTGTACGCCGAGCGCCATCTGGAACTGCAGCATGAAGGACCAGCCGTCGCCGTCCTCGCCGTTTTCGGTGGCAAAGTCGGAACGGTTCACCTGGCCCCGCAGCATGGAAAACTCGGTGGGGCGGAAGGTGACGTTGCCGGCGTAGCGGTAGGAGGTGCCGAAGGAGGCGAATCCATCATCCTCGACCTGGGCATTGTCATTGGTCAGGCCCAGGGCCTCGGCCCGCAGACCCAGTTGCCAGCGTGGAGCCACGCCATAGACGCCTTGAAGGTACAGACCATCCTGCTTGGACTTGCGGGACAGGTACTTGGTCTCCTCCAGCGCCCCATTGTTGACCCCCGAGAATCGGAACTCGCGGAAGTCTGCATCAATCTCGCGATAAAAGTATTCGCCCTGGAGCGTCAGATCGCCCTGCCCATGGGAACGACCAGCATCATATTTGTACACCGCGTCCACACCAGCGAACCAGGCATCACCGTCCCAGGTCTCGTAGCGCAGGCTGGAATGGAGATCATCCCGCTGGAAGGCACGGGCATAGCCGTAGGAGAGGCCGAACTGGGCGGCATGGTCATAGCCCAGATCCGGACCGAACTTGGCAAAGCCGGTGATCAGGCGCGGACCCGAGACATCATCGAAGGGGGTGTCATCGCGCCAGCGCTGGCGCGCCGGTCTATCTGGATTGTGGTCGGAGTCCAGTTGATGGCCCAACTCTCCCGGCAACACGGTCACATGGGACACCCGGCCGCTGCCCTCATGGGCGGCAATGCCGCTGGTTTCCCCCTGCAATAACTCAATACCAAACCGACTGTAAAACGGCGTATTCGGCATCCACGTCAACTGCACCCCCTTCTCCTGCAGGCCGTGATCGCCAAAGAGGAATTCATTCACCAGTGGCCGATCCACGAAGGCCCAGTCGTGGGGGTGCTGGGAGTTGATGTAGCCAATGTCGGAGAGGAACTTGCCCGCCTTGATCTGCAGGCCCGCAGGGAGGTTGCGGGTGGTGGCATAGGCCTCCTCCACCTCGATGTTGTGCTCATCCAGGGCCAGCATCACGAAGGCGTCGAAGTAATTATCCACCGAAGCACTGAAGGCCAGTTCAATCTCGCGCAGGTTGAAACCATCATCCAGGCCGTGCCCGTGATCATGGCCATGCCCGTGACTATGCCCGCCCTCGAACCCTGCGGGCTCATCCACATCACCGCTGAATTCATTGAAATAAACGGTATCGACAATGACGGAAATGTCCGGGTTGAAGGCCGATCCGGAGGTCACCTGATGGCTGCCTCCCAAGGGTAACGGCGACATTCGGGCGCCGGGTAGCTGGCTATCCCGAACCATGTCCTGCGCCATCACCGGCAGGGAAAACGACATCAGCACTGCGGCAGGCAGGGCGCGTTTGAGAAGAGTCATCGTGGGCGAGCTCCTGTGAGTGTATGATGAACTGAGAATCTTTTCTTTTCGGCATGTTATATCATAGCCTCCAGGAATCGAAAACAGGACAGCGGGAATCACACCCATCTGTGCCGTGCGACGTCAGGCCCGGTTTTTCCTCTAAAGCCCCCTGGGCGGCAGCGGCGGATACGCGGTCTGCAGGCTTACGGGCAGGCGCGACTCACCCATCAGCCACAGGTCGATGTGGCGCGCCACATCGCGCCCTTCCCCGATGGCCCACACCACCAGGGACTGCCCCCGACTGGCATCGCCGGCCACGAAAACCCCGGGCACCGGGGTCATCTTGCGCTCATCCGCCTCCAGGGTGTGGCGGGAGGTCAGCGTCAGACGTTCATCGCTCAGGCCCGCGGCCTCGGGCCCCTGGGAGCCGATGGCGATCAGGATCCGGTCAGCAGGCATGACGATCCCGGCCTCAAGCACGCTCTTGTCAGTACGCCGCCCCTGATCATCCCGCTGCCATTCCACCCGCTCCAGTTCCAGGGCATCGACCCGACCGTCCTGATCCTGGTCGAGAAAGGCCGATACGTTGAGGCTGAAGGCCTCCTCTCCCCCCTCCTGCAGGGCATAGGTCTGCTGATGGACCTGTGGTGACTGGGGCCAGGGGTTATCCGGTCGACGCGTCTCCGGCAAGGGGGGATTGATGCTGATCTGCACCACCGACTGCGCCCCCTGCCGATGCGCGGTGGCCACGCAGTCGGCCCCGGTATCCCCACCCCCCAGCACCACCACGCGCTCGCCCCGGGCATTCATGGCTGCATCCAGGGGTTCACCGGCCTGGTGTCGGTTTTCGGCACACAGGTAATCCATACCGAACGATACCCCCGCCAGGTCCCGACCCGGCACCGGCACATCGCGGGGGCGCCGGGCGCCGATGGCCAGGCAGACGGCGTCAAACCGTGCCTTGAGTTCATCGATGGACACATCCTCACCCACGGCCACGCCACAGCGAAACTCAATGCCCTCCTCGCGCAGTTGCTGCACCCGGCGTTCCACCTGGTGCTTGGCGAACTTGAAGTCGGGTATGCCATAGAGCATCAGGCCGCCGATAGCGTCATCCCGCTCGAACACCGTCACCCGGTGTCCGGCACGGTTCAATTGCTGGGCCGCCGCCAGGCCGGCCGGACCACTGCCCACCACCGCCACCTGCTTGCCGGTGCGCTGGGAGGGGGGCTCGGGGCGTATCCAGCCCGCCTCCCAGCCCCGGTCAACGATGGCCCGCTCGATGTCCTTGATGGTCACCGCATCATCGTTGATGGCCAGGGTGCAGGCCGTCTCGCAGGGCGCGGGGCAGGTATAGCCGGTGAACTCGGGAAAATTGTTGGTGGCATGCAGGCGTGCCAGCGCCTCCTGCCAGGCCCCCCGGGACACCAGATCATTCCAGTCCGGGATGATATTGCCGATGGGGCAACCCGCCATGCAGGTGGGGATACCGCAGTCCATGCAGCGCTCTCCCTGGGTGCGCAACTGCGCCGGATCCCACTGAAATCGATAGATCTGGTGAAAATCCACCACCCGCGAGGCTGGCTCGCGATAGCCGATGGGCCGCCGGGGATGACGCAGGAATCCATCAGGATGGTTCTCGGACATGGCGTGATACCTCAGGCAAGGGGTGCCGGTGGCTGAACCCGGATGTCCTGCCCCCGGGACAGAGTGTCCGCCACCACATCGGCGTAGGCCTCGGGCACCACCTTCACGAAGGTATCCAATGCCTCTGGCCACTGGGCAAGGATCTGCGTGGCCTTTTCACTCCCCGTGCAGGCCACGTGATTCTCCAGCAGGCGCTGCAGCAGCGCCTGATCCCGGGGCTCGGTGACTGGCTCGACACGAATGCCTTCGGCCTGGATGGCATCCTCCACATGTCCTTCCTCATCCCAGAGATAGGCCTCGCCACCGCTCATGCCGGCGGCAAAGTTTCGGCCGATGGGGCCCAGGATGACCGCCACGCCCCCGGTCATGTATTCGCAGCCATGGTCGCCTACCCCCTCGACCACACTCAGCGCACCGGAGTTGCGCACACAGAAGCGTTCCGCGCCACGGCCGTTGAAATAGGCCTCGCCTCCCGTGGCCCCGAACAGGGCCACATTGCCGATGAGGGTGTTGTCGGCGGCCACATAGGGGGCGTCAGGGGGCGTTCTCACACTGATCAGGCCACCGGACAGTCCCTTGCCCACATAGTCATTGGCGTCTCCCTCCAGGTGCAGGGCAATCCCCCGGCACACAAAGGCCCCAAAGCTCTGTCCGGCCGTGCCCGTGCAGTGCACCTGAATCGTACCCGGTGGCAGCCCGTCACTCCCATACCGGCGGGTCACCTCGTAGCTGAGCAGTGTGCCGAAGGTCCGGTCACGGTTGCGCAAGCCAATGGATACACTCACGGGTTCGCCCGAGGTGAGCGCCGCATCGGCCTGGGCGATGACCTGATGATCGATCTTGCGGTCCAGGCCATGATCCTGCTCACGCACCCTGCGGGGGCTGTCCTGGGAACGCACCCGTCGCAGCAGGGCCGAGACATCCGGCATCACCTGCCCGGGTTGACGCGCGGGTCGCGCCCGCAGGCACTCCACCCGGCCAATGGCCTCATCCAGGGTGCGAAACCCCAGCGATGCCATGATCTCCCGCATCTCTTCGGCCACGAATCGCAGGTAATTGACGACGTGTTCCGGGCGCCCCTGAAAGCGTGCCCGCAGCTCGGGGTCCTGGGTGGCTACCCCCACCGAGCAGGTATTGCAGTGGCATTTGCGCAGCATGATGCACCCCAGGGTGACCAGCGGCGCGGTGCCAAAACCGTATTCCTCGGCCCCCAGCAGGGCGGCGATCATCACGTCGCGCCCGGTCAGGAACCCGCCATCGGCCCGCACCGTGATCCGCGAGCGCAGCCCGTTGGCCATCAGCACCCGCTGGGTGTCCGCCAGGCCCAGTTCCCAGGGGGTGCCGGCATGCTTGATGGAGGTCTTGAGTGCCGCACCGGTGCCGCCGGAATCGCCGCTGATCAGCACCGCGTCGGCCCGGGCCTTGGCCACCCCAGCGGCGATGGTGCCCACATTGGCCTTGGCCACCAGCTTGACGTGGATCTGGGCCGTTGGGTTGGCGCACTTGAGATCGTGAATGAGTTGCTGCAGATCCTCGATGGAATAGATGTCATGGTGTGGCGGCGGTGAGATCAGGCCCACCCCCGGCACGGTGAACCGGACCCGGGCGATGCCCTCGTCCACCTTGCCCCCGGGCAGTTCACCGCCCTCCCCCGGCTTGGCCCCCTGGGCCATCTTGATCTCGATCTGCCGGGCCTGGGCCAGGTAGCGGGCGCTCACGCCAAAGCGGCCGCTGGCTACCTGTTTCATGGAACACTCGCGCTCGGTACCAAAACGCTCGGTCTGCTCGCCCCCCTCCCCCGTGCCGGATTTGCCGCCGATGCTGTTCATGGCGATGGCCAGTGCCTCATGGGCCTCCTGGCTCAGGGCCCCGAATGACATGGACCCCGTGGAGAAGCGCCGCATGATGGACTCCACCGGCTCCACGGCATCCAATGGGATCGCGGTGGTTTCATCCACGCTAAATTCCAGCAGGCCACGCACATTCAACAGTCCCCCGGCCGGCTCGTTGGCGTCGCGGGCAAAATCCCGATATGCGGCGGCGTCGTTATTGCGGGTCGCCTGCTGCAGCTTGCCGATGCTGTAGGGATTCCAGTGATGCCGCTCGCCGTCCCGCCGCCAGTAGAGATGTCCGCCGGGGTCCAGCGGCAGTTCGGCGGTGATGGGTCGGCCAAAGGCCCGCTCATGGGCGGCCAGGGCATCCTGCTCGATCTCCGACAGACCCACGCCGGGCAGGTGCGCCATGGTGCCGGTGAACCAGGCATCAATCAATTCCTGATCCAGCCCCAGGGACTCGAAGATCTGCGCGCCCTTGTAGGCCTGCAGGGTGGAAATACCCATCTTCGACATCACCTTCAGCAGCCCTCCCTCCAGGGCCTTGCGGTACTGTGCGATGGCGGCATCGGCCTGCGCTTCGATCATGCCCTCATCCACCAGGGCGCGGATCCCCTGATAGGCCAGCCAGGGATGAATCGCATCGGCGCCATAACCGATCAGCACGCACATGTCATGGGCCGTATAGGGCTGGCCCGACTCCAGAATGATGGCTGTGCGCATGCGCAGGCCGCAGCGAATGAGATGATGATGCAGGGAAGACACGGCCAGCAGCGCCGGGATCGCCACCCGTTCAGGCCCCACGAACGCATCGCTCAGGAGCAGGACACCGCCCCCTTGTTCGATGATCTGCACGGCTGTTGCGTGCATGGCCCGTGTGGCGGATTGCAGGTCGAGCCCCTTGGGGTAGGTGATATCGACGGGGCGCGGTTGCAGATCCTCACGGTGGATCATGCCAAGCGCATGCGCCTGGGCACTGCTCAGAATGGGGGACGGCAGATAGAGTTGCCGGCAATGATCCTCGCCTTCTTCGAGCAGGTTGCCGCGCGGGCCCACATAGGCACCCAGCGAGGTCACCAGGGCCTCGCGGATGTAGTCCAGGGGCGGATTGGAGACCTGGGCAAACTGCTGCAGGAAATAGTGGCTCAAGGGGCGGGAACGGGATGACAGCATCGCCGGTGGGGTGTCATTACCCATGGCACCGATGGGATCCCGCCCGGATTCGGCCATGGGCTTGAGGAACACCCGCAGGCCTTCCAGGGTGTAACCGAAGGCCCGTTGATACTGACCCAGGGCGTGAGGCGGCGGGCCTCCCATCGCCGGCCCGGAGGCCACGGGCGGGTCTGCGGGCAGGGTCAGACGATGCTCATGTAGCCAGCGCCCATAGGGCCGTCCGGCCAGTTCCGAAAAGATCTGGGTTTCGGGAACAATGCCGCCACGCTCGGGATCGAGCACGAACAGGGCCCCGGGGTTGAGTCGCCCCTTGCTCAGGATCTGGTCCGGCGGAACATCCAGCACGCCGGTCTCACTGGCCATGATCAGGCGCCCGTCCCGGGTGATGCTGTAACGGCAGGGCCGCAGGCCGTTGCGATCCAGCACCGCGGCGATGCGCTGGCCATCGGTGGCCACCACCAGGGCCGGACCATCCCAGGGCTCCATCAGGGTACTGTGGTATTCGTAAAAGTCCCGTCGGTCCTGCGGCATGGCGGGATTCTTTTCCCAGGCCTCGGGAATCAGCATGCGCAGGGCATGGGGCAGACTGCGTCCGGTCAGCGCCAGGAGTTCCACCACGTTATCCAGCTGGGCGCTATCGCTCAGGCCCTCCCCGGTCAGGGGCTTGACCTTGTCCATGTCATTACCCAGTTGAGGTGATGCCAGGGTGGATTCCCGGGCCCGCATCCAGTTCTGGTTACCCCGCAGGGTGTTGATCTCCCCGTTGTGGACCAGATAGCGATAGGGATGGGCCAGATCCCAGGCGCCCAGGGTGTTGGTGGAGAAGCGTGCATGCACGAGCACCAGCGAGGAGGTGACCCGGACATCGGACAGATCCGGGAAGTAGCTTCGGAACTGCCCGCAGGTGAGCAGGCCCTTGTACACCACCGTGGTCCGCGACAGGGAGCAGATGTAGAACGTCTCCGCCCCTGTCCCCACCAGATTGCGGTAAAGCACCTCGTTCTCGATGGCGCGCCTCAGGACGTAAAGCCTGACATCCAGGGCCTTGGGTTCCAGCGCCTGTTTTGACCGAACGAAGAACTGCCAGGTCTGTGGTTCGCTATCCAGGGCGGTCTGGCCCAGCCCCTGGTTCTGAGTGGGCACCTGCCGCCACCCGATCAGATCGAAGCCCTCGGCCTGGCAGCGCCGGGCAATCAGCGTGCGGACGGCCGTCCTATGATCTCCGTCCCGAGGCATGAAGATCTGGGCCACGCCGTATTCATCCCGGTCTCCCAGGCTCGGCACCAGGCTGGAGAAGAAGGCATGAGGTTTTTGCAGGAGCATGCCGGCGCCGTCGCCGGTGTTCTCCTCCGCGCCCCGGGCACCCCGGTGATCCAGGTTTTCCAGGCACTCAAAGCCATCTTCTATAAGCCCATGGGTCCCGTGCCCATCCAGGTGAGCCAGCACGCCCACACCACAGGCTGAATGCTGGTGGACTCGCAACCACTGGTGGGTGTTCGCATCGACGGGCCGATCTCCTAGCCCATCATGGGGATTCACAAAGGCGGTCATGGTGGTGCTCCTGGGGTGGACGCAGCATGTTCGACCTTGGCCGGCCATTCTGCGCTCAGGTCATCCAGCGGATCAACTTGTGAACCGCCCACGGCACCCGCAGTCACAATCCTTGATGATCCGTTTGCAGGGACTTTGCCATGCGTATAGTGGAGGTGATTGCACCATCCCGGTTACAGGCCCATCTGCTGGAGATGGCCCGCACCCGCGGCGCCCTGGATGCCTGGTGTGGAACGCTGAACGATGATGGCCGCGTGGCGGTGCGCATGGTGGTGCTGGAGGAGGAACGCCAGGCCCTGCTGGACGACCTGCAAAGCCTGCTGATGGAAGAACCCAGTGCGCGCATTGTCATCACGCCCATCGAGGCCACCGTGCCCATGCCCGCCCCGGGCGAGAAGACCCCGCGCCCCGAACACCCCCGCTCACGCAAGGTGAGCCTGGAGGAGCTCTATGCCGGGATCGCCAAGGGGGCCACGCTGGATCGCAATTACCTGATGCTGATCGTGCTATCCACCGTGGCTGCGACCATCGGTCTGGCGGAGGACAATACCGCCGTGGTGATCGGCTCCATGGTCATCGCGCCCCTGCTGGGCCCGGTGATCGCGTTTTCCTTCGCCACCTGCCTGGGGGAGCGTTCGCTGGCCATCCGGGCTCTGCTCACCACCCTGGCGGGCCTGTCGGTGACGGTGGCCTGTGCCACACTCGTGGGTTACCTGTGGCCGGTGAGCGTGGGCAATCACGAAGTGCTGGCGCGCACCGAGGTCAATATCGCCCACGTCATCCTGGCCCTGGCCGCCGGTGCCGCCGGTGTGCTGGCCCTGACCAGTGGCGTGACCTCGCGTCTGGTGGGCGTGATGGTGGCAGTGGCATTGCTGCCACCGGCCGCAGTCACCGGCCTGTTGGTGGGCAAGGGAGAGTTTGATCTGGCCCTGGGAGCCGGGCTGATGCTGGCAGCCAATGTGGTGTGCGTGGTGCTGTCAGCCCAGTTCGTCTTCCTGTTCCAGGGGGTGAAGCCCCGCCGATGGATCGGCGTGGGCCAGGTGGAGCGGTTCACCCCCTGGGACTGGATACTCTGGTCGCTGGGGTGCCTGCTCCTACTGGCCGGCCTGGTGCTGGCCATCCTCTGGCGCAATGGTGCGTTATCGCTATGAAGTTGGCATGAAAGCCGCTCGCCATCAACGATGCAGGTCCCCTGCGCTCTCGGGCTGGTAGAGGATTTCGTCGATGCGCACGCGGATGATGCCGCCACCAGGTCGGGGCCATTCGATGCTCTCCCCCACCGACAGGCCCAACAGGGCACTGCCCACCGGGGCCACGATGGAAATGCGGTTGGGGTCACCCGTGCTGTCGCGGGGGTAGACGAGGGTCATCTCGAACGACTCGCCGGTGGACTCCATAACAAAACGCACCGTGCTGTTCATGGTGACCACGTCGGCGGGCATCTCGTGGGGCTCGACCACCTCGGCCCGATCCAGTTCTGCCTGCAGGGCGGCACGCCCCGGGAAACTGTCCTCCGGGAGGGAGGCCATCAGGGTATCCAGGCGATCGTAATCCTGGCTGGAGACAATAACCTTGGGTTTATCTGTCACGTCCACACTCTTGGAAATAAGGCGTTTAACAAGCCCTCATTGTAGCCCTGGCGGACAGGAAAAGCTGCCTTGACCGCAGACAGAAGATGTGAAGATGTCCCCAGACCTGAAAAGTCCCCCCTGAATATTGTTGCGTGAAAATGCCGTGTCAAGACTTGACAGGCAAGGACTTTCAGGAACGCCCCTTTTAACCAGGAAACAAGCAGTTACAGAGCCTGGTTACTTTTTGACCAATCTGTTCACAGGCCGCGAACCGTCGCGGCCTGTGACATGTTCATGACATTTTGCCCACAAGGTTATCCACAGGTTCTGTGGATGACCTTCGCGCTCACACATGCTCGTGCAAACCGCACTCACGCTTGAGGCCGAAAAAACGCATCTGATCGGGATGTTCGATCTCGTGAACCGATCGGGTGCTGTGCACATCGCCGATGGACAGATACCCCTGATGCCACAGCGGATGGTAAGGCAACCCATGTCGGGTCAGGTACTGATGCACGTCCCGATCGGTCCAGTCGATGATGGGGTGTATCTTGGCCCTGCCATTCTGCCAGGCCACCACGTCCAGTCCGGCACGGGTCTCGGACTGCTGGCGGCGCAGGCCCGCCAACCAGGCATCCGCCCCCTGCTCCTTCAGGGCCCGCTGCATGGGTTCAACCTTGTTGATGCGGTTGTAGTGCTTCAGCCCTTCCAGCCCCTGCTCCCAGAGGCGTCCAAACCGGGCCTCCTGCCACGCCGATGACCAGGGGGAGCGGTACACCTGAAGGTTCAGACCGAGTTGCTCCGTCAATTCATCCACAAAACGGTAGGTCTCCGGGAAGAGGTAACCCGTGTCCACCAGGATGACGGGGATCTGAGGTCGCACCTGAGTCACCAGATGGAGCATGACCGCAGCCTGAGCCCCGAAGCTGGAACTGAGCACGATGCGCTCTCCAAAGTAGCTCAGGGCCCAGTCCACCCGAGCGCTTGCGTCCCTGGGCTTCAATTCCCTGTTGATCCTTTCCAGGGTGTCGCGGTCGCCTGAGATCCGATGGGGGGCGTACATGGGGTCGATCCTCTTGGTGTTGAACCTGGCCCCACCTTACCCAAATTGCGATTCATCAAAAAAGAATGAATTGTTTTTTATCAATTCGATTTTGTTCTTTAGGTGTCGTGAGCTTAAATACCCAATAGATCTAATCCCATTATCATAAATTCTTTTTCGCTATTGATATTTCGCATTATCTTGATGATCCAGTGGCTCGTCAGCCGCCCCCTTCAGCAACCAAGGATCAGCATGTATCAGTACAACGAATGGGATCAGGCTCTGCTCCAGGAGCGCGTGGAACAATTCCGCGACCAGACCCGCCGATTCCTGTCCGGGGAATTGAGCGATGACGCCTATCGGCCGCTGAGGCTCCTGAACGGCCTTTACATCCAGCGCCATGCACCCATGCTGCGCGTGGCCATCCCCTACGGACTGCTCAGTAGCACGCAACTGCGGGGCCTGGCCCGGGTGGCGCGTGACCACGACCGGGGCTTCGGGCACTTCACCACCCGACAGAATATCCAGTTCAACTGGGTCAGACTGGAGCAGGTACCCGAGGTGCTGGCCTTCCTGGCGAAGGTGGGGCTGCACTCCATCCAGACCAGTGGCAACTGCATTCGCAACGTCACCTGCGACCCCCTGGCCGGCCTGATGCCCGATGAGGTGGATAATCCACTCACCTGGTGCGAAGTGGTTCGGCAGTGGGCCACGCCGCACCCGGAATTCAGCCATCTACCGAGAAAGTTCAAGATCGCGGTCACTGCCAGCCCCAAGGATCGTGCAGCCACCCGCATCCATGACCTGGGCCTGCAATTGATCAGGGATCCCTCGGATGCGCTGGGCTTTCGGATCAGTGTCGGCGGTGGTCTGGGTCGGGATCCTCATCTGGCCAGGACACTGCGGGCATTCCTGCCCGCTGACGATCTGCTGGACTATCTCACCGCCATCCTGCGCGTGTACAACCTGAACGGGCGCCGCGACAACCCCTACAAGGCGCGCATCAAGGTGCTGGTGAACAGCCTGGGGCTGCAGGCCTTCAAGGAGCAAGTGGAATCGGAATGGGCGCGCATTCGCCGGGACCAGCCCGTATCCGCGCTGGAGGCCCATCGCCGTGTCAGCGAACGGTTTACCACCCCCACCCATGAGGCTGGCGGCCCCTCTCAGCCCCCTGCCCTGCCAATGGGCACGGATGCCGGGCGCCAGGCGGCTTATGATCGCTGGCTGCGCTTCAACACCCAGGCCCATCGACAACCCGGCTACCGGGTAGTATTCATCCCGTTGAAAGGGCCCGGGCGGGCACCCGGCGACCTCACGCACCAGGAGATGCATGCCCTGGCGGATCTGGCCGAGCGCCACGGCTTCGGCGTGCTGCGCAGCACCCATGATCAGAATCTGCTACTGCCCGATGTCCCCATGGCCGACCTGCCTGCACTGTGGCAGGCCCTGGAGTCTCTGGGGCTGGCCCATGCCCACATCGGCACCCTCACGGACATGATCGCCTGCCCGGGTCTGGATTTCTGCAACCTGGCCAATGCCGCCACCCTGCCCCTGGCCCAGGATATTCAACAGCACTTCGACAACCTGGACTATCTGCATGATCTGGGCAATGTCCAACTGAACATCTCCGGGTGCGTCAATGCCTGCGCCCACCATCATGTGGGTCATATTGGCCTGCTGGGCGTGGAGAAGCAGGGCGCCTCCTGGTACCAGATCCAGTTGGGAGGGTCCTCCGGCGAGCATGCCCGGCTCGGGAAGGTACTCGGCCCTGCCGTTCCCGCTGACCAGGTGGTGGATGCCCTGGACAGCCTGCTCAAGGTCTACCTGGACCAACGCCAGCCCGACGAACCCTTTCTGGACACGGTGCAACGCATCGGTCTTGAACCCTTCAAGGAGCACCTGTATGGCCCTGATCACTCTCGGCGGAAGCGTCGTTCCCGACCCGCAGCAGCAGACGCGTGAAGAACAGCAGGGATAACCCATGGACCATTTCCCCATTTTCCTGGATCTGCGCGAGCGCCCCTGCCTGGTGGTGGGTGGCGGCCGGGTGGCAGCACGCAAGGCGCGGCGCCTGCAACAGGCAGGGGCCCGCGTATACCTGCTCAGCCCGCAGCTGACGCCTTTCCTGGCCAAGGCCGTGGAGCGCGGTCTGTTCGAGCATCAGGCCGGCTGGTTTCATCCCGAGGCCGTTGAAGGGATGACATTGGTCATTGCCGCCACAGACGATGAGATCGTGAATCAATCGGTCTACGATGCCGCCCGGCAACGGAGCATTCCGGTGAATGTGGCCGACAGACCCGCCCTGTGCAGTTTCATCATGCCGGCAGTGGTGGACCGCAGTCCGTTGCTTGTGGCCATCGGCACCGGTGGCACGGCGCCGGTCCTGGCCCGTGCCCTGCGCGCCCGACTGGAGGTTCTATTACCGCGAAATCTGGGCGCGCTGGCGCAACTGGCCGGTGGCTGGCGCGACCGGGTGGCCCAGGCTCTACCGCAGCCTGATCAACGGCGACGGTTCTGGGAAGCACTGCTGGGGGGCATCTGGCAGCCGGGCATGGACAAACAAGCCCGCGACGAGGACTTCTCCCGCTTGCTGGACACCTGGCGCAGGGGGCAAGCGTCCGAGGGCGAGGTGGCGTTCATTCCCTGCCCGGGAAACGAACCGGAACAACTGACCATCCAGGCCCTGCGGCTCATGCAGCAGGCAGATGTGATCATTCATGACCCGGATACGCCGGGTCCGGTTCTGGATTATGCCCGCCGGGAGGCGGAACTGATCCCGGCGGGCCAATGCAACGATCTCAATGGCATGCCTCAGAGTCCCACGTTGCCCGTCATGATACGCCACGCCCGCAGTGGTGCCCGGGTGGTGCGCATTGGCCGGACAGACCCCGGGAATCCCTTCGCTTCCGACCGAGCGACCCTGGATCAGCTGGATGTCCGGGCCTTTCCGGTGCCGGGTGTCGCAGGTGGGTGCGAGGGGTCAGCTCAGGCGATGGCCAGTTGACCCAGATCATGTGTCGCTTGAAACCCATCCATATTGCGGATTGTCAATATGACCCACTCCAGCGATTGATCAAGAGGACATCCATCATGCCACCGGCCATCTCTTCCGCCCCACCAATCCCCCGCTTCCGGCTGTTGCTCTGCCTGCTGACCGCCCTGCTCCTCCTGCCGGTCACCGCGCTGGCCTCCGAGAACCGCGTCAGTGAATCCTCGCCACTGGGGCAACTGATCGCCACCGACAAGGACATCAAGGTGTTCAAGACCCCTTACTGCGGTTGTTGCAATGACTGGGTCACCTACATGGAGCAGGAAGGCTTCACGGTGGAGGCCGTGGACGTGAGCCAGGAGCAACTCAACCGACTCAAGTACCACGGCGGTCTGCAGCCGGGGATGGGGTCCTGCCACACGGCCTTCATCGACGGTTATCTCATCGAGGGCCATGTACCGGCCAGTGACATCCGCCGCCTGCTGGATCAGCAGCCGGACGTGGCCGGACTGGCCGTACCCGGCATGCCGGTGGGCTCCCCCGGTATGGAAATGGGTGACCGTTTCGACGCCTTTGACGTCATCACCTTTGATCGCAGTGGCCAAAGCGAGGTATTTTCTCGGCACAATCAGAACTGAGCACCCTCGCCGTAATGGAAAAACAGAACAAGACCCTCACCATGAGCGTGCTCATGACGCCGGACATGGCCAATTTCACCGGCCATGTCCACGGAGGCGCCACCCTCAAGCTCCTGGACCAGGTGGCCTACGCCTGTGCCGCGCGCTACTCCCACAACTATGTGGTGACCCTCTCGGTGGATCAGGTGTTCTTTCGGGAGCCCCTGAGGGTGGGTGAACTGGTGACCTTCCTGGCCTCCATCAACTACACGGGCAACAGTTCCATGGAGGTGGGCATCCGGGTGAATGCCGAGGACATCATCCACCAGAACGAGCGTCACGTGATGACGTCCTATTTCACCATGGTGGCAGTGGATGAGCACGGGCGCCCCATGAAGGTCCGCCCCCTGGAGATCGAAACCCCCACCGAACGCCGGCGGTATGAAAACGCCGCAACGCGCCGGGAATTCCGCCGCGAGATCGAACGCCGCAACGCGGAAATCCGCAAGACGCATGCCCCCAGTGACGATAGCCCCTGAGCACACGACCCCAGATTATCTGGCCGTCGGCGCGTATTCACCGGGATGGCCAAAATACCCGGATGCCAGTTCCGCCGCCCTGCTGGCCACTGCCTCGGGTGTGAACACATGGAATCGCCAGAGGCCAGCGTAGCGCGCCTCCAGGGCAGCGATCTCGGCGCAGGCGGCGCTGTCGGGGTCATTGAGACGACGCAGGCCAGAGGCCGTCTCCACCCAGGCCCGCGCCTCCTTCATGACCGTCAGGGCCGGGCAATAGACGATCACCTCTTCCGGCGACACCCCAAGCTCGGCGGCCAGCACCGCTTCCGCCTCGGCGCGGCGTGTGCCCGAGTCATGATACTGCCCCACCAGGGCTGCCCGCCCCGCCGGGTCCAGGCTGTCGGCGGACAGCACATAGCTGCGTTTGAGCAGGCGCCGCTGTGACAGGCATTGCGCCAGATGACGCGCTCCCGGCGGGGCACCGGGCTGTTCCAGCCGATCCAGCAAGGTCCAGTCGTTGAGGTGCAGCAGTTCGGGTTCGGTCAGCCACTGCGCCTGCAGGGCCAGTTCCACCGCCTTGGAGATCATGGCGCCCGCCACCACCTTGGTGTGGTGGTAATAGACCCGCTCGGTGAGGAAATAGCGCATCCGCAGCAACTGCACCACCTCGGACCGGGCATCGGGCCGGTCCATGCCATGGCGCGCCATGCGCAGGGCCAGGTGATCATCGGCCACGGTAAAGTAACGAAACACCCGGTCGTCGTAGTCCTGGGCCAGGCCGGTGAACAGGCTGTCGCGGCGCAGATAGTCCAGCAGATCCGCATCCAGCGTGGAGGCAATGACCTCCCGGGCCCAGGTGGGCAGGTCGCTTGGGCCCTCGCCCAGCAGGCCAGTGACCTCGCCCAGCACACCCAGCCGGTCCAGGGCGCCCCCAAGCGTTCCCTTCAGCAGTCGCCCCATCCGGTCACCCTTGTCGTGACGCGGGAACAGGCGCCGCTCATCCTCCAGGGTGTGCCCGAACGGGATGTGGGTCACGTCATGCAAAAGCGCCCCCACACCGATCAGATCCTCCAGATCCGAAGGTACCGACCTACCCTCACGGCGCAGGCCATCGATCATCCGGTGTGCCAGGGCACAGGCACCCAGGGAGTGATCGAAACGGGTATGCAGGGCGCCCGGGTAGACAAAACTGGCCGTGCCCAGCTGCTTGATACCTCGCAGCCGCTGCACATCCGGCAGGTCCAGGACGGCCTGCTCAAGCGCGCTCAGCTCGATATCGCCATGGACCGGATCACGGATCACCATGGGCCTTGAATCCCCGCTGCCTCCCTTCACCAGGGCAAGGCCTCACCATCGAAAGACCAGAACCCACCGCTGTCTTCGGGGCTCAACCCTTCCAGCACCTTAAGCATGCAGTTCACGCTGTAGGCGGGCGTGAACAGGGCATCGGCGGGCACGTTGCGCTGGAAGGGCCTGGAGAGAGCGGTATCCGTCGTACCCGGATGCAGTGAGGCCAGCACGAGTTGTGGATGGGTGCGCCGCAACTCAATGGAGAGGTTCTTGATCACCATGTTCAAGGCCGCCTTGGAGGCCCGATAGCTGTACCAGCCCCCCAGTCCGTTCTCGCCGATACTGCCCAGGCGCGCGGATACCGTGACAAAGATCGCCGGGCGGCCATGACGCATGAGCGGCGCCATGTGCTTGGCCAGCAGCAGCGTCGGCAGGGTGTTGACGCGAAAGTTCTGCATCACGAACTCGGGCTCCACCTGGGCCACACGCTTCTCGGGGCCGTGCGCCCCCTCATGCAACAAGCCTGCGGTGTTGATCAGCCAGTCGATCTCGCCAAGATCCTGAGCCAGCCGGGCCACCGCCGTTTCATCGGTCACATCCAGAGGCACCCATTCCACCTTGGCGTCCTCCCATGAGGGTGGCGTGCTGCGATAGGTGCCCACAACACGCTGCACCGACTCCCGCGCCGCCAGGGTCTGTGCGAAGGCGGAACCAATGCCGCCGGATGCGCCGATAATCAGGATGTTCATTGCGCCACACCATTCCTCTTCGGGCAATCAAGGGTGGAGAGGATCTCCTGAGACAGGGTATCCATCACCCAGCCAAAGCCCTCTCCATAATCCGACTCGTAAAAACGCTGACTCCCAAAACCCACCCGTGAGGTCACCAGCACATCCCCCCGGGACTCTCGCGCCGCACGCCGCTGTGTCATCAAGTCACCAGACTCAGCTTCGAACAGGTAGATCTCCACCTCCGCTCGCCGGCTATGCCGGTTTCTCAGGATGCCCACGCTTTCATAACCGATGTCGAGCACAATGCCGGCCACCAGAAAGTCCACCTCCATGTCCTCCGCGATCAGCTTCACCCGTTCCCTTACCTCGGTAGCGCGGGGGTTGGGAAGATTGCCGTTCAGGGGAAAGAACAGAAGACGATGGGCAGCGCGATGGACCTCCAGCGGCGTGTTGATCCCCACTCGATGCAGGATCTCATTCGGAACGCCCATTTCGACCCCCGCCACCCCCATCAGGGTGTTTTGATGGGGCTTGAGGAGCGGGAAACTCACGGCCCCGATCCGCATCCCCACCAGCGCGCCACAACCGGTCTGGGCCTCGTCCACTCGCACTCGCACACGATAGAGGCCTCCTTCCTGGCCTTCGCTGATCACCTCATAGCGGGAAACATGGGCGCCAATTCGGAACCGGGATTCATCGGACACCACCACGCCCTGGCTGAGGCCGAACTCCCCCCGGATGGTGATGCCCGACTGCGACGAAGCTGACCAGAGGGCGTCCTTCAGTGCCTCCCTGCGGGCCTCCTGAACACTCTGGTTCTCGGTGGATGCAACGCCATCGGCAACAATGGCCTGCCCCCCGACGGCCATCCCTGGCAGCCACAACAACACGATGAGTGCGAGGACCCTCATGACATCCTATCGTTAACGTTGATAATAATAGTATGGCGCCTGCGAGCAGTAGGGCTCAGTGCAGTGCTGCCATTCGGGGACACGTTGCCGTGCTGGTTGCAAAGGCACCACGCGCGCGGGCGGGCAGGGACTCGCGCCGCAATAAGGTTGCGTGACGACGGGCTGCCGGGGCGCCACCGGCCGGACGGGCTGGCACAAATGTGGCTGAGAAACGCATCTGTAGAAGTCCCGACCGACGGTGTACTCGAGTGTGGTCTCATAGATATCATCATCAATGAGGGTCACGTCGATGACGCGCGCGCCCCGAATCTTCTTGTCGACGAAAGTCCTCACTCTATCATGCTCGCCGGCCATGTCACGCAAGCTACTGCCACTCTCGAGCCGGAGGCCATAGAGTTCTTCAGCCAGGTTGCGGTACGCATCCATACGACTGGCCCGAATGGCCATGAGTCTCTGCTGGGACTGCGTAAGATCGGATCTTGGCACACTCGTGCCATGCCCCCGGACCCGGATGGTCCGTTCTTCCATAGCCGTGTATTGGTACCCTTGGACAGGCACTTGATAGGAGTGGGCACAGGCTCCTGTCAGCGTTATTACACCCAAAGCCACAAGCACATACGCCATTTTTTTCATTTTCTTTCTCCGTGAGGAACAACCAGCCTTAGTAATTCCAGAAGCGCCCGGGCCGCCCGACACCCTGGCCGCATATCAAACACGAAACCGAAGGCCCGAAGACAGACTGGACAGGAGCCCCAAGCTTTTGTATAAGCGGCCCTTATGGTCGGTATCGGCATCGACCACAAGGACTTTAGGCATCGCGACCAATCTCTTGAAGGTGTCCATCCTGTCCCGGCTGATTTCCACCGCGCGGCCATTTTCACGGGCAGTGGTTTCGGGACCAACGGACCCATCCCGTCATCGGCCCGTGTCATTACGGGTGCAGGCCCTGATCATTGCGCCCTGCATGGCCATGCTGATAGGGATGGAGGCACAAGCTGGCCAGGTCGCGTCCGGCCATACCCCACCTCACGTGATGGCGTTCGCGACCGCAGGCCCTCCCCAGAGCGCCGGGATCGCGCAGAGTCTTGCCGACGCTCGAGCCAGCCTTGATGCCGGCGACCCCAGGGAAGCACTCCGCCGGTTACCATGGCGCACGGAGGGTCTAGCCGATGAACTGCATGCAGAGGCGCTGGATATACGGGCAGGCAGTGAAGCCGCTCTGGGGCGAACCCTGGACGCCATCAGAACCTGGCACACCCTGTACACGGCTGGATTCAGCGCAGAGCATTCCGCGCATGCACGTCGATCCATACAGGACATGCTCCGGGCACTCCCCCCCGGCCACGTCACGGCATTAAAGCAGCGTGCGCGAAACCCCGTGACGCTGCAGTGGCTGAATGACGCCCAACCCGAGTCCTCCAGCCCGCATCGGGGCTTCCGGACACCGACTCGCCCCATGGGCGCAAAAGAGCTGCCCCAGGGAGCCTTCTCCGAGCATGTGGCCGTGATCCTGCCGCTGTCGGGTCGCTACGCGAACCTGGCCCAGGCCGTGCTGAGCGGGGTGAGGGCATCCCATGAGGCCGTCACATCATCCCAACGCCCCATACTGAGCATTTACGATATGGGTGACAGCCCGGAATCCGCCTGGCAGAAATACCAGGAAGCGGTGGAGGCGGGCGCGGACATCGTGATCGGGCCGCTCACCAAGGAGGCTGTGTCGCAACTCACCGAGCGACAACCGCTGCCCATACCCACCCTGGTGTTGAACCAGCCGGAAGGCGACCTCGCGGCATCCCGACAGGTCATCCTGTTTTCACTGCAACCCGAACAGGAGGCCGCCCGGGTGGCTGACAGGGCTCACGCCCGGGGTCACCGGCGCGCCGCCATCCTGGCCCCACGATCCTCCCTGGGGGAGCGACTGGCCAGCGCATTCAGTGATCAGTTCACGCAGCAGGGGGGACATGTGACCTCGGTCCAGCACTATGCTCCCCAGGCCACTGATTTTCAGGCCGTGCTCGGGAGGATCCTGGCTCAGAACGTGGACATGCTGTTCCTGGTGGCCAGTCCGGAGCAGGGCCGGATGATCCAGCCCCAGTTGCGTTACCTGAGCACCCGACATCCGCCTGTGTATGCCACATCCCACATTTTCGACCTCGGAGGGGTACCCAGACAGGACACGGATCTGGACGGCATCATCTTCCCGGACATGCCCGCCGTGCTGGGTCGGTCAGGTGTCCCGGATCATGACCGCCTGATGCGCCACGGCAATCCCCTGTGGCCACGCCTGGTGGCCATGGGATTTGATGCCTTTGCCATGATCCCTGAACTCGCCATGCTGCAGCAGGACCCGCAGGCGAGCCACACGGGTCTGACCGGCCAGCTGCGTCTGGATTCGCAGGGGCGCGTGGTGCGCGAACCCCACTGGGCCCATTTTCGCAATGGGCGCCCTAGGCCCGTCCAGGGGCAATGAAACCAACCACCGTCCTTGGTGAGTGGGCACTCATGTGTCTTATACTCATCCGCAACGCCGGTTGAGTACGCACAAAAAAAACCACAAGGAGCCCCCATGGATCATTCCCTCACGACCGCCACCTGGTTCTGGCTGCTGGTGCCCATGTTGCTGATGGTGCTGTTTTCGCTGGTGAGCCTGGTTCTGCACAGCCTGCGGGGAGGCAAGTGATGAGTACGGAAGTGGATGTCAATTTCGCGCTGCTGGCGACGCTGGTTGCCTATCTCATCCTGATGGTGCTGGTGGGGATGCTGGCCTACCGGGTCACCACCAACCTCTCCGACTACATCCTGGGTGGACGGCGCCTGGGGGCTGGCACGGCGGCACTGTCTGCCGGGGCCTCGGACATGAGCGGCTGGCTGCTCCTGGGCCTGCCCGGAGCGGTGTATGCGGCGGGCATGAACCAGATCTGGATTGCCGTGGGCCTGACCATCGGCGCCTACCTCAACTGGCAATTCGTGGCCGAGCGATTGCGGCGACTCACCTCCGTGGCGCGCGACTCCATCACCATACCGGCCTATTTCGAGAATCGCTTCCGTGACGACACCTCTGCCCTGCGGGTGGTCTCGGCACTGGTGATCCTGGTGTTCTTCACCTTTTACACCTCGGCAGGCCTGGTGGCGGCGGGCACCCTGTTCGAGGGCACCTTCGACATGGATTACCGGCTGGCGCTGGCGGTCGGCGCGGCCGTGATCCTGGTGTACACCCTACTGGGAGGATTTCTGGCAGTCAGCTGGACCGACTTCATCCAGGGCATCCTGATGTTCGTGGCCCTGATCCTGGTACCGGTGATCACCATCATGAACCTGGGTGGCTGGACCGAAACCACCCAGATGGTGGGCGAACTGGAGCCCGGCGCCCTGGACGCCTTCCATGACATCACCCTGTTCGGGATCATCTCCCTGATGGCCTGGGGCCTGGGCTACTTCGGCCAGCCCCACGTGCTCACCCGCTTCATGGCCATCCGCAGCCCCAAGGACATCCCCCTGGCCCGCTTCATTGGCGTGACCTGGATGGTGGTGGCCCTGTTCGGCGCCATCTTCACCGGCTTTGCCGGCATGGCCTTCTTCGGGGAGGCAGGCCTGGATAACCCCGAGACCGTGTTCATCCTGCTCATCCAGACCCTGTTCAACCCCTGGGTGGCGGGCTGTCTGATTGCGGCCGTCCTGGCAGCCATCATGAGCACCATCGACTCCCAGTTGCTGGTGTCCTCCTCGGCCCTGTCGGAAGACTTTTACAAGCGCTTCTTCCGTCCCCAGGCCAGCGACAGCGAACTGGTATGGATCGGTCGGGGCACGGTGCTGGGCATCGGCGTGCTGGCCACCCTGCTGGCGCTGAACCCGGAGGCGGCGGTGCTGGATCTGGTGGCCTATGCCTGGGCCGGTTTTGGCGCCGCGTTTGGCCCGGTGATCATCCTCTCGGTGTTCTGGCGCGGCATGAACCGCAATGGCGCCCTGGCGGGGATCGTCACCGGCGCGCTGACGGTGCTGATCTGGGATCGCTTCGACGGCGGTCTGTTCGACATGTACGAGATCCTGCCCGGCTTCATCCTGGCCACCCTGGCCATCATCCTGTTCAGCCGCGTGGGCAAGGGGCCCACGGAGGACATGCTCAGGGAGTTCGATCAGGTGCAGGGCGAGATGCGGCGGCGCTGATCCAATGACCGAAGCGAACAGTGCAAGAGCCCGGTTCTCCGGAATGGCCCGGGGTTTGACTGCCATACTGGCGACCATGGGCATCCTGGTGGCCCTGTGGCAGTTGATGTCGGGGCCCGAAGGCCTGCAGATCACCCATGATCGGGTGGACGGCGTTCCCATCACCGTGGTCAGTCCCACCGCCACCGAGCCCGGCCCGGTGGCGGTCATCGCCCATGGCTTCGCCGGCTCCCGGCAGATGATGCAGCCTCTGGCCATCACACTGGCCCGGCAGGGTTATCTGGCCATCACCCTGGATTTCCCCGGCCACGGGGCCAATGCCGAACCCTTCGTACCGGACCTGATGAATATGGAACGGCGCCGCCAGTTGCTGGGCGGTGCGCTGGAGCGGGTTGTGGACCACGCCCGCAGCCATCCGGCCGGCGATGGCAGCGTTACCCTGATGGGGCATTCCATGGCCGGTGACATCATGCTCCAGCATGGCCAGCAGCATCCGGGACAGGTGCGCTCCATGGTGCTGATATCCCCCTTCATTGCCGAAGACACCTCCATGGAAGGGCTGGATAACCTGCTGTTCATCTTCGGAGAACTGGAGCCCGAACCCCTGCGGAACACGGCAGCGCCGGCCTTCGAGCTTCACGACGCCTCCCAGGTGCAACCCGGCATGACCTATGGCGACCTTGCCCAGGGCGATGCCCGCCGGCT
The DNA here is from genome assembly GCF_001632845.1 of Ectothiorhodospira sp. BSL-9. Classification (NCBI taxonomy): domain Bacteria; kingdom Pseudomonadati; phylum Pseudomonadota; class Gammaproteobacteria; order Chromatiales; family Ectothiorhodospiraceae; genus Ectothiorhodospira; species Ectothiorhodospira sp. BSL-9. Next base: position 2,484,992 of record NZ_CP011994.1, on the reverse strand, counting down.
GGCGGTGATCGAAGGGGCCGAGCACATGGGCATCATCCAGGCTCGGCAGGCGCTGCTGGAGTCCCTGGCCTGGATGGAGGGCGTGACGCCAGCCGATCTGGACGCGCCCTTTGTGGATGCCAGGGGCCCCTGGCTGGGCCTGCTGTTCCTGGGTATCATCGCCCTGGCCTGGCCCCTGATGCGTGCCCTGCCCCGGGTGGCCCATCCGGCCCGGGGCTCGGATATGCCATGGCGCCGGCTCTGGCCCGTGGCAGTGGTTCCCGCCATTCTTACGCCGTTGCTGCTCTGGCAGGTACCGCTGGGGGTGCTGCCACTGTTGCTGTCCGACTATCTGACCATGCATTTCGCGGTCTATGGGCTGCTCACCTGGGCGGGACTCTGGCTGATGCAGCGCCGCCATGGCAATGTCTTCGGGCCCTTCCCGGGCCGCACGGCATGGGGTGCCCTGGTCGCGGCGACGGTTCTGGCCACGGCCTATGGCACCCTGGCTGTGGGACTGCCCATCCACGCCTTTGTCACTGGCTACCTGCCCATCCCGGAACGCCTGGTGTGGTTGCCGGTGATCTTCCTGGGCACTTTGCTGTTCTTCAGTGCCGATGAATGGCTCACCCGGGGAGAAACCGGCACCACCGGCGCCCATGCCTTGACCAAGGTGCTGTTCCTGCTTTCCCTGGCGGGCGCGGTGGTGCTGCGCCTCGATGAGCTGTTCTTCCTGATCATCATCTTCCCGGCCATCGCCGTATTCCTGCTGGTCTATGGCCTGCTTGCACGCTGGGTCTTCACGGGAACCGGTCATCCCCTGGTGGGGGCCATCGCCGTGGCCTTCTCCCTGGCCTGGGGCATGAGCGTCACCTTTCCGCTGGTGGGGTACTGACCCTGGCGGCCCGTCCCCTGTACCATCACACTGAACGCCAGCCACACAGGGAGTTCCTCGATGCATAAGCGAATCGTCACACTGACCTTGAACCCGGCCGTGGATTCCTCGTGCTCGGCCGAAAGGGTGAAGGCCATCCACAAGGTGCGCACCACGAATGAGCGCTATGACCCCGGTGGTGGCGGCATCAACGTGGCGCGGGTACTGAATGAGCTGGAAGCCGGCAGTTTCGCGGTTTACCTGGCGGGCGGGCGCCCAGGGGACGTGCTGGATGAACTGATCGCCCAGGCGGGGGTGATGTCCCATCGGGTACATATTCTGGAATCCACGCGGATGAGCCATGTGGTGTTCGAGGAAAGCTCGGGGCAGGAATTTCGCTTCACACCCGAGGGCCCACAGATCCGGCGCAACGAATGGCAGGGAGCACTGGACTTCATCGAAATGCTGGATTTTGACTATGTCGTCGCCAGCGGCAGCCTGCCCCGGGGTGTGCCGGAAGACGTCTACGCCCGACTCGCAGTCTCCGTGAAACGACGCGGTGGCAAGCTCATCCTGGACACCTCGGGACCGGCTCTGGCAGCGGCTCTGGAGGAAGGTGTGTACATGGCCAAGCCCAGCCGCGGCGAATTTGCAGGCCTGATGGGCAGAGACCTGGAAGATCCCAAAGACCTGGAAGAAGCCGCGCGGGAGTGCGTGGCTGCCGGGGGCGTGGAACTGCTGGCCATCACCCTCGGGCATGACGGAGCCGTGCTGGCCACCCGGGACGGCATCCACCGCCTCGCCACCCCGGAGGTGACTGCGCGCTCAGCCGTGGGCGCCGGCGATAGCTTCGTGGCAGGCATGACCTTTGGCCTCTCCCGGGGAGAGGATGTCCAGCGTGCCTTCGCCCTGGGTGTGGCCGCAGGTACCGCGACCGTGCTGACATCCGGCACGGAGTTGTGCCACAAATCCGACATCGAACACTTCTGGAAGTTGTTGCTCAGCGGCCAGGCTTCCACGGCCACTTGAACGACCCACACCCTAGTTCAGTTCATCCACCAGGGCATCCAGTGACTGGACATCCAGGGCCAGGTAGTCGGCCAGGAAGTCCTGTGTGGCCTCCCAGTCCGCATAGGTCATGCGTGCTGGGTCAACAGCGGTGGTGGCCCGAAGCGCCAGCTTGAGCATGACCAGCAGATCCCGGGCGTCCGGGTGCAGCGTCACCAGCATATCCAGACGCTGCACCTGATACTGGTGGGCCGTTGCCTGGATGACGCTCGTTGGTGCGCGCCAGCGCTGAGTGATCAGCGCCCCCAGGCGATCATGACTGACCCCATAGCGTCGCTGTTCCTCGTGGATGGCGGAGTGCCACCCCCTCAAATCCGCCTGACGCTCAACGCTCTCGTAGGCCTCGCCAAACACGCTGCGCAGTGCAGGCACGCCAACCAGGTGGAACAGCCCCACCAGATAGGCATCGTCCACCAGATCCGGCCGCTTCACGCGACGTGCCGCCGCACCACAGGCTTCAGCCAGGGTGACGCTGGATTTCCAGAATTCGTGCATGCGCGGCAAGTGAGACAGGGCATTACGCAGGGCCACCGTGCGTGCCACCGAGTACACCCGCTGAAGCCCCAACAGCATGACCGCCTCACGAATGGAACTGATCTCGCGGCGACGGCGGAACAAGGGGGAGTTCACCACCAGCAGGATGCCGCCGGAGACACTGACATCCTCCGACACAAGCCTGGCTACCTGAATCAGATCGCCCTCCTCCTTTTCCACCTCGGCTGCAATGGCACGCAGCACGGTGAAGTGGACCCCATCCACTGGACCACCTGACAGGGGGGTTAAGCTCTAACCGGGGTTGTAGCTCTCAGGCGTCAGGCCGCCCGAGTCAGAGGTTGGTTGAAGTAAACCTCATCCGGTGTTGCGTCGTCCAGCCCCTGATGGGGCCGCTCGGCGTTGTACCAGGTGAAGTACTGCTTCAGATCCTGGCGTAAGTGGACGCCATTATCAAAGGCCTTCAGGTAGACGCACTCGTACTTCACGCTGCGCCAGAGCCGCTCCACAAAGATGTTGTCCTGGTAACAGCCCTTACCGTCCATGCTGATCTGGATTTTGTGGTCTTTCAGCACCTGGGTGAACGCCTTGCTGGTGAACTGGCAGCCTTGGTCCGTGTTGAATATCTCGGGTCGCCCATGGCGTGCCAGAGCCTCCTCAAGGGCATCAATGCAGAAGTCGGTGTCCAGGGTGTTCGACACACGCCAGGAGAGCACACGACGACTGTGCCAGTCCATGATGGCCACCAGGTACATGAACCCCCGGGCCATCGGGATGAACGTCACATCGGTCGCCCAGACCTGGTTGGGACGATCGATCACCAGATCCCGCAGCAGGTAGGGATAGATCTGGTGGCCCTCGCCCGGTCGACTGGTGCGCGGCCTCGGATACACGGCGTGCAGGCCCATCTGGCGCATCAGCCGCTGGACTCGCTTGCGGTTTACCGGGTGGCTCAAGCGGTTGAGGTAGGCCCTCATCCGCCGCGAACCATAGAACGGCCTTCGCAGGTATTCCTCGTCAATCAGGCGCATCAGCTCCAGGTCGCTATCCTGGGTCGGCTTGGGCCGGTAGTACACCGAAGAACGGCTGATGTCGAGCAACTGACACTGTCGCCGGACGCTGACATCAACCGCCTGCGGCTCCACCAGGGCCTGTCGCTGGGCCCGGCTCAACGACCGAGCCTGCGTGATAAAAAATCGCGTTCCACCGTCAGCTTGCCGATCTCACGGTACAGGGTGTCGATCTCCTCCTGAGTCTTCTGGGCCGCCTTGCCCCCACCCTTGCCCTCGAAGATCCCCGTCGCCTTGTCCAGCAACTCACGCCGCCACTGACTCACCATGGTCGGATGGATCTCGAAGCGGGCTGCCAGCTCCGAGGTGGTCTGTTCCCCTTTGAGGGCTTCAAGGGCCACCTTGGCCTTGAAGTCGGCGCTGTATTGCTTGCGTTTCCTGCTCATGATCAGATTCTCCTGTCGGAATGATCAGAGCTTAACCCCTGGTCCGAATCTTGGGGTCCACCTCACGGTGGGCTGTGACGGAATCATGAGTTGCCCCATAATCCGCTCTTCCTCTTGGGACATGACCAGGTCAGCCATTAATGGTGCATCCTTTGGCTCGGCAGGCGTCAACGAAGCCTAAGCTTAACGCGCGGCAAAAGACCACCATTGTCGGCGCCGGACTCTTGCAGCGCAACAAGCATCGTGGTTTGTCTGCCTCAGCAGTCGCTCGTCCGTCAAAAAGATGACGGAACCTTCCAGAATATAATGCCCAGCAACGCGGCATGAAAAGTGCTTAGTCACAAGACATGAACACATCTCATGAACAATCCCGACGGGAGCGAGGCCAGGAGCACTCCCAGGGCCGCCTGGTTCGTGAGCAGGGCCTGATCACGTCCTGTGCCCTGGACGTGATCCAGACCGTCGCCCAGCAACGGGGAAGGCCCTTGCAGCCCCGGGACCGCATGGCCCTGAAACTACTCACCCCCCGTAACGCCGCCCTGATGGTCAAGGGGAATAAACGACACCTGGGATGCCAGCAAGTGAGCTTCGAGATCCTGACCGATGACCCGGGGCTGGGGACTTACCGGCTGGTTCCGGTCGGCGTGCATGTACTCAACCCGGAGACCCAATGGTGGAGTGACGAGTACGGCATCGGCCGTTTCCTGTGGAACCTCTACCTGGGCGAAGAGCCGGTGGACGGCATGCATCGCATCCTGGAACGGCTCTTCAAGCTGCCCGGCCAGGACCTGGGGCCCGCACAGACCCACATGGAAGTGCTGGGTCAGGAGCACGACATTCAAGCCAGCGTGCGCCCGGATCTGGATCTTTACATCCGTCGTCACAAGGGCAGCATCGAAACCTCCCTGCGCCGCCTGCATCGATCCGGCGGCCTTCGCCGGGCCTCGGAACTGGGCCTGGACACCCAGGGACAAGGCCGGCTGGCGCTGGTATTTGGCAAGAGCCGGCGCTACGCGGTCAGTTTCGCCGTCGAGAGGGCTTGAACCCAGCAGTCACAAGGGGGCATCATCCCACGCATCCCCAAGCGCTCCGTCCGCTTCCTTCTTTCACCCATCCAGATTCCTGAATCGAGACCTATGAGCAAAGTCCTGATCATCGGCGCCGGCGGCGTCGGCAGTGTCGTCACCCACAAGTGCGCCCAGCATCCCGAAGTCTTCTCGGAGATCTGCCTGGCCAGCCGCAATGAAGCCAAGTGCCGGGATATCGCCGCCAAGCTGAATCGGCCCATCCAGACCGCCCAGGTGGACGCGGATGATGTGGATGCCCTGGTACGCCTGATCGAATCCTTCAAGCCGGATCTGCTGATCCACGTGGCCCTGCCCTACCAGGACCTCACCATCATGGAGGCCTGCCTGAAGACCGGCGTGCCCTACCTGGATACGGCCAATTACGAGCACCCGGACGAGGCAAAGTTCGAATACAAGGAACAGTGGGCCTTCCAGGACCGCTATGAAAAGGCCGGCCTCATGGCCACCCTGGGTTGCGGTTTCGACCCCGGCATGACCAACATCTACTGCGCCTGGGGCCAGAAGAACCTCTTCGACGAGATCCACCAGATCGACATCCTGGACGCCAATGGCGGCGACCATGGTTATCCCTTTGCCACCAACTTCAACCCGGAGATCAACATCCGTGAGGTCACCGCCAACGGACGTTACTGGGAGAACGGTGAGTGGAAGGAAACCCCGCCCCTGTCGGAGAAGCGGGAGTTTGATTTTGACGAGATTGGTCCCAAGGACATCTATCTGCTGTACCACGAGGAACTGGAATCCCTGGTGCAGAACATCCGCGGCCTCAAGCGCATCCGCTTCTGGATGACCTTCTCCCAGCAGTACCTCACGCACCTCAAGGTGCTGGAGAACGTGGGCATGACCGGTATCGAACCAGTCATGTATGAAGGCAAGGAAGTGATCCCCCTGCAGTTCCTCAAGTCCGTGCTGCCCGACCCGGCCTCCCTGGGGCCGCGCACCAAGGGCAAGACCAACATTGGCGTCATCCTGGATGGCATCAAGGATGGCAAGCGCCGCAAGGTGCACATCTACAACATCTGTGACCACCAGGCCTGCTACCGGGAAGTTCAGTCCCAGGCGGTGTCCTACACCACGGGTGTGCCCGCCGTCACCGGCGCCATGCTCATGCTGCAGGGCATCTGGAAGGGTGCTGGCGTGTTCAACGTGGAGCAGATGGACCCCGACCCCTTCATGGAGCGCATCGGCGACATGGGCCTGCCCTGGCAGATGAAGGAACTGGATCCGGACGCGGACCCGCTGGGTTGAGCCGCAAGGTCACCGCCATGGACAACCCGTTTGATATTCAGGCCTGCCCCTCGCCGGCCTTCGTGGTGGACGATGCCCTGCTGATCCGCAATCTGGAGTTGCTGCGGCAGGTCCAGGAGGACAGTGGGGCGCGCATTCTCCTGGCCCTGAAGGGGTTTGCCATGTGGGATACCTTCCCGCTGGTGAACCAGTACCTGGTAGGCACCACCGCCAGTGGCCAGGACGAGGCCCGCCTGGGTGCGGAAACCTTTGGCGGCGAGGTGCATTGTTTCTCGCCGGCCTTCTCCGACGCCGAAATGGATGTGGTGCTGCAGTACGCCGACCACATCAGCTTCAACTCTCCCGGGCAGTGGCTGCACCACCGCGCGCGCGTCGCGGCCCACCCCCGAGCCATCTCCTGCGGTCTGCGCGTCAATCCCGAACATTCTGAAGGGACCGTGGCCCTGTACGATCCCTGTACGCCGGGTTCACGCCTGGGCACCCGGGCGCGGGATCTGGAAGGGGTGGATCTCACCGGACTGGAGGGGCTGCATTTCCACACCCTGTGCGAACAGAACAGCGACGCCCTGGAGCGCACCCTGGGGGCCTTCGAAGGCCGCTTCGGTCAGTTCCTGCCCGATCTCAAGTGGGTGAATTTCGGGGGTGGCCACCATATCACCCGGTCCGATTACGACATCGATCGCCTGATCAAGGTGATACGTGGCTTCAGGGAGCGTCACAATGGCATCCCCGTCTACCTGGAACCGGGCGAGGCCATTGCCCTGAACACCGGCTACCTGGTGAGCACGGTACTGGACATCATCGACAACGAAGGCCCCATCGCCATTCTGGACACCTCAGCCACGGCCCACATGCCGGATGTGCTGGAAATGCCCTACCGACCCGAGATCATCGGCGCCGGCATGCCCGAGGAAAAGGCCCACACCTACCGCCTGGGAGGCCTCACCTGCCTGGCGGGGGACATGATCGGGGCGTATTCCTTCGACCGACCCTTGAAGATCGGTGATCGCCTGGTGTTCACCGACATGGCTCACTACTCCATGGTGAAGACGAACACCTTCAACGGCATGCGCCTGCCGGCCATCTGCCGCGTGGACGCACAGACGCGTGAGGTACGGGTGGTCAGGACCTTTGGCTACGAGGCCTACAAGGAACGTTTGAGTTAACAGGAAGGACTCAAGGCTCACCTCAAGGCCTGTCGATCGAAGCCCTGGACCTGGGTCCCTTGCCTTCTCTGCGGTATGCAGAGAAGGCAAGGCATGGCTCCGCGAGCCAGCTGACCTCAGGCTGCCGGCGTCTCCTGCTCAATCCCCTCCAGACGATCTTCCAGCTCCTCGCCGGCACGGCGCAGGGCTTCCAGAGTCTCGTCATCGGGCTGCCAGTAGTTGCGGTCCGAGGCTTCCAGGAGACGGTTGGCCATCTTGGCGGAGGCCGTGGGGTTGAGCTGGGCCAGGCGTTCGCGCATTTCCGGATCCAGCACGAAGGTCTCGGACAGCTTCTGGTACACCCAGGGCTGCACCTGACCGGTGGTGGCTGACCAGCCCATGGTGTTGGTGATGTGCACCTCGATCTGGCGCACCCCCTCGTAGCCGTGCTTGAGGGCACCCTCGTACCACTTGGGATTGAGCATCCGGGTGCGGGTCTCCAGGGAGACCTGCTCGGACAGGGTGCGCACCGTCCCCTCGCCCTTGGTCTGATCACCGATGTACACCGGGGCGTCCTGACCACCGCGGGCCTGGCGCACGGCGCGGCTGATGCCACCGAGGGTATCAAAGTAATTGTCGATGGTGGTCACGCCCAGCTCCACCGAATCCAGGTTCTGGTAGGTGAGCTGTACATCCTTGAGCATGCTCTTGAGCAGGGTGTCCTGCTTCATGGGCCGGCCGCTGCGGCCATAGGCAAAGCCCTTGCGCTGGGTATAGGTGTTGGCCAGCTCATCCTCGTCATCCCAGCGACCGTTCTCCACCAGGTTATTGACGTTGGAACCATAGGCCCCGTCCGCATTGCCATACACGCGCAACGCGGCCGTCTCCAGATCACAGCCATGCTCCTTCATGTATTCCAGCGTGTGGGCACGCACGAAGTTCTGCTCCGGCGGCTCCTCCGCCGATGCGGCCAGGAAGGTGGCCTCGGCCAGCAGTTTGATCTGCAGGGGCAGCAGGTCACGGAAGATGCCGGACAGGGTGATGAGCACATCCACCCGGGGCCGACCCAGTTCCTCCAGCGGGATCAGGGTGGCGCCGGCCAGGCGACCGTAGTTATCGAAGCGGGGCTTGGCGCCCAGCAGACCCAGGACCTGGCCGATCTGGCTGCCCTCGGTCTTGAGGTTGTCACTGCCCCACAGCACCATGGCCACGGATTCAGGCAGGCCGTTGCCATCCTCCACATGACGGGCCAGCAGGCGCTCGGCCTGCATGGCCCCATCCTTCAGCGCAAAGGCACTGGGGATGCGGAAGGGATCGAAGCCGTGCAGGTTACGACCGGTGGGCAGCACATCGGGCTGGCGCATCACGTCCCCCCCGGGGCGGGCTTGATGAAGCGACCGTCCAGTGCCTTGAGGATACCCTCCAGCTCCGTATCGCGGGACATGAGTTCATTGGAGCGGGCCAGCTGCTCGAACTGCTCCCGGCGCTCGTTGTCGTTCTGGAACCCGGCCTCCTGGAGGGCATTATCCACCGAGCCGGTCTTGACCAGGGTCTCCACCACGGAGCGCTCCAGGCGGGTGTCCTGGGAGGCTTCGGCCATGGCCATGAGCATGTCGATACGCTCGTCCTCGCCCAGGGGGGTGCCCACCACGTGCAGGCCGTAGGGGATCAGGGTGTATTCCAGTTCCAGGATCTCCTCACCCAGCTTGCGTACCCGCTCCTCGGCCTCACCGCCGGCCACATCCCAGAGGGGCTCAGCCTTGGCCAGTTCCAGTTCGGCGGCCTGGGACTGGATCAGTTCGGCCAGTTCTCCACGCTCATGCTCCTGGGAAGGTTCGAGACCGCGCCAGCGATCAATGGAGCTCTTCAGGTCCAGCAACCCACGATACAGGCCCGCATGAGACACAGGCGGCGTCAGGTAACTGATCAGGGTCGCGCCGGAACGACGCTTGGCGATGGCACCCTCGGAGGGGTTATTGGAGGCATACAGGTACATGTTGGGGATATCGCCGATGAGGCGATCTGGCCAGCAGGCCCCGGACATGCCCACCTGCTTGCCCGGCATGAATTCCAGCGCCCCGTGAGTGCCAAAATGCAGCACCGCATGGGCCTTGAAGTCCTCGCGCAGGTAACGGTAGAAGGCCGAGAAGGCATGAGTGGGGGCAAAGCCGCGCTCGAACAGCAGGCGCATGGGGTCGCCTTCGTAGCCAAACGAGGGCTGCACCATCACCAGCACATTACCGAACTGCTTGCCCAGTACAAAGATGGAACTGCCGTTGGTCAGCACCTTGCCCGGTGCCGGCCCCCACTGCCCCTCGATCTGCTTGAGCCAGCGCTCGCGGCGCACGTGATCCTCGGCGGGGATCATGGTGTGCACGTTGGCGTCGGCGCCATATTTGTCCTTGTTGCCATGGATGATGCTGTCGCGCAACTCATCGACGCTATCGGGCACCTCCACCTGATACCCCTCTTCCTTCATTTTCCTGAGGGTATTGAGCAGGGACTCGAACACGCCCAGGTAGGCGGCGGTACCGGTATTGCCGGCGTTGGGCGGATAGTTGAACAGGACGATGGCCACCTTGCGCTCGGCCCGCTCGGCGCGCCGCAGTTCCACCAGGCGCCGCACGCGGGAAACCAGCATGCCGGTGCGCTCGGGGCAGGTGAACATGTCCTGGGTGTTCTCGGAGTCGGTGAACTTGCAGTGACGCTCGCAACCGGCGCAGATGGCACCTTCCGGGCCAGGCCGCCCACCGTAAACCATGGGGGCGATGCTGCCGTCCAGCTCCGGAATGGCCACCATGATGGTGCTCTCCACGGGCAGCAGGCCGCGTTCGGAATTGCCCCATTGATCCAGGGTCTGGAATTCCACCGGATGGGCAGCGATATAGGGCACATCCAGCCTGGAGAGGATCTCCTGTGCGGCATTGGCGTCGTTGTAGGCCGGGCCACCCACCAGGGAGAATCCGGTCAGGGAAACCACGGCATCCACGGTGGGACGCCCCTCCTCCATGAAGAACTGCTCGATGGCGGGACGCGAATCCAGGCCCGAGGCAAACGCCGGCACCACCTGCAAGCCGGCCTCCTCCAGCCCCCGGATCACCGGGTCGTAATGCCCGGAGTTGCCGGCCAGCACATAGGAGCGCAGCAGCAGCACGCCGACGCGGCCCTTCCCATTGCGCTCGGACAACCTGCCCGGCAGATCCTGCAGGCGATCCGAAAGGCGCTTTTTCATGTCCGGGTGGTACACACCCACTTCGGGATATTCTGCAGGCGAGGCAATGGTGAGCTTGCCCCGCAGGCTGCGGCGCGGCCCATCGGCATAGCGATCCACCAGGAAGCGGATCATGTTGGCCATGTTCTCTTCGGAGCCGCCCAGCCAGTATTGCAGGGTAATGAAGTAGGCGCGCACGTCCTGGGCCGTGCCCGGGATGAATCGCAGCAGCTGCGGAATACGGCGCAGCATCTTCATCTGCTGGGCGCCAGCGCTGGCCTTGGAGTCCCCTTCCTTCTTGCCCCGCAGTCGCTTGAGCAAGGACATGGGGCCACTGCTTGGCTTGGACATGTCGAAGCTGCCCATGCGGGTCAGCTTGGTCACGTCGCCCGCAGACATGGCACAGACCATGGCATCGCAATCATCACGACGGGCCTGCAGGTCCGGCAGGATCTGCTGGAACTGATCCTCCAGGAAGAGCATGGTGGTGATGATGATGTCGGCCTTGGCCACATCGGCCTTGCACTGCTCCAGGGCCTCTTCATCCGCGGCCCACTCGGAGGCGGCATGAAGCGAGAACTTCAACCCTGGCAACTCGTGCCTGAGCTCGGCGCGAGCACGGTCGGCGGCGCTGGCCAGATGGGTGTCCATGGTCACGATCACTACCCGTATGGGGGTTTGATCGGCTGCTGACGAGGGCTTGGATGCCATAGATTCAGGTGCCTGTCGACTTGAGTTTTTTCGGGCGCGGATCTGGATTCACCCTTGGGATGCGTGTCAAATTAGATCGACCCGCGGCGGGTGTCAACCAAGGTGGACATTCAGCACGCGCATCCGGGCACTGATCGTGCTTCATGCCCGGATACTCCCCCAAAATCCCAACCGCCGTAGCCGCACATTATAGTGTGTCGCGGCCTGGAGGTAAGTCTTGAAAGGATTGACGCGCACATTTCTCGCTGGCCTGGCAGCCATTCTGCCCATTCTCGTCACCGTTGCCCTGATCCTCTGGCTGAGCAACACCCTGGAACAGGTACTGGGCGCCCTCCTCAAGGGTGTGTTGCCGGATGTCCTCTACTTCCCTGGCATGGGCCTGCTCGTGGGCATCGCACTGATCTTCGCGCTGGGGATATTGCTCCGGGTCTACCTGGTGCAGGGCATCTTTCATTGGCTGGAAGGCTTGATGCAGCGCATCCCGGTGGTGAAGACCATCCATGGGGTGGTACGGGACGTCACCCGATTGTTTTCCGGGGAGATTCACGAGCGCTTTGGCGAGGCGGTGATCGTCACACTGCCGGGCGTGGATTTTCGCCTGGTGGGGTTCGTGACCCGCAGCGACTTCGAGGGGCTGCCCGATAATCTGGGCAAGAAGGGTACCATCGCGGTCTATCTGCCCATGAGCTACCAGATTGGCGGCTATACGCTGATGCTGCCTCGAGACCGGGTGGAACCGCTGGACCTGTCCCTGGAGGATGCCATGCGTTACACCCTCACGGCCGGTGTTTCCGCGCGACGTGACGAGTGATCAGCAGCATTGAAAACGGGTGGGTGGACCCCAGGATCCACCCACCCACGCAGCGGCCAGCATATTACCGCAGGTTGCCCTGCCCCCATTGTTCAACCACGCGCAGCAAGGACACACCGAAACCTTCGGCAAGACGCGAGAACAGATCCTGCTTGCGGGTGAAATCCACGATCCTGGGTTCGCCAACCACCTCCCGTGCCACATAGCTGGCGCTGCCCAGGCCGTCCACCAGGCCCAATTCCAGGCTTTGCTCTCCCGTCCAGACCAGGCCGGTGAAGATATCCGGGTCATCGGCCAGTCGATCTCCGCGACCCGCCTTCACCGTCTCCACAAACTGGTTGTGAATGCCGTCCAGCATGACCTGCAAGTGAGCCCTTTCCTCTTCCTTGACCGGCAGGAAGGGATCCATCAGGCCCTTGTTGCCGCCGGCGGTGAGCAGACGCCTCTCGATGCCCAGGCGCTCAATGGCCTCATCGAAACCGAAACTGTCCAGACGCACCCCGATGGAACCGACGATGCTCGCCTTGTCGGCATAGATCTCATCAGCGGCGGCCGCGACGTAGTACCCGCCCGAGGCCCCCACATCGGCGATAACCGCATAGACAGGGATATCCGGGTGTTCTTTCCTGAGATGGCCGATGGCGTCATTGATGTAGCCGGCCTGCACCGGACTGCCGCCGGGGCTATTGATGCGGATGATGACCGCCCGGGTTCGACTGTTCTCGAAGGCCGCCGTGAGCGAACTCACCACCAGGTCGGCACTGGCGGCACTGCCCTCACTGATGATGCCCTGCACATCCACCAGGGCCGTGTGACTGCCCTTGCGCTCCGCATCCCGCGCGGACATGCCATCCATGAACATGAACAGCAGGAAGAACAGGTAGAGAAAACCCAGCGTCTTGAAGAAGATCCCCCAGCGCCGGGCGGCTCGCCGCTCCTTCACCCCCGCCAGGGCGATCTCCCGTAGGGCTTCCCGCTCCCAGTTTTCGGGGGCCGGATCCGTCTTGCGCTGGCTGGCGGTTTCGTTTTCTTCACTCATGTGTGGATTCCTTGCTCAGTGGTTGATCTAGCGCCCGGCCTTCCCGCAGCCACGCCGGCAACTGTGCCACCCCGTCCAGCACGGCCTGCGGCTGGTGCAGCGACAGTTCCCGTGCATCGTGCACACCCGAGGTGACCCCCAGCCCATGCGTACGGGCATTGACCGCCATGAGCAGGTCCAGATTGCTGTCACCGATCATCAGGGCATCGGCCGGCGCCACGCCCAGTTCATCCAGGAGGGATTCGAGCATCTGGGGATGGGGCTTGGAGAAGCTCTCGTCGGCACAGCGGGTGGCCAGAAACCGTTTTTCGAGGCGGGTAGCCTCCAACACACGGTCAAGCCCAGCCCGGGACTTGCCCGTCGCGATGGCCAGCCAGTAACCCTGTTCCACCAGGTCATCCAGCAGGGCGGGCACGCCGGGAAAGAGTGGCGCGGGTGTCTTGTCCGTGTGGAGAAAGCGCTCCCGATAAGCGGCTGTGAAGTCCTGGATCAGCGCATCATCCGCCTGTGGGTACAGGTCCACGATGGCCTCACGCATGCCCAGACCAATGACATGGCGCAATTCATCCGGCGGCCGGGTGTCCAGTTGCAGGGCGGCGATGGAACCTTGAAGGCAGGCGATGATGCGCCCGATGGAATCCATGAGGGTTCCATCCCAGTCGAAGATGAGAAGTTGGTAGGGATTGGCCATGATGATGTCGGTTTGTCGTCGATAAAGCCAGGATCAGCGGGGTTCCAGCCTTTCCAGAACCTGCCCCAGGGCGGGATCCAGCGGCGCCACCACGTTGTACGCACGACCCTGGGTGGGCAGCGTGAATCGCAGGGAGGCGGCGTGAAGAAACTGTCTCTTGAGGCCCAGACGCTTCATCCGCCGATTGAACTCGAAATCACCGTAATGCCGATCACCCGCCACGGGATGCCCTTCATGAGCAGCATGAACCCGGATCTGGTGGGTGCGGCCCGTGCCGATCTGCACATCCATGAGCGTGGCCTCGTCGAACGCCTGACGCGGCGTGAAGAAGCTATCCGCATCCTGCCCCTCCTCGTCCACCTGCACCAGGCGCACCTCACCACGACGATCCGTGCGCGACAGGCTCTGGGCAACGCGGCGGGATCCCCCTTGCCAGCGACCCGCCACCAGGGCGCAGTAGACCTTATCGACCCCGCCATGACGCAACAGTTCATGAAAGGCCAGCAGGGCCGGACGATTGCGTGCCAGCACCAGGCAGCCACTGGTCTCCCGATCCAGGCGGTGGGCCAGCTCCAGGAAACCCGAATCGGGCCTGAGCCTACGCAGGCCCTCGATGACCCCCACCGGCACGCCACTGCCCCCATGCACCGGCAGGCCCGCTGGCTTGTTCAGGATGAGCAGATCATCATCTTCCAGCAACACGGCGTCGGCGAGGGTTCGCGCCAGGCCCTCGGGCAGGGGCAGCTCCTCCAGTTTTTTCTCACTGCGAGTCACCGGTGGGATGCGCACCACATCGCCCACACTCAGGCGCTGATCCGGCTTGCAGCGCCCCTTGTTGACTCGCACCTCCCCCTTGCGCAGCAGGCGGTAGATGCGACTGCGGGGCACGCCCTTCAAGCGGCGCATGAGAAAGTTATCCACGCGCTGGCCGTCTTCGTCCCGGGTGACCTGGACGTGAACAACCCGCGAGGCGGGGCTTTGGGACGTTTCTGGCATGCCCGGATAATAACAGTTCATTCAAAGGTTTGATGCCCTTTTGCAACATTGCTATCATACCGTGTCGCGCTGGGTTGACTCGGCAGATATCGGATCGGCCCGGCAGTACCTGCTGCCCGCCCGGATCGCCCCACCCTGCGACTTAACAGAATACCACCGGGAGACGCCTGCCAATGGCAAGTAACGTTTCCCGCCATGGACAATCGCTCACGAAACGCCAACTCAACTTGATGATTCTGAGCGGATTTTTGGACAACTTTGCCCCCACGCCCCGGCGCGATTCCCGCGCGGGCGTTGTGTTCCCATGGTTGTGCGCGTGGGCGCTGCTGTTCAGCGCCGTGCGACCATCCCATGCGGCACCGCCGACGCCGGGTCACCGCCCGGGCCTGGCTGGGCCATGCACTCGAGACACACTTCATGAAACGAATTCTTGTCAATGCCACGCAGCCCGAAGAGCTGCGTGTGGCCATGGTGGACGGCCAGAAACTCTTCGATCTCGACATCGAACTCCCCTCCCGGGAACAGAAAAAGGCGAACGTCTACAAAGGGGTCATCACCCGGGTTGAGCCCAGCCTTGAGGCCGCCTTCATCAATTACGGCGCCGATCGCCACGGGTTCCTGCCCTTCAAGGAGATTGCCCGCAGCTACCTGGCTCAAGGTGAAGACGGCGATGCCTCACCCAAGACCGGCCTCAAGGAGGGCATGGAACTCATCGTTCAGGTGGAGAAGGAAGAGCGAGGCACCAAGGGTGCAGCTCTGACCACCTTCGTCAGCCTGGCCGGACGCTATCTGGTCCTGATGCCCAACAACCCCCGTGCCGGAGGCGTCTCCCGCCGTATCGAGGGCGAGGAGCGCAGCGAGATCCGCGAATCCCTGGCGCAACTGGAAGTCCCCCAGGGCATGGGCCTCATTGCCCGCACGGCCGGGGTGGGCCGCAGCGTCGAAGAACTCCAGTGGGATCTGGAATACCTCAAGACCCTCTGGACCTCCATCGATGAAGCCGCCCAGAGCAACAAGGGACCCTTCCTGATCTACCAGGAAAGCAACGTGATCATCCGCACCCTGCGGGATCACATGCGCAACGACATCGCCGAGATCGTCGTCGACGACCCCAAGGTCTTCTCCCAGGCACAGGACTTCATGCAGCAGGTGATGCCCAACAACCTGCGCAAGCTCAAGCTGTACGAAGACCATGTGCCGCTCTTCAACCGGTATCAGATCGAAAGCCAGATCGAGGCGGCATTCCAGCGCGATGTCACCCTGCCCTCCGGCGGTGCCATCGTCATCGATCACACGGAAGCCCTGATCTCCATCGACGTGAACTCTGCCCGCGCCACCAAGGGCAGCGACATCGAAGAGACCGCCCTGAACACCAACCTGGAGGCCGCCGATGAAATCGCCCGGCAACTGCGCCTGAGGGATCTGGGCGGCCTGATCGTCATCGACTTCATCGACATGGCCCCCAACAAGAACCAGCGGGAAGTGGAAAACCGGTTGCGCTCGGCCCTGGAGATGGATCGTGCACGGGTGCAGGTGGGGCGGATTTCCCGCTTTGGCCTGCTGGAGATGTCCCGCCAGCGCCTGCGGCCTTCCCTGGGTGAATCCAGTCAGAATGTCTGCCCCCGCTGCAACGGCCACGGCCATATCCGCAGCGTGGAATCCCTCTCCCTGTCGGTGCTGCGACTGGTGGAGGAAGAGGCCATGAAGGAAAAGACCCACCGGGTACTCGCGCACCTGCCCGTGGATGTATCCACCTTCCTGCTCAACGAAAAGCGCCAGGTGATCTCCACCATCGAGTCGCGCTATCACGTGGACATCACCCTCGTTCCCAGCCCCAACCTGCTTACGCCCCATTTCACCGTGCGCCGCATGCGGGATGACGAGACCGCCGACGAGATCGGCGACAAGAGCAGTTATCAACTGCTCACCGAAGAGGAGCCGGAACTGGTCAACCAGCCGCGGGCGGCGCGCCTGGAAAAGGCCCTGGTACAGACGATCTCACCGTCCACGCCGGCTCCGACCGCAGCACCGGCACCGGCCGAAACGGCACCCGAGCAGAGAAAACCCGTCTCTCCCGTGTCACTCCCCGGGCTTTTCAACCGCATCTGGACCAGCCTGTTCTCCAATGGCGGGCAAAGACCCGAGTCCCGCAGCGTCGATGGCGACAGCGGTACCTCCCGTCCTCCCCAGCGCACCTCGTCATCCGGGCAGGGCACCCGCAGTGGCGGTGCTCAACGGCCCGCGCGCACCCGCAACGTGGCCCCCGGCGGCCCACAGCGCCGCGAGCGTTCGCAAGCAGACAAGGACAAGGAGAGTGGCAACGGCACTCGCGGTAACCGCACACGACGCGGCGGTGGTCGTACGCGACGGGGTGGACGCGACGGCAACGAGAACCTGAGCGAGGACAAGAACCAGAACCGCAATACTCAGCCCAATGCCGCTGAGGAAACACCACAGGCCAAACCCACCGAAACCGGCAAGGGCCCTCAGGCAAGCGATACCAAAGGCAGTCAGGAAGGCCAGAAGGAAGAGACCCGGGGTCGCGAGAAAGACGCTGACACCGCCAAGGTGCAGCCCGAGACTGGCAGCAACGAAGTGGACGCGGCACAGGCTGACACATCGACAGGCGAGGCCACTGGGCAGCAAGGCAACGGTCAGCCACAGGAGCAGGAAGGGTCCAGCGGGGGCGGCCGCAGTGGCAGTGGTCGCAGCCGGGGTCGTCGCGGAGGGCGTCGCCGTCGTCGGAGCAGCACGGGTAACACCGAAGGCCGCCAGGACGATAATGATCGCAACCCGCAAGGTGAAGGCGAAGGCGAATCCGACGACGCGTCATCCAGCGCCGAACGGGCTCCCAGGAAACAGGCTTCCGACAAGCGTGAGCGCACCGAAGAGCCACAGGACAAGCCAGCCGAAGACAAGACCCAGACCAAGGCGCCTGACGAGGCCCCAGCGAATGACCAGGCTCAAAAGTCTCCTGCCAAGGCCAAAACGGGCACCGAGGACACCCAGGAGCTGGCGAAGCTGACCCATGAGGAGTCCGTACCCCACTCCCGCGCATTGCAAAAGCAGGATGAAGACGCGGGCTCCAAGCGCAAGGCCGATACCGCCGACGCAGCCACCTCCACGTCCAGTGAGGCTGACTCTGGGGAGAAGGCGGCAACCGACGCCCCTGATGGACAGGAGAAGAGCGGACCGTCCAGGCGTACCCGCGGTGGCCGGAGAAGTTCGGGGCGCAGCGAACGCAGTGAGGAAAGCCAGGGTTCTGGGAGCAGTGAGCGCCGGGTGTCACGGGAGGAGATGGAAAAGCTCCAGGCCGTGGCCAAGCAGGCCACCTCCAGCCCGGATGAATCACGGGAACAGCCCGATCAGCCCTCCACCGAGGAAGCGTCGGACTCAAAGAAGTCAGGCCAGTAAGACCACGCAGGGAGGATGGGCCTTGACGGCCCATCCCATCTGCACAGACACATCTCCGACCTTAGAAACCATGCTCGCGGCGGATCTGCTCAAGCAGACCCCGCGACGCATCCTCCACCATATCCAGCACGCGTTCAAAGCCGTTGGTGCCCCCATAGTAGGGATCGGGCACCTCTTTCTCCGACCAGGCCCGCGAATGCTCCATCATCAGTCCCACCTGGCCCATCGGGGTCGACTTCATCAGCGTACGGATGTTGGCGAGGTTATCCCGGTCCATGGCCAGCACGTAATGAAAACGCTGCAGATCCCCCACCTCCAACCGGCGGGCCCGCTGTCGACTCAGATCAACCCCACGGTTCATGGCCGCCTTGAGGGCCCGATCATCCGGCGGCTTTCCCACGTGATAGGCATGGGTACCCGCCGAGTCCACGTGAATCCGGTCTGTCAAGCCCTGCTCTGCCAGCAGATGCTCAAATACCCCCTGAGCCGTCGGTGAGCGGCAGATATTGCCCAGGCACACGAACAGCACACCCACCCTGGAGCTGCTGCCACCCTGTTCGGATTCCGACTGAAATACGCGCTGAAACCATCTCATAGGTCGATCTTCTTTGCCGTTTAATCTTCAGTGAACGCCGGGGATGAAACCATCCTGGGGTCACCCTCTCCGGCCACGGGGTGTTGACTTCATCGCCCCGGACATGAGAACAAGTCCCCACCACTGGGGACACATCATCTGCCTTTCATTGACCACGTCCCCATCCCGGGATTCCATACCAGGCCAGATCCATCCGATTCAATGATCGACATCCCCACCAACCTGCCAAGGGTCCAGCTTGCCGACTCCGGCGCCGTGAGCCAGCGCCCGCTGCAGGTGGGGCAGGTGCTTCAGGCCCGTGTGATCGGGCAGGCCGCCACGGCGGGTCAGCCGGTGCAACTGAGGCTGGGCGGGCAGACGGTCGAGGCACGCCTGCCCGCCAATGTGCAGGCCGGCGATAGCCTGCGGCTGCAGGTGGCCAGCGTCAAGCCCCAGCTGGAGCTCACCCTGATGCGCGAAGCCCCCCGGGGGGCCGGCACGAGCATGAACAGCACGCTCCCTCCCCTGCTCCGCCAGTGGGCCCCACAGCAGGGCAGCCAGACCCCTCTCATGGCCTCGCTGCAACAACTCAATCTGACAGGAAGCCCAGCCGCCCAACAGCTCCCAGCGGCGGTAAGACAGGCGCTGGAGGCCCTTTGGCAGGCCATCCCCAACCGTGAGCGGGCCATGACCGGCGAAGGCCTCAAGCAGGTCATGCGTGACTCGGGCCTGTTCCTGGAGGCACGCCTGGCCGGTGCTGCCGCCACGCGCACGGATCCCCGGGGCATCATCCATCAGGATCTCAAGGCCCGCCTGCTATCCCTGGCAGAGCAAATACGCTCCACCCCCGTGCCACGCCGGGAAGGACGGGCCGCCTTGGGAAGCACGCCTCCCCCACTGAGGGACAGCACCCCCGTGGCCCAGGCCCGCGCCGCACCGGCGCAACTGGCAAACCTGATGCGTGAACCACTGCTGGACATGCTGCGCCAGCAGGTGGAGCGCTCGCTGGCCCGCATGGTCATGCATCAGTTATCCAGTGCCGACAGCCCGGACGAAGCAACCCCCCGATGGCTGATGGAACTGGCGCTGCGCAACGGGCAGAACACGGACCTGGTGCACCTGCGGCTGGATCGTGACGCTCGGCAGAATAAGGAGGACAACGAACGTTCCTGGCGTGCCGACCTGGCCCTGCATCTCCCTGAGCTTGGTCCGCTCACCATCCGCGTGGTGGTGCGCGGGGACCACGTCAGCACCCAGTTCTGGACGGATTCCGACACTTCCCGGGAGACTATCCAGAACGCCCTGCCCCAGTTGCGTGAAAACCTGGAGTCACGGGATCTGCAGGTTCTGAACATCAGTTGCCGTGAAGGAGAGCCGCCCAAGGACCCACCCTCCCCCGTGGCCTCTCCGGCGCGCGGTCCCATCGTGGACGGCCACGCATGAGCGGCAAGCATTCCAGGCCCGAGTCACGCCAGGCCATTGCCCTGAAATACACTGGTAAGGGGGCACCGCGGCTGACCGCCAAGGGGGGCGGGGATATTGCCCGGCAGATCCTGGAACTGGCCGATGAACATGGGGTTCCCGTCCATGAAGACGCTGCCCTGACCTCGGCACTGGCCCAGATCCCTCTGGGGGATGAGATACCGGAAAACCTTTACGTGGCGGTGGCGGAGGTGCTGGCCTTCGTCTACATGCTCAGCGGTCGCCGGCCCGGTGACGTTCGGCCTGGGCAGGCGTCGGACAAGGAAGAGGGTGTTGTGGCCGTCACGCCGAGACGGGACCGACAATCTCAGGAGGGCGACTGATCCCGGTGCATGGCCAGCAAGAGTTCAGCCTCGCCCAGCGACAGGCCACACTGATCCACCAGCGCCTCGCGGCCGGCCCCCTGTCGCACCAGCCTCAGGGCATGCTGATAGGCCCCCTCATCCGGCACCCTCAACAACATGTCTTCCTGCTGTTCTGCCAGCCGCGCGATCTGACGCTCGATCCGCGCGCGATATTCCTCGGCGTGCTGATCCTCCACATGCAGGGCGCTCAGGGCACCGCGCAGAGCACCCAACGCGCGCTCCTGACTCTGCAGGCGTGATTCCAGTTCCTTCATGTTTCGGGACTGTCGGGCGCACGCCACCAAGCTGGCCGCAGAGAGGGCCAGGGCCAATAACAGTAATAATGCGCCGCCAATGGCTATCGTCAGGGTCATGCGTACTCGTCGATGTGATCGGGGTCCTGATCCTTGGGCGGTCCGGGCGTGTCCCGAGCCTTGTCCTTGATACTCTTGTCCTTGTCGTTACGCTTCTCCTTGCCATCATCCGTGTCGTTTTCAGGCTCCTTCCTCTCAGGCCGGCGTCTGGGGTTACGCCGGTAGTCATCACCCTCTTCCGGGACCGGGCGACCCGGAATGCTGGGGTGGATCGGGGAAATCGGAGTTTCAGCCGCCATGATGACCTTCCCCCTTTGAAGATGAAGAAACGACCGAATACGGCCATTGGGACCTTCGGATTCAGATGCTGGCGGGTACCTTTTTAAAGGCTGGCTACCTCTGCCCACTCGTCGTCGGTGAGCAGTTTGTTCAGATCCACCACAATAGTCAATTCACCTTCGCGGCTGGCCACACCCTGGATGTATTTTGAACTCTCATCATTACCCACGTTAGGGGCTGGATCCACATCCTTTTCAGCCAGTTCAATCACCTCCGCCACACTGTCCACCAGGATGCCGATCACCTGTCCGGTCACCTCGATGATCACCACCCTGGAGGAATCATCCGATTCCTTATCCATCAGCCCCATGCGCCGCCGGGCATCGATCACTGTGACCACATTGCCGCGCAGATTGATGATTCCCAGCACATAGTGTGGCGCCCCGGGCACCGGTGCAATCTCGGCAACCCGCAGCACCTCCTGCACCTGCATGACGTTGATGGCATAGGTTTCCTCCGCCAGCCGGAACGTGACGTACTGAGTGGCATGGGTCGCAGAGGCAGATTGGGATTCTTTGGCCATGAGAGAGTCGAACCTCGGTCGGTTTTTTGCGTTACCTGCAGCCACCGGCTCCGGGTTGGAGCCCATCAAAGCGGCAGCCTGTCGGTCATTTTGAATGCGTTGAGTGCTCAACCCCAGTTGCCGTCTTCCAGGGAAGACGCCAGATAGTCCACATCCAGGATGGCACACAGATGCTGGATCATCGTGCCCGCCAGCCAGGGCCGCTTGCCCTGAGCCGAGCGCCATCGTACCTGCTCCGCGGTAACGGTCAGGGTTTCTTCAACCCTGTCACAGGCCAGCCCCCAGCGGGCATCATCGATGAGGATGAGATTGCGTGGCGGCGAACGCTCAGGTATCCGGTCCCGGGGCATCACCAGCTGGGTGATATCCACCACCTTCACCTTGCGTCCATGGCGATTCACCAACCCCATGAACAATGGGCTGTGACCCGGCATGGGCGTGATCTTCTCGGGCATCTCCATGATGCCGTTCAGTTTGATCAGAGGAACCGACAGCGGCAGTCCAGCCAGCCGGAACAGCAGGCACTGAAAGGCGCCCTGGGCCCAGTCGGGCGGCGTCGTTTGCCGCGGTGCCAGCGTGGCGGCGGGAACCGGTGGTGCCACATGAGGCACCGACACCAGTTTCGGCTGCGTCACCAAGCGCGGGCGTGGCACCACCCTGGCCGCGGCAGGCTCGGGTTCTGCCTCGTCAAGGGCGATTTCCTGAAGCAGACCATCCAGATAGGCGGTCAGGGCCTGCTGTTCTTCCACTATCAGGGTTTTCTGTGGACGATCCTTCATGACACCGCCTTCTGCTGGCACTGGTTGGCTGAATTGAGCAACCAGTCCAGCAATCGTGCATAGGCCTGACTGCCCCGTGCCTCGGGCATCATCACGGGCAGGGGCTCGCCGGCTACGCTGGCTTCACGAAACTTGGTATCCACGGTGATCACACCCGGCCACAGGCAGTCGCGATATTGATCACGCAACTCCCAGAGGGCCTGAGTGGAGGCCCGCGTGCGGCGATCAAACAAGGTAGGCACCACCAGGTACTCCAGTGGTTGCTTGCGGGATTTCTGTACCATCTTCAATGTGTGGAGCATGCGGTCGAGGCCGCGGATGGCAAGAAACTCCGTCTGCACCGGAATCAGCAACCGATCACAGGCCGCCAGGGCATTCACCATCAATACACCCAGCATCGGCGGGCAATCCAGCAGCACGAAATCGAAACGATCCTGCATGCTGGCAATGGCGCGCTTGATGACCAGACCCATGCCCTCGCGGGTGCCCAACTGCCGGTCCAGGGTGGCCTGGGCAGTGGATGCCGGCATCACATACAAGTGCTCATAGCGGGTCTGGCGTACCGCAGCAAAGGCATCCAGAGGCTTGCGTTCGGCGGATCGCTGATAAAGGCTATAGACGCCCCCGGTAGCGCCCTCGGGATCGTAGCCAAAATACGCCGTAAGCGAGCCATGGGGATCCAGATCCACCAGCAGGGTATCGTGGCCCCGCAGGGCCAGTAGCCCACCCAGGGTGACGGTGGTGGTGGTCTTGCCCACCCCACCCTTTTGATTGGCCACAGCCCAGGTTACGGTACCCATCACGATCCCCCCGGGCCAACGCGTTGGCGATCCAGCAGCATTTCCATATCCTCGCGAAGCATCTCGGGGGGATCCCCATCCTCGGCGCGGGGGCGCTTCCCGGCCAGAATGACGATATTCACACGCCGATTATCCCGCCGTCCTTCCGGCGTCTCGTTGGTGGCGATGGGCCGGTACTCACCAAAACCGATGGCGGCCATCTGGTCCGGATCCAGGCCATTGCGGGCCAGCAGATTCACCACCGTGGCCGCCCGCCCCGAGGAGAGTTCCCAGTTGGAGGGGTAAACGGGACTGCTGATCGGGATGTTATCGGTATGCCCTTCCACGTGAACACGCACCGGGAAACGGCTGAGGATCTCCGCCAGGGTCTCCAGCACCGGCACGGCCTCGCTCGCCAGATTGGCGCTCCCGCTGGCAAACAGGATGCTGGTATTGATCTGAACCTCGATCCAGAGACGATCGCGCCCCACATCGATCATTCCGGCCTCGATCAGGGGGCGCATGGCCTCACTGATCTCGTCCGCCATGAAATTGATCCCGGCCACGGCCTCGGCAAGGCCCTCCACATCCACATCGGCCAGCATGGACTCCAGGCTGCGGGTCATCTCCGGCATTTCGATGGGCGCAGTCAACGGTGGGGTTTCGAGAATGGCGGGGCGCGGGGCGCGGGTGGGTTCACCCACCTGAATCGGGTCCACGGCCCGTGGAGGGGTGCCAAAGGCATTGACGAGGGATTCCGATAACACCCGGTATTTGCCCTCATTCACCGAGGAAATGGCATACATCACCACAAAAAACGCCAGCAACAGCACGAGCAGATCCGCGTAGGGAATCGCCCATGCCTCGTGATTTACGTGATCCTCATGTTTTTTGCGGCGTTTGGCCATAGTGTCAATATCGGCATAAAGGCAATTTTTTCAAGGCCCTATCGCTGCAGATAACCTTGCAGTTTGGTCTCGATGTTACGGGGATTCTCTCCTTCGGCGATGGAGATGATGCCCTCCACGATCATTTCGCGATGGGCACTCTGATTCTGAATCGTGGTCTTGAGCTTATTACTCATGGGAAGAAAGAACAGATTGGCCGAGGCAATACCATAGATTGTAGCAACGAAGGCCGCGGCAATACCGGCACCGAGCCGGCTTGGATCCGCCAGGTTCTGCATCACTGCCATGAGCCCCATCACCGCACCCACAATCCCCATGGTGGGCGCATAGATCCCCATGCTCTCGAACACCTTGGCGGCCTGGGTGTCGAAGTCCTCCTTGGTGCTCATCTCCACCTCGAGAATGGTGCGGATATTGTCGGGCTCCGTACCATCCACCAGCAGTTGCAGCCCCTTCTTCGAGAATACATCCGTCTCTTCCTCGGCCAGGGACTCCAGCCCCAGCAGTCCTTCCTTGCGTGCCACCTGGCTCCAATTGACGATTTTCTCGATCGTCGCCTCCGGCTCGAGTCGAGGCTGGACAAACACCCAAGGCAGGATGCGAAAGGCGCGCATGAATACCGCAGGACGGGTCTGCACCAGGGCCGCCGCAATCGTGCCCAGGATCACGATGACGAATGCTGCTCCGTTCCACAGCGCCGCAATACCACTGCCCTTGGCAATGGTGCCGCCGAACACCGCCACCAAAGCCAGAGTCACACCAATGAGACTGAGGATATCCATGATATCAACAGGCCTCCGCCAACAACTTGCCGATCTGGGGCAAGGGCAATATCCGATCCGCCAACCCGGCCTCGGCAATGGCCGCGGGCATGCCATAGACCACACAGGTGGCCTCGTCCTGCGCCCAGACAGTGGAACCACACCGCTTGAGCAACCGGGCACCCTCGCGACCATCCGCACCCATACCCGTCATCACGATGACCAGTGCATCGCCACGGAAGCAGGCGGCGGCGGAGTTGAAGGTGACATCCACGCAGGGCCGATAATGCTGATCGGCCGCACTCTCGGTGATGCGCACCCGCGACTGCCCGCCGCGACACTCCACCTGCATCTGTTGCCCCCCGGGAGCCAGCAGGGCAAGGCCAGGCTGCAGCGCGTCACCATCCTCGGCCTCCTTGACCCGGATATTGCAAAGCTGATCCAGACGCTGTGCGAAGGCCGGCGTAAAACTGGCGGGCATATGCTGGACCAGCAACAAAGGGAGTGGGAAATGGGCCGGCAGGGCGGCAAGAACCTTTTGCAAGGCCAGGGGCCCGCCCGTTGATGTACCAATCAACACCACCTTGAAATCCCGCAGAACCGGGGGCGCCCGATCGCCGCTTCCCCGAGACGCACGGGGCGCAGTTGCCGCGGGGGGCTGAGCGATCGGTCGTCCCGTCGCCGGAGGGGCTGACTTGGGGGCGGGCGCCGTGGCACGTGCGCCGTTATCGCGCCCTGACCTGACGGCTCCGCGGCGACCGATGGTACGCACCCGACGACAAAGAACATCACGGGCTTCCTGCTGATCCCGGGCGATATCCTCGAAACGCTTGGGCAGAAAATCGACGGCACCCGCTTCCAGTGCATCCAGGGTGGCCTTGGCCCCCTCGAAGGTGAGCGATGAGAACATGAGGATGGCCGTGGGCTGACGCGCCATGATACGGCGCACCGCCGTGATCCCGTCCATCACGGGCATTTCGATATCCATGGTCACCACATCGGGCTTGAGCGCAATCACCTGATCAATGGCTTCCTGGCCATTGCTGGCCGTACCCACCACCTCAAGGGAGGGATCCGCATTCAGGATATCCACGATGCGACGCCGGAAGAACCCGGAATCATCCACCACCAGAACGCGAACCGCCATTCACCGCCTCCGTTATCCATGAGCCCATCCGACGGGCCACGATGCTACAGAAGAATCCGACGCTCACAAGCGCCGGGCATAACTTTTCAACAAACCGGGCACATCCAGGATCAGGGCGATGCCCCCATCACCGGTAATGGTGGCCCCGGCCAGCCCGGGTACCCCGTGCAGGACATTGCCCAAAGGCTTGATCACCACCTCTTCCTGACCAATCAGGCTGTCCACCACGAACCCCACCCGCTGGTTGCCGGCAAACACCACCACCACATGTCCCACACCTTCCCCGGCAGGCGCGTCGCCGGATACCAGCCAGCGCCGCAGGTAGTAAAGCGGCAAGGAACGGTTACGTACCATGATGACTTCCTGATCATCCACCCGGTTGGTACGCGACAGATCCAGATCAAAGATCTCGCTGACATTGGCCAGCGGCAATGCGAAACGCTGTTTGCCCAGCACCACCATCAGCGTGGGCATGATGGCCAGGGTCAGCGGAAGACGAATACTGAGCGTGCTGCCCTGCCCCGGCGCCGAGGTGATTTCCACGCGACCGTTGAGTTGGGCAATGCGCGTCTTGACCACATCCATGCCCACGCCGCGGCCCGAGACGTCGGAGATTTCCGTCTTGGTGGAAAAACCGGCCCGGAAGATCAGGTTGAAGGCGTCATGATCCGTCAGCCGGGCGGCCGCGTCCTCATCCATCATACCCTTCTCGACGGCCTTGGCCCGCAACACGTCGGGATCCATTCCCTTGCCGTCGTCGGAGATGGTCAGCAGGATATGGTCACCTTCCTGGTTGGCGGAGAGCACCACCCGGCCGGCCCGCGCCTTGCCCGCCGCCTGGCGTTCCTCGGGAGATTCGATACCATGGTCCACCGCATTGCGCACCAGGTGCACCAGCGGGTCGGCCAGGGCCTCCACCAGATTCTTGTCCAGGTCGGTATCCTCTCCCTCCAGCTCCAGATTGATCTCTTTCTTGAGGGTGCGCGCCAGATCACGGACCACCCTGGGAAAACGGCCAAAGACCTTCTTGATGGGCTGCATCCGGGTTTTCATGACTGCGGCCTGCAGATCCGCAGTGACCACATCCAGGTTGGTGACGGCCTTGGAGACCTGCTCATCCTTCATGCGTGAGCGCAGCGTGGCCAGTCGGTTACGCACCAGGACCAGTTCACCCACCAGGTTCATGATGTCATCCAGGCGCTTGGTATCCACCCGCACCGAGGTCTCTGCCGGTGATGCCTTGGCCTGCGCGGGTGCAGCCGCCTCCGGGGGGGCAGCTTCCGCGGCCGAGGCCGGCCTGGCAGCCGGCGACGGGGCTGGGGCTGGGGCTGCCTGGGATTTTTCCTTGACGGGCTGGCCGCCGGTCGGCTTCTGAGGCTGGGGGGCCTGACCCTTGCCATGCAACTGATCCAGCAGATTCTCGAATTCGTCCTCGGAGATCAGTTCATTCTGGCCGCTGCCGGGCGCTGGCGCAGTGGAAGGCCCACCTGCCGCCGCCCCCTTACCTTGAAGCTCGTCCAGCAACTGCTCGAATTCTGCATCCGTGATCTCATCACTTCCTTGCTGGGCCGTCTCTGCGGCTGATGCCACGGGTGATGCGCCCGCGCCGGCCCCGGGCTGTCCATTGTCCTTGCCCTCCTGCATGGCATCCAGCAGCGCCTCGAATTCTTCGTCAGTGATATCCCCGTCAGCTGTTCCCGCCGGTGGCATGGGGGCAGAAGGTGCCGGGGCTGGCTCGGCAGGCACAGCAGGCGCCGCCGCAGGAGGGGGTGACAGGTGTGCGGGTTCTTCTCCCTCGGGGTAAGTGAGAGGCTCCAGGGCCGCCAACAGATGATCAGGCGCAGGCTCGGGCTCCTGGCCGGCACGCAATTCATCGAACATCCGGTTGAGCACATCCAGCACCTGAAGGATGATGTCCATCAGGTTGCTGTCGGCACGACGCTGACCCTGGCGCAACAGGTTGAAGACGTCCTCGGCGCGGTGACAGATCTTGACCAGGTTTTCCAGATTGAGGAACCCGGCGCCCCCCTTGATGGTATGGAAACTCCGGAAGACGGAGTTCAGCAGGTCCTTGTCGTCAGGCGTTCGCTCCAACTGCACCAACTGCTCACCGAGGGCATCCAGGATCTCACTGGCCTCAATGAGGAAGTCGTTCAGGATTTCGTCGTCGGTGTCCAGAGTCATGCCTTGTTCTCGCGCGTCGTGCGGATGCCCTTCTCACTCCCAGGTTGGCGGCCAACTCAGGGAATTCTGAAATGGGCATACGCCCGGAGGTGGGCCCTTGGACCCGATCAGAAACCCAGGCTGGAGAGCAGATCGTCCACATCGTCCTGCCCGCTGACCACTTCCCCCTTGTCGGAGGTCCCGGAGACTGCGGGACCCGTGCCGGCGCTGGCAGGGCCGGCATCCTTGCGTGGATCAGCCGCGTTCTTGTCGGTCTCGGGTTTGGTCAGTCGCTGCCCCGATACCCTCACCAGCCCCACCAGGTTGTCTTCCAGATCCTGAACCAGGGTCATGACCCGGCGAATCACCTGACCGGTCAGGTCCTGAAAGTCCTGGGCCATCAAGACTTCGGACAGACCCTTGCGCAGCTTGTCCGCATCCCGCTCCGTATCCGCGAGAAAGTCGCTCAATTGCTGGCTCACCTGCCTGAACTCCTCGAGAGACATCTCGCGCTGGCGAAACCGCGTCCACTCCGCACCCAGTTCCCCGGCGCGAGTGGCCAGCGACTCCGCCACGGGCAGATTCTCCTCCACCGCGTTGAGCGTGCGATGGGCAGCCTGCTCCGTCATGGCCACCACGTAGTTAAGACGTTCCTTGGCATCAGGGATGTCCTGATGAGTGAGTTCGGACAGGCGTGTATCAAGGCGGAAACTATTGAGCGCCTCGTGCAGGTCGCGGGTGAGTTTGCCCAGTTCCTGGAACAGCATGCTCTCGTGCATGCGGCCCAGTTCCTCGATCAGGTGGCCCGCCTTGTCTTCCTGGCCGGCCTCCATCATCTGGACCAGTTCCCGGGCCCGCTCCAGTTGCTCCTTCCTGAAAAGGGCCTCTTTGTCGCTGTCTTGACTCTTATCCATGGGCAATGATCAACCGTTTTGCTCGAGACGTTCGAAGATCCTGTCGATCTTTTCCCGCAGGGTTTCCGCCGTGAACGGCTTGACGATGTAGCCGTTCACGCCCGCCTGAGCCGCCTCGACGATCTGTTCGCGCTTGGCTTCTGCCGTCACCATCAGCACGGGCATATCCTTGATGCGGGGGTCTGCCCTCACTGCGCGAAGCAGATCGATGCCGGGCATGATGGGCATGTTCCAGTCGGTGACCAGAAAATCGAAGTTACCATTTTGCAGCATGGGTAACGCCGTATGTCCGTCATCCGCCTCGGAGGTGTTGTTGTACCCAAGATCCCGCAGCAAGTTCTTGATGATGCGCCGCATTGTGGAAAAGTCATCCACAATGAGGATCTTCATATTCTTATCCACAAAAACCTCCAGTGATGCGCAAATCGTTAGCCGCGCGCTGGCCGCGCGGAATTGATACGTGTTCCAGACTCCAGCAACCTCGGGGATCTCTCAGACCCGAACCCCATCCCCCACCCAGTCGCCCATGCGCGCCTTGAGTCGCATCAGCGCCTGGCCATGGAGTTGACAGACCCGGGATTCACTCACCCCCAGCACCTGACCAATCTCCCGCAGGTTCAATTCCTCGTCATAATACAGGGACAGCACGAGTCTTTCCCGTTCCGGCAACTCGCCGATGTTCTCCACCAGCGCCTTCTTGAAATCGGTTCGCGTCAGATCCATCAGCGGATCCGGCCCATCGGAGGTCAGCAGGTTTTCTGCCGAGGAATCGTCATCCCCCAGATCATCGAAACCCAGCACCCGGCTTGAGACCGCATCACGGAGCATGTCCTGATAGGTGGTCATATCCACGCCGAGCGCCTCGGCGATCTCGGCTGCCGAGGCCTCCCGCCCTTCCCGATTCTCGATCTGGCGGATCACTTCACTGATCTGCCGTGAGTGACGATGCACGGAACGGGGCGTCCAGTCACTGCGACGCACCTCATCCAGCATGGCCCCGCGGATGCGGATACCCGCATAGGTTTCGAAACTCGCCCCCTGGGACGGATCGTAATGACGGGCAGCCTCCAGCAGGCCGATGATGCCCGACTGAATCAGATCATCGACCTGCACATTGGCTGGCAGGCGCGCCAGCAGGTGGTAAGCAATGCGCTTGACGAGGGCGACATGCTCATCCACCAGGGTATTGGAATCCAACTGTTGGCTGGCATACATGGCGAGACCGCTTATGGTGCTGGCTCCAGATCACTCTGATCGCTATTGATCAGACGTTCCACAAAAAATTCGATGCCGCCCCGGGCCCCTCGGGGCATGGGCCATTGTTCTATACGCGAGGGCAAGGCCGCAAAGGACCGGGCCGCCGGCGAAGAGGGAAAGGCCTCCACCACGGACTGACGACGCTGCACGGCCTTGCGAAGATAGTCGTCGTAGGGAATCGACCCCACATAGTCGAGCGTGACGTCGTCAAGAAAACGGTCACACACGGCGACCAGCTTGCGGAACAGGCTCCGCCCCTCGTCTTCCTGCTCGTTGCGCACCATGTTGGCCAGAATGCGGAACCGCATGACGCCGTGGTCCCGATACAGGACCTTGATCAGTGCATAGGCATCCGTGATGGAGGCTGGTTCGTCACAGACCACCACCAACACCTCATGGGCCGCCCGGCAGAAACTGGTCACGCTGTCATGCAGACCTGCCGCAGTGTCCACCACCAACACGTCCAGGGGGTGAGTGAGTTCGCTGAAGGCGCGAATGATGCCCACATGCTGGGCGTGCCCCAGGTCCGCCATATCGGCGATGCCAGAGGCCGCCGGGACAATCAGCATCCCGTTGGGGCCCTCCACCACCACCTCATCCAGGCTGCACTGCCCTTCCAGCACATGGGACAGATTCCTCTTGGGTTGCAGCCCCAGGAGAAGATCCACGTTCGCCAGACCCAGGTCAGCGTCCATGAGCATGACGTGCTTGCCCGTCCGCGCCATCGCGGCACACAGGTTGACTGACACATTGGTCTTGCCCACCCCCCCCTTGCCGCTGGAAACGGCAATCACCCGAACCGGCCGGGGCTTGTCCCGGCGCCCCGATGCGCTGCTTTGATTCTCACTGGGTGAAGGCATGAGTAAACCTGGTGCTGAGATCGTTGACACTGTCAGGACGCGAGGTCACAGGCGCGGTCTGCGCCCGGAACCTGGAACGAGGTCGTTGCTCGGAAAATCTCCCCGGGGCTTCAAGCGCCGCCGCCGCCATCTGAACCAACCGCGGGGCACTGGCGGCCAGCAGGTCCTCGGGGATCCTCTGGCCTGCGCTGATGAAATTGAGCGGCAGCCTGGATGAGATCAGAGCAGACAGCACCTCACCCAGGCTGGCGGCTTCATCCACCTTGGTCAGGATGCAACCCTGGGGTTGCAAATGACTGAACCCGCTCAGGGTCTCATCCACCACGCCCTTTTGCACATTGGCGGCCATCACCAGCATCACGCGGGCGGCAGATGCCGAGGTGACCTGAGCCAGCTCATCGAGCATGCCCTTGTCACGCTGATTGGTTCCGGTGGTATCGATCAGCACAAGCCTTTTGGACTTCACCCGCCTAAGCATATCCTTGAGTTGCTGCTCTGTCTGCGCCAGATGGACGGTGACCCCAAGTAACTGACCGATGGTCTGCAACTGACGATGAGCGCCCAGGCGATAGACATCGGTGGTGATGATGGCGATGGATTCCTGCCCGTGCCGCAGGCTGGCCAGCGCCGCCAGTTTGGCCAGCGTTGTGGTTTTACCCACGCCACTGGGGCCCACAAAGGCGATGATACCATTGTGGTCCAGCAGGTCATCGTCCGCGATGGGCAGCAAGCCCGCCAACTGGCGCAGGGCCTCGGACCACCCTTCCACCGGCTCGAACCGGCCGGCAGCCGGAGTCTTGTCCAGTTCCACGGCACTGGCCACTGTCCTGGCCACTTCGTGGTCCACCCCCATGGAGGCCAGGCGCTGGGCAATGGCCGCACGCCAGGGCTCGGAACGGGCAAACTCCTGATCCATCAATACCGAGAGCTGCTCCTGCAACAACCCACGCAGTCCCTGAATTTCCTTGCGCATGGCCTTGAAGGCAGCATCCTCGGGGTCACTCTGGGTGGCTGCCCTGGCCCTGACCTGCCCTGTCTCGGGCTTCTTGCGTGAGGGGGTTTGCTTCTGCCTGGCCGGTGGCTCCATCAGGGGGGTCATCATCGCGCTCAGGGGGTCATCCTCCGACGACGCACTCGCGTTCCCGGAGGCGTCCCTTTGAGTCACTCTGGATGGGGTGGCTTCCTGAGGCAGGCGCGCCCAGGAATCCCCTGCCCCGCGACGTAATGGCATCCGCTCCTGGCCTTTTGACTTCGCATCCACACCCAGCGATAGCAGATCATCCTCGAGCCCGTCCTCCTGCGGCGGGGAGTCAGATGCGCGGTTAGCACGCGGCGCATCTCCATGGTCCGCCTGATCCGCCATTTCCGTTACCAGGTCCTCGTCGTAATCGATGGCGGCGATCAGCTCGATCCCTCCGTCCACGCTGCGACTTGAGAGGATCACCGCATCCGGACCCTGGCTGTCACGCACCTGACGAATCGCCTGGCGCATGTCGGGTGCAAAATAGCGTTTAATCTTCATGTCGATACCCGTTATCCGTTTCGCCCCGACCCCGGCACATTGCCCAGGCCGGCCTGTATTTCACCTGTCAGGTCTCTTCCCGTCCCACGGTGGCCACCACACGGATCTGCTTGTTATCCGGTATTTCGGTGTAGGCCAGCACGTTCAACCCCCTTACAGCACTGCGTAACCAGCGGGCCATCCAGGGCCGGATATCGGGCGAGACCACCAGGACGGAGGGTTCTCCGGACATTTCCTGGCGTTGGGAGGCCTCGGCGATGGAGCGTTGCAGGCGTTCGGCCAGCCCCGGCTCGATGCCCAACCCCGCTCCCGAGGCCCCTTGTGAAGACTTTTGCAAAATCTGTTCCAACGAAGGGTCAATGGCCAGCAAAGGCAATTCCGTGGCCGTTCCGATGATGTTCTGCACGATGGATCGGGACAGAGACACCCGCACCGCCGCCGTCAGAACGTCGGGATCCTGACTGCGCGGCCCATGCTCCGCCAAGGTTTCGGCGATGGTGCGCATGTCGCGAATGGGGATCTGTTCCGCCAGCAGGTTCTGCATCACCTTGAGCACCACGCCCAGGTTCAGGGTCTTGGGCACCAGATTCTCCACCAGCTTGGGTGAATGCTTGCCCAGGGTATCCAGCAGGTGCTGCACCTCCTCATGACCCAGCAGCTCATGCGCATGATCCCGGAGAATCTGCGACAGATGGGTCGCCACCACCGTGCCGGCGTCCACCACGGTGTACCCCAGGCCCTGGGCCTCCTCCCGCTGAGCCGGATCGATCCAAAGGGCATCCAGACCAAAGGTGGGATCCTTGGTGGGTGTGCCCTTGACCTCGCCGAAGACCTGCCCTGGATTGATGGCCATCTCCCGGTCGGTGAACACCTCCCCCTCACCCACCGTCACCCCCATCAGGGTGATGCGATAGTGATTGGGGCCCAGGTCCAGGTTGTCGCGGATGTGCACCGGCTGGATGAGGAACCCCAGTTCCTGGGACAGCTTGCGCCGCACACCCTTGATGCGGCCCATGAGCTGCCCTCCCTGGGAGCGATCCACCAGGGGAATGAGGCGATAGCCCACCTCCAGCCCGACCAGATCCACAGGTGGTACGTCATCCCAGGTGAGCTCCTTCATCTCCGGGCTTGGAGGCGGAGCGTCCGCCTCCATTTCCTCCGCTTCGGCCACCTCCAGCGCCTTGCGCCGCTGCATCATGAAGTAGCCGCTGGTGGCCATCAGCGTGGCCAGGCTCAGGAAAACCATGTTGGGCATGCCAGGGACCATCCCCAGGGCGCCCACGATGCCTGCCGCGACGAACAGGGCCCGGGGGGCACCGAACAACTGGCTGAGCACCTGCTGACCCATGTCCTGGGAGGTGGATACACGGGTGACGATGATCGCCGTGGCGGAGGACAGCAGCAGTGACGGAATCTGCGCCACCAGACCATCACCGATGGTGAGCAGGATGTAGTTGGTGGCAGCATCACCCACGCTCATCCCATGCTGCAGGGTGCCAATCACCAGCCCCCCGATGATATTGATGAACAGGATCAGGATGCCGGCGATGGCATCGCCCCGCACGAACTTGCTGGCACCATCCATGGAACCATAGAAATCTGCTTCCTGAGACACCTCGTCACGCCGCCGACGAGCCTCATCCTGGGAGATGAGCCCGGAATTGAGATCGGCATCGATGGCCATCTGCTTGCCCGGCATGGCATCCAGTGTGAAGCGGGCGCTCACCTCCGAGACGCGCCCCGCGCCCTTGGTCACCACCACGAAGTTGATGATCACCAGGATGGCAAAGACCACCAGACCCACCGCGTAATTGCCGCCGACCACGAAGTCACCGAAGGCGCCGATCACGTTGCCAGCGGCATCGGTACCGGTATGCCCCTCCAGCAGGATCACCCGGGTCGACGCCACGTTCAGGGCCAGGCGCAGCAGGGTCGCCACCAGCAGCACGGTGGGAAAAACCGCAAATTCCAGCGGCCTGGGCGTGTACACGGCCACCAGGATCACCACCAGTGACAGGGCGATATTGAAGGTGAACAGCAAATCCAGCGCCAACGGCGGCAGCGGGATCACCATCATGGTCAGCAGCGCCATGAGCAGCAGGGGTGCGCCCAGGCCCGACCGCTGGATACTGCGCAGGGCTTCCATCAGGGCACTCATCTACTGTTCCTCCCCACGGGTGGGATCACGCTTGAGAAATTCACTGGGCACGGGCAGATCATCAGGTGGGGTGGGCTCGTCGGCCCCCTGGCGATGGGCATGGCGCAATTGATAGACATAGGCCAGCACCTGGGCCACGGCCACATAAAGGCCTGCCGGAATCTCCTGATCCAGGCGAGTGCTGAAGAACAGCGCCCGCGCCAGCGGCGGGGCGGAGAACAAAGGCACCTGATGCACCCGGGCCAGCTGGCGGATCTCGGCCGCCACCTCGTCCGCCCCCTTGGCCACGACCCGCGGGGCACCCATCTTTGACTGGTCATACTTCAAGGCCACCGCAAAGTGGGTGGGGTTGGTCACCACCACATCCGCCTTGGGCACCTCCCCCATCATGCGCCGCTGGGAGATCTCGTGCTGGGTCTGGCGGATCTTGCTCTTCACTTCCGGCTTGCCTTCCGTCTCCTTGAACTCGTCCTTGACTTCCTGCTTGGTCATGCGCAACTGGCGCTGGTGATTCCAGATCTGAAACGGCACATCGATCATGGCCACCAGGATCAGTGACACACTCAACGCCACGAAGGTCCAGGCGATCAGGTAGCCGGCATGCACGACCCCGGGCACCATGTCCTGGGCGCCCAGGCCGACGATGCGTCCGGAGAGGTTCCACAACAGGAACGAGGCCACCGTGGTGATCAGCGAAAACTTGGCCAGGGTCTTGCCCAGTTCCATGGCGCCCTGGGGGCCGAAGATCCGCTTGATCCCCTTGATGGGGCTGAGCTTGTCCGGCTTGGGCGCCATGCCCTGTGGTCTGAAACGCCCACCGCCCATCACCACCGGGCCCGTGATCGCGGCCACCACGAGGATGAGCATCATCGGTGCCAGCACCAGCAGGGCCTCGGCGATCCGGTGCTCAAGGGCAGTGAGCATGAAGGCGGGATCAAAAATACGTTCCCGATCCACCATGAAGCTGCGCCGGATCAGTTCCTGAATCCGGTTGAGCATGTCGCCGCCCAGCACAAGCAGCGTGCCCGAGCCGGCCAGCAGCACCAGCGTGGTGTTGAGTTCCTTGGAACTGGCCACCTGCCCCTTGTCCTGCGCATCCCGCAGGCGTTTGGGGGTCGGTTGTTCCGTTTTTTCCTGGGAAGTTTCGTTTTCGGCCATGACCTAACTCCCCAGCATCCGTGAGATCACACCGAAGCCTGCCATGGCCAGATCCTCGACCCGAAGCGTGAGGGCGGGCAGCGTGAACATGATGAGAATGAACCCCAGCAGGATCATCATGGGGAAACCGACGGCGAAGATGTTCAACTGCGGCGAGGCGCGGGTGATCACCCCCATGGACAGGTTGACCATGAGCATGGCGGACACAATGGGCAGCCCCACCAGCAGTGCCCCCACGTACATGGTGGAGCCGAACTGCACCACGGCCCACATATCCACCTGACTGAGCCCGTCCACCGCCACGGGCATCATTTCAAAACTGCGCAGGAGCATCTCCAGCATCACCAGGTGGCCATTCATGGCGAGGAAGATCAACGTCCCCATGATCATGAAGAACTGTGATACCACCGGCACCTGAACACCCATCGCCGGATCCACCATGGAGGCATAGCCCAGGCCCATGGACAGGGCGATGGATTCACCCGCCATGGTCAGGGCGCTCAACACCATCTGCAGGATGAAGCCCATGGTGAGCCCGATCAGCACCTGCTGAGCCGTGACCAGAAGCCCTTCCAGACTGAACGGCGACACCGGCGGTGGCTCGGGCAACAGCGGCGCCACCATGAGTGCCAGCACCAGGGCCAGCACAATACGAACCCGGACCGGCACCGTACCCGCGCCAAAGATCGGCGCCGCCAGCAGCATGGCGCTGATGCGCACGAAGGGCCACACGAAAGCGGCCACCAGGGCGAGGAGTTCGGCTTCGGTGAAACTGAACATGAGATGCCTCCCCGCCTACCCGATGAGTCCGGGAATGGCGTCGTAGAGACGGGTCACGTAATTGACCAGAAGATCCAGCATCCAGCCACCAAAGACCATCAGGGCGGCGAACATGCCCAGCAGCTTGGGGATGAACGACAGGGTCATTTCCTGAATGGACGTGGCGGCCTGGATCATGCCGATGAACAGCCCGATGCTCAGCCCGGTGATGAGCACCGGCGCGGCCAGCATGATGATGGTCATCAATGCCTCCTGGCCCACTTCAACGACGGTCTCGGGGGTCATATCGGCCTCCTCAGGCGAAAAAGCTGGTGGCCAGGGTGCCCATGATCAGGGCCCAGCCATCCACCAGCACGAACAGCATGATCTTGAAGGGCAGCGAGATGATCAGCGGGGAGAGCATCATCATCCCCATGGACATCAGCACGCTGGCCACCACCAGATCCACGATCAGGAACGGAATCAGGATCAGAAACCCGATCTGGAAGGCGGTCTTGAGTTCACTGGTGATGAACGAGGGCACCAGGACCGAAAAAGGCACCTCTTCGGGGGATTCGAAGCTCTCGTAGCCGGCAATGCGGGCAAACATGGCGATGTCCGTTTCACGGGTCTGCTCCAGCATGAAGTCCCGCATGGGCTCCCAGGCCCGCTGTACCATCTCTTCCTGAGAGATTTCCTCTGCCACGAAGGGCTGCACGGCTTCCTCGTTCACCGCCTGGAAGACCGGCGCCATGACGAAGAAGGTGAGAAACAGGGCCAGACCGATGAGGATCTGGTTGGAAGGCGTCTGGGTGGTACCGATGCCCTGACGCAGAATGCCCAGTACGATGATGATGCGCGTAAAGGCAGTCAGCATGATGAGCGCCGCCGGCAGCAGGCTCATCAGGGTCATGAGGATCAGGATCTGCAGGGTGACCGAATAGGTCTCACTGCCGTCCGGGCCCGGCTCCACGGTGAGGATGTCAAATCCTGCCTGGGCCATGGCCGTATCCAGGGGCAAGATGGCCAGCAGCGGCAGCCACAGGGCCCACCCGGCGCGGGATTTCATGACGACGCTCCCTGACCGCCCATGGCGGTGCGTAAACGCTGAGCGAAGGACGGATCGGCGCCCTTGACCGCAGTCGGGTTCACATCAATGGGGCGTTCCAGCACATGCAGGGTCTGCACGCGCCCCGGGGCCACGCCCACCACCATCTGCACATCGCCCACCTGCACCAGCACCATGCGCTCCCGGGAGCCCAGCGAAACACTGCCGATCACTCTGAATTCGCTGGAAAGCCCACCGGAAAGCCCGTGAATGCGGCGCAGTACAAAACCCAGCACCAGAATGGCGGCCACCACCACGATCAGGCCCAGCACCAGCTGCACCAGATGCGCGGCACTGTCGCCGGTGACACCCAGACCCGGGGTGCCGCGCTGGACCTCCTCGGCAGCCAGCATCCAGGGCATGCAGAGCAGCCCCAGGGCGGTCATGATCTGTGTTGCGGTGCGCATGGTGGACCTCACTTGAGCTTTCTCACCCGTTCCGCCGGGCTGATGACATCGGTCAGTCGAATACCGAATTTCTCGTTGACCACCACCACCTCGCCATGGGCCACCAACGTGCCGTTGACCATGACATCCAGGGGCTCGCCAGCCAGACGATCCAGTTCCACCACCGATCCCTGGTTCAATTGAAGAAGGTTGCGAATGGGTATCTTGGTGCGGCCGATCTCCATGGAGATGGTCACCGGCACGTCCAGGATCACGTCCAGGTTCAGGTCGGATTCCCCTTTCCCCTTCCTGGATTCATCCATCAGATCTTCAAACTCCGCCCGGGAGACCTTCTTCGCCCCCATGGCCGCCGAACTCTCACCTGCGTGTTCGAAATCATCATCCTTGCCCGGCTTCGCCTTGGTGGCCTGATCGCCTTGGCCAGCATCCTTGGCGGCACCCTTGCCAGCCTTGGCATCGGCTTTTTTTGTCTCGGCGTCCTTCATGGAAGCTTCCTGCTCGGCCAGCAGCTTGTCCAGGTCGTCCTGGGCACTTTGCTCGCTTCCCTCGCCTTCAGGCTTCTGGGCCTGGCTCTCGGCTTCGGCCTGTTCCGCCAGCGCGGCAGCCCAGGGATCTTCTGCGTCTGCAGCGTTGTCCTGTTCGTTCTTTTCACTCATGGGAGCCTCCTGATATTCAGTTCGAGAGCTTCACTTGCCCTACAATCTTCAATGCATTGAATCCATTGGAAACGCCAAACTCACCTCGCAGGACGGGCACGTCCTCCGCCCGCAGAATGATGTTTTCAGGCATCTCGATGGGGATCACGTCCCCCGGCTTGAGGTTGATCATCTCCGCCACGGTCAACTCGGCCTCTGCCAGGGTCGCGCTGACATTCACCTGAATCATCTTCAGCTCTTCCCGAAGGGCCTTGGGCCAGCGATCGTCCACATCGGCGCGATCGCTTTGCAGGCCAGTATCCAGCTGATCCCGGATCGGCTCGATCATTGAATAGGGCATGGTGATGTGGAACTCACCACCACCACCATCCAGTTCCACCTGGAAGGAGCACACCACCACCACTTCGGTGGGGCTGACGATATTGGCGAACTGCGGATTGACTTCCGAGCGGTTGTATTCGAACTCCAGATCCATCACCGGGGCCCAGGCCTGCTTGTAATCCCGGAAGGCCTGCTCAAGCAGCATGCGGATCACCCGCAGCTCCGTAGGCGTGAACTCCCGACCTTCGATCTTGGCTGGGTAACGTCCATCCCCACCGAAAAAATTGTCCACCAGAATAAAAACCAGCTTGGGATCAATCACGAACAGGGCCGTCCCTCTCAAGGGCTTGACGCGAACCATGTTCAGGCTGGTGGGCAGGTACAAGGAATGGACATACTCCCCGAATTTCATCATCTTGAGACCGAGCACCGAGATCTCGGCAGACCGGCGCAGCAGTTCGAACATACCGATACGCATGTAGCGGGCGAAGCGTTCGTTGATCATGTCCAGGGTCGGCATGCGACCCCGCACAATGCGATCCTGGGTGGTCAGGTCATAACCACGCGCCACCCCATCATGGGCCAGGAAATCCTCCTCGGTTTCCACTGCCCCGCTATCGACCCCGTGCAAGAGGGCATCAATCTCGTCCTGGGAAAGAACATCATTGGTCGGCATGGCCCAGCCTCACTGCATCACCAGGTTATTGAAATAAATCGCTTCCACGTTCGCGGGTGCCCCGCGCTGCTCCAGCACACCACGAATCTCATCCAGCACCTCGGCGCGCAATACCTCCTTGCCCTCCGACGTGACCAGTTGGTCATAGGTCTTCTGGCTCAGCAGCAGCATAAGATTGTTGCGTATCACCGGCATGTGTCGCTCCACGCCCGTAAAGACGTCTTCATTGCGTGCCATCACCACGATGCCCACCTGCGCAAAGCGGATGCGCTCCGAGCCGGAGAAATTCACCACCAGCGGTGGCTCCAGCGGCAGGTATAGCGGCTCGGCCACAACGGTCTGCTCTTCTGCCGGGCGATCTCCTGGCATCACCAGGAAATACCAGGCGGCAGCCCCTCCCACCGCGGCAGCCACCACGAAGGTCACCAACACGATCAGGATCAGTTTCAAGGCGCCCCCCTTGCCACTGCCTTTGCCGGCATTGGGATTCAGGTCGAGCTTGCTTTTTTCAGGTTTCTTGGCCATCGGTTGGTCTCCCTCTACTGGGGTTGATGCAAGGCATATGCCACACAGGAAAACCCCGAAAAATAATCTATTAATCAGAAAGTTAAGATTTACCCGCCAAACATCGCGCCATAATCTTGACAGACACCATAGACGCAAACACGCCCCCTGCGCCGTGAGAAGCAGGGGGCGTGTCAAACCTGGGGGAGTCTAACGAAG
The DNA here is from genome assembly GCF_001632845.1 of Ectothiorhodospira sp. BSL-9. Classification (NCBI taxonomy): domain Bacteria; kingdom Pseudomonadati; phylum Pseudomonadota; class Gammaproteobacteria; order Chromatiales; family Ectothiorhodospiraceae; genus Ectothiorhodospira; species Ectothiorhodospira sp. BSL-9. The sequence continues at coordinate 2,444,137 of NZ_CP011994.1, read as the reverse complement.
TGACGATACTTGTGCCGACATGATGGCGGATTAACCGCCTTCATGCCAGATCGTTCAACTCGTCATGGTCATATCCTGAAGCGGCCTACCGAAGACTGCAGATCGGCCGCCAGACGGGCGAGTTCCTCGCTGGCGCGGGCAATCTGATCCGAGCCGGTTGCCGTCTGTTCAACGGCATGACTGATGTTATTGATATTGCGATTGATTTCCTCCGCCACCGCAGACTGTTCCTCGGCGGCGCTGGCAATCTGCGCGTTCATATCGTTGATGGTCCCAACGGACTGATTGATGGATCGCAGGCTCTGACCCGCCGACGCCGCCTGCTCAACGCTGTCGCGAGCCTTGGAACGACTGGTGGCCATGGTTTGCACTGCCTCATGGGTACCCGCCTGGAGACGCTCGATGATGCCACGGATATCATTGGTGGATTCCTGTGTGCGACTGGCCAATGTGCGCACCTCATCAGCCACCACTGCGAAGCCACGCCCCTGCTCACCGGCCCGAGCCGCCTCAATGGCTGCATTCAGGGCCAGCAGGTTGGTTTGCTCGGCCACATCGCGGATCACATCCAGCACCTTGCCGATCTCATCGCTTTGATGCGACACCCGCTCGATGGCCTGCGCCGCATTCTCCACCTCATTGGCCAGCGTCTCGATGGAATCAATCGTCCGGTTCACCACATCATTGCCGGCATGCGCCTCCTGGTTCGTTCCGGTCGCCGCCTGAGCCGCCTCGGAGGCGTTGCGAGCAACATCCTGGACCGTGGTGGCCATCTCGTTCATGGCCGTGGCCACCTGATCCGATTCGCTTTGCTGCCGTTTGATCTGCTGAACCGTCTCCTCGGTGGTCGCCGAGAGTTGCTCTGCGGCGGCGGCCACCTGGGCAGAGGCGCCAACGATCTGGCGCACCAACTGATGGATCTTGTCCACAAAGCCGTTAAAGGAGTGGGAAAGCTGTGCCAGTTCGTTGCGCCCCTCGGCGGGCAGACGCTGTGTGAGGTCACCATCCCCCTGGGCGATCTCATCCATGCGCTGGGCGGTGAGTCTGAGCGGCACCACAATCCCCCGGGCGATAAACCAGGCCGCCAGCAGCCCACCCAGCATGACCAATGCCCCAATACCCAGGACCCGCATCAATGCCTGACGGTACTCAGCCACATACTCACTGCGGTCAATCATCACTTCCAGTACACCCACGGGGCGGCCAGCGAAATCCATGACCGAGCCTGCGTAGAGGGCGACGGCCTGCCCCTGGTGCTCAATGGCTTGCAGAAGGGTTTCTCCCCCATCACCCGATCCAGGTGATCCTCGCGGAAGCGAGCCGGGCCACCGATGGTGCCGGCAAAGGTCTCAAAGCCCCGCTCAGTGGGGATATGCAGGGCCGCACGAACACCATATTGCTCGGTAAAGTCCTGAAAAAAGGGTTCTCCGAAGGACAGTCCGAACTCCACCACCCCCACCGACTCGCCCTGGTAGCGAACCGGTGTCACACCACGCACACCCAGACCAGCCACACCGCGCTCGAGCCCTCGCACAGGACGCCCCTGGCGATTGGCCTGAACCACGGTCTCGCGCATGGAGCGCAGATCATCACCATGGCGATCCAGCATGTGCAGGCGCAGGAACGAGGTGGCGGGGGCCGTCAGGAACTGGAACTGAACCGCATCATATTCATCGCGCATGCGCTCAAAGATAGGCAAGGTGAGTTCCGTCAACGCCTCGCGGTCCCGCTCGGCAAAGGCACGCTGCACATTCGGCTGACTGGCGACCACCTCGGCCTGCGTCTGCGCCCGCAGACTCGTCTCCTCCACGGAGGCCTGCAGCGCCGTAAACAGATCCTCCAGTTGCCTCAACTGGGCGCGCTCGGTGATCTGGCTGATGGCATTGAGCGCTGTAGGGATGACCAGGCCCAGGGTGACCAGGAGCACCGCAGCAACCCCCACCAGCAGGCGGGTACTGATGCGAATGTTGTTCAACATATCCTGTTACTCAGTTGTGGTTCTTTGTCCCTTTGGCTCCGGGGCAACTGTTTTCAGGCATAGGCATCCAGCAGACCCGATGGCCTGCCCGGGATACCGCCATCCTGAGCCTCGCCACCGGCTGCCCCTTCGGCCTGGGTCATGCCAGCCTTCTGGCCCTCCTCCTGGCCGGTCTGCCCCCCATCTCCACCCTCCCGGTGCGAGATATCCACGTCACCCAGTTGCACGCCGCTTTCCGCAAACATTTCCCGCAACCGGGGCATGGCGGCGTCCAGGGCATCCCGGGTGACCGCGTGGGCCGCCAGGAACTGCACGTTGGCGCGATCCCCTTCCATGGACACGCGGATCTCCAGCGGCCCCAGGTGGGGTGGATTCAGGCGCAGTTCGGCTCCCTGTACATTCTGGTTCACCATCCATAGCACCCGGTTGCTCACCGCTTCATTCCATTTGGGTTGCGACATGGGCACATCCAGGCTCATGACCCGCAGACCCGACTGCTGCTGGGACGCAGGCTGCAGGCCCAGTGACACATCCCCGGCCATGTGTACGGACAGCCCCTCCCGGCCCGCGCCCTCAGCCTGGGGGATGGCACGTGCCAGCAGGGTCTCGATGGACTGCATCTGGGCCGTGGACTGCATCTGAACCGGCGTCTGTGGTTGAACCTGCCCCTCGACACCCCCCCGCCATACCTGCGCCATGGCGGCGGCCAGGAGGTTGGGGCGACTGTCCTGCTCCCCAGTCTGTAACGGCAACACCTGGCCGGGTTCTGGCAGTTCTCCGCCCCGCAAGGCCTGGAGCATGGCGAACAGCGCCTGTGCATCGGCCTCGCCCTGCTCCTCCATCAGCGCCCTGAGCTGGTCGGCATCCAGATCGGTCGGCAACATCAGACCCTCTGGTAACTGATCGCCGAGTTCCCCGGGCAGATCCGCTTCCAGCGCCTGAAAATGCAGTAAAAGACTCTCCCAGAAGTTGCCTCCCTCGGCCAGTTCCTCCTGAAGCTCAGGTGGCAATTCCTTGACGAACTGCGCCAGACCGCCTTCTCCGGAGCCCCGCACGGGCAGGGGGAATTGCATGATGGGCATATCCATGACGGGATACCTATGTGATGGCCACTCTTGACCAATTAACAGTCAAGAAACGTGCCGTTCTAGAAATCCGACTTGCGTTGCACATTGCGATCATCCTGCTCGGCCTGCTCCCGTCGATCCATCTCATGACGCTCCTCGACCTCAAACCGTTCAACCACACGGTTGATCGCCTCTGTGCGCCCCCGGGCCTCGACCCACTGACCGCGACTGCGTTCCAGCTCTGCCCTCGCCGCCTGCACCAGCTTCATCTGTTGCTCGATGGCCTGGTTCAGCCGAGACAGGAATAACCGGTAGTCCCGCAACCCCAAGCCATTGAGAGGGACGGACGTGCTGGACTCAAATCGTTGGGCATATTCATCGCGATACCCGCTCAATTCATCCAGTCTGGCAAGGCGGTCTTCCAGGGTCTTCTGCCAGTCCCCCAACTGGCGTGCCGCCTTCTGCTGTCGGGTGTCGGCCAAACGGGCCACGGGTTCCATACGCTTGGATCGATTCATTGGATCTCACCTCACGACGAGGTTGCGCGACCGGCAGGAGCAACCTGCTGGGCGGGTTTCTCTGCCTGTGCCGGCTCCCGCCTGGATACCAGGTCTTCCAGCGCCCGCAGGCTCTTCTTGAAGTTCACGGCCTCTCGAAGGTCCTGTTGCAGAAAACGCTCCAGACGGGGAAACAGGGCAATCGCCTCGTCAACGCGGGGATCGGAGCCCTTTTGATAGGCCCCCACGCTGATCAGGTCGCGGTTTTGCTGATACTGTGAATAAAGTTGCTTGAATTGACGGGCGGCCTGCACATGCCCCGGGTCGACGATATCGTTCATGACCCGCGACACGGAGGCCTCCACATCAATGGCCGGGTACCGCCCCGTATCGGCAATACGCCGGGAAAGCACCACGTGCCCATCCAGAATGGCCCGGGCTGCGTCGGAGATCGGGTCGTTGGTGTCATCGCCCTCCGCCAGGACGGTATAGAACGCAGTGATCGAGCCTGAGCCCCGATCCCCATTGCCAGCGCGCTCCACCAACTGCGGCAGACGGGCAAAGACCGAGGGGGTGTAGCCCTTGGTGGCAGGGGGTTCGCCAATGGCCAGGGAGATCTCCCGCTGGGCCTGGGCGAAACGCGTCAGCGAATCCATCAGCAGCAGCACGTTATGCCCCTTGTCGCGGAAATACTCGGCAATGCTGGTGGCCAGCATGGCCCCATGCAGGCGCATCAAGGGTGGATGGTCGGCAGGCACCGCCACCACCACCGCCCGGGCCATGCCCTCCGGCCCCAGGATCTTCTGCACGAACTCGTTGACCTCTCGTCCGCGCTCACCGATCAGGCCCACCACGGTGATGTCCGCCGCGGTGTAACGGGTCATCATGCCCAGCAGCACACTCTTGCCCACACCACTGCCGGCGAACAGCCCCATGCGCTGCCCCCGCCCCACAGTGAGCAGACCGTTGATGGCGCGGATGCCCACATCCAGCGGTTCATGGATGGGTTCCCGGGCCAGCGGGTTGATGGGCCTGCCATGCAACGACACATGGTCATCACATTGCGGTACCCCCCCGCTATCCAGGGGGCGGCCCGAGCCATCCAGTACCCGGCCCAGCAGGGCCTCACCCACCAGCGTCTCGCGAGCATGGCGTGTGGGGATCACACGGGCCCCCGGTGTCAGGCCGCTGACATCGCCCACCGGCATCAGGTAGGTCCGTTCGCCGGAAAATCCCACCACCTCGGCCTCCACCTCATGACCATCCAGACTGACGACCCGGCAGCGGCCACCGACGGAAACCTGACACCCCTCTGCTTCCAGGGTCAGTCCCACCATGCGCACAAGGCGCCCCTCGGCCACCACTGGGCGGGCATGTTCAAGGCGCCCCCGGTAGCGCTTCAGTCGCGCCTCAAGCCGGGCAACGCGGGCATGGGTGGCAATTGACCGGGGAATGACGGAGGCCTCACTCATGTCCATCTCCGGATGCTGGCGCAGATACCCTTGTCTCGGCGGAGTCTTCCCCCCTCGCCTCAGCGTCAGGGTTGTCGCTACGGCGCTCGCCACCCCACAGGGAGGCGATCACCGCATTGAGTCTTGATTCCAGAGAGGCATCCACCCGCGAGGTATCCGTTTCCACCTTGACGCCCCCGCGACTGAGCGTGGGGTCTTCCACCACGGACCAGGGCCGCTCCAGGTCGTTGAGGTGCAGTGCCTCCTTGACCAGCTTGGCATCCTGGGGGTGCAGATACAGCTTGACCTTGCGATCGGCACTGGGCAGTGCTCCCAGGGCTTCGCGCAATACCGCCACGATGGCCGAGGGGTCCGTGCGCAATTCCCGGCGCACCAACTGCCTCGCCACGGCGATGGCCAGTTGTGCCAGCTCATTCTCGATCACGGCATCCAGATCCTCATAGGGACTGACCAGCCCCTGGAGCAACCGATCCCAGGCCTTCGCCCGTTGCTCGGTGATCTTCTCGCCCGCCTTCACACCCTTGGCTTCACCGTCCTTGTATCCCATCTCGCGCCCGGTGGTCAGGCCCTCCTCATAACCCGCCTCCCGTCCCCGCTCGAATCCTGCCTGATAGGCCTGATCCTCAATCTCACGGATACGCTCTGCGGTGGGCAACGTGAGCCCGGCTTCGGCCGCGGATTCGGCTTCTTCGTCGGCCTGCGCCTGTGGTTCGACCTCTGCGGAAGGATCTCCCACCTCGGGAATCTTCCACAACTGGGCCAGACCGGCCTGGGCCTGGGGAATCACGCGTTCGTTGCCACCCATGCTCTTGCCCCCTTAGACCATCTGCTCGGAGCCCTTGTTGCCAAGGACAATCTCGCCCGACTCGGCCATGCGGCGAGCAATGCCGAGGATCTCCTTCTGGGCAGTTTCCACTTCGCTCAGGCGTACCGGCCCCTTGGCCTCGAGATCGTCCTGCAGCATCTCGCCTGCCCGCTTGGACATATTCTTGAAGATCCTGTCCTTCACGGTCTCGTCGGCCCCCTTCAGGGCCATCACCAGGGAATCCGTCGACAGCTCCCTGAGCAGGGACTGGATGCTGCGGTCGTCCAGATCCGCCAGGTTGGCGAACACGAACATGAGGTCCTGGATCTTCTGGCTCAGGCCCTCATCCACATCCCGGACCTTATCCAGTATGGAGCCTTCCTTGGAGGAATCCATGAAGTTGAGGATGGTGGCAGCGCTCTTGACGCCGCCCACGCTGGAGGACTTGACGTTCATGTTGCCGGCAAACTGTCGCTCCAGGATCTCGTCCAGTTCCTGCAGGGCGGAAGGCTGCACCCCATCGAGTGTGGCAATGCGCATGAGGATATCCGGCTGCGCCCGTTCCGGCAGGAAGGAGAGCACCGCGGCCGCATGATCAGGGTCCAGATAGGACAGCACGATGGCAATGATCTGCGGGTGCTCCAGACGGATCACCTCGGCGACTGCACGCGGATCCATCCATTTCAGGGATTCAAGGCCCTTGGAGTTACGCCCCAGCAGGATGCGGTCAATGACGCCATCGGCCTTGTCCTTGCCCAGCGCCCAGGTGAGCACGTTGCGGATGTAGTCGTCAGATCCCATGCCCAGGGCCGTCTGTTCATCCACCGTGGCCACGAAATCGTCAATCACCTGTGCCACATCCGACTTGGAGACGTTGGTGAGTGAGGCCATGGCGGTACCGACACTCTGGACCTCCTTGGGCCCCATGTGCCGGAGCACTTCCGCCGCCGCCTCCTCGCCGAGGCTCATCAGAAAGACCGCGGCACGATCCGGACCGCTCAGTTTGCTTTTAGGCTCCATCTTCCGCCACCCAGTTTTTCACCACTTGAGCCACCAGTTTGGGATCATCCTTGATCAATTCACGCACCCGTTCCAGGTTCGTTTCATAGTCTCTGGGCCCCTTGCCGGGCAGTGCCATGGGTTCATCCCCCTGGCTGGTCAGGCTAAGCTGATCCTCGCCCACTTCGCCCTCGCCTTCACCCGCCGCCCTGGCCTCTTCGTCTGCCGCTTTTCCAGCGGCGCCCTGGGCGGCCAGTTGCCTGAGCAAGGGCCGCACCACCAGCAGGATCGCCAGCAATGCCACCAGAGCCAACAGTGCCGTGCGGGCCAGTTCCTGTGCCCAGGCCTGCTCCCAGATGGGCGGCTCGGGCAGCGGCTCAGGCTCTGGTTCCACCCGGAATGGCGCGCTGATCACATTAACACTATCACCGCGCCGTGCGTCAAAACCGACTGCCCGCTGCACCAACCCCTCAATGCGCGCCAACTCCTCCGGCGGCACGGGCTCACGCACCATCTCGCCTTCTTCGTTCATCCGTTCCTGAAAGTCGACCACCACGGCCACCGACAGGCGCCGCACTGTGCCGGGAGCCTCGCGCACGTGACTGATGGTGCGGTCCACCTCATAATTGCGCGTACCACTGCGCCGTGAAGACCCCGGCATTTCCATGCCAGGCTCCATGACCCCTTCACCCTCGGCGCCCAATTCGCCGCCGCCGGGTGGTTGGTTGACCAGGGCGCCAGGAATACCCATGGGACCCCCTGGGCCACCGCGGGTATCCTCTTCCGAGAACTGCTCGCTGCGCAGCGCAGTGAGTTCCGGATCGTAGTTCTCGATGGTGCGTTCGATCCGCGAGAAGTCCAGGTCCGCAGACACCCGGGCACGCACACCTTCTTCGCCAACGATCGGCGCAATGATATCCATCACCCGCTGCGACAGGTTCTCTTCCATCAAACGGGTGAACTCCATATTGCGGGTGGACAACGTCATGCCGTCATCCTCGCCATGCTCGGTGAGCAGACGTCCCCGCTGGTCCACCACCGTCACGCGCTCGGGCTCCATGCCCGGCACACTGGAAGCCACCAGATGGACAATCCCGGCTACGCGGCGTTCATCCAGGGTACGCCCGGGGTGCAGGGTCACCACCACCGACGCGCTGGGCTGTCCGCGATCGCGCACGAACACCGTCTCACGGGGCATGGCCAGGTGCACGCGAGCCGCTTCCACGCTGGAGAGTGTGGCCACCGAGCGGGCCAGTTCGCCTTCCAGGGCCCGGTGATAACGGGCAGTCTGCACCAGACGACTGGTGCCGATCCCCTGGTCCTCCTGCATGAGCTCGAAGCCGAAACCAACTGCCCGGGGCAGCCCCTCGGTGGCCATCTGCAGACGGGCCTCGTGTACCGAATCGGCGGGCACGGTCAGGGCCCCCGTCACCGGATCCAGTCGGTAGTTGATCCCGTGCTGATCCAGGGCCTGCATCACCTCGGCACTCTCCCGTTGCCCCAGGTCCGGATACAGGATGGTGTAGTCGGGTCGATTGAGCCAGATGAACAGGCTCACCACCAGCGCAATCGCAGCGGCCACGCCGACCAACAGGCCGATCTGGCTCTGCGCGGGCAGCCGGTTGAAGCCTTCTACCTGCTGATTGAGTGTGGTGGTCAGTGAAGTGGCCATGATGGTGTCCTACCGGTCCTCAGACCTGCATGTTCATGATGTCCTGGTACGCGGACACCAGGCGATTACGAATCTGGGTAGTGGCCTCAAAGGCCACGCTGGCCTTCTGTTTCGCCACCATGACCTGGGGCAGATCCACATCCGGATCACCCAGTTCAAAACGCGTTGCCAGGGAGTTGCTGGACTTCTGAGTCTCGCTCACCTTATCCAGGGACTCACGCAGCATGGCGCGGAAATTCGGCTGACCGGGCTGTATCTCCCGACTCGCGGCAGGTTGTGCATCCACCCCGGCGCTCGCTGCCAGCGAACGCATCTGTTGCAGTACCTGGTTGATTTGTTGGTCACTCATGACAGTGCCCTCCACGTCACGATTCAATTCACTACTTGTGTTGTCTCAAGTCACCTGCCCCGATGAGGGAGGTCACGGAATGGCCACGCCCGCCTCACGCAACCTCGCCAGCTTGTAACGCAGGGTGCGCGGGCTGATGCCCAGCCTGGCGGCGGCGTCCTTGCGACTGCCGTCCTCCACACGCAGCGCATCCAGGATCAGTTGCTCCTCGCGGGAGCGCAGGTTGTCTCCCAGGCGCTGATCACGCATCACCGGCGCCGGCGCGGACTCGGCCAGCCCCGCGAACGGGGACTGCGGTCGTGTGTCCATACCCGCCCCCGTACCCGCCTCGAATTGAATGGAGCCCGCATCGATATCCACGCCTTCTCGCAGGATCATGGCGCGCTGGATCACGTTATCCAGTTCCCGCACATTGCCGGGCCAGGGATGGTCCACGAGACGGGCTGCTGCCGCCTGGGTGAGTTGCGCATGATCGATGCCACGCCCATGCACATGAATGAGTCGCCGTGCCAGCGGCAGGATGTCGCCCGGGCGTTCCCGCAAGGGAGGAATGATGAGAGGAAAGACGTTCAGGCGGTAATAGAGGTCTTCACGAAACTGGCCATCGGCCACCGCCCCCTGCAGGTTGCGGTTGGATGTGGCCAGAACACGCACATCCACCGGACGGGGGTGGCGTCCACCCAGGCGCTCCACCTCCCGCTCCTGCAATACCCTCAGCAGCTTGGCCTGCAGCCCGTGATCCATCTCGGAAATCTCATCGAGAAGCAGCGTGCCGCCCTCGGCCAGTTCGAACTTGCCCGGCCGGGATTCGTAAGCGCCCGTGAAGGCACCCCGCTCATGGCCAAAGAGCATGGCCTCCAGCATGTTTTCAGGGATGGCGGCACAATTGAGTGCCACAAAGGGGCCGTCTGCCCGGGAGGAATGGTTATGGATAAAACGGGCGAAGACTTCCTTACCCACGCCTGATTCGCCGTTGATCATCACCGTCACTTCGGAAGCGGCAACGCGGCGGGCCAATGCCAGGAGATCCCGACTTCGGGGGTCTTCGGCCACCAGATCCGGAACCTCGTCATCAGGCTCCGTGGTCAAGAGGGTCATTTGACTCATTGCACCTGCTCCACATCGTGTCCTGTTGTGGCCTGTCAGCAACGTATCGCAAGACGGGCCTTTATCAGGACTAAAGCAGGTTACATGCCAATCTATTTAACCTTTATTAATCAATCGCTTGAATTTTACAGCCGAGAAATCGTCAAGATTCCGCCGCATCTTCCGCGCGGGTGATGCCAAATTTTCGCATCCGCTCCACCAGGGTCGTCCGACGCATGCACAGCAGCTTGGCCGCCTGAGCGACCACGCCACCCGACTTGTCCAGGGCATCCCGGATCAGCCGCATCTCCAGCTCGCCCATGTATTCCTTGAGGTCAAGCCCTTCATCCGGGATGCTGCCGGCAGATCCACCCGCCATCATCAACGGATTCACCGCCTCACTGGCCTCTTCCAGCTCATCCTCACTGAGGCTATCCCGGAACTTGCGAGGCAGATCCATGGGCTCGACGGTCCCCCCCGGGTGCATGATGGCCAGGCGCTCCATGAGGTTGGCCAGTTCACGCACGTTACCCGGCCACTGGTGCCGGGCCAGCACCTGAAGCGCACCGGGCGACAGGCGCACGCTGCCCCGGCCTTCGGCATCCATGCGACGAAGCAATTCACTGATCAATAATGGGAGGTCTTCAATGCGTTCTTTCAGGGAGGGCACTTCGATGGGGAATACATTCAGCCGGTAATACAGATCTTCGCGAAAGCCGCCGTCTTCAATGGCCGATTCAAGATCCCGGTGGGTGGCGGCAATGATGCGGGCATCGGTGGTCAGTGTCCTGGTGCTGCCCACCCGCTCGAAGGTGCGCTCCTGCAATACTCGCAGTAGCTTGACCTGCATGGGCACGGGCATGTCGCCGATCTCATCCAGGAACAGGGTCCCCCCCTGGGCCAGCTCGAAACGCCCGGGGCGAGCACTGATGGCCCCCGTGAAGGCGCCCTTCTCATGACCAAACAGCTCGCTCTCCAGAAGCTCCCCGGGGATGGCGCCACAGTTCACGGCCACGAAGGGTTTGCCCTGGCGGGCGGAACAATTATGAATATTGCGGGCCACCACCTCCTTGCCAGTACCCGTCTCGCCCAGGATCAGCACGTTGGCATCGGTAATTGCCACCTGCTCGATGTGATCACGGATGCGTTGGATGTGCCGGTTGCAGCCCACCAGGGACTGGTAAAGCATCAGGCGGACCCGGCCACTCAGGTCCACACCGTTCACCACCAGGTGTCGGGCACGCTGCAGGGTGTCCGACCACTGCGTTATCCGGGGCGGGTAATCCAGGCGGCGCAGCAAGCGGGGAGCCACCCACTCAGGCAGCGTGCCGAACTCACCCTCATCGCCGACCAGCACCACGGGCAGTGGCTGCCCATCGTGGTCCTTGAGCGCCTCCAGGGACTTGAGATCCCGGGCATCTCCGGCGCAGCCGCTGACCAGGAGCATCAACCAGGTGGTGTCCGTATGAAGCCTCGTGGCCACTTCTTCCGGCGGCACGACCACGGGATCGCATTCCATGAATTCCAGCACGGTCCTGAGTTGCTCAATACGTTCCGGCTGGTTGGCAAGCACCAACACGCTCTGCGGCATCCGCGGCAGAGGGGTATCAGTCATGTCGGGTGTGCTTGAATCGTCAAGTGCCATGAAATTATCAGCCCAAAATAAACCCCTGGGCCCGCAGGATAAACCCAGACCCTCACTCATGTCCCGCCAGACCTGCCCCAGGCAGGCCGTTGGGCGTTATACAGTACCATGTCACCGACAAACGGAAGGTGTGCCCGAATCAGCGGGCCCGCGACTGGGCCACACTGCGGCGGTGTCTTCTGAACACCAGTTTCTGAATGCCATCCTCAAGCAACGGGCTAAGCCCACGAAAACCCACGGAAATCTCGAATCCGTCAGCCACCGCCTGACAGGAGGCAACTTCACCATAAAGTTCCAGTGGCCGCGGGAACTGCGGGCAAAGATGCCACTGCATGCGCAGTATCTGCCCCGGCTCCAGGCGCTCTCCCTGCACCCATCCCAGCCCCTCTGCGGAAATCCGCATGGTCACCGGGTCCGGTGATTTCACCTGCGTGTGCAGCAGGGAACCCAGCATCTCAAGGATCACATTGAGCTTGGTCTCGATACGGGCCAGTTCATGGGAGATCTCGCTCCCGAGTTCTTCATTCACCCGCGGAGCGGCGTCATCCAGACTGACATACACCCTGAGCAGGCCCTCATTGGCCTCATTGACGCGAGCCAGCTCCTCACTCGGGGGCAAGGCCTCCACAGTGCTGTGCAGGATCGGCAGACGATCCTGAATCACCAGCACATCCTGGAAGGGATCACGGAGAGTCATGAATGCATTTCAGCAGCGACCGGCACGGAGCGCAACAGGTCAGGCACTGCCCTGTGGCGGGTGCCCTGCCCCGCCCGCCTAGAAGCTGTATTCGATATTGGCCCGAAGGAAATGGGCATCACCCGCCCCTCGCTCATGATAATGACCGGGGTCCAGAAACTCGGCCCACAGATGACCGCGAACATTCTCGGCCAGATTCACTCCCAGCACCGCCGTGAGCAGATCACCCCGCAGATCCCCATTGCCCGGGCCATCCTTTTCATCCGCGTACATCCGATGATAGCGAAGTTTCAGGGAGGTGCGCGGTGAAGGGGTCATGTCCAGACCCACAAAAGGTGCCTTGAGGTTGCTCCAGCCGGCCACCCCGAACTCGCTGCCGATAAAGCCGTAGGCATACAGTTCGCTGAACTGGGGCCAGCGGGAGAACACGGGACGCCAGCCTTCATTGTTGTCGGTGCCGGCATCGTTACCGGACAGGTAGTAATAGCCAACGGTGAACGCGGGGCGGGTATCGCCCCAGATATCCGGCCGGAAGGTGACCGAGGCATCCAGCAGTTCGCCCTTGAGGTCATCATCCGCCTGAGTGCCCCGCTGCAGGGCCAGTTCCAGGTTGGCGGCCCACTGACCCCGGTCCGGGGCGGCGCGCACGCCCACGGTGTGGAAGTCGGCATCGGCCTGAGTATCCGGGTCCGGCCGCAGGTAACTGCGATTCTTCTCCTGCTTGTAAATCCAGTAATACTCCAGGGGCGTGTCCTCCACTCCAGAATAACGCCCATACAGGCCTGCCGCCGCCTCATCATGCTCGATCAGCGTCAGTTGCGGCTCCCGGTTGATGGTCAGCGAATCCTTGGCCTCGTTGTAGATGGCCAGCAGATCCACACTGTGCGCCGGCCCCAGCGCCACACTGGCCTTGATGGCGTTATAGAACAGGCTGCGGGACCCATCCCGCGGGGTGCCGTTGAGGAGGATGTTGCCGGTGCCGTAGATGAGTTCCTGACGGCCCAGGCGCAGATCCACCCGACCTTCTGCCAGGTTGTTGATGTCCACGTAGAGCAGGTCGGGAACGATCTCGCCCAGGGGGTCGTGATTGCGGGTGTAATCCCGCCCCTTGTCGTAGAAGCGGAACTCGTTCATCAGCCGGCCCGTGAAGCCAACGTCGTCGCTGAACTGATAGCTGGCCCACAGGCGCGTACGGTTGCGATTGAATAACTGGTCCACCTCGCCCTGGCCCGTGACGGGAATATCCTTCAGATCGGTCACCCGCACCCGCAGATCTCCGCCCCAATCCCAGTCCGCCGTGGCCGCGCCTGCGCCCAGCCCCATGGACAACGCCAGCGCGCCGGCCACCATCGAAACCGTCTTTCTCCCCATACTCCCCCCGATCGATCTTGTGCTGGGATACAACCCCAATGTTGTTGGAATGATTGCAAGGGGGGAGGTATTACCATGGCATATAACGATTTTCCAGCGACTTATGCGCTTCCCTTGATCTGCCTCGCCAGCCTTCCCACACCGGTTATTCCTGTGGTCTGGATGCCTGGCCCGATTGCATCTGCAAGCCCACCCGGGCGGCGCGCCGGATGCTCTCCAGCAACGCCTGCTTGCCCGTGCCGGTGCAGGGGATCCACGGGCGGGGCGGGTCATTCAGGGCCTCGCGCAGGGCACGACCCAGGGTGGTACGCATCATGGTCATCAGCACCACCGCATCGGCATCCACGGCCTGACGCTTGAGCACATCCACATCCCGGCCCCAGTTGGACGACCAACCCGTGTGACGAAACGACACCACCACCCCCGGCCACGCCTCGGCCAGGGCGCGACTGATGGCATCGGTATAACGGGCCTGGATCTCGTTGCCCCCCACGAACAGCACCTTCACCGGGGCACCGGCCCGCAGCTGCTCCTCCAGACCGGCATCCTCATCCTCTTCCGAGGCCGTGCCCGGCAGATGCAGGTCGGCGTAATACTCATCCGGGGCATCACACTCCCGGAACAGATCCAGTGTCTGGGACGCTTCCATGGGTCGGGTGTCACGCAGGGCGTAGAACAGGGCGCGTAACTGGGTAAAGGCCTCCGGGTCCCGCCCCAGGCGTCGGTACAGACGAAACCGGGAGCGCAGGATCTCCACTTCCGACCAGGCCGGATCCAGGCGCTCCGGATGCTCCAGCCATTTCAGCATGGGCTCACAAAAACGCGAGTCCTGGGCCAGGGCCTCCATGGCATCCAGTCCCTCCTGAGCCACGTCCACATGCCCTGCCGACAGGGCCGCCGGCACCAGCAACGACCACACACGCCACTGCTGCGCCCCGGACTTCTCCCCGCTGCTGCGGGCCAGCCTGAGGACTTCGCCCTGCAGGTACCCGGACCCGGCCAGCCACTCGGGCCGTTCGATCATCGCCAGCGAAGATTCGCCCCCCTGACGCCAGACGCACTCGGCGATCTCAGTGGCCAGACGCGGCTCCACCAGATCGGCCGACTCCAGTAAACGCTGCACCCCCCAGCGAGGCAGCCGTTCGGCCTCTTTTGCGACGGCCCGCCAGGACTCCATGGCCGCCCGCGCCGACCCCTGATCCAGGCGGGCCATCATCAGTACCGCCTGCATGAAGCGGCATTGAGCCAGCAGCCCCAAACGCTCGTAGGCCGTGGAGGCGGTATCGCTCAGCATGCCGATCAGGGCCTCGTTCACATGCACCAGGGCCCGATCGCGCACCGCATCCTGGCCATCCGGCCCGGCCCAGCGCAGGAATTCCAGCACCGCCAGGGCATGATGGGCGTTGATGGCCCGTCGTTCGAATCGCGCCACCGCTTCACGAAAACAGGTCTCGCCGTTTTCCAGTTGCGCCAGGGTGTTGCCACAGCGCTCGGGATCGTCCGGCAACACCACATCCGCCAGCGACCGAAACCCACCGCTCACCAGACCCCGATCTGCCAGAAGGCAAGGGGTATCCACCCGATCCTCTTCGATCAGTCGCGCAAACACCTCCCGGGCGCCGATAAAATTCCCCTGGGCCTGCAAGGCCTGCCCCAGGCGACGTTCCAGCAGGGTATCCCTGTGCTCACGTTCTTCCGGGTCCATCTGCACATAGGGCAGGCCATGGCGTAGTTCCACCAGCAACACATTGGCCAGGGCCGGATCACCCTCGCGAATGGCCGTGGTGGCCTTGTCCAGAATCAGGGAGAACGTGCCCAGGCTGAGATGGCAGCGCTGACCCCGCAGCAACTGCATGGCCTCGCGGTCGTACCCCTGCTCCAGCAGATAGCCGTACACCTCGTTGATGAGCCCTGCCCCGGCGCCGCCGGGTGTCTTGGCGGCCTTGCGGAATACCCCGCCATGGCGGCTCAACGCCGCCTTGACGGCATCGTCATCCCGCTGGCGCACATGGGCACTGAGCATGCCGGAGAGATACCACTGGCGCTGCTCGTCATCCATCTCCCGGCGAGCAGCGTCGGTCTCCCGCTCCGGCAACAGGGCATCCATGAACCCCAGATGGAAATAGGTCCGCTGCCGGGTGGTGTCCAGGGCGTGGACCGACTCCACCAGATCCACCAGTTCGTTGGCCTTGAGCGCCCGTTCATCGCCGCTTTGGGTGGCCAGGATCTGATCCAGGATCACCCGATCCAGCTGGGTGAAGTCCTCCGACACCTCCAGACTATCGGCCACCTGGGCATCCATCACCACCTCATGAGCACGGGCGGCCTCCTCTTCCTCCATGGCCCGGGTCAGTTCGGGCAGCACCGGATCCAGAAAACGCCACAGATCCGGATCCATCTGGGTGAGCACGCAGAAGTAGATAGCCACCTCGCGCACCCCGAACTCTTCCACCAGGGTCTGCGTGGTGGCCTGCACATCCTGGGGGGCACGAATCCGGGAATCCCCACCCACCACGAAGCCGCGGTCGTCGTGGGGCACGCCGCACAGATCCAGAAACCGGCACATGATGGGCGACTTGTAATCGGCAAAATAGCCCAGGAACAGCAGCGTCCATTCCCGGGCACCGAACAGGGCCGGTGCATTGGGCAGCAGCACACCGGCCAGTTGCGGATTCTTCATGCGCCGCAGGGTCTCGACACGGAAACGCTTGCGCCGCGCCAGGGTCTTGAGGGTGGTATCGCAGACCATCTCCAGGCGCGAGGCGGGATCCCGCAGTCGTTCAAGGAAGGACAGCATGGCGCGATGCTTGTCCCCTGGCTCCAGTCGGTTCCAGATGGCCTTCCAGTCGCTCAGGCCCGTGTAGGCCATGGGCTCTATCGCTGTCCTGACCATGGGGCCTCCTCCTGACCAGGGACCGCCGCCACATGCCCCGACCGATGACCCGGGCCACCTGGCCGACGAAGCGTTTTTCCTGACACTGGGAATGGATACATGCCCCGATCATACTAAGCCCTGCTCCATACAAGCCAGCGCGCATCTGCCAGCATGGGCACCGGGGCAACGATGGCGAACCCAGCCCAGGACTCAGTACACTAGCGCAGTGGAAAAGAGCCAAGGATTCAGCGATGAACCATGACGACCTGAGGGACTGGTCCAGGCGGGCGGCGGACTGGATCCATGACTATCATGAAGGGCTGCGCGAGCGGCCCGTGCGAGCGCAGACCCGTCCCGGCGATACCCGCGCCCAGCTGGCCAGCCAGGCGCCGGAACAACCCGAGCCCATGGAGGCCATCTTCGAGGATTTTGCCCGCATCGTGCCCGATGCCATGACCCACTGGCAGCATCCGCGATTCTTCGCCTACTTCCCCGGCAATGCCTCGCCCGCCTCCATGCTGGCCGAGCAACTGGCCAATGCCATGGCCGCCCAGGCCATGCTCTGGCAGACCTCTCCGGCGGCCACGGAGATGGAAGAGGTCATGGTCACCTGGCTGCGGGACGCCCTGGGGCTGGACCCGCATTTCACCGGCACCCTGCACGACAGCGCCACCACTGCCACCCTCTCCGCCATCCTCACCATGCGCGAGAAGGCGCTGAACTGGCTGGGCAACTCCCAGGGGCTGCAGGGGCAGCCCACGCTGCGCCTCTACGCCTCCGAGCATGTGCATTCCTCCATCGACAAGGATGTACGCATCGCCGGCATCGGCCAGGACAACCTGGTCAAGATCCCCACCGATGCCGCCCATGCCATGGACATGAAGGCCCTGGATGCCGCCATCCGGGCCGATCGCGAGGCCGGCCATCTGCCCGCCGGCATCATCCTGTGCGTGGGTGGCACCGGCATCGGCGCCTGCGACCGCATTGCCGACGGTGTGGCCGTGGCCCGGGTACACGGACTGCCCACCCATGTGGACGCCGCCTGGGCCGGTTCGGCCATGATCTGCCCGGAATACCGCCACCTGTGGGAGGGCATCGACGGCGCCGACAGCATCGTCTTCAACCCCCACAAGTGGCTGGGCGTGCAGTTTGACTGCTCGGTGCAGTTCCTGGCCGACCCTGCGCCTCAGGTGCGCACCCTGGGGCTGCGCCCCGAGTATCTGAAGACCC
The DNA here is from genome assembly GCF_001632845.1 of Ectothiorhodospira sp. BSL-9. Classification (NCBI taxonomy): domain Bacteria; kingdom Pseudomonadati; phylum Pseudomonadota; class Gammaproteobacteria; order Chromatiales; family Ectothiorhodospiraceae; genus Ectothiorhodospira; species Ectothiorhodospira sp. BSL-9. The sequence goes on along the minus strand of NZ_CP011994.1, from coordinate 2,426,394 downwards.
TGGGCAAATCCTCTTCCATGACCGATTTCAATGAGTGGACCGTGCCCCTGGGCCGGCGCTTTCGGGCGCTGAAGATCTGGTTCACCCTCAGGGCCTATGGGCTGGAGGGCCTGCGCCAGCGCATCCGCAATCATGTCACCTGGGCCCAGGAGCTGGCCAAGACCCTGGCCACCCTGCCGGGCGTTCAGGTGGTCACCCTCCCTCAGCTATCCCTTTTCAGCTTCGCCCTGGAGTCCGGCGACGCCGCCACCGAGACCCTGCTCAAGCGCATCAACGATGATGGCCGGGTCTATCTCACCCAGACCCGCCATGATGGCCGCCTCGTCATCCGCGTTCAGGTGGGGCAGTTCGACTGCACCCGCGAGGATGTCATGTGCGTGTACCAGGTCGTGAAGGAACTGCTTTGACCCCGACGGAAACCGCCTCCACGGACGCCTGGCCCACGGGCTTCATGCTCATCCAGGGCAACCGCCTCGAAGCCCTGGGGGACCTGATGACCACCTGGATGCGCAGCCATCCCCTGGGTCCGCTGGAGAACGAGGTCATCCTGGTGCAGAGCAATGGCATCGGGCAATGGCTCAAACTCGCATTGGCACGGGATGCGGGGGATGAGCAGGGTGGCTGTGGCATCGCCGCCGCCCTGGAGGTCACCCTGCCCGCCCGGTTCATCTGGGACACCTACTGCCTGGTACTGGGAGACCTGCCGGATATCTCCGCCTTCCACAAGGCGCCCCTGGGCTGGCGGCTGTATCGCATGCTGGGGGATCTGGATGCCCTGGCAAGGACGCCCGACACCGCTGATCACCTGCAACCCCTGCGGGGCTTTCTGCAGACCGACGGCGATGTGCGCCGGCGCCATCAGCTCGCCATGCGCCTGGCGGACCTGTTCGACCAGTACCAGGTGTATCGCAGCGACTGGCTGCAGGCCTGGCAGGCGGGTGATGATGTCCTGATCCGCCCCGATGGCCGGCGCGATCCCGTGCCCGAGCCCCAGCGCTGGCAACCCCTGCTGTGGCGGGCCCTGCTCGAAGACATCGCCCGGGACGACAACGACCCTGGCGAGAGCCGTGCAGCCATCCATCAGCGCTTCCTTGAGGCCTCCCGGTCCTTCAGCCCATCCCGGCGCCCCCACGGGCTGCCCCGCCGGGTGATCGTGTTCGGCATCTCCTCCCTGCCCCGCCAGACCCTGGAGGTGCTGGAGGGCATCGCCCCCATCAGCCAGGTGATGCTGTTCGTGCACAACCCCAGCTGCCACTACTGGGGGGACATCATCGAGGGTCGGGACCTGTTCCGCCGGGGTTATCGACGCCTGAGCGCCCGCAAGGTGCCCGATGGGGTGGAAGCCGATGAGATGCACCTGCACGGCCACCCCCTGCTGGCCGCCTGGGGCAAGCAGGGTCGGGACTATATCCGCCTGCTGGATGAACACGACCAGCGGGAACAGTATGAGGCCCATTTCCAGGCCCAGAGCCTGTCCATCGACCTGTTCGAATCGCCGGGCCAGGGCACCCTGCTGCAACAGCTCCAGGACGACATTCTGGAACTGCGCCCCCTGAACGAGCGCCGCGACCTGGCCGCCGCCATCGACCCCGAGAAGGACCGCAGCCTGGAGTTCCTGGTGGCCCATGGTCCGCAGCGGGAGGTGGAGGTCCTTCACGATCAACTGCTGGACGCCTTCCAGCAGGCCCATGACCAGGGCCAGCCCCTGCCTCCCCGGGACATCCTGGTGATGGTGCCGGACGTGGAGACCTATGCCCCCCACATCGAGGCCGTGTTCGGCCGCATCGGCCCGGGCGACCCGCGCCATATCCCGTTTCATATTGCCGACCAGGGTCAGCGACACCGCAACCCGGTGCTGATCGGCCTGGAGCGTCTGCTCAACCTGCCCCAGGCCCGATTTGCGGTCAGCGAGATCCTGGACCTGCTGGACATCCCGGCGCTTCGGGCCCGCTTTGCCATCGATGAGGCCGACCTGCCCCGGCTGCGCCAGTGGATACAGGGTGCGAACATCCGCTGGGGTCTGGACGCCCGCCAACGCACCGGCCTGGGCCTGCCACCGGACCTGGAGCAGAACACCTGGCAGTTCGGCCTGCGCCGCATGCTGCTGGGCTTTGCCAGCAATGATGCGGGCCCCTGGCGGGGCGTGGAACCCTACGATGAGGTGGGGGGCCTGGAGGCGGGGATGATCGGCCCCCTGGACCAGCTGCTTCAGACCCTGGGCGAAGCCTGGCAGACCTGGCAGACCTCCCGTTCGCCCCAGGACTGGATGGGCGTGATCCTGAAGCTCATGGATGACTGTTTTGCCATCGACAGTGACGCGGATCACCGCGCCGTCACCCGCGTGGGTCAGGCCCTGGAGCAGTGGGTAACCGACTGCCAGGCGGCTGGCGCCGATCAGGAAACCCTGCCCCTGGATGTGGTGCGCGACACCCTGCTGAGCGCCGTGGACGAACCCACCCTGAACCAGCACTTCCTGGGCGGGGCCGTGAACTTTGCCACCCTGATGCCCATGCGGGCCGTGCCCTTCCGGCAGATCTGGCTGCTGGGCATGAATGATGGCGACTACCCCCGCAGCCACCATCCGGCGGATTTCGACCTGATGGCCCGGGACTACCGCCCCGGCGACCGCTCCCGCCGGGAGGATGATCGTTATCTCTTCCTGGAGGCCCTGCTCTCTGCCCGGGAGCGCCTGGTGATCAGCTGGGTGGGGCGCAGCATCCGCGACAACAGCGAGCGCCCCCCCTCCGTCCTGGTGGGGCAGTTGCGGGATCACATCGCCGCCGGCTGGCGCCTGGGACCACCCCGGGCCGATGCGCCCCAGGGTGGCGAGGGCACGGCGCTGGTCAAGGCCCTGACCACGGAGCACCCCCTGCAGCCCTTCAGCACCCGGTATTTCGACCCGCAGCGCCCCCCGCGGGTGTTCACCTATGCCCACGAATGGCAGTCCCTCACCACGGCGCCCATGCCCGCCGTACATCAACTGCCCCAACTGCCTCCGCCGACGCTGGATGCCCCCATCAGCCTGGAGGCGCTGGGACAGTTCCTGCGCCATCCGGCCCGGCACTTCTACAGCCAGCGACTGGGTCTGTACCTTCAGGAGGCGGAGCGCCCTGCCGAAGACGAGGAGACGTTCCATCTGGAGGGTCTGGGCAACTGGTCTCTGCGATCCGCCATGATCGAACACCTCACCCGGACGGCGCCTGGCGATCAGGTGTCAGGCAAGGGCACCATGGACCTCTCCGCCAGCGCGCAGCGTCTGACCCGGGCCGGCGAGTTGCCCCTGCCCCCCTTCGACACCCACTGGCGGGATGAACTGCTCACCCACCTGGAGCCACCGGTTGCACAGTACCAGTCCCTGCTGGCAGACCATCCCGATACCTGCCCGGCCCAGGGCATCCGTGTGGAGGCCCAAGGCATCACCCTGGAGGACACCCTCACCGGCCTGCGTCAGGATGCCACCGGGGCCCGGTTGCGGGTGGTGCTGCAGGCCAGCCGACTGGTGAAGAAGGAGGATGACTACCAATGGCATCACCTGATCCGGCACTGGCCCACCCATCTGGCCGCCCAGCTACAGGCCCCCACCACCACCTGCCTGCTGGGCCCGCAAAGCCGGGTGATCCTGCAACCCATGGAGGCCGGCGCCGCCCAGGCCGTTCTGATCCAGCTCATGGAGGGCTACCGGGAAGGCCTGCAAAGCCCCCTGCCCCTGCCCTGCCGCACCGGGTTCGCGGCCCTGATCGAATCGGAAGGAGAGCGGGCGAACCCCGATTCCCAGACACTCTATGAAGGTGGCCATCACTGGAGCAGCGAGCGGGATGAACACGACATCTTCGCCCGCTTCTGGCCCGATTACGCTCGCCTGGCCGAGGACCCTGGCTTTGCCCGGGCCATCGAGACCCTGTACCGCCCCCTGTACCGCCATCTGATCGCACCCGAGGGGGTTCAGCCATGAGCGCTCCCACCACCCTGGATCCCCTGGGCTTTGCCTTTCGGGACAGCCGCCTCATCGAGGCCAGCGCCGGCACCGGGAAGACCTTCACCCTGGCCCTGCTCTATACCCGTCTGGTGCTGGGCCATGGAGATGAACACACCGCGTTTGAGCGCGGGCTGATGCCACCGGAGATCCTGGTGGTCACCTTCACCGAAGCCGCCACCCAGGAACTGCGCGAACGCATCCGCAGCCGTCTGGTAGAGGCAGCCACCTGGTTCGAGGCAGACCCTCAGCAGGCGTCAGCCGCCGATCCGGTTTCTGCCGCCAACCCGCTGCACCGATTGCGCAGCGACCTCCCCCCGAGCGCTGGCCCGGCTGTGCCCGCACCCTGCGCCTGGCCGCTGAATGGATGGATGAGGCCATGATCTCCACCATCCATGGCTGGTGTCAGCGCATGCTGCAGGAACATGCCTTCGAGACCCGGGGGCTGTTCCAGCGGGAGGTCATCACCGACCAGACCGATCTGATCAATGAAATCCTCAGGGACTATTGGCGCGTGCATTTCTACCCCTTGCCCGCCGCCGAGGCCCGCTGCGTGCGCCAGGCCATCACCTCGCCGGAGCATCTGCATGAACAACTGCGGCCCTGGCTGCGCCAGCGGGATGCCGGGCTCTCCTTCCAGGGCCGCCCCCTGCACTGCCCGGACCTGCGTCCGGCCCTGGACAGGGCCCTGGAGCGCCAGGCCCGGCAGGCGCAGGTGGACAGCCTGGAGCAAGCCGCCCGAGACCAGTGGCAGGCCGACCGGGAGGCCATTGAGGCCCATTTGTGGACACTGCAGCCGCACCTCAATGGCACCCGCCACGGCAGCAGCCAGCCGGAGAAATTCACCGTCATGCTCAAGGAGATCCAGACCTGGAGCGAGGGTGAGGCCGCCCCCAGCCGGCTGCGCAACTTTGCCCAGGGGGCCTTCGGCTTCAAGGCCAGGGCCCCGGTGCAGGAGGAGATGCTGCACCCGGCCTTCGCCGCCATTGCCCAGTGGCAGCAGGCAGCACGGGAACTGGACGGCCCCGACGGGCACACCGAACCGCCCCTGAAGGCCTGCATCCTGGCCCATGCCAGTGAATGGGTAGGGCGTGAACTCACCAAACGACTGCGCCAGCAGGCACAGATGGGCTTTGACGACCTGCTGCGGGAGATGGATATCGCCCTCACCCCCAGCGGCGATGGCAACACCCCGGACCCCGCCCGGCATCTGGCGGCCACCCTGCGCCGCCAGTTCCCCGTGGCCCTGATCGACGAGTTCCAGGACACCGACCCCATCCAGTACCGGATTTTCGATCGGGTCTATGGGGATGCAGCCACCCGGAGCGCCGACGAGGCCACTGCCCTGGTCATGATCGGCGACCCCAAGCAGGCCATCTACGGGTTTCGCGGCGCCGACATCCACAGTTACCTGGCGGCCCGCGAGGCCACCCGGGGCCGGCATCACACCCTGGCCACCAACTACCGTTCCACCCAGGGCATGGTGGAGGCCTGCAACCGGCTGTTCACCCATGCCGAGGGCCATCCCCGGGGGGCCTTTCGCTTCCGGCCCGACACCGGCCGTGATGCCGAAAACCCCATTCCCTACCAGCCCGTTTCAGCCCATGGCCGCGGCGAGACCCTGATCCTGGACGGCGCCCCCCATCCCGCCATGACCTTCTGGCTATTCAACCCGGGCGAAGGGCCCATAGCCCCCGACACCTATCGGGAGGCCATGGCCGCAGCCGCCGCCTCGCGCATCGTGCACTGGCTGGAGGCAGCCCGCCGGGGTGAGGCCGGGTTTCGCCCCGTGGATGGCCAGGACGATGAATGGACGCCACTGCGGCCCCGGGACATCGCCATCCTGGTGCGCACCGGCACCGAGGCCGCCGCCATGCGCCAGGCCCTGGCGGCGCGACAGATACACAGCGTGTACCTGTCGGACCGCAACTCGGTATTCCGCACCCGCGAGGCCCGGGACCTGCTGCACTGGCTGCGGGCCTGTGCCTGCCCCACCGACGAGGGCCTGGTGCGGGCGGCGCTGGGCACCAACACCCTGGACCTGCCCCTGGAGACCCTGGCCGGCTGGCAGGAGGATGAACTGGCCTGGGAGGCACAGCTGGAGCGCTTCCACGGCTATCAGCGCATCTGGCAGCGTCAGGGTGTGCTGGCCATGCTGCGCCGCCTGATGCATGACCAGGCCCTGCCCCGCCAGTTGCTGGAGCAGGAGGAAGGCGAGCGGGTGCTCACCAACCTGCTGCATCTGGCCGAATGGCTGCAGCAGGCCGCCCGCAGCCTGGATGGGGAGCAGGCCCTGATCCGGCATTTGAGCGAGCACCTGGATGCCGATGACGAGGAATTCCTGGTGCGACTGGAGAGTGACGCGGAGCTCATTCAGGTGGTGACCATCCACAAGTCCAAGGGGCTGGAATATCCCCTGGTGCTGCTGCCCTTCATCTGCAGCTGGCGGGAGGTGAACGGACGCACAGCCCAGGTTCCCCTGCGCCGGGACCAGGCGCGGTACATTGAAACGGCGGGCAGCAAAGGATACCCGGAAGCCTGGAATGCGGCCGACGATGCCCGCCTGAGCGAGGACATGCGCCTGCTGTATGTGGCCATCACCCGGGCCCGTCACGGCGTCTGGCTGGGCATCGCCCCCCTGAAGAGCGGCAACACCCGCAAGATCCAGCTGGAAAAGTCGGCCATGGGGCATGTGCTCAATGGCGGTCAGGCCTTCGAGAGTGCAGAGGATTTAAGACAGGCCCTGGAGGCCCTGGGCCAGGACATGCCCCACATCCAGGTGGAGCCTGCGCCGGCGCCCGCTGACACTCCCCTCTCGCCGCCACCGCAACCCGCCATGGACCCGGCTCGACCGGCGCCGGATTTTCGTCACGAACCCTGGTGGATCGCCAGTTATTCCGGTCTGCGCGTCGGCCCGCTCGGGGACGAGGCGCCCGAACCGGCGCCGGCAGCGGAGACCGCCGATGATGAACTGGGGCGGGAGGAAGGCCTGGCCGATGAGGCCCAGTGGCCACCCCAGGCCCAGGTCGCCCGAACCCCCAGCGGGCAACCGATCACCCCCCTGTCCGGTCTGCATGCCCTGCCCCGGGGGCGTCAGGTGGGCAACTTCCTCCACGGCATCATGGAATGGGCCGCCACCGAGGCCCGGATCGAAGGCCCCGACAGCCCGGTACAGGGATTTTCCGCCGCGGCCCATGGCCTTGATGCGCGCCGGGACATGCTGGCCCGGCGCTGCCAGCTTCGGGGCCTCACCGACTGGATCGAGCCCCTGGAGGGGTGGCTGGCCAGTTATCTCACCACACCCTGGACGCTCCCCATCGCGCCCGGATCATCGCCCATCACCCTGACCCTGGCCGACCTGGCACCCGGGTCACTACAGGTGGAGATGGAATTCTGGTTCGCCGCCACCCGGGTGGACACCCGGGATCTGGACCGACTGGCCCAGGCCCATTGCCTGCCTGGCCGACGCCGGCCAGGCCTGGACCCCGCCCGACTCAACGGCATGCTCAAGGGCTTCATCGACCTGGTCTTCGAGCACCAGGGGCGCTATTACGTCCTGGACTGGAAATCCAACTGGCTGGGGCCGGACGATCCGGCCTATTCCACCACCGCCATGGAGGACGCCATCCTGCATCATCGTTACGATCTGCAGTACCTGATCTACCTGCTGGCCCTGCATCGACAACTGAGCCTGCGCCTGCCGGATTACGATTACGATCAGCACATGGGCGGGGCCATTTATGCCTTCCTGCGGGGCGCCGGTGGTCCGGCCCAGGGCATTCATGCCCATCGCCCCCCTCGGGCGTTGATCGAGTCCCTGGATGCCCTCTTTACCGGGCGACGCCCCGCCCTGATGGAGGATGGGGCATGACAGGGCACCCTCCCGATCCCACCCTGGCCCTGCTGGGCGAATGGGCGGTTGCCGGGGCCATTCGTCCCCTGGACCTGTCGCTGACCCGCTTCATCCACACCCAGGCACCGGAGCAGGACCCCGCCGTGCTGCTGGCCATCGCACTGACCAGCGAACGCAATGGTCATGGCCATGTGTGTCTGGATCTGGCTCAGGCCCTGGAACATCCGGAGACCCTGCTCACCCGTCTGCGGGATGACCAGCCCCTGGCCCAGGGCATTCGCCTCACCCTGGCGCGGGAACTGGGGAAGCTCACCCTGACGGACTGGGTGGGGCGCCTGCGGGCCAGCCCGGCCATCAGCCTGGCGGAAGAGGCGCGCGACCCGCAGGAGCCGCGCCCCCTGGTGCTGGATGGCGAACCGGAACGTCCCCTGCTCTATCTGCGCCGCTACTGGGCCTATGAGCAGCGCATCGCCGAAGGGATACAAAGCCGCCTGCAGCAACCGCTGCCCATTCCCGAAACGCCCCTGGCCCGCTTGCTGGACACCCTGTTCCAACCGGCGCCCGGTCAGGCGCCACCCCCAGGGCCCGACTGGCAGCGCCTGGCCTGTGCCCTGGCGGCTCGCAGCGGGTTCTTCATCCTCACCGGGGGACCGGGCACCGGCAAGACCACCACCGTGGTGCGTCTGCTGGCCCTGTTGCAGCGCCTGGCCGCCGTGCAGGGCCTGCCCGCCCTGCGCATCGAGCTGGCCGCCCCCACCGGCAAGGCCGCCGCGCGTCTGAATGAATCCATCAACACCCAGGTCAAGGCCCTGCCGCCCGCCGGGCCCATGGACACCGATGTGGGACCCATCCCCACCCGCGTGAAGACCCTGCACCGACTGCTGGGACCCCGTCCCGACAGTCGGCGTTTCCGGCATCACCCGGGCAACCCCCTGGCCGCCGATGTGGTGGTGGTGGACGAGGCCTCCATGGTGGACGTGGAGATGATGGTGCACCTGCTGGACGCCCTGCGCCCCGAGGCCCGGCTGATCCTGCTGGGGGACAAGGATCAGCTGGCCTCGGTGGAGGCCGGCGCGGTGCTTGGGGACCTGTGCCAGCGTGCCCATCGGGCCCATTACACCCCGGACACCCGGGACTGGCTGGCCCGGGTGAGTGATCAGGACCTGCCGGATGCGTACGTCGATGCCGAGGGCGGCGCCCTGGACCAGGCGGTGGCCATGCTGCGCACCAGTCACCGCTTCAGCGATGCGGGGGGCATTGGCGCCCTGGCGGCCCGGGTGAATGACCCGGAGCAGGACCCGCGGGATGCCGACGCCGCCCTGGTGGCGGTAAGAGAAGTCCTTGAACGATCGGCTGCAGAACCCGATGGTTCCTTGGGCCGTGTGGAGGCCATCCACCTGGAGGATGAGGCCGATCCCCGCTTTGATCGACTGGTGCGGGAGGGCTATTCGGGATACCTGCAACAACTGGAACAGGCCCCCCATGATCCCGATGATCCGGCCCTGATCGATGCCTGGGCCCACGACACCCTGAAGGCCCAGCGGGACTTTCAGCTGCTCACGGCCCTGCGGGATGGGGACTGGGGGGTGAGCGGCCTCAACACCCGCATCATCCAGGTGCTGCGCACCGCCCGGCTGCTGCCCGGCGAGGCGGAGGCGGGTGCCCCCGGCCAGCGTCAGTGGTTTGCCGGGCGACCGGTGCTGATCACCCGCAACGACTACACCCTGAACCTGATGAATGGCGACATCGGCATCACCCTGCCCGTGCCGGTGCGCCAGGGGGGCGAGGTGCGCACGGTACTGCGGGTGGCCTTCCCGGGCGAGGCCGATCAGGTACGCTGGGTACTGCCCAGCCGCCTGCAGGCGGTGGAGACGGTATTCGCCATGACGGTGCACAAGTCCCAGGGCTCGGAGTTCGAGCACACGGCCCTGGTCCTGCCCGATGCCCCCAACCCGGTGCTCACCCGGGAGCTGCTCTACACCGCCATCACCCGCTCACGCAGCCGGTTCACCCTGCTCTACAGCCAGGCCTCGGTGCTGGGCGAGGCCATCACCCGCCGGGTGAACCGGGACAGCGGTCTGAGTGGGCGCCTTATCAGAAGGCATCCCCCGGCACCCTGACCCAGCCTTCCATGAGCACCCGGGCACTGCGGCTCATCACGGCCTTGAGCACCTTCCATTCGCCCCCTTCAAGGGTGGCCTCGGCACCCACCCGCAGGGTGCCGGAAGGGTGGCCAAAGTGGACGGATTGGCGCTCGCCGCCCCCCGCCGCCTGGCTGACCAGGGTGCCGGGAATGGCCGCCGCCGTGCCGATGGCCACCGCCGCCGTGCCCATCATGGCGTGATGCAGCTTGCCCATGGACAGGGCCCGCACCAGCAGATCCACATCGCCCGCCGCCACCTGCTTGCCGCTGGAGGCCACGTAGTCCCGGGGCGGGGCCACAAAGGCGATCTTGGGGGTATGCTGGCGCTGGCCGGCCTCTTCCACCGACTGCACCAGGCCCATGCGCACAGCCCCGTGGACCCTGAGCGTCTCGAACATCGCCAGGGCCTTGGGGTCCCCGTTGATGTCATCCTGCAATTCGGTGCCGGTGTAACCGATGTCATCGGCATTGACGAACACCGTGGGGATGCCGGCATTGATCATGGTGGCCTTCACGGTGCCGACGCCCGGCACCTCCAGGTCGTCCACCAGGTTGCCCGTGGGGAACATGGAGCCGCCGCTGTCATCGGCCGGGTCCATGAACTCCACCTGCACCTCGGCGGCGGGGAAGGTCACGCCATCCAGCTCAAAATCGCCGGTCTCCTGCACGGCCCCATCGGTGATGGGGATGTGGGCAATGATGGTCTTCTGGATGTTCACCTGCCAGATGCGCACGATGGCCGTGCCATTGCGGGGGATGCGCTCGGCATCCACCAGGCCGGCGCTGATGGCAAAGGCCCCCACGGCGGCGGTCAGGTTGCCGCAGTTGCCGCTCCAGTCCACAAAGGGCTTGTCGATGGACACCTGACCGAACAGGTAGTCCACATCATGATCCGGCTGGGTGCTGCGGGAGAGGATCACCGTCTTGCTGTTGCTGGACACGCCCCCGCCCATGCCATCGATCTGCTTGCCATAGGGGTCGGGGCTGCCGATCACCCGCAGCAGCAAGGCGTCCCGGGCCGCCCCGGGAGTCTGTGCCACGTCGGGCAGGTCATCCAGGCGAAAGAACACGCCCTTGCTGGTACCACCCCGCATGTAGGTGGCGGGGACCTTCACTTGAGGAGCATGGGTCATCAGGCGCTCTCCGCTTCCAGGAAGTCCTTGGCAAAGCGCTGCAGCACGCCGCCCGCTTCATAGATGGAGACTTCTTCCTTCGTGTCCAGGCGACAGGTCACCGGCACCTCCACCGTCTCACCGTTCTTGCGATGGATCACCAGGGTGAGATTCGCCCGGGGGGCCAGTTCGCCCTTCACGTCGAAGGTCTCGGTGCCATCGATGGCCAGGGTCTTGCGGGTGGTGCCGGCCTCGAACTCCAGGGGCAGCACGCCCATGCCCACCAGGTTGGTGCGATGGATGCGCTCAAAGCCCTCGGCGGCAATGGCCTCCACACCCGCCAGGCGCACGCCCTTGGCGGCCCAGTCACGGCTGGAGCCCTGACCGTAGTCGGCCCCGGCGATGATGATCAGGGGCTGCTTGCGCGCCTGGTAGGCCTCGATGGCCTCCCACATGCGGGTGACCTGGCCTTCCGGTTCGATACGGGCCAGGGAGCCCTGCTTCACTTCACCGTCCACTACGGCCATCTCGTTGATGAGCTTGGGATTGGCGAAGGTGGCCCGCTGGGCGGTCAGGTGATCGCCCCGGTGGGTGGCGTAGGAGTTGAAGTCCTCTTCCGGCAGGCCCATCTTCGCCAGGTATTCCCCGGCGGCGCTATCCAGCAGAATGGCGTTGGAGGGGGAGAGGTGATCGGTGGTGATGTTGTCACCCAGCACCGCCAGCGGACGCATGCCCTTGAGGGCGCGCTCTCCCGCCAGGGCCCCTTCCCAGTAGGGCGGGCGACGGATGTAGGTGCTCTGGGGGCGCCATTCGTACAGGGGACTGATCTCCTGGGCCGCCTCGGTCTTCACCTGGAACATGGGCTCGTACACCTGCCGGAAGTGCTCCGGCTTGACGCTGCTGGCGATGATGGCGTCGATCTCCTCATCACTGGGCCACAGGTCCTTGAGGGTGACCTCATTGCCGTCGGCATCCACGCCCAGCACATCCTTCTCGATGTCAAAGCGGATGGTGCCGGCGATGGCATAGGCCACCACCAGGGGCGGCGATGCCAGGAAGGCCTGCTTGGCATAGGGGTGGATGCGCCCGTCGAAGTTACGGTTGCCCGAGAGCACGGCGGTGGCATACAGATCCCGGTCGATGACCTCCTGCTGGATCTTCGGGTCCAGGGCGCCACTCATGCCGTTGCAGGTGGTGCAGGCAAAGGCCACGATGCCAAAGCCCAGCTTCTCCAGTTCCGGCAGCAGCCCGGCCTCTTCCATGTACAGCTGCACCGCCTTGGAGCCGGGGGCGAAGGAACTCTTCACCCAGGGCTTGCGGACCAGGCCGCGGGCATTGGCGTTGCGGGCCAGCAGGCCAGCGGCTACCACGTTGCGCGGGTTGCTGGTATTGGTGCAGCTGGTGATGGCAGCGATGATCACGGCGCCATCGGGCATCTTGCCGGGTTCGTTCTCCACCTTGCCGGAGATTCCCCGGGCCGCCAGGTCGGCGGTGGCCAGGCGCTTGTGGGGGTTGGAGGGACCGGCCATGTTGCGCACCACGGTGGACAGATCAAAGCGCAGTCTGCGCTCGTACTGCACGTTCTTCAGATCATCGCCCCAAAGACCCGCCTCGCGGGCGTAGGTCTCCACCAGCTTCACCTGCTCGTCTTCGCGGCCGGTGAGCTTGAGATAGTCGATGGTCTGCTCGTCGATGTGGAACATGGCGGCGGTGGCGCCAAATTCCGGGGTCATGTTGGAGATGGTGGCGCGGTCGGCCAGGCTCAGCTCCTTCACCCCCTCGCCACAGAACTCCAGATAGGCTGAAACCACCTTCTCCTGACGCAGGAACTCGGTCAGGGCCAGGACGATATCGGTGGCGGTGATGCCCGGCTTGCGCTTGCCCACCAGCTCCACGCCGATGATGTCCGGCAGGCGCATGTAAGAGGCCCGGCCCAGCATGACGCTCTCGGCCTCCAGGCCACCCACGCCCACGGCCAGCACGCCCAGGGCGTCCACATGGGGGGTATGGCTGTCGGTCCCCACCAGGGTGTCCGGGAAGGCCACGCCATCGCGGGCATGGACCACCGGCGACATCCGCTCCAGGTTGATCTGGTGGAGGATGCCGTTGCCCGGCGGGATCACATCCACGTTCTTGAAGGCCTTTTTGGTCCAGTCGATGAAGTGGAAACGGTCCTCGTTACGGCGATCCTCGATGGCGCGGTTCTTCTCGAAGGCATCCTTGTCGTAACCGCCGTATTCCACCGACAGGGAATGGTCAACAATAAGCTGCGTGGGCACCACCGGGTTCACCTTGGCCGGATCCCCGCCCCGCTCGGCAATGGCATCCCGCAGCCCCGCCAGGTCCACCAGCGCCGTCTGCCCCAGGATGTCGTGACACACCACCCGCGCCGGGAACCAGGGGAAGTCCAGGTCCCGCTTGCGCTCGATATGCTGCTTCAGGGCATCGGTGAGCAGCGCCGGATCACAGCGCCGCACCAGATTCTCCGCCAGCACGCGCGAGGTATAGGGCAACGTGTCGTACGCCCCCGGCGCAATGGCCTCCACGGCGGCGCGGGTGTCAAAGTAATCCAGCTGGGTGCCTGGCAGTGGCTTGCGGTAATCAGTGTTCATGATGGGCAACTCAGTCAAGGGTGGTCTGGCTGGACACAGCAGATTGTCGACATCCAGCGCGGGTGCCCCGAAGTATAAACCTTCGCAGCAACGCACAAAAAGTGCCACACCTTCAAATGGGGACAGACACCTTTTTCCCAGGAAAAGGTGTCTGTCCCCTTTTATTCGCGGGAAAAGGTGTCAAGGAAAAGGTGTCCGTCCCCTTTATTGGGGGCTTTTGTAGAGACGGGACAGCGCCGTTTCAACGTCCACCGACTGGGGCAAGGCACAGCTGAGGCGCAGGCAGCGGCGGTAACGGCCGCTGGGGGAGAAGTACGGGCCCGGGGCGATGCTCATGCCGGCCTCCAGCGCCTGTCGCTGCAGGGCCAGGCTGTCGTAACCCTCGGGTAGCACCACCCAGATCACGAACCCACCCTGGGGGCGGGTCACCTGGGTGCCCCTGGGAAAGTGACGCAGCACCGCATCCGTCACCCGTCGCACCTGGCGTTGGTAGTAGCGCCGCGCACGCCCCAGATAGCGCTCATAGCCCCCCCGTTCCAGATAATCGGCCACGGCCAGGGTGTCCATGGGCGCCGTGGCCTGGCTGGTGGCGTACTTGAGATAGGTGACCCGCTCGCGATACCGCCCCGGGGCCACCCAGCCCACGCGCAACCCCGCCCCCAACGTCTTGGAGAAACTGCTGCAATAGAGCACGTTCCCCCGGGTGTCCCAGGCCTTGGCCGCCCAAGGACGCGGCCCCTTGAAGCACAGTTCCCCGTAGACATCATCCTCGATCAGCGGGACCTCGTGCTCGGCCAGCAGGTTCACCAGCGTCTGCTTGCGCTCGTCGGACGCCAGATGACCCAGGGGATTGCCGAAACTGGGCATCATCACGCAGGCGCGGATCGGCCAGGTGTCCAACGCCCGCGCCAGGGCCTGCGGTGACATGCCCTCCACCGGGTCCGTGGTGATCTCCAGGGCCCGCATGCCCAGCGACTCAATGGCCTGGAGAATGCCGTAGAACGTGGGCGACTCGATGGCCACCACATCCCCGGGGGAGCCCACCGCCCGAAGGCTCAGGGTCAGCGCATCCTGACATCCCTGGGTCAATACAATGTCATCAGGGCCCACGGTACAACCGGCATATCCCATGCGCTGGGCGATTTGCGTGCGCAGTTCCAGGTTGCCCGGTGGAAAGTCATAGGCACTGACGTCATCACGCCGGGTGCGACGCACCCGGGCGAAGCTGCGGTCCAGCGCGGCAACGGGCAGACACTCAGCAGGGGGCGCTGCGGCCCCCAGCGACAGGATGGAGGGGTCGTTATGGGACTGGACCAGTTCCAGCACCCGCTCCTGCCCCGTGACCAGGCTGGGCCCTTCCAACTCGTCGCAGGGCTCTTCCGGGAGCGGTGCTGAATCCGACTGACCGCACACATAGAACCCGGATCGCGGACGCGCTTCCAGGATACCGCGCTGCTCCAGCACCTCGCAGGCCGTCACCATGGTGGCCATGCTGACGCCAAAATGCTGGCGCAGTTGCCTGAGCCCTGGCAGGCGATCACCGGCCACATAGGTGCCCTGCTCGATCTGTTGCTCAAGCAGAGCCGCCACTTGCTGGTAGAGTTTTTCGCCCATCATCGGTACAGCGTAACAAAACTGTACCGCTCATGATTCGCGCAAACTGCATCTGTATCGGTCCCGGGAATCCACCCACAATGGCGCTCCCATTTCACACCAAGCCCACAAGGAGCTCTTACATGACCGAGGTACTCAACGCGAACACCGGCACTCACTTCACGCAATACACACGCAGTTTCGCCGAATACTGGGACGATCTGGTGGGCTGGGAAGCGCGTCTGGCTCGGGAAGGTGCCTTCTACAACCGTCACCTGCACGCCCACGGCGCCAAGCAGGTCATCGATATCGCCACCGGCACGGGTGTCAACGCGGTGTCCCTGGCTCAATACGGTTTTGAAGTCACGGCCGTGGATGGATCCGAAAACATGCTGGCCAAGGCCCAGGAAAACGCCAAGCACTACGGTGTCAGCTTTGCCGATGCCAAGGCCATCGACTGGCTCTCACTGGACGAAACCCTGGGCACCGAGCAGTTCGATGCTGCCGTATGCCTGGGTAACTCCTTCACCCATTTGTTCGATCATGAAGATCGTCGAACCGCCCTCAGAGCCATCTTCCGCATCCTGCGTCCGGGCGGCATGCTGATTATTGACCAGCGCAACTACGACGCCATGCTCGACCAGGGATACAGTTCCAAACACGCCTTTTGCTACACCGGCAACAACGTGGACGTAGGCCCGGTGGAACTGCACCGCAGCCTGGCCAAATTCAACTACGTCTTCCCCGATGGCGCCCGTTTCGAACTCAACATGTACCCCCTGCGCCAGGACTACCTCACCCACCTGCTGGAAGACGCCGGTTTCGTCAACGTGGAACGCTATGGCGACATGCGCCGCCCCTACGACACCAATGAGGTGGACTTCGTCCAGCAAATCGCCTTCCGTCCCTGATCAAAAAGGGGACAGACACCTTTTTTGGGGGCCCCAAAAAAGTCAGGCCCCGCCACAATCCTTGTGGCGGGGCCTGTGTCGCGCGGCAGGATCCATCCGCTGGATCATCCCTGACTCACTGCTCGTTCATCCATGACTGCCATCAATGGCGACAGGACGTATTTTCCATATTCCCCATGAGGGAACAAGCGCCAATACTTCGAAATGAGAAACAGTTCAAAAGGGGACAGATAAATCCATAAGACTCACGCCGCGCCACTTCATCAGCCTTGCAGTTTGTGACAAGAGAAAATAATCTTTTCGAAACGGGGACAGATGATCGGCCGCCGCGTGCCCAATCAGGCGGCCTTACTCACTCAGGAGAAAAGATATGCCAAGGATGGCGCGTGTGGTCTTGCCGCATATGCCACACCATGTGGTGCAGCGGGGGCACAACTGGCAGGCCGTATTCGTCATAGCCGACGATTACGAGCGTTATCTGGATGATCTACGCGAACTCAGCGACGTTCTGGATGTTCGCGTGCACGCCTACTGCCTGATGACAAACCATGTTCACCTACTGCTGTCCCCGGGTGATGACGTCACCAGCATGGGGCGTCTGATGAAGTCGCTGGCAACGAAGGCCACGCGCCATCGAAACCGGCTGGATAAAAGGTCCGGCACCCTATGGGAAGGACGCTATCGATCCAGCCCCGTCCAGACGGACACTTACCTGCTCGCCTGCACTCGCTATATCGAGTTGAATCCTGTGCGTGCAGAGATGGTGTCCACCGCAGGTGATCACCCCTGGTCCAGCTATCGCCAGCGCATGGGCCACGAGGACTGCTGGATCCACCCCGACCCCAGTTACCTGAGTCTGGCTGAAAGCGAGACGGAACGGCGTGAACGATATGCCCGCTTGATGGCAGAGGGCGTGCCCAGGAAGGAACTCACCCTGATGCAAGAGGCCATCCAGCGCGAACAGCTCACGGGGAATCAACGATTCGTGGACCAGGTGGCACAGATCACAGGCCGACGAATCGAGCAGCGCCCCCCTGGCCGCCCACCCTCAAGGTAACCCGAAAAGGGGACAGACACCTTTTCCAGCAAAAAAAGGTGTCTGTCCCCTTTTTCGGAAGTTAAGCCACATGTAACACATGCGGTGGCGCGAACCAGGGGCCATAGCGCCCCGTTCAGGATTCAGCGATCAAGAGGGTGGACTCACGCTTGCACGTCAGGCATGAATCCACCCTCTTTTTTTGTCTGCAGCTGGCGCAGGATGTGGGCCTTCACCTCCCCATCCAGCCCCTTCACCCAACGTTCCGGTATTCCCTCCAGCCCATAGAGCGCTCCGGCCACCATCCCGGCGATGGCGCCGGTGGTGTCGGCATCGCCGCCGCGGTTTACCACGTCCACCAGGCAGTCCTCGAAGGTGTCGGTGTCGAACAGGGCCTGGAACACGGCGCGCAGGGTGTGGACGATGAAGCCGCTGGGGTTCTCCTCGCGGCGTTTGCGGAAGTGAAACTCCGGGTGTTGCTGGATGAGGGCCTTCACCGGCCCCTGCAGCAGCGCCCGCTGATCGGCGCCCTGCAGGGCCATCTGCACCATGGCCACGATGCACTCAGTGCCGGCGTCGGATAAGGGGTGGTGATGGGTGACATGGGATTGCAGGCGGCAGGCGGCGTTCACCGTCTCGCGGGGTTCACCCAGGGTGACCAGCGCAATGGGGAGCACGCGCATGCAGGCGCCGTTACCGGCATCGTTATCGTTCAGGGGGACTGCCGTCTCGCCCGTGCGGCGGTAGTGGATGATGCCGCGACGCACCGTGTGACCGATGTCCACGGGGCGGGAGCGCATCCACTGGCTGAAGGCCTCGGCGATGGTGGGCGCGTGAATATCGCCCGCCTGAATGATGGCGTCACCCAGGGCCAGGCTCATCTGGGTGTCGTCGGTGATGGCGCCCGGTTTGAGGTGGAGCCAGCCGCCACCGATGAGGTCCTTGTGGATGCCGTGCTGGGAACGGATCTCCCGGGGCATCATGAATTCCACGGTGGCGCCCAGGGCATCGCCGATGGCCAGGGCCAGATAGGCGGCCTGGGCTCGGGGGCGCGCACCCCTCACCCCAACCCCTCTCCCCGGGGGGGAGAGGGGTTCAAGGAGAGCTTTCAGCGAAGGGCTCAAGAGACCTCGGCCATCAGACTGTTGCTGCCCTCCTCCACCGGGGCCAGCTGGCCGGCCTCCATCATCTCCTTGTAGACGGCCAGGATGGCATCCTCGATGGGTTCCATGGCGTGATTGGGATTGGGAGTGATGCCGGCGGCTTCCAGGATGGACCAGGGTTCGATACCGATACGGGAGCATAGCAGCACTTCGCAGTCTTCCAGCGAGCGCAGCGTGCTCGCCAGCACCTGCTCCCGGTCACCGCACTCATCAGGGCCGGAACAATAGAGATCGGCACGACGATGGCCTTCAAAGCGCACGCCTTCGGGCGATGCCCGGTAGACCAGGAATTCCCGGGCATGACCGAAGTGCTGATTGATCACACCACCGCCCTGAGTGGCCACGGCCATCAGCACCGGACGGGAGGCGGCCTTGTCGGTCGCCGATGCCACGGGTGCCCGAGCGGTGCTGGCCAGCCGCTTGGCCCCCATGGACTCCCGAATGGCCGCCTGCACCTGATCGCGTCGTTCACGGGCGGCCTGGTAGTCCACCTCCAGCTCATCGATGCGATCGGCAGTGAACTCGGCCCCCCGGTCCTCCCCCAACCGACCCACGGCGTCGGCGCGGCATTGGCGGCAATGACGCATCATCTTCATGTCCGTGCCACAGGCATCGCGCAGGGCAGTGAGCTCGGCCTGGGTGGGGCCGCGCTGGCCATTGAGGCCAAAATAGGTGCCATGTTCCGGCTCGGAGATCAGCGGCATGATGTTATGCATGAAGGCCCCCTTGGCCTTCACCACCCGCGACACTTCCTTGAGATGCTCGTCGTTGATGCCCGGAATCATCACCGAGTTCACCTTTACCAGCACGCCCCGCTCCACCAGCATTTCCAGGCCCTTTTGCTGCTGCTCGATAAGCAGACGGGCCCCTTCCACGCCGAAGACCCGCTTCTTGTTCCAGATCACCCAGGGATGAATGCGGGCACCCACCTCCGGGTCGATGCTGTTGATGGTGATGGTGATGTGATCCACGCCCAGGGCCGCCAGCTCTTCCACATGCTCGGGAAGGGCCAAGCCGTTGGTGGACAGGCACAACTTGATGTCGTCGGCCTGCTCGCGGATGCCCCGGAAGGTCTGGAAGGTGCGGGTCGGGTTGGCCAGGCCATCCCCAGGCCCGGCGATGCCCACCACGGTCATCTCGGGGATGCTGGCCGCCACGGCCAAAGCCTTTTTAACGGCCTGGTGCGGCTTGAGCACCTCAGAGACCACACCGGGGCGGGATTCGTTGGCACAGTCATACTTGCGGTTGCAGTAGTGACACTGGATGTTGCAGGCCGGTGCCACCGCCACATGCATGCGGGCAAAGTGGTGATGGGCCTCTTCCGAGTAGCAGGGATGATCCTGGATCTTCTCGCGAATGGCCTGAGGCAGTTCCGGGGTGGGGTCGTTGGCGCTACCGCAACCACCGGTGGAGCAGCCACCCTGCGGAGGGACGGCCTCTTTGATGACGGGAATGTCGCTGAGCTTTTTGATTTTCAGGTCCATCACGGTCCTCCCGTTGAGGGTGCCCGCCGGTCTCACGGTGGGAAAGGTTGATCTTGGGAGGAGTAATGCAAACGGCGTGCCTGAAATCAAATAAATACAACCTCATGATTTTTAAAGCTTTACCATTCCAAGCATAGAAACATGTTGCACATGCCACAGACAAGGCTGTGGTGAAGGGCACAATCAGAACTGTCTGACCCTGATCTTGAGGGTCTGGATGCGGTAGGCAATCTGCCGGGGCGTCATGCCCAGCAGGCGGGCGGCCTTGGCCTGCACCCAGCCGGCCCGCTCCAGGGCGGCGATCACCCGTTCGCGCTCATCCAGGTCAGGATCATCCAGGTCCACGTCCACCTCGGGCTCCGGCTTGCGACTCAAGGGGAGTTTGTCCTCCAGGCCGGTGAGGTTGATGGCATCCAGGTCGATGGTGCCGGTCTCGCTCATGATGGCGGCCCGCTCCAGACAGTTTTCCAGCTCCCGCACGTTACCCGGCCATTCGTGGCGCATGAGCGTGCGGATGGCGCTGTCGGTGATATCCAGAGGACGACCCTGGGCCTTGGCCAGCTTATCCACCAGGAACCGGGCCAGATCCGGGATGTCCTCGCTGCGATTGCGCAAGGCGGGCACGAAGATGGGCATGACGTTGAGTCGGTAGTACAGGTCCTCCCGGAAATCCCCTCGTTCCACCTCTTCTTCCAGGGGGCGGTTGGTGGCGGCGATCACGCGCACGTCCACCTTCAGGGTGCGCGTGCCCCCCACCCGCTCGAACTCACCCTCCTGCAACACCCGCAGCAGTTTGGCCTGAAAGGCCTGGGAGATCTCGCCGATCTCGTCCAGGAAGATGGTGCCACCATCCGCCTGTTCGAAACGCCCCTTGCGCTGGGAGACAGCCCCGGTAAAGGCGCCCTTCTCATGCCCGAAGAGTTCGCTCTCCAGCAGATTGTCCGGCAGGGCCGCGCAGTTGAGCTTGACGAAATGACCATTGGCCCGGGGCGAGTTGTAGTGGATGGCATTGGCGATGAGTTCCTTGCCGGTGCCGGTCTCGCCGCGCACCAGCACAGTGGTGTGCCACTTGGCCACCTGACGCACCTGCTCGAACACCCGGCGCATCTCCTTGGAGTGCCCCACCACGTTGTCCAGATGATAGCCGCCACGCACCTCGCGGCGCAGCCGGTCGCGCTCATCGGTCAGCGCCTGGCGCTCCTGCTCCAGATCCCAGGCGCGGCGCACGGTCTGGGCCAGCAGGTTGGCCACCATCTCCAGGAAACGGGCGCGCTCTTCCAGCAGACCGTCATCCCCGCAAATGGGCTGGGCGGCCAGCACCCCAATGGGATTGTCCTCACCCACCCGAATGGGCACTCCCACAAAAGGCAGGTCCGGGGCGTACAGCCCCATGCGATCGAGAAACCGGGGCTCATCGGCGATGCGACCCACCACGACCGTATCCCCTTCCTTGAGGATGCCCCCCATCAAGCCCTCGCCGGGGCGGTAGCGCACCTTGTCCACCTTCTCCCGCGTACCCGTGTGGGCAGCGCCCACCATGAGTTCACCCGTGGCCGGATCCAGCAGCGACACCATGCCGCAACGCATGTCCGAGGATTCGTGCAGCACATGCAGCACGCCGGAGAGGATGTCCTGTAATCCGGATGAACAACTGAGCACCTGGCTCACCTGATAAAGCGTGTCCAGATGCATTTCGATCACTTGGGCGCGCGAGCGCCGCGTCGTGCCGACTGCCGTAGGAGAGATCACCATGGATTTTCCTGGAGTGATGTCAGAGTTTGCGCTGTGAGGCGTTGGGGAACTGCAGGCGGATGCGGCAGCCTTCCAGGCAGGTGGGGTCCACCTCCACCAGACCCGCGTGCTGGTTCACCACCTCCTGCACCATGGGCAGCCCCATCCCTGCCCCGCTGCCACTGCGGCCCTTGGTGCTGACGAAGGGTTCGAACACCCGTAGCCGCATGGACTCGGGGATACCCGGTCCGGAGTCCTGGATGACCACCTGAACAGCATCATCCAGGGCCTGGGTGGCAATGCGGATCTCGCGGCGACCGGTGCCGCTGTCATCCAGGGCATCCAGGGCGTTGTCCACCAATTGCTTGAACATCCCCCGCAGCCGGCCTTCCCGACCCAGCACGTTGGGCAGCACCGGCGCCGGATCCCAGTCCACCACCACGCCGGAGGTGAGCAAGCGACGGGTGGACAGGCCCAGCACCTCTCGCAGCAGGGCATTGAGATTCACCGGGATGATGGCCTCGTCCCGCTCCTCGGGGATGCAGTTTTCCAGGGTCTGCAGGGCCTGACGACCGGATGCCAGGGCCTCCTGCAACACATTCAACAGGGGGTCGGCGGTGCCCTCCCCCTGGCGCCGCTCCAGCAACTGGGTGGCGGCGGCAATCATGTTGACAGGCCCCTGCATCTGATAGACGGCGCCGGTCAGGGTCTCGCGCATGCTCTCCACCAGCTCGCTCTCGGCGGTGAGCGCCCTCAGGGCATTCATGCGCATCTCCTCCTGCTGCCGCTTGAGCTCGGTGACCTCCTTGGCCACCAGCATGAGATATTCCACCTTGCGGGGTTCGAAGAAGGCATCGGCGCTGCTGTCGCGCTCACGAATCCAGGTGCCGGAGCAGGAGAACCAGCGGGGTGCGCGGCCCGCGCCTGGATCGAACTGTACCTCATGATCCACAAAACCCTGGCCACTGCTGCGAGCCTTCTCGAAGGCCTCCCCCATGCTTTCGGAGAGGGCGGAGAGGAAGGCCTCGGCGGGTTCCTGGCCGCGCATGTCTCCCGCCAGTTTCTTGTACTCCTGGTTGTCCAGCACCACCCGGCCCGCCTCGTCCAGCAGGGCGATGACCACCGGCTCGGCATCCACCACGGACTCGATCAGGGCCTTTTGATTGCGCACCTGCTCCTCCAGTTGATGCATCTCGGTCACATCCCGGTGCATGCCCAGGTAATGGGTGAGATGACCCTGGGTATCCAGCACCGGGGCGATGCTCAACTCAGCCAGGTAGCGCCGGCCATCCTTGCGACGATTCACCAGCACCCCGGTCCAGGGCTTGAGCTGACGCAAACGGCCCCAGAGGGTCTCGTAGACCAGACTGGGCGTGCGGCGATCCGAGAGCAGGGATTCGTTCACACCCATGACTTCCGCTGCCTCGTAACCGGTCACCCGGGTGAAGGCCGGGTTGGCATAGAGGATGTTGGCCTTGGCATCGGTGATGGAAATGGCCACGGAGGATTGTTCCACCGCCTCGAAGAACAACCGTGCCGGCAACGCGCCCTCGCCGACGCGAATGGTGTGATCGTTGGCCGGTTGGAAGGGGTGATGGGGTCGGGTCATGGCGAGGTCTCGTGGCGATGCAGCTGTGTGACGTTCACTAATGCAAGAGCCGGGCCATACATCACCCTGATCCTGCTCCCCCACCCTGAATGCAGCCCTCAGGCCCCATGGCTCCCGGTGGGGACATTGTCGGTTACCTCACATCACTGCGAACCGGCGGCTCTGCCTGTCGCGATCCTCACAGCACCACCTGCACCACCATGGTGCAAGCCCGCCACAAACCCCCATAAACGGTGCGCCTAAAGAGTGCATTCCCCCCTTGGCACGCAAGATGCACATACCCCCTCAATCCAAGCGAGGTGAACACCGTGACGGAGTTTATGCTGCTACTTCTGGGCACAGCCCTGGTGAACAACGTGGTGCTGGTGCAGTTCCTGGGGCTGTGCCCCTTCATGGGCGTGTCCAACAAGCTGGACACGGCCCTGAGCATGGGCCTGGCCACCACCTTCGTGCTCACCCTGGCCTCGGTGGCCGGCTGGCTGCTGGAGCATTTCGTGCTCGCGCCCCTGGACCTGGGCTTTCTGCGCATCCTCTCCTTCATCCTGGTGATCGCCGCCGTGGTGCAGTTCACCGAACTGGTCATCCGCAAGACCAGCGCGGCCCTGCATCGGGTGCTGGGGATCTTTCTGCCGCTGATCACCACCAATTGCGCCGTGCTCGGCGTGGCCCTGCTCAACATCCAGGAAGGTCATGGTTTTCTGCAAAGCGTGACCTTTGGTTTCGGTGCCGCCCTGGGTTTCACCCTGGTGATGGTCATCTTCGCCGGTCTTCGCGAGCGCCTGGCCGTGAACAATGTGCCGGCAGCATTCGCCGGTGCCCCCATCGCCTTCATTGTCGCCGGGCTGTTGTCGCTGGGCTTCATGGGTTTCGCCGGCCTCGACTTCGCCTGACGCCACCCGAACAGGAGATCACACCATGTACGCAGCCATCGTTGTCCTGACCGCCATGGGCCTGCTCCTGGGTTATTCCCTGGGCATGGCCGCCAAGTATCTGAAGGTGGAGAAAGACCCCTTGGTCGACGAGATCGAGGACATGCTGCCGGGCACCAACTGCGGCCAGTGCGGCCTGCCCGGTTGCTCCAGCGCTGCCCAGGCCCTGGCCGCCCATGAGGCTCCCGTGACCCTTTGCCCACCGGGCGGCAAGGCCCTGGCCCAGCAACTGGCGGACAAGCTCTCGGTGAGCGTGGATCTGTCGGGCATGGAGGAGGAAGCACCCGCCTTTGCGCGCATCAAGGAGGATCAGTGCAACGGTTGCACCCGCTGTTACAAGGTGTGCGCCACCGACGCCATCATGGGTGCCAATCGGCAGATCCACACGGTGTTCACGGAAGCCTGCAACGGCTGTGGCAAGTGCGTGGAGGTGTGCCCCACCAATGGCCTGGTGCTGGTCACGGAAACCCCCACCCTGCGCACATGGCGCTGGCCCAAACCCCAAGCCCGCTGAGGTGACTGTCATGTTCTCACGCATCTTCAAGCGCCGGGCGTTCCAGGGCGGTGTGCACCCGGAAGACCGCAAACAGGCCACCAGCCACCTGCCCATCGAGACCCTGCCCTTGCCCGAGCGCCTGTATGTGCCCGTGCAACAGCACATCGGCGCCGCTGCCCAACCACGGGTGCAGGCAGGTCAAAAAGTGCTCAAGGGAGAGATGATCGCTGCGGGCACCGGCCCCGTCTCGGCGGCGGTGCATGCCCCCACCTCGGGCACCGTGGTGGCCGTGGAACCCCACCCGGCCCCTCATCCCAGCGGCCTGCCGGTACAGACCATCGTCATCGAACCCGACGGCGACGACCGCTGGATGGACGAACCCGAGCCCGAGCACGCCCTCAACCTGGAACCGGAAGTGATCGCCCAGCGCGTGGCGGAGGCGGGTGTGGTGGGCATGGGCGGCGCCACCTTCCCCGCCGCCATCAAGCTCAACCTGGGCAGCCGCCACACCATCGACACCCTGGTGATCAACGGCTCCGAATGCGAACCCTACCTCACCTGCGACGACCGCCTGATGCGGGAACGCACCCAGGAAGTCATCGACGGTGTACGCATCATGCGCCATGCCCTGGGGGCCCGGCACACCCTGATCGTGGTGGAGGACAACAAGCCCGAAGCCCTGGCTGCCCTCCAGGAACACCTCTACGAAATGGATCATCTGGAAGCCGTGTCCGTGCCCACCCGCTACCCCATGGGCTCGGAAAAACACATGATCAAGGCGGTCACTGGCCGGGAGATCCCCGCCGGAAAGCTGGGCGCCGACATCGGCGTGATCGTGCACAACGTGGGCACCGCCTACGCCGTACACCGGGCCGTACGCATGCGCCGGCCACTGGTGAGCCGCATCGTCACCGTGGGTGGCGGCGCCGTGCAGCGACCGGCGAACCTGGAAGTGCCCCTGGGCACCCGGGTGGAAGAACTGCTGGCCTACTGCGGCGGCACCCGGGAGACGCCGGCGCGCCTGCTCATGGGCGGCCCCATGATGGGCCAGATCATGCCCCACGCCCAGGTGCCGGTGGTGAAGGGGACCAACGGTGTGATCGCCCTTACTGCCGCCGAGATCAATATCGACGACCCCATGCCCTGCATCCGCTGCGGGCGTTGCGTGGACGCCTGCCCCTGCGGCCTGATGCCGCTGGAGATGGCCTCGCGCATCCGTAGCGAAGACATGGACGGCGCCGCGGCCCATGGGCTGATGGACTGTGTGGCCTGCGGCTCCTGCTCCTATGTGTGCCCCTCCCATATCCCCCTGGTGCAGTACTTCCAGCATGCCAAGGGGGTGCTGGGGGACCGGCGGGAGCAGCAGCGTCGTCAGGAGGAACTGAAGGAGCTGGCTCAGCAACGGCGCGCCCGGCAGGAGGCCGAAGCCAAGGCCAAGGCCGAGGCAGCAGCCCGCAAGAAGGCAGAACGGGAGGCGGCCAAGAAAAAACGCGCCCAGCAGGCCGAGGCCAAGGAGACGCCCACGCCCGCCAAAACCCACGACAAGGACAAGGCGGAGGCCTGACCCATGACCACCACGACCCCCGTCAGCGGACCCCACACCCACGCGCCCGGCGGCGTAACCACCCAGATGGGCTGGGTCATCCTGGCCCTGCTGCCCGCCACGGCCTTTGGCGTGTATCTGTTTGGCTGGCCGGCCCTGAACCTTTTGCTGATCACCGTGCTGGCGGCCATCGCCTTCGAGGTGATCAGTCTGCGCATTGCCAAACGCCCGGTCACCCCCTTTCTCATGGATGGCTCGGCCCTGCTCACCGGTCTGCTGCTGGCCCTGACCCTGCCCCCCTGGGCGCCCTGGTGGATCGCGGTGCTGGGGGCCGGCTTTGCGATCGTGGTGGGCAAGCACGTGTTCGGTGGACTGGGGCAGAACCTGTTCAACCCGGCCATGCTGGCCCGGGTGGCCCTGCTGGTGTCCTTCCCCCTGGAGATGACCACCTGGATAACCCCTCAGCCGATGTTCGCGGAAGGCTCGCCCGGTTTCGTCGAAGGGCTGGCCATCACCTTTGGTCTGGCGGCGATCCCCGATGTCATGACCGGGGCCACCGTGCTGGGCGAGACTCAAACCGGCTTCAGCCGCGACTTGGGTCTCTCCGAGACCCTGCCGGGCGTGTACG
Source organism: Ectothiorhodospira sp. BSL-9 (assembly GCF_001632845.1). Classification (NCBI taxonomy): domain Bacteria; kingdom Pseudomonadati; phylum Pseudomonadota; class Gammaproteobacteria; order Chromatiales; family Ectothiorhodospiraceae; genus Ectothiorhodospira; species Ectothiorhodospira sp. BSL-9. The sequence continues at coordinate 2,399,578 of NZ_CP011994.1, read as the reverse complement.
ACCCCATGCAGCAGGCACTGGGCTTCATCCCCGCCAGCATGGGCGAGGGTTCGGCCTTGCTGCTGCTCGCCGGTGGGTTGGTACTCATGGCTCGGCGCATCATCAGCTGGGAGATCCCGGTGGCCATGCTGGGCACCCTGGCGGGGCTGGCGACGATCTTCATGCTCATCGACCCGGAGCGCTTCGCCGGTCCGGGTCTGCATCTGATCTCCGGCGGGGCGATGCTGGCGGCCTTTTTCATCGCCACCGACCCGGTCACCTCCCCCAGCACGATGCGCGGAAGGCTGATCTTCGGCGCCGGCTGTGGCCTGCTGATCTACGTGATCCGCACCTGGGGCGGTTACCCAGAGGGTATCGCCTTCGCCATCATTCTCATGAACGGCCTGGCGCCGCTGATTGACCACTACCTGCGGCCGCGCACCTATGGCCGCACCCGCGGTGGCAAGCCCCTGGAGCCCAAGGCTCCAGCCCAGGCTGCCCCCGTCACGGAGAAACGCCCATGACCACCGTGGCCCAACCCAGTTATCGCCAGCGTGTTGGCTACCACTCCGCCCTGCTGGGCGGCATCGCCCTGATGGCCAGTGCCGTACTGGTGATCACCGACATGCAGACCCGGGACACCATCGCCGAGCGCCAGGCAGAGGATTTCCGTCAGACCCTGGAGCAGGTCATCCCCGCCTCGGTGCATGACAACCAGCCCCAGCAGGACACCTATCAACTGGAACGATCGGATGGTCGCCCCCTTGAGATCTACCGGGCCCGGCAGGAAGGACGTGTGTCGGCGGTGGCCTTTCAGATGACGGGCCGCGGTTATGCGGGCCCCATCGAGATCCTCATGGGGGTGGACGCCAATGGGGAGGTTCTGGGTGTACGGGTGCTCAGGCACAAGGAGACCCCCGGCCTTGGGGACAAGATCGAGGTGGCGCGGGATCCGTGGATCCATTCCTTCGAGGGCCTGAGCCTGGGCGATCCACCCCGTGAGGACTGGGCGGTGAAGAAGGACGGCGGCATCTTCGATCAGTTCACCGGCGCCACCATCACACCTCGAGTGGTGGTGAATGCGGTGCGGGATGGGCTGGAGCTGTTCGACCAAAATCGTTCAACGCTGTTGCAGCGCGGTGACGAACCCGATCCGTCGGCCCTCACCCCAACCTCCGTCCTGCACTCACCACAGGAGCCCACGTCATGAGCCACCCGGCCAAACTGATACTGGACGACTACCGCCGCCTGTTCCGTGACGGCATCTGGGACAACAACGTGGTCATGGCCCAGATGCTCGCCCTGTGCCCCCTGCTGGCCGTCACCGGCACCGCCACCAACGGCCTGGGCATGGGCCTGGCCACCACCTTCGTCATGGTGGCCGCCGCCCTGCTCATCTCCATGTTCCGGGGCATCATCACCCCGGAGGTACGCATCCCGGTGTTCATCCTGCTCATCGCCGCCCTGGTGACCCTGGTGGATCTGGTGATGAACGCCTATCTCTACGAGATGCACAAGGCCCTGGGCCTGTTCATCCCCTTGATCGTCACCAACTGCGCCATTCTGGGGCGCGCCGAATCCTTCGCCTCGCGCCAGCCGGTGCACCGCGCCGTGGTGGACGGCCTCGCCATGGGGGTGGGCTTCACCCTGATCCTGGTGGTGCTCGGCGCCGTGCGCGAGATCCCCGGCAGCGGCACCCTGTTCGCCGACGCCCGCCTGCTCCTGGGGGATGGGTTTGCCTGGATGGAGATGACACTGATCCCCGACTACCGCGGCTTTCTGCTCATGATCCTGCCCCCCGGTGCGTTCCTGGCCCTGGGCTTCATCCTGGCGGGCAAGCGGGTGCTGGATACCCGGCTGGCGAACCGGGCCGTGGCAGCAAAGGTGGCCGAGGCGTGAATGGGACCGGCGTCCTTGCCCCTCTCCCGCTGGCGGGAGAGGGGTTGGGGTGAGGGCCGTCTTTCAACAAACACAGGAGCATTCCCATGCGCGTCGGCGTAGCCTACAGCGACCCCAACGACCGGGCCTGGCTCAAGGTGGACCTCCCCGAGGGGGCCACCGTGCAACAGGCCATCGAGCAATCCGGCATCCTCAAGCGGTTCCCGGACATCGACCTGGACAACCAGAAGGTGGGCATCTTCGGCAAGTTCTGCAAACTGGATAACCCCGTTCAGGACGGCGACCGTGTGGAGATCTACCGCCCCATCACCGTGGTGGATGATGACGATGACGACGACTGACAGGTGGAGACTTCCCTGATGCAACCACGAGGGCATCTCGCGCAGCGCTCGGTGCATCAGCCTTGACGGGAACAGCCGCCCGGGGCGTCGCTGGCGCCTGATCTTGTGTTAGCCTGCCGGGCCGACTCCCCCTCAGCTCACCGATCTCCCATGTCGAAGTCACGCCGTCGCCCGCCCCTCACGCTGGATATCATCAAAAACGCTGTCGACCATCGCACCTTCCAGCGAGGAAAGCGCTATTTCCAGGAAGACCGGGTCATCTTCGTGGATGTGATCCAGGACGACCCGGACGAGTTGTATTTCATCGCGGAAACCGAGGGTGGTCGGGATGAGATCTACCACCAGACCGTGGTGGCCAAGCCCGGACGGGACCGGCGGACCCTGGGCCTATTCGGCGACTGCACCTGCCCCGTCGGCATCCAGTGCAAGCACATGGTGGCAGCTTGTCTGGCCTACATTGATGGCGACGCCATCATTGCCATGCCGGATGAAGGGCACCACTTCACCGACTGGCTGCTGGAGACGGCACCAGACGCCCCGCCAGCCCCCACGGGGCGCACCAGCGACGATTTTCTCATCTATCAACTGGACAGCATCGAGACCGGCGTGAGCACCGGGTTCGGAGTGACCTTTCGTATAGCCAAGACGAAAAAGAACGGCCAGACCGCCCTGGGACGTGAAGTGGGCATACACTCGCTGCTGAACCCCTACGGAGTGCCACCGGAGTATCTGTGCCCCACCGATCGGGACATCCTGAACCAGCTCCATGTCAGTGACCCCCGTTTCCAGGCACCAGTCAAACTTCAGGGCCTGGCGGGCGGGATCGCCATGGATCTGATGCTGGGCACGGGGCGGCTGTTCCTGGGGCGGGATCGCGTTCAACCCTTGCACTCCGGGGAGCCTCGACCGGTGGAACTGACCTGGGTGGAAGAGTCCGAAGCGTTCCGCCTGGTGGCCCAAACCGACCCAAAGGGCGGGCTGCCCATGGACCTGCGTCCGCCCCGCTATGTGGACCTGGAAACCCACGAGGTGGGCGGCCTGATGATCCCGGAGGGTCTTGATGCCGGCTGGCTCAGTCGCGTCCCGGAGGCACCCCCCGTCCCGCCGGAGGAACTTCAGGAAGTGAGCGAAACCCTGGCGGTTCACTACCCCCAACTGCCCAAGCCCAAGGCACTGAACGTGCGCACGGTGAAGGATGTCGCCCCGATCCCGCTCCTGACCGTGCGGGTAGACACGCTGAATCTGACCCGTTCAGTCCTGAATCTGCAGTTCATCTACGGGGATCTGACACTCTCGCCCGATCACCCTACCCCCGTCGCCATGGGCAGGGTCAAGGGCGCCATCGTGGAGATACATCGCGACCTGGCAGCGGAAGAAAGGGCCGTGGAACAGCTCGCGCAGGAAGGGCTGGTGCGCGACCCCAAGGCCCCTGGCCAATTCACCCTGGCCACCCTGGGCATCAGCCAGCAGGTGATCATGACCCGCTGGCTGGAATTACTCAACCAGACACTCCCCCGCCTGAAGGAAGAAGGCTGGCGCATCCACCAGGAAGAGGGAGACATCCCGCGCCTGGATGTGGCCGAGAATGTCCACGCCCAGGTGGAGGAAGGTAATGGCTGGTTCGACCTGCATTTTGACCTGGAGGTGGATGGCCGCAAGGTGCCCCTGTTGCCCCTGGTGAGCGAACTCATCGGCAGTTATCAACCCGGGCGTCTGCCACCCACCCTGGCCCTGCCCATGAACGATGGCAGTTACGTGCAGGTGACCCGTGAGCAGATTGAGCCCGTCTTGCAGGCCATTATCGACCTGTATGACCATCTGGCCCCGGGCCAGGAAGACCTGCGCCTGTCCCGCCTGGATGCGCCCCGGCTGCTGGAACTGGGAGATGCCAAGATCCAGGGTGGCCAGGACCTGCAACACATGGCCCGCCGTCTCACCCAGTTCGAGGCCCTCACCCCGGTCGAGCCACCCCAGGATTTCCGGGGGACCTGCGGACTTATCAGCAGCAAGGCTTGAACTGGCTGCAGTTCCTGCGGGAATACCAGTTGGGCGGCGTGCTGGCCGATGACATGGGCCTGGGCAAGACCGTGCAGACCCTGGCGCACCTGGCCATCGAAAAGCAGGCCGGACGCCTGGACCACCCGGCCCTGATCGTCGCCCCCACCAGCCTGATGAGTAACTGGCGCCGGGAGGCGGAGCAGTTCACCCCCAGCCTCAAGGTACTCACCCTGCATGGGCCGGACCGCAAACGGTATTACGAGCAGCTGCCCGAAATGGACCTGGCCCTGACCACCTATCCCCTGCTCCCCCGCGACAGCGAGGAACTCCTGGCCCAGGATTTCAGCTTTCTGATCCTGGACGAGGCCCAGCAGATCAAGAACCCTCGTGCCCAGGCCTCCCAGGTGGTGCGTCGCATCAAGGCCACCCATCGCCTCTGCCTCACCGGCACCCCCATGGAGAATCACCTGGGGGAGCTGTGGGCCCAGTTCGACTTCCTGATGCCGGGGTTTCTGGGCAACCAGGAACAATTCTCCCGCCAGTACCGCACACCCATCGAAAAACACAACGATGGCGACAAGCTCAGGCGCCTCACCCGGCGCACCACCCCCTTCATGCTCAGGCGCACCAAGGACATCGTCGCCAAGGAACTGCCCAGCAAGACTGAACTGCTGCGCAGCACCCCCATCAGCGGCAAACAGGCGGCCCTGTACGAGAGCATCCGCCTGGCCATGGAGAAGAAGGTGCGCGACGCCATTGCCAAGCGCGGCCTGGCCCGCAGCCATATCATGGTGCTGGATGCCCTGCTCAAGCTGCGTCAGGTGTGCTGCGATCCTCGCCTGCTGCCCGCCAGCACCCAGGCCGGCTCCGCGCCTTCGGCCAAGTTGCAGATGCTCATGGAGTTCCTGCCGGAGCTATTGGATGAAGGCCGCCGGGTGCTGCTGTTCTCCCAGTTCACCACCATGCTGGGGCTGATCGAGCAGGAGCTCAAAAAGGCGGGTATTGGCTACTCCAAGCTCACCGGGCAGACCCGCAAGCGCGAAGAGGCCCTGGATGTCTTCCGCAATGGCCACGCCAACCTCATGCTGATCAGCCTCAAGGCCGGTGGCGTGGGCCTGAACCTCACCGAGGCCGACACGGTGATCCACTATGACCCCTGGTGGAACCCGGCGGTGGAAGCCCAGGCCACGGACCGTGCCCACCGCATCGGCCAGGACAAGCCGGTGTTCGTTTACAAGCTGATCACGGAAAACACCGTGGAAGAGAAGATCCTGGCCATGCAGGCCCGCAAGCAGAAGCTGGCGGATAACGTCTATGGGGACGACAAGCGCAGCGAGGACGAACCGCCGATCGACGCCGACATGATCAACGCCCTGTTTGCGCCGGAATCGAAGGGGTAGCAGGCTAGAACAGCTCGATATCGTTATCCCTGGATGATGGCTCCGAGAGCTTGAGAGCCTCCTCGATACTGGCACCGGCCAGCATGGCATCGAACATCGCCCGGTCTGGTTCATTGGTGTACTTGGCGCGGATGGCGCTTTGCAGACCACTCCATTCATAGGGGTTGTACAGCCGCCTGGAGTCAGACACCAGTTCCGCCAGCCCCTCAAGGCTGTTACCGATGTGAGCGAGGCGCTGGGAGAGTCGGTCGTAGAACTGGAACGCCACGATGGCATCGGACATGCTGGACTCCACGGCGCCGCAGTTTTCCAGAATGCTTTGTTTCTCCTGAGTATCCTCCAGCCCGTCGGCGGCCGCGTGGATCACCTGAGTCTTCCCCACCATGTTGGTGAAGGAGGCGGCCAGGGCATTGACGGAGTCATTACCATCGCGCATGGTCCGCTCGATCTGCGCCACCGCCAGTTGCAGCATCATCACGGTCTCGCGGACCTGGCTCCAGTCCAGATCCGGTCGCGCAGCGGTGGACGGTGTCTCGGGAAGGTCGGGCATGTGACTCCTCGCCAGGGTTGAGTGGCTTTTTGGCAGTATTGCCCCCACGCGGCAAACGGTCAACACGCGGGAATCAAGGAACCACCCGAAAATTTCTCCCCTCCGGGGCTTGACGCGGGGGGGCAGGATGACCATAATGCGCGCTTCCAATTCAGCGCGCCCGTAGCTCAGCTGGATAGAGTACCTGGCTACGAACCAGGTGGTCGGAGGTTCGAATCCTTCCGGGCGCGCCATATAAATCAAAGGCCTAGCATCGTCACGATGCTAGGCCTTTTTCGTTCTCCGATCAGTGCCCGCCACCTCCACTTCGGAGCCCGACTCTCTCGCGCCGACCATCCCACGACTCCCCCTTGCCCGATGCGTCGCCAGGGCCCGTGCCCCCCCCCCCTTCTGTCCTGACCTGGCAAGCGCTACGATGACCGGGAGTGGAATCCAGGAGAGCCCGCCATGAAGATCGCAGTGTTTGGTGGTACCCGCGGTGTGGGTGCTCAGGTGGTGGAACAGGCAGTCAAGCGCGGCCATTCCTGCCGGGTGCTGGCACGCAATCCAGAGTCTGTACCGGATCTGCCCGAGGTGGTGGCCATCAAGGGGGATGTGCTGGACCCGGACGCCGTATCGCGCGTGCTTGAGGGCTGCGAGGCCGTGGTCATCAGCCTCGGGCCCACCCGGAAAAGCCCGCCCAGCGTCTGTAGCGAAGGCACCCGACTGATCATTGAGGGCATGCAACGCCAGGGCATCCAGCGGGTGGTGGCGGTGAGCTCCATGGGCGTGGGAGAAAGCGCTCAGCAGGTCCCCTTGTTCTTCAAGATCGTGAGCGCCATCTTCCTGCGCGGCGTGATGAAGGACAAGGAGGCGCAGGAACGAATACTCAAGGACAGCCCCCTGGACTGGACCATCGTGCGCCCCGGCGGACTGTTCGATGGTCCGCCCACCGGGAATTATCAGGCGGGCGTGGATGTCGATACCATAGCAGCCCGGATTTCACGGGCCGATGTCGCGTCTTTTGTGCTCATACAGCTGGACGACGAGACCTATCTGCGGCAAGCCCCGCACGTGACCTGAACCGTCACCAGGCGGGAACTGGCAGTCATTCATCCATGGCAGGAATACCCCCCTTGAATACACCAATGATCCTCATCGCAGGTGGCACGTCCGTTCTCTGCGTCGGGGTCGGTTTGATCAGTGCCAAGCTGCATGCCGATTTCGAACATCACGAGCGCGGGGAGATGCCCCTGAGTGACGAGGAACGCAAGCAGTCACCACTTTGGAGTGTGCGCCGGTTCCCGGAAGACCGACTGGAACGCCTGGTGTACCGCATGCCAGGAGTGGAAGTGGCGATACTGGCTCTTGCCTTCTTCCTGTGGTGGGCTGCCCACGGGCCCATTGCCGCGTTCATTGCCTCTTTTGTGGTCATCGTCGTCCGGCCCACCCTGGCCAACGCGCTGGGGCTGCGGCATTCTGGCCAAGGCGAGCTTTAGAGCCCCTTCAATCCTGCCATAAACCGCTGTCAACTGATGATGGTTGCCCGATCGCACAGGAACCGGTGACATGAGCAATAATTCTCCCACCAAGACCATAGACCTTGCCCTGCAGGGGGGCGGTGCCCATGGCGCCCTCACCTGGGGGGTTCTGGACCGCCTGCTGGAGGATCCCCGTATCCACATCAGCAGCGTCAGCGGCACCAGTGCCGGGGCCATGAACGCGGTGGTCATGGCCGACGGGCTGGATCGGGGCGGTCGGGAGGGGGCCCGCGATGCGCTCACCGCCTTCTGGAAAGCCGTGAGCGATGGGGCAAAACTCTCCCCCATCCAGCGCACCATCTGGGATCGGCTCAGCGGCCGCTTCAGCATGGACCACTCCCCGAGCTACCTGTTCTTCGAACAGCTCACCCGCCAGTTCTCCCCCTACGAACTCAACCCGATGAACATCAACCCCCTGCGGGACCTGGTGGCCGCCCAGATCGATTTCGAGCGGGTCAATCACTGCAGCGAACTCAAGGTGTTTGTCACCGCCACCAATGTACGCACCGGTCGGGGCCGCATCTTCACCCAGCCGGAACTCAGCGTTGATAGCGTGATGGCATCGGCCTGCCTGCCCTTCATGTTCCAGGCCGTGGAGATCGATGGCGAGGCCTATTGGGACGGTGGCTACATCGGCAACCCGGCCCTCTACCCCCTCGTGGAGGACACCACCACTCGAGATCTGGTCATCGTGCAGATCAACCCGATGGTTCGGGAAGAACTGCCCCGCACCGGCCGGGACATCATCAACCGGCTCAATGAGATCACCTTCAACGCCAGCCTGATCAAGGAACTGCGCGCCATTGAACTGCTGCATCAACTGATCGAAGCGGAACAACTGGAATCAGAGCGCTATCGCGACATCTTCGTGCACCTGATCCATGCCCATGAAGAGCTCAAGGGCCTGGATGCCTCCAGCAAGATGAATGCCGAGTGGGATTACCTCACCTATTTGAAGGACCGCGGACGCAACTGGGCAGAGGCCTTCCTGAACAACCACTTCGACGACCTGGGCCAGCGCTCCAGCTTCGACCTCAAGGGCCTGTTTACCGATGCCTTCGCCCCGCCGGACCTGGATCACGGGGGCAGCGACGACACCTCAGGGGAACCCCGCTCATGATGGACATCCTGGTCATCCTGATTGCCCTGGGCCTGCTCATGTATCTGGCCTACCGGGGCATCAGCCTGCTGATCCTGGCCCCGGCGCTGGCCACCTTTGCCGTGGTGGCCACTCAGGACGGCCCGGTACTGGGCAGCTATACCCAGATCTTCATGGGGGCGACAGGCGACTTCATCACCCTCTACTTTCCGGTGTTCCTGCTGGGGGCCATCTTCGGCAAGCTCATGGAGGATTCGGGCAGCGCCGATGTGCTGGCCCGCGCCATCATCCGCTGGCTGGGCAGCAAGCGGGCCATGCTGGCCGTGGTGCTCTCCTGCGCACTCATGACCTATGGCGGGGTTTCCCTGTTCGTGGTGGCCTTTGCCGTCTACCCCATCGCCGCCGCCCTGTTCCGTCAGGCGGACATCCCCAAGCGCCTGATCCCGGCCACCATCGCCCTGGGGGCCTTCACCTTTACCATGACCGCCCTGCCGGGCACGCCGGCCATTCAGAACGCCATCCCCATGCCCTATTTCGGCACCTCGCCCTTTGCCGCACCCGGGCTGGGCGTGATCACGGCCCTGGTCATGTTCGGCCTGGGCATGCTCTGGCTCGGTTACCGGGCCCGCAAACTGGCCCACGAAGGCTATGGGGACCACCCGGACGCCGAGTTCACGCCGGACAAGGACCTGCGTGAACGCTCCGCCGGCGAGGGCTTCGATCTGATGGAACTGCCGGTGGAACAGCGTCCGGTGGCACCGCCATCGGTCTTCCTGGCCGTGCTGCCCCTGGTGCTGGTGATCGCCATCAACCTGCTGTTCACCTTCCTGATCATCCCGCGCATGGACACCGACTTCCTGGCCCTGCCGATTTACGGTGAGACCAGCATTGAGCAGGTACGGGGGATATGGTCGGTGATCGCCGCCCTGGTGCTGTCGCTGATGGTGGTGATCGCCTTCAACTGGAAGCGCCTGCCCAAGCTCAAGCAATCGGTGGACAACGGTGCCAATGCCTCACTGTTGCCCATCTTCAACACCGCCAGCCTGGTGGGTTTTGGCGCCGTGATCGCCTCCCTGGGCGCCTTCCTGCTGATCCGGGACACGGTAGTGGGCCTGGGTGGTGACAACCCCTTGATCTCCCTGGCCATTGCGGTGAACATCCTGGCTGGCATGACCGGCTCCGCCTCGGGGGGCATGAGCATCGCCCTGTCCACACTGGGTGAGACCTACATGGAGATGGCCCGGGCCCAGGGCATCGACCCCGAACTGCTGCACCGGGTAACCGCCGTGGCCACCGGCGGCCTGGACACCCTGCCCCATAACGGCGCGGTGATCACCCTGCTGGCCATCTGCGGCCTCACCCACCGCCAGGCCTATTTCGACCTGGCCATGGTGGCCATGCTGGCGCCCTTTTTGTCGCTGATTGTCCTCATCACCCTGGGGACGGTGTTCGGCAGCTTCTGACGCTCAAGGGGGTAGAACGATTTATCGCGAACCGGAAGAGGCCTGCATCAGCGGACTGATGCAGGATGCACGCATGGAAACCATCGTCCGACACATCCTGGCCAGCGGGGCGCGCCGGGTGCTGGACCTGGGGTGTGGTGAGGGTGAATTGTTGCTGCGACTGGCGGGACAGGCACCGCTTGAACAACTCACGGGCCTGGACATCGACCCGGCCTGCGTGGACACCGCCCGCCAGGCCCTGGAGCGCACCGCCACCTCGGCGGGACCTTGCGTGGAAGTGCGCCAGGGCTCCTTCACCGAACCGGACCCATCGTTGCAGGGCTTTGACGTGGCCGCCCTCATCGAGACCATTGAGCACATCGACCCGCGTCACCTGTCCCGACTGGAAGACGCGGTGTTCGGCTGCATGCGGCCAGGCACCGTGCTGGTGACCACCCCCAATCAGGAATACAACCAGTTGTACGGGCTGGCCCCCGGGGAGATGCGCCATCCTGGGCATTTTTTTGAATGGACCCGGGCGCGCTTTCGCAAATGGGGCTGGGGTGTGGCCGCCCGGCACGGGTATCGGGTGCAGTTTGTGGATCTGGGGGAGCTGGATCCGGCCCTTGGGGGGTCGAGCCAGATGGCGCGGTTTATGAGGCAATAAGGTAAGTGGTAAAGGGGGACAGATTTTAATCTGTCCCCCTTTACCACGGTTTACGGGGTAACAATTTGTCTATCAGCATCTTCTTATTTATAGTGCTGGAGGAAATATAGGCCCGACATCATCCACCCGGGCCACCGATGCCAACAGGAGCCCCGCGCCATGGAATCCCCTTCCAGCCAAACCACTGAAGCACCCGGCCCCAGCCACTGGCTGATGCATGTGCCCATCCCCCTGTTCGCCATGGTGATGGGCATCACCGGACTGGGGCTGGCCTGGCGCAAGGCCCATGAGGTACTGGGACTGCCGGCCATCATCGGCGAGGGGCTGCTGATCCTGGGGGCGGCCATCTTCGTGAGCATCACCCTGCTCTACCTCACCAAGGCCATGCGGCATTTCGGCGAGGTGGTGGCGGAATTCAGGCACCCCATCCGCGTGAACTTTTTCCCCACCTTCAGCATTTCGCTGCTGCTGCTGGGCATCGCGGCGCTGGATCACTGGCCAGCACTCTCCCTGGTGCTCTGGGCCGTGGGCACCACCCTGCATTTCATGGCCACGGTCTACCTGCTGGGGCGCTGGATCACGCAGTCCCACGAGATCAACATGATCAATCCCGCCTGGTTCATCCCGGTGGTGGGTAACCTGCTGGTGCCAGTAGGAGGCGTGCCCCTGGGCTTTGTGGAGACCTCCTGGTTCTTCTTCTCCATCGGCATGATCTTCTGGATCATCCTGTTCACCATCGTCTTCTACCGCATCGTCTTCCACAATCCACTGCCGGCCAAGTTCCTGCCCACCCTGTTCATCCTCATCGCCCCACCCGCCGTGGGCATGATCGGCTACATGGGGCTGATGGGCCATGAGGTGGACATGCTGGTGAGGATGCTGGTGTATGTGGGCCTGTTCATCACGGTGCTCAACGTGAGCCTGACGCCGCAGTTCCTCAAGGTGCCCTTCTTCGTCTCCTGGTGGGCCTACACCTTCCCGCTGGCGGCCATGTCCATCGCCACCCTGACGTATCTGGACGCAATGCGAGGCATCGGGCTCACCCTGGTGGCCGGAGCGGTGCTGACCCTGACCACCTTCGTGATCCTGGCGGTACTGGTGAGGACGACGATGGCACTGGTCACCGGGAAGTTGTTTGTGCCCGATTGAGGAGGCGCGCCGCACCCCCCAGGATCAGATACAGACACGGCACCACAAACAACGTCAGCAACATGGACACCAGCAGCCCCCCGATCACCGTCAGGGCCAGGGGCTGCATGATCTCCGTGCCTGAGCCCATGCCGGTGGCCAGCGGCGTCATGCCCAGCACGGTGGTCGAGGTGGTCATCAGGATGGGCCGCAGACGCACGCCGCCGGCGCGCACCACCGCCCGGGCCAGACCCAGGCCCTGCACCCGCCGGCCGATCTCGATGTACTCCACCAACAGGATGGCGTTGTTCACCACGATGCCGATGAGCAGCACCACACCGATCATCACCGGCGCCGACAGGGGCGTCTGCGTGAGCCACAGTATGCTCACCACCCCCACCAGCGACAGGGGCGCTGCCGACAGGATCACCAGCGGGTTGCTCAGGCGCTCGTACTGCACCGCCAGCACCACAAACACCAGAAACACCGCCAGCAGCACCACGGTCAGCAACTCCCGCTGGGTTTCCTGGATGGTCTCCCACTGGCCCGAGAAGATCAGGCTGTAGTCATCTGGCAGCTCCAGATCCGCCAGACGTTCCTCCACCTGGGCCATGATGGTGCCGGTGTCCGCCACCGCCGTGTTGATGTCCCCATTCACGCGGGCGATGCGGCTCTGGTTTTCCCGCTCGATATGGGCCGGCCCCTCGCCCAGTTCAAACCGGGCCACGTCCCGCAGGAGCACCGGCTCACCCCCCTGACGGAACAGCAGCATGCCCCCCAGCGCCTCGGTATCGGCCACCCTCTCCCGGGGCAGACGCACGCGCACATCGTACTCCTGGTTCTGGGTGAGAAAACGGGTGGGCACGGCTCCGTCCACCGCGTCGCGGATGGCCCCGCCCACTTCCGAAACCCGCAATCCCAGGTCCGCCGCCCGCTCCCGATCAACGATGATCCGTAGCAGCGGGCTGCGGTCCTCGCGACCCACTTCCACGCCTTCAAGGCCGTCGATCCCCTCCAGTCGCGCACTCACCTCCCGGGCCAGGCGCTGCAGCTGATCCAGGTCCTCGCCGACAATGCCGATGGACAGATCCTCATCCCCTGCGCCAAGGCGCAGCCCGGGGATGGAGGGCGGACGCACACTGATCCGTGCCCCCGGCAGGTCCAGTTCATCCAGGGCATCCTGGGCCTGGGAAACCCATCGACCAGCGGGCATGTCGGGGCGCGCGCCGGCCGGGGTGAGTTGCACCCGCAGGTTGGCGGTGCCGGGCCGCTCGTTGATGATGCCCCCGCTCAGATGCCCCCCCACCATGCTGAACACCGTTTCCACATGGGGCAGATCCTGCAGACGCTGCTCGATCTGGCGCACAGCGGCGTCGGTCTCCTGGGGCGGTGTGCCCGGGGGTAGCACCATGCGCACACTCACGTTGCCATCATCCACCTGCGGCAGAAACTCGGTGCCCAGTTGCGTGGACGCCAGCCAGGCCCCCACCAGGGCCATGCCGGCCAGCCCCACCACGGCCCAGCGCCAACGCAACACTCGTGGCAGGATGCGTCGATAGCCACGTCGCAGGTGCCCGATGCCTCGATTGAAGGCCTGCAGGGGACGGCTGTGCTCCAGTCCACTGGAGAAACGCACCTCACCCAGCAGGGCCGCCAGCATCGGCACCAGAGTCAGGGCGGCCGCCAGGGTGGCGATGATGGCAAAGGCAATGGTGAGAATCAGATCCCGGAAGATCAGCGCCGCGATGCCGGTGATGAGCAGGAAGGGGAGCACCGCCGCCAGGTTGGTGAGGGTGGAGGCGGTCATGGCCGAGACCACCTCGCGGGAGCCATCCAGGGCCGAGTCCCGGGACGACTTGCCCAGCTGCTCCCGATGCCGGTAGATGTTCTCCAGCATGACGATGGCGTTGTCCACCAGCAGCCCCACCCCCAGGGCCAGCCCACCCAGGCTGATGATGTTGAGGGTGAGGCCGCTGGCCCCCATCAAGGCAAACGCCGCCATGATGGCAATGGGAATGGACAACCCGATCACGAATCCCTTGCGCAGGCTCCCCAGGAACAGCAGCACCATGAGCATGGCCAGCACCCCGCCCAGGATGGCCGCCGTGGCCACACTGCCGATGGCACCGCGGATGAAGAAGGCCGGATCGGTCGTCGCCTGATAGGCGATGTCCTCGGGGATGTAACCTGAACGCTCCAGGCGCGCCAGGGTGGCCTGCACCTGATCCACCACCTCCACCGTGTTGGCCTCGGGCAGCTTGAACACGGAGATCTGCGCCGCTGGCGTGCCATTGAGGCGCACAAACAGTCGTTGCGCCCGATGTCCGTCCCGCACCTGGGCCACATCCGACAGGCGGATACGCTGACCGGTGTCCCCCGGCAAATCGATGAGGACGTTCTCGATATCCGCCACCGAGGTGAACAGCCCATCCGTCTTGGCCATCACATCAAAACTCTCACCGGTCACCCAGCCGGCGGCGATATCCACGTTCTCCGCCTCCAGGGTGTCGATGAGATCCTTCATGGTCAGGCCATAGGATCGCAGCCGTGCCTGGTCGACGATCACCTCCATCTCCCGCACCATGCCCCCGGCGGCCTCCACGCCGGACACCCCATGAATGGCCAGCAGCTGGGGTGCCAGGCGATTATCCACCCAGTCGCGCACCTCCACCTCAGAGCGCACCGTGGAACTGAAGCCTGCCTGCCAGACCGGGTCCTGGGAGGGATCGAACTTGTACAGTCGGGGGGGTTCGATATCGGGCGGCAACTGGGTGCGGGCCAGTTCCAGATACCGGGAGGCATCCTGCAGCGCCAGATCCAGGTTGGTGCCGTACTCGAACAACAGGTTGACGTTGGTGCGCCCCTCCGAGGCCCGGCTGTAGATGCGGGTGAGGTTTTCGGTGGCCGCCAGGTTGCGCTCCAGCACCCGGGTGACCTGCTCCTCCATCACCTCCGGGGCCACGCCCGGGTGGTTCACCGTCACGCGAATATGGGGATATTCAATGGTGGGCAACAGGTCGATGGGCAGCCGATCCACGAAGAACAGGCCCAGCACAAACACCACCGAGGCCAGGGCCAGGGTGCCGATGGGCCGGCGGATGGACAGGTGGGACAGATTCATCCCCGCCACCCGACGATCCGCACACGGGCACCGTCACTCATGTCGATGGGATTGGTGGCCAGGATCACATCGCCATCCTCCAGGCCCTTCAGCACCTCGGTCCACTGCCCCCGGCTCACACCGGTTTCGATGGTGCGACGCTCCAGGCGCTCATCGCGTATCAGATACACATAGCGCGCATCGCCATCCTCACCGATGGCCGCCGCCGGGACGGCCAGGGCCTCGGGGCGGGCATCCACCCGGGTGGCAATGCGGCCGAGAAAACCGGGGCGCACACCTCGCCCGGTGGCATCCGAGGGCAGCGCCACCTCCACGGTCACCAACCGACTACCAGGCTGGGCCATGGGGAAGATGCGGCGGATACGCCCCTCCAGGGTCTCATCGGGCAGGGCATCCAGGGTGATGGGCAGGCTCTGGCCCACCTCCAGGTGCACCACGTCCATCTCGGAGACGCCGGGGCGCATGACCAGCTCATCCATGGCCGCCAGCTCGAACAGGGTGTCCTGGGCCTCCACCGCCTCGCCAGGTTCCACGAAGCGGTCGGTGATCACGGCATCCAGGGGGGCCATCACCCGACCGTAGGCGATGCGGGTCTCCCAGAGCTGACGCTGGCTGCGATTGATCTGCAGGGCCACCCGAGCCCGCTGGAAATCGGCATCACTGACCACGCCCTCGCCGCGCAGTTGCTGGCTGCGGTTGTATTCCAGCTGGGCCTCTTCTTCCTGGGCCCGGGCCCGGGCCAGCTCGGCCCGGTGTTCGGACAGGTCCAGCTCCAGCAGCAGATCGCCCCGGTCCACCCGGTCGCCCGCCTCCACGTGCACCTGGTCGATGGTGCCCTGGGTGCGACTCGCCAGGCGGATGACCACCCGGGGTTCGATGGTGGCGGAAAGGGTGAGGCTACGGGACAGATCCCGCGTCCGGACCTCGGCGGCGGCCACGGGGGCGCGGCGTTCGGCCTCTTGGGTGTTGTCTCCCTGATTCGTTTCACCGCAGGCGGTGAGCCAGAGGATAGCGGCGAGAAGGGGAAGGATCAGAGGGGGTATGGACATGGAGGCATTGGGGACGGGTACCATGAAATTCATGGTACCCGTCCCCGATCAGAAAAAAAGGGGACAGACACCTTTTCCCAACCCCTCTCCCCTCTGGGGGGAGGGGTTGGGGTGAGGGGAAAGGGGCCAATTATCCCTCAGTGCCGAATCAAATGATCAAAGGCCCCCAGCGCGGCCCGGGCGCCCTCGCCCACCGCGATCACGATCTGCTTGTAGGGCACCGTGGTCACATCACCTGCTGCAAACACGCCTGAGATCGACGTCATGCCATGGGCATCAGTGACGATCTCGCCGCGACCGCTGAGCTCCACACCCGACTCCCGCAGCCACTCGGTGTTGGGCACCAGGCCGATCTGCACGAAGATCCCTTCCAGATCAATGCGCTTGATCTCGTCGGTATCCCGATCCTTGTAGGTCAGGCCATTCACCTTGTTGCCATCCCCGTTCACCTCGGTGCTCTGGGCGTGGGTGATGATGTCCACGTTGGGCAGGCTTCTGAGCTTCTTCTGCAGCACCGCATCGGCCCGCAGTTCCGTCATGAACTCCACCAGGGTCACATGGGCCACCACGCCGGCCAGATCGATGGCCGCTTCCACGCCGGAGTTGCCACCGCCGATCACCGCCACGCGCTTGCCCTTGTACAGGGGGCCGTCACAGTGGGGGCAATAGGCCACACCCTTGTTACGATACTCCTGCTCGCCGGGCACATTCATCTCCCGCCAGCGGGCGCCGGTGGCCAGCACCAGGGTCTTGCTCTTGAGACGGGCGCCGGACTCGAACTCCACCTCATGTAACCCATTCTCCCCCTGGGCAGGCACCAGCTTCACGGCCCGCTGCAGGTTCATGATGTCCACGTCGTATTCCTTCACGTGCTCTTCCAGGGCCGCGGCCAGCTTGGGGCCCTCGGTGTGCGGCACGGAGATGAAGTTCTCGATGGACATGGTGTCCAGCACCTGCCCACCGAAACGCTCCGCCGCCACGCCGGTACGGATGCCCTTGCGCGCCGCGTAGATGGCCGACGAGGCCCCGGCGGGGCCACCGCCCACCACCAGCACGTCGAAGGCGGACATGGCATTGAGCTTTTCCGCATCGCGGGCGGAGGCATTGGTATCCACCTTGGCCAGGATCTGTTCCAGGGTCATGCGGCCCTGATCAAAGGGCTGGCCATTGAGGTAAACGCTGGGCACGGACATGATCTCCCGCGCTTCCACCTCGTCCTGGAACAGGGCCCCGTCGATGGCCACGTGACGAATGTTTGGGTTGAGCAGGGCCATCACGTTCAGGGACTGGACCACGTCCGGGCAGTTCTGGCAGGACAGGGAGTAATAGGTCTCGAAGTGCAACTCGCCTTCCAGGGCACGGATCTGCCCCACCACTTCTTCGCTGGCCTTGGGCGGGTGGCCACCCACTTGCAGCAGGGCCAGCACCAGGGAGGTGAACTCATGCCCCATGGGAATACCGGCGAAGACAATGCCGGTGTCCTCGCCCGGTCGATTGATGGCAAAGGAGGGGGCGCGACCATCCTGGCCATCGGTGCGCAGGGTGATCTTGTCGGTGAGACTGGTAACATCCTCCAGCAACCCCTTTAGTTCCCGTGACTTGTCGCCATCATTCAGGGTGGCAACAATCTCCAGGGGCTGGCTCACCTTTTCCAGGTAGGCTTTCAGTTGTGTCTTGAGATTTGCGTCCAGCATGCCGGTGATACCTCAGTAATGGTGTCCAAACAAAAGCGCCCGGGCGAGTGATCACCCGGGCGCCGGATCCTGCAATCTGCAGTGGGGGCGTTGTTTAGATCTTGCCCACCAGATCCAGGGACGGAGCCAGGGTCTTCTCACCTTCCTTCCACTTGGCCGGGCACACTTCGTTGGGGTGCGCGGCCACGTACTGGGCAGCCTTCACCTTGCGCAGCAGTTCTTCGGCGTTGCGACCGATGTTGCCGGCGTTGATCTCCATGATCTGGATGCGACCTTCAGGATCGATCACGAAGGTGCCACGTTCGGCCAGACCGGCTTCCTCGATCAGCACCTCGAAGTTGCGGGAGATCGTCAGGGTCGGGTCGGCCAGCATGGGGTACTGCAGCTTGTTGATGGTCTCGGAGCTGTCATGCCAGGCCTTGTGGGTGAAGTGGGTGTCGGTGGACACGCTGTAGATCTCCACGCCCAGCTTCTTGAATTCTTCATAGTTGTCGGCCAGATCACCCAGCTCGGTGGGGCACACGAAGGTGAAGTCGGCGGGGTAGAAGAAGAATACCGACCACTGACCCTTGAGGCTTTCCTCGCTCACCTGCACGAACTCGCCATTGTGGTAGGCGGTGGCATTGAACGGCTTGACTTCGGTATTGATCAGGGACATGGATTGAGCTCCTTGGTTGCTAGGGTTTGCACTGCGATTTCGAGTTAGACGCATTCTAATCTTGCAGCGCAGCGGAGTGCAATCGGTTGTTTCGATTCTCCTGATAGTTTTTCGCTATCTACTTCAGCGCGTCCTTCATCCCCTTCGGCCAGGAGAAGGAACGATTCCCCCCCTTACCCTTGGCCTGCCCCCCAAGCTCCCTACCCTTCTCGGTCAACTCCAGCTCGCCCTCAGCGGACCGGGCCAGATAACCCCGCTCTTCCATCATTTCCAGGAACTGCGGCGTCTTCATCTTCAATGAGGCGGCAATACGGGAAGATGGCAAGGACTCACCGGAAGCCTTCGCATCCGCCCTGGTCTCGGGTGCTTCGGGGCTGGCCACCTTGACGGCCTCCACTGGAGCCTCGGTCGGCGCTGGCTTGGCCGGGGTTGCATCTGCCTCCTGAGCCTTAACGGGCTCATCAGGGGACGCCGCCTTGGCAGGGCTCGCGGCCTTTTTCTGGGTAACCTTCTTCCTGGGTGTCCTGGTCTGGGTGGCCTTGGTGCCCTTGGCCCCGGCGGCCTTGCCTGTCCTGGACCGGCTACCGCGCCCCTTGCCCTTCTTCGCAGGTGCCGGAGCGTCCTCGGCTGGCGGCACTTCGCTGGCTCCATCTTCGGGCTGCATGTCCTTCGCGGGCTCGGGCTCCGGCGGAGACTCCGCGGCAGGCTCGGACTCAGGCGACAATTCCGGTTCGCTCTCCGGGACTGGCCCATCCCAGGCCTCCTCGCCCTCGGGGGCCATCTCATCCAGGCTGCGCGGCAGCTCATCCAGCGGCATGAAATCATCCAGCGCATCGGGCAGACCATGGCGCTTGAGGATGCGATTTTGATCCATCCCGGACTCGGACAAGTCCAGCTCCAGCCCCAGACGTTCGGAGTAGTTGGCCGGCTCGAACTCATGCAGATCCAGGATCAATTTGGCCGCCTTCTCCATGGTGGCCTTGCTCACCCGGTTCAGCCCTGTCTGGATCACGTTGAGCGGGCCGTAGGTAAGGGTGAACTTCATCTTCGTCTTCTCGTAATGACGGATGAAGTCGGTGATCTTCATCACCCGGTCTTCCCAGCGAGTGGGGTTCTCGATGATCACCTCATCCTCGTCCGACAGCACCACGCACACCTCCACCGGGTGGGCCAGACGCATGCCCAGGCGCTTGGGCCAGCGCTCCCGATCCAGGATGCGTTCCAGCTTGGAGGCCTTGTCGAAAAGCTCCTGAAAGGCGGCGCGCACGCCCACCCACTCGTCGCTCTCCGGGGAACGAATGAACGCCTCACCCAGCCGGTTCACCTTGACCGACTCCGCTCCCATGAAACCGGAGTCCACCAGGGTGATCTGCAGACTGCGGTTGATGAGCAGATGATCGATTTCCACCACCTCGTCGCCCAGCGGCAGACGCAGGTCATGCAGGACCACCACATCCTCCAGAGGCTCCGCCAGGTGCAGGTTCACGGTTTCCGCAAACATGCGTTGGGAATCCATCAAATAGAGTCGCAGGATCAGCGGGTCGATCTCCCCCGCATGCTCCGGGTAGGCCTCCTTCAACTGTTCCAGTTCGAACAGATGAGGGGATCGATCATCCGGTTGCTTCATCAACATGCAAGACTCCTTAACCCACGTCGCGGTGTCCGAAACCCCACAAAGGGTCGGATTTATCACAGGACATTAAAATATTTTCCACACCTAATCAATCACTTATCAATTCCAATTTCGGCACGCCTCTTGCAGCAAAGGCCCGCGCGACACACAAATCAACCAAGACTCGAGGAGAGCAAGCCGTGGCAAGAGCCAAACTGACCTTCAAAGACATCAATCTCACCGTGAACGCCCCCGTGGGCGCCCGCGTCATCGACATCTCCGAAAAGGTGGGCACAGGCATCATCTATGGTTGCCGCGAAGGCGACTGCGGCACCTGCATGATGCAGGTGGAGGAAGGCTGGAACAATCTGACCGAACCCTCGGTGGTGGAGCATAAGGCCCTCCAGGAGAACAACGCGGGCCGCCACCAGCGTCTGGCCTGCCAGGCCCAACTCCTAGGCGACGTCACTGTTCGTCCCGCCTGATCCTGCCCTATTCCGGAGATCACTATCATGCCCAACATCACTTTTTCGCATCCTGACTACAAAGACAAGACCGTATACGCGGTGGCCGGCAGCCACACGGAAACCATCCTCAAGATCGCCCGCGAGAACAAGCTGCCCATCCAGTTCGATTGCCAGGACGGCGAATGCGGCACCTGCCTGGTGCGCGTGACCCACCTGGGCAAGGGCAAGCCCAAGGGCGGCCCCCTCACCGTGAAGGAACAGACCGTGCTCCAGGAACTGGGCAAGCTCACGGCCGAAGAGATCGAGCAGATGTCCGTGGACGATTTCCCACCCAGCTGGCGCCTGGCCTGCCAGATGATCGTGCGGGATGAGGACCTGCTGGTGGAGTACGGGGTGAGCTGATCGGCACCCTGTGGGAGCAGGCCTGCCCGCGAAGGGTTCTGGCACCTGCGCGGCTGACGCCGCGATTCGCGGGCAGGGCCCGCTCCCACAAGGGGCCCTTCCTCTAGGGTCCCCTTCCTCTAGGGTCCCCTTCCTCTACGGTACCCTCCATCACCCCCCCTCCAGGACCGGCAGCACGGCTGCCCCGTTCAAATCCCTGCCCTGCCGAGTTACACTGCGCGGCTACACCATTGAATTCCCCAATGGATATCGGGTCATACACAACCCGGCCTCCACGGCTCCAACGGCCAGCGCAGTGAACACTCAAAGGACACAACACCTCACCATGGGCCCTGCTCATTTCCGGACACCGCTCGCCGGCCTGGCCGGCGCCTGCCTGGTGGTGATCCTCACCGCCTGCGGCAGCGTACCCACACAGCACGACAACGGCAGCTGGCAGCCGGGCGACGCCCGAAGCGGCGAACCCACGCTGCCGGAGCGCCTGGACACCTTCTTGAACGAACAACCCGCCGGCGCCACCGTGATGCTCGAACACAGCCCCTGGGGACGGGATGTCCATGTGATGGCCCACGCCCCCTACCATGCTGCCAGCGGGCGCACCTGCCGATCCCTGTCCGTCGAGACCCGACGAGGCACCGAACCCGCCCTGGTCTGCCAGGCCGGCAACGGCCACTGGGAAGAGGTCCGCGTGCTCAGCCACATGGGCCGCGCCATGCCGCTTCAACCCGCCGCCCTTTCCGATCATGGGCCCGTTCGAGACATCACCCCATGAGCTCCAGGCAACACGCATCAAGCCACCGGCGCACCATCACCCGTCCGGCCCGTCCGGTGATCTGGCTGCTCATCGCCCTGCTGGCCCTGTGGCTGCCCCCCTCAGCCGGTTACGCCCTGGGCATCAGCGACCCCGGCGACATCCCCCGGGCTGACCCGCGCCAACCCATCCCCGACACCCTGGAACCCCCCATGGGCGCCGACTGGCGCAGCGGCACCTATGGCCCGGTGGCCCACCAGATCCCTCCGGACCAGGAGATCCTGCCGTTTGGCGCTCACCTGTTCAAAGGCGGCTTTCGGGGCACCCGCTCCTCCGGGTTGAGCCCCGACTACCAGATCCTGCCCGGCGACCAGGTCACCCTGCGGGTATGGGGCGCGGTGGAGATCGAGCGGGTGCTGCCGGTGGATGCCCAGGGCAACCTCTTCATCCCCTTCGTGGGCCCGGTGCATGTACAGGGCCTCAGTCATGATCAGCTGGACAACCGGGTACGCGGCGCCGTCAATTCCGTGTTCACCGATAATGTGGAGGTCTACACCAACCTGCAGGGCACGCAGCCCGTGGCCGTCTTCGTCACGGGTCGGGTGGAGAATCCCGGTCGCTATGCCGGCAGCCCCCATGACTCCCTGCTCTATTTCCTGGATCAGGCCTCCGGCATCGACCAGGAGACCGGCAGCTACCGCCGGGTACGCATCCAGCGCGATGGCGAGACCATTGCCCGCGCGGACCTGTACGACTTCCTGCTCACCGGCAATATCCCCCATGTCCAGTTCAAGGAAGGCGACACCATCGTGGTGGAACGCCGCGGCCCCAGCGTCACCGTGGGCGGCGATGTGGCCCGCGCCTACCGCTTCGAACTGGATCAGGACACCCTCAACGGCGAAGGCGTTCTGGACCTGGCCCAGCATCGGCCCGGTGCCTCGCACGTGCTGGTACGCGGCGTGCGCGATGACGGCCCCCACTCCGCCTACCTCTCCCTGAGCGACTTTGCCAGCGTCCGGCTCAACGATGGCGACCAGATCATCTTCTCGGAAGACCAGCGCAAGGATGTCATCGTGGTGGAGATCGAGGGCAGCTATCAGGGTCCCTCACGCTTCGCGGTGCCCAAGGATGCCCGGCTCAAGGAGTTGCTGGACAGCATCGCTGTCAACCCGGACATGACCGATGTGCAATCGGTATCCATCCGCCGCGAGAGCGTGGCCCAGCGCCAGCGCCAGTCCCTGGAAGAGAGCCTGCGCCGGCTGGAACAGGCCTACCTGGGCGCCTCTTCGGCCACGGCCGAAGAGGCGCAGATCCGCGCCCGCGAGGCGGAACTGATCCAGAACTTCGTGACCCGAGCCCGCCAGGTGGAGCCCACCGGCCGCATGGTGGTGGCCCGCGACGACCGTATCGCCAACATCCGCTTGCAGGATGGCGATGTGATCACCATCCCCGAACGGGCCGACTCCCTGCTGATCAGCGGCGAGGTGCTGGTACCTCAGGCCATGATCTTCGTCTCCGGCGACACGGTGCGTGACTACATCGAACGGGCCGGTGGCTTCAGCCGGCAGGCCGATGAACGCAACATCCTGGTGGTGCGCGCCAACGGCGAGGTGCGCGACGCCCGCCAGGTCACCCTGCGCGCCGGCGACGAGATTCTGGTCCTGCCCGAAGTGCCCACCAAGAACCTGCAACTGGCCGCCACCCTCACGCAGATCCTTTATCAGATCGCCGTGGCCACCCGGGTGATCGTGGATCTTTGATGCGCAACTCCCTGCAGGTTACCTGGAGCGTCTGGCGGGCCCTGTTCCTGCGCGAGGCAGTGGCGAGGACCACGGGGGATCGGTTTGCGTGGTTCTGGATGCTGGCGGAGCCGGTGCTGTTCGTCATGATCATGGTGGCTGTGCGCGAACTGCTGGGCCGCATCCGGTTGATCGTTGGCGCAGAGTTCGTACCGTGGCTGATCGTTGGGTTGACCGCATTTTTCTTGTTCCGCGAAGGAGTCCTGCGGGGGATGGGGGCCATCGAGGCCAATCGGTCGCTGTTCGCCTACCGCCAGGTTCATCCCGTCGACCCGGTGCTGGTACGCGGTGTGGTGGAGGGGATCATGCGTACCCTGGTGCTCTTCATCCTCATGTTCGGTGCCACCCTGCTGGGTTACGACATCATCCCCGCCGATCCCCTCACTGCCATGGTCGCCTGGGTATCCCTGTGGCTGCTGGGCGCGGGGGCCGGCCTGGTGGTGTCGGTGGTGGCCAACCTGGTTTATGAGGTGGGCATCATCATTCGCATGATGATGCTGCCCATGCTGATCCTCTCCGGGGTCATCATCCCCCTGCAGACCCTTCCTTATCAGGTACAGCAGTACCTGCTGTACAACCCGGTGGTCCACGGCCTGGAGACCCTGCGCCTGGCCTTCTTCGAGGGCTACAAATCACTCAGCGGTGTGGACTTCGCCTACCTGTGGTACTGGATCATCGGCTGCTTCGTGCTGGGGCTGGCCCTGCACCTGCGTTTTTCCCAGAGACTCAAGGCTCAATGATCACCGTCGAACACGTCTACAAGCGTTATCACAACCACCACGGCAGCGACTGGGTGCTGCGGGATATCGACCTGCATATTCCCAAGGGCGTGAGCGTGGGGTTGGTGGGCTGCAACGGGGCCGGCAAATCCACCCTGCTCAGACTCATCGGCGGCATGGACAGCCCCGATCGAGGACGCATCCTGAGACAGTGCCGTGTGTCCTGGCCCATCGGCCTGCGCGGTGGTTTTCAGAACAACATGACCGGACGCCAGAACGTCAAGTTCGTTGCCCGCATCCACGGCAATGAGCGCTCCATTGATGACGTGATCCGCTTCGTTGAGGACTTCGCCGAGATCGGCGAAGCCTTCGACGAACCGGTGAAGACCTACTCCAGCGGCATGCGCAGCCGCCTGGGCTTCGGCCTTTCCCTGGCCTTCGACTTCGACGTCTACCTCTCCGACGAAGCCACCGCCGTGGGCGACAAGGCCTTCAAGGACAAGGCCAAAAAAGCCTTCAAGGACAAGGTGGGTCAGGCCAGCCTGATCATGGTGTCCCACAGCGAGGGCATCCTCAAGGATCTCTGCCAGGCCGGTATCTGGCTGGATCGGGGCCAGGCCTTCTGGTTCGACGACGTCAACGAGGCCATCCAGGCCTACCACGACAGTCTCGAGAAGAAGAAACAACCACGTTCCGCGAGCCCCAGGAAGAGCGGCGACACCGGCCAGGCAACGCAGGCAACATCACAGACCTCATGAAAAAACTCATCACCACCCACCCCTACTGGCCCATCGCCCTGGTCCTCATCCTGGGCGCGACGATCTACTGGTCGTTGATCGCCACCGATCGCTACGTCTCCCAGAGCAACGTGGTGCTGCAAAGCGCCCAGATCGCGCCGCCCACCATGACCTTCGCCTCCCTGCTCACCGGCGGTGGCGAGATGGCCGACATGCTGCTTCTGAAGGATCACCTCATGTCGGTGGACATGATGCAAAAGCTGGACGAGGCCTTCGACCTGCGCAGCCACTATGCCAGCCGTGAGATCGACCGGTTCTCCCGCCTGTCCCGCGCCGACGTCCCCACGGAAACCCTGCACCGCTATTACCAGCGCCGCGTGACCATCGATGTGGACGAATACGCCCAGATCCTGCGCATCAAGGTGGGCGCCTACGACCCCGACCTGGCCCAGGCCATGGTCAGAAAGCTCATGCGCGAAGGTGAGGCCCACATGAACGCCATGGGCCAGCGCCTGGCCGAGGAACAGGTGCGGTTCATCGAAATACAGGTGCAGGAGTTGCAGCGCCGCCTGGAAACCGCCCGGGACAACCTGCTGGCCTTCCAGAACGAACATGGCCTCATCTCCCCCACCGGTACGGTGGAAAGCCTGAGCGCCGTGGTGGCCTCCCTGGAAGGCGAGCTGGCCAAGCTCAGCGCACGCTATCGGGCCCTGAGCGACACCCAGAGCCCCAGCTCTGCCGAACGGGTGCGGGCGCGCAACGAGATCCGCGCCATCCAGGAACAGATCGGCCTGGAACGCAACCGCATGGCCACCCGGGCCGGCGATGCCCTCAACCGCCTCTCCGCAGAATTCCAGACCCTGGAACTGCAGGTGGAGTTTGCCCGGGAGATGTACGCCAACGCCCTGGCCTCCCTGGAAAACACCCGCGTGGAAGCCGCACGCACCCTCAAGCAGGTCTCGGTGCTGCAGGAACCCACCTACCCCCAATACCCCAACGAGCCACGGCGGGTGTACAACATCACCGTGTTCACCATCCTCACCCTGCTCGGCGCCCTCATCGTCCACATGTTCGCGGCCATCATCCGTGACCACCGGGACTGATGAGACACCCCAATGCAAAAAAAGGGGACAGACCCCTTTTTGCTTCTTGGCAAAAAGGGGTCTGTCCCCTTTTTTTGCCCCCCCTGGGTACTTGCTCCCGGGTGCTCAGCCGGAATCACCTGGTCGGGCGGATGCTCGACACACAACCGGTCCACCTTTGGGCCTTCAGAAAGCCCCCGGCCAGCATCACCACCCTGGTCGGCTGGGGCCGCAAGGCACCCGCCCTCAAAGCCCGCGACCTGGCCCACCGACACGACCTGCCCTTTCTCACCCTGGAGGACGGCTTCCTGCGCTCCTTCGGGCTGGGCGTGACCGGCACCCCTGCCCTATCCATCGTGGTGGACGACCTGGGCATCTACTTCGACGCCCGCGAACCCTCGCGCCTGGAACACCTGCTCCAGCACGAGACCTTCTCCGCGCCGGTGCTGCAACAGGCCCAGCAAGCCCTGGCCAGGCTGCGGGAGGATCGCCTCACCAAGTACAACCAGGGCACGGAAGTGCCCCCGGGCACCTTCGACCCCGACCAAAAACACATCCTGCTCATCGACCAGACCGCCGGCGACGCCTCCATCGAATGCGGCCTGGCCACCCCGCACACCTTCCAGCAGATGCTGGAGGCCGCCATCGATGAACACCCCGATGCCCGGATATGGATCAAGACCCACCCGGACGTCCTGGCCGGTCGCCGCCAAAGCTGTCTCGCCCAGGCCCGTGGCCGCCGGGACGTCCACTGGATCACCCAGGACTGGCACCCCCACGCCCTGCTCAAGCACTTTGCACATGTTTACGTGGTGACCTCACAGATGGGCCTGGACGCCCTGATCCTGAACCGCCCGGTGACCTGCTTTGGCGTGCCCTTCTACAGCGGCTGGGGCCTCACCGATGACCGACAGACCTGCCAGCGGCGCACCACCCGGCGCAGTCTCACGGAACTCATCGCCGCCGCCTACCTGCGCTATCCTCGATACCTGAACCCGGAGACCGGCGATGGCCAGGGCGATTTCTTCCAGGTGGCCGACTTCATCCAGCGCCAGAAGAGCGTCCAGCAAGACGGGCCCCGGCGCTTCATCGCCGTGGGCATGCAGCGCTGGAAACAGGCCCATCTGCGGCCCATCCTGTCCCAGGCCCGGGACGGCGTGGTCTTCGCCCCCACAGCGAAGGCGGCACGCAAGATCGACCCACGGCCCGACGACGCCCTGATTCACTGGGGCCGGGACGCCCCCGAAGATCTGCTGGATCTGGCCCGGCAACGCAGCGCGCCCCTGCGCTTCATCGAGGACGGCTTCTACCGCTCGGTGGGCCTGGGCTCCGACCTCATCCCGCCCCGCTCCCTGGTCATGGACGGTCAAGGGCTCTACTTCGATCCCCGCAGCCCCTCCGATCTGGAGCAGATACTCAATACCGCCCAGTTCGATCAAACCGAACTGGAGCGGGCCCGCACCGTGCGCACCCTGATCGTCGAGCACGGCCTCACCAAATACAACCTGGAAAACCACGCCCCGGTACAGTGGCCCACCCAGGGCCGGCCGGTGATCCTGGTCCCCGGCCAGGTGGAAGACGACGCCTCCATCCGTCACGGCTGCGAAGGGGTCAACACCAACCTGGGCCTCATCCAGGCGGCCCGAGCCGCGCACCCGGACGCCTTCATCGTCTTCAAACCCCACCCGGACGTCAGCTCCGGCAATCGTCGCGGTCAGGTCCCGGACCGGCAGGCCCTGGCCCACGCCGACTGGATAGAAACCAACGCCAGCGTGGTGGCCTGCATCGACGCCGCCGACGCAGTCCATACACTCACGTCCATGGCCGGGTTCGAAGCGCTACTGCGTGAAAAGCAGGTGGTGGTCCACGGCCGCCCCTTCTACGCCGGCTGGGGCCTCACCCAGGACGCACTCCCCATCCCCCGCCGCACCCGCCACCTCACCCTGGAGCAGCTAGTGGCCGGCACCCTGCTGCGCTATCCCCTCTACTGGGACGGGGAACTGCGCGGCTTCGTCACCTGCGAAGCCACCCTCCACGCCCTGATCCGCGAACGCAACACCCTCCACACCCAGGGCCAACTCCAACACCTCAAAAAAGGCTGGCTAAGAAGACAACTACGCAAAACCCGCAGCCTGATCGCCAGCTGGACCTCGAGCTGACCCCTTTGGGAGCGGCCCCCGTGGGAGCTGGCCTGCCGGCGATGCGCTGCAAAGCAGCGCCCTGGCCATGCTGAGGTGCCCACCGCCTTCGCGGGCGAGGCCCGCTCCCACAAAAGCCCTCCCCCACAGAGACCCGATCCCCCAATCGGCCACCGTGATAAACTCCCGCCAGCACGACGCTCACTCTGGAGGCCAGCATGGCTACCGATCAGCGCCTCAGACTCCCGATCGGGATTCAGACCTTCTCCGAGATCCGCGAAGGAGGCTACTACTACGTCGACAAGACGCCGGTCATCGAGCGCCTGATCCACCAGAGCAAGTACTACTTCCTCTCCCGCCCAAGGCGCTTTGGCAAAAGTCTGCTACTGGACACCCTGAGCTGCCTGTTCGAAGGCCGCAAGGCCCTGTTCGAAGGGCTGTACATCCATGACAAATGGGACTGGCAGGCACGGCATCCCGTGATTCGCCTCAGCTTCGGCAGTGGCGTCCTGCAGAATCGTGCCGAACTGGACATGAGGATTCGTCACCAACTGAGTGACAACCGAGAAACACTGGAACTGGCACCGCCTGCCGAGACCGACATTGCGGGTGAATTCACCGACTTGATCAAGGCAGCAAACCAAAAGCACGGACAGCGCGCCGTCGTCCTGATCGACGAATACGACAAGCCCATCCTGGACAACATTCGCGACCCCGAACGCGCCCGCGAGTTGCGCGAGGGCCTCAAGAATCTCTACAGCGTGCTCAAGGACGCTGACCCCCACCTGCACTTCGTACTACTCACGGGTGTCTCCAAGTTCAGCAAGGTCAGCCTGTTCTCGGGGCTGAACAACCTGCGGGACATCACGCTGCTGCCCGAGTATTCAACAATCTGCGGCTATACCGACGATGATCTCGACACGGTCTTTGCCCCCGAGCTGCCTGGCCTGGACCGCGAGGCCATCCGGCAGTGGTACAACGGCTACCGCTGGGGTGGGCAGGAGGTCACCTCCGTCTACAACCCCTTCGACGTGCTTCTGCTCTTGCAGAATCGTCAGTTCGGCCCCTACTGGTTCGAGAGCGCCACACCCACCTTCCTGGTGGATCTGCTCAAGGAGCGCGGCGTGTTCACCCCCGAACTCACCGCCTGGCACAGCCGACCAGCCCTGCTCAGCCGTTTCGACGTGGATGACATTTCCACCGACGCCCTACTGTTTCAAACCGGCTACCTCACCCTCAAGAACATTCACGAAGAAGTGCCCAACCGCCCACTCTATGAACTGGGCCTGCCCAACCAGGAGGTGGAGATCAGCCTCAACGAGGCCCTGCTCCCGGTGCTGGGCGTCAGTCACGCCATCTTCGATGAACTGGTCATCCGGTTGCCGCGCCTGCTGAAGGCCGCCGACATGGCAGGCCTTGAAGCGCACATGAAGGCCCTCTACGCCGGCCTGCCCCACGACTGGTATCGCAACAACCCCATTGCCCAATACGAAGGCCACTATGCCAGCGTGTTCTACAGCCACTTCGCCGCGCTGGGCGTCCAGGTCACGGTGGAAGACGCCAGCCACCACGGCCGCGTGGACATGACCATCGACTTCGGCGGCCACATCTATATCTTCGAGTTCAAGGTGGTGGAGCAGCTGCCCGAGGGCAAGGCCCTGGAGCAGATCAAGGCAAAAGGCTATGCCGATAAATACCGCGCCGCCGGCAAACCCATTCATCTGATCGGCGTGGAGTTCTCCAGCGAGCAGCGCCAGATCGTGGCGTTCGATGTGGAGTCAGCCTGAAGCCACAATCCCAGCACGCCGCCATTCGCGGCCAAGGGCCGCTCCCACAAGGGCGGCACGAGAGGCACACAGGCTCCGGAACGCCCGTGGGAGCTGGCCTCGCCGGCGACGCGCTGCGGCAGCAGCGCACTGGCCATGCTGAGGTGCCCACCGCAAGTAATAGATTGGGGGTTATTCGCAGCGGAGCAGCGCTAACCCCCTGCCTTGACCGAAAGTATAGCGAAAAACTGTTTAAATAATCAGTTCAAATCCAGGATGGATCGACACCCCACGCCCACGGGAAAACCGGGACGGCTTCGCCGTCCGCGCTATCCTTCCTCGGCCTGAAGGCCGAGGTCTGACGCGCAAATGGACCAAAACCAATCCGCTTAACACATAGCCCCGAAAGACACCGCTCCAGTCCAACTGCTTTGACACCGGGAGGGGGGCAAGGCAAACTACAAAAGTAGCAAACCCCATCAGGAGAAGATCATGGGCATGCCTGTCCGCATCGAAGACGAACTGTACGAAAGCGCCAAGGCTCAGGCCCGGGCGGAATGCCGCACCATCGCCGGCCAGATCGAGTTCTGGGCCAAGGTGGGTAAGGCCGCTCTCGACAACCCCGATCTGCCGGTCGAGTTCGTACGCGATGTGCTCATCGCTCGCGCAGAAGGCCGCGAACAGGCCACACCCTTTATTCCGCAGGGCCTTTACCGGGAATGATCACGGTCCTCCAAACCAATGCTTTCAGCCGTGCCTACAAGCGCCTTCAGCGCAACCAGCAGGCCGCCATCGACGCTGCAATCGCAACCATCATCGACCAGCCTGAGCGGGGCGAGGCCAGGAAGGGCGATCTTGCCGGTGTGTTCGTCTACAAATTCCCATGCGTCGGTCAGCAATTCCTGCTCGCCTACGAGTACGACCCGGCTACCCGACTGCTTTTGCTGGTCGGCACCCACGAGAACTTTTATCGCAACCTCAAACGCTGATCACCTCGCCATCGTCGCCCCAATCTTGTCGATGCCTGCCACCCGGCGGCTGCTCGACCTGCCTAAGTGCCAAACCCATTCGCGGCCAAGGGCCGCTCCCACAATCGGCTACCGTGATAAACTCCCGCCAGCACGACGTTCACTCTGAGAGGCCACTATGGCTACCGATCAGCGCCTCAGACTCCCGATCGGGATCCAGACCTTCTCCGAGATCCGCGAAGGAGGCTACTACTACGTCGACAAGACGCCGGTGATCGAGCGCCTGATCCACCAGAGCAAGTACTACTTCCTCTCCCGCCCAAGGCGCTTCGGCAAGAGCCTGCTACTCGACACCCTGCGCTGCCTGTTCGAGGGTCGCAAGGCCCTGTTCGAAGGGCTGTACCTCCACCATCGCTGGGACTGGCAGGCCACCCATCCCGTGATCCGCCTGAGCTTTGGCAGCGGGGTGATGCGCAATCGTGAGGAGCTGGACGAACGGATTCGCCACCAGCTGCGCAAGGAGCGAGGTCGCTTCACCCAGGCCGCCGCACCCAAGACCGATATTCCCGGTGAACTCTCGGACCTGCTGGAACTCGCTCACCAGGCAACGGGCCAGACGGTCGTGCTGCTGATCGACGAGTACGACAAACCCATCCTGGACAACATCCTCGACCCAGAGCGCGCCCGTGAACTACGTGAAGGCCTGAAGAACCTCTACAGCGTGATCAAGGACGCCGACCCCCACCTGCATCTGGTGATGATCACCGGGGTCTCCAAGTTCAGCAAGGTCAGTCTGTTTTCGGGGCTGAATAATTTGCGCGATATCACACTGCTGCCGGAATACACCACCATCTGCGGCTACACGGATGAGGACATCGACACGGTGTTTGCCCCCGAGCTGGCCGGCCTGGACCGTGACGCAATCCGGGAGTGGTACAACGGCTATCGCTGGGGGAGCTGTGAGGTCGCCTCCGTCTACAACCCCTTCGACGTACTGCTGCTCTTGCAGAACCGGGCGTTCGGCCCCTACTGGTTCGAGAGCGCCACGCCCACCTTCCTCATCGACGTTCTCATGCAGCGGGGGGTCTTCACCCCTCAGCTGGATCAATGGGAGACGGAATACGAGCTACTCAGCCAGTTCGACGTGGACGATATCAGTACCGACGCCCTGCTCTTCCAGACCGGCTACCTGACCATCAAGCAGGTCGAGGAACCCATGCTGGGCTACCGTCAGTACACCCTGGGCTTTCCCAACCGCGAGATAGAGACCAGCCTGAACCATGCGCTGCTGCCGTCGCTGGGTGTCGAGAACGCCCCGAGCAAGCGCCGCACCCTGTTCAAGCACTTGCAGCAACACGACCTTGCAGGCCTGGAGACCCACCTCAAGGCCCTCTACGCCGGCCCGCCCCACGACTGGTATCGCAACAACCCCATCGCCCAATACGAAGGCCGCTATGCCAGCGTGTTCTACAGCCACTTCGCAGCCCTGGGCGTCCAGGTCACGGTGGAAGACGCCAGCCACCATGGCCGCGTGGACATGACCATCGACTTCGGCGGCCACATCTATCTATTCGAGTTCAAGGCGGTGGAGCAGCTGCCCGAGGGCAAGGCCCTGGAGCAGATCAAGGCAAAAGGCTATGCCGACAAATACCGCGCCGCCGGCAAACCCATTCATCTGATCGGCGTGGAGTTCTCCAGCGAGCAGCGACAGATCGTGGCGTTCGATGTGGAGTCAGCCTGAAGCCACAATCCCAGCACTCGGCCATTCGCGGCCAAGGGCCGCTCCCACAAGGGCGGCACAGCGACACCAGGCAGCCCCACCTCTCGAGCAAGCAATTCACTCACCATCACTCGACAACGAAATACCTATTAGCGTACTATGTACACCCACCGAGACGCCGGCCAAGGGAAGGTTTCCGAATGAGCATCTTCGACGAACTCCAGGAATCACTGCAGGAAGCGGTCGATATCAAGCAAGGCGAGGTAAGGGCCAGCCGCATCACCCGCCATGAGGTGGCGGATGTGAAGGCGATCCGCGCCCAGCTGCACGTTTCCCAGGCAGAATTTGCCAAGGCTATGGGGACGAGTGTCGATACGATCAAGAGCTGGGAGGCCAAGCGCCGCAACCCCACCGGCCTGGCCGCCAAGGTACTGGCAACGATCCAGGACAACCCAGCCTTCTTCAATGAGCTTGCCTCCCACTGAACCGTCCCACAGTCTCAGGAGGAATCAGTATGGCCGGCAAGCGAGGTGAACTTTGGCAGGAGCATATCACTCAGTGACAGTCGTCCGGATTGTGTCGGCGGGGGAGCGGGCCTGATGGGCCTATCCCCAGACCACAAAGTACGGGTTGAGCTTCTCTGATGGCATCGCATAGGAAAGCGGCTGCCCTGCCAGGGTTTCCACCCGCCCGCCGGCCTGCTCCACCACCGCCTGGGCCGCGCCGGTATCCCACAGACAGGTCGGGCCGAGGCGTGGATAGACGTCAGCGGCACCTTCCGCCACCAGACACAGCTTCAGCGAGCTGCCCATAGGCACCATGTCGTGGTTACCCAATGTTTCCAACCACTCGGCCAGGTCCGGGCTCGGGTGGGAACGGCTGCCCACCACGCGCCAAGTGACACCCTCGGCGGGCTGGCCAGCCACACGGATCGGCACGGGCTCGCCGCCCTTCTCCACCTTGAAGGCACCCACGCCCCGAGCAGCCAGATAGGACACCTCAAGCGCCGGCGCCACAACCACACCCAGCACCGGTCTGCCGTTCTCGATCAGGGCAATATTGACCGTGAACTCGCCATTACGCTTGATGAACTCCTTGGTACCGTCCAGCGGGTCCACCAGCCAGTAGCGGCCTTGAGCATCGGCGCCAACGAAGCACTCGGCATCCTCCTCGGAGAGCACCGGGATACCCCCGGCAAGGCCCGCAAGACCGGCCATGATGACATCATTGGCCGCCCTATCAGCCTCAGTCAGTGGGCTCTTGTCCTCCTTCTCTTCCACGGAGAACTCGCGCGAGTAGATGGACATGATGGCATCGCCGGCCTTGAGGGCGATGGTGTGTGCTTGATCCAGAAGTATTGCGAGGTCCATGAGGTTCCTTGTTCAGTCACGGTGGCCCAAGATCCTGGGCCACCTATGCCGTCTTACAGCTCACCGAGGGCTTATTGGCTTGTAACGCGGGCAAAACCCCGGGTCAGGCAATCAGCCCACGCTCACGCAGCAGCACGATGACCGCCTCGGCGGCCTCATCTTCGCTGAGCCGGGTGGTATCCAGGTGCAGCTCCGGGCTCTCCGGGGCCTCGTAAGCAGAGTCGATGCCGGTAAAGTTCTTCAGCTCCCCCCGGCGCGCCTTCTTGTAAAGCCCCTTCGGGTCACGCTCTTCAGCCAGATTCAAGGGCGTATCGACAAAGATCTCGATGAAGTCGCCCTCTTCCATCAAGTCCCGGGCCAGTCGGCGCTCACTGCGAAACGGCGAGATGAACGCCGTCAACACGATCAGGCCAGCATCCGCCATCAATTTGGCCACCTCCGCCACCCGGCGGATATTCTCCACCCGATCGGCATCGGTAAAGCCCAGGTCTCGATTCAGCCCATGGCGGACGTTATCGCCATCCAGCAGGTAAGTATGCTGGCCGGCAGCATGCAGCTTCTTCTCCACGAGGTTGGCAATGGTGGACTTACCCGCACCGGAAAGGCCGGTAAACCACAACACGGCCGGCTTCTGCCCCTTGGAGGCCGCCCGTGCCTGCTTGTCGATATCCACATGCTGCATGTGAATGTTCTGGCTGCGACGCAGGGCAAAATGCAGCATGCCGGCACCCACGGTATTGTTGCTCATCCGGTCGATCAGGATATAGCCACCGGTGTCGGCGTTCTCCTTGTAGGGATCAAAGGCCACCGGCCTGCTCAGGCTCAGGGTACACACCCCAATACCGTTCAGATCGAGCTGCTTGGCCGCAGTGTGCTCCAGGGTATTGACGTTCACCTGATACTTCACCTGGCTCACCGTCGCCGACACCGTCTG
Source organism: Ectothiorhodospira sp. BSL-9 (assembly GCF_001632845.1). Taxonomy (NCBI): domain Bacteria; kingdom Pseudomonadati; phylum Pseudomonadota; class Gammaproteobacteria; order Chromatiales; family Ectothiorhodospiraceae; genus Ectothiorhodospira; species Ectothiorhodospira sp. BSL-9. The sequence continues at coordinate 2,364,568 of NZ_CP011994.1, read as the reverse complement.
CGTACCCAGCTTCAGCAGATAGGGTCGCCCCGGCAGCAAGGGCTGATCGTGCATCCACACCAATGTGGTCTCGAACTGATCGGCGGTCTCGGCGGGGGCATCCACGCCGGAAATCACATCACCTCGGGAAATGTCGATCTCATCCTCCAGCAGCAAGGTCACCGATTGCCCGGCAATGGCCTGTGCCAGGTCTCCATCGTAGGTGTAGATCTGCTTGATGCGGCTGGTCTTGCCCGAGGGCTGAACGCGGATGGCATCTCCTGGCTTGACAGTGCCGCTGGAGATCATGCCGGTGAAACCGCGAAAATCCAGGTGCGGTCGGTTCACCCACTGCACCGGCATGCGGAAGGGGGTGCGCTGCAGGCGTTCCTCGTCCACCTCCACGGTTTCCAGATACGCCATCAGGGTCGGGCCGTGATACCAGGGCATGTGGTGGCCGTGCTCGATGACGTTATCGCCCTTGAGCGCCGACAGGGGGATGAAGGTCATCCCTTCCAGGCCCAGCTGTTTGGCGAAGGCGCGGTACTCCTCCACAATCTGGTCAAAGCGCGCCTTCGAGTAGTCCACCAGGTCCATCTTGTTGATGGCCACGACGATGTGCCGAATGCCAATCAGCGACATCAGGAAGCTGTGGCGGCGGGTCTGGGTGAGTATGCCATGGCGGGCATCCACCATCAGGATGGCGGCATCGGCAGTGGAAGCCCCGGTCACCATGTTGCGGGTGTACTGCTCGTGCCCCGGGGTGTCGGCCACGATGAACTTGCGCTTGTCGGTGGAGAAGAAGCGGTAGGCCACGTCGATGGTGATACCCTGCTCCCGCTCGGCAGCCAGGCCATCCACCAGCAGGGCAAAATCCATCTCGTCCCCCTGAGTGCCATACTTCTTCGAGTCCGCCTCGATGGCGGCCAGTTGATCCTCGAACAACAGCTTGGATTCGAACAGCAGCCGTCCGATCAGGGTGCTCTTGCCGTCGTCCACGCTGCCGCAGGTAATAAAGCGCAGCAGGCCCTTGTGCTCGTGGGCCTTCAGGTAGCCCTCGATATCCCCGGCGATCATGTCGGATGCGTGTGCCATCAGAAGTACCCTTCCTGCTTTTTCTTTTCCATGGAGGCGGCGCTGTCATGGTCGATGACGCGGCCCTGGCGTTCGGAGGTCCTGGTGAGGAGCATTTCCTGGATGATCGCCGGCAAGGTGTCGGCCTCGGATTCAATGGCACCCGTGAGCGGGTAGCAGCCCAGTGTCCGGAACCGTACCTTGCGCATCATCGGCACTTCACCGGGTTTGAGCGGCATGCGGTCATCATCCACCATGATCAGGGCCCCGTCGCGCTCCACCACCGGGCGCTCGGCAGAGTAGTAAAGCGGCACGATGGGGATGTCCTGCAGGTAAATGTACTGCCAGATATCCAGCTCGGTCCAGTTGGAGAGCGGGAACACGCGGATCGACTCCCCCTTGTGCTTGCGGGTGTTGTAGAGCCGCCATAGCTCCGGGCGCTGGTTCTTCGGGTCCCAGCGGTGCTGGGCGGTGCGGAACGAGAACACCCGCTCCTTGGCGCGGGACTTCTCCTCATCCCGGCGTGCCCCGCCAAAGGCGGCATCAAAGCCATACTGGTTCAGTGCCTGCTTGAGGCCTTCGGTCTTCATCACATCGGTGTGGATGGCCGAACCATGGGTGAAGGGGTTGATGTCCTTCTCCACCCCTTCCGGGTTGATGTGCACCAACAGGTCCATGCCCATCTCCCGGGCCATGTTGTCCCGAAACGCGTACATGGCGCGAAACTTCCAGCGGGTGTCCACATGCAGCAACGGGAACGGCGGCGGCGCCGGGGCAAAGGCCTTGCGTGCCAGGTGCAGCATCACCGCGCTGTCCTTGCCCACCGAGTAGAGCATCACGGGGTTCTCGGTCTCGGCGACCACCTCGCGCATGATGTGGATGCTCTCGGCTTCCAGCTTTTGTAAATGGGTGAGTGATGTCATGTAAGGTGATTCCCGCGATAAATGTTTAGCGGTTAAAAATTGAACATCCAAATGTTTTTAAAGCGCTTTTATTGAACACATGGAATTTTTTGCCGCCTGAATTCGACAACATCATAAAAGCCCCGGTAGAATCCCACAAGCCCATTTTCACCCCGCAAGGACCTCTTCCTCATGACGCCCTGGGCAGTACTGCTCTCCATCACTGGCCTGCTCGTGGTGCTGATCTCCGGTCGCGTGCGCCCGGCCGTGGCCTTCGTTGGCCTGGCCGGCGCCTATCTGCTACTGGGGTTGGTGGATACCGCCACCCTGCTGAAGCAGTACACCAACCCGGCGCTGGCCACCCTGTTGTTGCTGTTGCTCGTATCATTGGCATTGGAACGCAGCCCCCTGCTGAACTGGCTCTCGCAGCGACTACTGCGCGGCCGCGAGACCACTGCCACCGCCAGGCTCATGGGGACCAGCGCCGTGCTCTCGGCCTTTCTCAACAACACCGCCGTGGTGGCGGCCTTCATGAGCACCATCTCCAGGCAGCAGCGCATCGCCCCCTCCCGGCTCCTGATTCCGCTCTCCTACGCCTCGATCCTGGGCGGCATGACCACCCTGGTGGGCACCTCCACCAACCTGGTGGTCAACTCCTTCACCCTCAGCAGTGGCGGCTTCGAACTGGGCATGTTCCAGTTCGCCCTGGTGGGCGTACCCGTGGCCCTGCTCACCTTTGGTGTGCTGCTATGGCGCGCCCGTGCACTACCGGATCACCGCTCCGACGACACCGAAGACCAACTGGCCTATTTTCTGGCCGCCGAGCTGCAGCCTGGCTCCGAGATGGTGGGCAGGAGCATCGAGGAGAACCAGCTGCGTAGCCTGGATGGCCTCTACCTGCTGGAAATCGAGCGCGACAACCGACTGATCAGCCCCGTGGGGCCCAATGAGGTGCTGCAGGAAGGCGACACCCTGGTGTTTACCGGTGAGGTGGGCAAGGTACAGGCGCTGCAGCGCTTCCCGGGATTGAAGCTCTTCGGCCACCCGGCCGACGACCTGCTGGCCACCAACCTGGTGGAGGTGGTGATCTCTCACGAATCGGAACTCGCCGGCCAGACCCTACAGGAGGTGGACTTTCGCAGTGTGTTCAACGCCGGCGTGGTGGGAATTCGCCGCGGGGGAAAACGGCTGGAAGGACAACTGGGGCAGATTCCGCTCAGAGTGGGCGACTGCCTGCTACTGGCCGTGGGCAACGACTTTCGTCAGCATCGCAATATCGACCGCAACTTCCATCTACTCAGTGGCAGTTTCAAGCGGCCCCAGCTCAAGCCCACGCAAAGCCTGCTCACGCTAGCCGGCTTCGCCTCCGTGATCGGCCTGGCCACCCTGGAGCTACTGCCCCTGTTTCATGGCCTGCTGTTACTGCTCGGCGCCCTGCTGCTGGGCCGCGTGCTCAGCCCAACCGAACTGCGTCGACGCTTCCCCTTCGAGCTATGGATGATCATCGGCTCGGCCCTGGCCATTGCCCAGGGGCTGGAAAGCTCAGGCGCCGCCGCCCTACTGGCCCAGGGCATCCAAACCATGTTCGCAGGCTACGGCGTGTATGCCGCCTTTGTGGGCTGCTACCTGCTCACCGTACTGCTCACCGAAACCGTCACCAACAACGCCGCCGCCGCACTGGCCTTTCCCGTGGCCTGGACCACCGCCCAGGCCTTTGGCGTGGACCCCATGCCCTTCATCATGGCCGTGGCCTACGGGGCCAGCGCCTGCTTTCTCATCCCCTACGGCTACCAGACCCACCTGATGGTGTACTCACCAGGCCGCTATCGCATCAGCGACTTTCTCAAAACGGGCCTACCAGTGAGCCTGACCTATTCCGCAGGGGTGTTATTGCTCACTCCCTGGGTGTTCCCGTTTAACTAAAAGAACCCCGTGGGAGCTGGCCTCGCCGGCGATGCGCTGCGCAGCGGCGCCCCACCCCAGCTCACCCCACCCCCCAACTACCGCAAGGAAAAATCCTCATGGGCCAGCGTCAAATTCGGATTATAGGCCGGATCATGATCCAGTTCCCGGCCCCAACGCCGCCTCATATAAGCTACCTCCCGTTCGGCACGACGTCGCTTCTCTGGAGTATTGTCCTCCCCCCGGGACGCTGATTCATGATGATAGGCCTCAGCATAAGGCGTCCAAAGATTCCGATACCCCGCCTCCCGTACCTTCAAGCACAGGTCCACATCGTTGAAGGCCACCGGCAGATTCTTCTCATCAAGACCGCCCACTTGATCAAAAACCTCTCGACGCACCAGCAGACAGGCCGCAGTCACCGCTGAAAGGTTCTGCACCAATTGCAAACGGTTGAAATAGCCCTGCGCATCCCCGGGCAAATGCTTGTGGCTGTGCCCGGCGACACCGCCCAAACCCAGGATCACCCCGCCATGCTGAATACGGCCATTGGGGTAATACAGCTTGGCCCCCACACACCCGATCTCCGGCCGGCAGGCATGTGACACCATCTCGGTAAGCCAGTCGGCATTAATCGGCTCAATGTCGTTATTGACAAGGCCGATGATATCCCCCCGCGCCTGTGTTACCGCAAAGTTGTTGATCGCTGAGTAATTGAAACGCCGATGCCACTCCAGTACCCGCACCCGGGGGTCAGCGCGCAGTTCTTCGAAATAGGCCAACGTCTGCGGGCAGCGGGACTCATTGTCCACCACCAGCACTTCGAAGTCCGGATAGTCGGTACGCTCCAGAATGGCCTCCAGGCAAGGCCGAAGAATCTCCACCCGGTCTCGCGTAGGGATAATCAAGCTCACACGGGGCGCATGTTCCGGCAGAGGCCAACGCACCCGATAACTATGGGGCACACGGCCCGGCTCCACACGGGCCGAGGGCAGCATTGCCTTCACTGCCGACGCCACGGCCCGCTGACCCGCCTCAGCGGCATAGTCCTTCGCGTGGCTGGAACCCGCCGTCGAGCCCTCCGTCACCCGCCAGTGATACAGCACCCGAGGAACATGATGAATGCGCGAAGGCGGAAGACCCCGAACGAACCGCAGCAGCAAATCATGATCCTGACTGCCATCAACCCCCTCCCGGAATCCACCCACCTCCAGAACGCGCGCCCGGTCAAACACCGCCAGGTGGCAGACATAGTTGTGGGACAGCGCCAGATCGGGATTCCAGTCCGGCTTGAAATGGGGATCGAAAAATTCACGTGCACCCCGGACCTTATCCTCATCGCTATAGATCAGCGCCGCCTCGGGATGCGCCACCACGACCTCCGCCATGCAAAGCAGGGCCTCCGGATCCAACCGGTCGTCATGATCCAGAAGGGCCAAGTAGTGCCCCCGGGCCATCTCCAGTGCCGTATTGCTGGCGGCAGAGATATGGCCGTTCTCCTGGCGATACGTCACCCGGATGCGGGCATCCCGAGCCACGTAGGCAGCAAGCACCCCATGTACTTCAGGCTGGGTGGAGGCATCGTCGGCGATGCACAACTCCCAGTTCGTGAAATGCTGCGCCAACACGGAATCCAGGCAATCCGCGAGCCACTGCGGCGAAGGGTCGAACACCGGCATCAGGATGGAGAAGAGCGGCTCAGCCCCTGCCGCCCGCACACCCTCGCGCCCAAGCGCGCCCTCCACGTCCCGCACACGCAGAGAGATCGCATCCGGGTCGCATCGCTCCTGGCGGGCCCGCCACATGGAATAATCCACCTGCGGGTAAAAGGTCTCGTCATACTGACGCCAGGCCCACTCCCAGAACGGGACCGCCTTCTCCCGCGCCTCATCGCGTAATTCAACCCGCACCGCCTCCATATCCCGACCACGCCAGCTTGGGTGCGCGCTACAGATCCGCCGAAGAAGCCGCTTGCGGGCGAACCAGGGCGTGAGCCATACCATGCGGAATGCCTCGATGGAAAACGGCCCCACAGACCCCATCGGCCCGAATCGAATCCGCCGTGGCCGCCGGGGCAGGTACAGCAACCGCTTGGCCACGCAGCCCGATTTCACCGGCAGGAAGAAGGCATGCTCGTCCGAAAAACCGCTCCCGTAGTCCACCCACAACTGCACCAGGGACTGGTGATGCTCGTGAGAGAGACGCAACTCCAGCATGTGCCATCCGGCCCAGGGCATGTGCTGGTGGACGATCATGTGTGGATCATCCCGCAGGGAATGCCACCCTCCCTGCTCCACCGGCTCTAGGCCGTGTAGCTCCGCATCCCCGTTCAAGGGCTCACGGAGCAGCCCAACCCGACGGCGAAGACCATCGACTCTATCCGGCCCCAGTGCCATCACTCAGTGCCCCTCGACGATCATGGGCACGATGGGGAAACACTGCCCCGTGTCCATCACGCGACACTGCACCCGATCCCCCGGACCGGCACTGCTCTTCATGGAAAAACCCACATACCCACCCCGGGGGGGGCCAACCGGCACAGATCCGGCCGGAACTCTGTTGCCATCAACTCCCGCTCCACCTTACCGTTGATCAGGATCTGCACCTTCACCGGCGCACCCCGATCATCGCCCCACCAGGCCCAGCCAGCAATGCGCTTTTCATCGGCCTTCACCAGCTTGCCATGCACATAAGGCTTGCCGGCCCTGAAAAGCTCACGGCGCTGATCAAACAACGCCAGGGCGTGATCATACAGATCAAGATCCTGGGCATTCAGCTCTCGGCAACGGCGCTCGTCCTCCCCTTCAAACCCATGTCGCTCATCCAGTCCATTACGGCCTTGATTATCTTCGCGCAGAGGGATCTCCAGGCCAAACTGACTCCTGAGCATCTCCAGGCTCTCGCCGTAACGTTCGGTGATGCCCATCAGGCCGATGGCCTCCAGAGGTGCCCCATGGAGCATCTTCGACTGACGGTTCTGGTTGGGAGCGGCTTCGTAAAACGCCTTGAAAGTCTTGTCATAACCGTTATTGCGTACAAAGTGCTGATATTCGGACATAAGCCGCTGCAGGGGATGCCGGAGAAACAGCATGGTATTGGCAACCCCACACCCTGACACAAATCGAAGCACAGGAACATGCCCTGCGATCGCCACGGGGGTGTCTTGCGACTGGATGGACTGAAAAAAGCGCCAGAAGTCTGGTGCCTGATAAATCAACTCCGAAACCAGCCCAGTGGTATGGGGAGATTTAGCTCCATAATCATAGAAGACCCGCTCCTTACCGACAGCCTGCTCAAGGCCCAAACGAAAACTGGTGCCCGCCGTCTTGGGCACATGCACAAAAAAATAGGGATTCATCAAGATTCCGATAAGTCGTAAAGAAATCGAAAAAATGAGAAGTGGAAAGAGACTCTAATTCTCCACTTCCTAAATTTCCGACATATGAAACGCATGGGTTCAGTGAGAGTCTCATCAAATGATAGAGGCTGTCAGAATAGATCATTTCAATGTCACTTCGACCGAGCCCGCGGTGCACACCGGTGCAAGGAAACCTTTATTCCGAGCCCAGTAAATGTCTAGGGACAATACCCATGCACAGCCAGCCATGCGCCGAACCGATCAGATAGCGCATCTGAGCCCCCACCAGCGGGCCCATCCCGCATGGGTGCTCGCGCGCCATCAACTCGTTCCAGATGGCCCGATGCGCGGCATCGTCCACGCGCACCAGAGCCAGACGTGCCAGCAGATCCCTTCTTCCTCTGCCACCTCGGAGATGGGCCGGTTGTTGGGCGGGAACAGTTTCTTGAGCACTGCTTCTCGGCGTTCTTCGGAGTACTTCATCGGAACCCTCTCTTCGCCCCCTTCAGGGTTTAAGATTCTAACAGCAGGTCAGGTTCCAACTACTTTGCCAGCGGGGGTACTTACCCTGCCACTGGATTTCACCATGTCGATCCACCGCATGAATATGAAAAACCGACTTTGCGATATCGACGCCGACCCATGTAATGTTCATCTGGACTTCTCCTCTCACTGGCTGGTGACACCTCATCCCCACCAGTTTGCACCATCCACGATTCTGCGGCAGGGTGAGCAGGAGTCCATCCCATTGCTTACCCAGTGATGAGAAGCTTCATAACTTTCTAATCAAAAAATGAAGTGACAGCATTTATCACCTGGCTCTGTTCCTCAATTGTCATGCCGTAGTAGATTGGCAGGCGCACCAGACGTTCACTTTCTTTAGTCGTGTATTTATCTTGGCCACAAAACTCACCAAACTTACTCCCTGCAGGCGAGCTGTGCAGCGGAACGTAGTGGAACACGGCCATTACATCGCGCTGTTTTAAATACTTAATAAATGCGGAGCGCTGCTCAAGGCCTTCCAACTTCAGATAAAACATGTGCGCATTATGAATGCAATGTTTCGGTATAAATGGCAGCTCCACCCGACCAGTCTCCCGAATCGGCTCAAAAGCATCTCGGTAAGCTTTCCAGGTCTTTAAACGATCTTGATTTATCTCGTCTGCATTCTGTAGTTGGCACCACAGATAAGCAGCTTGCAGCTCACTGGGAAGGTAGCTGCCACCCACATCAACCCAGGTATATTTATCGACTTGACCTAGGAAGAATTGGCTACGATTGGTGCCCTTATCACGAATAATATCAGCACGTTGTACAAACTGCTCATCATTAATAATAAGCAGGCCACCTTCACCACCACTGGTATAATTTTTGGTTTCATGGAAGCTAAAAGCACCAAGGTGCCCAATCGCTCCCAGCGCTTTACCTCTGTAGGTACTCATCATCCCTTGGGCCGCATCTTCGATCACAAAAAGATCGTGACGTGACGCAATCTCCATAATTGCATCCATCTCACAAGCGACGCCTGCATAATGAACAGGCACGACAGCTTTGGTCCTAGAGGTAATGGCCGCTTCAATATAGGCTTCATCAATATTCATCGTATCTGGCCGAATATCAACGAATACGATTTTCGCACCCCGAAGCACAAATGCGTTTGCTGTGCTGACAAAGGTATAGCTAGGCATAATGACTTCATCGCCTGGCTGAATATCAATCAGCATGGCGGCCATTTCCAGTGCAGCGGTGCAGGAAGGCGTCAGCAGCGTTTTACAAGATGAAAGATTCTCTTCAAACCATGCCTGGCATGCCTTACCGAAAACACCATCGCCAGACAGCCTTCTACTTTCAACAGCCTGCCTTAAAAAATCAACTTCTGATCCTGTACTGCAGGGGATATTGAATCGCATAGCCACACCATTACCTCCACAAAGAAATATCGACACCGTATTCAGCCTGCAACCTTAAATTGCTTTCTCCATAGTACGAGGCAAGAGAGTCTACCAACCCTTTATTATAATCGACGTGCGCCCCCCTAACCGCAGCATTGGTTTTTTCGACAGAAATGCCCACAAGATCCGGAAATCCAAGCTCCATCATGACACTTTTTCTGTATTGAAAATCAGAATAAAGCTTCTCCATTACAACAAGCAAAACTTGACTCTCATCAAGCACATCATAGAACCCCCTAATATAATCAACATAAACACCCCTACCTAGGTAATTGTAAGGATTGACAGATGTTGAGTAAGGAATTTCCTCATAGCCATCATCAAACAAGGCATCGAGAATTCCTCTTATTTCCAAACCGTTCTTTCTGGAAAAAAAGTAGTTGGATATCGCTCGCTCCACAGGATCCCTAAGCAAGAAAACAACTTTTGCATCCTGAAAGAAACTTTTTATATTTATTGCCACCTGCGGGAATTCTATGTAGCTAGTGGATTTCTCCACAATAACCTTGTCCTCTACAGAGCTATGCTCCCATTGTCTGAAGACATTTTCATTATCACTCATATTCATGAGAAGCTTTGGCTCTGGCGAGGCGGGAGAAAACGGCTGACAATACAAAGACTTAGAAACATACTCTAAAAAAGAAGTCGTCCCGCAACGCTGAGCACCACCAATAAAGAGCCATTTTCTTTTAAACATTAATCACCAACCTTCTAAACACTAACTACTGTCTTGGACTTCCCACATCAGGTTGAGCAGCGGTTTTAACCCGTCCCCAAGCCGTATGATCGCTCAGCTACTGTCGCTCGCAGCGTGAGGGAAACCCGGAAACTTCAGATTAAACTTTTTCTTTCCTTAAAAAAAGAAAAAGACTCACTAATAATACCCTCAAAAACAATTGATTTATAAAAGATATTTTCAGAATCATTATAATAATCAATCTGCTTTTCTAAAAAAGCATCAAATTTAGACCTACCAACTAAAAGATCCTGAATTGCTTTTAATAATTCCTCAAAACTACTATAGATAGCACCATCCCTGACCAATTTAGAAATATCTGAATTTTCATCATCGATAGCCAAAACAAGAACTCCCTGATTAATAGCTTGCCTAGCTCCGTTACCACCACCAAATGCATTTGGCAAGGTGAAAAACACATCAACACTTTCGTACAAAGCAGTCAGATCCATTTTTCCGTTTAAAAATATCATCGTGCCCAGCAAACTTTTAAAGTAATCAGGGAAAACATCCTTAGTTTTATCCACTGAATCCAGTCCAACAAAGTAAATAGATAGATCATTATTGCGTATAAACTCATAAAAATATCGCCATTCAACAGGCGTCAGGCGATTCAGACTTTCCCTAATCCTCTCCCCCGAATATACAGAGCATAGAACGTTTATCCTATCTTTATTGGAAAGCTTTCTCTTAGCTGGCATACAAGTAGGAGTAGTAAAATATCTACATTGTTTAGAATCAAGAAACTTATCTCTTACAAGAACAATATCACTAAAAGAACAGCTTTTTACGAAACTGCTAAAAGTAGCCGTTACAACTGGCCTTTTACAGAAAATCTCTTTATTCATCAAAAAATTTGAATAGAGAGGGTTTGCCCCTTTAAACTTCACAACAACATGATTGAGATTTTCTGATATATCGCAGACCTGACTAGCAACGCTAAATGAAACTTTCCCAAGAATAAAATCAACAGGAATTCGATAGAATTCACATGCTTGCTTTATGTTAGATAAAAACTCATCTCTCATTCCTTTATTGCTGATATCTGGATTGGATTTAAACCTATCCCACTCCTTAGTTACAATTAGGTTAATTTTATTAATTTTTTGAGACAGCGAAATACAGAGCAGGTAAGAGGAAATTGTCAAAAAATGCGTACCATGACCGACGGGAGAAATTAATGTTACTGAATCATAATCTTCGACAGGCAACAAAGAGACTCCAGAATTTACTTCTTGATAAAACTTCCTGATTGTTGGTACATTGCATTTCCCTCCTGCAACTTCAAGATATAAATCGGAAATAAGAACCTTACTTAACTCCACAATTAAAACCTCAATAGAAACTGAAAAAACAGCTTACCAGTCATTTTCATAAAAAGACAATTTAGTACGCAGCAGCATAGCTATTTTTTGGCCGATTTAATAGATATAGAGGCCTGGAGATATAATACCCGATGGGTAAGAGGGCCTCTAAAAATTATATTTTCTGAAAGCACTACCCCCGGGTATGGAAACAGAAGTTCCCAGCCCATTTTCACATCTGCAGACAGGAAAACGGAGGTCTCAAGACCTAAAATGATGGATCTTTCCGGGCTATTTGCGCCCCATCCCAAGGATATGGATGATCCCTCATGCGGTCGCCCCTGCAGATAGGTAAACCGTTTAGGGTCGTACAGCATGTTGTTCAAGGCAATCTTGACCCGAGCGCGGGCCCGGCCGATGGTTCTCACCAGTTGCCCTCCCATGGCCGCTTGGCTGGCAAAGACGTGCTCGACCCGAGCGCGTCTTTTGGATCGGCGCTGGTTGGCGACCTTTTGCCGCTCGTTGAGCGGTCGATTGACCTCCCCCGCTGTCAAGATAGTTGCCCCCCAAAGATCGGCACTGGTATTGGTGTCATCCAGCAGAAAATCCAGCATCTGGCTATCGTGGACGCTGGCATCGATCTGCCGCATCAGGGCACAAAACAGCTCATCCACCAATTCCAGTTCCTTGAGCCGCTCCCGGAACACCCAGACCGTCTTGGCACCCGGCACCTGTCCCTCCGGCTTGAGGACCAGGAAACGGCAAAACGAGTAGCGATCACGGATCTGGTACTCCACCTGATCGTCCGACAGGTTGTACAGGCGCTGAATCACCAGAACCTTGAACATCAGCACCACGTCATACGGCTTGCCCCCGGCCTTGCTCTTGCGGGGCTTGTCATACACCTGAGCCAGCAGCGGGCGAAACATCTCCCAGTTCACCACCCGATTCAGCCTTGGCAGCGGGTCGCCCAGCTTTTCCAGCAGGGCGTAGCGTTCATCCAGGTCAAACAGTCCGGGGATCATCGGCGGCAGCTTCATGGTGGGGACCTATCTGTATCATGAGCGGGCAGAACGTATTTTTCGAGGTTCCCGGTAATCACTAGGTTCTGTCTGAAAAGTGATTTTGCTAAGTTTGTACCATGATGAATCTGTACAGGAGGACTCATGGCAGGGCGGTACGAGCTTTCCGATGCAGAGTGGGAGCTGGTCAAGGATATCGTATCGACACCACAGCGCATGGGGCGTCCCCGGCGTGATGATCGACAGATGCTCAATGGTATCTTCTGGATTCTGTGCACTGGCGCCAAGTGGCGTGATCTGCCGGAACGATTTGGTCCATGGAAGACTGTGTATGACCGATTCCGGACTTGGCGGGATGAGGGGACTTTCGAGCTGGTCCTGGAGCGCCTGCATTTACGGCTTCGCGAGGACGGCTTGATGGATCTGGAGACCTGGATGCTGGATTCGACATCGACCCGCGCTACTCGAGCCGCCTCTGGAGGCGGTAAAAAGGGGGGTCTGAAGAACCCGTAGACCATGCCCTGGGGCGCAGTCGAGGCGGCCTGACCACCAAGATCCACCTGGTGTGCGACGGCCGTGGGCACCCGCTGGCGTTCGAGTTGTCGCCGGGTCAGCATGCGGACTCCCGATGGTTCACGACGGTGATGGAACGTGTTCATTTGCCCGGACCTGTGGGTCGCCCAGTAAAACGCTGTGATCACATCGTGGCCGACAAGGGTTATGACAGTGACGCGCTCCGACGATACTGTGATCGCTACGGCATGAAACCAGTGATTGCCAGCCGGAAGATGCACAGGCGACCGCGTCGTGGCCGGAGTCGGGGCTTCGACAAGGCACGCTACCGGCAACGGAACATTGTGGAGCGCCTTTTTGGCTGGATGAAGGAAATGCGACGTATAGGCACTCGATACGACAAGCTTGCCAAGAGCTTTCGAGCCATGGTTTGTCTCGCATGTGTTGTTCGTTGCTTCCGATCATACTTTTCAGACAGAACCTAGAGGCTCCCTTAACAAAATATTTAGGTAACCGCCTTGAGAATAACAGCACGAAGATCATCTGGCACTTCACCACTTTCTCCTATTGCATTAACTCGATTCCCCATAAGATCTTTCATCTTTTCTTTATCAACCGGCAAGCCGAGAAACTCTTGAAGGATCCCGCTCGTTTTCTCTGGTGAAGCCACCATGTTTTCATAGCTCATTAATAACACATCGTCAAAATATTTTTGGTATTTTTCCATGGCTGACCCGTAATCATTTAACGCAGCCTGCTGAGCAACCCATTCAGGCATGGTCTCCAGTGCCTCGTTGATACCTTCGGAGACCCTCTCTTTATCATAACGATCTCCACGGTAAACTTTTAATAGCTTAAAGGCTGATATAAATCTATCTACTGGATCACGGGATATCAGAATGATCTTGGCACTTCTGCCTAACTCATTCGACATCTTTTCCACGCCCGGCTCCGGCAGAATCATATATTCCGGTGTAATTTCACCGAGAGTGGCATGCCCCATAATGCAAGGACGAAACAAATCCAGATAGTCAATATCTTTGATGTCTTTCTCAGCAAGAATCCTATTTGCTCGGACATAGCATTTGTAACGCTTATTAATATAAGAGTAGTTTTTTGCACTAATTAAGCGATTTAGTTCTCTATCAAGCTGCCGCTTTGAGAACTCTCTCAAAACATGCGGGTGACGCACACCATATAAAGTATCGTAATAATGCAACTCCTTTATGGGGTGCATAAAGATATCAGTGCATTCACTAAGAATGTGATGCAGCAGCGTTGAACCAGCACGCTGCGAACCAATCCCAATTACAAATTTCGACATATACCCATATACTCTTTCGTTAGCTGTTCCGTCTGTTGCAAGGCCGTTGCTCGACCAGGCCCTTCAATGCACTGCTTATAGTGCTTTGTTTGTTGCCCTATTTTATTCAACACGTCATTGAGTGCCTTTTCAGTCGGATTAATGACATGCCCGGTTATTCCCTCAACCAAATCCTCCCCAATCCCTCCCATATCACTGGCCACCACCCAGCACCCACAAGCCGCCGCCTCGCGGGTTACCAGCCCAAAGCTCTCCGGCCAAGTCGAAGGCGCGAACAACACATCAATCCTCCGGTACAGGTCAACAACCTGATCTTGGTTTACACGTCCGATAAACGTGACTGGCACTTTGCCCCAATAGCTTTTCTGCTCATAGGCCTCTTCCTTGGAATGATCCACCACCAAAAACTCCAGATTGTCCGGCTGTGCAGTCAGTACCGCTTCCTTGAGCAGATAGTACCCCTTATGCTCTGACATGCCACCAACATGGCCGCACACAACCCGATCCGTATAGCTTGTGTCCTTGGGGGCCCAAGGCACATCATCGGAAATGCCGTTGGGGATGACCTCAATCTCCCTGATGCCATTCTGACGATAGATCTCGGCAAAGGCATGGGATACCGTCAGCACTTTATGGGCCTGATGCAGCAACTCCTTGAGATCGTGCCGTCTCTGGATGGACTCTGCCAATGAGATACCTGGAGGCAACTCAATGGGTTCATAGGGATCGGGATGCCCCTGGGGATACACCTTGCCCTGATGGTCCACCAGAAACTGGAAATCGGAAATCCACCAGGCATCATGTACCGTCACCATGTAGGGGATGCCCGCATCCCGAGCGGCTTCCACAATGGAGGCGGTGAGGCGCTGTACACAGTGGAAGTGCACCATGTCCGGCTGCTCCAAGGCCAGAAACTCGCTGAAAAGCTTATACATCTCGGGATCTTTCGGATGCCAGTCCATGTGCTCACGCCAGAGCGTGGTGGCACGATAAACCCGCACTCCCTGCTCTTGATACACGGTCATGCGGTGGGATGTACGACATTCAGCATCCGCAGTGAACACACAAAGATCAAGGTCTTCGTGGTAGTGCTTGCGCAGAGCCTTGAAATTATCCGCCACCACCCGCGTGGCGCCGCCAATAGATTGGGGCGGGAAGAATACGTTCACCAGCGCCACCTTGCGCCGGGTGGTGGTGAGTGTAGCCATTGGCGCTAGTTGAGATACCAGGCTATCCCCCAATGCCTTGAGGCTATAGGCAGTCTGCACCCGCTCCACAGCTGTGCGGGCCATGGAGCGGCGCAGTTCGGGGCTATCGATTAGTTGTTTCAAAGCCTGGTACCAAGCCTCACTGGTGGAGGCGATAAAGGCATCCACGCCGTCTTCGATTACATCCCGGTAATTGGCGGTACCACTGACGATGGAAGGCACACCCAAACAGGCCGCCTCGAACCATTTGAGTTCACTCTTGCAGTCATTGATAGGATCTTCATGCAGCACCGCAAGGTTGATGTCGGCCTGTTCCAGCAGTGACCAGTAGCCCCGCACACTCTTGACCGGCGGCAACTGCCTGTACTGGCTGGCAAATCGGACTCGAAAGGCCTTGGGCAGGCGCAGGTAGCCAACAACCACCAGTCGAGCCTTCGAATTCTGAGACAGTATCCGCTCAACGGCGGGCAAGGCCAGTTCGACGAAATCGCTGTTGTGGGCCTGCGTACCACTGCCGTAGAAAATATCGATGGTCTGCTTGTGTGTGTTGTCCTGGGTACGGAATCGGTTGAGGTGGTCCAACCCGTTGCGATGCAACAGACACTGCTGCTCTATCACCAATGGCGCCAAGCGGTTCCTTAGTGGCTCGGTCGAAGCGATACCATGGCGGCACAACCGCGCGGCAGCGTTGAAAAGCGCCATACCTCGGGTCAGTTCCCGGTAGGTGTCCAGATTGACATAGCCACCGTAGGTTTCAATGGGTGGTGGATAAATGGGATCAAACAGTAAGTCATCGATTTCGTACAGGCTGAGCTTACCCGTGGCATTGACCTGAGCAATGGCCTTTATGATCTTCGGCACAGCCGACACGCGGTAGAAAATGACGATATCATGGAGCGCCAGCGCGTTGGGATGCTGTTCCAGTTCCATCCAGTCAATGGCAGTGACGGTCTTGCCCACAGCTTCCAGTTGCTCGATCTTCTGTGTGATGCGATAGCGTACGCACTGCGGAACATGGTAATCACCGATGATGAGGATTTTATCCGTGTTCAGATGCCCAAGAGGGGGCAAGGCGGGAATGGTCAGCGGATCTGAGCTTGCTGGGCCGCCGAAATAAGGTAAGTAGGTACGATAGAGCGTGCGGGCATACTGGTTGACCTTTTCGACCAAGTGCTCACGAGCCTGCATGTCAACATACACCATACACCTAGGATAAAGGGATGCCCAGATCTGCTCGGCAACGTCATCGAGTCGATCGAGTTGATGGGTAAACTGGGGAAAACGGACCCGGGATTCCATCAGGCTTTCCAGTGCCTCCACATGGCGATCCAGCTTCACAAGACAACTGGCACGATGCAAATACACCCAACAATGCACATTGGGTTTGGTCGCGGCCAGATTGTAATACCTCAACGCCAAGCTGTACTGCTGTCGATCCAGATAAATATTACCCAACAATTCAAGCACTTGGGTAGACTGCTCGAATACCAGCGCAGCCTCCAGCAATGCTTGGCCTTTTTCGGGGTTGCCTTTGACCAAGTGATGCTTCGCCAGCGCCAGGTAGGCCTCGTGGGTGTCATGGTCATTATCCGACAGCGCCAGAGGAGTGATGTTTTTTCCGAGAAAGGTGTCCAACACGACTTGGGGATCAAGTTCAACCCCACGACCAGCGGTGCGCTCCAGGATCTCACGCAGTGAAAAGCGTGCGGGCAGAACCGACAACGGCAAGCTGTGAATTTTGGCCCAAGCAGCCAGTGAGGGGGTGCGCCCTTCGGCTTTGCCATGCCGCCGATAATGGGCTTCAGCTTGGGCCTGGGTGGTAACACCGTTGGTTTTAAGGTCAGGGTACAGAGTCAGGTAAAAGTCTGCATCTACCTCTGTGGGCGCGTCAGGTTCTGTGGTTGAGGGCTCGGAGGCAAATTGCGGATCCCCCGCCGCGTGAGAAGCCGAGGCGAAGCGACCTTCCTGATAACCATGGGCATGCCAATGCTGGATCAGTGCCTGATCTGTTAGTCCCGCCAGGTCAGGGTAGGTATCTCTATAGTATTTCAAATCCAGATGAATCTTATGGGATGCTCCTTTGCTATCACCACGACGGGTGACCTGATGACTGAAGGGCACAACGATGCTTTTTCTTTTCAAAAAGTTAGAGATCTTTACTTTTTTCATATCGTTTGAACCCGTCAACGTCCGTTTCCTTTTCATTCAAAATAGTTATATGCATTATGAATACTGAGAATCTTGAATCAGAATTCGGCTTCCAGCCGTTCGCAGACGAGAAAGGTGTTAGCCGATTCAGCCACGGCGGCGCTCATGCAGGCATTGCAGCAGGTATTGTCCGTAACCCGTCTTTTTCAGGGCCTGGCCGGAAGCCTCCATGGCCTGGTCGCTGATAAAACCCTTTTCCCAGGCGATCTCCTCCAGGCAGGCGATCTTGAGCCCTTGGCGGTGCTCCACGGTCTGCACGTATTGGGAGGCCTCAAGGAGGCTGTCGTGGGTGCCGGTGTCCAGCCATGCGAAGCCTCGCCCCAGGCGCTCCACGTGGAGACGGCCCTGTTGCAGGTAGACGTTATTCACACAGGTGATCTCCAACTCCCCGCGTGCCGAGGGTTTGATGTCACGGGCGATGCTCACCACCTGGTTATCGTAGAAGTACAGCCCGGTCACGGCATAGTGGGAGCGGGGGCGCGCGGGTTTTTCCTCGATGGAAAGGGCGCGACCGGCGTCGTCGAATTCCACCACGCCGAAGCGTTCCGGGTCCTTCACCTGATAACCGAAGACAGTGGCCCCCTCTTCCCGTCGACTGGCCTGGTTGAGCTGGTCGCTGAAGTGCTGGCCATGGAAGATGTTGTCACCCAGGATGAGGGTGACCGGGTCGGTGCCGATGAAGTCGGCACCGATGAGAAAGGCCTGGGCCAGGCCGTCGGGGCTGGGCTGCTCGGCGTACTGGATATTGAGGCCCAGATAGCTGCCGTCCGCGAAGAGGTCCTGGTACTGGGGCAGGTCTCGGGGGGTGGAGATAATGAGGATGTCCCGGATCCCGGCGAGCATGAGCACCGAGAGGGGGTGGTAGATCATGGGCTTGTCGTAGACCGGCAGCAGCTGCTTGGATACGGCCTGGGTGATGGGATACAGGCGGGTGCCGGAGCCGCCGGCGAGAATGATTCCTTTGCGTGACATCTCATGTCTCTTGGGGGTGAAGGGCTTCTCTTGCGCGCGGTTTCTTGCCGGACGGGCGTGAGTTCAGGCGCAGCGCATCGTAAACGATACACTACCAAGATGAGAAATGGCCATGGGTGGCTGTTCGCGGCCAAGGGCCGCTCCCACGGGAGCTTCAAGAATGACGTGCTTCCATGATGGGGCTGTGGGCATTATGCTCTGGCGCTTTCCAGAATTCGGGAATCACGATGCAAGCTGAAAGACTCGCCGTCCCCGAGGTGATCCGCCTCTCCCCCAAGGTGTTTGGCGATGATCGGGGTTTTTTCTTCGAGAGCTTCAATGCCCGGGCCTTTGAGGCCGCCACGGGCTGCAAGGCCGCGTTTGTGCAGGATAACCACTCCCGGTCGGTGCGAGGGGTGCTCCGGGGGCTGCATTACCAGTTGCCGCCTCATGCCCAGGGTAAACTGGTGCGGGTGGTGCAGGGGAAGGTGTTTGATGTGGCGGTGGACATCCGGCGGGGGTCGCCCACGTTCGGGCAGTGGGCGGGGGCTGTGCTGTCTGCCGAGAATCGGCAGCAGTTGTGGATTCCACCGGGGTTCGCCCATGCTTTCGTCACGCTGAGTGAGACAGCGGAATTTCTCTACAAGACCACCGATTATTACGCCCCAGAGTGTGAGCGCTGCATTGCCTGGGATGACCCGGAGATCGGGATTGAGTGGCCTTTGGAGGCGCCGCCCGTGCTTTCGGACAAGGATCGCCAAGGGGTGTCTCTGGCCAGGGCGGAGGTGTTTGAGTGATTGTTAAAACCTTTCTGGTCACCGGCGGTGCCGGATTCATTGGCTCGGCGGTGGTGCGGGAGTTG
Organism: Ectothiorhodospira sp. BSL-9; assembly: GCF_001632845.1. Taxonomy (NCBI): domain Bacteria; kingdom Pseudomonadati; phylum Pseudomonadota; class Gammaproteobacteria; order Chromatiales; family Ectothiorhodospiraceae; genus Ectothiorhodospira; species Ectothiorhodospira sp. BSL-9. The sequence goes on along the minus strand of NZ_CP011994.1, from coordinate 2,345,273 downwards.
ATTCAGCACACGTCCCATCGGGTGGTGAATGTGGACAAGCTCACCTATGCGGGGAATCTGGAGTCGGTGGCGCCGGTGGCGGATGACGCGCGTTATCGGTTCATCCAGGCGGACATCTGCGATGCGCCGGCCATGGCGGCGGCCTTTGCCGAGCATCAGCCGGATGTGGTGATGCACCTGGCGGCGGAGAGCCATGTGGATCGGTCCATCGACGGGCCGGCGGCCTTTGTGGAGACCAATCTGGTGGGCACCTATGTGCTGCTGGAGGCGGCGCGGGCCTACTGGAGGGGACTGCTGGAGGCTGATCCGGAGCGGGCCCGGGACTTTCGCTTCCATCATATCTCTACCGATGAGGTTTACGGGGATCTGGAGGGGCCGGAGGGGCTGTTCACCGAGTCCACACCCTATGCGCCCAGTTCCCCCTACTCCGCCAGCAAGGCCGGTTCGGATCATCTGGTGCGGGCCTGGCAGCGTACCTATGGCCTGCCGACCCTGGTCACCAACTGCAGCAATAACTATGGCCCCTATCACTTCCCCGAGAAGCTGATCCCGCTGATGATCCTCAACGCCCTGGCGGGCAAGCCCCTGCCGGTGTATGGCGACGGGGGGCAGATCCGCGACTGGCTGTATGTGGAGGATCACGCCCGGGCGCTGATCCAGGTGGCCACCGGCGGCGCGGTGGGCGAGACGTACAACATTGGCGGGCATAACGAGAAGACCAACCTGGAGGTGGTGGAGACCCTCTGCGATCTGTTGCAGGAACTACGCCCACCGGCGGCCGACGGGCATTATCGCGATCTGATCACCTTCGTGCAGGACCGCCCCGGCCACGACCGGCGCTATGCCATTGATGCTGGCAAGATCGAGCGGGAACTGGGCTGGGTGCCCCGGGAGACCTTCGAGAGCGGGTTGCGCAAGACGGTGGCCTGGTATCTGCAGAACCAGGATTGGTGGCAGCGGGTGCTGGATGGCAGTTATCAGGGGGAGCGGTTGGGAGTGGGTGTTTGAGCAGTTCACGGGAAGAGGCGCACTGGTGAATTGCATGTCGACCTGAGTGGCTACCGCCCCCGCAAGCGGCGCAGGGCAAGGCCTGCTCAAGCCCCCCACACCTGAATCATGCGCCCTGCTTCGCTGCGCTGATCTTTCCAGATGCGGTTATCCCAGCTCGCTTCAGGGTCGCGGTTGAAGATCACCAGGTGGGCTTCGTCCGCGCCGACCTGGTCGGCATAGGCGGCGGTTTGCTCCAGGCCTTTGGCGATGATGGTTTCCAGCGCGCCCCGCTGCAGCTTCAGCTCGATCACGATCCGCTGGATCGGGCCGTGGAATCCCCTGCCCTCGTCCGTGGGCCATTCGATGAACAGGTCCGTGCGCTTGCGGCCCAAGCCGTATTCCCGGGTGATGCGGCCGCCCCCATTGACGATGCGCTGCAGGAAAGCCTGCATGAGCAGTTGCGGGCCGGCTTCCTTGTAGTCGAAGCGCTCCATCCAGCTGTCGGCGTGTTCGCGGAAGAATTGCTGGAAGGCGGACAGGAGCTTGGGCATGTCGAGGCGGTGGTCGGGGGTGAGGTACCAGGCCTGCTGCTCCGCCATGGTCTCCTGGGTGGTCCAGGTGAGTTCCCGGGGGATCACCTCCCGGTAGATGCGGTTACTGATGCGCAGCATCGGCCGACGCTCTATCAGGCCCAGATCCTCCACGTACTGGAGGTCATCCATGGGCAGTCGCTGTGCGCTCTCGGCACCCGCAAGCAATAGCTTGATGACGTTGCACACCCTGGGCTCGCGCAGCTTGTCGGCCAGTTGATCCAGGTGAGTGGCCCGGGACTGGATCAGGGCCTCCCGGGCGGCACGGTAGTCTTCCAGCGACAGTGGACGGCTGCGCTCGCGGGCCGGCTTGAATTCCCAGGTGAGTTCGTAGGCCAGCGCATTCACCAGCCAGGGCTGGCCGCGGGTGTCTTCCCATAGCTCCGGGAAGAGGGCGGGGTCGAAGGGCTGTCCGGTGTCGTCGGTGTGCTGTTGCCACAGGGCGTTGCATTCATCCTGGGTGAAATTGCCCATGCGCAGCGACTTGGCCTTGATGTTGAAGGCGCTGCCGCCGGTGATCACCTGGGCGCCTTCCTGATGCAGGCGGTAGTCACGCACGTCCCGCACGCCGCACAGGACGATGCTCTGGGGGAAGGCTTCCGGGCGCTGGGCATAGCCGGCACGGATCTGGCGCAGCAGGGAGATGAGGGTGTCGCCCACCAGGGCGTCCACTTCGTCCAGGAAAAGGACCACCGGGCGGTCACTGTGCTGGGCCCAGTACTGCAGTACCTGGGTGAGGAGGGTTTGCGGAGAGGTGGCAGTGCGCCGGCCTGCATACCACTGACTCAACCAATCGTGCCCCAGGTGCAGTTCAATGGCACTGACCAAGGCATCACAGGCGGCGGGTATGCCTTGTGTCGCATCACCTCTGGCAGCCTGAGCCCCTTCGATGTTGGCGTAGGCGCAGGCATAACGCCCCTCGGCGTTGAGGGCCTTCATCATGGCCAGCAGGGTGCTGGTCTTGCCGGTCTGGCGGGGGGCGTGCAGCACGAAGTAGCGCTGCTGGGCAATCAGGGCCTGCACGTCTTCCCAGTCCACCCGGGTCAGGGGATCAATGTGATGGTGCAGCTCGGGTTTGACGGGCCCGGCGTTGTTGAAGAAACGGGGCATGGGGTGGTCCGGGGTGGGCGTAGGCGGTGATTATTGTAACAGCGCTGGGAACTTCCGGAGCCCCAGCCCCCGTGGGAGCTGGCCTCGCCGGCGATGCGCCGCGCCAGCAGCGCCCTGGCCCATGCCAAGGTGCCCACCGCCTTCGCGGGCGAGGCCCGCTCCCACAAGGGCCGCTGCTGCCACTGAGGATGATCCTGATCACTTCCCCGATGAGCTGATCCCGCTGATCCTGAACGCCATTGGAACGGGATGTCGACCTGAGTGGCTATCGCCCCCGCAAGCGACGAAGGGCGTCGCCCAGACGATGTTTGAGGGGGCGGGTGGATGCGGTGATATCGGAGAAGGTCTGCCCGGGCTCACGGCGGCCATGGGTTTCTTCCAGAAGGGCGTGGGCATGGTGTTCCAGGGCGCTGAGGTGTCTTTGTACCTCTCGGAGCTGGCCCGGGGACAGGTCGTCCAGGGAGAGTTCACCCAGCAGTTCGCTGGCCTGCTTGAGGCGTTGCAGGGCCATGCCGGGGGCGCGGGCGGCGCGAAATTCCATGCCCAGACGATCCAGGGCTTCCACCAGAAGGCTGGCATGGTCACGGGCCAGGTCCGGGTTGGCCAGCACGGTGGTCAGGCGTTCGGCCTGGCGTTTTTTGAGTTTGGCACGGTCGTCGCCCCGCTCGGGCATGGGCCATAGATCCAGGGCGCCGCCCAGGCGCTGAGCCACCACCGTGGGCGCGTAGTGCGGTTTGGGCGCAACGAAGGGATAGTAGGTGTCCAGGCGGACGTCCAGCGCATCCCGGGCACCGATCATGGCAAAGCCGGCGGCCCGCCAGACGTCGATGAGCGGCTCCTTGAGTTCGCCAAGGCGGGCGTGCAGGCCTGTGAACAGAACCTCGGCGTCGGCGATGCGCTCGTAGGCCTTCGGGTCTTCCAGAAGGTCCTTGAGGAAAACTTCGGCCAGGGCCAGTTCGCCCAGTTCGATTTCCAGCTGCTCCCTGCCCTCCAGGCGATAGGCGTCGATGATCTGTGCCTCGGGGATGCCCAACTCATCGCGTTGGCGACGCAGCTTGAGCCGGCGATGAATCCAGCCATAGCCCAGTTTGGTTTCCGGGGCCATTTGCAGGGCGGCCTCGATGCGCTCTTCGGCTGATTCGTCGAAATCTTCCGGCAGAACGCCGGCCAGTACGGTGCTGAAGTCCGCGTAGCGCTTTGGATCCTGTCGGTGAAGATCGCGCATGGCGGCCAGACGACGGTTGCCGTTGATCACGACGCCATGGTGGTTGATGAGCAGCGGTTCGGTCTGTTTAGCCGTGCGCGCGAGTTCCTGGTGAATGGGGCCGCGGGGGTCCTGGGCGATCTCCAGCAGGAGTTGCTCAAGCACTTCCTGGACCTTGGGGGTGTCGGCGGGCTGGTCGAAGAAGTCTTCCGGAAGATCCAATGCGCGGATGCGGGCACGCTTTTCCACGGCGATGCGGCCATTTTGCGGCCGGTAGAGCAGGCTCTCGATGGGGATGCGCGCGATGGGCACCTCGCGATACCCACCGTCGATGGGGACCGGGTATTGGCCGTGGGTGCCTTGGTTGAGTACCTGTTGGATATTTGAAGTGCTCATTGGTCCGAATGTGATTGAGTGGTAGCGGCGCGGAGTCGCTCATGTTCTCGGATCAGTGCTTGCCCAGCAAGGCTTCGAGACTATCCGCCGTTGCGGGAGTATCGGGAAATTGCTTCAATATTTTCCCAATTGTGCAGAGGAGAAATCGATCAGCTGTTGGTAGTGACGCTGCCGGATGATATCCAACACAATGTTGGCATCCAGATTCAGGTAGTCATGTACCAGAGCATTGCGCAGCCCGATCACCTTGCTCCAGGGCGTGCCGCTCGCGTCGTGTCCAAGCGCTTGCAGTTTGGCAAAGGCCTGACGGGCGTCGCTGGGCACAGTCATGCCAAGAGACATGAACTACCATCCCTAAACCGCTTGCGCGGTTGTAGGCATGGTTTCCGGTTTCGATGATCTGTGCGCAGTTGGGCGCTTGCCCTTCTGCGGCTTACCCTGATCTCCACCGGCATAGCCGTCCGGGGACGGCGGTTCGGGGCGCACCGCCCCTACCTGTTGATGGGAATTGCACTGACCGATCACCGCTGTGACGCCGCGTCGGGCAATCACCCGGCTGGCGTTGTGGTCGGCATGATCGATCTGCCCGCAGCGTTGACAGACAAATCGGCTCTGACTGGGCCGATTGTCGGGATGAATGTGGCCGCAAACGGCACATTCCTGCGAGCTATGGTGCGGCGGCACCACGAGAAACAGCACGTTATTTCTCGGTGCCTTGTAATGGGCATAGGTTCTGATCCTGCCCCAGACGCTATGGAGGATGCCCTTGTTGAGCCCCGCCTTGGCGCGGGCACCGTTGGGTGCGTGGCGCCCCCGTTCGTCGGTCTTCGCCTTCGGGCGACGACTCATGGAGGCCACCTTGAGGTCTTCCATGACCACCATCCTCACCCCCGACGTGGTCACAAGGTCATGGCTGACCTTATGGGCAAAGTCCTTGCGCACGTTGTTGGCGTAGGTGTGGGTGCGGGCCACGCGCTTTTTGGCCTTGTGCCAGCCGGATGAGCCCTTGGCACGTCGCGCCATCCGACGCTGCCAGCGAAGGCGCTGGCGTTCCTTGCGGGCCATTCGCTGCTTTTGCACCGGGTCGAAGGCATACACCGATCCCGTGCTGGCGTAGGCAGGCACCGCCACGCCGCGATCCACGCCGATGGTGGCCGCGTACAATGAAGCCTCATCCCACTGCGATAACTCGGCCTGGATCTCGGCGGGCTTTGGATAGATCACGTCATCCTCGGTGGCAAATGACACATGCCACTGACCGGCGTTGATGCTGATGACGATGGATGCGGGCAATGTATGAGGCCGATCCGCGACATAGCGCAACCGACCGAGCGGGTGCTTTTTCGTGCCGACCCGAAGGTGATAACCCCCTTCGCCATCATCCTCGAAAGCAAATAACTCCCGCGTCAGCCAGACGCCTTGTTCGCCGCCTTTTCCATGAATTGTTGGGCGACCGGATAATTTCTGGAAGAAGCGACTGTAGGCTTGTTTCCATCTTACCGCGCCATTGCGCAATACCTGGGAGGGCACCTCCCGCAACCACGCCGTATCGGGTCCGATGAACTGGCTGTATTGTTGGTCGATGGGTGGTTTTTGCCCGGTCAGCGACAAGGCTCTTCGGGCGAAGGCACGAAAATAACGGTCTTCTCTGACCTTGCTGTTATAGATGAATCGCTGACATCCAATCCAACGCAGCAGGATATTTTCCTGCTGGCGACCGGGATAGCAACGAAAGCGATGTCCGATCATGCCCATGCCTGCTATCGTTCCATGAAAACCACCAAGGCGCAACCATGGAAAGCACTACAAAATAATATTCTCACGCCGTTTATGACATTAAGCTGCATAGCGCCCGCCGCGCCCGCAATCGTTTTGCCGAGCACTTGGCGGCGTTTTATTGGAAACCGATGTTTTGGCACCGCGCCTATTACGTTGGCTCTGTCGGTGGGGCATCCCTGGAGACGGTTCGGGCCTACGTGGAATCACAAGGCACCAAACCCCTCAAAAGAAACCCCGCTTGACCCCCTCCTGGCTAACGCCTAGCAGGGGGAATGCGCGGGGAAATGTTCAACCTCTGTTTGGCAATCCCTATGCAGGCCTCCGTCAATAGTTGCAGGTTGCGCTCTGCCGCACGATATATCAGGGGCGACAGGCCCTGCGGCGCCTGACTCAATGCGTGAAGCTGCTCAAGTTCTTCAGCCAGAGTGGCCAGATGCTCCCGCATGGCGTGTACGTACTCGATTTCCACAGTCAGGCTCCTGGGTGTCAGAGGCGGCAAATTTTCGCACATGGAACTGGTAATCAAGCTCCCACATTGAACTGATCCGGTTCTCTTCACGAGCCAGACGCAGGGCATCGTTGACCTGCAGAACCCTTCCTGTGCGAATAATCACCATGGCCAGCGGAATGGGTGCCTGATTGATATCGACAACCGAGAGCATGTCCTCCGCGAGGTCGAGCTGATTCCGCCACTGCTGGGCTAGTAGCTCAGGCCTCAGACGCCGCTCCAAGGGACGTTTTTCAGGGGTGCGGAAGGCAACCGCCAAGTCGTAGTCGCTCGTCTCGGTCGCGGTATTTTTCGCACGGGAGCCATAAAGCCATAGCACGGCAATTTCCCTGTCGGCCGATGCCATTTCCGTCAAGCGTTCCAGTGTTGTTCTCACTCAGATCCTCGTGGCCATGTTCTGCGGCAGGATTCACCCCCCATACCTGAATCATGCGCCCTGCTTCGCTGCGCTGATCTTTCCAGATGCGGGCATCCCAACTCACTTCAGGGTCGCGGGTCAGGACTGCATTATTTTACCATGCGCCGGCCCTCAACCCGCCCCGTAACTTGGAAGCATGCCCCATCCAGCCCCTGCCTGGGGCATTAGCCAACAGCCACCATCGTCGGTATATTCCGGCCACTATCCTCAATCAAGGGCCCTCATGAAAGCCGAACCACTCGCCCTCCCCGGCTTGTTCCGCCTCACCCCCAGGGTGTTTGGCGATGATCGGGGGTTTTTCTTCGAGAGTTTCAATGCCCGGGCCTTTGAGGCCGCCACGGGCTGCAAGGCCACGTTTGTGCAGGATAACCACTCCCGGTCGGCGCGGGGGGTGCTCCGGGGTCTGCATTACCAATTGCCGCCCCATGCCCAGGGTAAACTGGTGCGGGTGGTGCAGGGTAAGGTGTTTGATGTGGCGGTGGACATCCGGCGCGGCTCGCCCACGTTCGGGCAGTGGGCGGGTGAGGTGCTCTCTGCTGAAAACCGTCAGCAGCTGTGGATCCCCCCGGGCTTTGCCCATGCCTTTGTCACCCTGAGCGCGACGGCGGAGTTTCTCTACAAGACCACGGATTATTACGCCCCGGGGTGCGAACGCTGCATTGCCTGGGATGACCCGGAGATCGGGATTGAGTGGCCCCTGGAGGAGCCACCCCTGCTTTCTGATAAGGACCGCCAGGGGGTGCCTCTGGCCAAGGCGGAGGTGTTTGAGTGATGGTGAAAACGTTTCTGGTGACCGGCGGTGCCGGATTCATTGGCTCGGCGGTGGTGCGGGAGTTGATTCAGCACACGCCCCATCGGGTGGTGAATGTGGACAAGCTCACCTATGCGGGGAATCTGGAGTCGGTGGCGCCGGTGGCGGATGATGCGCGTTATCGGTTCATCCAGGCGGATATCTGCGATGCGCCGGCCATGGCGGCGTCCTTTGCCGAGTATCAGCCGGATGTGGTGATGCACCTGGCGGCGGAGAGTCATGTGGATCGGTCCATCGACGGGCCGGCGGCCTTTGTGGAAACCAATCTGGTGGGCACCTATGTGCTGCTGGAGGCGGCGCGGGCCTATTGGAAGGGGTTGCTGACGGACGAGCCGGAACGGGCCCGGGGATTTCGTTTTCACCACATCTCCACTGACGAGGTCTACGGGGATCTGGAAGGCTCGGAGGCGTTGTTCACCGAGTCCACGCCCTATGCCCCCAGTTCGCCCTACTCCGCCAGCAAGGCCGGTTCGGATCACCTGGTGCGGGCCTGGCAGCGTACCTATGGCCTGCCGACCCTGGTCACCAACTGCAGCAATAACTATGGCCCCTATCACTTCCCCGAGAAGCTGATCCCGCTGATGATCCTCAACGCCCTGGCGGGCAAGCCCCTGCCGGTGTATGGCGACGGGGGTCAGATCCGCGACTGGCTGTACGTGGAGGATCACGCTCGGGCGCTGATCCAGGTGGCCACCGGCGGCGCGGTGGGCGAGACGTACAACATCGGCGGACATAACGAGAAGACCAATCTGGAGGTGGTGGAGACCCTCTGCGATCTGTTGCAGGAACTACGCCCACCGGCGGCCGACGGGCATTATCGCGATCTGATCACCTTCGTGCAGGACCGCCCCGGCCATGACCGGCGCTATGCCATCGATGCCGGCAAGATCGAACGGGAACTGGGCTGGGTGCCCAGGGAGACCTTCGAGAGCGGGTTGCGCAAGACGGTGGCCTGGTATCTGCAGAACCAGGATTGGTGGCAGCGGGTGCTGGATGGCAGTTATCGAGGGGAGCGATTGGGAGTGGGCGCATGACAATCCTGCTACTGGGATCGACCGGCCAGGTCGGGTTTGAACTGCATCGGGCGCTGGCGCCGCTGGGCACGGTGATCGCGCCGTTGCGGGGGCAGCTGGATCTGGGGGATGCGGATGGCCTGGCGGGGGCGCTGCGCGCAACCCGACCGGAGCTGATCGTGAATGCCGCGGCCTGGACGGCAGTGGACGCCGCCGAAACAGAGCGCGAGGCCGCCTTTGACCTCAATGCCCGGTTGCCTGAGCAACTGGCCCGTTATGCCGCCATCGCCGGTATCCCGCTGGTGCACTATTCCAGTGATTATGTGTATCCCGGTCATGGCGAGGCCCCGTGGCGGGAGGAAGACGCCACGGGGCCCTTGTCGGTGTATGGGGAGAGCAAGCTGGCCGGGGATGAGGCCGTGGTGGCCAGCGGGGCGTCGCATCTGATCTTTCGCACCAGCTGGGTGTACGGTGCCCGGGGGCATAACTTCATGAAAACCATGCTGCGCCTGGGCGCGGAGCGGGATTCCCTGAAGGTGGTGGATGACCAGATCGGCGCGCCCACGCCCGCCAGGCTGATTGCGCAGATGACCTTGCTGGCGCTGTATCGGCAGCGGCTGGGGCAGCCGCTGTCGGGGGTGTATCACCTGGCGCCCCGGGGCGAGACGAGCTGGCGGGGGTTTGCGGCGGAGATCTTCCGTGTGGCCCAGCTGTTGGAGATGCCCCTGACGATCACCTCGGAGCAGGTGGCCGGCATCCCCACCGCTGAGTACCCCACACCGGCGCGTCGGCCGTTGAATTCCCGCCTGGACGTGACCCGCCTGGAAAAGGACCTGGGGCTCACGCTACCGGACTGGCAGAGTCAGCTGGCGTTGACGTTGCGGGAGTATCGGGAAATTGGGCCATAGGTCGCCATGATTCGGTCATGATCTTTGTCGTGGAGGAACAACCGAATCCCTCATCGGATTTCTTCGTCTTGCCGGCTGTACAACAGCTGGGGGAAAGGGTTGAGCGGGTCGGTTTCGGGGAGGTGCCGTCCAGCGAGACCCTGAGTGGGGCCTGGGTGGTGTTTGTGCGCTATGTGCCTCCCGCCTGGCGACGGGCCGTGGAGGCGGCGCGGGGGGAATTGGCGGGGGTGGTGCTGTTCATGGATGACGATGTGCTGGACCCCAGGGCCGCCGCTGGCATGCCCTGGCGTTACCGGGCCAAGCTGTGGCGCCTGGGGGCGCGTCATCGTGCCTGGCTCAGGCAGATCGACGCCGCGTTGTGGGTGTCCACCCCCCATCTGCAGACCAAGTATGCCGAGTGGCATCCCCGCCTCGTGGAGCCCGCCCCCATTCCATTACCTGAGCCCGGCTGCCGGGTGTTCTACCATGGCTCGGCCTCCCACGGGGCGGAGATCCGCTGGCTGTATCCCGTCATGGCTGAGGTGTTACAGAGAGATGAGCGGGTAAGTTTCGAGATTGTGGGGGGGCAGGCAGTCTATCGGCAGTTTCGCCGGCTACCCAGGGTGACGGTGATCCATCCCATGAAGTGGCCCGCCTACCAGGCCTTTCTGGCCCAGCCGGGACGGGATATCGGCCTGGCACCGCAGTTGCCAAACCCTTTCAATGCCGCCCGCTCCCACACCAAGGTCTTCGACATTACCCGGGCGGGTGCAGTGGGGATCTATGCGGCCGATTCCGCCTGTGGCGAGCATGTGCGCCACGGTGAGGATGGGTGGGTACTGCCCATGAAGCCACAAGCCTGGATCGAGGCCCTTCTTGCGCTGGCTGACAACGGCCCCCTTCGCGAGCAACTGCACACCCGGGCGCGGGCACGGTTCTCTGCCCCACCCGCAGTGGTGGATGGATGTCACAAAACGAAGGGCTCGCCCGTTGATGGAAGGTTTTAGTGCTAGAATTTGACCATTGTTAAGACCGGGACTGAAGATGTCCCGCGAAGGGATTGTATTTCATCTCGAAGGCCGAGGGGACGTTGTGCTGTCGCATTTTTCCGGGAAGCGGATTCTGCTGTTGCAGGGCCCCATGGGTCCTTTTTTCTGGCGCCTGAAGAAGGACCTCGAGGCGGTTGGTGCGCGGGTGGACAAGGTCAATTTCTGCGCCGGTGACCAGCTCTTTTATCCGCGCGACGCCATTCCCTTTCGGGGCAGCTTCGACCAATGGCCGGACTTCCTCTCGGGCCTGCTCACCCGGCAGCGCTATGATGCGGTGATGCTCTTTGGCGACTGCCGCCCCTACCACCGGGTGGTGCCCCACCTGATCCGGTTCATGAAGACGCGGCTCTACGTCTTCGAAGAGGGCTATTTGCGCCCCGACCATATCACCCTGGAACGTGACGGCGTAAACAGCTTCTCGTCCCTGCCCCGCGACCCGGAGGTCTACCGACGATTCCCCGACCATTCGGTAGAGCAGGCCGTCAAGCAACACACACGTCACGCTTTTGCATGGTCAGCCACGTTTGCGGTCTCCTTTGCCCTGTGGAATTTCTTTCTGGCCTGGCGGTTCCCCCGGTATCGGCATCATCGCTCATTGAACCCCTTCAAGGAAGCGTTTTACTGGTGCCGTGGAGCGGCGCGCAAGCTCCACTTTTCGCGGCTTGAAGCGCCGTCGGAGCAGCAGATCCTGGCGCCGGATGCCCCACCCTTTTTCCTGGTGCCCCTGCAAACCCACAACGATGCCCAGATCACCGTGCATTCGGATTTCGAAAGCATTGAGGAATTCATTGGTGTGGTGCTGCGCTCCTTCGTGGAGAGCGCGCCAGCGGGGCATCGACTGGTGTTCAAGCACCATCCACTGGATCGGGGTTACACCGACTACACCCGCCTGATCAAGCGACTGGCACAGGACCAGGGCGTGGCCGACCGGGTGTTCTACGTACACGACCTGCATCTGCCCAAACTGCTGGACCATGCCCGGGGCACCGTGGTGATCAATAGCACCGTGGGCCTGTCATCGATCCTGCATGGCACCCCCGTGTGTGTGCTGGGGGACCCCGTCTATCACATGCCCGGGCTCACCCATCAAGGCGCCCTGAATGGTTTCTGGAAGGAGCCGGGCCAGGTGGACAAAAAGCTTTTCCAGCGTTTTCGAGCCTGGCTGCTGGCCCATAACCAGGCCAATGGCAACTTTTATGAGCGCCTGGACAACCTGCCCGGCCACACGGGGGTGATCTGGCCCCCCTGCTGGGAGTGGATACGGTGCCCGTCACCCCCCAAAAAACCACCACCCAGGTGGACCCCAGCGTGCAGCGCCGGCCAGCCGCCGGCTCGGTGGTACTGGGGAAAGTGGCCCAGTCGGCATCCAATCGCTCGCTGTAACCGCTCACACCCTGCCGGATCCCGCCTTGCTCCCCGCGCCCGATACCTGTCGGTCGGGCTGGCGGGTTGTTGCGCCCTCCTGCATAACCTATAGGTTATCCAAACAATCACAACAATTGATTATTAATTATACCCGCACTTATTGTAGTCTTTCTCACGTCGAAGCAGACTTGTTACGCACCCTACACCGGCGCCGCCGGCAGGGGGGCGACAGAACCTAAAAAATCAAAGGAGTCGACGATGGCCGTTAAGACCTACAGTGCTGGTGTAAAAGACTACCGCCAGACGTACTGGACCCCGGAGTATACCCCCCGCGATACCGACATCCTGGCGGTGTTCAAGATCACCCCGCAGCCGGGTGTGGATCGCGAAGAGGCTGCCGCCGCCGTGGCCGCCGAGTCCTCCACCGGCACCTGGACCACGGTGTGGACCGACCTGCTCACCGACATGGACTACTACAAGGGCCGCGCCTACAAGATCGAGGATGTGCCCGGTGACGATGAGTGCTTCTATGCCTTCATCGCCTACCCCATCGACCTGTTTGAGGAAGGCTCGGTGGTCAACGTGTTCACCTCCCTGGTGGGCAACGTGTTCGGCTTCAAGGCCGTGCGCACCCTGCGTCTGGAAGACGTGCGCTTCCCCATTGCCTATGTGAAGACCTGCGGTGGTCCTCCGCACGGCATCCAGGTGGAACGCGACATCATGAACAAGTATGGCCGCGGCCTGCTGGGCTGCACCATCAAGCCCAAGCTGGGCCTGTCTGCCAAGAACTATGGCCGGGCCGTGTATGAGTGCCTGCGCGGTGGTCTGGACTTCACCAAGGACGACGAGAACGTGAACTCCCAGCCGTTCATGCGCTGGCGCCAGCGTTTCGACTTCGTCATGGAAGCCATCGACAAGGCGGAGCAGGAAACCGGCGAGCGCAAGGGCCACTACCTGAACGTGACCGCCCCCACGCCGGAAGAGATGTACAAGCGCGCCGAGTACGCCAAGGAAATCGGTGCCCCCATCATCATGCACGACTACATCACCGGCGGTTTCTGCGCCAACACCGGCCTGGCCAACTGGTGCCGCGAAAACGGCATGCTGCTGCACATCCACCGCGCCATGCACGCGGTCATGGACCGTCATCCGCGCCACGGTATCCACTTCCGGGTGCTGGCCAAGATCCTGCGTCTGTCCGGCGGCGACCACCTGCACACCGGCACCGTGGTGGGCAAGCTGGAAGGCGACCGTGATGCCACCCTGGGCTGGATCGACCTGCTGCGCGAGGATTACATCAAGGAAGACCGCTCCCGCGGCATCTTCTTCGATCAGGACTGGGGCTCCATGCCTGGCGTCTTCGCCGTGGCCTCTGGCGGCATCCACGTGTGGCACATGCCGGCACTGGTCGCCATCTTCGGTGACGACGCCGTGTTCCAGTTCGGCGGCGGCACCCTGGGTCATCCCTGGGGCAACGCGGCCGGCGCCACCGCCAACCGCGTGGCTCTGGAAGCCTGTGTGCAGGCCCGCAACGAAGGCCGCGAGCTGGAGAAGGAAGGCAAGGACATCCTCACTGCCGCCGCCAGCCACAGCCCCGAACTCAAGATCGCCATGGAAACCTGGAAGGAGATCAAGTTCGAGTTCGACACCGTGGACAAGCTGGACGTGCAGCACCGCTGATCGAACCCGCTCATTGACCCTTGCGAGGGCGGCGCAGCGCCGCCCCGCCACCTGATCGAAAGAGGATGACACCATGTCTGATATCCAGAGCTTCAAGTCGTCGCAGAAATACGAGACCTTCTCCTACCTGCCGCAGATGAACGCCGAGCAGATCCGCCAGCAGATCCAGTATCTGGTGGACCAGGGCTGGAACCCGGCCATCGAGCACAGCGAGCCCGAGAACGCCTTCGGTTCCTACTGGTACATGTGGAAGCTGCCCATGTTCGGTGAGCAGTCGGTGGACACCGTCCTGGCCGAAGTGGAGGCCTGCAAGCAGGAGAACCCGGGTCACCTGGTGCGGTTGATCGGTTACGACAACTACGCCCAGTGCCAGGGCACCTCCATGCTGGTGCACAAGGGCTGAGCCCGGGGGCATCCGCCCTGCCCTCACCCCACCCCCTCTCCCGCCCGCGGGAGAGGGGCTTAGCAGGAGACACCCATGCACGAAGACGTTCGCGATTATCAGGTCACCCAAGAACCCTATTACCGCGCCGTGGGCGACGAGGTGGATCTCTACGAGGCCGCCTATGCCGTGCGCATGCCCATGATGCTCAAGGGCCCCACCGGTTGCGGCAAGACCCGTTTTGTGGAGTACATGGCCTGGAAGCTGGGCAAGCCCCTGATCACCGTGGCCTGTAACGAGGACATGACCGCCTCCGACCTGGTGGGACGCTACCTGCTGGATGCCAACGGCACCCGCTGGCAGGACGGCCCCCTCACCCTGGCTGCACGTCATGGTGCCATCTGCTACCTGGACGAAGTCGTGGAGGCCCGGCAGGACACCGTGGTGGTGATCCACCCCCTGACCGACAATCGCCGCGTTCTGCCCCTGGAGAAGAAAGGGGAACTGGTCGAGGCCCATGAGGATTTTCAGCTGGTGATCTCGTACAACCCGGGTTACCAGAGTCTGATGAAGGATTTGAAGCAATCCACCAAACAACGTTTCGGCGCTCTGGATTTTGGTTATCCGGAGGCCGATGTGGAGAAGGAGATCGTCTCCCACGAGACGGGTGTCTCCCATGACGTGGCCGGCAAACTGGTGGGCGTGGCCGAGCGCGCCCGCAACCTGAAGGGTCACGGTCTGGACGAAGGCATCTCCACCCGCATGCTGGTCCACGCCGGCTCCCTGATCGCCCGGGATGTAGACCCCCTAGCCGCCTGCCGCATGGCCCTGGTGCGCCCCCTGACGGACGACCCGGACATGCGCGACGCGCTGGATGCGGCGGTGACCACCTTTTTCTGAGCCACTCGGAGTGGAGTGCCATGAGCATCGATCTGGAAGATTATCGGGATCTGCTGGATGACCTGGGAGGTCATGCCGAGGAGGTGATGGGTTCAGCGTGGCAGGAGGCGGTGCGCACCTTCAGCCCCTCGGGCCTGAAAAACTTTTACCTGGAAGGCGCCGTGGCCCTCAAAAGCCTGGGTCGTGGCAGCGAACCGGTGATCGACTTCATCCAGGAGGCCCCCAGCGTCGCCCGGGAACTGGGCGAGGACGCGGTGCGCTATCTGCTGGAAGCCTCGGCCAGGCTCTCCTCCAAAACCAGCGGCGCCGTGGTGGGCCTGGTGATCTCCACCAGCCCCATTGCGGCGCGGCGCCTGGGTGATCCCGATCTGTTCCTGCGCTACCTGGGCCTGCTGGAAAACCTGGTGGCCCAGGCGCCCCGGGGCATCCGCCCCATGCTGGAACACCTGGACGTGCTCCTGACCCATCTCACCCTGGGCGGCCTGCGCCGCTGGGCCCTGTGGGGGGCCAAGGTCCATGGGCGCGATTACAAGGCCCAGGTGGCCTACTTCGCTCTGGAGACCCCCGAATCCCAGTCCGTGTTCCAGAAGGAGCGCCGCGGCACCCTGTTCGTGGACGTACACCGACGCATCAACATGTACCTGCGGGCCCTGTGGGCACGGGATTTCTTCCTGCGACCCACCAGTGGCGATTTTGAGTCCAAGGAGGGTGTACGCCCCTATATCGAAGGCTTCACCGTCCACGTCCCCGATGCCTACGACGACGAGCACGGCCTCAGTGGACTGCAGATCTATCGGGCCACCGCCGCCCATGCGGCCGCCCATGTGGTGTACAGCCGCGCCCGCATGCCTGCCGATAACCCGGGCGGTATCACCGGGATGCTGGTGGGCCTGATCGAGGACGCCCGGGTGGAGACCCTGGCCATGAATGCCTTCCCCGGCCTGCGCCAGATCTGGGCGCCCTTGCATGCAAGCAGCCCCAAGGACGGCGACGCGGTCACCCCCATGCTGGGCCGGACCGCCCGCGCCCTGCTGGACCCGGACTACCAGGACGACCACCCATTCATTGGGCGTGCCCGTGAGGCCTTTGCCGCCATCCATGACGACCTGGAGCGCCATGGCCTGGCCTGGCAACTGGCCTTCGAACTGGCGCCCCACTTCCCCCATGCCGATGACTTCCACTCGGTGCACGACCACATCCCCGTTCTCTATCGGGATGACAACCGCTATATCTGGGCCCTGGGCTCCGAGGAGGACTTCGATACCGTTCGCCTCGGGCAACCCCAGCAGGAGCGGATCCATGTCTCGCTGATGGAGATGATCAACGAGCTGGATGTGCCCTTCGCCGGCGACGATGCCCAGCAGATCCTGATCCTGAGCTCCGAGTTCTTCCGGGACTCCGAGGATCTGAGCCTCAATGAGCAGGAGGGCAAGCCGCCGGTCTCCCTCCCCTATCACTACCAGGAATGGGACTACCAGATGCAGCTGGAGCGCCCCCACTGGTGCACGCTCCTGGAGCGCCGCCCGGTGATGGGCGACCCGGCAGTGATTGATGCAGTGGCCGACAAGCACAAGCCGCTGATCAGTCGTCTGAAGTACCTCATCGAGGCGCTGCAACCCCAGGGCATGCAGCGCCATCGTCGCCAGCCCGAAGGGGATGATCTGGATCTCAACGCCCTGGTGGAGTCCATGGTGGACCTGCGCATGGGGCGCCAGCCCGACCCTCGGGTGCATATCCGCCACGAGCGCAAGGTGCGGGATCTATCGGTCCTGGTGCTCATCGACCTGTCCGAGTCCACCAATGATCAGGTGCGCGGCACCCACAGCACCATCCTGGAACTGGCCCGGGAGGCCACCGCCCTGCTGGCCGGCGCCATGGATCGCATCGGCGACCCGTTTGCCATCCATGGCTTTGATTCCGATGGGCGGCACGACGTGGAGTATTTCCGATTCAAGGACTTCGAGGAGGCCTACGACGATAAGGTGAAGGGTCGCCTGGCGGGCATGAAGGGGCAGCTGTCCACGCGCATGGGCACGGCGATTCGCCACGCGGGTGAATTGCTGCGGCGTCAGCCCACGCGCAAGAAGCTCATGCTGATCATCACCGATGGGGAGCCTTCGGATACGGATGTGCGCGATCCCCAATACCTGCGCCAGGATGCGCGGCATGCGGTGGAAGAGGTGGCCAGGCACGGCGTGGACGCCTTCTGCATGAGCCTGGATCCCCATGCGGATGACTATGTGGAACGGATCTTCGGGGCCAAGCGGTATATGGTGGTGGACCATGTGGCCAGGTTGCCGGAGACGTTGCCGACGCTGTATGCGGGGTTGACGCGGTAGGGGGGCCCCTACGACCGGCTTTCCCGATTCCGCCGCCGCAGATCCAGCAGCTTTTCTCGAATGCGGATCTCCAGTCCCCGCTCCACCGGCTCGTAATACCGGGGCTCACCCATGCCCTCGGGAAAGTAACAGGCCCCCGCCGCAAAGCCATCCACCTCGTCGTGGGCATAGCGATACCCCTTGCCGTAATCCAGCTGCTTCATCAGCCGCGTGGGGGCATTGCGCAGGTGCAGGGGTACCTCCTGGGTACCGCGCTTGCGGGCATCTTCCAGGGCGGTGTTGTAAGCCACGTACACGGCGTTGCTCTTGGCGGCGCAGGCCAGATAGATCACCGCCTGGGCCAGGGTCAGCTCGCCTTCCGGACTGCCCAGACGATCGAAGGTGTCCCAGGCCTGCAGGGCCAGGGTGAGTGCCCGGGGGTCGGCGTTGCCGATGTCCTCGCTGGCCATGCGCACGATGCGCCGGGCCAGGTAGCGAGGATCGCAGCCCCCGTCGATCATGCGACAGAACCAGTACAGTGCCGCATCCGGGTCACTGCCCCGCACGGATTTATGCAGGGCGGAGATCTGGTCGTAGAACAACTCGCCGCCCTTGTCGAAACGACGCAGGCCCTGGCTGGTAACCTCCTCCAGGATGGTCTGATCGATCACGGGCCCCTGCCCTTCGTCCCGGGCCAGATCGGCGGCGATCTCCAGCAGATTGAGGGCCCGACGGGCATCGCCGTCGGCCATCCGGGCCAGCAGGTCCCGCAACTCCGGGGCCATGTGCAGGTGACGGTCTCCCAGGCCCCGCTGGGCATCTTCCAGGGCCCGGTCGATGATGGCACGGATGTCGGCCTGCTCCAGATTCTTGAGCACATAGGTGCGCACCCGCGAGAGCAGTGCGTTGTTCAACTCGAACGAGGGGTTTTCCGTGGTGGCGCCAATGAAGGCGATGGTCCCGTCTTCCACATGGGGCAGAAAGGCATCCTGCTGGGACTTGTTGAAGCGGTGCACCTCATCCACGAACAGCAGGGTGGGTCGGTGCGCCTGCTGCTGGGTCTCCCGGGCCTGTTCCACGGCGGCACGGATGTCCTTGACGCCGCTGAGGACGGCAGAGAGGGTGATGAACCGAGCCCCGCAATAATGGGCGATCAGCCGGGCCAGGGTGGTCTTGCCGGTGCCCGGTGGCCCCCAGAAGACCATGGAGTGCAGGTGATCCTCCTCGATGGAGCGGCGCAGGGGCTTGCCGGGGGCGAGCAGATGCAGCTGTCCGGCGTACTCATCCAGATGCGTCGGCCGCATCCGGTCGGCCAGGGGGCGGGCCGGGTTGATGGGATCGGATGCGGCCATGGCCTCGGAGGATGGATCAGGCGACCTGGGCACCCTTAGTTGTGCATCACGTCCACGCCCGGCGGGGGTTCGAAGCGAAACCGGGAGGCGGGAATATCGGGGTTGATGTCCATGTCACCAAAGCGGATGCGGGTCTGCTGACCGAACTGGTCATACAGCACCATCATGCGCACCTGACGTCCGTCCATGCCGATCAGCAACTGTTCGAAATCCGAGCCTGCTTCCCGTGGGGTCAGGGCCAGCCAGCTCATGCCCTCGATCTCGCCCTGTTCTTCCACATGGAAATCCTCTTCCAGGGGGCGGGGTTGGGAGAGCAGCATCACCGGGGTGCGGCCCAGCACTTCATCCATCTCCTGAACGGTGGCCTGGGCCAGGTCTTCATCGTAAGTCCACAGGAACTGGCCATCGGCGATGATCTGCTGGGTGTAGGGCTTCTCATAGTCCCAGCGGAACTGACCGGGGCGCTTGAGATACACACGTCCTTCGGTGGCCTGCATGACCTCGTCCTGCTCCGTGAGCACCACCTGCTCGAAATCGGCCTGGAAGCTCTCCATCTCCTGAAAGAAGTGGTTGAGCCGCTCCCGAGCATTGTCGGCCTGGGCAGGGGCGATCACGAGCCCCAGCAGAACCAAGAGGATCAATAATCTGCGCATGATGCACTACTCCTGTGGCGCGGGCGCCAGTACTTCCCGATTACCGTTGGATTGCAGGGGGCTGACCACGCCGGCGTTCTCCATGTCCTCGATCATCCGGGCGGCGCGGTTGTAGCCGATCTTCAGGCGCCGCTGCACATAGGAAATGGACGCCTTGCGCGACTCCAGGACGATGGCCACGGCCTGATCGTACAAGGGGTCGGACTCCTCGCCACTGTCCACCGGCTCCAGTCCTGGTACGACCGCCGATCCCGATTCGGGTTCCTCAAGCACCGCATCCACATACTCGGGCTCGCCCTGGGCCTTGAGGAAGTTGACCACCTCGTGCACCTCGTGGTCTGCCACGAAGGCCCCGTGCAGTCGCACCGGATGGCCGCTGCCCGGCGGCAGGTAGAGCATGTCCCCGTGCCCCAGGAGCTGTTCCGCCCCCATCTGGTCCAGGATGGTGCGCGAGTCCACCCGGGAGGAGACCTGGAAGGCGACCCGCGTGGGGATGTTGGCCTTGATCAGGCCGGTGATCACGTCCACCGAAGGGCGCTGGGTGGCCAGGATCAGATGGATGCCGGCGGCCCGGGCCTTCTGGGCCAAACGGGCGATCAGCTCCTCCACCTTCTTGCCCACCACCATCATCATGTCGGCGAATTCGTCCACCACGATGACGATGAATGGCAGCGGCTGCAGCTCGGGGGCCGGCTCATCCGGGTCCAGGGCCGCCTGGGGGTTGTAGAAGGGGTCGCGGATGGGTTCGCCCTTGGCTGCTGCTTCCTTGAGCTTGCGGTTGTAGCCGGCGATGTTGCGCACCCCCATGTGGGACATGAGCTTGTAGCGGCGCTCCATCTCCGCCACCCCCCAGCGCAGGGCGTTGGAGGCCTCCTTCATGTCCGTGACCACGGGGGCCAGCAGGTGCGGGATGCCCTCGTAGATGGACAGCTCCAGCATCTTCGGGTCGATGAGGATCAGGCGCACATCCGCAGGCCGCGCCTTGAACAGCAAGGAGAGCAGCATGGCATTGATGGCCACGGACTTACCCGAGCCGGTGGTACCCGCCACCAGCAGGTGCGGCATCTTGGCCAGGTCGGCCACCACAGGGGAGCCACCGATATCCTTGCCCAGCGCCAGGGTCAGCGCCGACCCCGCACCATCGAAGACCGGCGCGCGGATGATCTCCGAGAGGCTGACCAGTTCCCGCTTCTGGTTGGGGATCTCCAGGCCCACGGTGGACTTGCCGGGGATCACCTCGACGATGCGCACACTGATCACCGACAGGGCCCGGGCCAGGTCCTTGGACAGGCCGGAGATGCGGCTGACCTTCACACCGGCGGCGGGCTGAAGCTCGAAGCGGGTGATCACAGGGCCAGGATGAACCTCGACCACCTCCACCTGCACACCGAAGTCCTGGAGCTTTTCCTCCACCAGGCGGGAGAGCTTTTCCAGGTATTCCTCGGTAAAGCCGCCCTCCTGGGGCTTGGGCTCGTCCAGCAGTTTGAGCGGCGGCGCGGCGTTGGGGTCGATGGTGTCATCGCCGAACAGCGACAACTGCATCTTGGGTTTTTTGGCCTTGGGAAGGGCAGGCTCGGGTTCGGGCACCATCGGTTCCAGCACCGGCTCGATCCGGGGCTTGTCGTTCTTGCGGGCCTTGCGGGTCGCCTTCTCGGCGGCCTGCTTCTCTGCCTGCTGGCGCTTTTCCTCCTTGCGGGCCTCGGCCTGCTGGCGTTTTTCCTCCTTTTTCACCTCGGCCTCGCGGGCCTTCTCGGCACGCCTCAGGGCGCGGCGTTCCATGATGACCGCCAGCTTCTCCCGGCCACGGGCCACGAGCCACAGCACGCCCCTGCCCACGGCATCCATCAGGGCCAGCCAGGACAGCCCGGTGAACAGGGTCACGCCGGTGAGGAACAGGGCCAGCAGGAACAGGGTCACCCCCACCAGGTCCAGCATGGGCACCAGCCCCTCCCCAATCACCTCGCCCAGGATGCCGCCAGCATTGAGCGGCAGCATGCCCGGCAGGAAATGCAGGGTGGCCAGACCACAGCCGGCGGCCAGGGTGATCATGAAACCGAACCAGCGTACCCCCAGGGTGTGCAGGTCCAGCTCACCGGTATCCTTGCGCCCGCGGAACACCAGCCAGCCGCTGTAGCCCACCATCACCGGCGCCAGATAGGCCAGATAGCCAAACAGGTAGAAGAACATGTCTGCAAACCAGGCGCCCACGCGCCCACCCAGGTTGTTCACCTGCATGCCGGTGCCGGTCTGAGACCAGCCGGGGTCGGCGGGGTTGTAGCTTGCCAGGGCGATGAACAGATAGGCGGCCGCCGCCGTGAGCACCAGCAGCGCACCCTCGCGCAAACCCCGGCGCAGATGAGCGCTCATGGGGCGTCGGGGCGTCGGTTGCTTGCCGCGTACGGTCTTCTCCGCCTTTTTCTTTTGCCGTGCCTGAGCCAATTTGGAGTCTGGGTTGAAGGCTAGCCGCCTAGTGTACCGTAGGAGCGCCAGCGGGCGCACACCAACCATCACCGCCGACGCCTTTACGCTTGTGGCCGCTTTGAGTAGATTGGCCGTACTTTGAGGGAGACAGTTTACGATGAGTGACACCAAACACTGCCGCCTGCTGATTCTGGGCTCCGGTCCGGCCGGCTACACCGCCGCAGTTTACGCGGCCCGCGCCAACCTGAATCCGGTGCTGGTCACCGGCCTGGAACAAGGGGGGCAGTTGACCACCACCACCGACGT
Organism: Ectothiorhodospira sp. BSL-9; assembly: GCF_001632845.1. Lineage (NCBI taxonomy): Bacteria > Pseudomonadati > Pseudomonadota > Gammaproteobacteria > Chromatiales > Ectothiorhodospiraceae > Ectothiorhodospira > Ectothiorhodospira sp. BSL-9. The sequence continues at coordinate 2,323,141 of NZ_CP011994.1, read as the reverse complement.
GGACAACTGGCCCGGCGAGGCGGACGGGGTGCAGGGGCCCGAGCTCATGGCCCGCATGAAGCGTCATGCCGAGCGCTTCGAGACGGAGGTGATCTTTGATCACATCCATACGGCGGAACTGAGCCAGCGGCCCTTTCGACTCACGGGCGATGCCGGCAGCTACACCTGCGATGCCCTGATCATCGCCACCGGGGCCTCGGCCATGTATCTGGGCCTGCCCTCCGAGGAGATCTTCAAGGGCCGCGGGGTGTCCGCCTGCGCCACCTGCGATGGGTTTTTCTATCGCGGCCAGAAGGTATCGGTGATCGGCGGCGGCAACACCGCCGTGGAAGAGGCCCTGTACCTGGCCAACATCGCCGATCATGTCACCCTGGTGCACCGACGCGACAAGCTGCGGGCCGAGAAGATCCTGCAGGACAAGCTCTTCGAGAAGGAGCGTGAGGGCAAGGTCACCATCACCTGGGACCATGTGCTGGACGAGGTGCTGGGGGATCAGACCGGCGTCACCGGGATGCGCATCCGTCATGTGAATTCCGGCCAGACCCAGGATGTGGATCTGCAGGGGGTGTTCATCGCCATCGGCCACAAGCCGAACACGGATCTGTTCGAGGGTCAGCTGGAGATGAACAATGGCTACATCCGCGTGAAGAGCGGCCTGGACGGCAACGCCACGGCCACCAGTATTCCTGGGGTGTTCGCGGCGGGGGATGTGATGGACCATGTCTACCGGCAGGCGGTCACTTCGGCCGGCGCCGGCTGCATGGCGGCGCTGGATGCAGAGCGGTTTCTGGACGAGGTGTAGCAAGGGCCGGGGATGAGGGCGACCATGACAGGTTGCACCATGGAACACCGGCCGCCCCACCCGGTCCTAATCAGGGTGCCCACATCAAGGCTCCACCATGGCTGATGCCTCCCACGCCGCGCTGGAACTTCGCATCATCGATGCCCTGGACCCTATCCAGCCGCAGGAATGGGATCTTTTGGGTGGCCATGACCACCCTTTCCTCAGCCATGCCTTCCTCTCCGCCCTGGAGAGGCACGACTGCCTGGGCTCGAAGTTTGGCTGGTATCCCCGCCACATGATCCTGCGGGAGCCGGATGGCACCCTGGTGGCCGCCCTGCCCCTCTATGCCAAGACCAACAACTACGGCGAGTTCGTGTTCGACTGGGCCTGGGAGCAGGCCTGGCAGCGCTCGGGGCTGCGTTACTACCCCAAACTGGTGTCCTCCATCCCTTACACCCCGGCCACCGGCCCGCGCCTGCTGGTCCACCCCCAGCGCGATACACGGGCACTGCGTCAGACCCTGATCCAGCAGGCCATCGAGTTCACCGGCAGCCAGGGGTTGTCCACCACGCACTTTTTGTTCACGGACACCGAGGACACCCAGGCCCTCAGGGAGATGGGACTGGCCCTGCGCATGGGCTGTCAGTATCACTGGCGCAACGATGGTTACCGGGATTTCGATGATTTCCTGGACTGCTTCAGCTCCAAGAAACGCAAGAACGTGAAACGGGAACGGCGCCGGGTGCAGGAGCAGGGGCTGGACGTGCGCATCCTGCATGGGGATGAGGTGGATGACGCGCTTTGGGCGGTGTTCCACCGCTTTTACCTGGCCACCTTCGAGCGCAAGTTCGGCATCCCCACCCTCACCCTGGAGTTCTTCCGGGAAACCGCCCGCACACTGGGTCGCCAGGTGATCATGGTACTGGCCGAGGAAGATGACCAGCCGGTGGCGGCAGCCCTGTGCTACCGAAGCCGCGACACCCTATATGGCCGTTACTGGGGATGCGAACGGGACTATGACGGCCTGCATTTCGAGGCCTGTTATTACCAGGGCATCGACTACTGCATCCGCCACGGTCTGGACCGGTTCGAGCCAGGCGCCCAGGGGGAACACAAGATCAGCCGGGGCTTTCTGCCCACCCGCACCTGGTCCGCCCACTGGGTGGACAATGCCGGACTGCGCGGCCCTGTGGCGGATTTCTGTCGTCGCGAAGAGGAGGCCATGCGGGAGCAGTGCGAGAAGCTGATGAGTCTGTCCCCTTTCCGACAGATCTGATGCCCCTCTCCCCTGCGGGGAGAGGGGTTGGGGTGAGGGGCGAGGAAAGGAACCCTTCCCTATAGGCACCACTGCGGCGATACTGGGGAAACGACGTTGCAGACTCAAGAGAATGGAGACGCCATGTCTGGCAACAACCAAGTGCAATCCCTCACCTGGCTGCGCCCTGGCCAGACAGACGAACCCTTTCCGCCGGTGGAACGGGCCCTGCGTGAACCCAACGGGCTGCTGGCCGCAGGCGGGGACCTGAGCCTGCCGAGGCTGCTGAACGCCTACCGACACGGCATCTTCCCCTGGTACGAGGCCGGACAGCCCATCCTCTGGTGGTCGCCGGACCCGCGCACCGTGATCTACCCCGAAAACGTGCGCGTCAGCCGCAGCCTCAAGAAGACCCTGCGTCGTGGCGAGTTCACCGTCACCTTCGACCAGGCATTCAACGAAGTGATCAAGGGCTGCGCCGGCCCAAGACGTGGCGTGGACGGCACCTGGATCACCTACGGGATGCAGCAGGCGTTCACCCAGATGCACCGCACCGGCTATGCCCACTCGGTGGAAGTATGGCGGCAGGGAGAACTGGTAGGCGGCCTGTACGGGGTGACCGTGGGCCGGGTGTTCTTCGGGGAGTCCATGTTCAGCCATGCCACCGACGCCTCCAAGGTGGCCCTGGTGGTCCTGTGCCGGCACCTGCAGCACTGGGGCTATCCGCTACTGGACTGCCAGACCCCGTCCGAGCACATGACACGCATGGGCGCGGAATCCATCTCCCGGGCACGGTTCAGCGCCCGGCTGGATCAGCTTTGCTCCGTGCCGGGACGCCCAGGCCCCTGGGAGGTGGAACCGGGGGTCTGACCACCCCGCTCCCTACTGCTTGTCCCCCAGGGTGATGTTCACCTCCAGGATCTCGCAGTCACCCTCGTTTTCCAGGTTCATCTGCACCGCATCGTCACCCACCTGGACATACTTGCGGATCACCTCCAGCAACTCCTTGTGCAGCGCCGGGAGGTAGTCCGGACCCGAGCGGCTACTGCGCTCCCGGGCCACGATGACCTGCAGGCGCTCCTTGGCCACCTTGGCGCTGGTCTGTCGCGGGCTCCGGAAATAATCGAAGATACCCTTCATGACGATCAACCTCTGAACAGGCGTCCGAAGATGCCCTTTTTCTGCGTGGTGATGAAACGGTGGGGCCGATCTTCGCCCAGGAACCGGGCCACGGCATCCCGGTAGGCCTGTCCCGCGTCCGATTCCGTGTCCAGCACCACTGGCATACCGGCGTTGGAGGCGTTGAGCACCGCCTGGGACTCGGGAATCACCCCCAGCATGCCGATGGACAGGATCTCCTGCACATCCTCCACGCTGAGCATCTCGCCCTTCTCCACCCGATCCGCCGAGTAACGGGTGATCAGCAGATGGGCGGGCAACGGCTCCTCACCCTGTTCGGCGCGGCGGGTCTTGCTGGAGAGGATGCCCAGCATGCGGTCAGAGTCGCGCACGCTGGACACCTCCGGGTTGGTGACCACAATGGCCTCATCGGCAAAATAGGCCGCCATCAGGGCACCGCGCTCGATGCCGGCGGGGCTGTCGCAGATGATGTATTCAAACTCCTTGGACAACTCCTCCAGCACCTTTTCCACCCCTTCCTGAGTGAGGGCTTCCTTGTCCCGGGTCTGGGACGCCGGCAGGATGTAGAGGTTCTCGGTGCGCTTGTCCTTGATCAGGGCCTGACGCAGGTTGGCGTCGCCGTTGATCACATTGACGAAGTCATACACCACCCGCCGCTCGCAACCCATGATCAGGTCCAGGTTGCGCAGACCCACATCGAAGTCCACAACGGCGGTCTTGTGCCCCTCCTGGGCCAGTCCGGTGGCGATGGCGGCAGACGTGGTGGTCTTGCCCACCCCTCCCTTACCCGAGGTAACAACTACAATGCGTGACATAAAGCCTGCATCTCCTTAGAAGGTTCAGCGCTAGATTTCCGAAATCCTGATGGTCTCACCGGACAGGGTGATCAGGCGATTATCACCCCGCTCGGTGTCCAGGATATCCTCTGCAATACGGTAATGTCCGGCAATGGATACCAGTTCTGCATCCAGACGCCGACAAAAGATGCGTGCCGAATCCAGCCCGCGCACACCGGCCAGGGCCTTGCCCCGCAGCGGGCCATACACATGGATGTGCCCATCGGCCAGCACCTCTGCCCCTGCCGACACCGCACCAGTGATGATCAGGTCTCCCCCGCGTGCATACACCTGCTGCCCGGAACGCACCGGCTGGTTGACCACCAGGGAGGGTGTATGGACGGCCTGTACGGGGGCCACCGGGGCGGCTTCCGGAGGCTCTTTGGGGGCACTGTCAGTCGCGGGCTTCGGTGCCGGCCGCAGTGGTATCTCGCCACCAGCGCGGGGGCCGAGCACGATCAGTGGCAGGCCCGTGCGATCAGCGAACGGCGCCGAAGCCTCGCTGTGGAGTAATCCAATCAGCTTCAATCCATGCTGGCGCACCGTTTCCAGCACCGAAAGCAGGTCCTGAGCCGGCGTGTCGGCCATGGCATCCAGGTCCACCACCACGGGCATGTCACGCATCAGGTCCGGCGCCTCGTGCATGCGCGCCTCCAGGGCCTCCTGCAGCACCGCCGGCTCGGCCGGGTGCAGCCTCAGGATGGAGACCAGGATCATGCGGCCCTTGAACTCGATGGGCTGGATAGGGCTGGGGTTCGCACTCATGGGAAATGGTCCGGCAGATCGGCCAGCGTCGCCAGCCTTTGTAGGTTTGTTGGGTCTGTCGAGGCGCGCATTGTAACGGTTTGCTGGATTGTTCGCGCCGACAACATGCTAATATGCTTATACTATAAAGCGAACATTACAGCCGCAGCGGTGAGCCTCTATGCCACGCCCCCGGGCGTCCGTTCGACCCACCCCCGGCTGACCACCCCGAGGTATGGAGCGAAGTACCGATGAACCATAAAGATAAACAGATCCAATCGGCGGTCCAGCGCGCGCTGGGCGACAAAGGCCTCTCCCGACGTGACTTCCTGCGACTTTCCGGCGGCGGTGCCCTGCTGGCCGGCGCCGCCACCAGCGGCCTGCTTTATTCGGGTACGGCCCGCGCCGTATCCACCAACGCCCGCATTGTCATTGTGGGCGCCGGGGCCGCTGGCCTGTCCTGCGCCACGCGACTGAATCGCGAACTGGAAGGCGCCCAGATCACCCTGATCGATCGGCGCGAAGCGCACTATTACCAGCCCGGACTCACCCTGGTGGCCACCGGCGTGTGGGAAACGACCAAAACCCTGGACAACAACCGTCGCTACATACCCTCCGGTGTGCACTGGATGCACGACATGGTGGCCGAATATGACCCGGACAACAACCGGGTGATCACTGAGGATGGGCGCACCGTGGAATACGATTACCTCATGGTGACGACGGGCCTGCAGGTCAATTACGACCAAGTGGAGGGCATGTCGAAAGAGCTGATCGGTCAACGCGGCGTGGGCTGTGTTTACGATACGCCCGATGTGGCACAGCGTACCTGGCGGGCCGTGGATGAGTTCGTCGATAACGGCGGTGTGGGCCTGTTCACCCGCCCCCGCGGCGACATCAAATGTGCCGGCGCGCCGCTGAAGGTCACCATGCTCACCGAGAGTCGCATGAAGGAGCGCGGCACCCGGGATCGCGCCGAGATGCATTACCTGCCACCGGGGGCCAGCCTGTTCTCCCAACCGGATGCCGACGACTTCCTGAGCAAGAACTTCCCGGAACGTGGCATCGAGATTCACTGGGATCACCCCCTCACGGCCATCGACCCGGACGCCAAGACCGCCACCTTCGAAACTCCCCTGGGTGACGAGACCCTGGATTACGACTTCATCCACGTGGTGCCACCCATGAGCGCACCGGATTCCCTGCGCGAGAGTGAACTGGCGGCTCAGGAGGCCCCGTTCAAGGGCTGGCTGGAAGTGGATCGCCACACCCTGCAGCACAATCGGTATGCCAATGTCTTTGGCGCCGGCGACATCAACGGCGTGCCCATCGGCAAGACGGCGGCCAGCGTGAAGTCGCAGGTACCGGTGGCCGTGGAGAACATGATCCAGGCCATTCAGGGCCGTGAGAACTCGGCCAGCTACGATGGCTACACCTCCTGCCCTCTGATCACTGAACTGGGCAAGGCCATTCTGGTGGAATTCGATTACGACCTGAAAATGAAACCGTCTTTCCCGGTGATCAGCCCCTACGAGGAACACTGGGTGCCGTGGGTCATGAAGGATCGTCTCCTGCTGGCCGCCTACCGCGCCATGCTGCGCGGCCGTATCTGATTCACGTTGCAAACTTAGGAGCAAGCAATGGCCTTTTCATTCGTAGGCATTCTGGCTGTGGTACTGGAGTTTTTCCGTGGGTGGTTCTGGCTGCTGATCCCGCTGATCGTGCTCGATCTGGTGCTGTTGGGGCTCTTCTTCAAGCGCACCTCCGGCCGCCTTCGCAAGTTTTCCCTGCCCTTCAAGGCCTCCATCGGCTTTGGTGTGTTCACCTTCGTGATGGCCTTGATCACCCTGCCGGGGATCACCCGTTCCAGTTGGGAGATGCTGGCGGGGGCGGTGGATTATCTGTCGCTCATCGGCGCCAGCATTGGTTTCGGGGTACTGTTCGCCGTCCTGGCCTTCCCGGTGATGCTGCACATGCTCGGCATTGGCCCCAAGGTGAAGCCCGAGCAGCAGGCAACGCGTCAGGCGCCTCCCGCTCCCAAGGAGTCGCCAGCCGAGCCCCAGGTGACAACCGAACCCCAGCAATCCCAAACCTGAGCCCGCTCCCACAGGGGAAACAATGCCCCGTGGGAGCCCCCGTGGGAGCTGGCCTTGCCGGCGATGCGCTGCGCCAGCAGCGCCCTGCTTCATGGCCGCTCCCCTTCGCGGGCGGGGCCCGCTCCCACGGGGGGCTTCGCCCTGCCGGCTGTTTCATCACAGCTTGACAGCCTCTCCCACCCCCGGCTAGCTTTCACCCACCTCCCACTGCCGGGCCTGTCATGAAGATCAGCCACCACGAACTGCCGCTTGCCACCGAGGCCCCCATCCAGATCCTGGATGTCACCCAGCATGTTCGTGACCTGTTTGCCGACAGCGGTATCCGCAATGGCATCGTCACCCTGATCTCACGACACACCACCGCCTACGTGAACCTCAATGAGCAGGAGCCCATGCTCCAGCAGGACATGCTCACTTACCTCAAGCGCCTGGTGCCCCGTGACGGGGACTACCGGCACAACGAGAATCCGGTGGATGGCCGGGACAACGCCCATTCCCATCTCATGGGGCTGTTCATGAACGCCTCGGAGACCATCCCCATCGTGGAGGGCGAATTGCGCCTGGGCAGCTGGCAATCCATCTTTTTCATCGAACTGGACGGCCCCCGCCCGGAGCGCCGTCTTTCCGTCCATTTCATGGGAACCGAGTAACGCCCATGCAGGCCTCCGACATCGACGGCTTCTTTGCCGAACCCCACCAGATCGATCTGGAAAAGCACCTCATCCTGGACTACACGCTGGAATGCGTGGGTGATCCGCGCACGGCGGCGGCGCACCTGTGCAGCGAGCAGTCCACCGCCCAGTGGAAACGGGTGGACGTGGACGAGGATCTGCGCCCACGCTTTGGCGCCAAGGTGCTGGAACTGGAAGTGATCGAGCAGCGCGAGGCCCTGAGCTATCCCGTGCAGCACGCCGCCCAGGGAGACATCTTCGCCTGCCGCGTGAAGATCGCCCATCCCCATGAGAACTTTGGCCCGCGCATCCCCAATCTGATCTCGGCAGTGCTGGGCGAAGGGCCTTTCTTCACCCCCGGCATCCCGTTGATCAAGTTGCAGGACATCCACTTTCCAGACAGCTTCCTGACCCACTTTCAGGGCCCGAAGTTCGGTGTGCAGGGGCTCAGGGATCAACTCAATGCCCATGACCGCCCCATCTTCTTCGGGGTGATCAAACCCAATATCGGCCTGCCACCGGATGCCTTCTCCGCCATTGGCCACGAGGCCTGGCTGGGCGGCCTGGACATCGCCAAGGATGACGAGATGCTGGCGGACCCGGACTGGTCCCCCCTGACCGAGCGCTGCGAACACCTGGGGCGCGCCCGACGTGACGCCGAAGAGGCCACCGGCACCCCCAAGATGTACCTGGCCAACATCACCGACGAGGTGGATCGGCTGGTGGAGTTGCACGATGCCGCCGTGGCACGGGGCGCCAATGCCCTGCTGGTCAATGCCCTGCCCGTGGGCCTGTCCGGCGTGCGCATGCTGCGCAAGCACACCCAGGTGCCGCTGATCGCCCATTTTCCCTTCATCGCCGCCTTCAGTCGCCTGCCCCATTACGGCGTGCACAGCCGGGTGATGACCCGCCTGCAACGTCTGGCGGGCTTTGACTCGGTGATCATGCCCGGCTTTGGCCCCCGCATGATGACCACCGACGAGGAGGTGCGTGACAACATCCGCGCCTGTCTGGAGCCCATGGGCCAGATCAAGCCCTGCCTGCCGGTACCCGGCGGGAGTGATTCAGCGGCCACCCTCAAGCGGGTGTACGACAAGGTGGGCAGCGTGGACTTTGGCTTCGTACCCGGCCGGGGTGTCTTCGGCCACCCCATGGGCCCCCGCGCCGGCGCCACCAGCATCCGCCAGGCCTGGGACGCCATCGCCGCCGGGGTGGACGTGCACACCCATGCCGAGGATCACCCGGAACTGGCAGCGGCGCTGAAGGCCTTCAGTTAGAGAAAAAGGGGACAGATTTATCTGTCCCCTTTTTCTTTGCATTAGTGGATGCGATCCCAGAACTGCCCCGCCAGCACTTCCAGGTGCTCGGATAACTGATTGAGCTCCTGGGCGGCCTGCTCGATGTTGACGATGGCATCGGCATTGCCATCCGCTGAATGACGGATGTTCGTGATGCTGCGGTTGATCTCCTCGCTCACGGCACTCTGCTCATCCACCGCTGTGGCGATCTGCACGCTCATCTCGGTAATGGAACTCACGCTGCGGGCGATCTCCTCCAGTGACTGCGCCGCCTCGTCGGCCTGACGAACACTGCGCTCGGCCTGTTCCTGACTCTGGCCCATCACCTGCACCGAAGACTGGGCGCCCGCCTGGAGCTTTTCGATCATGCCCTGGATCTCCTGGGTGGCGTTCTGGGTGCGGGCTGCCAGGCTGCGCACCTCATCGGCCACCACCGCAAAACCCCGACCCTCCTCGCCTGCGCGGGCCGCCTCGATGGCAGCATTCAGGGCCAGCAGGTTGGTCTGCTCGGCAATCCCCTGGATCACCTCCACCACCGTACTGATCTCCTCGGTGCGCTGCTCCAGCTCATGGATCGCCTGGGTGGCCCGCTCCACCTCATCCGACAGATTGCCGATGGCCTCACCGGTGGACACCACCACCCGGCGACCGCTGGCGGCACTGGCATCGGCCTGCTCGGCTGAACGGGCGGTATGCTGGGCATTACGGGCCACCTCCTGCACACTGGCGGCCATCTCGTTCACGGCGGTGGCCACCTGGTCGGTCTCGGCCTGCTCGCGCAGGATCTCCTGTCGTGTCTGCTCAATGACGCCGGTCATCTCCTTGATCTGCCGGGAAAGGCGATGCGCCGCCTCCGCCACGCGACCCACGGCAGCCCCGGTCTCGGTGGCCAGCATGCGCATGGCAAACTGGATCTCCCCCACCTCGTCCACACGACCGGTATAGACGTACTGACACAACGGGTTGTGCACCACTGAGCGGGCCTGCACCTGCAGTCGGGCCAGGGGCCTGGTGACCCACCAGGCCCAGCCGCCTGCCAGGGCCACGAACAGCAGGATGGGCATCAGTGTGTGGCTGGCGGGCACACCCACCAGGGCACTACCGAGCCACCCCACCACGCCGGCCAGGCCCACGGCACCGAGCAGGCGCATGCGCAGGCCGGGCAAGGCCCATCTCAAGGCAAAGGGCGGCCGGCCAGCCATCACCTGGGCATACAGCCTGTCGGCGCGCTCCACACACTCCCGGGGAGGACGGGTGCGCACGGACTGGTATTCGGTGATCCGGCCGTTGTGACGAATGGGAGTGACGTAGGCACTCACCCAGTAGTGATCACCATTCTTGCAGCGATTCTTCACCAGCCCCATCCAGGACTGCCCATTCTTGATGGTGTCCCAGAGATTCTGGAAGGCCGCGGGCGGCATGTCCGGGTGACGCACGATGTTGTGGTTCTGGCGCATCAGTTCATCGGCCGAGAAACCGCTGATGTCCACGAAATCATCGTTTACATCGGTGATCATGCCCTTGGCATCGGTGGTGGACAGGATGTTGGTATTGGCGGAAAAGGTCTTCTCCCGCCCGGTAACCGGCAGATTCTTTTTCATGGTTTGCCTCCGGCATGGGAGGGGGCCGGGTGATGGAATGTGGGCCTCGCGTGAGTCATCAGTTGCGGCGCTCCCAGAATTGTCGGGCCAGCAGTTTGAGTTCAGCGGAAAGTCCCGCCACCTGGCTGGCCGCCGACTCGATCTGCTGACCGGAATCGGCATTGCCATCGGCATAGCCACGGATGCGGGTGATGCTCTGGTTGATCTCCTCGCTGACCGATCCCTGCTGATCCACGGCCGTGGCGATCTGGGCACTCATGTCGGTGATGGCGGCGACGCTACTGGCGATCTCTTCGAGGGACTGGGCTGCCCGACCTGCCTGCTCAACGCTCTTCTCCGCCTGCTTGCGGCTGTTCTGCATCACCTCCACCGAGGAATGGGCGCCACGCTGCAGCTTTTCGATGGTGCTCTGGATTTCCTGCGTGGATTCATGGGTGCGGGATGCCAGGCTGCGCACCTCGTCGGCCACCACGGAGAAACCACGCCCATGCTCACCGGCCCGGGCCGCTTCAATGGCGGCGTTCAAGGCCAGCATGTTGGTCTGCTCGGCGATGCCCCGAATCACCTCCAGGACCGCGCTGATGGAGCCGGCACTTTCTTCCAGTTCCTGGATGACCCTGGCCGCGCGCTCCACCTCGTCGGCCAACTGGCCGATGACCTGCTCGGTGGAACTCACCACCTGACGGCCCTGACCGGCGCTGGTATCCGCCGCCAAGGCCGCTTCCGCAGCATTCTGGGCGTTGCGGGCCACCTCCTGAACACTGGCAGTCATCTGATTCACTGCCGTGGCCACCTGATCGGTCTCCGCTTGCTGACGGAGGATCTCATCCCGGGTCCTGCGCACCGAGCCCACCATGGAGTCGGCGTACTCGGCCAGCTGGCTGGCGGCATCGGACACCCGGCCCACAGCGGCGCCGGTCTCGGACCGCAGCATGCGCATGGCGAACTCGATCTCTCCGAATTCGTCGGCGCGCCCCGTGTAGACGTACTGCTCCACCGGGTTATGGGTGATCTCCCTCGCCCGGATACGCAACTGACCGAGGGGTTGCAGGAGCCATATCCCCAGGCCACCAGCCAGCACCAGGGCCAGCAATACCGGCACCACGGCGGTGAGTGCTGGCGCACCCAAAAGCGCGCCAAGCCCGAGAGCCAGCATGGCAGACACGGCCATGCCCCCCGCCAGACGCACCGCGACCGGTGGCATGGGCAACCGCATGGCCAGGGGAAGATGATTATTCATGAGCCCGGCATACACACCGTTGGCTCGATCCACCCAGTCCCGTGCGGGACGGGTGCGCACCGACTGGTACTCAGCCACCTGCCCGTTCTTGCGGATGGGCATGACGTAGGCACTCACCCAGTAGTGGTCGCCGTTCTTGCAACGATTCTTGACCAGGCCCATCCAGGCGCGGCCACCCTTGACGCTGTCCCAGAGGTCCTTGAAGGCTGCAGGGGGCATGTCCGGATGGCGGACGATGTTGTGATTGCGCCTGAGCAACTCATCGTCGACGAACCCGCTGATGCGGATGAAGTCGTCGTTGACGTAGGAAATGGCGCCCTTGAGGTCCGTCGTGGACAGAATATTGGCGTGATCCGATACCGCCTGTTCCCGGCCGGTGACCGGCAGATTCTTCTTCATGGATCATTCAACCCCTGGTTATGCAACACGCATCCCTGACGATGAAACATCCGTCCCCACGGCATCTTGCCCAACACCGGTGCCCCGCCCCCCTGAGCGGAGCACCGGCGGTATTCAGACCATCACCGGCTTGCCGATCAGCAACTCATGCAGGAACAGCGAGAAGGCGAAGTAGCCAACAAGGCCCACCACCACAGTGATGGCGTCCGCTTTCAGGTTAGCGGCAGCAGGCGCCGTTCCCTGAGCGGAATCTCTCTTGCGCGCGGCCCGGAAGGACAACACGGCCCAGACCAGCAGCGAACCGAACAGGATCAGGTCGGCCAGGGTGCCGTTGGAGAACAGGTGGCCCAGGGCCCACACCTTGACGGCGATCACCATGGGGTGCCCGACGCGGGCCTTGATATGGTTGTTGGGCACAAAGGCGGCGGCCAGGAAGATGAAGGCCACCAGACTGAACAGGGCGGTGACGTGGAAGGTCCACAACGGCGGGTACCAGAGCCAGGTGGGGTCCATCCGGGCCATGCCGTAGCCCCAGACGATCAGGATGAAGCCGATCAGTGAAACGACGGAGGCAAACCCCATCCAGGCCTTCTCGCCAAACTGGTCGATCCGGGCGCGACGCCAGTCGTCCGCGAAGATGCGGGTGGAGTGCATGCCCAGGAAGAGCACAAGACCAAGGATCATCACAAACACGGTAAGGCTTCCTTCTTGTTGAGTGGATGGATTCAGCAAACGCTAATAATGCCCTTTTCACGGGGCGTGGTCGAACACCAATTCCCCCTCGCGCAGGAAAAAGGCACCGCCCACCACCTCCTGATCGACACGCCGCACCCGATCGCCCACGTGGACCTCCACACCACCGTAGAGCCGTTCCCGCACCAGGATGCAGGCATCCTGGGAGCGTTCCACCCGCTGCACCAGGGCCTCGCGTTCCAGGGTGAGCTCGGCCATCTCCTCGCGCGCCTTCACCAGGGTGTTCTGCACCCGTTTGATGAAGTTTTCATCCACCCGCTCCGGGTGCTGGCTGGCAAAATGCAGGGTACGGGCCAACTCATCGAGCAATTTCTGTTTCTCCAGCAGGCGCGCATCCACCTGTTCCAGATGGTCCTGTCCTTCCGGATCGACCCCGACCATCACCACGGTGTGAGGGGAAGTCGGTGAACCCAGCAGCAGGCATTCGATGAGTTCCCGGGCCCTGACCTGGCCTCCAACGATCTGCCCCTTGCGCGCCCCGGTGGCCCCCACGGTCACCGACTGATGAGCGCTCACCTGGCAGTGCACCAACTGCTCCTGGACCACCACCACGGCGGCCTCAACGCGGGCGTTTTCCATGAATCGGGCCCTGACCGTGCCCCCCGCCTTGATCACCGCGGTGGGGTGGTGAACCTCCCCGTGTTGCAACTGCCCCACCACACCGTGACGAATGATCACGTCGCCGCCGGCGTCCAGTATGGCGCCCTCCACCATGCCGCCCACCTCGATATCGCCAGTGGATCTCACGCGCATGCCATCGGCCACATCGCCGCGGATGCGCACACTGCCCTCAAAGTTAAGGTGCCCGGAGGACAGATCCACCTGTTTCACATCCAGCAACTCCTCGACCATGACCCCGTTGGGCACCACCACGGGCATGCCGGCAGCGGCAGCCCGCAGCAGATCGGGGTCTTCAGGGTCACGTTCCACGTTGCGCAGCCGGGTGGAGAACGATCGCTCCCGGCCATCACGGGCCGGGATGGGAGCGCCGAACAGATTCAGGCCGGGTGTGCCGGGGGTGGCATGATGGCGACGCATGAGGGGCGTACCGGGGGAGACCTGCACCAGTTCACCCAGGTCCCGATAATCGGCGCGTCCTCGGTCATCGATGCTGGGGATCCGTTCGCGGGCCTCGGGGACCAGGGATTCAAAGACGGTATCCGCGCCGTTCACGGGCGCCGTCGCCCGGGCGATCACGGCAACATCCGGGGCCAGTTCCGGCTGCCTGAGCAAGGCGAGGATGGCGTTCTGGTCAACGCCATGGGTCACCCCCCTCTCGGCGAGGGCCTGGAGCACCTGCTCCACCGTGGCGGGACTTCCCCCGCGGGGACCCTCCACATGCAATGACGCCTCCAGGCCCTTGGCGTCCACCTTCAGGACAAACCGGCCATCCAGCGCCTCGGCCAGCAGGAAGGGCTCCTGATGGCCCGCAGGGGCCGGCTGGCGCAGGGCCTGGGTGAGCACCTTGACCCCCTCATCCAGCACGGCCCAGTCGCCATACCCCGCCTCGCGCAGGGCCACCACCACAGACGCGGCTTCCAGATCAGGATATCCCTGCTCCGGTCCCGGTGTGCAATACACCCGGGTACCAGACTCATCCAGGCGAAGATCCAGATCGGGTATGGAGGCTTCCGGAGATTCGTCGCCGCTCATGGCAACTCCGTGCAAGGGATGGAAGGGCAGTGTAACAAGCGGCGGGGTCGCCCACGAGCAGGCCGAAGGGGGCGAGGCCCGCGCCCACACGGGGTCTGTCACCTTTTTTGTTGTGGGTAAAGGTGTGGGTTAAAGGAAGCCCAAACACAAAAAAGCCCCTTGAATCAGAGGCTTTTTTTCAAGATGGCGGAAGGGGTGGGATTCGAACCCACGGATGGTCGCCCATCGCCGGTTTTCAAGACCGGTGCATTCAACCGCTCTGCCACCCTTCCGTGAACGCTTATCAGCGTTGAGAGGTCATAGAAGGCGGGTAGTTTAACCGGCTTGGTCATGAAGCCACAAGAAATGCTGATGGCATGCTTTGATCAACCGCATGGAATCAAGTACCTTACCATGATCGTACACTGATCAACTCCACCCACTTTCGTCCGGAGGAACACCCATGCAGACGGAGCGCGCGAGCACCGTAACCCAGCAGGCCCAGAGCCAGGCTCTGGCCACCAACAAGGTTATCCGCAACACCTACATGCTGCTGTCCATGACCCTGGCGTTCAGCGCCATCATGGCCTTCGTGGCCATGGCGGTGGGGGCGCCGCCGGTGCACTGGATCGTGATGCTGGCCATCTTCATCGGCATGCCCTTTGGTATCCATGCCCTGCGTAACAGCGTGTGGAGCATTCCGCTCACCTTTGCCTTTACCGGCATCATGGGCTTCATCCTGGGCCCCATCGTCTCCCTGTACCTGAGCCTGCCCAACGGCCCGGCCATTGTCGGCGGTGCCCTGGCCTCCACGGCGCTGGTCTTTGTGGGGCTGTCCGCCTACGCCCTGGTCACCCGCAAGGACTTCAGTTTCCTGGGCGGCTTCGTGTTCGTGGGCTTCCTGGTGATCCTGGCGGCCATCATCGCCAACCTGTTCCTGGCCATCCCGGCCCTGTCCCTGGCCATCTCCTCGGCCGTGGTGCTGCTGGTATCGGCTGCCATCCTGTGGGACACCAGCCGCATGGTGCATGACGGCGAGGCCAACTACGTGGTGATGACCGTCTCCCTGTTCGCCAACATCTATGTGCTGTTCCTGCACATGCTGAACCTGTTTGCCATGCTCAGCGGCGATAACTGATCTCCTGTCCTGAGCAGCATCGAACCTGACCCCTCTACCCTCACGGGAGAGGGGTCTTCGTTTTCTTGAGGCAAGGAAATAGCGACCGATGATTGAACAGGGCGTATTTCTCGATCTGGAAACCCTGGACCGGGGGGATCTGGATCTCTCTCCCCTTCACGACTCCCTCACCCGCTGGACCTTTCACGACTACACCCGACCGCCGGAGACGGTGGAGCGCATCCAGGGAGCCCAGGTGGTGATCACCAACAAGGTGGTGCTGGATGCCGACGCCCTGGCCGCGGCTGCGGATCTCAAACTGGTCTGCCTGGCGGCCACAGGGACCAACAATGTGGATCTGGAGGCCGCGTCGCGCCTGGGCATCAGCGTGTGCAACGTGCGGGACTACGCCACGGCCTCCGTGGTGCAGCATGTATTCGCCATGCTGCTGTCTCTCACCGTGCGCCTGTCCCGGTATCACGATGATGTGCGCTCTGGCGCCTGGAACGACAGCCGGCAGTTCTGCCTGCTGGATCATCCCATCCGGGAACTGGCCGGGCGGCGCCTGGGGATCATCGGTCATGGGGTGCTTGGCCAGGCCACGGCAAAGGTGGCGCATGCCTTCGGCATGGACGTGGCGGTGGCACAAAGCCTGACGGGGCGGGGACCGGAGCCAGGGCGCCTGCCGCTGGATGAGGTGATCCGCACCAGCGACGTGCTCAGCCTGCACTGCCCGCTGACGCCAGAAACCGACCAGCTGATTGACGAGCACCGGTTGCGGATGATGAAAAGCGATGCGGTGCTGATCAATACGGCCCGGGGGGCCATCGTGGATAACGCTGCCCTGGCCGAGGCCTTGCGCCGCGGCGAGATCGGTGGCGCCGGGGTGGATGTACTGGAGAAGGAACCGCCCGAGGCGGATCACCCCCTGCTGGCTAAGGACATCCCCAACCTGATCATTACTCCCCATATCGCCTGGGCAGCCGTCGAGGCCCGCCAGCGCATGGTGAATGCCCTGGCGGGCAATATCCAGGCCTTCAAGGCCGGCCAGCCCACGAATCAGGTCACCCCATAGGTATCGCGACATGTCCACCACGCCCATGAACGATCGCGTGATCGATCTTGAAATCCGTCTGGCCCATCAGGATGCCCAGCTGCAGGACCTCAACGATGTGGTCACCCGCCAGCAACGGGAGCTATTGCAGATGCAGCGGCAGATGGAGGATCTGCGCCTGCGTCTGGCCGAGGTGCTGGCCACCCAACCCGGCGGCCAGGAAGGCCCGGAGCCCCCGCCACCGCATTATTGAGGAGAAAAGGGGACAGACACCTTTTTTGAACGCCCGAGGAGCCCCCCATCAAGACCCTGAGCATACTCTGTGATGAGCCCGCCGATCAGTCCCGCGCCGAGGCCCTTGCCAGCTCACTGGGCCTGACGCTGGTCGACCAGCCCGAAACCGACACATGGCAACTGGTCGTCACCCCCGAGCGACTGGAGCTGCGCCAGTGCGGACCCAAGGCACCCGGGCCCGTGTTCGTGGACCTGGCCGGGGGTAGACTCGGGTACCGTGGGGCCCATGCGAGTGCCCGCAAGGAGCCCCTGGCCCGGGCCGTGGGCATCAAGGGCGGACACCGACCCCATGTAGTCGATGCCACGGCCGGGTTGGGCCGGGATGCGTTCATACTGGCCCTGCTGGGGTGCAGGGTCACCCTGCTGGAGCGTCATCCGGTGATTGCCGCGCTGCTGGCTGATGGGCTGGACCGTGCCGCCCGTGAACAGGAACTGGCTGAGGCCGCGGGTCGCATGAACCTTGTCAGGGGCGATGCCGCCCATTGGCTGGCAGATCATGCCTGCGACGTGGTCACCCTGGACCCCATGTACCCGCACCGGGAGAAATCCGCGCTGGTGAAGAAGGAGATGCGGGCATTCCGGGCCGTGGTGGGAGACGATGAGGATGCCGCCCAACTGCTGGAAGCGTCTCTTCAGGTGGCGCGGGAGCGGGCGGTGGTGAAACGCCCCGTGCGAGCCGAGCCCCTGGGAGGCCAGGCACCGGACTTCCAGATTCCCGGCAGCAGTACCCGTTTCGACGTCTACCTCACCCGCCCTTAAATGGGGACAGACACCTTTTACCCTTTCAGGGTAAAAGGTGTCTGTCCCCATTTAAGGGGTTTGGCCGAGGATCAGCTGGTTGGTGGAGGGCAGGCGGTAGTTGGGGACTTCCAGGTTGCGGCGGGCTTGTTGGTCGCGGTAGACGCGGCCGGACAGGTCGTAGCGTGAGCCGCGGCAACGGTCGACAAAACCGCCGCCCCAGCCTTCCTCCGCAGCGGCTTCGGGCGGCACCCAGGTGAGTTCGCAGGCCAGATCGGTGCCCAGGGCCACGACCACCAGCACCTCGGGAGCCGCGGAGCGGTGGGGGTTGCGATAATCCCGGGGCTGGCGACTCAAACGGGAATCCGCGTCGTAGAGCTGGTCTGAAAACGCCGCATCGGCTTCCAGCATGTCGGGGGTGCGCCCGACAATCCAGATGGGACGACCCTCCCAGGTGATGGCCTTGACCTCGCCCGGGGCCAGGTCGGAAATATCCACGGATCGGCCGCCGCTCTGGCCGGCATCGTCGTCCGGGTCTCCCAGCACAGCGCTGAGCATCACATAGGCCAGCATGGCCACGCCCAGCAGTGCCAGCATCTTGAGGGCCACCCGATAATAAATTCGGCGTTGATCCGGCGGTACGTTGAAGGATTCAGGCATCATGGGCGAAGATTATGGACCACAATTGAGGAACGAAGATGAATTCCAGAACACAGCAGACCTACGTGGGCATCCACAACGACCTGCACGGCGGCATGACCCCCATCGGCGGCATCATCAAGGATGCCTGGATCTTCGAGCTCATCCCGGAGACCGAGACCTGCGAGGGTTGGACCACCGCGCAGATCCAGGTGCTGCATGACAAGGTCAATGCGGCCTGGGACCAATACGGCCTGCGGGTGAGCAACCTGCCCCCGGAGATCCGCGAGCGCCACACCCGCATCCACGACCAGGCCATCGAGAAGGCCCGGTCCATGGGCTGGATGCCGGGCCGCGACTCGGATGCCGAGATGGAGTGAGTTCAATCCCGGAAGTTGTCGTACTGTAGCGGCAGATCCAGTTCCGCCTTGCGCAGCAGGGCGATCACGTCCTGAAGGTCATCACGCTTCTTGCCGGTAATGCGCACCTTGTCACCCTGGATGGAGGCCTGCACCTTGAGCTTGCTGTCCTTGACCATGCGGATTATCTTCTTGCCCATGTCCTGATCGATACCCTGACGGATGGTGACGGTGCGGCGAGCCTTGCCGCCGCCCTCCTCCAGCTTGCCCGATTCCAGACAGCTCACGTCGATGCCCCGCTTGGCCATCTTCTGGGTGAGGATATCCATGACCTGATCCACCTGGAATTCGGAATCCCCGAACAGGGTCAGTTCCGCCTCGCTCTGCTCCACGTTGGCCGCGGAGCCCTTGAAATCGTAGCGGTTCTCCACTTCACGCCGGGTCTGGTCCACGGCATTGCGCAACTCCTGCATGTCCACTTCGGACACCACATCAAAGGAAGGCATTGATCTCTCCGTTTCGGATACCTGATGTTGAACGAGTTAAACATGATAACGTGAGGCCTTGCCAACCCACCCACGAAAGAGGATCCCAGCCCATGAATCAAGTGTCCTTCAGCGTCCAGGCAGAGCAGACCCTGGAGGAGCTCATGGAACGCATGAGCGCCGTGGACGAACTGGCCGACCTGGACATGGACATCGTCGACGGCGTGCTGACCATCGAGTTCGACGATCGCAGCAAGCTGATCCTCAACCGCCAGGAGCCGCTGCGGCAGATCTGGCTGGCTTCGCCGGAGGGCCCGGCCCATTTCGGCCACGATGCCGAATCCGACCAGTGGCTGGACGACAAGGAAGGCCACGAACTGGTGGCCACCCTACAGCGTGTCCTGCGGCTCAAGCTGGGCACCGACATCCGTCTTTAAGGGGGATCAGTCCGTAGAGGAGGCGTCCTGATCCTGCTTGCGCGCCGCCCCCACCTGCCCTTCCAGGTGGGCGAGCACCTGATGGGGTTTGTGATCATCCAGGGCCTGGTCCACCAGCAGCAGCATCTCCCGGGCCTCGGGGCGCGGGGTCAATTTGACCCGCGCCAGATTCACCGACAGGCGCCGAAACTGGCGGAAGAACAGATAGGACAGGGTGGCGATGATCAGGGCGGTCCAGGTGGCCCCTTCGAACCACACCCATACCGCCGCGCCATAGCCCACGAAGGTGATACCGAACAGCAGGGCCGCAAAGCGGTGCACCGTGGCCACAAAGGCCTCGAACTGCTCCCGATGGGCGGTGAATTCCTCTTTTGAAATCATGGGCTGGGTTCCGCAAGGGCAAAGCCGTGGATTGTAGAGCACCGGGCCCGGGGTTTGAACCGGCCGCTCAAGTGCCCGCCAGCCGTTCAAGCAAACGCTCGTGAAGCCCCCCGAAACCGCCATTGCTCATGATCAGTACATGATCCCCCGGGCGGGCCTGCGCCGCCAGGGAATCTGCCAGCTCATCCAGATCCTGCAGGGCGCAGGCTGAGTTACCCAGCGCGGCCACCACCGGCGCCAGATCCCACTCCATGGCGGCCGGCTGATGCATCCAGACCCCATCGGCCAGCCGCAGGGAATCCGCCAGGGTGTCCCGGTGCACCCCCATGCGCATGGTATTGGAACGGGGCTCCAGCACCGCCAGGATGCGGGCGCCGCCCACCTTGGCCCGCAGGGCCTCCAGGGTGGCGGCGATGGCCGTGGGATGGTGGGCAAAATCATCATAGACGGTCACACCGCGCACCTCACCGCGCACCTGCAGGCGACGTTTCACCCCCGTAAAGCGCCCCAGGGCCTCCACCCCGGCCGCCAGCGGCACGCCCGCATGCCGCGCGGCCAGCAGCGCCGCCAGGGCATTGCTCAGGTTGTGCCGGCCCGGCAGGGTCCACTGCCCCTCGGCCACGGGCACGCCCGCCTCATGGATGGCAAATCGGGTGCCATCGGGCGTGATGGGTTCACCCCGCCAGGGCGCCGGCTCGCCCACCCCGAAACGCTCCGCCGGCGTCCAGCAGCCCTGCTCCAGCACCGCCTCCAGGGCAGCATCGCCCACCCGACTGATGATGCGCCCTTCCCCCGGCACCGTGCGCACCAGATGATGGAACTGGCGCTCAATGGCTGCCAGGTCCGGAAAGATATCCGCGTGATCAAACTCCAGGTTGTTGAGGATCAGGGTCCGCGGACGGTAATGCACGAACTTGGAACGCTTGTCGAAGAATGCCGTGTCGTACTCATCCGCCTCCACCACGAAAAAGGGTGACGAACCCAGCCGGGCCGAGACACCGAAGTTGTCCGGCACCCCGCCGATGAGAAAACCCGGATCCAGCCCCGCATCTTCCAGAATCCACGCCAGCAGGCTCGCGGTGGTGGTCTTGCCGTGGGTGCCGGCCACCGCCAGCACCCAGCGATCCCGCAGCACATGCTCGGCCAGCCACTGGGGGCCGGAGGTATAGGGCAACCCTCGATTCAGTACGTGCTCTACCGCCGGGTTGCCCCGGGTCATGACGTTGCCGATCACCACCCCGTCCGGCGCCGGGTCCAGATGGGCCGGATCATGCCCCTGGAACACCTCAATCCCCTGCTCCGCCAGCAAGGTGCTCATGGGGGGGTAAACATGCTCGTCCGAGCCGGTCACCCGATACCCGGCAGCCCGTGCCAGCAGGGCCAGCCCACCCATGAAGGTGCCGCAGATCCCCAGGATGTGAACGTGACTCACCGCATCACCACCGAATACAGGATCTCACCGGCCACGGCAGCCAGCATCAGGTAGGCCACGGCCAGGGCCACGCCGCCCGCGGCGGTCTTGAGGCCCAGGGCGCTGCGCAGGACATGGCCATAGGCGGTGAGCAGCCAGCCCAGCAGCACCAGATACCCCACCGTGACCACCACCGGGATCTCTTCGGGTGCCTCGGCACCGCGCAGGCTGTACACCAGGGGCAGCATGATCAGCCCCAGAACGATCCCCACCCCCAGCAGGGCGGTGAAGGTCTGCATGAAACGCTCAGGCACCCCCTTCCCCTGGAGCAGCAGGGCCGTGAAGGCGGCCAGCAGGCCCAGCTCCATGCCCGCCTGCAGGATGGCGATCTGGAAGGGATAGAAGGGTACGGCCACGATCAGGCCCACGAACAGATAGACAATGGCACACAACCACAGCAGGAAGGCCGAGGCCGGCAGGTCCTCCGGCCCCTTTTGCAGGAAGGTCAGTTGCAGAAATGGTTTGATGAGTGCGTACATGCGGTTCCCTTCTGGGACAGGATCCCCGGTTTTGATCCGGTGTCGATGGGGTAAGTTTCGTGCGAGGATACCATCCCAAAAGGACACGAACGATGAACCGCCGACTGTTTCGCAGCCGACAACCCTACCCCACCCGAGGCCCTCACGCCTATCGCTGGCTGGTGGATGGGGGCGCGTTCTTCCCCGCCATGCTCCAGGCCATTGGCTGCGCACGCCACCGAGTGCTGCTGGAGATGTACCTGGCCGAATCCGGCCCGCTGTTCAGTCGCTTCGTGGAGGCCCTGAGCGATGCCGCCCGCCGGGGCGTGCGGGTCCACCTGTTACTGGACGGCTTCGGCGGCCTTGGCGTGAGCGATGCGGACCGGGAACGCCTGCTGGGGGCCGGCGTGCACCTGGGCACCTTCAATCCCCTGGGATGGGAACGCCTGCGCCTGTCCCTGTTTCGCGATCATCGCAAACTGCTGGCGGTGGATGGCCAGGTGGCCTTCGTCGGCGGTGCCGGCCTCACCGATGCCTTCGACCCCCGGGTAACCGGCACCGGGGCCTGGCATGATGTCATGCTGGAAATACGCGGCCCCTGCGTGCAGGACTGGGAAGCCCTGTTCGCCGATGCATGGCAGCGCTGGCACCACCAGGACATGCCGGTTCTGAGTAATCACGCCTCCAACGGGACCCAGCCATCGGATCAACGGGACGGTCGTGTGATGGGTCATACCGAGGTGGGTGGGCAGGCGGTCATGCGCAGCGTGATCGCCACCATGAAACGCTCACGCCGGCGCATCTGGCTGACCACGGGCTATTTCGTACCCACCCGGCGCCTGCGCCGCATCCTCACGAAGGCCGCCCGACGTGGCATGGACGTGCGTCTGCTGCTGCCTGGCCCCAAGACGGACCACCCCGGGGTGTGGCATGCCGGACGACGCTTCTATGGCCGCCTGCTGCGCGCCGGTGTGCGCATCTTCGAGTTCCAGCCCCGCTGCCTGCACGCCAAATACGTGATCTGTGACGACTGGCTCACGGTAGGCTCCAGCAATCTGGACCACTGGACCCTGCGCTGGAACATGGAGGCCAATCAGGAGGTGACCGACCCCACCCTGGTGGACCAGGTGGCCGACAACTTCTCCCGGGATCTGCTGCAGTCCCAGGAATGGACCCTGGAGCGCTGGCAGGCCCGCGGCCTGTGGGCACGACTCATGGAGCGCCTGTTCGGTGCCCTGGACGGTTGGCTGGTGGAACTGGGCTATCTGCGGGACCTTCGGGATGCAGACCGGGCCCTGCTCAGAAATCGTCGTCCCAGTCCTCCAGTTCCCTGAGCAGATCCCGCTGGGCATCCGAGGGGGCGCCATCGGTCACCAGGTACTCGCGGCGATCCAGGTAGGCGTTACGGATGGCCATATAACGATCCATGGCCATGCCTTCCAGGGCCCGCTCGGTGGGCAGCAACCCGGCGCGGATATCCACCAGACGCAGCCCCACCAGGACATTTCGCTGGGCCACATCGTCGTGGTAGTACAGCGGATGAATACGGGCATCCACGATCTCCGCCGGGGCGTCCCGCACGGTGCTGGGCCCTCGGAAGGGCACCACGAAATACGGCCCGGAGGGCACACCCCAGCTTCCCAGGGTCTGGCCAAAGTCCTCGTTGCTCTTTTCCAGGCCCATGGGGGTGGCCACGTCAAACAGACCGAACACCCCGAAACTGGTGTTCATGATCAGCCGGGTCAGGTCGGAAGCAGCATCATGAAACTTGAACTGCAGGGCGTTGTTGGCCATGTTGTGCACGTCGCCCAGGTTGGAAAAGAAGTTACCGATACCGGTGCGTACGGGCTGTGGGGTGACCTTGTCATAGCCCTGTGCCACGGGCTTGAGCACGGCCCGGTCCACCGCGTCGTTGAACTGGAACATGGCCCGGTTGTAGCTCTCCCAGGGATCGCGTGGATCCTGGGATTCCGGGGGTACAGTGGCACAGCCGGTGATCAGGAAGGCGCAGGCGAGCAGCACCGTCAGGATACCCCCCATGCGGCTACGCCGAACGACACCGTGAGCTTGCCCGGTCGTCAGTCTCCGGGGAATACGTGCTTGAGTGTTCGGTGTAGGCACTGGGGGGATCCTTGTGGGAAAGCGTCTTTGGCCGTGGCCGCTCAACGCCCCCGCTGGGCGGCGATACGCATGCGCAGGGCATTGAGCTTGATGAATCCCTCGGCATCCTTCTGGTCGTAGGCCCCGGCATCGTCCTCAAAGGTGGCGATATGGGTGTCGAACAGACTGTCGGTGGCAGATTGGCGCCCGGCGATGATGACATTGCCCTTATAGAGTTTGATGCGGACGACTCCGTTCACATGAGTCTGCGAGGCATCGATCAGGGACTGCATCATGCGCCGCTCGGGGCTCCACCAGTAGCCGTTATAGATGAGGCTGGCGTACCGGGGCATGATCTCGTCCTTCAGATGGGCCGCCTCGCGGTCCAGGGTGAGGGATTCGATGGCGCGATGGGCCTTGAGCAGGATGGACCCGCCGGGGGTCTCATAGCAACCCCGGGACTTCATGCCCACGTAACGATTTTCCACCAGGTCCAGGCGACCCACGCCGTGGGCGCCGCCCAGGCGGTTCAGGTGATCCAGCAGGGTGGCCGGGCTCATGGCCTCGCCGTTGATGGCCACCGGGTCGCCCTGCTCGAAGGTGATCTCCACGTACTCGGCCTTGTCCGGGGCGGCCTCGGGGGAGACCGACCAGCGCCACATGTCCTCTTCGGCCTCGAACCAGGGGTCTTCCAGCTGATTGCCTTCGTAGGAGATGTGCAGCAGGTTGGCGTCCATGGAGTACGGGGACTTCTTGCCACGCTTCATCTCCACGGGGATGTTGTGCTTCTCGGCATAGGCCAGGAGCTTTTCCCGGGAGGTGAGATCCCACTCCCGCCAGGGGGCGATCACGTGGATGCCGGGCTTGAGGGCATAGGCCCCCAGTTCGAAACGTACCTGGTCGTTGCCCTTGCCGGTGGCACCATGGGACACCGCATCGGCGCCGGTCTCGTTGGCGATTTCCACCAGGCGCTTGGCAATCAGGGGTCGGGCAATGGAGGTGCCCAGCAGGTACTCCCCTTCGTACACGGCATTGGCGCGGAACATGGGGAAGACGAAGTCCCGCACGAATTCCTCGCGCAGATCCTCGATGTAGATTTCCTTCACACCCAGGGCCTGGGCCTTGGCGCGGGCGGGCTCCACTTCCTCGCCCTGGCCGATATCGGCGGTGAAGGTCACCACCTCACAGCCGTAGGTATCCTCCAGCCACTTGAGGATGACCGACGTATCAAGCCCGCCGGAATAGGCGAGTACGACCTTGTTCACTTCACTGGCCATGTATGGCAACCCCTGCAACAGACGACGATTGGATCAAGCGGGTGAGTATACTAAGTGAGGGTGTCCCCTGGCCATGTCCCTTGGCTTAAAGCCCCTCTCCCGCCGGCCTAACGGGTCAGCCAGATATCCACGCGCCGGTTCAGTGCCCAGGCCGCCTCACTGGAGGCCGGGTCCAGCGGCCAGGTCTCTCCAAAGGCCCGGGTTTCGATGCGATCGGCGGCGATGCCCTGTTCACGCAGCAGGCGCTGCACAGCCTGGGCACGGCGCAGGGACAGGCCCTCATTGTATTGGGGGGTGCCCTGCTCGTCCGTGTGGCCGCCCACCACCACGCGGGTATCGGGGTGGTTCATCAGGTGGCGCACCACCCGGCGCAGGGTGGACTCATCCTCCTCCCGGATCTCGCTCTCATCAAAATCGAAATGGACCCGCCATTCCTCCAGGCTGACAAAGTCCAGGTAGACCCGATCGCCCCGACAGGCCCGAAAGTCCGCCAGCACCTCGCGAAAACGCACTGGGGAGATGACCACCTGCACGTCGTCGGCACCCCGGCCGGCATCCGGGTGGGTGAGAATGACCTCATGGCCAGTTTCCAGGGCATAGTACAGCTCCAGCGCCCGGTCCCGATGCAGCGTCAGGAGGGTGTCAGAAGGGAACAGGGAGACGGCCTCCAGCGACTGCGTTTTCAGATCATGGCGCCATATGGGGGATCTCAGGGACACATGGCCCACGTCCGGCCCCGACAACGGGGTGCGCACCTCCACGCTGAACTGCAGCGGCTGCCCGGGGCGGGCCTGGAAGCGGACCGTGCCGTAGCGGGGTATCTCCTGGGCCAATTCGCAGAGGTTGTCGTCGGTGGTGACCGTCCAGCGGGCATCGGCCATGCGGGGGGTGTATTCCACGGCGCCCAGGGTGGCGGGGGCGAGGGTCAGCAGCAGGGCGAGGGTGCGGGGGCTCATACTGAGGATTATCGGCCAGTGGGGGGAAAGATTGAACGTTTGGGTGCCCGCCGCTTTCGCGGGCGAGGCCCGCTCCCACAAGGCCCCCCCCCCTAAAAAGGCTTCCTCCCCACAAAGGCGGAAGAAAACCTACTTCTTCTTCGGCGGCAGCATATCCGTGATGGAACCATGAGCCACCTCGGCCGCGAAGCACACCGTTTCCGACAGGGTGGGATGCGGGTGTACCGTGAGGGCCAGATCCTCCACATCGGCACCCATTTCCAGGGCCAGGGTGGGTTCGGCGATCAACTCGCCGGCATTGGGGCCGACGATGCCGGCGCCGATGACCCGGTTGTGCTCATCCAGCAGCAGCTTGGTCACCCCACTCTCGCCACCCACACTGATGGCGCGACCGCTGGCCGCCCAGGGGAACACGCCCTTGGTATATTCGATGCCCTGCTTCTTGGCCTCGGTCTCGGTCAACCCCATCCAGGCCACCTCCGGGTGGGTGTAGGCCACGCTGGGGATGGCGCGGGCATCGAAATGGGATTTCTCACCTGATGCCACTTCGGCCGCCACCTTGCCCTCATGAGTGGCCTTGTGGGCCAGCATGGGACCGCCCACCACGTCACCGATGGCGAAGATATGCGACACATTAGTGCGCATCTGCTTGTCCACCTTGATGAAGCCGTGTTCGTCCACCTGCAGGCCCGCCGCCTCGGCCTCGATCCCGCCGCCATTGGGCAGGCGCCCCACCGCCACCAGCACCCTGTCGAAGGTGTCCTGCTCCGGCGCCTTGCCCCCCTCGAAGGAGACGCGGATGCCCTCGTCGGTGGCTTCGGCCTGGGTCACCTTGGTGCCCGTGAAGATGTTCTCGTAACGCCCCTTGATGCGTTTCTCCAGGGGCTTGACCAGATCCCGGTCGGCGCCGGGCATCAGATCACTGGACAGTTCGCACACCGTGACGGCAGATCCCAGGGCATCGTACACACAGGCCATCTCCAGGCCGATGATGCCACCGCCCACCACCAGCAGACGTTTGGGGATGTCACGCAACTGCAAAGCCCCGGTGGAGTCCATCACCCGCTCGTCATCCCAGGGGAAGCTGGGCAGGTGCACGGGGCGTGAGCCGACGGCCACGATGGCCTGCTCAAACCCGATCACCTGTTCACCTTCATCACTGGAAACGGCCAGGGTGTTGGGAGAGGTGAAACGGCCCATCCCCTGCACCACGGTGACCTTGCGCTGCTTGGCCAGGTGCTTGAGGCCCATGGTGAGCTTTTTGACCACGCCGTCCTTGTAGCCAGCCAGTTTCTTCAGATCGATCTCAGGCTTGCCAAAGGTGATGCCATGACGCTCGAAGTCCTCCGCCTCCTCGATCACCTGGGCGGAGTGCAGCAGGGCCTTGGAGGGGATGCAACCCACGTTCAGGCAGACACCGCCGATCACCGGGTAACGTTCCACCATGATCACATCCATGCCCAGGTCGGCAGCACGGAAGGCAGCGGTGTAACCGCCCGGGCCGGAGCCCAGCACCAGCAGCTGACAGCGCTGATCCACATCGCCCGTATGGCTGGCGGCTTTCGGGGCAGACTGCTGGGCCTTCTTCTCTGCAGGCTTATCCTCCGGGGGATCGCCCTTGTCATCCGACGATGACGATCCGGATGCGCCACCCCTGGCCTCCTCGCCCGCCATCTCCAGCTCCAGGATGTCGCTCCCCCTGGAAACCTTGTCGCCGGCCTTGATCAGGACCTGCTTCACCGTGCCCGCATGGGGAGACGGGATGTCCATGGAGGCCTTGTCCGATTCCAGGGTGATCAGGGAGTCCTCCACGTCCACGCTGTCACCTGGCTGAACCAGAACTTCGATGACCTCCACATCCTTGAATTCGCCGATGTCGGGAACCGGGATCGTAACCACCTTTGCCATGAATATCTTCCTCGTCTACAGCAGCATCCGCCGCATGTCGGACAGCAGGCCGCTCAGGTAACTGGTGAACCGGGCCCCCAGGGCCCCGTCGATAACGCGGTGATCGTAGGACAACGACAAGGGCAATACCAGCCGGGGGTTGAACGCCTTGCCATCCCACACCGGCTGCATCCTGGCCTTGGAAACCCCCAGGATGGCCACTTCCGGTGCGTTCACAATGGGGGTGAAATGGGTGCCGCCGATGCCGCCCAGGCTGGTGATGGTGAGGCAGCCGCCCTCCATGTCCTTGCTCTTCAGGCGTCGCTTGCGGGCCTTCTCGGAGATCTCGGCCAGCTCCCGGGCCAGCTCCACCAGGCTCTTGCGATCCACGTCGCGGACCACCGGCACCACCAGGCCGTCGGGGGTGTCTACGGCAATACCCAGGTGATAGTACTTCTTCACGATCAGGTTCTCGCCCGCGGCATCCAGCGAGGAATTCACGCGGGGGAACTCCTTCAGGGCCGAGACCACCGCCTTCATCAGGAAGACCAGGAAGGTGATCTTCACCCCCTTGTCCTTGTACTCATCCACCAGGGAGCGGCGAAAGCCGTCCAGTTCGGTGATATCCGCCTCGTCGAACTGCGTGACATGGGGGATGGTCACCCAGTTGCGATGCAGGTATTCGCCGGTGAGGCGATTGATCTTGGTGAGGGCCTGGGTTTCCACCTGGCCAAAGCGGGAGAAGTCGATCTCCGGGGCCGGTGCCACACCGAGACCACTGGAGGCCCCCTGGGAAAGGGTTCGTTTGACGAAGCCCTGCACGTCCTCCTTGAGGATGCGCCCCTTGCGACCCGAGCCCTCCACACGGCCCAGGTCCACCCCCAGCTCCCGGGCAAAGCGGCGCACGGCTGGCGAGGCGTGGGCCTTGCGGAAACCCTCTTCATTCACGATGCCGGCGGTGGGCGATGGGCGTGGTCCGGCCGAGGCTGCCGATGACCCGCTTGCCTGTTCTGCGCCGCGTTGAGTGTCATCCGACCGGGCCGGTCCAGCCTCCTTCCCGCTCCCCTGGGCCGATTCCTTGTGGTCGTCTTTGCCTGAGGGTGTCGCCGCGCCCTCCTTCGCGGTGGAATCAGCATCTCCATCGCCTGAGGCATTTTCCACCTCCAGGTCCAGGATCGGAGTACCCTCGGACACCCGTTCCCCGGCCTTGAGCTTCACCCCCTTCACGATGCCGCCCTGGGGCGAGGGGATGTCCATGGAGGCCTTGTCCG
Organism: Ectothiorhodospira sp. BSL-9; assembly: GCF_001632845.1. Lineage (NCBI taxonomy): Bacteria > Pseudomonadati > Pseudomonadota > Gammaproteobacteria > Chromatiales > Ectothiorhodospiraceae > Ectothiorhodospira > Ectothiorhodospira sp. BSL-9. The sequence continues at coordinate 2,293,768 of NZ_CP011994.1, read as the reverse complement.
ACTCCAGGGTGATCAGGGAGTCCTCCGGTTCCACCCGGTCTCCCTCGCCCACCAATACCTCGATGATTTCCACATCCTTGAAGTCCCCGATGTCCGGGACCTTCACTTCAACCACGTTGCCCATCATGCAACTCCTGTCTGAAATTGAGGTTCACCACAGCCGGGGATATCAGGCGTGCAGGGGATTGACCTTGTCCACGTCGATCTCGTACTTGCGGATCGCCTCGATGACCGTTTCCACCGGCAGCGCCCCCTCATCTGCCAGGGCCTTGAGGGCGGCCACGGCCACGTAGTAGCGGTCCACCTCGAAATGGTGTCGCAGCCGCTGGCGCAGGTCACTGCGACCGAACCCGTCGGTGCCCAGCGTGACGTAGCGTCCGGGCACCCAGGCACGGATCTGATCGGCGTAACCCTTCACATAATCCGTGGAGGCCACCACCGGGCCCTGGGCATCCGCCAGGCACTGGGACACCCAGGACTCGCGCGGGGACTTTTCGGGGTTGAGCATGTTCCAGCGGTCGGTGGCACGACCCTCCCGGGCCAGCTCGTTGAAGCTGGTGGCACTCCAGATATCCGACTCCACGCCAAACTCATCGCGCAGCAGGTCAGCCGCGGCGATCACTTCCCGCAGGATGGTGCCCGAACCCATGAGCTGCACCCGGACCTTGGCCTCGTCCCCCGCCTGCAGACGATACAGGCCCTTGCGGATGCCTTCCTCGGCGCCCTCGGGCATGGCGGGCTGGTGGTAGTTCTCGTTCATGGTGGTGATGTAGTAGAAGACGTTCTCCTGCTCCGAATACATGCGCCGCATGCCGTCGTGCAGGATCACCGCCAGTTCATACGCATAGGTGGGGTCATAGCTGATGCAGTTGGGCACATTGGCGGCCATCATGTGGCTGTGACCATCCTGGTGCTGCAGGCCTTCGCCGGAGAGTGTGGTGCGCCCGGCCGTGCCGCCGATGAGGAAACCCCGGGCCTGCATGTCCCCGGCGGCGTAGATCAGATCCCCCACCCGCTGGAAGCCGAACATGGAGTAGAAGATGTAGAAGGGGATCATGCTCACGCCGTGCACACTGTAGGCGGTGGCGGCGGCCATCCAGGAGGACAGGGCGCCGGCCTCGTTGATGCCCTCTTCCAGGATCTGCCCCTTCTTGGCCTCCTTGTAGAACATGACCTCGTCCTTGTCCTGGGGCTCGTAGAGCTGCCCCACGGAGGAATAGATACCCAACTGCCGGAACAGCCCTTCCATGCCGAAGGTACGCGCCTCGTCCGGCACGATGGGCACCACGTGATGGCCCACCTTCTTGTCGCGGGTGAGCTGGGTGAGCATGCGCACCAGGGCCATGGTGGTGGACAGTTCCCGGTCGCCGGAGTCCTCCAGCGAGCCAGCGAACAGGGACAGATCGGGGATCTCCAGCGGTGCCACGATGGATTTGCGTACCGGCAGATAGCCCCCCAGGGACTCACGCCGCTGGCGCATGTATTTCATCTCCGGCGCGTCCTCCGCGGGCTTGAGGTAGCGCAGCTGATCCACATCGTCGTCGGTTGCCGGGATGCTGAAGCGGTCCCGGAAGGCGCGGATCTCTTCGATGCCCATCTTCTTCTGCTGGTGGGCCCGCATCTGCCCCTCGCCGGCCGAACCCATGCCATAACCCTTCACCGTCTGGGCCAGGATCACGGTGGGCTGGCCGGTATGGTTCGCCGCAGCCTCGTAGGCGGCATACACCTTGAAGGGGTCGTGACCGCCCCGGTTGAGACGCCAGATATCCGGATCGGACATATTGGCCACCATGGCCTTGAGCTCCGGATACTTTCCAAAGAAGTGCTCGCGCACGTAGGCACCATCCTTGGCCTTGTAGTTCTGATAGTCGCCATCCACGGCCTCCATCATGCGCTGCTTGAGCAGGCCCTTGGTGTCCCTGGCCAGCAGGGGATCCCAGTACCCGCCCCAGAGCACCTTGATCACGTTCCAGCCGGCCCCACGGAACATCGCCTCCAGTTCCTGGACAATCTTGCCATTACCGCGCACCGGGCCATCCAGGCGCTGCAGGTTGCAGTTAACCACGAAGATCAGGTTGTCCAGCTTTTCCCGGGCCGCCAGGCTGATGGCGCCGAGGGATTCCGGCTCGTCGGTCTCGCCATCCCCCAGGAATGACCAGACCTTGCGATCCCGGCTGCTGGCCAGCCCGCGATCATTCATGTATTTCATGAAGCGGGCCTGCATGATGCTGGCGATGGGGCCCAGCCCCATGCTCACCGTGGGGAATTGCCAGTAGTCCGGCATCAGCCAGGGGTGGGGATAGGACGGCAGCCCGTTGCCCGCCACCTCCTGGCGGAAACCATCCAGTTGCTGCTCGCTCAGCCGACCCTCCAGAAAGGACCGGGCATAGATGCCGGGGGCGGAGTGTCCCTGGATGAAGACCAGGTCGCCGCCGTGCTCGTGGCTGGGGGCGCGCCAGAAATGATTGAAGCCCACGTCGTACAAGGTGGCCGCCGAGGCGAAGCTGGCAATGTGCCCACCCAGCTCCGAACTGATACGATTGGCCTTGACCACCATGAGCAGGGCGTTCCAGCGAATGTACGAGCGGATGCGGTGTTCCAGTTCCGCGTCACCGGGATATTCCGGCTCCAGGTGCGGGGGGATGGTATTGACGTAGGCGGTATTGGCGGAGTAAGGCAGGAAGGTACCGGAACGCCGGGCCTGGTCCACCAGCTTTTCCAGCAGGTAGTGAGCGCGTTCCGGGCCATCGGCCTGGATGACGGCTTCAAGGGCGTCCAGCCATTCCTGCGTTTCCTGCGCGTCCAGATCCTGCGGCATTGTCTGCGCGTTCATCAATCATTCTCCATCCGTTAGGGCCCGGCTTTAGACACTCGTCATCGCCCCACACGAGAGGGTGGTTCATCACAAGCGCGGGGGGTGGTTTTGAAACACTGTTGTTATCGTTTTAGTGAGGCTGTGCGATACCGCCTTATCCGGTATGTTCGAACTTTTGACGCAACAGGTCAAGAAACCGGGCAAGGCTGAAAATGCTTCACTGCAGCACGCCAAGTCCCGATTTAATCTAGGAAAATCACACAATGGCAACAATCGAAGAACTGCGTATCCGGCGCCCTGATGACTGGCATTTGCATGTAAGGGATGGTGACGTTCTGGGTGATGCAGTGCCGCATTCGGCGAGACAGTTCGCACGGGCGGTGATCATGCCGAATCTCAAACCGCCGGTGGTGAGTGTGGAGCAGGCCCTGCAATATCGTGAGCGCATTCTTGATGCCTTGCCGCAGGGTTCTAACTTCAATCCATTGATGACAATCTATCTCACCGACAGCACCTCCCCCGAGGAGATTCGCAAGGCGGTGGACAGTGGCGTGATACTGGGCGTGAAGCTCTACCCGGCAGGGGCCACCACCCATTCCGATGCGGGGGTGAGTGATATCCGGCACACCTACCCCACCCTGCAGGCCATGCAGGACCTGGGCCTGCCGCTGCTGGTGCATGGTGAGGCCACGGCCCCCTCGGTGGACATCTTCGATCGCGAACAGGTGTTCATCGACAACACCCTGATCCCGCTGGTGGAGCAGTTCCCGGGGCTGAAGATCGTGCTGGAGCACATTACCACGGCCCATGCGGTGGACTTTGTGCGTCAGGCACCGGAGCGTGTGGGTGCCACCGTCACCCCTCAGCACATCCTCATGAACCGCAATGCGCTGTTCCAGGGAGGCATGCGTCCCCATCACTTCTGCCTGCCCGTGCTCAAGCGGGAAACCCATCGGGTGGCCATCATGGAGGCTCTGGCGGAAGGGCACCCACGTTTCTTCCTGGGCACGGACAGCGCCCCGCACCCCCAGGGGGCCAAGGAGAGCGCCTGCGGCTGTGCCGGCATCTTCAGTGCCCCGGCGGCCATCGAGTTCTATGCGGAGGCCTTCGAGCAGGCCGGCGCACTGGACAAACTGGAAGCCTTTGCCAGCCTGAACGGCCCGGCCTTCTACGGCCTGCCGGTCAACGAGGACGTCATCACCCTCAGGCGCGAGCCCTGGACAATGCCGCAGGCGTACCCCTTCGGCGGCGAGAAGGTGGTGCCCTTGCGAGCAGGTGGCGAGATCAGCTGGCGGCTGGTGGACTGAGGGAAAGCCCCCAGTCCCTCGAGACCTGATACCCTATGCCCATGACCGAAGATGCTGACTTTCGCCCCATGGGCAACCGGTTCCGTGGCTTTCTACCCGTCGTGGTGGACGTGGAAACCGGGGGCTTCAACCCGCAAACCGACGCGCTGCTGCAAATCGCCGCCGTCATCCTGCGCATGGATGCGCAGGGCTACATCCACCGCCACCGCACCCTGTCCCATCATGTGCAACCCTTTGAAGGGGCGCACATGGACCCCAAGTCCCTGGAGGTCACCGGCATCAACCCCTGGCACCCCCTGCGGATCGCCACGCCGGAGGACGAGGCACTGCGGGAGGTCTTTCGCGAGGTGCGTCAGGAGGTCAAGCTCAACCATTGCACCCGGGCCATCCTGGTGGGTCACAATGCCGGCTTCGATCTGGCCTTCGTGAACGCCACCGCCGAGCGCACCAAGCTCAAGCGCAACCCCTTTCACCCCTTCAGCAACCTGGACACGGTCACCCTCTCGGCCATGGCCTATGGCCAGACAGTCCTGGCCCGGGCCGCGCAGCAGGCGGGCCTTTCCTGGGACAACGCCGAGGCCCATTCGGCCACCTACGATGCCGAAAAGACCGCCGATATCTTTTGTGATGTGATGAACCGCTGGAACGGCCATGTGACGCCGCTGGTGACGGAAAACGTGGACAAGGCCTGATGGCTTGCTTATAAGGAAGGAGACGTGCGTCACACTTTCACCCCAACCGGTCGGCTGAGATGAGTCCTTCAACACCTCCCGCTCTGTCCATCCTCATTGTCGATGACATGCAGTACAGTCGAACGGTGTTGAAGAACACCCTTGAACGGGTGGGCTACGATGATGTGAGGCTGGCGGCCTCGGCCCCCGAAGCCCTGTCACTGCTGGGCCAGCGGCGCGCCGACGTGGTACTGGCAGACTGGGTGATGCCGGATATGAACGGGCTGGAGTTGACGGCGGCCATCCGCACGCGGGACGAGGAGGAGAATCGCTACACGGCCATCATCCTGTTCACCGCCAAGGAGGGGGATGAGGCCATGCTGGAGGCCTTCCATCAGGGGGTGGACGACTATCTCACCAAGCCGATCCACAACATGCAGCTGGCCGCCCGCGTGTTCGCGGCGGGGCGCATGGCGACGCTGCAGAATCGCTTGCTGGAGACGTCAGCGGCCCTGAAGGCGGCCAATCAGCACATGGAGAATCTCTCCACCACCGACCCCATCACCGGCCTGGCCAATCAACGTGCCCTGAACCAGCGGCTGGAGGTACTGGTGCTGGAGACCCAGGCACGCGGGGGCGGGCTGTGCCTGGCGCTGGTGGACCTGGATCATGTGGATCAGGTCACCCAGCATCTGGGGCACGACATGGGGGATGAGGTATTGCTGGGGTTTGCCAAGCGCCTGCGACTGTCGGTACGCCCCACCGACCTGGTGGCCCGGATCGGCGGTGAGGAATTCGCCCTGCTCCTGCACGTGCACTCTCCCCAGCAGTTCAACCGGGAACTGCTGGGGCGCGTTCTGCACAGTCTTTCCCAGGATGGCATCACCACCTCGGAGGGCAAGGTGCCCATCCGTGTATCCATCGGCGCCCATTTCCACGATTACCAGCAGCCGCTACTGACCATCCGCGAACTCATGAAAAAGGCGGGCAGCAATCTGGAAGAGGCCCGCGCGGCCGGGGGGAATGAGGTGGTGGTCAGCTAAGCGGGCCTTACTCCCCCGCCGCCTCCGCCACCAGGGTCTGCAGCTCTCCCGACTCGAACATCTCCAGGGTGATGTCACAGCCGCCGATCAATTCACCCTTTACGTAGATCTGCGGGAAGGTGGGCCAGTTGGCGAAGCTGGGCAGGCTCTGCATGACGTCCTGGTCGGCCAGCACGTTCACGTAGGCAAAGGGCTTACCGCACTCCTTGAGCGCCGATACCGCCCGGTTGGAGAACCCGCACATGGGAAACTGCGGAGTGCCCTTCATGTAAATGACGACGGGGTTTTCTTCCACCTGCTGACGGATGCGGTCGAGAGCGTCCACTTGCATTACCTCGTGTTGTCTTGTGTTGATGATGCGTCGGTCGGGCCGTTGTCGCTATGACCCGACCATACCTGATTAATTCCGTATGGTACCACGGGACAGGGGCCGCTCCCATGGCGCTCAGGAGATGCCCTGGCGCTGTAGCCAGAACTCCAGCAGGGCCAGATGCCAGAGCTTGCTGCCCTGGATGCGGGTGAGGTGCTTCTCCGGCTCGGCCAGCAAGCGCTCCACGTAATCCCGCTGATACAGCCCCCGCTCCCGACAGGCCTGGGAGTCCAGGATGTCACGCATGAAGTCCAGGAACGGGCCGCGCACGTATTTCAGCGCCGGTAGCGGGAAATAGCCCTTGGGGCGATCGATCACCGAATCCGGCAACAGCCCTCGGGAGATGTGCTTGAGCACCCCCTTGCCCCCCTCGGCCAGCTTGAGTTCCGGTGGCATGCGTGCGGCCAGTTCCACCAGTTCGTGATCCAGGAAGGGCACCCGGGCCTCCAGACCCCAGGCCATGGTCATGTTGTCCACACGCTTGACCGGATCATCCACCACCAGGGTGGTCACATCCAGGCGCAGCACCGCATCCAGCAGGGTATCGGCCCCCGGCTCGCTCAGGGCCGCCTCGATCAGGGCACGGGTGTGATCCTCGCTCACCAGTTCCGGGGCCAGCATCTGCAGGAACTCGTCGTGATCCCGGTCGAAGTAATGCCGCGCGAAGCGCTCCACCCGAGAGCCCTCCGTTTCAGCCACCATGCGCGGGTACCAGAAATAGCCGGCGAAGACCTCGTCGGCCCCCTGCCCCGACTGCACCACCTTCACATGCTGGGACACCTGCTCGGACAGCAGGTAGAAGGCCACCGCATCCTGACCCACCATGGGCTCGGCCATCTGGTCCACCGCCTCGGGCAGACGCTGCAGCACCTGGTCGTTGGGCACGTGGAAGCGATGATGGACCGTGGCGTAACGCTCGGCCACCGGATCGGAGAACTCGAACTCGCTGCCCTTCTCCTCGGGCTGATCCTCGAAGCCCACGGTAAAGGTCTGCAGGTTACGGGCCCCGGACTCGGCCAGCAGGGCCACCAGCAGGCTGGAATCCAGCCCACCGGAGAGCAGCACGCCCACCGGCACATCCGCCACCTCCAGCCGCTTTTTCACCGCCTGGCGCAGGCTGTCGTGGATGGCCTGGGTCCATTCCTCCGGGGACAACGGCGTGTCGGGGCGGCGGGCCTCCAGGGTCCAGTAGCGCTGCAGCCGGGTACCGCCATCGCGCTCAACGGTCAGGGTATGACCGGGGCGCAGCTTGCGCACGCCCTTGAACAGGGTGCGCGGCGCCGGCACCACCGCGTGCAGCGTGAAGTGATGATGCAGGGCCATGGGGTCAAAGCCGGTGTCCACATCCCCGGCCGCCAGCAGGGCCTGGATATTGGAGGCAAAGCGCAGGCGCTGATCGGTCAGGCTGTAATACAGGGGCTTGATGCCCATCCGATCGCGGCCCATGAACAGACGCTGTTCACGCAGATCCCAGACCGCAAAGGCGAACATGCCATGGAAGCGTTTGACGCAGTCCTCTCCCCAGGCATGGTAGGCCTTGAGGATCACCTCGGTATCCCCGGTGGAGAAGAAGCGATACCGGCCAGCCAGCTCCGCGCGCAGTTCCCGGAAGTTGTAGAGGGTGCCGTTGAAGACCACCGCCAGGCCCAGCTCCGGGTCCACCATGGGCTGGTTGGAGCGTTCCGACAGGTCCAGGATGGACAGGCGCCGATGCCCGAAGGCCAGGGGGCCATCGGAGTAACTCCCCTCGTGATCAGGCCCCCGACGCTCCAGCCGATCCAGCATGCGCCGGATGGAGGTCAGGTCGGGCCGGGTGCCCTTGAAATGCAGTTCGCCGCAGATGCCGCACATGAAGCATGATTCCTTGGTTGTTTCCAGGCTGAGCTCAGGATGTCATTATTTCAGGCACCGCCGGTGCCGTCACCTCGGGGGCCCTGATTGCGGCCGGCCTGCCCCCCAAGGACAAACACGATAAACTCAAGGGAACGGGAGGAAACCGATGAATCAGGCAGAGATCATTCAGCGACTGCAAGACCGGGTGCCGGGGCTCATGGGCATTTATGCCTTTGGCAGCCGCATTCACGGAACGGCCGGGCCCGACAGTGACCTGGACCTGGCGGTGCTGGTGGCGGGATATGCCGATGTCCTGCTGCTCTGGGAGGTCTCCGGCGAACTGGCGGATGTGGCGGGCTGCCCGGTGGACCTGGTGGATCTACGGGCTGCCTCCACGGTGATGCAATATCAGATCATCACCCGCGGGGAGCGCTGGTGGGCCCTGGATACCCGCACCGCGCTCTACGAAGCCGCCATACTCAGCGAGAAGACCGAACTCGACACGGCCCGCGCGGGCCTGCTGGAGGATATCGGCAAACGGGGGCGGGTCCATGGTGGATGATGTCCTGCTCAACAAGGCAGCCACCATCGAGCGCTGCGTGGCCCGGGCCCGAGAGGAGTATGCGGCCAATCCCGAGGGATTCCACCAGGACTACACGCGCCAGGATGCGGCGATCCTCAACATACAGAGGGCCTGCGAAGCGGCTCTGGACATGGGACAGCACCTGATCCGCCGCGAACGCCTGGGCGCGCCTCAGAGTGCCCGGGACGTCTTCACGCTGCTGCATCGCGGCGGCTGGATCGAGGCGGATCTGGCTGATGTCCTGAAACGCATGGTGGGCTTTCGGAATATCGCGGTTCACGATTACCAGAGCCTGCAGATAGCCATCACCATCAGCATCATCAAACACCATCTGGATGATTTTCTGGCCTATTCCAGTCGTATCCTGAAGGCTGATGCTCGGCGGGAGGCCGGCAACAAGCCCTGATCCATGTCGGGCCTCGGCCACCAAAACCAACCTCAGAACTCAAGCTTTACCGAGTGGTCTCAACTGCAACACTCCATGGAGGCCCGTCATGATCCGATTCCTGCTCGTCTGCCTGCTGATTCCCTTGCTTGCGTCCCCGGCTTTTGCGGTGCAGGAACCGCCCGGCTATGCAGAGCTTTTCGATCACGACATGCGGCGCCTGCATTCCAGCGAGGTGGTGAACCTGCGGGAGCGATTCGCTGGCCAGCCGTTGCTGATCGTCAATACCGCGAGCCATTGCGGCTTTACCGGTCAGTTCTCGGGCCTGGAAGCGGTCCATGAAAAATACGCCGACAGGGGGCTCAAGGTGATGGGATTTCCCTCCAACGACTTCAATCAGGAGGCCAGCGACGAGGCAGAGACGGCCCGGGTGTGCTTTCGCAACTTCGGGGTGAGCTTCGACATGTTCGCACCCATTGGGGTCCGGGGAGATGACGCCCATCCCATCTTCCAGGAACTGGCGCGACAGAGCCGTGCGCCCCGCTGGAACTTCTACAAGTATCTGGTGGACCGGAACGGCCAGGTGGTCGCCGCCTATTCCAGCATGGTTTCCCCGGAGTCCCGCCGCTTCGAACGGGCCATCGAGGATCTGCTGGGCAACTAAGGCCCCATCCCCGTCCTCCAGACGCAATCCAGTCCCGGTGGCAGCGGCCCCACCCCTGGCCCCCATCCCTGACCTTGTGACAGGATTGAGCTATTCCAATAGGCACGCCCCTGATTTAGACTGAGTCCAGATTTTCACGCCGCACCGAACGCGGCCAGCAAGGAGACGATGCATGAACCACGAACTGCCTTCCCTGCCTTACGACAAAAAGGCCCTGGAACCCCATATCTCTGCCGAGACGCTGGAGTATCACCACGACAAGCACCACGCCACCTATGTGACGAACCTCAACAAGCTGATCGCGGGGACCGAATTCGAGAACCTGTCGCTGGAGGACATCATCAGAAAGGCGCCAGCCGGCGGCATCTTCAACAATGCGGCGCAGGTGTGGAACCACACCTTCTACTTCAACGGCCTGAGCCCCGATGGCGGCGGTGAACCCACCGGCGCCCTGGCGGATGCCATCAATCAAGCCTTTGGCTCGTTCGCGGAATTCAAGGAAAAATTCGCCGCCTCGGGTGCCGGCAACTTTGGTTCCGGCTGGACCTGGCTGGTGAAGAACCCCAGCGGCCAGGTGGAGATCGTGAACACCAGCAATGCCCAGACCCCGCTGACCGACGGCAGCATGACGCCCCTGCTGACCATGGATGTATGGGAGCATGCCTACTATATCGACTACCGGAACGCGCGCCCCAAGTACATTGAAAACTTCTTCAATGTGGTGAATTGGGATTTTGTGGCAAAGAACTTCGGGTAAGAAGGATCTCTCCCTTCTCCCCTCGGGGGAGAAGGGCCGGGGATGAGGGGGCAAGCGGCGGGCACTCAGCCAGGGGACGATTTTGCGTGTTGACCCGCGGCATCGTATGATCCTGGGCAGGAATAGGGAACCACCCATCGTTCCATCACGATGATCCGGCACATGGAGCGCCATGCAGGCGGCAGCCACGAGCTGCCTTTTTTCGTTTATGGAGGGGACTCACTCGATGTCAGACGCCCTGGTGCACAACTACAAGCGCCAACCGGTGGCCTTTGAGCGCGGTGAAGGTGCCTGGCTGTGGGACAGCCAGGGGCGGCGCTACCTGGACGCCCTCTCGGGCATCGCCGTGTGCGGCCTGGGCCATGCACACCCGGCAGTGGCCCAGGCCCTGTGTGAGCAGGCCCGTACCCTGGTGCATACCTCGAATCTCTACGAGATCCCCCTGCAAACCCGCCTGGCCGAGCGACTCACCCAGGCGGCCGGGATGCAGCAGGCCTTTTTCTGCAACTCCGGCGCCGAGGCCAACGAAGCGGCACTGAAGCTGGCGCGTCTGCACGGGCATGGCAAGGGTGTGGAGCGCCCCACCGTCATCGTCATGGAGGGCAGTTTCCACGGCCGCACCCTGGCCACCCTCACCGCCACCGGCAATGCCGCCATTCAAAAGGGCTTCGCGCCCCTGGTGGAAGGGTTTGTCCGTGTTCCCCACGGGGACCTGGCGGCAGTGCAAGCCCTGAGCGACCACCCGGACGTGGTGGCCGTGCTGGTGGAGCCCATCACGGGAGAGGGCGGCATCCGCATCCCGCCCGCCGGCTATCTCAAGGGCCTGCGTGCACTCTGCGACCAGGCTGGCTGGCTGCTCATGCTGGACGAGATCCAGGCGGGTATCGGCCGTACCGGGGAGCTGTTCGCCTACCAGCACGAAGACGTGACTCCGGATGTGCTCAGCCTGGCCAAGGGCCTGGGCAATGGCGTACCCATCGGGGCCACCCTGGTGGCCGGCCCGGCCAGGGGCCTGTTCACACCCGGCACCCACGGCACCACCTTTGGTGGCAATCCGCTGGTTTGCGCCGCCGCGCTGGCAGTGCTCGACACCCTGGAACAGCAGGATCTTCCCAATCAGGCGCGGCGCATGGGTGAGTATCTGCTGGAGGGTTTCGCCAAGCGCCTGAACGGGCACCCCGCCGTGTGTCAGATCCGTGGCAAGGGCCTGATGATCGGCATCGAGCTGGACCGCCCCTGTGCCGAACTGGTGGCTCAGGCCCTGGAAGCCGGCCTGCTGATCAACGTCACCGCGGAGCGCGTGATCCGCCTGCTGCCCCCCTTGATCATTGACCAGGCCCAGGCCGATGAAATCATCGATACCGTCGCCACCCTGGTGGAACGATTCGCGGCCCAGGCCGCCTGAGGAGTACCCATGGCTGTTCGTCATTTCCTGTCCCTGCTGGACCTGTCCACGGAGGAGCTGCGTCACCTGATCCAGCGCGCCATGCAGATGAAGGTGCAGCAGCGCGAGGGCACCCCCCATGCCTCCCTGGCCGGCAAGACCCTGGCCATGATCTTCGAGAAATCCTCCACCCGCACCCGGGTATCCTTTGAGGTGGGCATGCAGCAGCTGGGCGGCCATGCCCTGTTCCTGTCCCCCAAGGACACCCAGCTGGGTCGCGGTGAGCCCATCGAGGACTCGGCCCGTGTGCTCTCGCGCATGGTGGATGCAGTGATGATCCGCACCTATGAGCATGAAAAGGTGGAACGCTTTGCCGCCTACTCCCGGGTGCCGGTGATCAACGGCCTCACCGATCTTGAGCATCCCTGTCAGTTGCTGGCCGACATGCAGACCTGGTTCGAGTTGCGCGGCGACATCGCCGGTCGCACCGTGGTGTGGGTGGGCGATGGCAACAACATGTGCCACAGTTACATCCACGCCGCCGAGCGCCTGGGGTTCGAGTTGCGCATCACCTGTCCCGAGGGTTACGACCCGGATCCGCTGATCCTGGCCTCGGGCGGGCGGTCGGTGCACATGGTGCGGGATCCCATGGAGGCCGCCGAGGGAGCCCATCTCATCGTCACCGACGTGTGGGCCAGCATGGGTCAGGAACAGGAACAATCGGCGCGCCGCCGAGCCTTCGGGGATTACGTGGTCACCAGCGAACTCATGGCCCGCGCCGCCCCGGATGCCCTGTTCATGCACTGCCTTCCGGCACACCGGGAGGAAGAGGTGAGCACCGAGGTGCTGGAAGGACCGCAGAGCGTGGTCTGGGACGAGGCGGAAAACCGGCTTCATGCCCAGAAGGCCCTGCTGGAGTTCCTGCTGGCCTGGGATACGCAGCGCCTGCCGGAGTCCTGAACCCCTCATGGGTCTTGCCGGGCACTGTCATGGAATGTTCATGCACATGGGCTAGTGTGCCGGCACGCCTGTAAAGGCGCTGCGCCTGGGGTACACTGCAACCAGGATGCACTGCACTTGTGGGAGCGGCCCTTGGCCGCGAAAAGCGACTTCCATACAGCGAGTGTGGCAGGCATGAGCCCCTTCCGCCGGGCCGATAGCAGCTGACTGGATGACCATGACCGATATTGACCTGAGCAACCCGGAACTCTATCTCAATCGTGAGCTGAGCCTGCTGGCCTTCAATCAGCGAGTGCTGGAGCTGGCCAAACAGGAGAACATGCCCCTGCTGGAGCGGCTGCGCTATCTGTGCATCTCCTCCACCAACCTGGATGAGTTTTTCGAGATCCGGGTGGCCGGGCTCAAGCAGCAACTCGCCCTGGGCGTGAGCAATCCGGGCCCCGACGGCCTGAGCGCTGGCGAACAGCTGGCACGGGTCGGTCAGTGCGCCCACGACCTGGTGGACGACCAGTACAGTACACTCAACGACATCCTCATCCCCGCCCTGGCCAAGGCCAACATCCGCTTCGTGCGCCGCACCCAGTGGACCGCGGACCAGGCCGAATGGGTGAAGGAATTCTTCAACATGGAGCTGTTGCCGGTGCTCTCCCCCCTGGGGCTGGACCCGGCCCACCCCTTCCCGCGCATCCTCAACAAGAGCCTGAACTTTATCGTCACCCTGGAGGGCAAGGATGCTTTCGGTCGCGAGAGCCGCATGGCCGTGGTACAGGCGCCGCGCTCCCTGCCCCGCCTGGCCCGCCTGCCCCGGGAACTGGCCAAGGGCGACCACGACTTTGTGTTCCTGTCTTCCATCCTGCATGCCCATGTGGGCGAGCTGTTCCAGGGCATGAAGGTGACCGGCTGCTACCAGTTCCGCCTCACTCGCAACTCGGACCTGTTCGTCCATGAGGAGGAGATCGACGACCTGCTCATGGCCCTGGAGGGGGAGTTGCCCCAACGCAATTACGGCGAGGCCGTGCGCCTGGAGGTGGCCGACAACTGCCCCGACAAGGTGGCGGACTTCCTGCTGCGCCAGTTCAAGCTGGGCCGGGAGGACCTGTATCAGGTGAACGGCCTGGTGAACCTGAACCGGCTCATGGCCGTGCATGAACTGGTGGATCGCCCGGACCTGAAATTCCCGCCCTTTGTCCCTGCCCTGCCCCCGTCGCTCACCTCTGCCTCGGACATCTTCCACACCATCCGCCGCGGCGATGTGCTGCTGCATCACCCCTATCAGTCCTTCGTTCCGGTGGTGGAGTTCATCCGCCAGGCTGCCCGCGACCCGAATGTGCTGGCCATCAAGCAGACCTTGTACCGCACCGGCGTACGCTCCCAACTGGTGGATATCCTGGTGGAGGCAGCCCAGGCGGGCAAGGAAGTGACCGTGGTGATTGAACTGCGGGCTCGCTTTGACGAAGAGGCCAATATCCAGCTGGCCAACCGCCTGCAGGATGCAGGCGCCCATGTCACTTATGGTGTGGTGGGCTACAAGACTCACGCCAAGATGCTCATGGTGGTGCGCCGGGAAAAGAGCCAGATCAAGCGTTACGTGCACCTGGGCACCGGCAACTACCACGCCGGCACGGCACGGGCCTATACCGACCTGGGTCTTCTGACCGCCGACAAGGTGGTGGGCGAGGACGTGCACAAGATCTTCCAGCAGCTCACGGGCCTTGGCAAGGTGTCCAAGCTGCGCAAGCTGCTGCAATCACCCTTTACCCTGCACTCGGGCATGATTGAGCGTATCGATCGGGAGATCGAACACGCCAAGGCCAACCGGGGCGGGCGCATCATTGCCCGCATGAACTCCCTGATCGAGCCACGCCTGGTGCAGGCCCTGTATCGCGCCTCCCAGGCCGGGGTGAAGATCGAGCTTGTGGTTCGGGGGATCTGCGCACTACGCCCCGGAGTACCGGGTGTCTCGGAGAACATCCAGGTGCGCTCCGTGATGGGCCGGTTTCTGGAGCACTCCCGGGTGTTTTACTTCAAGAACGGTGACACCCCGGAGGTCTTCCTCTCCAGCGCCGACTGGATGCAGCGCAACTTCTTCCGCCGGGTGGAGACCGCCTTCCCGGTGGATCATCCGGATCTTCGTGAGCGGGTGTTGAATGAGTCCCTGCTGGCCTATGTGGCCGACAACACCCAGACCTGGGTGCTGCAGAGTGACGGCACCTACCAGCGCCTGAAGCCCACTGGAAACCAGAAACCCCGGTCGGCACAGCAGGAACTGCTGGAACTGCTCACCGGGCCCTGATGAGGATCCGGTTCCAGGCGCTACCCATCCTTACTCGAACTTGAGCTTGAACTGCGCATTTCGCAGGTGTTCAGCCTCACGCTCCAGATCCGCCCGCGTCAGAGGATGAGCCTCCAGCCAACCCTCGGCCAGGCGCAATTTGAGACCCCGATCCTTGACCCTGATCTCCTTGACGGGCACTTCAATATCGGTACGGGCCCGGTGCAGCAGTACCGCCATACGCAACAGGATCGCCAATCGCTGCAGCACGCGGCGTTCCCGGGTCGGCAGGGCCTCGAAGAGCTTGGCGGGAAACTTGCGGCGGTGGGCACGCACCAGCAGGGCCATGCGCTGCTGCCCCTGCAGGGTGAAGCCGGCCAGGTCGGCGTTTTCAACCAGATAGGCACCGTGCTTGTGGTACTGGCTATGGGAGATGCTCAGGCCTAACTCATGCAACCGGGCCGCCCAGGCCAGGCTCTCGGCATCGTCCTGATCCAGCCCCCACTCCTCGCCCACGCGCTCCACCAGCTGCAGGCTGGTGTGCTCCACCCGCAGGGCGTGGGCCTCGTCCACCTGAAAGCGCTTCATCAGACCATTGATGGTGCGGCTGCGCACATCCTCGTGGCCGTTGCGGCCCAGCAGGTCATAGACCAGCCCTTCCCGCAAGGCCCCGTCGGAGACCCGCATGTGCTCGATCTCCAGGGCCTCGAAGATGGATACGAGCACCACCACCCCGCCCGCCAGCACCGGTCGTCGATCCTCGCTCAGGCCCTTGAGGTCGACGCGATCCACATGCCCGGCCTTCAACAAGGCCTCTCGCAGCTTGCGTAACCCATCCATGGAAATCCCGTTCTCGCACCAGCCCTGCTCACGCAGGATCTTCTCTACTGCCAGCAAAGTCCCGGAGGCCCCCAGGGACTCCTGCCAGCCCACGCGCTTGTATTGGCCCTCAATGGGCTGCAACTCCAGCCGGGCTGCGATCTCGGCGGCGCGCCAGGCGGTGGTCTTGATCTCCCCGTTGGGGAAGTACCAGCGCCCCATGCTCACGCAGCCCATGTGCAGGCTCTCCATGTGGATCGGTTCGAAGCGCTCCCCGATGATGAGTTCGGTACTGCCCCCACCGATATCCACCACCAGGCGCCGTCCACCATCGTCCGCCAGGGAGTGGGCCACCCCCAGGTAGATCAGGCGCGCCTCCTCGCGTCCGCCAATGATCTCGATGGGATGCCCCAGGGCCTCGCGGGCCCGCTCCTGAAAGTCGCCCGCGTCCCTGGCCTTGCGCAGGGTGTTGGTCCCCACGGCGCGCACACTGCCCAAGGGCAGTTCCCGCACCCGCTGGCCGAAACGCCCCAGGCAGGCCAGGCCCCGCTCCATGGCCTCATCGCTGATATTGCCGCGATTGTCCAGACCGCTGGCCAGGCGCACGGTCTCGCGCAGACGGTCCAGCACGTGGACCTGACCGTCACGCACCCGGGCCACGATCATATGAAAACTGTTGGATCCCAGGTCCACGGCGGCGATGGTGTCGAAAGGCTGGCGACGTCGAAACATGAGAGTAAACCGGGTTGAGGGTCAGAGCCGACGCAACTGACGTTGGGTGAGAAGCCAGTGCAGCGTCGCACATCCGGCCCGGGGCGGGCCACTCAGCTGCAGGGCGCAGGCGCCACCCTTTTTCATCCTCACGAGGGATTGGGGCCGTTCGGTCATCAACCATCCGGCGAGGCGGGACAGGTGGGGCTCATGCCCCACGAGGGTGAGGGTGCGCCCTGCCCGCTGCTGCAGGAGCGCGTCATCCAGGCTGTCGGGATGGGCCTCGGGCACCAGGGATGCATTGATCTCCGCGGGGCCGGTGGTGGGCAGGTATTCGGCGAGGATGTCCGCAGTCTGGCAGGCCCGGGTGTAGGGGCTGCTCACCAGGGTGGTCGGCCCCTTGAGCAGCCTGGCCAGGCCCTGGGCAGCCAGGTGCATGCGCTCCACGCCCTGATCGGTGAGCGGGCGCAGGTCATCCGGTTGGCCGGTGCGGGCGAACTCCACCGCATCACCGGCCTGTGCGTGGCGCACGAGAATGAGTCCGAAGGTCTGTTCCACGTTGCCTGCCTCCCCTGCCTGATCATGGTGGTCTTCTACAACGTTCCTGCCCCAATGGGAGTCACCCCAAACAGGGGGCCCCTCTGTGGGAGCTGGCCTGCCGGCGAAGCGCTGCGGCAGCAGCGCCCTGCTTTGGGGCCGCCGCTTTCGCGGGCAAGGCCCGCTCCTGCAGGCCCGGGTTGCAGATCCGATCAGGCATCCTTGCCCGGGTAGAAATCCAGATCCTCCAGCCGTCCGAGCACGGCGGTGGCGATGTTGGCCAGGTGGCCGGCCACGCGCTTGTAATGACGTGCCAGCAGGGAATAGGCAACGGCCTCATGGAACTCGATCTGCCCCTCGTCACGGAACAGTTCCCGGATGATCTCATCGCAGCGACGACGCATCTCGGCGGCCTGCAGCAGGGCCTTGCCGGCATGACCTTCGTCCGATTGACGAGTGGCCTCGATCACGGCAGAGAACATGACCAGCATCTGCTCGGCCATTTCGTCCAGGGGCTTTTGGTATTTTTCCACATGGAAGCCCTCGGTGTAGAGACATCCCACCTCGAACACGCTCTTGCAATAGTCACCTATACGCTCGGCGTCCTTGGCCACGCTCATCAGGGCCAGGCAGATGGCCACGTCGTAACCCGGATTCACCGTCAGATGCCGCAACACCTTGCGACGGATGGAACGCTCCAGGGCGTTGATGGCCTGATCCCGCTCATAGAGGCTGTCGCCCACCTGTTCGGCGGGCGTGCGGCCATGCAGTACATCATTGGCCTGCTCGAACATCCAGCGGCCATGATCCAGCATGTCCGTGAGGTTTTCAAAGGCCCGGTTGACCGTGTTTTCGGAGACCAGGGCGGTATAGAGCTGTCGAAACATCGAATGAGAACCTCAACAGAGATCAGCGCAGGCTCAGAAACAATTCCGTGGCACCGATACCCACCAGGGGAATGATCAAGAATACGCCAAAAAGGAACATGAACGCGTAACTGGGTTTACGACCGGCCAATCCACCGTACCAGATGGCCACCCGCAGGGGGATGCGTCGCAGCGGATACCAGATGGCGGTGCCCGTGAGATTGAACATCACATGGAACAGGGCCACCGTCATGGCCGCGGCCATGGGGTTGGCGGTGGCCGCCAGCACACTGGTGACCGTGGTACCCAGATTGGCGCCCATCATGAATGGAAGCACGCGGCGGATGCGCACCACCCCGGCGCCTGCCAGAGGCACCATCAGACTGCTGGTGATGGTACTGGACTGCACCAGCACGGTGGACACCAGTCCGACACTGTAGGCCCGTGGATCGGTGCGGAAGAAATAATTGCGGAACAGCCCGTCCACGTGGCGCAGCAGTGCGCCTCGCAGATTTTTCACCATAAGGATCAGGGCGATGAACATCAAGACCAGCCCCAGTGCCGCCACCACCAGCCCCTCACTGGTGGCGGTGTTGGTCACGCCCGCGCCCACGAACTCGACGCTATTGACCACCGGCGCGGTGATCACCTTGATCGGACTATCGGGGCGGGCCACCTCCTCCAGACCGACCACCCCGCTCAGCCAGGCCGCCCCCTGGGTGAAGATGCCACGGCCGGTTTCATGGAACCAGCCGGTGATCCATTCCACGGGGAATATGACCATGACGGTGAGGATGTTGAAGAAGTCATGGAGCAATGCGGCGGTGAAGGAGCGGCGAAAATTCCGGCGGATGCGGATGTTGGCCAGGGCCACGATCACGCCGGTGACGGCGGTGCCGATATTGGCCCCCATAATGGCAAAGACCCCGGTGCCCAGCGACATTTCGCCGGTGGCCACCAGGGTCACGATGAGCGCCGAGGTGAACGAGGAGCTCTGTACGATCATGGTGACCAGCACCCCGGCCAGCAGAGCGATGAAGGGGTTTTCCCCGTAGGCAAAGGCCCGCTCGAGGAAGTCGCTCTCGCCGCCGAAGGTGCCCAGGCCGCTTCCCAGGACGTTCAACGCCGCCAGGAACAGATAAAGGCATATCCCGGCATAGATCCCGCGCATCCAGGCAGGAACTTCCCTTCGTTGCGTGCGGGTCAAGGCAGGCGTATCCGGAAAAGGAGTGTGTTTCTTGAACATCTGGAGTTTCCTAAATCCACGATTTCCGTAGGGTCGGAAAGGCATGCGAAACGCTGCGGGCGCTGCTGCGGCGGCGAATGGCGAGGGCCTGACACGCGGTGACTGTCGGACGATGCCGGCGTCATGTCATGGATTGCTGGTGTGGATCCTGGATGAGGTGGGAATCAGGGCCGGCAGATACTGGAACTCGCGGCATGAAAGGGTCTCCGAGGCGTCGGGAAGATGCGTTTGATTGGCAGCATGGCGTCTGAATCCGGATCTGGCCGGCATTGTAACGGAAGTGTCACGGCGGGAGGGAGTCGAGTGTGGTTTTTGTGCCGAACTGTGAGGTCAGGCCGGGCACCGTGGGAACTGGCCTGCCGGCGATGCGCTGCGAAAGCAGCGCCCTGCTGTGTGGCCGCCGCTTTCGCGGGCAAAGCCCGCTCCCACAGGGAGGCTGGTTACAGGGGAAGGGCTGCACTCATGACAGGGTGGTGCTGGATGGGGGTTTCTGGAGAGTGCGGGTGAGGGGGGAGTCGCAGGTGAAGGTGCTGCCCTGGTCGGGGATGCTCTGGATGTGGAGGGTGGCGCCGTGCCTTTGCAGCACGTGCTTGACGATGGCCAGCCCCAGACCGGTGCCACCGCTGGCACGGCTGCGGTCGCTCTCCACGCGGTAAAAACGCTCAGTGACGCGAGAAATCTGATCCTGGGGAATCCCGATACCGGTGTCCTTCACCTGGAAGTGGGCACCTTGATCATCGGCGAACCAGCGCAGGGTGATGGTCCCGCCATCGGGTGTGTAGCGGGTGGCATTGGTCACCAGGTTGGAGAAGGCACTGTATAACTCACTGCGGGTGCCACGCAGCCACAGGCCACTATCCACCTCCACCTGGATCGTCAGATCCCTTTCGGCCACCAGCATATGGGCATCCTCCTCGATGCCCCCGATCAAGGCCGGCACCGGCACCGCTGTCTGCTCGGCCACCGCATCCTCGCGGGTCTCCAGGTGTGAGAGCGTGAGCAGATCGTCGATGATCCGACGCATCCGATCCGCCTGGGTTTCCACGGATTGCAGGGTGCGGTGCACCTCCGGGGCCAGCGTCGGGTCGTCCACCAGGGTTTCCACATACCCGGCGATCACCGTGAGCGGCGTGCGCAACTCATGGGAGACATTGGCAACGAAGTCCCGGCGCATGGACTCCAGGCGATGGATACGCGTGACATCCCGCACCGTCAACAGGAACTGCCCATCACCGTAGGCCACGATGCGCGCCGAAAGCTGTACCTGCTGGTCAGGCAGGCGCGGCATCTCCAGGGACTGGTTGTAAACGCCCCCTTCCAGATAGGCGATGAAATGGGGGTGCCGCAGCAGATGCGTGATGGGTCGTCCCACATCCCCGGGTTGCTGCAGCCTCAGCAACTCGCCGGCGGCCTCGTTGAACCATTCGATCTGGTAGCGCTTGCCCAGGATGACGGTGGCATCGGGCACGGCCGCGCTGGATTCATGAAAGCGATTGAGCAGCCTGGCGATCTTCTTCTTGCGCTTGCGGCTGCGCTGGTGCAGGCGGTAGAGATCATAGACGAGGTCATGCCAGATCCCGGAGGTGTCCGGTGGATCACTGCGCTTGCCCAGGCGTACCCAGCGGTGGAATCGCCACAACTGGAAGACATGCCAGCCCAGGAAAACCAGCATCGCCAGGAACAGGATGGCAAAGACATGGCCGACCCACCAGCCGACCAACGTCCCGGCCGTCAGCACGGCGCCAAACCGCCACGCCTCCAGTTTCCATGGATGGGGGTCGCGGATCATGCCATCACTCCATGCATCACGAGAGGCTGACCTTCACCCCTGCTGGGAGAAGCGGTAACCGGCGCCGCGCACCGTTTGCACGTAGCGATCGCAGCCGTGCGGACTCAGGGCCTTTCGCAACCGAAGAATGTGAACATCCACGGTACGCTCCTCCACGTAGGTATTGCGGCCCCACACCCGATCCAGGAGTTGCGAGCGCGAATAGACCCGCTCGGGGTGCGTCATGAAGAAATGCAGCAGACGGAACTCGGTGGGACCAATCTCCAGGGGCTTGTCGTTTGCCATGACCCGGTGGCTGGCGGGATCCAGGGTGAGTCCCTCCACGCACAGGGGCTTGGCCTGTTCCTCGGGCAGGCTGCGACGCAGCACCGCCTTGATCCGGGCCACCAGTTCCCGGGGGAAAAGGGCTTGGTGATGTAGTCATCGATTCCCGCATCCAGGGCGCCCACCTTGTCGTCCTCCTCGCCCCGGGCGGTGAGCATGATGATGGGCACCTCGCGGGTGTAGTCCTCCCGCTTGAGACGGCGGGCCAGTTCGATACCGCTCACACCGGGGAGCATCCAGTCCACCACGATCAGATCCGGTACGCGATCTGCCAGGCGGGCATGAGCCTCGCGCGCATCACCCGCCTCGTCCATCTGGAAGCCGGCACGGGTCAGCGCGAAGCCAACCATTTCACGGATGGCCGGCTCGTCTTCCACGACCAGGATGGTCTTTTCATTCATGGTCTGCGATCCAGGGTCAGCTTGATGAGCGCCATTAGAGCGGATCTTTGTTACATGATGGTGACAAAGATGACGGGGCGATGAAGATCCCGTGTCAGCGCAGGCTCCGGCAAAGGGCGTCATTGGCTCGACCTGCCCTGCCTGCATTGAATACACTAGCAGGCTGCCGCACACCTGCGGCCCAGGTATCAGGCTTTGGAGTAGGTCATGAGACGCGTCATATTCAATCAAAAAGGCGGGGTGGGGAAGTCCACCATCACCTGCAACCTGGCGGCCATCAGCGCCGCTTACGGCCTGCGCACCCTGGTGGTGGACCTGGACCCTCAGGGTAACTCCAGCCAGTATCTGCTGGGGTCCGCGTTTGCCGACTGCGAACACACGGTGGTGGACTTCTTCGCCGGCACCCTGGGCGGCGGCTTCAGCTTCAAGTCACGCAAGCCCGTGGACCTGATCCCCTTGCAGACCCCCTTTGAGGACCTGCACATCGTACCCGCCAACCGGGAACTGGAGAACCTCCAGGGCAAGCTGGAATCCCGCTACAAGATCTACAAGCTGCGCGATGCCCTGCAGGGGATTGCCGATCGCTACGACGCGGTCTTCATCGACACCCCGCCGGCCCTGAACTTCTTTACCCGGTCTGCCCTGATTGCAGCGGATCGCTGCCTGATCCCCTTCGATTGCGACGATTTTTCCCGGCGCGCCCTGTATGAGCTGCTGGATAACGTGCGCGAGATCCAGGAGGACCACAACGGGCAATTGATGGTGGAAGGGATCATCGTCAACCAGTTCCAGTCCAACGCCAACCTTCCCCGGGCGGTGGTGGAGGAACTGATCAGCGAAAACCTCCCGGTGCTGGGCAGTTATCTCTCCGCCTCGGTGAAGGTGCGTGAATCCCATCAGGCGGCCCAGCCGCTGATCCACATGGCCCCCAATCACAAGCTCACCGGGGAATACGTGGCCCTTTATCGGCTGCTGAATGGCGAGGCCGTGGAGCCCGCCTGAGGCGGGTATCGGGGCGCTACTTGCGGGACTCCTTGATGAAGTAGAGCCCCAGGCCGATGAAGATCCCACCGATCACCAGGGCCGCCGTACCACCGATTCCCTGCCCCTCACCCACGGTGAGACGGCTGATCCACACCTCGCCGCCGAACAGGGCAAAGGCGCCCACACCCAGCAGCAGGCCACCGATCAAGACCAGGCCCATGTCGGTCTTCTTGCGTCGTGTCATCGCGTTCTTCCCCCCTACTCCCGTTGACGCCGCACGGTGATGGTCTCCCCCCCCACGCCCCAGTTGTCCGTCTCCACCTCGTCGATCACCACCACGGTGGTGTTGGGGTTCTTGTCCAGCACATCCACCAGCAACTGCGTGGCGCCACGGATGAGTTCCGCCTTCTGCTCAGGGGTGGCCCCTTCGCGGGTGATCTTGATGTTGACATAGGGCATGAATCAGCACTCCAGGGTGGGCATGATGGGAAAGCCTCCGTGCCGCCCCCGGCGCTTGGGGGTGGTCACGTTCGGTACTCTGCCTGTATGTTGAGAGGGTACCAAACCGAACACACTTGAACACAACAAGGAGCGACATCATGGGCATCGAAGTGGGCGGCCTGCTGGGCCTTGTACTGCTGATCGCGGTGATCTGGGCGATCGTGAGTACCGTTCAAAGCCGTGCAGGGACTGGAACCAAGGTCCTGTGGATCGTATTGATTGTTCTGCTGCCGCTGATCGGCTTCATCCTCTGGCTGCTGCTGGGGCCGAAGGCGGGGCGCTGAGCCCTTACCGGAACCACGGACCTTCAACAGCCCATACCTTCTCCCCTGAGGGGAGAAGGAGGCTGTCACCTACCGGCGCCTTGTTCGCCCAGCCTGCCCGCGCCCCCTGCCTGCGGCAGGGCGCCCTGAGGTCTTGGGCTGACCCTTTTGAACGGGCATCACACCACTGCCACGACGCCTCCCCTCCCCCGACTGACCCGTCCCCTCCGGCTGATAGCGGGGCACCAGATGGCGCTTGCCATTGCCGATGAGGTCCGCGCGACCCATGTCCTGCAGGGCCTTGCGCAACAGCGGCCAGTTTTCCGGGTCGTGGTACCGCAAAAAGGCCTTGTGCAGCCGCCGCTGGCGCAGGCCACGGGCATTGCTGACCACCTCTCCCCCCTCGCGCTGAATGGGTTTGAGGGGATTTCTTCCCGTGTGATACATGGTGGTGGCCAGGGCCATGGGGCCAGGGAGAAAGCCCTGTACCTGGTCCGGACGAAAGCCGTTGCGCTTGAGCCATACGGCCAGGTGCAGCATGTCCTGGTCCGTGGTGCCCGGGTGGGCGGCAATGAAGTATGGCACCAGGTACTGTTCCTTGCCCGCCTCCCGGGTGTAGTGATCGAACAGGGCCTTGAAGCGCTCGTAGACATCCATCCCGGGCTTCATCATCTTTGATAGCGGGCCGCTCTCGGTGTGCTCCGGGGCGATCTTGAGATACCCCCCCACGTGATGGGTGACCAGCTCCTTCACGTATTCCCTGGACAGCACCGCCAGGTCGTAACGCACCCCGGAGGCCACCAGGACCTTCTTCACGCCGGGCCGCTGGCGGATGCGACGATAAAGGCTGATCAGAGGCCCGTGGTCCGTGTTCAGATTGGAGCAGATGCGCGGGTAGACGCAGGACAGACGGCGGCAGCGGGCCTCGATGGCCTTATCCTTGCATCCCAGCTGGTACATGTTGGCCGTGGGTCCGCCCAGGTCGGAGATGATGCCCGTGAACCCCTCCACCTTGTCGCGGATCTCGTCCACCTCGCGGACGATGGAGTCCTCGGACCGGGACTGGATGATGCGCCCCTCATGCTCGGTGATGGAGCAGAAAGTGCAGCCACCGAAGCAACCCCGCATGATGTTCACGGAGAAGCGGATCATCTCCCAGGCGGGGATGCGCGCGCCCCGGTAAGCGGGATGCGGGGCCCGGGCAAAGGGCAGGTCGAACAGGGTATCCAGCTCTGCCGTGGTCAGCGGAATGGGGGGCGGATTGACCCACAGATCCCGATCCCCATGCCCCTGGATAAGGGCGCGGGCGTTGCCCGGGTTGGTCTCCAGATGCAGCAGCCGTGCGGCATGCGCATAGAGCGCCGGATCGTCCGTGACGGCATCCCACTGGGGCAGACGGATGACCGTGCTCTCCCGAGGATGGGCGGCCACCGCCCGGCGCTGCACCCGCACCACCTGGGCGCCGGTGCCCGCCCGCCAGGCCACGGCCTGGCCGGGGCCACAGTGTTCGGGGATGTCCTCGCAGTAGGGATCGCGGTGTCGGTCCACGGGGCCGGGGCGGTCCAGCAGGGTCGAGTCCAGTTCCTGCCAGCCATCCAGCAGACCATCACTGAGAAAGGCGGTCCCCCGCAGATCCCGGAGGCCGCGCGGGTGCTCGCCGCCAGCAATGCGGTGCGCCGCCTCCACCAGGGCCCGCTCCGCATTGCCATACAGCAGCAGATCCGCCTTGGAGTCCAGCAGCACCGAGCGACGCACCTTGTCAGACCAGTAATCGTAATGGGCCACCCGCCGCAGGCTGGCCTCGATACCACCGATGATGATGGGCACGTCCCGATAGGCCTCGCGCACCCGCTGGCTGTAGACGATCACCGCCCGGTCCGGGCGCCGCCCGCCCTCGTCATCGGGGCTGTAGGCATCGTTGCGACGTACCCGCCGATCGGCGGTGTAGCGATTCACCATGGAGTCCATGTTGCCTGCGGTGATGCCGAAGAACAGGTTCGGCGGCCCCAGGGCCATGAAGGGGTCGGCGGAACGCCAGTCGGGCTGGGCAATCACCCCCACCCTGAAGCCCTGGGCCTCCAGCAGCCGGCCGATGATGGCCACGCCGAAGCTGGGATGATCCACATAGGCATCGCCGGTGACCAGGATCACATCGCAGCTATCCCAGCCCAGTTCGTCCATTTCGGCACGGGACATGGGCAGAAAGGGGGCCACGCCGAAACGCGCAGCCCAGTAGGGCCGATAGGAGAACAGCGGTTTGGGCGGCGCGGTCAGTGGCATCATGGACAAAAGGGCTTCACTCGTCCTCGCCCAGACGGATTTCGTGGCGCCGCCCGGTGGTGCGCATGGCGTAATCCACCGCCTCGTTCACTTGGGTGCTGATCAGTTCCCAGTCCTCGTCGGTGAGCCGCGTGGTCAGATCCACGGAAAAACGCACATACCGCGGCGGCAGCCGGTTGAGGGCCACGCAGGCCAGATCGTCCATGTGAGTGGTGTCCAGGGCATCCCCAAGCTCCAGCAGCACATGGCGAATCCGGTCGTAAACCAGGTGTTCGTAGTAATTCTGTATGTTGCCGATCATGCGTTCGCTCCTCGAAACGTCGTTCAAGCCACGGTAGCTGTCGAGACATCGAGTCTCTTGGCCCATCCATCTCTCGAAATCCAGCGGTACCTGTCTTGTATTCTGACAGGACTTGAGTCGTTTGACTGCACGCTGCGGGCTCCGCCCGTCATCCGTTGGCATGCAGCCAGTCGAGAATCCCATCCTGTATCTGGGTGCCACGCCAGTGCTGCAGCCCAGGGTGATTGATCATGAGCACCACGATGCGGTCCTCTCCCCGGGCGGTGCGCAGGTAACCGGCCACCGCCGAGACCCCATTGAGATACCCGGTCTTCATGCGCATGTCCCCAGCTCCTGGGGCATCCACGAAGCGCCGGCGCAGGGTGCCGTCCTCGCCCGAAATGGCCAGGGAGGACAGATACTCGGGCATATAGGGGCTGTTTCGACCCACTTGCAGCACCTGGGCCAGCTGGCGGGCGGTAATGCGGTTGCTGCGCGAGAGACCGGCGGCGTTGTCCAGCTCCAGCCCCTGGGTATCCACCCCGTTGCGGGCCAGCGTGGCCCGGATGGCCGCATGCCCCTTGTCCACGGTGGCCGGGCCCTCGTATACCTCCACCCCCAGGGCCAGCTTGAGTTGCCGGGTCATGACATTGTTGCTGTACTTGTTGATCAGGCGGATCAGGTCTCCCAAGGGAGGGGATTCGTGCACCACCCGGGGCCTGGCATCCTTGTCCGGTAGCATGCCAATACGCCAGTTGCCATCAAGCGTCCCGCCCCATTGCTCCCAGAGCTCGCTGAACAGGCCATGGGCATAGGCCTCGGGCCCCAGGGCCGTGCGCAGCAGGCTGTACTGATCGCAGCCCCGAGGGAAGTTTCCCTCCAGGCGCACGCGACCCGCATCCTCCACGTGATAGGCCACGCCGCGCTGATACCCCTCGCAGGGCCCTGCCGCCAGGCGCAGACGGTTATCCAGTTGCAAACGTGACAGCGGGGGGTCGGTGGTCACCCGCACCGAACGACCATCCTCGGCAGGACGGAACTCGAAACGGACGGCATTGAAATTCATCAGCAGGGCATGAGGCGGCTGGTTGTAGGCCCGGAAGGCCTGACCATCGAACTCACCCGGATCCTCCGGGGCCACATCGTAGTGGCTGAGATCAAAGACCAGATCCCCCTCGATGCGCTCGATGCCACTGCGCCTGAGGGCCCCCGCCAGCTTCCACACCTGCTCGGTCACCAGGAAGGGGTCACCGCCGCCACGCACGTAGAGATCGCCCTTGAGCACGCCGTTTTCCACCGGTGCAAAGGTGTGCAGATGCGTTTCCCAGCGATGCGCGGGGCCCAGGATATCCAGGGCCGCCAGGGTAGTGACCAGCTTCATGGTGGAGGCCGGATTGCGGGGCACATCCACCCGATGGGCGATCGTGGGGGACGACCCCGGAGGCTGCACCCAGAGGCTGACCGCGTCCTGGGGCACGCCATGACGCTCCAGCACCTGGACAATGGCATGGGGCAGGCCAGCAAGGGCAGTTGATGACCCCAGGGTCATCAGCAGTGCCAGAGGCAGGAGGAGGAAAAGGAAACGGGATCTCGTGGGGATCATGGTGGCCGTGTGTGCGATGAAAGTGGATGGTTCTTGCGGTCGTGATTCTACTCCGACCGCGAACTCAGTAAGATGGCGGGTTACCATCCATTGTCATACCGCCGGAGCCATTGCATGTCCGTCATCCGCCAGGAAGACCTGATCCAGAGCATCGCAGACGCCTTCCAGTTCATCAGCTATTACCACCCCAAGGATTACATCCAGGCCCTCACCCAGGCCTACGAGCGTGAGCAGTCCCCCGCGGCGAAAGACGCCATGGCTCAGATCCTGGTGAACTCCCGGATGTGCGCCCAGGGACACCGCCCCATCTGTCAGGACACCGGTATCGCCCTGGTGTTCCTCAAGATCGGGATGAACGTGCGCTGGGAGGCGACGATGAGTGTTCAGGAGATGGTGGATGAGGGCGTGCGCCGTGCCTACACCGACCCCGACAACACCCTGCGCGCCTCCGTGCTGCTGGACCCCGCCGGTGAACGCCGCAACTCAAAGGACAACACCCCGGCTGTGGTGCACATGGAGACGGTACCCGGCGATCACCTGGAGGTGATCTGCGCCGCCAAGGGCGGCGGCTCCGAGAACAAGGCCAAGATGGCCATGCTCAACCCTTCCGACTCCATCGTCGACTGGGTGCTCAAGACCGTACCCACCATGGGCGCTGGCTGGTGCCCGCCAGGGATTCTGGGCCTGGGGATCGGCGGCACGCCGGAGAAGGCCATGCTCATGGCCAAGGAATCGCTGATGGCCCCCGTGGATATCCAGGAACTTCAGGCCCGCGGACCGGCCAACCGGGTGGAGGAGCTGCGCCTGGAACTGTACGAGAAGGTGAACGCCCTGGGCATTGGCGCCCAGGGCCTGGGTGGGCTGACCACCGTGGTGGACGTGAAGATCCTGGACTACCCCACCCATGCCGCCTCCCTGCCCGTGGCCATGATCCCCAACTGCGCGGCCACCCGTCATGTGCATTTCCACCTGGACGGCAGCGGCCCGGCACAACTCACCCCGCCTGCCCTGGAAGACTGGCCGGAACTGGATTACGACCCCAGCAAAGGCAAGCGCGTCGACCTGGACAGCATCACTCCCGAGGAAGTGGCCAGCTGGCAGCCGGGTGATGTCCTGCTGCTCAATGGCCGCCTGCTCACCGGACGGGACGCCGCCCACAAGCGCCTCACCCAGATGCTGGACGCAGGCGACACACTGCCGGTGGATTTCACCAACCGGTTCATCTACTACGTGGGCCCCGTGGACCCGGTGCGCGACGAGGTGATGGGCCCGGCCGGCCCCACCACCGCCACGCGCATGGACAAGTTCACCCGGCAGATGCTGGAGCAGACCGGGCTTCTGGGCATGGTGGGCAAGGCCGAGCGCGGCCCCACCGCCGTGGAGGCCATCCGCGACAACAAGGCCGTGTACCTGATGGCCGTGGGCGGCGCCGCCTACCTGGTGTCCAAGGCCATCAAGTCTTCCCGGGTGGTGGCCTTCGAGGACCTGGGCATGGAGGCCATCTACGAGTTCGAAGTCAAGGACATGCCGGTCACCGTGGCCGTGGACAGCCAGGGCACCTCCGTGCACGAAACCGGTCCCAGGGAATGGCGCCTCCGGATCGAGCAGGCCTGACGGGCCGGACGCCGACGCCACCGCACACCGATCACAACCCGGAAGGACGCGACCCATGCAGCTTCGAGTGCTCGACTTTGGCTCCCAGCCCGCCCTGCGATCCCAGGCGGTCTACCACGGCATTGCCCACCACATGCAACCCGGCGACACACCGGTGCTCACCCTGGTGAATCCCTCATCACCCTATGTCTGCGTCGGTCTGCATCAGGACGTGGCCCTGGAGGTGGACGAGGACTACTGCCAGGCGCATCAACTGCCGATCATCCGTCGCCATGTGGGGGGTGGGGCGGTATTCCTGGACCAGAATCAGCTCTTCTTCCACTTCATCTACCCCGCCGAGAAGGCCCCCCGGCGGGTCAGCGACATCTATTCACATTTCATTGAACCGGTGATCCAGACCTATCACCGACTGGGGGTGCAGGCGATCTTTCGCCCGGTGAACGACATTCATGTGGATGGTCGCAAGATCGGCGGTACCGGCGCCGCCTCCATCGGGGATGCCACCCTCATGGTGGGCAGTTTCATGTTCGATTTCGATGTGGACACCATGTCCCGTTGCCTGAAGGTCCCCTCGGAGAAATTCCGCGACAAGCTGCGCGCCGGCATGTCCGACTACATCACCACCCTCACCCGGGAACTGGGCGAACCCCCCTCACGGGAGACGGTGATCAAGACCTTCATGGAGGAACTTGCGGTGCATCTGCGGGTGGAACCGGTCATGGACCAGGCCACCGCCGCGGAAGAGGCATCCATTGCCGAGCAGGAGAAGGAACTCCAGGACCCTGAGTGGACCTACCAGAAGGGGCGTCGATTCATTGAACGGGGCGTAAAGATCTCTGCCGACACCCACCTGGCCGAAGGCGCCTTCAAGGCCCCCGGCGGCCTGATCCGCAGCCGCCTGCTGGCCAAGGACGACCACATCGTGGACCTGTCCCTGAGCGGCGATTTCACGGTCTTCCCGGAGGACGGCATGCAGCGCCTGGCCGACGCCCTCAAGGGCGTCCCCCTCACCCAGGACTCACTCCAGGGCGCCACCCAGCAGGCCATGCGCGACGTGGCCCTGGACATCCCCGGCGTCACCCACGTGGACATCGCCACCGCCATCACCGCCGCCTTCCGGGGCGCCTGACCGGCAAAGGGGCAAAATGGGGACAGACACCTTTTTCGCTTTTCGCGGAAAAGGTGTCTGTCCCCATTTTACTTTCTTACTCCTCGGGCGGGCCCCCAGGCCCTTCGGCCACGCCGTAGAACCGGGCCACGCGCACCGCGAAATCATAGATGGGCTCGGGTCGCGGCGCGTCCGGCATGCCTTCCACAATACGTCGACCGTCTGCCAGGTGCATGCAGACCACGTAACGGTAGCCCCGGTTGAAGGGATAGCGCTCGATGCTGATGCGCTGCACACGGGAGAGGTCATGCTCCAGCAATGGGTTACGACCGATAAGTCGCTGCTTCTCGATGGCCACATGGGCCGGCGAATGCCGGAAACGGTACAGGGTGAATGGCGACAGGCGCCATAGGGCATAGAAAGACATAACGCCCAGGGCGATCAGGATGGCGAGATTGGCCAACGGGGGCGGGTAGCCATCCAGGAACTGGCGGAGATAGATCGTGCCATACACCACCATGGCCACAATGGGCATGGCCTGCAGCAACATGGCCATGGGGTCGGGGTGACGAATTACCATGAACGAAGCATTCCCTCATAGATCAGGATCAACCGGCCTGGCCGGGACGAAACATCGACACCTTCCAGCATCATGATCGACCGGCGATCTCGTTCATGGCATGTTCAATGCGCGGATACAGGAAACTGTAGCCGCCCTCCTCCTGCACCTTGCGCCCGGAAATGGCCTGGGAGTCCAGAACGATATCCGCCATTTCTCCCATGGTGGCCCGCAGCATGAAGGCCGGGGCAGGCAGCAGGGCCGGACGGCCCAGGGCCTTGGCAAAGGCCTTGGAGAACTCCCGATTGGTCACCGGATGAGGGGCCACGGCGTTGTAGACCCCGCGCATGGAGTCCTCTTTTAAGCCCCGGGAGAGAATCCCGGCCAGGTCCTCCAGATGGATCCAGCTCATCATCTGGGAGCCATCGGAGACCGGCCCACCCAGCCCGGCCTTGAAGATGGGCATCAGGCGGCCCACCACACCGCCTCCCCGCCCCAGAACCACCCCGATGCGCACGATGACCAGTCGCGTGCTCTCGTTCACACGCTCGGCCTCCGCCTCCCACTTTTGACAGATCTCCGACATGAAGCCGGCGGCGGGCTCGCTTTCCTCCTCCAGCGGCTCCGGGTGATTGACCGGGTAGTAACCGATGGCCGAAGCGGACACCAGGGCACGGCACTGGGGCGCATGCGCATTGATGCCATCCACCAGGGCGCGGGTGGGTTCCACGCGGGAGTTGATGATCTTTTTCTTCTGTTGGGAACTCCAGCGCTTGCTGGCGATGCTCTCCCCCACCAGATTCACGGCAGCCTCCACTCCCTGAAAGGCGTCCGGAGGAATGGGAGAACGGGTGTCCCATTCGATGATGCGGAAGGTATCCATACCCAGCTTGCGTCGAGCCTTCTCGGCATTGCGGGTGAGCACCACGAACTCGTGGCCCTGGGGCTGCATGCGGGCGATGAGGCGCGAGCCAACAAAACCAGTCCCACCGGTGATGAGTATTCTCATAGGGTCTCCGTGTGCATCGATCATGTGCATCGGGGGGAGCGTCTGCGGCGCCCCCCTGTTGTTACTTGTCCTTGTTCTCCCGGGCCTTCTCTTCCTTGCGGCGCTCTCGCTCTTCCCGATCGCGGCGCAAGGAGATGAACTGCCAGATACCAAAGGCAGCGACCACCGCAATGATCAATAGGCCCTCAAGGGCCTTGATGTCCGAACCCTCACCCATGGTCTGTGTCTCCTCAACTGGTCAGATCTGAAGCTACGCCGCGCCCAGTGGCCGGGTCAATCCCCGCGATTGCCCCCACCTTGTCCCTTGAGCAGATCCCCGAGGGCGGCGAAGGGGTTATGGGTAGCCCCCAGGCCCGGCCCATCACCCTGCCCGCCACCATGACCACTCATGGCTTCGGTGAGGCGCTGATGCTCGTTATCGTGACAATACACGCACAACAGCTCCCAGTTGGAGCCATCGGGCGGGTTGTGATCGTGGTTGTGATCCCGATGATGCACGGTGAGTTCACGCACGTTCTTGTGATCGAAGGTACGCCCACAGCGCCCGCAGACCCAGGGGTACATCTTCAGGGCCTTGGCCCGGTAGCCCTTCTCCCGGTCTTCGCGTTCGCGGTGGCTGTTGGCAACCACCTGATCCAGGCGGCCACCGCCGGATGAATTCACTGCCATGGTCTTGTCCTCGTCAATTCGTGTTGCCCGTGGTGCCAGGCCGGCTGCGCCGGCTGCCCGCGCGCCACACCCAGCCATCGGGCCGATTGTAGCCCGTCACCAGGTAGCGCAGGGCCTGAACATCCCGCAGCAGGTGATGAAAACGATCCGCCACCCGGGGCTGGCCGCACAACAGCAGCCGATCGCCCGTCTGGATATCGGTCTCAGGCCCCGGGGTCAGCAAGGCTTCTCCCTCGCGTACCCGCATCAGGGGCACGCAATTGAAGGAATCCCGCCAGGCATGGGTGGCATCCAGCAGCGCCCCCAGGGTGATCGACTGCTCCTGCAGCAGCCGGACCAGGGCCGGCGCTGACTTGTCATTCACGCTCACAAGCCAAACCTCGGGGACCACCTCATCGGTGACGGCGCTAATCCGGCTGAGCAGTTCATTGGCCCAGTCGTCATCCTTTTCCAGGGATAACTGGAGAAACCGGGCCAGCAAGGGGGCACTCAGATGCGCCAGGATGGCCTCGGCGATCATCTCGCTGGGGCGCATGATCAGGTCGGGCTTGGCAGCCCTGAAGATGTCCCGATTATCGTAATGATTCTGCCGGGCAACGATGAACAAATCCGGGTTCAGGGTCCGCGCCGTCATCAGGCAGGAGAGATTGTTGGTGTCCTCATCCGTGCCCGCCAGCAGACCCACTGCGTTGGCGATGCCCGCCTGCTGCAGGGTATCGGCCTCCGTGCCGCGACCCTGCAGGCAGGGGCCGTCGGGATCTGCCCGCTCGGCGATCTCCTCGATCACCACGGTGCCCATGCCCAGTGACTTCATGCCCTGTTTAACCGCCCGCCCCAGACGACCGAACCCCACCAGGATCCAGGTGCCTTGTGGCGGTTCCACGGGCCGTGGCAGGGGGGTATCCGGCACGCTGGTGAGCCATTCCCGCAGCAGGTACAAGCCCGGCGAGTGCAACGCCAGCGTGAGGCGCTCACCGAAGGCATCAAAGGGATTGACGATGTGGTCCGTGCCGAACGAGGCCATGTTGTCCTGGGTGGAACGGGTGTGGGCACGGCAGACCACCGGCAACGTGGGATTGAGCAGCTTCACGGTGATGGCGATCTTCAGATTGGCATCATCGTTATCCGTAACGGCCACCACGCCCTGGCACAGGGGATGACGCAATCCGGCGGACCGCAGATGCCTGGACACGCTGGCGTCCCCCACCATGGCCGGCACATGGCTGCTCAGGTCCGTGAGTTCCAGATCGTTGATGCGGTCCACATTCAGGTCGATCACCACCGCCCGTTGGCCCCGGTGTACCAGGGCCTTCACCAGCATGGAACCGGTGTCTCCATAACCGCAGACGATATAAAAGGGCTCCTGCATGCGCCTGACATGACGCTCGAAGCCCTGATATCGCACCGCCTGCCTGAACGCGGGC
This sequence comes from Ectothiorhodospira sp. BSL-9, assembly GCF_001632845.1. Lineage (NCBI taxonomy): Bacteria > Pseudomonadati > Pseudomonadota > Gammaproteobacteria > Chromatiales > Ectothiorhodospiraceae > Ectothiorhodospira > Ectothiorhodospira sp. BSL-9. The sequence continues at coordinate 2,259,737 of NZ_CP011994.1, read as the reverse complement.
TCCTGCACCAGGGCGAGGATCTTGCCGATGGCATACAGCCAGGCAATGATCGTGAGATAGATGGAAAACATCACCCACAGTCGCTGGGCCTCGCTGAACTCCCGCGGCACCTCGCCAAAACCGGTGGTGGTGGCTGTGTAGCTGAGGAAATAAAGCACATGGAGGATATCCATGCGCCAGGGCTCGCCATACTCATCCACCCCCGGGATCAGCAACAACCCGAGCCCGGCCAGGGTGTAGGCGCCGATGAGAACCAGCAGGGGGGTTCTCATGCGCCTCAGGAACAGAAAGATGACCTTGTTCATGGGAGCCTGGGGGTGAGCCTGTAGCCGCTGACCGTCAGCGCCGCAGATTCACGGTGTCGATGATCACCAGCACCACCGAAACGATGTTGGCCAGCAGCGCGCCAGCGGCCAGAGAGACGATGCTGGCCATGAACATGGCATCCAGCCCTCCCGCATGTACATGCACGGCATAGGCCCAGACCACCGCCGCCGCCAGTAGCTGCAGATCCGCCACCAGCGAACTGGCCAGCAGCAGGGCCCCCGTTTGCGTGCGATCCCCGAACTTGAGCACGGTGGCGATCAGATTAACGATGATCACGGCCAGCAGCTCGTAGGTATTGTGATGATCGGGATTATCGAACTCCCCCAGCACAAACCCGAAGTTCAGGGTCAGGGCCAGCAGGATGAAGAAACCAAAAAAGACCTTTTCCAGGCTCACCGGGGCGTCCCTTGGGATGGTTGTAGTCCCTATGGTCGATGTTAACCTTGCAAGGATCAAGCGGTAGAGTGGAGCGGTACCGATGGATTCAAACACCCGACAGGATCAAGGTGACACCCAAGAGAGGCCGGTCTGGCACGCCCAGGACCCCGACCAGGTGGTCCGGCATTGGGAGTCGCATGCCGACGGATTGACCACCCAGGCGGCGGAACAGCGCCTGGAGCAGCATGGCCCCAACGAACTGCGCCCGCCGGAAAAGGCCGGCCCGTTGATGCGGTTCTTCCGGCATTTTCACAACATCCTGATCTATATCCTGATGGTGGCCGCCCTGGGCACCGCCCTGCTGGGCCACTGGGTGGACACCGGCGTGATCCTGGCAGTGGTGCTGATCAACACCCTGATCGGCTTCGTGCAGGAGGGGAAGGCCGAAAAAGCCCTGGATGCCATCCGCAAGATGCTCTCACCCCGGGCCCTGGTGCTGCGGGATGGTCATCGGCGCGAGGTGGAGGCCAGCAGCCTGGTTCCCGGGGATGTGGTCTACCTGCAGGCGGGCGACAAGGTACCGGCGGATCTGCGCCTGCTGAATGCCAAGAACCTGCGCATCGACGAGGCCGTGCTCACCGGGGAGTCAGTGCCGGTGGAAAAGGCAGTGCCACCTGTGGCAAGGGATGCCCCCCTGGGCGATCGGCTCTGCATGGCCTATTCCGGCACCCTGGTCACCTTTGGTCGCGGTCGGGGCCTGGTGGTGGCCACCGGGCAGACCACGGAGGTGGGCCGCATCTCCACCATGCTGGGCGAGGTGGACAGCCTGCAGACGCCGCTGGTGCGGCAGATGGAGCAGTTCGGGCGTTGGCTGGCGGGCGTCATCATCGTGGTCGCGGCAGCCACCTTTGCCTTTGGTTACTGGGTGCGCAGCTACCCCCTGGACGAGATGTTTCTCGCCGCTGCCAGTCTGGCGGTGTCCACCATCCCCGAGGGTCTGCCGGCCATCCTGACCATCGCCCTGGCCATCGGCGTGCAGAAGATGGCCCGACGCAACGCCATCATCCGACGCCTGCCGGCGGTGGAGACCCTGGGATCGGTGTCCACCATCTGTTCCGACAAGACCGGCACCCTCACCCGCAACGAGATGACGGTCTCCTCCCTGCGCAGCCGGGAGCATCATGTGCAGGTGGACGGCGTGGGCTACGCGCCCCAGGGCGGGTTTGCCGAGGCCGGCCAGGACATCAATCCCGATGAAGATCCGGTGCTTGCCCAGGCCCTGAGGGTGGGTCTGCTCTGCAACGATGCCCAGGTATTCGAAAAGGAAGGTCACTGGGTGATGGAAGGGGATCCCACGGAGGGCTCCCTGGTGGTCCTGGCCCGCAAGGCCGGCATGGATCCGCAGACCGAACAGGGACAGATGCCCCGGGTGGATGTGATCCCCTTTGAGTCGGACCACAAGTACATGGCCACCCTGCACCGGGATCACGACGGACAGGGCGTGATCTACCTCAAGGGTGCGCCGGAGCGCGTGCTGGAGTTGTGTGAGCATGAGCAGACCCGCGATGGGGCACGCCCGCTGGAGCGGGCCTGGTGGGAGCAGGCCATGGAAGAAGTGGCCGCCCGGGGTGAGCGCCTGCTGGCCGTGGCGGCGAGGGATGCCCGACCGCACCAGAACGAACTCAGCTACAGCCAGGTGGAGGCGGGAGGATTCTCCCTGCTGGCCATCCTGGGCATCATCGACCCACCCCGGGAGGAGGCCATCCGGGCGGTAGGCCAATCCCTGGAGGCGGGCATCCGGGTGAAGATGATCACCGGCGATCATCTCATCACGGCCCAGGCCGTGGGCGGCTTGTTGGGGATCGGCGGCGGCAAAAAGGCCACCGCCATCTCCGGCCACGAGCTGGATCACATGACTCCGGAACAGCTCAGGGAGACCGCCCGCACGACGGATGTGTTCGCCCGCACCACCCCCGAGCACAAGCTGCGACTGGTACAGGCCCTGCAGCACGGCGGCAGCATCGTGGCCATGACGGGTGATGGCGTCAACGACGCCCCTGCCCTGAAGCGCGCCGACGTGGGCGTGGCCATGGGCCACAAGGGCACCGAGGCGGCCAAGGAGGCCTCGGAGATGGTGCTGGCCGATGACAACTTCGCCTCCATCGCCCATGCGGTGGAGGAAGGCCGAACGGTGTACGACAACATCCGCAAGGCCATCCTGCACATGCTGCCCACCAATGCCGGGCAGTCCATGACCATCATGATGGCCATCCTCATGGGCCTGGCCCTGCCCCTCACCCCGGTGCAGGTGCTGTGGGTGAACATGGTCACCTCCGTCACCCTGGCCATGGCCCTGGCCTTCGAGCCCAGCGAGCCGGGGGTAATGAAGCGTCCACCGCGCAATCCCAATGCCCCGTTGCTGTCGGGCTTTCTGCTCTGGCGCATCCCCTTCGTGGCGGTGCTCCTGTGGCTGGGCACGTTCGGGCATTTCGTGTGGATGGAGGAAGTGGTGGGCACCTCCTCCGAACTGGCCCGCACCGTGGCCATCAACACCCTGGTGGCCGGTCAGGCCTTCTACCTGCTGAACCTGCGCCTGATCTATCAGCCGGTCCTGCGTGGCTGGGCCATCTTCCAGTCCAGGGCCATGTGGCTGGCCATCGGCATCCTGGTGCTGCTGCAACTGGCCTTCACCTATGCACCGGTGATGAACACCCTGTTCGGCACCACCCCCATCGGCTGGGAAGACTGGGCCCGCATCCTGCTGTTCGGACTGGCGTTGTTCATCATCGTGGAACTGGAAAAGACGGTGCTGCGGCGACTGCCGTGGGTAAACACTGACTAAAAAGCAAAAAAGGGGACAGACACCTTTTTACCCGTGGAAAAAGGTGTCTGTCCCCTTTTTTTGCCCTTTTTTACAGCATGAACACCTTCAGGCTGCGGGGGCCGTGGGCGCCGAGCTGGATGGTCTGCTCTACGTCTGCGGTGCGCGAAGGGCCGGTGATGAGGTTGATGGTTCGTGGCCAGGGGGTATCCCGTTCCCGGAGTCGCGTCCAGGCATCCTCCAGGCAATCCACCACGTTCGACGACGACAGCACCACAAAGTGGTATTCAGGCAGGAAGTTGATGGTGGTGGGGTCATCTGCACCTGAAGCAAGGACCAGCGTACCCGTCTCGGCCACGCCACAGACCGCCTGGCTCAGGCCGACGGTTTCATCGCCCAGGGCGGGTCCGAAGCGGGGGGCCAGTCCAGCGCCCGCCCAGTCCAGGTGAGCCAGCGCCGGGGCCACGACCACCGGGCCAGCAAGGCCCTGTTGCTGCATGATGCGGGCAAGTTGCCGGGGGATGTCATCTGGCTGATCGACCCACTCAAGGGTCCCGGCAGCCTGCTCCAGCGCACTTTCAAAGCCCCTCATCCCCGGCCCTTCTCCCCCGGGGGGAGAAGGGAGAACATAGGTGGAGTCCGCAGCCTGCGATCCAGAGCCCCTCTCCCCACCGGGGAGAGGGGTTGGGGTGAGGGGGGCGGAAGGCACTGGGCGTCCTCCATCCCACATATCAAGAAAACTGCGCCCCTCCGGCACCGGCAGATACCTCCCGCCCTTAAACCAGCCGGACGCCATGGGCAAACGCCGGAGCACGCCCTGCCCCCTCCCCAGCCAGGCCAGGGTCCGCGCCGACCACCGGGCTACCAGGCGATACAACCCCGGCCGCCGGGCCACCTGACCCCATAGCCACACCGCCCAGCGGGGCCGTCGACCCACCACCCGCTGCTCGAATTGATATTCACGGAGCCCACGGAGCAACTCCGGCAACGGAATCTTCACCGGACACACCTCGGCACAATGGCCATTCAGGGTGCAGGCCTGGGGTAGATCCGGGGCGCTGGCCAGACCGCGGGTCAGGGGGGTGAGCACCGAACCCATGGGCCCGGGGTACACCCACCCATAGGCATGACCGCCGATGGCGCCATACACCGGGCAGTGATTCAGACAGGCCCCGCAACGAATGCAACGCAGCATGGCCCGGTAACGCGGATCCGCCAGCATGCCCGCTCGGCCGTTGTCCACCAGCACCACATGATGCGCCAACGGGCCATCCGTGTCATCGGTGCGGCGTGGACCGGTGGATAGGGTGGTGTAGCTGGTCATCACCTGTCCCGTGGCGCTACGACCCAGCAGGCGCAGCAGGGTCGTCATGTCCTCCAGTGTGGGCACCACCCTCTCGATGCCCGTCACAGAAACATGCACCCGGGGCAACGTGGCGGTCAGATCCCCGTTACCCTCGTTGGTGACGATCACACTGGCACCGTTCTCGGCCACCAGGAAGTTGGCGCCGGTGATGCCCACATCAGCGGTGAGAAAGCGTTCACGCAGCACACTGCGGGCCTCATTCACCAGGCCCGGGATACTGGTCACCCGTTCCGGGAAGCCCAGTATCCGGTGGTATTCGTGAAAGAGTTCGGTGATCTGCTCGCGGGTCTTGTGAACCGCGGGCGCAATGATGTGGCTGGGGGTCTCATGGGCCAGCTGGATGATGTACTCACCCAGGTCGGTCTCCACCCGATCGTAGCCGGCGTCATCCAGGGCTTCGTTGAGACCCACCTCCTCGGCCACCATGGACTTGCCCTTGGTCACGCGTCGGGCACCCGCCTGACGGCAGATATCCAGAACGATGCGCCGGGCCTGTTGGGCATCCGCAGCCCGGTGCACCTGGCCGCCCTGGGCCTCGAAGGCCTGAATGAACTGTTGCAGGTAGTCTTCCAGGTGATCCAGGGTATGGTCCCGGATGGCCACCCCCCGATCGCGCAGGGCCTCGAAGTCGGGCCGGGCGTCCACGGCCTTGCGGCGCTTGAGCACGAAACCATCCCGGGCACGACCCAGGGCCTGCTCCAGATGTCGATCCTTCAGGGCCGCCCGGGCCCGGGACTTGAAATCCCCTGCGGACGTGTTCATGCCCTGCCCTCCCCGATGGCCGGCACGCCGGTGCGCCCGGCCAGCACCTCGGCCACGTGAAAGACCCGGACGGCGCTGCCCTCATGGCGCAGTCGGCCGGCAATGTTCAACAAGCACCCCAGGTCACCACCCAGCAGGAAACCGGCGCCAGTCTCACCCACCCGATGCCCCTTGTCGGACACCATGCGCCCGGAGATCTCCGGGTATTTCACACTGAACAGGCCCCCAAACCCGCAACAGACATGGGCGTCGCTCATCTCCTTGAGTTCCAGCCCCCGCAACGTGGACAGTAGTCGGCGCGGCTGATTCCGCACCCCCAGTTCCCGAAGGCCGGAACACGAGTCGTGATAGGTGGCGATGCCATCCAGTTGCGCATCCACTGCGGTCACTCCCATCACATCCACCAGAAAGGACGTCAGCTCGAAGGTCCGGTCGGCCAGATCCCGAGCCCGGACCTGCAGCTCGGGATCATCAGCAAGCAGGGCTGGATAGGCCTGCATCATGGCGCCGCAGGTGCCCGAGGGCAGCACCACGTAGTCAAAACCCTCGAATTCCTGCAACACCCGCAGCGCCAGGGCCCGGGCAGTGGCCCGGTCGCCGCTGTTATAGGCCGGCTGTCCGCAGCAGGTCTGCCCCCGCGGCACGCTCACCCGGCAGCCCGCCGACTCCAGCAGCTGGATGGCGGAGAACCCCACATTGGGGCGATAAAGGTCCATCAAGCAGGTGGCATACAGGGCCACATGGGGATGTGCGGGGGGATTCACGGTCATGTCCGCCGTCGCGAAATGAATGGGCGCTGTTGCCAAGGATAGACGCTCAACGCCGGGTCGGCAGCGTCTTGCTGTCAACCCACTATACTTTCAGGGGGCTTTCACGTTCGTTCGGCGCGGGCGCCGGGCTGCCCCGCGGTATTCGGCCGCTTTCACGGACCGGTGTCTGCACGCCGATCCACGTCAGGAAGAACTTAAGGGGAGTGACACCAATGAATGACTATCTGCTATTCCGCAAGATGATCACGCCGCCCTTCATCCACATCATTTTCTGGATCGGCTTGGCCGCCATCGTGATCGGCGCGCTGGGGACCATGTTCGGGCAGAGCTTCTTCGGCGGGCTGATGATGCTGGTGCTGGGGGTGGTGTTCTGGCGCGTCGGCTGTGAACTGATGCTGGTCCTGTTCAGCATTCACGACCGGCTTACGGAGATCGCCAGAAAGCCGGACCTGGGTCCGGGTCCGGGCCCAGACACCCGCACCTGAATCCACACACCCAGTGCCTCGGCAACGCCGCGGCGCTGGGTATCTCCCTGCGCATTCCCATGCCCGGGATGTGTGCCGCCATATCACCTCGTACCCGCACCTGTTTGATCACTTCAGTTGATCAACGCGCCTGCCTCCCGGAGCAGGTCATGAATTCGCTCCGCCAGGATTCGATAGCCCTCGGCATTGGGGTGGATGGGGTCCGCCTTGAGGGAATCCCGGGAAAGAATATACGCCAGGGCATCACCCTCCAGGGTCACCCCCAGTTCATCGGCCAGATCCTGGTACACCTGGGCACCACTGAGCCGCCACAGGGCCGGGGTGGGCACCGCCGCCATCACCACCTGGATGTCCCTCTGCCGGGCGGTCAGGATCATGTCCTCCAGGTTCTGTCGTTTGATTTCACCGTCACCGCGCCTGAGCATGTCGTTACCGCCGTGGATCAGGATCAGCAGATCGGGTTGATACTGATCCAGTAATCCGGGCAGACGTACCCGCCCCTGAGTGGTCACCTCGCCGGGCACGCCTGCGTTGATCACCTCCAGACCGGTCATCCGCGCCAGATGCGCCGGATAGCTGGCTCCCGCCTCGGCCCCGGTGCCATGGGTCAGGCTGTCACCAAAGGCCAGGATCACCGCATCTGGTGGCAATAGCAGCAGGGGCTCCGGCCGGGGGGAGCAGGCACCCAGCCAGAACAGGCACACCACCAGCATCAGTGACCACGGGGCACGCCAGTATCTGGACAACATGAAAAGCGCCTCTTGATCTTTGTTCGTTCCGCAAAAAAGGGGACAGACACCTTTTTACCCTGCTCTTTCCGAATCTCGTTGGCAAACCCAGGCTCGTGCCAAACGTTGGAAAAAGGTGTCTGTCCCCTTTTTTGGTCTGTCCCCTTTTTTGGTCCCCTTTTCAGGTGCGCTGGCGGCGGAAGGGGATCACCTGGCCTGTTGGCGCACCCTGCAGGGCGTGGCGGGATGCCAGCTGATCCAGGGCGCGGCGCAACTCGCCGTGGAGCCGGCGCACCACCTCCGCTGAATCCTGTCGGAAAAAGACCAGTTCAAACGGTACCGGGGCGTCCAGCGAATCACGCTCGCTTGGGCGAAAGTGACGCCAGGCCACCTCCACCACGCGGGAACCCATTCCATCCACGAAGAGAAATTCCCGCGCCTGTAACACCGCAAGGTACTGCATGGAGCGGATCGGCACGAACAGGCTCGTTTCACCACTATGAGCCAGCAGCAACTGGGCGCGATTATAGGTGGCGGCGGCCAGCGTCTGATGCTGCTGCCCTAGAGGTTCACCCATGTAGAAGGACTCTGTGACCTTCATGCGCTCATCCCCTTTACCCACCATCATGGCCCGAATCCCACTGGTGTGCCTGGCCTGTGTCTGCACACCGTCTACGGGATGAGTATAGTCTTGCTTATGGGATAGCCGTGAGACGAATTGATGAGAAAGCTACCTGGCCTTTTGCCTCTTCTCTGCCTGACCCTGGCACTGCTCAGCGGCTGTGACAGGGGGGCCGGCGTGGCTCAAATCCATCCGGATGAATCCGGGGTGCTGGTCGTGGTGACCCGAAACGGACCCACCACCTACTATCTGGACCGACACGAGCGTCCCAGTGGGCCTGAATACGATCTGGTGACCGATTTTGCCGAAGCCCGGGGTTGGGAGGTGGATTGGATGGTGGTGGATTCCACTGCCCGGGTGATCGAGGCACTGGAGGCGGGCAAGGCCCACCTGGCCGCGTCGGGACTGACACACCTGGAATCCCGTAACCAGCGCTTTGAACGGGGGCCGGCTCACACCGAGGTCACTCAACAGGTGGTATGCCATCGTGATCTTGCCAGCAAGCCCAGGCAAACCCCGGATCTGGCCGACGTGGAAATCGTGGTGACAGCGGATTCGAGCTACGCCGAGCGGCTGCGGACGCTGGCGGGCGATCACGAGGGGCTGAGTTTCCAGGAAGTGGACAAGGGCACCGAACGGCTGCTGGGAGAAGTGGCGGAAAACGCCCTGCAGTGCACCGTGGCCGACTCCAACATCGTCAAGGTCAACCGCCGTTTCATGCCGTCACTGAGCGTGGCCATGGATCTCACCGAGGGCCAGAACCTGGGCTGGTACCTGGCTCAAGGCACCACGAAGCTCTCCGAGCAGGCCTTCAGCTGGATGAACAGCCGTGAGGGCGATGAAGCCATCGATCGCATGGAGCGCAGGCATTATGCGTACATCGAAGAGTTTGATTATGTGGACCTGCGGGCCCTGAACCGGCGCATTGAGGATCGCCTGCCCGAGTTCAAGGATCTTTTTCTGGCCGCCGAGGAGGAAACCGACATGCCGGCAGACCTGCTGGCGGCCCTGTCCTATCAGGAATCTCACTGGAATCCCAATGCACGCAGTCCCACTGGCGTACGCGGCATGATGATGCTCACCCAGAACACCGCACGATCCCTGGGCGTCACCAATCGCCTGGATCCTGAACAAAGCATCCTGGCCGGTGCCCGCTATCTGGAAGATCGTCACCAGCGACTGCCGGATCACATTCCGGAACCCGACCGTACCTTCCTGGCCCTGGCTAGCTACAACGTGGGAAGGGGCCACCTCCTGGACGCACGCCAACTGGCCCGGGATCTGGGGAAAGACCCGGACAGCTGGGCTGACATGCGGGAGGTTCTACCGCTCCTCTCGGATGAGCGGTATTACCCACAGTTACGGTATGGCTACGCGCGAGGTTACGAGCCAGTGCACTTCGTGCAGCGCATCCGCAATTATAGAGACGTGCTGAGTCAGGTGTTCGACTGAGCCACGCAGCCCATTAACGCTGCGGGCGCTCCCGCAGATCCCCTGCTGGAACGGCTTCATCCCGATCCAGGGTCACCAGCACCGGCTGGATCTCCTCGGCGTCGTCCATCAGGAACTGGTCGCTGTCCATCCACGGCGGCGGGCCGCTGGGGCGCATCTCCATGATGTTGGACAGGGAGGGCATCTCCACCTGGGATATCAACTCCGCCGCCGAATCCCGCGCAACCGGGTTCTGCAGCGTGAGCACCAGCCCGGTGAACAGCACCAGTGCCCCCAGCTGGAACTGCTGGCGGTCGATCGAGTGTCTGGCAAGGATGCGATCAAGCATGGATGAGGCCTCGTAGGTGGCAAGGTGGTGACGTTATCGCTTCGTACACCATTGTGCAATGGACCCCGGCCTCAGGGGGTTTGTTCCCCGATGCGATCCAGCGCCGTCTTGAGGGCGTCCCGATCTCGCCACACCGGGTCGTTCTGGCTCAGAGCCAGGAACGCCTCGATCCGATGCCGCAGAATGCAGTAGGCCTGCTCAAAGGACGCGTTGATCTCCTCCTCGGTGCCGGTGGCCTTGGCCGGGTCCTCCACACCCCAGTGGGTGCGCAGGGCCGATCCCAGGTACACCGGGCAGGTCTCCCCGGCCGCACTGGCACAGACCGTGACCACCACATCCGGGGTTTGAGGCAGGTCTTCCCAGGATTTGCTGTGAAGCCCCTGGGTGGGAATACCCTCCCGCTCCAGCAAGGCCAGGGAGCGGGGATGAACCGCCCCGGTGGGCTGACTGCCGGCACTCATAGCCTGCCAGCCCTCGGGGGCCAGGGCATTGAAGGTGGCCTCCGCCAGGATGGAACGGCAGGAATTGCCGGTGCACAGAAACAGCAGATTCATGGAACGTTACTCTCGTGGCCAATGGGATGGAATGGAAACAGCTCATGGGGGAGCGGCTTGTGGCCACCCCCCCATCAAGGGCATCAGCGGATGATGCTCAGCCAACCCGCCAGGGCGAGCAGGGTCACCAGCAGCACCGGCGGCGTGATCATGATGCCAATCTTGAAGTACTGCCCCCAGGTGATGTGGATGCCCCTGCGCGCCAGCACATGCAGCCACAGCAGCGTGGCCAGTGATCCAATGGGTGTGATCTTGGGCCCCAGGTCCGAACCGACCACATTGGCGTAGATCATGGCCTCCTTGATGACACCGGTCACCTGGGCCTCATCGATGGACAAGGCCACCACCATCACGGCGGGCATGTTGTTCATGATCGAGGAGAGGAAGGCGGCGATGAACCCGGTCCCCACGGCGGAGGCCATCACCCCGTACTGACCGATCCAGTTCAGGGCACCGGCGATATCGGCGGTCAGGCCGGCATTACGCAGACCGTAGACCACCAGATACATGCCGATGGAGAAGATCACGATCTGCCAGGGGGCACTGAGCACCACCCGCCGGGTGGAGATGGCCCGGCCCCGGGCGGCCACGGCCAGCAGCACCGCGGCGCCCACGCCGACGATGGCGGAGATGGGCACCCCCATGGGTTCGATCACCAGGAAAGAGAACAGCAACAGGGCCAGCACACCCCAACCGGCCTTGAACACCGCCGGGTCCTTGATGGCCTGCTCGGGTGTCCGCAGCCCGGCCAGTTGATAGGTGCGCGGGATCTGCTTGCGGAAGAACAGATAGAGCACGGCCAGGGACGCGGTCACCGAGACCAGGTTGACCACCACCATCACCGACGCATACTCCCGGAAGCTGATCCCGAAGAAGTCGGCGGAGACGATGTTCACCAGGTTGGAGATCACCAGGGGCAGACTGGCCGTATCGGCAATGAAGCCGGCCGCGATCACGAAGGCAAAGGCCGCCCCGGCGGAGAAGCCCAGGGCCAGCAGCATCTCCAGGACGATGGGCGTGAGCATCAGGGCCGCCCCGTCGTTGGCAAACATGGCTGCCACCGCAGCCCCCAGGAGGATGATGAAGGCGTAGAGCCTGGGCCCGCTGCCCGCCCCCCAGCGGGCCACGTGCAATGCCGCCCACTCGAAGAAACCGGCCTCGTCCAGCAACAGGGAGATGATGATGATGAAGACAAAGGTCAGGGTGGCGTTCCAGACGATGTCCACCACAATGGGCACATCGGAGAACTGCACCACGCCGGTGGCCAGAGCCAGCGCCGCGCCCGCCATGGCGCTCCAGCCAATGCCCAGGCCCTTGGGTTGCCAGATGACAAGGGTGATGGTGGCGACGAAGATCGTCAGTGCGGTGAGGAGCATGGGTGGATCCCTGGGTTCGGATGATTGGGTTCGAATATCTGCTTTGAGAATGAGGGGCGCTGCTATTTCTCCGCCCTGAACGGATTGCAGCACCCCGGGTCTTCCGCCAGGCAACCCAACAGGTCGAATCGGGAAATGATCCCCACCAACTGCTCCCCCTCCACCACCGGCAGGGCCTGTACCCCGTGCTCCAGGAACATGCGCGCCGCCTGGGTCATGTCATCGTCGGGGCTCAGGGTGATCAGCTTGCGGGTCATCACCTCTCCAGCGGTACGGCCGCTGGCGCGATTCGGGCCCTCGTCCCGCGCGCCACCGATGGGCGAACGGTAATAGGACTCCTTCCACCAGGATTCCCGTTGTTCGATGCGTTCATCGGCCAGCCGATGGGTGAGATCGCCGGTGGTGACGATACCCTCCAGATGCCCCTCCCCACTCACCACCGGCAGGCCATTGATGCGATGCTCAACCATCAGGCGGGCCACCTCGGGGATGGGCGTATCCGGGCTGACCCGCTGAGGGTCCTTGGTCATGAAATCACGTATGCGCATGGCGGCAATGCCTCTATGTGATCAGTCGTAGGTCTCGCTCCAGGGCTCCACCACCAATCGTTGGTGGTGTTGCTCCAGGATCTCCCGGATCCATCGGCCCTCGGCGGCCTGACGGGCCTTGAGGATGGGATCGCTCACCTTCACCGGGCTCAGCGCCTGATTGACGATCCAGCCGGCCGGTTCGATGCCGGCCCGTCGCAGGTCCGCCTGCAGGGCTGCAGCCTCGTGCACGGGCGTGGCCTCGGGCAGGGTACAGATGAGCACATGGGTGAAGGCCGGATCCCGTAGTCGGGGCAGCAATTGCTCCACCGCCTCGGGCACGCCCTGACTCTGACGCCCCAATTCCCGATGATAGGCCTGCGCGGCATCCAGCAGGAGGATGGTGTGACCGGTGGGCGCGGTATCCAGGACCACGAACTGATCCCGGGCCTGGTCGACGGTCTTGGCAAAGGCCTGGAAGACGGCGATCTCTTCGGTACAGGGGGAACGCAGATCCTCTTCCAGCAGGCGTCGACCTTCCTCGTCCAGATCCTTGCCGGCGGAGGCCATGACTTCGTCCCGATAACGCTGGGTCTCCAGGACCGGGTCCACCCGGCCGATGGTCATGCCTTCGGGAATCTCGCCCACGGCGGCCTCCACATGGGCCGCCGGGTCCGTGGTGGTCAGATGGACCTTGTGGCCACGCTGGGCCAGGGCCACGGCGAGACGGGCCGCCAGGGTGGTCTTGCCCACGCCTCCCTTGCCCATGGTCATGATCGCCCCATGGCCGTCGGCTCCCAGGGAATCCACCAGCGCATCGAAGGTCTCGCCCTCGGGCGCCTGAACCGATTCACCGGGCGCGGACGGGGGTTCCACCTCGGCCAGCAGGATGCGCAGGCCTTCAAGGCCCATGGGGGGGCGCCCCCGCAACGGGCGTTCACTGCGAGGCAGATCCCTGAGCATGGCGGGCATGCGCTCCAGGGCCTGACGCCCCCGCGCCTCCAGGGCGCAGGCCACGGGATCGTCCCGATCCAGGGCCTGGAACAGGCCATTCACCACCAGGTGCTGATTGGCCACGCCCAATGCCCGCAGCTCCCCGCTGGAGCGGGCCGCCTCGTTGAGGGCTGCCGCCTCGGGGCGGCTGACAAGTACCAGGGTGGTGCGCTGGCCATCGCCCAGGCTGTCCACCGCCTGGGCGTAGGTCTCCTTCTGATTGGCCAGACCCTCCAGCGGCCCCAGGCAGGAGGTGCCCGAGGTGTTGGACTCGATATATCCGGTCCAGGCGCTGGGCAGGGACAAGAGGCGCAAGGTATGCCCGGTGGGTGCGGTATCGAAGATCAGATGATCGAAGTCCCGGGTGGATTCAGCATCGCCCAGCAGGGCCGCAAAGGCATCAAAGGCTGCAATTTCCATGGTACAGGCACCCGAGAGCTGCTCCTCCATGCTATTCACCACGGCCTCCGGGAGCTTGCCCCGATAGGGGCCCACCACCCGCTCGCGATAATCGGCGGCGGCCTTTTCCGGGTCGATATTCAGGGCCTTGAGGCCCGGAACATTCAGTATGGGGGTGGGTGTGTCGGAGAGAGGGGTCTCCAGGACCTCATCCACATTGGAAGCCGGGTCGGTAGAGATGAGCAGGACCTTCTTGCCCTGTTCCGCCAGGGCCAGCGCACTGGCACAGGCCAGCGAGGTCTTGCCCACACCACCCTTGCCGGTGAAAAAGAGATGTCGGGTCGGGTGTTGCAGGAAATTCATGGCGGTGCCTCGATGTGGATTCATGTGCTGTTGAGTGAGGGCGCGAAAGCCAGCCCCATGCCCTCCCACGCCCCTCATCCCCAGCGCTTCTCCCCCTGGGGGAGAAGGGAGTCAAAGCCCTCCCCGGGAGAAAGGGAGCGTGGACGCGGCGGACCTTCAAATCAGCCGCAGCAGCTATTGCCCGGGCTGACACTCGTGCTGCACTCCGCCTCCAGCCCCGTCCATTGAGCCAGTTGCTCCCGATCGGGGTAGGCCCCCTGGCTCTTGACCTCTCCATCCACCAGAAACACCGGCAAGGCGCCCTCGCCTTCCTTCTCCAGAATGCCCTGAATGGTAGCGTTTTCCACGAAAGCACCCGGTTGCTGTGACAGGTTGTAACGGTTCACCGTCACGCCGGAATGGCGCAGCCAGGCCAGGTCGCCTGCCAGCTTGGAGAGTTTGGGGTCCACGCTGGGTCCGCATACACCGCTGGCGCAGCACTGGGGTGGATCGAATACGGTCACTTCGGTCATGATGAGCGTCTCCAGGACAATGACATTGCTCATGGAGCATACGCCCTGCGACATATATGATCAACCGTATATATCCACGCAAACCATGAGAGATTCGACATGTTCACACCGGCGGTTCGCCCCCTCTGGCTCGCGATAGCCTTGTTCTGTGCCCTGGCGGCCAGCCTGAGTATTGCTCTGACCGAACTCTTCAATCTGCACCCGTGTCATCTGTGCATCTTCCAGCGACTGCTGTTCATGGTCCTGACGGTCCTGGCCCTGGGCGGCGTGCTATTCGGGTCCGCCCTGCCCGGGACGATCCTGGGCGTGCTGGTGGTCGCGACAGCAGGCACGGGGCTGGGGGTGGCAGGCTACCAGAGCTGGCTGGAACGCCAGCCCGCGGACCTGGGGTTTTCCTGCATGGGCGTTGAACCGGGACCGATCGAACGCCTTGTGGAGTGGCTGGGGGATCAGGCACCCACGTTGTTCATGGCCACGGGCATGTGTGATGAGATGGGACCGCAGGTCCTGGGCATCTCCCTGGCCAATGCAGCGGTTGTGGGCCATCTGCTGGTCATTGGACTGGCCATCTGGGCCCTGTGGCGGGCACGCCAGCCGTTCTGATAACACCCGGGCATGGATGACCGGCGACTGCCGGTCGACCAGCCCTGGTGACGGAAGGCTTGATATATGATTTTCCATATATTAGTTTAAAAGCATATATCGGACGGGACACCCCAACCCATGCTGGAAATCTTCACCCAGATCGCCAATCTTGTGGCCTACACCCTTATGGGTCTGGACCCGCAGACCCCCTTCGGTGCGGCCACCCACTTCTTCATCAAGAGCACCACCACCATCTTCACCCTGCTGGTGGTGATGATCTATCTCATCGCCCTGATCCGCGCTTCCCTGAACGTGGAGCGCATGCGTGCCTTCCTGGCCGGACGCAATCGGGTGGTGGGATATTTTTTTGGTTCAACCTTTGGGGCCATCACGCCCTTCTGCTCCTGTTCCAGCGTGCCGGTGTTCATTGGCTTCACTTCCGCCCGGATTCCCATCGGGGTCACGATGGCCTTTCTCATCACCTCGCCCATGATCAACCAGGTGGCCGTTGTGGTCCTCTGGGGGCTCCTGGGCTGGCAGTTCACGCTACTCTACATCCTGATGGGCTTTGTTGTGGGAATGCTGGCAGGTGCCTTCCTGGATGCCATCAATGCCCAGCGCTATCTGCAGCCCTTCCTTGCCGAGGCCTATGCCAAGGGGGAGGTCCCCGCGGGTGACGGCACGCAGCGCGAGCCCCTGACGATGAAGGATCGACACCTCTTCGCCCGGGCCGAGACACTGGAGATCCTCGGGCGGGTCTGGAAATGGGTCTTCATCGGCGTGGGTCTGGGCGCCCTGCTCTATGGTTACGTCCCGGAAGGCTGGGTCGAGTCAAACCTGGGTGGGGGGCAGTGGTGGCAGGTCCCGGCGGCGGTACTGCTGGGTATTCCCCTCTACACCAACATTACCGGCGTGGTGCCCGTGATGGAGAGTCTTATCCTTCAAGGCCTGCCCATCGGCACCACCATGGCCTTCTGCATGAGTACCGTGGCCGCCAGTTTCCCCGAGTTTGTCCTGCTCAAGCAGGTGATGCAGTGGCGCTTGCTGGCCATTTTCTTCCTGTTACTGCTGGTGGCCTTCACGCTCGTGGGCTGGATACTGAATCTGGTCGAGCCTCTGCTCACCCTGAACCTGTAACCCGTTATCCCTTACGAATGAGGAACACAGAAATGAAAGAGATCAAAGTACTTGGCATGGGCTGTGCTCGCTGCACCGACACCGCCGACCTGATCGAGCGCACCGCCAAGGAGATGGGGGCACAAGCCAACGTCGCCAAGGACACCCGCCCGGAGGCCCTGGTGGAATACAAGGTCATGTCCACTCCGGCCGTGGTGATCGACGGGAAAGTGGTTCACACCGGCTCCATCCCCAAGGCAGACCAGGTGCGTAGCTGGCTTTCGGATTGATCGTCACGCGAGACATGGCGGCGCAGGGATGCGACCGCCACGGGCTCACACACGGTTCTTACGCGGTGGCCTGGTAATCCGACTTCCAGCCGTCGTACTGACGCACCAGATCATCCATCACCGCCTGCTCGAAGGGCCGAAGACCAGAGATGATCAGCTTCTTGCGACCGCTACCCACCACCTTTTCATCCGCCAGCAGGTCGAAATCCAGGGCCACGTCGCCGCGCTTGCCGTTGACCACCAGTTCGGCATTGGAAAAGCGCAGGCTGGGCGCCGGTGCCGGCCACTCATCGAAGGCAAAGGACATGCTGTCGTAGAACACCAGCGGGCGCTGCGGGTTGACCATCACGTTGTGCTGCTTCATCAACGGCACCAGGATGTGAGGAAAATTCTGGCCCGAAAACGCAGCGTAGTCCCGGGTAAGGGATTCGATCAACTGAGGGTCGGTGGAGGGCTCTCCCTCCCGTTCCACTTCCAGATAGGTCTTGCCCGCTTCATCCTGGATCGAAAGCCTGGACTCGTCGGAGGGGGAGAATCGCAGGGCCACATCGGCGCCCACCATGCTGGTAAAGCGAAAGCTCATGCGCGGGCTCACCCCGTAGTGGTTGAGCACGAGGCAGAACAGCAGGTCACCCGGCACGCAGAAGCGCTTGGCATCGGGGTTGTGGATGGGGTTGAAGTCCCCGGCCACCTGCTTGGCAAATCGGCTGGCCTGATCCGGTGTGACTCGAACGGCCCCGTTGTCACGGGCATGAAATTCGTCAAGATACGAAGGCAAGGGGTCAATCTCCCGGGCTCGGTGGTTGTGATGCTGCAAGGCCGGTGGATTCTACTAAGCCCAGTGAGTCCAAAGCCAGTTAACTGGCCGACCCCACGGGGCATGACCAGGCCTGGTCAGTGGACTATGGATGCTGGGTCAGCGGCGGCCACGGTGGCGCAGGAACAGGTGTCGGGCCACTGCGCCGATACCCAGGAACAGGGCCAGCAGCAGCAACGGCACGACTGACTCAAGACCCAGCGGCTCGGCCCCCGTGCCCACATCCACCAGGGCATCCACGGCGGCGGCGTAGACCATCCACTTGACCCCAAGACCGATCACCGCCGCCAACAAAAAGGTCTTCAAGGGAAGATGCAGAATGCCCGCCGCATAATTGACCACCGAATGGGGAAAGCCGGGGGTCACCCTCAGGGTCAGCTGCGTGAGCAGGTCTCCCCGCTCCCGCAACAAATTCATCACCCGCCCGTGGTCCACCTCTTCGGGATGGGCGCCCCTCAAGCGCCGGGAGATCACGTAGGCCCCCAGCGCACCCAGCACGCTGCCGCAGGTGAGGATCAGGGCCGCCACCGGCGGAGAGTAGATGGGGGCCACCACCCAGAGCATCAGGGTACCCGGCAGGGCCGCGGCCAGCAGCAGGGCCTGAAGCAGGATGATTCCCACGGCCACCAGAGGGTTGGCACTCATGGCGTGGCCCCATTCCAGCAGGGCATCCAGCGACACCGGCTGCCACGCAGCGATCAGCAGCCCGGCGACGACCAGTAAGGCGAGGACCCAAAGGCGCGGGCGCGCAAGGAAGTACCTAAGGGCACCCCGATCAGTCGTGGATGGTGGGTTCATCCCCCAACGCTAACCACTAACGACCCTACCGGCAAGCGGGATACGTCAAGCAATCGCCTATTGCCACGCCTCCAGGCGTTGGGCGGCATAGCGACCCTGCTGGGTCTGAGTCCCCACCTGTTGCAAGTAACGCTGATATTCACCGGCCGCAGCCCGACGGTTCTGCATGCCTTCATGGGCCACACCCTTGAGGAAAATCGTATTCGGGTTGCCCGGCAGCATCCGCTCATAATTCTGGAAGTGATCCAGGGCTGCATCCGGCCGGTTCAGCGCCAGCTGGTTGATGCCACTGAGATGGACTGCCTGCCCTTCCTGGGGATAGGCAGCCCGTGCCTGTTCAAGATAGCGCCGGGCCTCCTGATGTTGCCCCTGGGCCGACTTGGCCTTGGACATGAGCACGAGGCCTGGATAGTCATCCGGCACCTGGCGCAGGGCCTTGGCAAAGTGCTCCTCGGCCTGACGGGGTTGCTCCCGGGCCATGCGTTCCTCACCCGCCTGCATCTCCTTGATGGCCGGCTTGATGCGGCGCAGGTCACGGGTGTTGTCCATGTACCGCTCTCGTCGCACGCTTCGCTCCACAGCGCCCCCATAGCGTGACTGAGCCTCACGCTGGGCGGTATCGAAACGCTCCTGGCTCATGGGATGAGTGGAGAACATGGTCTCCAGGGCATTGGGCTGGCGGTCGGACATGGAACGCAGCATATCCATGAGATCAACCATCCCCTGGGGATTCTGACCCGCCTCGGCCATGTACTGCAGGCCCAGATCGTCGGCTTCACGCTCATTCTGGCGGCTGTAATGGGCCAGCAGGGCGGTGGCCCCCACGGCGCTCACTGCATAAATGAGGTTGCTGTAACCGGAGAGCTGATCGGACTGGGCCGCGGCGATGCCGATACCCCCCAGCGCCAGGGAGGCCAGGATGCCGGTGGTCTGGCGGCGCGCCGTATGCCGGGCATTCACATGCCCGGTCTCGTGACCCAGCAGTGCCGCCAGTTGGGCCTCGTCCTCCATCTCCACCATGATGCCGCGAGTGCAGGCCATGGTGCCCCCGGGAAAGGTGTAGGCATTGATATAGTTGGCGTTGACCACATGATGGCTGTAAGGCATGTGGGGACGATGGGAGACCTCGGCCACCGACGTGCCCACCTCGCTCACGTAGCTGTTCACCCGATCGTTGCGCAACAACCCGTAATCGTTGGAGAACTGGTGCGGAGAGTGCTGCTTGTCAATATTAATCTCTTCCTGCTCGGACATGAGCATGAGACGCTGTTGACCGGTGACCGGATCGGTTGCGCAGCCCTGCAACTGGGGCACCACCACCGCACCGGCGGAGGCGGCAGACATCAGCCAAAGGAAGTCACGCCGGGTCATGCGGCGCTGGAGGATACGGTTACCTGGGTGGGCGTCCATGGTGCAATCTCTCCGGGTGCTTGCTGGTCGGGGTATAAAATCTGAGTTTACTCCTGGACGCGGAGGTTCCCAAGTCTTGAAACCCAACCCCCCATGGCGACGCTTCATGGACGCCGTACTCAAGCCCGAACCGGATCCGGGCCTGGCCGCCGACATCCGTGCCCAGGCCCGTGCCCGCGCGCCCGTGCTCTGGCTGCTGGGCAAGGTGCAGTCGGGCAAGAGCTCCATCGTGCGCAGTGTCACCGGCGACCCCCAGGTGGAGATCGGCAGCGCCTTTGAACCGTGTACCCGGGCCTCACGCATCCATGAGTTCCCGGCAGATGTCCCGGTGGTGCGTTTTCTGGATACGCGCGGCCTGGAGGAAACGGGCTACGACCCCAGCGATGATCTGGCCGTGGTGGAACGCGGCGCCCATGCGGTGATTGCTGTGGCACGGGCCATGGACCCACAGCAAGAGACCCTCCTGCGGGTGCTCAGGCAGGTACGCCGGCGCCATCCGGATTGGGCCATCGTGCTGGTGCAGACCCGCCTGCATGACGGCTACCCGGATGACCGGGATCATCCAGGGCCCGAAGCCCTGGCCCGTGACCCCGACCTTGAGGATCTGCGGCGCTCCATGGAGACGCAGGCGCGGGCCTTCCGTGAACTGCCAGGCCACGGGCCATTTCATCAGGTGGCCGTGGACCTCACCCGCCCGGAGGACGGCTTCAATGACCCGGACTACGGCCTTGATGCCCTGCTGGACGCCCTGGAGGCAGCCTGCAGTGCCGGGCGCGCCGGCTTGATCCGGGAACTGGCACGCAACGCCCGCGACAGCCGCCAGGCCCGCATCCGCCCGCATATCCTGGGCTATGCCACCGCCGCCGGGGTCACCGACATGGTGCCCGTGGTGGGCATGGTCACCGTGCCCACCCTGCAGGGCAAGATGTTGCATAGCATCGGGGAATTCTACGCCCTGACCTGGGATCGGCCCACGCTCAAGGCCTTTCTGGCCTCCCTGGGCTCGGGCACTGTGCTGGGCCTGGGGGCCGGGTTCGCCGCCCGGCAACTGGGCAAGCTGATCCCGGTGTATGGCCAGGCGGCGGGGGCGGCGGTGGCGGGGGCGGCCAGCGCCGCCGTCACCTACGCGCTGGGGCGCGCCGCCTGCTATTACCTTGAACAGGTACGCATGGGCGTGAATACACCCGAGGGCGTGTCCGAGGCCTTCAATGGCGCCCTCAAGGAGGCCCACACCCTGTTCCGGCGACAAAACGGGGACAACCCACAACCGCCCCCACGAGGACCCCATTCATGACCCGGCCCGGCACCCTCTGGACCCGTTGGGGCGCCCTGGCCGCAGCGCTGACCGCCGCCACCCTGCCCTTTCTGATCCTGATCCCCTTGGGGGCCTTCTGGCTGTGGCAACAGGGCTGGCTCCTGATCTGGCTGGGCATCGCCACCGGTCTGGGACTGGTCGGGTACACCCTGTCCCTGTGGCTGCAACGCCGGGCCGAGCGCGTGGATGCCATCACCGATCACAGGGATCAGGGCGCGGTCTCGGCGCCGGATGCGGACTGGTCACCCCGGGACATGGCGGCCTGGGAGAGCGTGCAGCGGATCGCGGCCGAGTCCGACCCCCACATCGTTGGCGACTACCGCCTGCTGCTGCTTGCCGGCCGGCAGACCATCGAGCAGGTGGCCCGCCATTATCACCCGGAGGAACGCCACCCCATGTGGCGTTTCACCGTACCCGAGGCGCTTTTGCTCACCGAGCGGGTGAGCGTGCGCCTGCGCCGGGTGATGCTGGACAAGGTCCCTGGCTCCCATCTGATCCGCGCCAGTCAATTGATGCGATTGTGGGACTTTCAGCCCGCCGCCAGCACAAGCATGCGCTGGTTTCGCGGTGCCACGCGGGTGTACCGAGCGGCCCGACTGGTCAATCCCCTGGGCGCCGTGATGGCCGAGGCCCGGGAGCGCATGGTATCCATGATGATGGGTGAGGCCGGGGATTATCTGCGACGACGCGGTGCCCGCATCTGGGTGGAGGAAGTGGGCCGCGCGGCCATTGAACTGTATTCCGGGCGGCTACGCATCGATACCGAACAACTGGACGAAGCCGCTGCCATGCAGGCCATGGGGCCGGGCGTGCCCCTGGCGGACCAGGGAGGACCCATCCGCATCATGGTGGCCGGTCAGGCCAATGCGGGCAAATCCAGCCTGGTCAATTGCCTGCTGGACCGGGTGGCTGCCGGTGTGGATGTCCTCCCCAGCACCCGGGAGGCCAACGGCTATCTGCTGGAGCGTGACGGGCTGCCGGAGGCGGTACTCGTGGACACCCCGGGACTCAAGGACAAGGAAGGCATCGATACTCTGGTGGACACGCTCTGCGAGAGCGACTGCATCCTCTGGGTGGTGGATGCCCATCGGGCCGATCGGGCCCTGGATGGACGGGCACTGGAGCATCTGCGCCAGCGCTTTGCCGCCGACCCGCGCCGGATTCTGCCCCCGATCCTGGTCATCCTGAGCCATGTGGATCGCCTGTCACCGCCGCGGGAGTGGCAGCCTCCCTATGAGCTGCAGGCCCCCACGCGCCCAAAAGAACAGGCCATGCGTCGCGCCATGGAGGTGATCGCCACTGATCTGGGCGTGCCCATGGAATCCACCATTCCGGTCCGGCTGGATACCCGGGAGAAGGCCTACAACGTGGATACGATATGGGAGCGGGTCAATGGCCAGCTGGACCGGGCGCAGCGGGGCCGCGCCATGCGCATCCTGCTCAAGGCCTCGCCGGGGGAATGGAAACGGGTGCTGAAGCAGACAGCTCGCGCCGGCGCCGAGGTCACACGGCGCTGGATGCGCTCGCGCTGATGTCGCATCACAACCTTATTGGGGCTGCCCGAATAGATGCCAGAGCAGAAAACCCCCGTAGACGCCCAGCAGGACGATGCTGAGCAGGGTGATCGGCCGGATACCCGTCTCTTCAGGCACCGGCTGCCCCTGCGCCTTGAGTTGCCGTACTCGCCACCAGCGCTTGAAGCGCCACCAGGCGAAGGCCAGCAGGATCAGCAGGGTGAGAAATTTGACCATGGATATAAGGCTCCGCCGGCTGCGTATGCCGGAACTGTGAATTCCATCCCGCTTAACGGGAGACAAACATTAGAATTTGATGATATGGTGTTGCTCGTCATTCGCAAACAGGAGTATTGCTGACTATGAAGCATCTCAAGAGTGGTTTGATCGGTATCGCCCTGCTGGCCCTGGTCCCCTTCGCTGCCATCGCCGACGATGAGAACAAGGTCCTGGTCACCGTCACCTCCGGTGAGCCGCAGACCCAGGCCATGGCCATGATCCTGACCAACCAGCTGCTGGAGCGAGGCGCCCAGGTGAACATCCTGCTGTGCGACAAGGGCGGCAAGATGGGTACCACCGACTATGACGGCCCGACCTTGAAGGGTCCGGATGCCACGCCTCAGCAAGTCATGCAGGCTGCCATCAATAACGGCGCCAATGCCTATGTTTGCGCGCTGTTCCTGCCCAACAGTGACTATACCGAAGATGATCTGATCGACGGCGTTGGCGTGGCCACCCCGCCGCAGATGGGTGAGTTCATGATCGAAGGCACGCGCTTCCTGGCCTACTAAGGCCTGACGCAACACGCACGCCACACGGTCCGGGCCCTGCCCCGGACCTCGCCGCCCCGGTTCACGCCGGGGCGGCTTTTTTTTGTCACCCGCGCTGGTAGGTCCCCACCAGTCGGTTCATGCCGATCACGGCCGGTTCGATCTTCTCCAGCAATTGCCACAGGGTAAGCCCCTCCGGCAGTTCCATCTCCCGATCCAGCGCCAGCACCCAGAAGTAATACTGATGCACTCCGTGGCCTTCCGGTGGCATGGGGCCCCCATAGCCGGTGCGGCCGAAGTCGGTGGCACCGCGGGTGTATTCCTCCACCCCCTCGGGCAGTCGGGTCACCGATGCCGGGATGTTGTACAGCACCCAGTGGACGAACCCATAGGTGCCTCCCGGTGAGATCAGCGGGGCATCCGGATCATGGCAGATCACCGCAAAGGCCTTGGTGCCCTGGGGCGCCCCACTCCAGGCCAGCGCCGGTGAGACATCCTCCCCCTCCCCCGTATGCCGCGCCGGAATGGCCCCGCCCTGGGAAAAGGCCGGGCTGGTCAATTGCATATCAGACAGTGCAAAACCCATGGATTCCCTCCTGTTACGTGAGCCCGATACAAGCGTGCACCGAGCATGGCTAAACCTCTGGCCCGAGTCTAACAAAACCCTCCCACCATCATTCACCCCTCACCAAATGGGGACAGACACCTTTTCTCCTGATGGGAAAAGGTGTCTGTCCCCATTTTAGCTGGCGTGGGTTCGTGCTTTTGCTTTCGGAATGGGGCTCCGTTCTGGTGATGGAAGATAGTAGACTAGACCCATGCTTGGATTCTTACAGGGTTTTGCCTACGGGCTCTTCATCTCCTGCCTGCCTTGGCTGATCATCGGACTGATCGAGCCACGACTTGCCGTGCCCTTGCAGGGGCCCACCCGCTGGCATGTGATGCTTCGGTACTGGCTGATCATCCCCTTCATCGCCTTCATCCTCTGGGTGACCTCCCTGTTTGGCGGCTTCGGCCCCACCCTGAGTGGCTGGGTGGCCGGTCTGCTTGCCATCTTCGTGGCCATCCCCGCCGAGCGCGGCTTGCGAGGCTGGCTGCGACGGCGTGCCGCGCGACGGCGCGAGGCTGAGCAGGAGGCGGCGGCAGTCCGGGAGCGGGCGGCGCTCGAGCACAAGGCCCGGGAAGCCGGGCTGGCCATCCTGGATCCGGAGCAACCACCGGTGGGTGCCGATGAACTGGTGCGAGCCCTGTGCGACACCAAGGGTGCTCTGCTGAAGGTACGTCGGCCGGATCTGGCCAGCCAGGTGGATCGCATCTACACGCGCTACGCCCACGTGAACGAGGTACTTGAGGGCAAGTTCGACGAACGTGAACTGACCTTCGAGCGCTCCCTCAAGCTGGTCCGGGAAGTCTCATGGACGGCAGTGGACAACCTGAACACCATGGCCTCGGTGGCTCGCGGTGTGCGGGGTGTGGACGTGGATCATGTGCGGGGCCGCCTGGATCGGGAAGCCCATATGAGCGACGAAGAACGGCGCGCCCTGGAGCGACGTCTGGAATTGGTCGATGAAACCGAAACCCGCCTGCGTGACCTGGGGGCCCGCAACGAGGCCGCCATCACCGCCCTGGACGATGCCGCCGTGGCTGTCTCCGCCGTCAACACCGACCGCCCCCGCGCCTCCGTGGCCGCCGACCAGGCCATGGAGGATCTGCGCCAGTTCGTGGAGAAGGCCCACCACTACGGCCGCAAGGATTAGTGAACCCGGGCTGCCGCATGCGTATCATGGAAATTCACGCCGCAGTCCCTAGCCGAGGCCCGAGATGAACGCCAGCCGCCATGATTCCGACCCCTTGAATCTCTCGCTGCCCACCGCCGAGGAGATCGAGTCCCAGGTAAAGAAGGAGAGCGATCCGGAAACGGTGACGGGCGATCCGGAGCTGAATGCCCTGGCGGACCGGTTCCTTGAGCAGGTGCTGGGAAGCGAGCCGAAGGAAACGCCGGATCATCGCCACCGTCAGGCGGTGGATGAAATGGGTCTGAATATCCAGCGCCAGGCGGCCCATCGCAGCCAGATGCTGCAAGCCCCCATCCGCAAGCTGGCCCATCAGGGCGACGAGGGTGGTCCGGTGGCCAAGTCGCTGCTGGATCTGCGCGACCGGATGGTGGACCTGGATCCACGCCGACACAATCTCAGTACCAGCGGCCTGAAACGCATGTTGTCCCGCCTGCCAGGGGTGGGCACGCCATTGCAGCGGTATTTCAACAAGTTCGAGACGGCCCAGGAGGCGCTGGATGCCATCATCAAGGATCTGGAATCAGGCAAGGACATGCTGCACCGGGACAACCTCACCCTCAGCGACGACCAGAAATCCCTGCGCGAGAGCCTGGACCAACTCAAGCGACAAATCGCCCTGGGGCGCCTGATTGATCGTCGGCTCAGCGAAAAATCCCGGCAACTTCCGGAGGATGACGGTCGCAAGCGGTTTGTGGACGAAGAACTGCTCTTCCCGCTGCGCCAGCGGGTGGTGGATCTGCAGCAGCAACTGGCAGTGAGCCAGCAGGGCATCCTGTCTCTTGAGGTGGTGATCCGCAATAACCGGGAGTTGATGCGCGGCGTGGACCGGGCCATCAACGTCACCGTGTCCGCCTTGAATGTAGCGGTCACGGTGGCCATGGCCCTGGCCAACCAGCGCCTGGTGCTGGACCGTGTGGAAGCCATCAATACCACCACCTCGGACATGATCGCCGGCACGGCCCACGCGCTGCGCACCCAGGGGGTGGAGATCCAGAACCGGGCGGCCTCCACCATGCTGGACATGGAAAAGCTGGAGGAGGCCTTCGAGGACGTGGTGGGGGCCATCGATGAGGTATCCCGCTACCGTCAGGAGGCCCTGCCCAAGCTGGATGCGCAAATCGACCGCCTGGATGCCCTGGCCCAACAGGGCAACGAGGCCATCGAGCGCATGGACAAAGGGGATTCAGCCCGGGTGGACCAGGCCATTTGAGGTTGACCCGGGTCGGGACGAGGGATCAAGGTACAAGGTGAGAGGTGCATCCCCCGTGGGAGCGGCCCTCGGCCGCGAAGGCTTTTTCCGCACGAGAAAAGGTGTCTGTCCCCTTTTCAGTCCTTTTCAAGATCTTTTCTCGGAGGTTGCATGATGAAACGATCGAATCAGAATCGCTCGATGGCCCTGTATGTGGGCGTTGCCACGGCAGTGCTGATGGCTGGCCTGGCTGCTCCGCTCCAGGCCGATGGGCCCGTGACCCTGGCTCAGGCCGGGATGGGACAGGGGGGGATGCAGCAGCCCGGCATGGCGCCTGGGCAGCGGGGTATCGAGCAACTGGAAGCCTCCCTCAACCTGGACAATGAACAACAGGCCCTGTGGAACGAATTCGTCCAGCACATGGGGCCCCGGCAGACCCCTGAGGACCGATCCCAGCGGCGCGAGGCCATGCAGGAGACGGATTTCCTGAGTCGCATGGAAACGCGCGTCTCCATGGCCCAGGTGCGGCTGGAAGAGGCCCGGGAAGCTCGAAGTGCTGCACGGGCACTGTACCGGTCCCTGGACCGCGAGCAACGGGACATCCTGGATAACTCACCCACCGTTCGGGAGTGGACACGCTGGCAGGATGAAGAGGGGACCCAGCCTCAACCCGGGATGGGACAAGGCCGCGGCGTTGATCAGCCGCCGGGACAGGGTCGGGGGTTGGGCCAGCAACCCCCCGGTCAGGGTAGAGGCCTGGACCAGCAACCCCCTGGACAGGGCCGCGGCCTTGAGCCACCCCCGCCCGGCGGTCTGGACCAGCCCGGCATGGGGCGATAGTCACCACCTCTGAGCTTTACCATGCGGGCTGCCTGGACACGGCCCGCATGCCCCCTCCAACACGGCCCTGTCGGATAGCGGTGGGCCTGCATGCTACCCTGACTGCTCCGCCACTTGCCCTCTGGGGCCCCTTTGCGAGCAGCACCATGAATCAGCCCGACCCGAAGAATACACCAGTCCACCATACCGTCCTGGCCTACCTGCTCGCCCCCTGGCACCTCAAGGGCATGCCCAAGGCCACGCCTGAAGAGAAGCTGGCCCGGGCGGCCTGGTGCCGGGACCACTGCGGGACCTTTGCCGGGCGCTGGATGCTCATTGCCCTGGGGGCCTGGCTGATTCAGGTCTCGCCCCTGGGTTTTTTGTTCGTGATCGCCGGCATTCCACTGCTGGCGCTATTCTTCATGGTGGCCTTCCTGATAGGCATCGCCCACCTGGTGGCCCAGCTGGTCTCCCAGAAGCGGGCCGGGCCGCCACGCATCGACCCGCCCGTGGACCGGGACAACTGGGACTGATCAGCCGCCTTGATCCATCCGCCAGCGCTGGTAGGTGGGATAGTCCTCGTATCCCCGGGTGAGCACATACTCCAGCACAGAACGCAGCCGGTGCAGCCGCACCACCGAATCGATGCGCAGGATCTCCTCACCCGCCTCATCAAAAAAGATCAACGTCGGGGCATAGAACAACCCCAGATCCTCCGCCCACGCCCGGGCAGTCATCGAACGGCCATCCGGTGTGAGCACCGGCGTCTCCTCCGACCACATATCCAGCTGCACCACCTCGAACAGATCCAGCAGATCCAGGACCTGCTCATCGCCCAAGGGTTCGGTATGCAGGATATCGCAGGCATGACACTCCCCCTGCTCAAAGAACACTGCCAGCGGACGATCGGCGGGGATACGCGAGCGATCCAGCCCGAAGGGCTCGGGGGCAAAGAACTCCTGGTGATTCAGATCATCCGGCTCAAACCGAGGCGGCGGATCTGCCCGGGCCAGGTATTCGCGGAAGGACTCGTTCTCATAGTGACCATCGGCCACGTATTCCAGCGCAGCACGAAAACGATAGGGTGAGTGATACCCCCGCAGACGAAATACCGGCGTGCCATCGGGCTCGTAGAAGATGAAAGCGGGGGTGAAATTCAGCCCCTTGCCCACCGCAAACTCCCGCTCCGTCATGGACTCGCCTTCCAGGTTGGTCATCTCACGACTGCCCAGTACATCCAGCCCCACCACATTGAAATGCCGCCGCGTGTATTCAACGATGTCCGGCTCAGCAAAGTTCACCTGGAACAGGGCCTCACAATAAGGGCAGTCGTCCATACCCACATACACGGCCAGGGCCCGCTTGCCCTGCTCCCGCACGCTCTTCAGATCCTCCCGCAGATCCAGCAGGGAGAGTTCGAACCAGTGGGGATGCTGCAGACCGATCAAGCGCGGCGTGTCATCGATGGGAGGCTGATCCTTCGCCACCGACGGTGCCCAAACGCCCACGACCACGATCAGGAGCCCGCAAAGAAATCCGGCCAGCCCCTGTCGATGTCTCGATAAACGATACTCCATCAGCTCCTCCTTACCCGGCGCTGCCCTCCGGATCCAGCACACTCAGCCCACCCATATAAGGCTGCAATGCCTCAGGGATATGGATGCGACCCTCGGCATCCTGGCCATTCTCCACCACCGCCACCAGGGTGCGGCCCACCGCCAGGCCCGAACCATTCAACGTATGCAGCAACTCCGGCTTGCCCGTCTCCGGGTTACGGTACCGGGCCATCATCCGCCGGGCCTGGAAGTCCTCAAAATTGGAGCAGGAAGAAATCTCCCGATAAGTATTCTGCCCCGGCAGCCACACCTCCAGATCGTAGGTCTTGGCCGACGAAAAACCCAGGTCGCCGGTGCACAGCGTCACCACCCGGTAAGGCAACTCCAGACGCTGCAGGATCGTCTCCGCATGCCCCGTGAGTTCCTCCAGCGCCTGCCAGGACTTGCCCGCAGGTACCAACTGCACCATCTCCACCTTCTCGAACTGATGCTGGCGAATCAACCCCCGGGTGTCCTTGCCATAAGAACCCGCCTCCGAACGAAAACATGGGGTATGACACACAAAACGGGCCGGCACCTCATCTGCCGCCAGAATGCTGTCCCGCGCCAGATTGGTCACCGGTACCTCCGCCGTGGGGATCAGGTAATAGCCCGGATCCTGCGCCATGCGGAACTGATCCCCCTCAAACTTGGGCAACTGCCCCGTCCCCCGCAGGCTATCGGCATTCACCAGATACGGGACATAAACCTCCTGATACCCATGCTCCCGGGTATGCACATCCAGCATGAACTGGATCAGGGCCCGGTGCAGGCGGGCCATGGCACCGCGCATGACCACAAAGCGGCTGCCGCTGATGCGAACCGCACTGTCGAAATCCATCCATCCATGGGGCAGGCCCAGGTCCACGTGGTCCTTGGGTTCGAAATCCAGCGTGCGCGGCTCACCCCAGCGACGCACCTCCTCATTCTGATCCTCGTCCTCCCCCTGGGGCACGCTCTCGTGGGGAAGATTGGGGATGGCCATCAGGAAATCCGATAATTCCTTCTGCAGTTCTCCCAACCGGTTCTCGCAATCCTTGAGTTCATCCCCCAGACGGGAGACCTCCGCCTTCAACGGCTCGATATCCTCGCCCCGGGCCTTGGCCTGACCGATGGCCTTGGAGCGGGTATTACGCTCGCTCTGCAGCTCCTGGGTGCGTACCTGGAGCTCCTTACGGGCATTCTCCATCCGATTGAAGGCGTCGGTGTCCAGCACAAAGCCCCGGTACGCCAGGCGGGCGGCGATGGTATCCAGGTCGTTTCTGAGGGTCTTGGGATCGAGCATGCGTCCGTATCCAGGATCGTGAAAAAGGTGGATGAAAACTGAGGCGATGGTAGCACAGGGTCCCCTGGCGATTGACCGCGCGGGCCGAGGGTAGGACACTCCATGCAATCGCCTTATGGGAGTTGCCCTCGGCCGCGAGGGATTCTCAAGCATGGCGCCGCTGTCGCGGCGATTCGCCGGCAGGCCGGCTCCCACGGTGGTGCTTTTGGTGGGAGCGCCACCCCGCCGAGGCGCTGCTCCGGTGTCAAACCCAGGGCAAAAGGGGTCCGTCCCCATTCGACGATCGAGGAGGGTTTCATGTCCGCTCAACCCCAGACGCCTGGCAAGGATTCGCTCTACCCCGACCCCCATCATACCGTTACCCCGGAAGAGAGGGCTGACCTCATCCATGCCCTGGAGCGGACCCTCCCGGCGGACACCGTGCTCCACGAAGAGGAAGACCTTCGACCCTACGAGTGCGATGGCCTCTCCGCCTACCGGCGACTGCCCCTGGCAGTCATCATTCCCCATGACCTGGATCAGGCACGAGAGGCGCTGGCCATCTGTCGGGAACGCGGCATTCCCATCACTGCCCGCGGCGCCGGAACCGGACTCTCCGGCGGTGCCCTGCCCTTCCCCAATGGCGTGTTGATGAGCCTGGCGCGATTCAACGAGATCATCGACCTGGACCCCACCAAGCGCCTCGCCCGGGTGCAACCCGGGGTGCGCAACCTGGCCATCTCCGAGGCCGCCGCCCCCCACGGGCTCTATTATGCCCCCGACCCCTCGTCGCAGATTGCCTGCTCCATCGGTGGCAATGTGGCCGAGAACTCCGGGGGCGTGCACTGCCTCAAGTATGGCCTCACGGTGCACAACGTGGTGGCGGTGAAGATGCTCACCATTGAAGGCGATCTGGTCACCCTGGGGTCCGAGGCCCTGGACAGTCCCGGATATGACCTGCTGGCCCTGATCCATGGATCGGAAGGCATGCTGGGCATCATCGTCGAAGTCACGGTGCGACTGCTGCCCAAGCCGGAGCGGGCCCAGGTGCTCATGGCAGCGTTCGACGACCCCCAGACCGCCGGCGAGGCCGTGGCCTCCCTGATTGGCCAGGGGATCATCCCCGGGGGCCTGGAAATGATGGACAACGACGCCATCCGCGCCGCCGAGGATTTCGTCCATGCCGGCTATCCGGTGGAGGCGGCGGCCATCCTGTTGTGTGAGCTGGATGGCACGGATGCGGAGGTCTCGGAGCAGGTACACGAGGTGCGCGAACTGCTGCTGGGGGCCGGGGCCACCGAGGTACGCACCGCCACCGACGAGGCCGAACGCATGCGTTTCTGGGCCGGTCGCAAGGCGGCCTTTCCTGCCGTGGGGCGTATCTCGCCGGACTACTACTGCATGGATGGCACCATCCCCCGACGCCAGCTGGGCAAGGTGCTGGGCGGGATTGCCGACCTGTCAAAGGCCTACGGGCTCAGGGTGGCCAACGTGTTTCATGCCGGGGACGGCAACCTGCACCCGCTGATACTGTTCGATGCCAACCAGCCCGGGGAACTGGAAAAGGCCGAAGAGCTGGGCGGTCAGATCCTGGAGTTGTGCGTGGAGGTGGGTGGCACCATCACCGGCGAGCACGGCGTGGGCATCGAGAAGATCAACCAGATGTGCGTGCAGTTTCAGCCCGCGGAGCTCACCCAGTTTCACGCGGTGAAGGCGGCCTTTGATCCCCAGGGCCTGCTCAACCCGGGCAAGGCGGTGCCGACCCTGCACCGCTGCGCCGAATTCGGCGCCATGCACGTGCATCGAGGGCAGCTACCCTTCCCTGACCTGCCCCGATTCTGATGAAGCAACCGGATCCGAGAGTCGACACATGACCTGCTCACATGGTACGGATCGCCCCGTCATGCGCACATAATCGCAACGACCCTTAGAAATTGTTGACACATTCGCCAAATACTCTAAGGTCATGCCTTGACGAGATACGAACCAGGCCCGTCACGGCCTCACCATCGAAAAGGCCACCCACCAGAACGTGGCCATCACCCCCCTGACGGGGGACAAGCACAGCAGGAGCGAGTCATGGGTTACGCAGAGGTTTATAACCGCTCGGTCAATGATCCGGAGGCTTTCTGGGGTGAAGCCGCCGAAGGGATCGACTGGTACAAGCCGTATGACACGGTGCTGGATGACAGCAAGGCGCCCTTCTACCACTGGTTCGCCGGCGGCGAACTGAACACCTGCTACAACGCGGTGGACCGGCATGTGGAGAGCGGCCGGGGCAAGCAGGCAGCCATCATCTATGACAGCCCCGTCACCCAGAACAAGCAGACCATCACCTATGCCCAGCTGCAGCAGCAGGTTTCCCTGTTTGCCGGTGGCCTGGCGCGCCTGGGGGTGGAGAAGGGTGATCGGGTCATCATCTACATGCCCATGATCCCCGAGGCCCTGGTGGCCATGCTGGCCTGCGCGCGACTGGGCGCCATCCATTCCGTGGTCTTTGGCGGCTTTTCCTCCAATGAGTTGGCCACACGCATCAACGACGCCAAGCCCAAGGCACTGGTCGCGGCTTCCTGCGGCATCGAGCCCAACCGGGTGGTGCCCTACAAGCCCCTGCTGGACAAGGCCTTCGAGATGGCCGAACACAAGCCGGACCACTGCGTGGTCCTGCAGCGCCCCCAAGGGCCAGGCGAGATGACGGCCGGTCGCGACCTGGAGTGGAACGAGTCCATCGACGGCGTGGAACCCCACCCCTGTGTGCCCGTCAAGGCCACCGACCCCCTCTACATCCTCTACACCTCCGGCACCACCGGCAAACCCAAGGGCGTGGTGCGGGACAACGGCGGCCACGCCGTGGCCCTGAACTGGAGCATGAAGAACATCTATGGCATGGAGCCCGGTGAAGTCTTCTGGGCCGCCTCCGATGTGGGCTGGGTGGTCGGACACTCCTATATCGTTTACGCCCCCCTGCTCTACGGGTGCACCACGGTCGTGTACGAGGGCAAGCCCGTGGGCACACCAGACCCGGGCGCCTTCTGGCGAGTGATTCAAGAGCACGAAGTCTCGGTCATGTTCACCGCTCCGACGGCGTTTCGCGCCATCAAGAAAGAGGACAGCAAGGCCGAGCACCTCAAGCGTTACGATATGAGCAAGTTCCGGGCCCTGTTCCTGGCCGGCGAGCGCTGCGATCCCGACACCCTGGGTTGGGCTCAGGAGATCCTGGAGCGCCCGGTGATCGACCACTGGTGGCAGACGGAAACCGGCTGGCCCATCGCCGCCAACTTCCTGGGTATCGAACAGTTCCCCATCCGCCCCGGTACCGCGGGCAAGCCCGTGCCCGGTTACAATGTGCAGATTCTGGATGACCACGGTGAGCCAGTGCCCGCCGGGCAGATGGGCCGCATCATGATCAAGCTGCCATTGCCCCCGGCCTGCCTGCCCACCCTGTGGCAGAATGACCAGCGTTTCCAGGAGGCCTATCTCAGCGCCCAGCCCGGCTACTATCTGACCGGCGACTCCGGTTACCTGGACGAAGAAGGCTTCCTGTATGTGATGGGCCGTATCGACGACACCATCAACGTGGCCGGCCATCGTCTGTCCACCGGTGCCATGGAAGAAGTCCTGGCCTCGCACCCGGCAGTGGCGGAATGTGCCGTGATCGGCGTGCAGGACACCCTCAAGGGGTCACTGCCCATGGGTCTGGTGGTCATCAAGAGCGGTGTGGAGCAGGACGAAGAGAGCCTGCGCAAGGAACTGGTGGCCCAGGTCCGCGATCAGATCGGCCCGGTGGCGGCCTTCAAGCTGGTGGCGGTGGTCAAGCGCCTGCCCAAGACCCGTTCGGGCAAGATCCTGCGGGCCATCATGCGCAAGATCGCCGATAATGAGCCTTTCCAGGCCCCGGCCACCATCGACGATCCAGCCATCCTGGAGGAAATCCGGGATAGCCTGACCGGCATCGGATATGCGGAGCGGAAGAAGGGTTAAGCCCAGGGGCTGGGGTGAAGGGCGAGGCCCAATTGTCAGCAAACCTTTCCCTTTACCCCTGCTTTCCATACTGTTAACCTAATATTGTTAACAATCCGGACCCACCCATGCCACCGTATACCGAGCAGCCAGGCGAACAGGGCGTGACCATTGCCGATCGGGTCTTCTCCCGCTTGCGCAAGGCCATCGTGGAAGGCCAGATCCCGGCCGGGAGCAAGATCAGCGAGCCGGAACTGGCCACTGAATACGGTATCAGCCGCGGTCCACTGCGGGATGCCATGGGCCGCCTTGAGGCCTGCCACCTGGTGGAACGACGCGCCAACGTGGGGGCCCGGGTGGTCTCCCTCAGCCAGGAGGACCTGCTGGAACTCTATTTGCTCAGGGAGGCCCTGGAGGGCATGGCGGCCCGGCTTGCGGCGGAGCGCATGCCCGCCACGGAAATCGACAGCCTGCGCCAGTTGCTCAAGCAGCACGAGCAACGGGCCGACGTGAAGGACGGCATCGCCTACTTTCAAAAGGAAGGCGATCTGGATTTTCATTACCGGATCATCCAGGCCAGCGGCAATGCCCGGTTGATCCAGTTTCTGTGCAACGAGTTGTACCACCTGATGCGCATGTATCGATACCAGTTCGGCATGGCCAGTTCCCGGGCGAGGATTGCCTTTCGCGAGCATCGCCACATCGTCGAGGCGATTGCCGACCGGGACCCGGAAATGGCCGAATTGATCATGCGCCGTCACATTCGCAGTTCACGGGTGAACGTGGAGATGCTGTTCGACGCTCAAGCGTCGCTGACCCGGCGTCAGGGTCAGGACCTGGGTGCCACCGGATAGTCCGCTGCTGGGGCGGGTCTGCACGCATACCTTTCGTTTTTCATTCCTTTGGTTTCAGGAGTTCACATGAGCGATCCATCCACGCCCGGGGCGCGCCTGCGTGCCGCCGTAAAGGAAGAGCAACCGTTGCAGGTGGTGGGCGCCATCAATGCCTATCACGCCATGATGGCCGAGCACGTGGGTTACAAGGCCCTGTACCTCTCCGGGGGCGGCGTGGCCGCCGGTTCCCTGGCCCTGCCCGATCTGGGCATCAGCACCCTGCATGATGTCCTGGAGGACGTGCGCCGCATCACCTATGTGACCGACGTGCCGCTGCTGGTGGATGCCGACACCGGTTTTGGCTCCAGCGCCTTCAACATCTCCCGTACCGTGAAGGAACTCATCCGCGCCGGCGCCGCCGGCTGCCACATCGAGGATCAGGTGCAGTCCAAGCGCTGCGGTCACCGCCCCGGCAAGGCCATTGTCACCCAGGAAGAGATGGTCGACCGCATCAAGGCCGCCACCGACGCCCGCGACCAGGACTTCGTCATCATGGCCCGGACCGATGCCCTGGCCGTGGAAGGCATTGACTCGGCCATCGAGCGGGCCAAGGCCTGCGTGGAAGCCGGCGCGGACATGATCTTCCCCGAGGCCATGACCACCCTGGAGGAGTATCAGCAGTTTGTGGACGCGGTGGACGTACCCGTGCTGGCCAATATCACGGAATTTGGCAGCACCCCGCTGTTCACCACTGAACAACTCAAGAGTGTGGGCGTGGGTCTGGTGCTTTACCCGCTATCCGCCTTCCGGGCCATGAACAAGGCGGCGCTGAATGTCTACGAGACCATCCGCCGGGATGGCACGCAGGAAGCCGCCCTGCACACCATGCAGACCCGCGCTGAGCTTTACGAGCATCTGGGCTATCACGCCTACGAAGAGAAACTGGACCAGCTATACCGCAAAGGCGGCTAAGAAGACGGAGAACCGCAAAATGAGTGAAACCGAGAACAAGCCCAAGCCGAAGAAATCCGTTGCCCTGTCGGGTACGGTTGCGGGCAACACCGCCATCTGCACCGTGGGCCGCACCGGCAACGACCTGCACTACCGTGGTTATGACATCCTGGACTTCGCCGATGAGGCGGAATTCGAGGAAATTGCCTACCTGCTGGTCCACGGCACCCTGCCCAGCCGTGCCGAGCTCGAGCGCTACAAGGCCCTGCTGCGTTCCATGCGCGGCCTGCCCGCCGCCCTGCGCATCACCCTGGAGCAGATCCCGCCCTCGGCCCACCCCATGGATGTGATGCGCACCGCCGTGTCCATGCTGGGCACCCTGGAGCTGGAAAAGGAAGACATGAACGTGGCCGGCGCCCGTTTGATTGCCGACCGCCTGCTGGCCTGCCTGAGTTCGGCGCTGCTGTACTGGTACCACTTCGCCCACCACGGCCGTCGCATTGATGTGGAGACGGACGATGACAGCATGGGCGGCCACTTCCTGCACCTGATGCACGGTCGCAAGCCCCCCGAGGAGTGGGTGCGGGCGATGCATACCTCCCTGAACCTGTACGCCGAGCACGAATTCAACGCCTCCACCTTCACCTCCCGTGTGGTCGCCGGCACCAACTCCGATATCTACTCGGCCCTGACCGGCGCCATTGGCGCACTGCGTGGTCCCAAGCATGGCGGCGCCAACGAGGCGGCCTGCGACATCCAGCAGCGCTATCATGACGCTGATGAGGCCGAGGCAGACATCCGTGAGCGCATGGCCCGCAAGGAAATCGTGATCGGCTTCGGTCACCCGGTGTACACCATCTCCGATCCGCGTAACAAGGTGATCAAGGAAGTGGCCCGCCGGCTGTCGGAGCAGCAGGGTGACATGCGCATGTATGAGGTGGCCGAGCGTCTGGAAACGGTCATGTGGGATGCCAAGAAAATGTTCCCGAACCTGGACTGGTTCTCTGCGGTCTCCTACAACATGATGGGGATCCCCACACCGCTGTTCACCCCGATCTTCGTGATCGCCCGCACCGCCGGCTGGGCGGCCCACGTGATCGAGCAGCGCCAGGACGGCAAGATCATCCGTCCCAGCGCCAACTACATCGGTCCGGAAAACAGAGCCTGGGCACCGATGAATCAGCGGGGTTGATCTCTCCCCTCATCCCCGGCCCTTCTCTCCAAGGGGGAGAAGGGAGAAGGTAGTTTCTCTTCGCTGTTGGAAGAGACTGTGGCCCCTCTCCCCTCGGGGAGAGGGGTTGAGGTGAGGGCGCCGGCGGTAATATGACCACCCAAACCAGGGGGAATGACCCATGACCGCAACCACCGCCGACTCCAACCTTCGCCCCGATCCCGATCCCGAACTCATCGCCATCGCCGATTACGTCTGCGGCGACCCCATCCAATCCCCCGAGGCCCTGGACACCGCGCGCCACTGCCTCATGGACTCCCTGGCCTGCGCCCTGCTGGCCCTGCAATATCCCGAATGCACCAAGCACCTGGGACCTGTTGTCCCGGGCACCATCGTGCCCAACGGTACCCGCATCCCCGGCACCTCGTTCCAGCTGGACCCCATCCAGGGGGCCTTCAACATCGGCGCCATGGTCCGCTGGCTGGACTTCAACGACACCTGGCTGGCGGCCGAGTGGGGGCATCCCTCGGACAACTTGGGGGCCATCCTCGCCGTAGCGGATCACCTGAGCCGACAGGCCGTGGCCAACGGCCACCCTCCCCTCACCATGGACCGGGTGCTCCAGGCCATGGTCAAGGCCCACGAGATCCAGGGGGTGCTGGCCCTGGAGAACAGCTTCAACCAGGTGGGGCTGGACCACGTGTTGCTGGTGAAGGTGGCCTCCGCCGCCGTCAGCGCACATCTGCTCGGCGCCCGGCACGATCAGGTGATCGATGCCGTTTCCCAGGCCTTCGTGGACGGACAGGCCCTGCGCACCTATCGCCATGCCCCCAATGCCGGCTCACGCAAGTCCTGGGCCGCGGGCGATGCCTGTGGTCGCGCCGTACGCCTGGCCATGATGGTCATGAAGGGCGAGATGGGCCTGCCCAGCGTACTCAGTGCGCCGCGCTGGGGCTTTTATGACGTCCTCTTCAAGGGGCAGCCCTTCCGGTTCCAGCGGCCCTATGGCAGCTATGTGATGGAACAGATCCTGTTCAAGATCAGCTTCCCGGCCGAGTTCCACGCCCAGACGGCAGTGGAGGCCGCCCTGGCACTGCACGATGAGGTGAAGGATCGTCTGGACGAGATCGACCGGGTGGAACTCACCACCCAGGATTCGGCCATCCGCATCATCAGCAAGCAAGGCCCCCTGTACAATCCCGCCGACCGGGACCACTGCCTGCAGTACATGGTGGCTATCCCTCTGATCTTCGGGGCACTGACCGCCCGTCACTACGAGGATGACATCGCCGCCGATCCGCGCATCGATGCCTTGCGGGACAAGATGCAGGTGGTGGAGGATGAACGCTATTCCCGGGAATACCACGACCCGGACAAGCGCTCCATTGCCAATGCGGTGCAGGTCTTCTTCACCGACGGCAGCCAGACGGCCAAGGTGGAAGTGGAATATCCCATCGGCCACCGGCGCCGCCGGGACGAGGGCCTGCCGGAACTGGAACGCAAGTTCGAGAGCGCCCTGCGCGGCCGTTTCCCCAGGGGGCGGGCCCAGGAGATCCTGTCCTTGTGTACCGATGCGAATCGCCTGAACAACACGCCAGTGCATGAGTTCATGGACCATTTCATGATCTGAACCCGGGCCAGCCTATCCCAGCGCGCACCTGCAAGCACACCCACAAGACATTCCAGGAGGTTTTTCATGCCCCCAGCAGCGACATTCAAGGATCTGGGCCATGGCATCACCCTGATAGATGCACAGATCCAGCGCCCCGGTCTGGCCGCCTGCTATCTCATTCAGGAAGGCGATCGTGCCGCCTTTGTGGAGACGGGTACTGCCCTGTCCGTACCCGGGTTGCTGGAAGTGCTGGAGCACAGGGGCATCGGGCGGGATCAGGTGGACTACGTGATCCCCACCCATGTGCACCTGGATCACGCCGGCGGCGCTGGTGCACTCATGAGCCACCTGCCCCAGGCCCGGTTGGTGATCCACCCGCGGGGGGCGCGGCACATGATCGATCCCTCCAGGCTCATCGCCGGGGCCACGGCCGTTTATGGGGAGGAGGCCATGGCGCGCATGTTTGGTGAGATCCTGCCCATCCCCGAGGAACGGGTCATCCAGGCCGAGGACGGCGACACGGTGTCGCTCAATGGCCGCACCCTCACCTTCCTGGACACCCCAGGGCACGCCAAACATCACTTCAGTGTGGTGGACGAGGACGGACATGGAGTCTTCAGCGGAGACACCTTCGGGCTGTCCTACCGTGAATTCGACACGGATCGCGGTGCTTTCGCCCTGCCCACGACGACCCCGGTGCAATTCGATCCCGATGCCCTGCATGCCTCGGTGGATCGACTGATGGATCAGGGGCTGGACTACATGTATCTCACCCATTACGGGCGGGTGGAGGACCTGCCGCGCCTGCGGGTGGAGCAGCACGAGATGATCGATGCCTATGTGAACATGGCCCGCGCGCACGCCGATATCGGTGAAGGACGGCACGAGGCCCTGGTGGAGGGAATGATGGCCCTGCTGGTCACGCGCCTGCGGGCCCATGGCTGCCACATGCCCGAATCCCGGATCAGGGAACTGCTGGGGATGGATGTGGAACTGAATGTGCAGGGTCTGGAGTTCTGGCTGGATCACGACTGAGCCTCGACAGCCACGCCAGACGATTGACCGGACGATTGAAAAGGGGGCGGCGGCCTATCGGCCGCCCCCTTTGTCGATGCGTGAATGCTCTCGGCGCGGGACCTATCAGCCCCGTGCCTTGGCCTCGATCCGGCGCTGGTGCAGCACCGGCTCCGTATAGCCGCTGGGTTGCTCACGTCCCTTGAAGACCAGATCACAAGCCGCCTGGAAGGCCACCGAGGCGTTAAAATCTGCCGACATGGGGTGATAGGTGGGGTCACTGGCGTTCTGCTCGTCCACCACCCTGGCCATGCGCTTGAGGGTCTCCACCACCTGGGCCTCACTGCAGATGCCGTGATGCAGCCAGTTGGCGATGTGCTGGCTGGAGATGCGCAGGGTGGCCCGGTCCTCCATCAGACCCACATTGTTGATGTCGGGCACCTTGGAGCAACCCACACCGTGGTCGATCCAGCGCACCACGTAACCCAGGATGCCCTGGGCATTGTTGTCCAGTTCCTGCTGGATCTCCTCGGCGCTCCACTGGGGATTGGCCTCCACCGGGATGGTGAGGATATCCTCCAGCCGTGCGCGGCGCTGACCGGCCAGCTGGGCCTGCACATCGGCCACCTTCACCTGGTGATAATGCAAGGCATGCAGGGTGGCTGCCGTGGGGGATGGCACCCAGGCGGTGTTGGCACCGGACCTGGGATGCCCCACCTTCTGCTGGATCATGTCGGCCATCAGGTCCGGCATGGCCCACATGCCCTTGCCGATCTGGGCATGCCCCTGGAGACCACAGGCCAGACCCACATCCACGTTCCAGTCCTCGTAGGCCTGCAACCAGCGGGAGTTCTTCATGGCGGCCTTGCGGATCATGGGGCCGGCCTCCATGGAGGTGTGCATCTCGTCCCCGGTGCGATCCAGGAAGCCGGTATTGATAAAGACGATGCGCTCCTTCACCTCGCGGATACAGGCCTTGAGGTTCAGGGTGGTGCGACGCTCCTCGTCCATCACACCCACCTTCAGGGTGTGGCGCGTCATGCCCAGGACATCCTCGATCCGCCCGAAGAGTTCGTTGGTGAAGGCCACTTCTTCCGGGCCGTGCATCTTGGGCTTGACGATATACACCGAACCGCTGCGGGAATTGCGCAGTCCTGTGGTCTTGTTCAGGTCATGCAGGGCAATCAGGCTGGTAATCATCCCATCCAGAATACCCTCGGGAACCGGCTGGCCATCCTTGTCGCGCACGGCGTCGATGGTCATCAGGTGACCCACGTTGCGCACGAACATGAGCGAGCGGCCCTGCATCACCAGGCGGCCGCCCTCCGGCGTGGTGTATTCCCGGTCCGGGTGCATGGACCGCTCAACACGGTGCCCACCCTTCTGGAAGGTGGTGGACAGGTCCCCCTTCATCAGGCCCAGCCAGTTCCGGTAGACCTCCACCTTGTCTTCGGCGTCCACCGCAGCCACCGAGTCCTCGCAATCCATGATGGCCGTCAGGGCCGATTCCATGAGTACGTCCTTGATGCTGGCGGAGTCGGTCTTGCCAATGGGGTGTTCGGCATCGAACTGGATCTCGAAGTGGATGCCGTTGTGCTCCAGGAGTACCGCCTTGGGGGCCGACGCATCACCCTGGTAGCCCTTGAGCTGGCCAGGCACCCTCAGACTGGTCTCGCTGCCATCGGCACAGGTAACGCGCAGCACGCCATCCACCACCGCATAGCCCCTGGAGCCCACATGACTGCCATGTTGCAGGGATGCGGCATCGTCCAGGAACTGCCGCGCGAACTCCACCACCTTGGCGCCACGGCGGGGGTTGTACTCTGCCCCGCGCTCACAGCCATCGGCATCGGCGATGGCATCCGTGCCATAGAGGGCGTCGTAAAGGCTGCCCCAGCGGGCATTGGCCGCATTCAGGGCATAGCGGGCATTCATGACCGGCACCACCAGCTGCGGACCGGCCTGGCTGGCCACCTCGGCATCCACGTTGGACGTGGTCACCTGGAAATCCTCGCCTTCGGGCAACAGGTAGCCGGATTCCCGCAGGAAATCCTGGTAGGCCTGCATATCCACGGGGCCGGCATGCGCCTTGTGCCAGTCGTCAATGGACGCCTGCATGGCATCGCGCTTGTCCAGCAACTCACGGTTCCGGGGGGCCAGATCATGAACGATCCGGTCCAGGCCGCCCCAGAAGGCCTCGGCAGAGACGTTCGTGCCCGGCAGGGCTTCCCGGTTGATGAAATCGTGCAGTTGGGCGGCAACCTGCAACTGACCCGCCGTGACGTACTCGCTCATATGCTGTCCTCTGCTTCCTGGGGCTTGGGCTTTCAGGGCGACGACTGGATCACGACCAGCGTGCCCTCTGGCATGGTTTCGAACAGTTCTATCACATCCGCATTGGTCATGCGCACACAGCCCTCCGAGGCAGGCTGACCGATCAGCCCCTCCTCGTCGGTGCCATGGATATAGATGTAGCGGGAAAAGGAATCTATGCCCTCTCCCCGGTTCACGCCATCCTCAAGCCCTTCCAGCCAGAGGATGCGGGTCGTGATGAAATCACCAGGAGTGCGCTCGGGTACGGTGACGATGGGCGCAACCTTGCCCGTGTTCTCGCGGGCCCTGAACACCGTGCCCTTGGGGGCCCCGTCGCCGAACTTGCTGTGGATCCGATGCACCCCCAGCGGCGTGCGGAAGCTGCCATCCTGATTGCCGATGCCGTGGCGGGACGTGGAGATCGGATATTCCCGCTGGATCTGCCCCTGGCGGATCAGATAGAGGCGTTGCTCATCAATACGCACCACCGCCACCGGGTCGGCCACGAAGAACTCGGGAAAATCCGACTGCAGTCGCTTGAGCACGGGTTGATACCAGGGCGACATCTCGCGCTCCGTATCGAAGGTTTCCACATACCAGCCTGCACCCGCCATGGGACCAAAGGCAAACAGACACAAAGCCAGCATGGCCATGGTTTGGACGCGGCGCAACATGGGGTCAGGCGTTGTTGTACAGATCAAGGTTGGCGTATTCGCGTTCCTTTTTCTTTTTGGCCAGATCATTGCGACGCTCTTCCAGATGGGCCAGGTAATCACGACTGACCTGTGTGACGTATTCTCCCGTAAACACGGAACAATCGAAGTCCTCCAGGCGCGGATTGCCCTTGCGCACGGCACCCACCAGGTCTTCCAGATCCTGATAGATCAGCCGGTCGGCAGCAACTGCCTGGCAGACCTCCTCCTCGCTGCGTCCGTGGGCGATGAGTTCCTGAGCGGCGGGCATGTCGATGCCATACACGTTGGGGTAGCGCACCGGCGGCGCGGCGGAGGCAAAATAGACCTTACGGGCTCCGGACTCCCGAGCCATCATGACGATCTCCCGGGAGGTGGTACCGCGCACGATGGAGTCATCCACCAGCAGCACGTTCTTGCCCTTGAACTCCAGCCCGATGGCATTGAGCTTCTGGCGTACCGACTTACGGCGCTGGGTCTGCCCCGGCATGATGAAGGTACGACCGATGTAGCGATTCTTGATGAAGCCTTCCCGGTACTTCACGTTCAGCTCGTGGGCCATCTCGATGGCCACCGTGCGCCCGGTATCCGGGATGGGGATGATCACATCGATGTCATGATCCGGCCACTCCCGCAGGATCTTCTTGCCCAGGCGCGTCCCCATGCGCATGCGCGCCCGGTGCACCACCACGTCGTCGATGACCGAATCGGGACGGGCAAAATACACATACTCGAAGATGCAGGGTGAAAGCCTGGCCGGCTCGGCGCAACGTCGGGTGTGCACGGTGCCATCCATCTCGATGTAGACCGCTTCTCCCGGATCCAGATCCCGCACCAGCTCAAAGCCCAGGGTGTCCAGGGCCACGCTTTCCGAGGCCACCATGTATTCGGGGCCCTCCGGGGTTTCCCGCCGACCAAAGACGACAGGACGGATGCCGTGGGGATCCCGAAAGCCCAGCACCCCGCGACCCGCCACCATGGCCACCACCGCATAGGCGCCCTGACAGCGCTGATGCACGCCGCTCACCGCGCTGAAGATCTCCTCCTGGGTGACCGCCAGCACATCGTGTCGAATCAGCTCCTGGGCCAGCACATTGAGCAGGATCTCGGAGTCCGATTCGGTATTGATATGGCGTCGGTCTTCCAGGAAGAGTTCGCGCTTGAGATCACTGGCGTTGGTGAGGTTGCCGTTGTGCCCCAGGGTGATGCCGTAGGGCGAGTTCACGTAAAAGGGCTGAGCCTCGGCCGATGACGAGCTGCCGGCCGTGGGGTAACGCACATGGCCGATACCCATGGGGCCGGTGAGATTGCGCATGTGCTGTTCGCGAAACACATCCCTGACCAGGCCGTTGTCCTTGCGCAGGTGCAGATGGCCTTCCAGGTCACAGGTGACGATGCCGGCCGCATCCTGCCCCCGGTGCTGCAATACCAACAGGGCGTCGTACAGCGCCTGATTGACAGGGCTGCGACCGACGATTCCGACGATTCCGCACATGGGAAGGCCTCTTGAAGATTCAGAAAGAGCGGGGGAACCCGATCCGGGGGTCAGTCCCCAAAGGAGAAGTTCTCTGCGATGTCCTGAGGCAGGAAGTCACGCATCCACAGCGCGATGCGTTCAAACTGGGGCAATAGCTGGCTTTCCTGCCACCAGGGTTCCTGGGGCACGACGGTCAGGCCCGCCAGCAGCACCACCACGGCGAC
This sequence comes from Ectothiorhodospira sp. BSL-9, assembly GCF_001632845.1. Classification (NCBI taxonomy): domain Bacteria; kingdom Pseudomonadati; phylum Pseudomonadota; class Gammaproteobacteria; order Chromatiales; family Ectothiorhodospiraceae; genus Ectothiorhodospira; species Ectothiorhodospira sp. BSL-9. The sequence continues at coordinate 2,215,449 of NZ_CP011994.1, read as the reverse complement.
GATGGCCACGCCCCGTGCCAGGCCGAAGACGGCACCGATGCTGCGATCGGTCCCCGATAGACCCGTCTTTTTCACCAACTGGCTCGCCAGCAGGTTCACCACCCCGCCCACAATCAGGGTGAGGATGAAGAGAATGGCAAAGGCGATCCCCACCAGCAGGGTGGGATCTTCAATGCCCAGGGGGAGGTATTCGGAGAAGGGGGTCGCGTAGGTGAGCGACACCAGGAAGGCCAGCACCCAGGTGGCCAGGGAAATGGCCTCCTTGATGAACCCTCTGAACAGGCTGATCACCGCCGAGACGGCGATGATGGCCACGATAACCAAATCAATCCAGATCATTGTCTTGACGATTGCGGGAACATGAACGGGATTTTAACAAAGATCGAAGGCGCGGATGGCCATTTGCCCGAAAAATAACCCGCTCACGGGTGGGTCACAACGATACCGGGTAGCTCCTGCTCCCGTTCGAGGCGCGTTTTGAGGCCCAGGGCAGCGCGCCTCTCCAGTTCGGGGCCCACCTTCACCCGGAAGAGAGATCGCCCCTCGGCCTCGGTGCGTTCCACAAAGGCCGGAAATCCTGCCTGCCTGAGGCGCTCGGCCTCGGCCCGGGCGTTGGATTCCTGACTGAAACTGCCCACCTGCACCACCCAGCCGCCAGACACCGGCGTGCTGCCAGGCTGGGGACGCGCCGGCGGACGGGATTCCGCCGCCGGGGCCGGCTGCGACGAGGCGTTATCCGGCAGGGGGCGTGCCTTGGGCTCGCGCACCGACTCGGGCGTGGGCGCCTGGAGCATTTGCGGTGTGGATACCTCGGGTGCCACGGTTGCGTCGCTACGGGGCGCTGCCGCGGTGGTCGGGCGATCAAAGACCGGTTCCGGGGGGATCGCCTGCGCGGTGTCCAGGCGAGCCTCCCGCCCGGAGCCATCCAGCAGCATGGGCAGGAAGATCACGGCCAGGGCCACCAGGACGGTGGCGCCCAACAGACGTTGTTTCAGGGGTGCTTCCACGTGTCGCCCATCATCTCACAAGCCCCGGGCCGGGGCCCCTCACCTCAAGGCAAGAGGCCCGACCCGCAGGCACTGCAGCCTAAGGCCGCGTGTTACTGGTTCAGTGCCCGCAGCATCCACGCGGTCTTTTCATGAACCCGCATGCGATCCGATACCAGCGCGGCAGTGGATTCGTCATCGGCCGCCTGCGCCACCTTGAGGACCTCGCGGCAGCATTTGACCACCTTCTCATGGCTGTCGGTGAGGATGTCCACCATCTCCCGACCCGCAGGCACGCCTTCCACCTCTTCGATGGAACTCAGGGAGGCCAGTTGCTTGTAGGTGCCTGGAGCCACCACATCCAGGGTGCGGATACGCTCGGCGATATCGTCCACCGCGGTCGCCAGCTCGGTGTAGTGTTCCTCAAACATCAGGTGCAGTTCGCGGAACTGCGGGCCCACCACGTTCCAGTGGAAGTTGTGGGTCTGCAGGTACAGGGTGTAGGAGTCGGCCAGCAGGCGCTTGAGGCCCTCGGCAATACTGAGTCTGTCCTGTTCATTGATGCCGATATCGATCTTGCTCACTGGTTTGATCTCCTTGCTAAACGGACGAAATTGAATAAACGAGAGGGATGGGTTAATCGGAAAACCCCCTCGCCCCCTACGAAGGTATGGGCGAATCAGGCGCTCTTCAAGGGTGCGCTGGCCCAGGGGAACGGGGTCTGCAGCACGGCGGCCACGGTATAGAAGGAACCGAAGACGATAATGCGATCCCCCGGGCCCGCCTGCAACAGCGCCGCCTCACAGGCCTGGGCAACGCTGGCCTGGATCTGCACCGGGGCTGCGCCCTCCAGGTGGACAGCCAGTTCCTCGGGCGCCAGGGCTCGGGGAATGTCCAGCGCCCCCAGATACCAGGCATCCACCAACGATCTCAATGGCTCCAGAATTCCCGCCACATCCTTGTCGGCCATGACGGCCATGACGGCCAGGGTGCGGCCCTTGACGGGCTCATCGGCCAGGTGCCCCCCAAGGATGCGGGCGCCTTGTGGATTGTGCGCCACATCCACCCACACTGCGGGGTCCTGCTGAAGGCGCTGATACCGCCCCGCCAGACGTACCTGGGCGATCCCCTCACGCACGGCGCGCTCGGTCAGGGGGACCTGATCCTCCAGCAGCAGGGCCGCGGTAATGGCGGTGGCGGCATTGCCACGCTGCACCGAGCCGGCCAGGCCCGGTGGCGGCAACGACGTGAGGGTCATGCCCATGCCGTGATAATCCCACACACCGTTTTCGGCCACGGGCCCGGCATGAAAGTCGCTGCCGGCCAGGGCCAGGGGGGTGTCCAGGCTGGCGGCATGCTCCAGCAGGCGACGGGGCGGATCCATATCACCACAAACCGCCGGCTGTTCACTGCGAAAGATACCGGCCTTCTCAAAACCAATGGCTTCCCTGTCTTCCCCCAGCCAGCTTTGATGATCGATCCCCACCGAGGTGACCACGGCCACGTGGGCGTCCAGGATATTGACCGCATCCAGACGACCACCCAACCCCACTTCCAGCAGGATCACGTCCATGGCTTCGCGGCGGAACAGCCACAGGGCCGCCAGGGTGCCGAACTCGAAATAACTCAGGCTGATGTTGTCCCGGGCCCGGTCGATGGCGGCAAAGGCCTCGCATAGAGGGCCATCCCCCACAGGCTCCCCCTGCAGGCGAATACGTTCGTTATAGCGCAGCAGATGAGGCGAGGTGTAGACACCGACGCGATAGCCCGCAGCCCGATAGATGGCCTCCAGAAACGCCACCGTCGACCCTTTCCCATTGGTGCCACCCACGGTGATCACGGGGGCAGAGGCTGGCCGCAAACCCATCAGGTCGGCTACGCGCCCCACCCGCTCAAGCCCCAGGTCAATGGGGCGTATGTGAAACCGCTCCTGCCAGTCCAGCCAGTCCGACAGATTGTCGAATCGCGGCCGGGGTACGCCGGGTTCACTCATGAACTGGCCGGCCCCTGTGCAGCCTTGTCCTGCTCCGAAGACTGATCGAGCGCGCCCTCGGGAGGTTGCCCCACCCGCTCCGGATCAGACTCCTCATCGAAGGCCTCGGCCTCGGGAACCGGCTGACCAGGCCGGTGGGTCAGCAGACACAGCACCGAGGAGAGGCGGTTCCGCATTTCCCGGCGATCAATGATCATGTCGATGGCGCCGTGTTCCAGCAGGAACTCGGATCGCTGGAAGCCTTCCGGCAGGGTTTCACGCACCGTCTGCTTGATGACCCGCGGGCCGGCAAACCCGATCAGGGCGCCCGGCTCGGCGGCATTGATGTCACCAAGCATGGCCAGACTGGCCGACACGCCCCCCATGGTGGGGTCGGTCATCACGGAGACATAGGGCAGGCGCGCCTCGCGCAACCGCGCCAGGGCGGCACTGGTCTTGGCCATCTGCATGAGCGAGAACAGGGCCTCCTGCATGCGGGCCCCGCCACTGGCCGAGAAGCACACCATGGGAACGCCCTGCTCCACGGCGGTATTCACGCCGCGCACAAACCGCTCACCGACCACGGAACCCATGGAGCCACCCATGAAGTTGAAGTTGAAGGCCGCGGCCACCACGGGTACATCCCGCACCGTGCCCTTCATGACCACCAGCGCATCCTTCTCGCCTGTGGTCTTCTGGGCCGCCTGCAGGCGATCCTTGTAACGCTTGCTGTCGCGAAAGCGCAGCATGTCCAAGGGCTCGATCTGAGCACCAATCTCCTCGCGTTCGCCTGCGTCCAGGAAGGTCTCCAGACGGCGCCGGGCATTCATGCGCATGTGAAAGCCGCACTTGGGACAGACGTCCAGGCTGCGCTCCACCTCGGGGCGATACAGGGTGGCCGAACAGCCATCACAGCGCAGCCACAGACCCTCGGGCACGGCACGCTTGTTGGTGGCGTCGGTGCGGATCCGGGAAGGGACGAGTTTTTCAAACCAGCTCATGGGCGTCGGTCATCCTGTTGGATCGATGATCGGCACGGGCACGTGGCCGACCTTGAAGACTAATGGCAAATCCCGTCAGGCCTGGTGGGCGGCATCCATGGCCTGGCGCATCTCTCCCAGCAGACCTGCTGCGGCGGCACGACCAGCCGGCAGATCCTGGGTGTTGGCGGCCAGCAGCTTGACCAGCGCACTGCCCACCACCACGGCATCGGCCACACGGCCTACACGGGCAGCGGTGGGCGCATCGCTGATGCCAAAACCCACACCCACGGGCAGGTCCGTGTGCTGCCGGATAAGGGTAAGCTTCTCTGCCACCGCATCCACATCCAGGGTAGCGGCACCGGTCACCCCCTTGAGGGATACGTAGTACACAAAACCGGACGCGGCTGCGCAGATGGCCTTGATACGGCCCTCGTGACTGGTGGGCGCCAGCAGGAAGATGGGATCGATGCCGTTCGTGGTCAGGGTCTGCACCAGATCACCGCCCTCCTCGGGGGGAAGGTCCACGATCAGCAGCCCGTCCACGCCCGCCTCGGCCGCCTCCCGGGCAAAGGTCTCGTAGCCCATGATTTCCACGGGATTGAGGTAGCCCATCAAAACCACCGGCGTGGTGGTGTTGTCGCGGCGAAACTCGCGCACCATGCCCAGCACGTCCCGCAGGCTCACGTGGTGCTTGAGGGCACGCTCGCAGGCCTGCTGGATCACCGGGCCATCGGCCATGGGATCGGAGAACGGCACCCCCAGTTCAACGATATCGGCTCCGGCGTTCACCAGCTCGTGCATCAGCGGCACGGTATTGGCGGGCTCCGGGTCACCGGCGGTCACATAGGGGATCAGGGCCTTGCGACCCTGAGACCTGAGATACTCGAAACGGGCGGCAATGCGACTCACAGCTCGATGCCCTCCATGCGGGCCACGGTGTTGATGTCCTTGTCACCACGACCGGACAGATTGACGATGATCCCGCCATCGGCGCGAACCTGGGGCGCCAGCTTGATCACCTGGGCGATGGCATGACTGGATTCCAGTGCCGGAATGATGCCCTCGGTGCGGGTCAGGCGATGGAAGGCGGACAAGGCCTCCTCGTCCGTGATGGGCACGTACTGCACCCGCCCCGCATCCTTGAGCCAGGCATGCTCCGGCCCCACACCGGGATAATCCAGCCCGGCCGACACCGAATGGGTCTCGGTGATCTGTCCATCGGCATCCTCCATGAGATAGGTGCGATTACCATGCAGGACGCCGGGCTTGCCGGCACACAAGGGCGCGGAATGGCGGCCGCTGTCAATACCGTCTCCGGCGGCCTCGGCCCCGTACATGGCCACGCTGGCATCATCCAGGAAGGGGTGAAACAGCCCGATGGCATTGGAACCACCGCCCACACAGGCCACCAGGGCATCGGGCAGTTCGCCGGTCTCTTCCAGATACTGGGCCCGGGCTTCGCGACCGATCACCGACTGGAAGTCCCTCACCATGGCCGGATAGGGGTGTGGACCGGCTACGGTGCCGATGATGTAGAAGGTATTGTCCACGTTGGTCACCCAGTCACGCATGGCCTCGTTGAGGGCATCCTTGAGGGTCCGCGACCCGGAGGACACGGGCACCACCCTGGCGCCCAGCAGACGCATGCGATACACGTTGGGCGACTGGCGCTGGATGTCATCAGCGCCCATGTAGACCACGCATTCCAGCCCCAGGCGGGCCGCCACGGTGGCCGTGGCCACGCCATGCTGTCCTGCGCCGGTCTCGGCAATGATGCGGGTCTTGCCCATGCGCTTGGCCAGCAGCGCCTGGCCAATGGTGTTGTTCACCTTGTGGGCACCGGTGTGATTCAGGTCCTCGCGCTTGAGGTAGATGCGGGCACCCCCCAGTTCACGGGTGAGCCGTTCCGCCAGATACAAGGGGCTGGGGCGACCCACGTACTGTGCCAGGTCACGGTCCAGTTCAGCCAGGAACTCCGGGTCCTTGAGATAACGATGATAGGCCTCTCGCAGTTCCTCCAGGGGCTCCATCAGGGTCTCGGAGACAAACTGGCCACCATAGGGCCCGAAATGCCCACGGGCATCCGGGAAGGCGCTCCAGTCAGGCGTCTGTTGGGGTTTGCTCACGGTCGACACGTCGTACCTCGCTGATGAATCGGATCATGCGTCGGGCATCCTTCACACCCGGCGACGACTCCACGCCACTGCTCACATCCACGGCCCAGGGGCGGGTCTGCCTGACCGCCTCGGCCACATTGTCGGGATGCAGCCCACCCGCCAGCACCAACGACTGTGGGCTGCCCGTGGGCCATCGGCCCCAATCGAATGTCTGCCCGGTACCGCCGGCCTGACCGGCGCCATGACTGTCCAGCAGGAAACCCTGTGCCCCGGCATAACGGGCCATGAAGGCTTCCGGCGTCTCGGAACCGGCCATGGGGACCGCCTTGAGGTAGGTGCGGCCAAAGGACTCGCAATAGTCCGGCGGCTCGCCACCATGAAACTGCAGCACCTCCAGGGGCACCCGGGCCATCACCTGGCGCACCTGCTCGGCATCCGCATCCATGAACAATCCCACCCGCGCCACGAACGGCGGCACGGCGTGGGCCACGGCCAGTGCTTGCTCCACATCGACTGCCCTGGGGCTTCGATCGTAAAAGACCAGACCGATGGCATCGCAGCCGGCCTGAGCCGCTGCCCGGGCGTCCTCGGCGCAGGTAATGCCACAGATCTTGATACGGGTACGCATGGCCGCCCGGGTTGCTGAACAGGATGGGCAAGGTTAACAGAAATCCGGCCCCAGGATCAGCCTGCCCGGGGAGTCAGGCGTACTCGGGCACGACTGCCGGCGGATGCAGATCGAAACGATCCTCGTAACCCACCTGCACCAGGTAGAGGCCGTCCGGCGGAGCCGTGATGCCTGCCTGGGAGCGGTCTCGCGCCGTGAGCACCTCGGCGATCCACTCGGGAGGATATTCGCCACGACCAATGGCCATCAAGACCCCGGCGATATTGCGGACCATGTGATGCAGGAAGGCGTTGGCGCGGATATCCAGATGGATGAAATCGCCTCGGCGATGCACCGATACGTCCTGCACCGTGCGTATGGGTGTGCGCGCCTGACAGCCCTTGGCGCGAAAACTGGAAAAATCATGCTCCCCCAGCAGATACGGCACCGCCTCGGCCATCAGCGTCGCATCCAGGGGTCGATGAATCCAGGTGACTCGACGGCGCAGGATCGCCGGTCGGGTGAGGCGGTTGAGAAAGATGTAGCGGTAACGACGCCACCGCGCCGAGAAACGGGCATGAAAGTCATCGGGCATGGGCCGCACCCACTGAAAACTCAGCTCCGGGGACAAATGGCTGTTTCCCCCCAGCAACCAGGCGCGCGGATCGCGCACCGCGCTGGTGTCAAAATGAATGATCTGGCCGGTGGCATGCACACCCGCATCGGTGCGACCGGCACAGGTCACGCCGATGGGTTCGTCCGCCACCCGGGAGAGGGCCTTCTCCACCTGGGCCTGCAGGGTACGGGCCTCTTTCTGGGTCTGCCAGCCGCGAAATCCGGAGCCGTCGTATTCGATGCCTATCGCCAGGCGATGAAGGGTCTCAGTCATGTGTACCAGTCGTTCGGAAGAATCAGGGGCGTTCGGGCCCTTCAAGGCCCAGCGGCCAGGGCCATCAAGGGCAGGATGACCAGCGCCACGCCAAGCCAGTCCCGCCACCCCGGTGCCGCCAAGGGGGCCAGATGAATGGGTTCCAGCGGCGCCTGTTGCGCCTGGTTGAGCACGCTCTGAAACAGGCCCGCAGCCCGTTCGCCCAAGCCTTGCAGTCGCTCCCCCAGCCCCCGGGGTGCCTCGCTGGCATGATCCCGCGCCTCCCGGGCCAGAAGCCCGACGCGGGGAAGCGCCTCAAGGGTCAGGACCAGGCGCACCGCAAACCGCTCGCGCGGAAACCCCAGGATCGCCAGGGGGCGGGTGAGCCAGAGCAGGCCCTTCACCAGATCATCGCGTCGGGTGGTCTCCAGCAGCCAGACCACCGCTCCCACGGCCAGCACCAGGACCAGGCTGCGTTGCAGCCCCAGCACCAGCCCCTCCCGGCTGGGAGACCACTCCGGCGCAAGGGCGAGCAGCGGCGTCCCGGGAGTAAACCAACCAAAAACCAGAATAATGGACAGGAAAAACCATTTAAGCCGCGCCACCATGGTCAGGAAGCGGTCGATCCCCTGCCTGCCCACATGCCACAGGCCCAGCGCCACCCAGAAACATCCACCGGCAAGTACCGCCGGGTTGGCCCGAGCAACGCAGAGAATGAACAGGATAACGCCGAGTATCTTGGTGGCTGGATGCATGAATCACGATGAAAACCACCCACTGGATGATCGGTGCCATCCGGTGGGTGGTCTTCCTGGGGCTGGAAGAGGTGCCGGGTAACCGGCGGCTTACTGGATCTGCCGCATCAGCTCCTCGGCCTCGCGACGCTGACCTTCGTCACCATCGCTGATCACTTCCTCCAGTGTGGCACGGGCGCCTTCGGCATCACCCATCTCGATGTAGGCCCGGGCCAGATCCAGCTTGGTGCTGACCTCGTCGCCGAGGCTGAAGTCGTCATCCTCGGCACTGTCCAGTTCATCTGCGGTACGGGCGGCATCGTCTGCGTCAAACGTGTCATCCAGCCATCGGGTATCGGCATCGGAGTCCAGATCCTCACCCAGCGCCCTGGGGGTGGCAGGCTCTTCCTTGCCCATGGACTCCATGTCATCCAGATCAAAGTTCAGATCGTCCGCATCCAGCTGCAGGGTGTCGTCCTGCTCGTCCCTGCCCTCGGTGGTGGAGCTGGCGACATCACGATCCCGTGCCGGGGGTGCGTCCAGATCCGGGAAGGGCTCGTCCATCTGCAGCGTGGCGGTATCGTCCGCGGCATCGGCGCGCCGGGTCGGCTCATCCGCACCGATGTCAGCGCCCTTGTCCAGGTCCGGCTTGGGCGCATCATCACCCACGTCTTTCGCCCAGTCCTCATCCAGGAAGCCACTGTCGTCCAGGTCAAATTCCAGTGTCGCATCATCGGCGTTCTGGGTACGGGCGCGCTCCTCAGGCTTGTCCGGGGCGGGCGTGGCCGCCTGTGACGGAGTCTGAACCCGGGTGGGAGCCTCGTCATCCATGCCCGGGGTTCCTTCCACCTGCATGGTGGGTGCATCTTCCGGGGCCACCTTACCTGAACCCTCGGACACATCGGCTCGGATGTCCTCGGGCAGATCCAGATCCAGCTCACCGATATCGGAGATTTGTGTCTGATCCTCAGAGGCTGGATCTTCCCCCAGCCCCATGTCATCCATGTCATCACGAATCTCGAAGTCCACCTCGGAGAGCGAGCCTTCCAGTTCCGTGGTATCCAGATCGAAATCGCTGGTATCAGGGCGCTCGTGCGTGGCCTGACCCGCGGCGGCCGCACCGCGGAACAGGGGATTATCCGGGCTGATCTCCTGCCCCATGAGCACCACGCGGTCCCACAGCCTGGCGGGACGCTCACCCAGGGACTGGCGCATGTCTGCCGCCACGCCCTCAAAGGCCTCCCGATTCTTGCCGGCGAAATAGGTTTCTGCCAATTTGAAACGATAATCCAGGCGATCAGGGTCCTGCTTCACGGCATTTTCGAGCAGATCCTCCGCCTGCTGGTACAGCCCATAGGCCAGGTAGACATCCGCTTCGGCCACCGTATCGTCATTCGATACTTCGTCCCGATGGCGCGGGCCGCCATCCTCCGGTTCTTCGGCGGCAGCACCGCCGGGGAGGGTCAGCTCCATGGTATCGGTCAGCTCGGAGGAATCCCCCATGGGCCCTTTCGGTGAGGGCAACTGCGTTTCCATGGTGTCCATCATCGCCGTGGACATATCCTCTTTGGAGTCGGACTCGACGCCAAAGGTGGGCCGCTCCTGACCCGCATCATCCCGAGCAGCAGCCATACCGCCAGCGGCAGCGCCTGCGGCCAGGGCGGCGGTTCCCGTCCCCGTGCCTTGAGTGCCGGCCTCCTGGCCCATCGAGGCATCAGCCAGGGGGGGTGCGGCGTCCTCGTCGCCCTCACGTTCACGCAGGCGACGGATCATCAGCCACAGCAGGGCCAGGATCAGCAACAGCCCAAAACCGGCCCCCATGAGCAGGGAAGGATTGTTCAGTAACTGGGTCAGCGCGGTGGGTCGCGGCTCCGGTTCGGCGGGTGTGGCCGGTGCAGGAGGCGCTGGGGCCACTTCAGGGGTCGGACTCGCATCCGGGTCCGGCGCGGGCGCGACCGCCTCGGGGGCCGTTGGCAAAGGCTCGGTAGGCAGGGCCAGAGGCAGGTGGTCGGGGTCGCGGCCCTCCATGCGGGCCAACTGGTTCTGCAGATCTGCCAGCTGCTGGTTGGTGAGGGTCAGCAGACGGGACTGCCTTTCCAGCAACCCTTCCAGCTCTTCCACCCGGTTACGCAGTTCCTCCGCCTCCTGGCGACGGGACTCGGTGGTTTCCCGCAACAGGGCCAGTTCCCGCTCCAGGCGTTGGGCCTCGTCATCGGTGAGACCATCGCCAACGATCTCCAGGCGGGCATCGTCGTCCATCGGCGCGGGGGGGGCCGGTTCCGTGGCTTCGTCCGGAGCCGGGTCGCGCGGCGGCGACGGCTCATCGGCAACGGCTACCTGGGGTTCAGGCTGTTCGGTGGCCCGCTCCCGGTATTCCCGCCATAGTCGATTCTGACGCACCACTTCCTGACGTGCTTCGCGGGGCGCCAGGCGGGTGATCTCATCCCGGTCCGGCACGCGCAGCACATGGCCGCTGCGCAGGTTATTGATATTGTCGTCCTCGAATGCCTCGGGATTGGCCCTGAGCAGCGCAAGCATCATCTGCTCCACGCTCACGTCGGTATCGGGACGCAACCGTTCGCCCAGTTGCCACATGGTGTCGCCACGACTGACCCGGTAAGTGGAGGGGCCGGTGTCGCGGGGCGCTTCGGCGCGGGTCACCCCCGGGGGGGCGGCCTCACGCCCGGGTGCCGGAGCCGACGGCGCCGGGGTGGGCTGGCGGGTCTGTTCGAAGCGGGTGGGTGGGTCCAGCAGGATGGTGTATTCGCGCACCAGACGACCGCTGGGCCAGCTGGCTTCGATAAGGAAGTTGAGGAAGGGTTCGCGGATGGGGTCGCGGGAGGTCACCCGAATCACGTGGCGACCGTCCCCGGTGGTCATGGGCTCGAACTCCAGCTCGGTCAAACGGTGATCCCGGTCGATGCCCATGCGCGTGAACAGGGCGTCGGGTGCCAGCCGAACCACCAGATCGTCCATCTCGCCCGGCTCCACTGAGACCAGTTCGATCTCCGCGCGGAGGGGTTGATTGAGCGCGGAACGGGGTTCGATTTCTCCCAGTCCCAGCCCCAGGCTCGCCCCCGGTACGATCAGGGCCCACACGGCGGTTCCCAAAGCCAGTCTGCGCACAGCTTAATCCCCTCTTTGACACGACCCGGGGACCGTCCTGCTCATCCGGCCCGGTCGCCGTTCCCCCGGTTGAGCCTCGTCATGCAGTGAACCGGACGCTGCATCCGGTCCACTGACTCAGGACAGACTCACGTTATAAGTAATCTTTTATCAAAACTTCGGCAATTTGGATACTGTTGAGGGCGGCCCCCTTGCGCACGTTATCCGCCACCACCCACATATTCAGGCCCCGGGGATGGGAGATATCCTCGCGGATACGGCCCACAAAGACCGGATCCCGGTTGGCCCCCTCGGTGACCGCCGTGGGATAACCCCCGTCGGCACGCTCGTCCAGCACTTCCACGCCCGGCGCATTCGCCAGCAGTTCGCGGGCCTTCTCGGCGCTGATCTTGTCCCGGGTCTCGATGTGCACGGCCTCGGAGTGACCGTAGAACACAGGCACACGCACCGTGGTGGGATTCACCTGGATTGCGTCGTCCTCAAAGATCTTGCGGGTCTCCCACACCATCTTCATCTCTTCCTTGGTGTAGCCGTTTTCCAGGAAGACATCGATATGCGGCAGACAGTTGAAGGCGATCTGCTTGGGATACACCTGGCATTCCACCGGCTGGCCATTGAGCAGTCGCGCCGACTGACCGGCCAGTTCCTCGATGGCCTCCTTGCCGGTGCCCGACACCGCCTGGTAGGTGGCCACATTGATGCGCTCGATACCCACGGCGTCGTGCAGGGGCTTGAGGGCCACCAGCATCTGGATGGTGGAGCAATTGGGGTTGGCGATGATGCCCCGGTTGGTGTGCTGGGCCACCGCATGGGGGTTCACCTCCGGCACCACCAGAGGAATATCGTCGTCGTAGCGGAACTGGGAGGTGTTGTCGATCACCACGCAGCCGGCGGCGGCTGCCTTGGGGGCATATTCCTTGGAGACGGAGGCGCCCGGCGAGAACAGGCCAATCTGCACCTTGGAGAAATCGAACCCGGCCAGGTCCTGAACCACCAGTTGACGGTCGCCGAAGCTTACCCGGGAACCGGCGGAACGACTGCTGGCCACGGCATACACCTGCCCGACGGGGAACTTCCGTTCGGCCAGGATGGAGAGCATGGTCTCGCCAACGGCGCCGGTCGCACCGACAACGGCCACATCATAGGTTTTGCTCATGTTTATGAATCCTTGAATCGAATACTGATTATGGGTGCGCGGGCAACGATCGGTCAGTCGGACAGGGCGGCCACCACCGCCTGGCCCATCTCCTGGGTGCCCACCTTGTCGCAGCCATGGGTCCAGATGTCCGGCGTGCGCAGGCCCTTGTCCAGCACCTGGCCCACCGCAGCCTCCACGCGTGCCGCCTGAGCCTCTTCATTGAGACTGTAGCGCAGCATCATGGCCACCGACAGCAGCGTGGCCAGCGGATTGGCCAGGCCCTGCCCGGCGATATCGGGCGCCGAGCCGTGAATGGGTTCGTAAAGCCCCTTGCCATGGGCGTCCAGGGAAGCGGAAGGCAGCATGCCGATGGAACCGGTGAGCATGGCGGCCGCATCGGAGAGGATATCGCCGAACATGTTCTCGGTAACGATCACGTCGAACTGTTTGGGTGCGCGCACCAGCTGCATGGCGGCATTGTCCACGTACATGTGGGACAGTGCCACGTCCGGGTACTCCCTGGCCACCCGTTCCACCACTTCACGCCACAGCTGTGAGACCTCCAGCACATTGGCCTTGTCCACGGAACACAGGCGCCGGCCCCGCTTCATGGCAATCTCGAAACCGCTTCGGGCGATGCGCTCGATCTCCGGTTCGGAATAGATGATGGTGTTGTAACCCTGGCGCACGCCATCCTCGCGGGTGTCGATGCCCCGGGGCTTGCCGAAATAGGCCCCACCGGTGAGCTCCCGCAGGATCATGATGTCCAGGCCGCCGACGATCTCCGGCTTGAGGGCGGAGGCGGAGGCCAGTTGCGGGTAGAGGATGGCCGGACGCAGGTTGGAGAAAAGCTGCAACTCGGCGCGAATGGCCAGCAGGCCACGCTCCGGGCGCTTCTCCCAGGGCAGTTCGTCGTAGCGCGGGCCGCCCACGGCGCCCAGCAGCACCCCATCGGCCTCGCGGGCCAGTTTCAGGGTCTGTGCCGGCAGGGGCTCACCGGCGGCGTCGTAGCCGGCGCCACCGATGGGGGCCTCTTCCAGTTCAGCGTCCAGGCCGAAGCGCTCGCGCAGGGCGTTGAGCAGACGGGTGGCCTCGGTGACAATCTCGGGGCCGATGCCGTCACCGGGCATGACAAGGATTTTGTGGGTCATGGGATACTCGGAATGACAACAGGAGTGATGGGATCAGTGTGACAGCCGGGACCGCCCCCGGGGGAGGCGGTCCGTCGGCGTGCATGATTCTTTTATCAGGCCGGAAACAGCCAGGGCGCCTCGGCGCGGCGTTTCTCCTCGTAGGCGCGGATATCATCGGCATGCTGCAGGGTGAGGCCGATGTCGTCCAGCCCGTTGAGCAGACAATGACGTCGGAACGGATCCACCTGGAAGGAGAAACTCTCGCCCGAGGGGGTTTCCACGGTCTGGGCCTCCAGGTCCACGGTCAACTGATAGCCGGGCTGGGCCAGCACTTCATGGAAGAGCTGATCCACCACGGCCTCGTCCAGCACCAGCGGCAACAGGCCATTCTTGAAGCTGTTGCTGAAGAAGATATCCGCATAGCTCGGGGCGATCACGACCCGGAAACCATAATCGGTCAGGGCCCACACCGCATGTTCACGGGAGGAGCCACAGCCGAAATTCTTGCGGGCCAGGAGGACCTGGGCACCCTGATAGCGTGCATCGTTCAGCACGAAGTCCGGGTTCTGGCGACGCTGGCTGTGATCCATGCCCGGCTCGCCCGGGTCGAGATAACGCCAGTCATCGAACAGTGTGGGGCCAAAGCCCGTGCGCTTGACGGACTTCAGGTACTGCTTGGGAATGATGGCGTCGGTGTCCACATTGGAGCGATCCAGCGGCGCCACCTTGGCGGTCAGTCTTTGAAATTTATCCATGGGGTCACCTCACTCAGTTCATGTCCCGGACATCGACGAAATGCCCGGCCACGGCCGCGGCTGCCGCCATGGCGGGGCTCACCAGGTGGGTGCGCCCCCCCAGGCCCTGACGACCCTCGAAGTTACGGTTGGAGGTGGAGGCGCAGCGCTCTCCCGGCTCCAGGCGGTCGGCGTTCATGGCCAGGCACATGGAGCAACCCGGATCACGCCATTCAAAGCCGGCCTCCAGAAACACCTTGTCCAGGCCTTCCTGCTCCGCCTGCTGCTTCACCAGGCCCGAGCCCGGCACCACCATGGCCAGCTTGACGCTCTCGGCCACACGGCGTCCCTTCACCACTTCGGCGGCGGCGCGGATGTCTTCCAGGCGACCGTTGGTGCAGGAACCGATGAAGACCTTGTCCACCTGGATGTCGGTCACGGCCATACCCGCCTGCAGGCCCATGTATTCCAGCGCCCGCTCCATGCCACGGGTCTTGACCGCATCACCGGCCAGGGCCGGGTCGGGTACCCGGCCGCTGATGGGGGCCACCATCTCCGGAGAGGTCCCCCAACTCACCTGAGGCTGGATGCTGGCGGCATCGATGCGCACCACGTGGTCGAACTTCGCGTCCGGGTCGGACTTGAGTTCCTGCCAGGCGGCCACGGCCTGCTCCCAGTGTTCGCCACGGGGCGCGTAGGGGCGATCCTTCACGTAGTCGATGGTGGTCTGGTCCACGGCCACCATGCCAGCCCGGGCGCCGGCCTCGATGGCCATATTGCACACGGTCATGCGACCTTCCATGGACAGGTCACGAATGGCCTCACCGCCAAATTCGATGGCGCAACCGGTGCCGCCGGCCGTGCCGATCTCACCGATGATGGCCAGGACGATGTCCTTGGCGGTGACCCCGGGGCCCACCTTGCCGTCCACGGAGACCAGCATGTTCTTCATCTTCTTCTGCAGCAGGCACTGGGTGGCCAGCACATGCTCCACCTCCGAAGTGCCAATCCCCACGGACAGGGCCCCGAAGGCCCCGTGGGTGGAGGTGTGGGAATCACCGCAGACCACGGTCATGCCGGGGAGCGTGGCCCCCTGCTCCGGCCCGATCACGTGCACGATGCCCTGACGCACGTCGCCCATGGGGAAAAAGGTGATGCCCAGACTGGTGACGTTCTGCTGGAGCGTTTCCACCTGAGTGCGGGAGACGGGATCGGCGATGCCCTTTTCACGGTCCGTGGTGGGTACATTGTGATCCGGCACGGCCAGCACCGTGTTGGTGCGCCAGAGCTGACGCCCCGCCAGGCGCAGGCCCTCGAAGGCCTGGGGCGAGGTCACCTCGTGCACCAGATGCCGATCGATGTAGAGCAGGGCCGTGTCATCGTCCTCGCGGCGGACCACGTGAGCGTCCCAGAGTTTGTCGTAGAGTGTCTTTCCGGTCATGGGTGAATACCTCGATTGCCTCTGGTGATAAGGATAGAGACCGGAGTTCGATAACGCCAATTCATCTTATTCATGTAAAGTATTCCTCTGGGGAATTCAAAGCCTGCACCACTTGCGAGAAGCCTCATGCTCCCGGAAAACCTCAAGGCCTTCCTGGCGGTGGCAAACACCGGCTCCTTCTCCGAAGCAGCGCAGACCCTGCACCTCACCCAACCCGCGGTGAGCAAGCGTGTGGCTGCCCTGGAGTCGGAACTGGGCCAGCGCCTGTTCGACCGCATCGGCCGTCGCATCAGCGTGACGGAGGCCGGCCGGGTGCTGCTGCCCCGGGCCAGGCTCATCCTGGAGGACCTGGCGGAAACGCGACGACTGCTGGATAACCTCTCGGATCGGGTGGAGGGCCCCCTGGTCCTGGCCACCTCCCATCATGTGGGCCTGCGCAGGCTGCCGCCCGTGCTCAAGACCTTCGCGCGGCGTTACCCGGCAGTGGAACTGGACATCCGCTTCATGGAATCGGAAGAGGCCTGTCGGGCAGCGGAACTGGGGCAGGTGGACCTGGCCGTGGTCACCCTGCCGGAGCAGCCTTCACCCCTGCTGACCCGGCAGCGCATCTGGGACGACCCACTGGCGGCCATGGTGGCCAAGGATCATCCCCTGGCCAGCCGGACCTGCACTCCCGAAGCCCTGAGCGGCTATCCGGCCATCCTGCCCCCGGAGGGCACCTTCACCCGCCGCCTGGTGAATGCGGCCTTCTCCACCCAGGGCATGGCCCCCACACGGGTGCTGGAGACCCACTACCTGGAAACACTGCAGATGATGATCAGCATCGGATTGGGCTGGGGTGTGCTCCCCCTGTCCATGGGCGCGGGGCTGCACCACCTGGACCTGCCCGGTCTGACCATGCACCGGGAACTGGGCTGGGTGACTCACCGGGACCGCACCCGCTCCAACGCCGCATCGGTAATGCTGGCCATGCTGGAGGGGGCCGATGCGCCTTCAGACCCGGCTTGAAAACAACACGATCAGGGCGCGCGCTTATCGCGCACTCATTGAGTCACCGAACCCGGCCGCACTGAATACTGCCGCGAACCGCTACCCAGCAGGGCGGCAACGAACCCTGCGGTGGCCAGGCCCGAGGCCATCACATACACCCATAGGGGCCCCACCCCATCCCAGATGTAACCACTGGCCAGGGCCCCCATGGCGCCGCCAAGACCAAAGCTCAGGGAGGAATACAGGGCCTGCCCCCGGCCCTGCTGACGCCCCACGAAAAACTGGTGGATCAAGGAGATGGCCGCCGCATGGTAAAGGCCATAGCTGGCCGCGTGCATCAACTGGATGACCACCAGCATCGGCAGGCTGTCCACGAAACCGGCCAGCAATCCCCAGCGTACCGCGGTGATCAGCAGGGCCAGGGCGAGCAGGCGCCAGGCACCAAAACGCGGCAGCCAGCGATGCATCATGAGGAAAACCCCCACCTCCGCCAGCACCCCCAGCGCCCAGAGGTAGCCGGCCACCGTGCGGGTGTAGTCATGTTCCTCCAGATACAGGGTGAAGAACGCATAGTAGGGACCATGACTGGCCTGCATGAGAAAGCAGGCGACCAGCAGCAGGATCACCGCCGGGATCTTCAGGGTGGTCCAGAGGGATTCCGGCTCCGGCCCGGGCTGCACACCGCCCCCGTCCCGCACCCGCAGGGTACTGAGCCAGAGGGCACCCAGGAGAACGAGTACGATCCAGGGCAACCAGGCCACATCCACGGTCTCGAACACCGCCCCCAGGCTGCCCACCGAGATCACGAAGCCGATGGACCCCCACAGCCGGATCCGGCTGTAGGCATGGGTGCTCTTGCCCAGGTGGTTCATGGTGGTGGCTTCAAACTGGGGCAGCGCCGCGTTCCAGAAGAAGCTGAACAGGGCCATGGTGACCGCCACCCACCAGTAGCCCGAGTGGAACAGCAGCCCGGCAAAGCAGACCATGGCCATACCCGCGGCGATGCGCACCACCAGGGTGCGTTTGCCGGTGTAGTCCGCCAGCCAGCCCCAGACATTGGGGGCAATGATCTTGGTGGCCAGCACGATGGCCATGAGTTCGCCGATCTGCCCGGCGCCAAAACCCTGTTCCTTCAGGTACAGCCCCCAGTAGGGCATGAAGGCGCCGATACTGGCGAAATAGAAAAAATAGAAGCTGGAGAGTTTCCAGTAGGAAGCAGGCATGGATTTTCCGGAATCAAGAGCGTTGAGGCGAGGCAGGCAAACGTGACACCGTGCCCACCACTCCCCTCACCCCCGACCCTTCTCCCCCACCTGCCCCCGATGCCGCAACGCATGGTCCATCAGCACGATGGCCAGCATGGCCTCGGCAATGGGCGTGGCCCGGATGCCCACGCAGGGATCATGGCGCCCGGTGGTGATCACCTCCACGGGCTCGCCATGCACATCCAGGGATCGCCCCGGCAAACGGATGCTTGAGGTGGGCTTCAAGGCCATGCTCACGCGGATGTCCTGACCCGAGGAGATCCCCCCGAGCACACCCCCGGCATGGTTGGAAACAAACCCCTCGGAGGTCATTTCGTCCCGGTGCTGGGTGCCCTTTTGCTCCACGCAGGCAAAGCCGTCACCGATCTCCACGGCCTTGACGGCATTGATGCCCATCATGGCGTGGGCGATGTCCGCATCCAGACGGTCGAATACCGGCTCGCCCCAGCCGGCGGGCAGGCCAGAGGCCTCCACGTTGATGCGGGCACCGATGGAGTCCCCCTCCTTGCGCAGGGCATCCATATAGGCCTCCAGTTCCGGCACCTTGGCGGCATCGGGACAGAAGAAGGGGTTGGTGTCCACCACGGACCAGTCCACGGTGTCGATGCGGATGGGCCCCAACTGGGCCAGATAACCCCGCACCTGCACCCCGAAGTGCTCGCGCAGATATTTCTTGGCGATGCCGCCCGCAGCCACCCGCATGGCGGTCTCCCGGGCCGAACTGCGACCGCCGCCCCGGTAGTCCCTCAGACCGTATTTTTTGAAATAGGTGTAATCCGCATGGCCGGGCCGGAAGCGCTCGGCGATCTCCGAATAGTCCTTGGAGCGCTGGTCGGCATTCTCGATCAGCAGCCCGATGGGTGTCCCGGTGGTCACGCCCTCGAAGACACCGGAGAGGATCTTCACCTGATCCGGTTCACGCCGCTGGGTGGTATGCCGGGAGGTCCCCGGGCGACGCCGGTCCAGGTCCCCCTGCAGATCTGCCTCGCTCAACGCCAGGCCAGGGGGGCAGCCATCAACGATGCAGCCAATGGCCGGGCCGTGGCTCTCGCCAAAGCTGGTCACAGTAAACAGCTTGCCTATGGTGTTTCCGGACATGGATGCTCGGGCCCCGAAGGATGGCCCCTCCCCCGCCGGGCGGGAGAGGGTTTGGGGTAAGGGCAGAAGGACAGCGGAATCAGATCACGCGGGAGAAGCGCTGTTCCGTGGCCTCACGCAGATAACGGTCGAAGGTCATGCAGATATTGCGGATCAGCAGACGTCCGGCGGGCTGCACGGTGATGGAGTTACCGGAGACCTTGATCAGACCATCGTCCTCCATGGACTTGAGTTCCTTGAGTTCACGGGCGAAGTAGTCGGTGAACTTGATGCCGTGCACCTTTTCGACGTCCTCGAAAGCCAGTTCGAAATGGCAGATCAGACGGGTGATCACATCGCGGCGCAGCACATCGTCGGTATCCAGCTCCACCCCGCGGAAGACCGCCAGCTTGCCCTCATCGATGCACTGGAAGTACTTCTCCAGATCATGATGGTTCTGGCTGTAGCTGTTGCCCACAACCCCCACACTGGTGGAACCCAGGCCCACCAGATCACAGTTGGAGTGGGTGGAGTACCCCTGGAAGTTACGGTAGAGGGTGTGGTCCCGCTGGGCCACCGCCAGTTCGTCATCCGGCTTGGCGAAGTGGTCCATGCCGATGTACACGTAACCGGCCTCGGTGAGCTGCTGGATGGTCTGCTGCAGCATGGCCAGCTTCTCTCCGGGGCTGGGCAGGGCCTCTTCTTCAATGCGGCGCTGGGGCTTGAAGCGATCCGGCAGGTGAGCGTAGTTGAACACCGAGATCCGGGCCGGATCCACCTTGATGATCTTCTCGATGGTATCGCCGAAGGTCTTGCGATCCTGATGGGGCAGGCCGTAGATCAGGTCCACGCTGGTGGAGCGGAAGCCCAGGCTTCTCGCCTCTTCCAGCACGCCCAGCACCAGGGACTCGCTCTGCACACGGTTGACGGACTTCTGCACCTTCTCGTCGAAGTCCTGCACGCCCAGGCTGATGCGGTTGAAGCCCAGCTTGCGCAACAGGCCCAGGGTGCTGTCGTCCACTTCCCGAGGGTCGATCTCGATGGAGTATTCGCCGGTATCGTCGTCCAGCAGCTTGAAGTGCTCGCCGGTCATGCCCATCAGCTCGGACATCTCGTCGTGGGAGATGAAGGTGGGCGTGCCGCCGCCCCAGTGCAGCTGGGTCACCGGCCGGGTCTTGTCGAACAGCGCCCCCTGCATGGCCATTTCCTTGTACAGACGGTCCAGATAGGGCTTGGCCTTGGCGCGGTCCTTGGTGACCACCTTGTTGCAGGCGCAGTAGAAGCACACCGTGTCGCAGAAGGGGATGTGGAAATACAGCGACAGCGGACGCCCGCTGGCATTGGTCTCCCGGGCGATCTCCGCGTAGCGCTCCGCCCCGAAGCCTTCGTGGAACTGCACCGCCGTGGGATAGGATGTGTATCGAGGACCCGCCGTGTTGTAACGGTTGATCAGGTCCAGATCGAAATCAATGCTCTGCGACAAGCTCATGGCGGCTAGGTACCCGGGGATAAAGTGTTGATCATCTATTGTAACCGCTCATCATAAACATGCCGAACCGGATTGGCACGTCTGACCGGCCATTTGCGTGACTTGTGCCATGTTGAGGCCATGTGAGGACCACTCGAGCGCCCCTGCACCGGCGTCACTTCAGAGCGACTGTACCTGCTCGGCGGTGAGCAGGAACACCCCCTGCCCCCCGTGCTCGAACTCCAGCCAGGTGAACGGCACATCCGGCAGGCGGGTCTCCAGGGCCGGGGCGCTATTGCCCACCTCCACCACCAGGATGCCACCGGGCTTCAGGTGTCGACCGGCGTCCTTGAGGATGCGCACCGTGGCCTCCAGGCCATCGGGACCGGACGAGAGCCCCAGTTCCGGTTCATGGCGGAACTCCGGGGTCAGTGCGGCCATGTCGGCGGCATCCACATAAGGCGGGTTACTGACGATGATGTCGTACTGCCTGGAACCCAGCTCCGCCAGCAGATCCGACTCCAGGGCCTCCACACGATCCTCAAGCCCGTGCAGGCTGATGTTTTCACGTGCCACGTCCAGGGCATCCCGGGAGATATCAGTCAGGTCCACCCGGGCATCCGGGAACACATGGGCGCAGGCAATGCCGATGCAACCGCTGCCGGTGCACAGGTCCAGCACCCGCTCCACCTGTTCGGGCTCGATCCAGGGGGCAAAGCCCTGGCCGATCAACTCCGCCAGGGGCGAGCGCGGCACCAGCACCCGCTCGTCCACCTTGAACTCCATGCCCATGAAATAGGCCCGGCCGGTGAGATAGGCGGCCGGCTTGCGGGTCTCCACCCGTTGATGCAGCAGGTCCAGCACCTGGCGGCGCTCCTCCCGGGTGAGGCGGCAATCCAGCCAGGCGCCGGAGAGGTCATGAGGCAGGTGCAGGGCCTGAAAGACCAGCCAGGCGGCCTCGTCCAGGGCATTATCGGTGCCATGGCCAAAGGTGAGGCCAGCGGCACTGAACCGGCTCATGCCGAGGCGGATGTAATCACGCACCGTGACCAGATCGTCGCTGTCAGAAGAGATGTCCATGAGATTCATGCGGGTGATGGAGGGCTGTGGGATAATACTCCCATGAGCGATCAAGAGGCCAACTGGCGGGACTGGCTCAAGGCCCTGCCCCTGTATCTGCTACCCCACCACGCCATCTCGCGCGTGGTGTACCGGTTGTCACGCTGGGAAACCAGCCTGAAGGACCCGGTGGCACGCTGGTTCATTCGTCAATACGGACTCAACATGGCCGAGGCCCTGGACCCGGAGCCCGCCCACTACGCCAGTTTCAATGCCCTGTTCACCCGGGCCCTGCATCCAGAGGCCCGCCCCCTGGACACCCATCCGGACGCCCTGCTCAGCCCCGCCGACAGCCGCGTGAGCCAGTTCGGCAAACTGCACGATGGACGGATCATCCAGGCCAAGGGGCGTGATTATTCGGCTCAGGAGCTCCTGGGAGGCTGCCCGAAGCGCGCGGCGGCGTTCGCAAACGGCGACTTCATCACCCAGTACCTGTCCCCCAGCGACTATCACCGGGTGCACATGCCCTGGGATGGCGTGCTCCGGGAGACGGTCTACGTGCCCGGCAGGCTGTTTTCGGTGGCGCCCTTCACCACCCGCACCATTCCCCGGTTATTCGCCCGCAACGAACGTCTGGTCTGCCTCTTCGACACCGACATGGGCCCCATGGCCATGGTGCTGGTGGGCGCCATCAACGTGGCCTCCATCGAAACCGTCTGGTCCGGCGAGGTCACGCCGCGCCTGCCACGGGAGATGGAGGTCAAGGATCATCAATCCGAACCGGTGACTCTGTCCCGGGGCGATGAGATGGGCCGGTTCAACCTGGGCTCCACGGTGATCCTGCTGCTGCCCGAGGGGGCGGTGGAATGGTCCCAGGAGCTGACCAGCGGGCGCAAGCTCAGGATGGGTGAGGCGCTGGGGTGGATGAAGCCGGTGGCGATGCGTTAGGAAAACCCTAGGCCCGCTCCCAGTCGAAGGCCAGCACCTCCCGGATATCGTCCACGCCGCCCAGGCACATGAGCAATCGATCCACCCCCAGGGCCACCCCGGCACAGCCGGGCAGCCCAGCCTCCAGCGCCTTGAGAAGCCGCTCGTCCAGGGGTATGGGCAATAACCCCTGACGCGCGCGGCGGTCCTGATCCGCCTCAAAGCGGCGGCGCTGTTCCGCGGCATCCCCCAGTTCATGGAAGCCGTTGGCCAGCTCCATCGGCCCCCAATACACCTCGAAACGCTCCGCCAGCGGCGGCTCTCCGGGACGGACCCGGGCCAGGGCCGCCTGACTGGCCGGATAGTCGTGAATGAGGGTCAGGGTGTCCGCCGGGAAGGCCTGGCAGACCACGGTGGACATGAGCAGATCCAGCCAGCCATCCCGATCCAGGCTGCCTTGCACATCCAGCCCCAGGGACCGGGCGCGTCGGGACAATTCCATCTCACTGACCTGAAACGGATCCACCCCGGCATGACGGAGCATGGCCTCGCGATAAGTCAGCACTTGCACGTCAGCCGCCAGCCGATCGCCGGCCACCTGGCGGATCAGGGCCTCCACCTCGGCCATGAGCGCATGATGATCAAGGCCCACCCGATACCATTCCAGCAGGGTGAACTCCGGGTTGTGGTGGCGCCCGGCCTCCTCACCCCGAAACACGCGGGCGATCTGGTAGATATCCCCACTGCCCGCCGCCAGCAGCCGCTTCATGGGGAATTCGGGGGAGCTGTGGAGCCAGCGCCTGCCACCCCCCAGAGGCACGGAAAGGCTCTGGATGGCAGGATCGGTAGCCCCGGCCATGGACAGGTACGGGGTTTCCACCTCCAGCACCCCACGGCAGGCGAAGAAGTCACGGATGTCCGCCAGCAGGCGCGCCCGTTGGCGTAACCGCCCGAACGCGGCGGCTGGCTTCCAGGTCATGCCCGCGACACGTACTCGCCGCTACGGGTGTCCACGCGGATCACGTCCCCCTCGTTGACGAACAGGGGCACCTTCACCACCGCGCCGGTCTCCAGGGTGGCCGGTTTGGTGCCGCCGGTGGCGGTATCACCGCGAATACCCGGGTCGCACTGGGTGATGGTGAGCTCAACAAAGTTGGGCGGCGCCACCGACAACGGAGAATTGTTCCACAGGGTCACCACGCAGGTGTCCTGTTCCTTGAGCCACTTCATGGCGTCCGCCACGGCAGTCTCGCCGGCGGCGTACTGCTCGAAGTTATCGGGCACCATGAAATGCCAGAACTCGCCGTCGTTGTAGAGATACTGCATCTCCGTATCCATGACGTCGGCGGCCTCTACCGACTCGCCAGACTTGAAGGTCTTGTCCAGTACCCGACCGGTCTTGAGATTGCGGATCTTCACGCGACTGAAGGCCTGACCCTTGCCAGGCTTGACGAACTCATTCTCCACGATGGTGCAGGGATCGCCGTCCATCAGGATCTTGAGTCCGCTCTTGAATTCGTTGGTGCTGTAGGTTGCCATGCTCAAAGTTCTCCGGGTCGAGCCCCTCGGCTCGCATTGGGGGTAAGGGAAAACCGTGGATGCCGGGCGCATCCGGGGCGGAACTGGCACCGGGCCCGGGAAACGCGGCAAAATGCCCGACCGCCCCGTGTCCGCCCTCTGGGTAAAGCCGCCGATGATAACGCGATTGACCGCCGACCGTCAGGCTTGTGCCTGGCAGACGGCACTGGCACAAGCCATCACCGATCCGGAGGTCCTGATTCGCCGCCTGAACCTGGATCCGGCACTCCTGCCCGCGGCCCGGGTAGCGGCACAGCGGTTTCGCCTGCAGGTGCCGGAAAGTTACGTGGCCCGCATGCGCCCGGGTAACCTGCACGACCCCCTGCTGCGCCAGGTGTTACCCATGGAGAGCGAACTCGAAGCGGCCCCCGGCTTCGTGGAAGACCCGGTGGGGGATCTCGATGCCATGGCGGCCCCTGGCGTCATCCAGAAATACGCCGGCCGAGCCCTGCTGATCACCACCGGCGCCTGCGCCATTCACTGCCGTTACTGCTTTCGCCGTCATTATCCTTATGGGCAGGCCTCAGCCGGACGCAGCCGCTGGCCAGAAACACTGGCCTGGCTGCGCTCGCGACCGGATATCCATGAGGTCATTCTCAGCGGCGGCGACCCTCTGGTGCTGACGGATGGCGAACTGGCCGCCATGACACGGGATCTTGCCCGCATCGACCACCTGCGCACCCTGCGCGTGCATACCCGGCTGCCGGTGATCCTTCCTGAACGTATCGGACCGGATCTGATTGACTGGCTCACGGGCACACGCCTGCGCCCGGTCATGGTGATCCACGCCAACCATGCCCAGGAGCTGGACACCTCCACCCGCAGTGCCCTCGCCACCCTGGACCGGACCGGTGTGCGCCTGTTCAATCAGGCCGTTCTCCTGCGCGGCGTCAATGACAGCGTCGCTGCCCTGGGTGATCTTGGCGAGGTTTTGTTTGCATCGGGCGTGCAACCCTATTACCTCCACGTGCTGGACCCGGTGAGCGGGGCCGCGCATTTCGCGGTGGAAGAGGCAGCGGCGCTCGCCATCATGAAGGCATTGGCAGCTCAACAACCCGGCTATCTCCTGCCCAGATTGGTCAGGGAGATTCCAGGCGCACCGGGGAAATCCCCAGTGACCGGGACCTGATGTCACACCTGAAAACGACAAGCCCAGGATGCACTTATACCTCCCGGTACGAACCATGCTTCAAAAAATCATTTGTTACCACGGTGGAGGTGCGCTATAAATTATAGTGAACTCCGTCACACTTTTTAATGTCTCACGTTGTAATTTGAGAGACACGCTGGAGCACTCCGCCATGTTGGTCGGGACCCCGTCGATGCACCTGGAAACCGAGCCATTCCCCACTCAGCCCCGCAAGGTAAAGCGCTGGCTGAGGGAACTGCCCCTGGCCAACACCGGCGAGACCACCCGGCTGTTCTATCAGGGCCTGACCGAATTCAATCGGTTGCGGATGCCCCCGGACGACCGCCTGGAGATCCTCGAACTTCTGCGGCCCACCCGCAAAGTGATCGTCGATCAACTGAGCAGGCACTTCATCAACCGCTCCCTGCCCCTGGCTTCCCGAAGCCAGCGCATCGCCAATATCAACACCGATTTGCTGCACGAGTTCGCCATGGGCTACCTGCAGGTGGTACGCGAAGGCAGCTGCGAAGCCAACCGCCTGGCGCCCCGGCATCTGGGCCTGGCCATTCACCGGGCCATGCGCGCCCTGGCAGAACGCCAATTTCACGCCGGGCGCCTATACCAGCCCACGCCCGACGGGCTATGGGAGCAGGCCCATTGGCTGTACCACCTGGCCGAACAGAGGCAGTTGGTCACCAAGGAAATCAAGGATGTCGAGCTGAACAGCCATCGACGCAGCACCGTGGCGCACACCTACAAGCAGATAAGTCTTTACAGCCTGGCCGACCCCCTCACCCTGCACCAGGGGGATGCTGATGCCCTGGCCCGCTACCTGGAGGATTCTGCCCACGAGTGCGCCATCACCACCTCCCCCGTGGCAGACAACGCTGATCACCTGTACGTGCTCGACCTGAGCACCGATGAGCCACCGGCCTATATTCATGGTTCAGAGGTCAGCCGTCACGAGGCCGTCCGTTACCTGAACCTGTTTCCCTTGATCCGCCAGATACGTGAGGAGGTCCGTGCCGGCTCCCAGGGCGCCCTCGGCCCGCTCCACAAGGAAACAGCCGCCCGCATCCTGCAGGCGTGGACCAACAATGCCCGACGCCGCTTCAGCCGCATCTCCCGCGACGGTCGCATCGACGTCGTGCTGGGCATCAGCGCCATCCACGAGATGATCCGTCAGGCCATCAGCCCTGCCCCCCAAGCCAGCGCGGTCGGCAAGGATCAGGAGCGGGACAGGGCCTTCGAAGAACTCACCCTGGAACGCATGTCCGATTCCCCACGCTACGAGAGTGAGGGTATCACCGTGCGCTACCTGGCAGACACGCCCAAGGATGTCAGTTCCAGTGCCTGGGATACCATCGCCAAGGGTAATCTGGTCACCGATCGCACCACGCAGGATCAGTCAGGGGCCTTGCAACCCCGTGAGGAGGCGCCAGCTCCAACCCCATGGGAAGTCCTCGATACCAGCGCCGGAGGCTTTCGGCTGCGCTGGCGTGGTGATATGAGCGTTCGGGCGCAAGTGGGTGAACTGATCGCCCTGCGGGATGCCAACTCTGGACGCGAGCATTGGCGCCCGGGCATGATCCGCTGGATACGCAGCCCCAGCGACGCCGGCCTGGAAGTCGGCATCAAGATGCTGGCTCCCAAGGCCATGCCGGTGGACATCAGTCCGGTGCGACATGGTCGCCCCATGGGGCGCAGTATTCCGGGGCTGCTGCTGCCGCGGATCAAGGTGCTGGAGCAGCAGGCCACCTTGATCTGCCGGGCCGGCCTGTTCGAGGCGGGCGAACGGGTGGCCGTTACCCTCGCGGGTCGCACACTCATGGTTGATCTCTCCGCCATCGAAACCCAGTCCAGCCTGTTCACTCAATTCCAGTTTCGCCCGGCGCAGTTCACTTCGGCCCCTGAGGGCGAAACATCGGATAAGAACACCCCGCCCTGGCCCGACATCCTCTAGCGCCCCAGGCCCGCTCGTTGGTGACCGCCCCCGCATTGTCTGTATAATCGCCGGCAGTATGGGGGATCGGCTTGACAGTCGATCATGGTTCCCGCCCGAGCAGGCCCGGATCGCATGGAAAATATCATCCGCCTTCTGATCATCGACGATGATCTCAACGACGCCGAGATGATGGTCAGCACCCTCAAGTCCGCTGGATTTGCGGTCAGGCCGGAGCGCGCCGAAGACGAAGAAGAACTCCACGAGAAGCTCCGCAGCCACACCCCGGATGTGGTCATCTGCACCTTGAATCACCCTGAACTGTCACTGGAAAAGGTGGTGGAGGCCAACCAGAACATGGGTCGCCATGCCCCCATCGTGGCCGTGGCCACCTCCCCGGACGTGGACGTGGTGGACTGCATGGAACTGGGCGCCCACGACATGGTGCAGAAAAACCGCCTGGACCATCTGCGACACGTGGTGACCCGGGCCGCCGAGTTCCAGCGGCAATGGCGCCGCCTGAAGACCTTCGAATCCGGCCTCAGGGACACGGAAAGGCGCTGCAAGACCCTCCTGGACAGCTCCCGTGATGCCATTGCCTACGTGCATGAGGGCATGCACACCTACGCCAACACCTCCTACCTGGAACTGTTCGGTTATTCCCACCTGGACGATATCGAGGGCATTCCCCTCATGGACATGGTGTCCCGGGACGACCAGCAAAAACTCAAGGACTTCCTGCGCGCCTACGAACGCAATCGGGGCCAGGACCAGGATGCATCCGACCCCAAGCCCCTGGATCTGCAGATCCGCACCGCCGGCGGCGAAGCACTGGCCGTGCAGATGGAATTCAGCCCCGCGACCATCGAAGGGGAGCCCTGCACACAGATCCTCATCCGAAACCGCACCAGCAATACCCGGGAACTGGAAAAGCAGCTCAATTACCTGGCCCAGCGGGATCTGATCACGGGCCTCTACAACCGCCAGTACTTCATGGAGCGCTTGCAGGATACATTCAGCGCGGCCACTCAGGGCAGCGGCAACGCCTCACTGATCGAACTTCGCATCGACCGCTTCTCCAACATCCGCGAGACGGTGGGGGTGGCCGGGGGTGACCTGGTGCTGGGGGATATCGGCAAGCTGCTGGAGGAGGTCTGCGCAGAGGAGGATATCGTCGCGCGCTTCGATGGCGAGGCCTTCGCCATTCTCACCCACCAATGGGAAAGCGAGGCCCTGGAGCGCTTCACTCAGGGCATCCTGGAAACCATCTCCAATCACATCTGTGACGTGGAGGGCCGCTCGCTCACCTGCACGGCCTCCATGGGCGTGGCCCGGATCGACGAGAACGCCCCGGACATGAATGAGCTGCTTTCCCGCGCCCAGAAGGCCTGCCAGCAGGCGGCCCGGGAAGGCAACGGCCACCGCGTGGTCATCTATCGCCCCAAGGAACGGGAGATGACCCAAAAGCAGCTGGATGGGACCTGGACCACCCGCCTCAGCGAGGCCATTCGGGACAACCGGCTCCACCTCCTGTATCAGCCTGTGGTGAGCCTGCACGGCGAGAGCGGCGAGCGTTACGAGGTATTCATGCGGCTGCTGGATGAGAACGGCGAAGCCATCAGCCCAGCCGAGTTCATGCCCAGCGCGGAACGCACCGACATGGCCAAGGCCCTGGATCGCTGGGTGATCGATCACGCGGTGCAGCGACTGGCAACCCAACGCAAGGCTGGCCACGACACCATCTTCTTCATCAAGATCACTGCAGGCTCGCTACACGATCCGGGCATGCTGCCCTGGATCATGGAACGGTTGAAAGAGCACCGCATCCCGGCGGAATGCGTGGTCTTCGAACTCAAGGAAAATACCGTGGTGGCCTATCTGAAGCAGGCCAAGGAATTTGCCAAGGCCCTCAAGAGTGTCCACTGCCAACTGGCCCTGGAGGACTTCGGCAACGGCCTCAATCCGTTCCAGGTGCTTAATCACTTCCCCGCTGACTATCTCAAGGTGGATGCCTCATTCACCCGAAACCTGCCCAGCAGCGAAGAGAACCAGAAGGCCATGCGCCAGATCACGGACACGGCCCACTCTCAGAACCGCCTGATCCTGGCCCAGCAGGTGGAAGATGCCAACAGCCTCTCCATCCTCTGGGGACTGGGGATCAATTACATCCAGGGTAACTTCCTGCAGCCCCCCTCGGAGGGGTTGGAATACGACTTTTCAACGATGGGATGAGGGGCGCGGTACCTATCCCCTCATCCCCGCCAGCTACACAACCATCACCGCCCCGACTTCAGCGCCATGATCCGCTCTTCCAGGGGCGGGTGCGTCATGAACAGGCGCTTGAGGCCCTGGGTGACGCCACCGCCACGGATACCAAAGGCCTGCATCTGATCCGGCATCTGTGAAGGCTGCCCCTGAGCGGCGCGCAGACGCTCCAGGGCCGAGATCATCTTCTCCCGGCTGGACAGGTTGGCACCACCGGTGTCGGCCCGGAATTCCCGCTGACGGGAGAACCACATCACGATGATGGAGGCCAGGATGGCCAGGATGATCTCCGCCACGATGGTGGTAATCCAGAAGGCAGGACCGTGCCCCTGCTCGTTCTTGAACACCACCCGGTCCACGAAATGTCCGATCACGCGGGCCAGGAAGATCACGAAGGTGTTCACCACCCCCTGGATCAGGGCCAGCGTCACCATGTCGCCGTTGGCCACGTGACTCACCTCGTGACCCAGCACGGCCTCCACTTCATCCTGCCCCATGTTCTGCATCAGGCCGGTACTCACCGCAACCAGGGCGTTGTTCCTGGACATGCCGGTGGCGAAGGCGTTGGGATCGGGAGAGTCGAAGATACCCACCTCAGGCATACCAATGCCGGCCTGTTTGGCCTGCCGCCGCACGGTGTCCACCAGCCACTGCTCGGTGGGGTTGCTGGGCTGCTCAATCACCTTCACGCCCATGGTCTTCTTGGCCATCCATTTGGAAATGGCCAGGGAGATGAACGAGCCACCGAAACCAAATACCAGCGCGAACACCAGCAGGTTGTTGAGATTCAGCCCGGTCCCGGTCTCGTCCAGGATCCGTTCAACGCCCAGAATCCGCAGGGTGATACTGAGCACCACGATGATGGCCAGGTTAGTGGCCAGGAAAAGGGCGATACGCTTCATGTTGTCTCCGTCAATGAGAGGATTGCCGATTCTATCCGGCGTATTAGATGGGGTTTGCCGTTAAAAATTCAAGCTCAGGCGCACCCTGGGCCCGCACCCAAAATGGGGACAGACACCTTTTTCGTTTTCGAAAAAGGTGTCTGTCCCCATTTTGGGTGCCTTTTGTCAGCCGGACCTGAGGGTGTCCACCTTCTGGAAGCCGCGGGGCAGTTTGGTGCCGCGGCGACCGCGTTCTCCCAGGTATTCCTGCCATTCGTCCGGCTTGAGGGTCTTGAACTTCTTGCCTGCCACCACGGTGAGACTGTCACTTCCGTCCAGCAGAGTCAGGTCCGCCAGGGACTCCTCGCCGGCCTTGAGGCGGGCGGTGGGGATATTGACGATCTTGTTGCCCTTGCCCCGGGGCATGCAGGGCAGCTCCGAGAGGGGAAGCAGTAACAGGTAACCGTCGGTGGTGGCGGCCGCCAGGTACTGCTGCTGCGGGTCACGCACCTTCATCGGGTGACGCACGCTGGCGCCCTGGGGCACGGTGAGCAGCGCCTTGCCGGCACGGTTACGGGAGATCATGTCCTCCATGCGGCAGATGAAGCCATAGCCGTGATCAGTGGACATCAGGTACAGGTCCTCCCCTGCCCCCATCATCACACCCACGAATTGCGCCCCATCGGGTGGCGACAGGCGCCCCGAGATCGGCTCCCCCTGCCCTCGGGCCGACGGCAGGGTATGGGCGGCCAGGGCATAGGTGCGGCCCGTGGAATCCAGGAACACCGCCTGCTGATTACTGCGCCCCTGGGCGTCGGACTGATAGGCATCGCCAGACTTGTAATTCAGCCCCTGGGCATCCACCTCGTGACCCTTGGCGGCTCGCACCCAGCCCATCTTCGAGAGCACCACGGTCAGGGGTTCGGCGGGCACCAGGGCGGATTCATCCAGGGCCTGGGCGGCGGCGCGCGCAACAATGGGGGAGCGGCGATCATCGCCGAATTTTTCGGCATCCGCCTCGATCTCGTCGCGCACCAGGCCACGCAGCCTGACATCGGAACCCAGCACGGACTGCAGGTGGTCCCGTTCCTGCTCCAGCTCGTCCTGCTCGCCGCGGATCTTCATCTCCTCCAGGCGGGCCAGGTGGCGCAACTTGAGTTCCAGGATGGCCTCGGCCTGGGTATCCGTGAGGCCAAACCGCTCCATCAGCACCGGCTTGGGCTCGTCGTTTTCCCGGATGATGCGAATCACCTCATCGATATTCAGATAGGCAATCAGCAGGCCTTCCAGGATATGCAGGCGCTTGAGCACCTTGTCCAGTCGCCACTGCAGGCGACGGCGCACGGTCTCAATCCTGAATTCCAGCCACTCAGCCAGCAGCGTTGGCAGACTCTTCACCCGGGGACGGCCGTCCAGGCCGATCAGGTTCATGTTCACCCGGTAGCTGCGCTCCAGATCGGTGGTGGCGAACAGGTGGTCCATCAGGCCCGCCATGTCCACCCGGTTGGAACGGGGCGTGATGACCAGACGGGTGGGATGTTCGTGGTCCGACTCATCCCGCAGGTCCTCCACCATGGGCAGCTTCTTGGCGTTCATCTGCCCGGCAATCTGTTCGAGCACCTTGGCTCCCGACACCTGGAATGGCAGGGCGGTGATGATGATGTCGCCATTTTCCCGCTCAAACCGGGCGCGCATGCGCAGACTGCCATGACCCGTGCGGTACAGGGCCATGAGATCCTGGCGCGGGGTGATGATCTCCGCATCCGTGGGGAAATCCGGGCCCTGGATGTGCTCGCAGATCTGCTCCAGCCCCGCATCCGGGTCCTCAAGCAGACAGATGCAGGCGCGGGCCACCTCGCGAAGGTTATGGGGCGGGATGTCGGTGGCCATACCCACGGCGATCCCCGAGCCACCGTTCAACAGCACGTTGGGCAATCGGGCCGGCAGCACCTTGGGCTCTTCCATGGTGCCGTCGAAGTTGGGCACCCAATCCGCCGTACCCTGCCCCAGTTCCGACAGGAGCAACTGGGCATAGGGGGACAGGCGCGCCTCGGTATAGCGCATGGCGGCAAAGGACTTGGGATCGTCCGGTGAGCCCCAGTTGCCCTGCCCGTCCACGAACGGATAGCGTGAGGAGAAGGGCTGAGCCAGCAGCACCATGGCCTCGTAACAGGCCGAATCCCCATGGGGATGGTACTTGCCCAGCACATCGCCCACGGTGCGGGCGGACTTCTTGTGCTTGGACAGGGCCGACAGGCCCAGCTCACTCATGGCATAGATCAAACGCCGCTGTACGGGCTTGAGGCCATCCCCCACGTGGGGCAGTGCGCGGTCCAGGATCACGTACATGGAATAGTCCAGGTACGCCTTTTCCGCGAAGGTGCTCAGCGGCTGCTGTTCAACACCATCCAGGTTCAGTTCAAGATTGCTCATGGCTCAGCGGGACTCAGTCATCGGTTTTGGCATCCCGCATGTAGAGCCAGCCCATGGGTGCCATCATGAGATAGCCGCCAACGATCATCACCACGGCGTAACCGGGGAATCGCCATTCAGGCGGATAGAAACTGCCCACCCCACCGGTGGCCAGTTCCAGGATGCCGGTCATGGCGATGATGATGCCCGCGAAGCTGAGCAGGATCAGCCCCAGGCGCGTTCCGAATCCAACCATTGGTTTTGCCACGTGTACACCTGTTGATTCTTGAAAGTAAGCCCCGCTCAATCCACTTCCGCCAGATGCCCCTTGGACTCCAGCCAGCCCCGGCGATCGGAGGCGCGTTTCTTGGCCAGCAGCATGTCCAGCAGGCCCATGGTATCGTCGCCGGCATCCAGGGTCAGTTGCACCAGGCGGCGGGTGTCCGGGGCCATGGTGGTCTCGCGCAGTTGCAGCGGGTTCATCTCGCCCAGCCCCTTGAAGCGCGTCACCGCCACCTTGCCCTTCTTCTTCTCGGCCGCGATGCGCTGCAGGATGCCCTGTTTCTCGTCCTCATCCAGGGCATAGAAGATCTCCTTGCCCACATCCACCCGGAACAGGGGCGGCATGGCCACGTACACCCGCCCCTGCTCCACCAGGGGCCGGAAATGCCGCACGAACAGGGCGCACAGCAGGGTGGCGATATGCAGGCCATCCGAGTCCGCATCCGCCAGGATGCAGATCTTGCCATAGCGCAGGTCCTTGAGATCCTCGGCCCCTGGGTTCACGCCGATGGCCACACTGATGTCGTGGATCTCCTGGGAGGCCAGGATCTGGTCCGGGTCCACCTCCCAGGCATTCAGGATCTTGCCCCGCAGGGGCATGATGGCCTGGAACTCCCGGTCCCGGGCCTGCTTGGCGGAGCCGCCGGCAGAGTCCCCTTCCACCAGAAACAGTTCGGTGCGACCCAGATCCTGGGCAGCGCAGTCGGCCAGCTTGCCCGGCAGGGTGGGGCCCTGGGTGACCTTCTTGCGAACCACCTTCTTGCCGGCCCGCATGCGCTTCTGGGCGCTGTTGATGGCCAGTTCGGCGATGCGCTCCCCGGCGCCCGGGTGCTGGTTGAGCCAGAGGCTGAAGCTGTCCTTCACCACACCGGAGATGAACGGGGCCGCCTCGCGGGATGACAGACGCTCCTTGGTCTGGCCGGCAAACTGGGGGTCGAGCATCTTGAAGGAGAGGATGTAGGCCACGTTCTCCCAGACATCCTCCGGGGCCAGTTTCACACCCCGGGGTACCAGATTCCGGAATTCGCAGAATTCCCGCACCGCGTCGGTCAGGCCGGTACGCAGGCCATTCACGTGAGTGCCGCCCTGGGCGGTGGGGATCAGGTTCACATAGCTCTCGGCCACCCCCTCGCCGCCTTCGGGCAGCCATACCACGGCCCAGTCCACCGCATCGGTCTCGCCACTCATGCTGCCCATGAAGGGCTCATCAGGCACCCGTTCGGCGCCATCCAGGGATTCCACCAGATAGTCCCTGAGGCCGGCCTCGTAGCACCAGTCGCAACGCTCGCCGGTGATCTCATCATAGAAGGACACCGCCAGCCCGGGGCACAACACCGCCTTGGCTCGCAGAATGTGCTTGAGACGCGGTACGGAAAACTTCGGGGTATCGAAATAACCGGCATTGGGCCAGAAGCGCAGACAGGTGCCGGTATTGCGCTTGCCCACCTCGCCCACCACCTTGAGGTCGGTGACCTTGTGGCCATCGGCAAAGCTCATGTGGTGTTCCTTGCCGTCACGCCGGATGGTCACCTCCAGCTTTTCCGACAGGGCATTCACCACCGAGACGCCCACACCGTGCAGGCCGCCCGAGAAGCGATAACTCTTGTTGGAAAACTTGCCGCCAGCATGCAGCGTGCCCAGGATCACCTCCACCCCGGGTCGTTTCTCCTTGGGATGCAGATCCACGGGCATGCCACGGCCATTATCGGTGACCGATACGGAACCGTCGGCATGCAGGATCACGTCCATGCGGTCGGCGTGGCCCGCAATGGCCTCGTCCACGGAGTTGTCGATCACCTCCTGGGCCATGTGGTTGGGCCGGGAGGTATCGGTATACATCCCGGGGCGCTTGCGCACCGGGTCCAGTCCGGAGAGGACTTCGATATCGGATGAAGTATAGGAAGATGAGGCGCTCATGCGCGTGCAATCGTCGTCTGCCAGGGCGCGGGTACTGTATGGGACATCATCGTGGGTGGCAAGTCCAGTGCCCGGCCATCCCCCTGCCAGAGGATGAAAACGCCCGGCTCAGAACATCAGCGCCATCATCTTGCGGCGATAGTCGTTGACCAGCGGATGCCGGGCGCCCAGCAGCTCGAACGCCGCCAGCAGGCCCTTGTGACCGGCATCCTCGCCATACTTGCGATGCTTTTTCATGAGTTGCATGAGCATGGCCAACCCTGACTCATACTCACCATCGAGGATCCTGGCAGCGCCCACTCGGTGCAGCGCTTCGGGGTCATCCGGATTCCCGTCCAGGCGCTCTTCCAGTGCGGGGATTTCTGCCAGGTCGCCGCGGGCCCGGGCCAGCCGAAGCTGGGCGTCCACGCGGCGGCCCGCATCCTCCTGATGGAGATGCACGGGCACCGTCTTCATCACCGCCTCAGCCTCATCCACGCGACCCAGCATCACCAGTGCCCGGGCCTGATCGATCTTCAGCTCTTCTTCCTCCGGGTTGGCCTCGCGGGCGAGCGCCAGATGAGCCAGGGCCGTGTCGGCATCGCCTGCTTCCAGTGCCTCCCGGGCAGCTCCGCGCGCTTCAGAGCCGGGGCCGGGCAGATGCTTGTCCAGCATCTGTCGAATGGTGGATTCCGGCTGCACGCCCATGAACTGATCCACCGGCTCACCCTCGCGGAAGACCAGCACCGTGGGCAGGCTGCGCACCCCATACTGAAGGGCCAGGTCCTGCTGCTGATCGCTGTTCACCTTGGCCAGCAAGAAACCACCGGCGTACTCCTCGGCCAGCTTGGCCAGGATGGGCATGAGCATCTGGCAGGGCTGACACCAGTCCGCCCAGAAGTCCACCAGCACCGGGCGCTGCTGCGAACCTTCGATAACGAGGGCGTGGAAATTCTCCTGGGTGATATCGACGATGGTGGCGGAAGTGCTCATGAATTGGCCTTGTACTGAATTTGCGTGAGTCCCAGCCCGAAGGGCCGATGGGTGGCCCTCTATTTTCGGGGTAAAGATTCAGGTTTCAAGGGGTAGACTGGATCAACGTTCGCCGGACACATGCTCGATCATCTGGGCAATCTCACCCGCCGGACGATAACCGGGGATCATGTCACCGGTTTCCAGCAGGATGGCCGGTGTGCCGTTCACGCCCATCATCTGACCCGCCCGCAGGTGTTCACGCACGGGCGTCTCGCAGTCATTCTCACCAATGGAGCGACCGGCCTTGACCCGATCCATGGCCTGAGCACGGTCATCGGAACACCAGATGGACACCATCTTCTCGTAGGTGGGCGTGCCTTCACCGGAGCGAGGGAACATCAGGTAACGCACGGTAATACCGTCCTTGTTGAGCTCGGCCACCTCGTCGTGCAAACGCCGGCAGTAGGGGCAGTCCACATCGGTGAACACGGTAATGGTGTGACGGGACTCACCCTCGGCGGGGTATACCACCATGCTGGCCTCGCTGACCCCCCCCAGGATCTCCTGCCGACCCTCGGAACGGGCCGAAGCGGTAAGGCTCTGGCGGGTGTCCAGCTCCACCAGATCCCCCTCCAGCACGTATTGGCCATCGCCGCTCATGTAGAGCACCTGCGCACCGAAGCGCACTTCATACAGGCCCTGGATGGGGGTTTCGCGAATGCTGCTGGCCTGGGCATTGGGCACCAGTGCCTCGATACGCTCGCGCAGTTCGCGGGGGGCATCGGAGCCGGCATGGGCGAACCCCGGCAGGGCCATCAGGAGGATCATGACAAGGACAATGCGGTAGCTGGGCATGGTTCAACTCTTGGAATGGGTTGGGCCGCGATCGCGGTGTCACCGGATTGAAACGCGGGACATATTACTCGGGGCGCTGATTAAAAGACCATCCCAGGGGCTTTGGGTTCAGCCCCGTGGATGGTGCTCGGCGTGCAGCGTCTTGAGCCGCTCCCTGGCCACGTGGGTGTAGATCTGCGTGGTGGAGAGGCTGGAATGACCCAGCAGCATCTGCACCACGCGCAGGTCTGCGCCGTGGTTGAGCAGATGCGTGGCAAAGGCGTGACGCAGGGTGTGGGGCGACAGATGCTTGGTAACGCCCGCCGTCTGGGCGTGACGGCGTATCAGGTACCAGAATGCCTGGCGGGTCATACCCGCGCCACGGCGGGTCACGAACAGGGCCTCGCATTGCCCGTGACCCTGCATCAAACCCGGACGGGCTTCGGCCAGGTAGCGCTCCAGCCAGTCCATGGCCTCTTCCCCCAGGGGCACCAGGCGCTCCTTGCCGCCCTTGCCCTGGGTACGCACCACGCCATGGCGCAGACTCACCTGCCCAAGATGCAGACCCACCAGCTCGGACACGCGCAGCCCCGTGGCATACAGCAACTCCAGCATGGCCCGGTCTCGCAGGCCATTGGCATCCTCCACATCCGGTGCCGCCAGCAAGGCATCCACTTCTGCTTCCGTCAGGGTATCCGGCAGGGGGCGCCCCAGTCGGGGGGCGTCGATACGCACCGTGGGGTCCTCGCGGATCTGCCCTGCCTGCACCAGGTAGCCATAAAAACGCCGCAATGTGGACAGCAGACGCGCCATACTCCGGGGCCTGGCACCGCCTTCCAGCCGCTGGGCCAGGTAGGCCAGCAACTGATGGCGGTCAGCGGCGGCCAGATCTCCACCCTGCCCCTCAAGCCAACCCTCAAGACCCGTCAGGTCGGCTCGATAGGCGGCCAGGGTGTGACCACTCAGGCCATGCTCCATCCACATCGCGTCGAGAAACCGGTCGATCACCGGCGACGCCTGGGTCATTTATCGCCCTTTTCACCCTTGGGGCGACGTGGCAACGCGTTGTCCGCTGCCGGACCCTCGTCTGCCGCGACGGTGGTCTCCGCAGCCTCGTCCAGGTTCTTGGCGGGCCGGGAGGTCGTCCCGCCGCTGGGGCCACCGGGGTTGGCGCGATCGCTCCCCAGGAAGGCACCGAGCAGATCGAACGGGAAGGGGAAGACGATGGTGGAGGCGTTACTGTCGTTGGACATGTCGCTCATGGTCTGCAAATACCGCAACTGCAGGGCCTGTGGATTGCCGGCCATGATGTCGGCGGCCTCGGTGAGTTTCACGGCCGCCTGCAGTTCACCCTGGGCGTGGATGACCTTGGCACGCCGTTCACGCTCCGCCTCGGCCTGGCGGGCGATGGCGCGGATCATGCTCTCGTTGAGATCCACATGCTTGATCTCCACATTGGCCACCTTGATGCCCCAGCTGTCGGTCTGCTTGTCCAGAATGCTCTGGATGTCGTCGTTGAGCTTGTCCCGCTCCGAGAGCATCTCATCCAGGTCGTGCTTGCCCAGCACCGAACGCAGGGTGGTCTGGGCCAGCTGACTGGTGGCGTTGTTGAAGTCCTCCACCTGGATGATGGCCTTTTCCGGATCCACCACCCGGAAGTAGAGCACCGCGTTCACCCGCACCGTCACGTTGTCCTGGGAGATCACGTCCTGGCTGGGCACGTCCAGGGTGATCACGCGCAGGTCCACACGGACCATCTGTTGAATCCCGGGGATGACGATGATCAGGCCAGGGCCCTTCACCTCCTGGAAACGCCCCAGGAAGAAGATCACACCACGCTCATACTCGGGCAGGATCCTGATGGACAGTATGAGCAGACCCAGGATCAGGGCCAGTGGAGCCAGAATGGCTGTAATCATGTTACGACTCCTTTTGAGGTTTCTTGATCAGAGACGGGCTCCACGATCAGCGTCAGGTCATTCATGCCGGTTACCCGCACCGTGTCGCCCTTGGAAACGGGCACCTGGGATTGCGCCAGCCAGGATTCGCTGTGCAGCCAGACACGACCGGAACCCTTGGAGAAATCCTTCGTTGCCTGCCCCTGCGCCCCGATCAACTCTTCGCGGCCGGTGGTCACCTTCTTGCGGCGCAGGCCCATCAGCTTGCTCATCACCCAGATGAAGAAGACAGCGGAAATCAGTGCCGTACCGCCAATCAGGGGGATGGAAATATGCAGGTTGGTCTCATCCACCAGGATGATGGAGCCGAAGACGAAGGCCGCCACCCCCCCGATACCCAGTATCCCGAAGCTGGGCAGGAAGGCCTCGGCGATCATGAAGCCGATGCCCAGGATGATCAGCGCCAGGCCCGCGTAGTTGATGGGGAGCACCTGAAAGGCATACAGCGCCAGCACCAGGCAGATGGCACCCACCACGCCGGGGAAGATGCTGCCCGGATTGGCCAGCTCGAAAATGATGCCGTAGATCCCCACCAGCATGAGGATGTAGGCAATGTTCGGGTTGGTGATCACCGACAGCAGCCGGGTACGCCAGTCAGGTTCAATCTCCACCAGCTCCAGGTTTTCGGTGTTGAGCTCACGCTCACCGATCTCCATTTTCACCGTGCGACCATGGATCTGTGCCAGCAGATCCCGGGTATCCTCGGCCACCACGTCGATCACATTCTTCTCAAGTGCATCGGTTGCCGTGAGGTTCACGGCCTCGCGCACCGCCTCCTCGGCCCAATCGGCATTGCGCCCGCGCAGCTCCGCCAGACCGCGGATATAGGCCACGGCATCCTCCAGCACCTTGCGCTCCATGGCAGTGCCGCCCCGACGCGGATCGCGCAGAGGCTCCACATCCTCCTCGCTGATTTCCGCAGCCTCATCATTGGCTTCACTGCCGTTGCCATTACCGTTGCCGTTGCCGTTGTCCTCATCGGTAGCTTCGTCCTGCTGGCGGTCGCCAGAGCGTGGCCGGCGAGGCTCATCCTCATCGGGCATGCCGGGCGGGCCTCCCATCTGCACCGGGGTGGCCGACCCCAGGTTGGTGGCCGGGGTCATGGCCGCCACGTGGCTGGCGTACAGGATGTAAGTACCGGCACTGGCAGCGCGGGCGCCCGAGGGCGTCACGTAGCTGGCTACCGGCACCGGGGACGACAGAATGGCCTTGATCATGTCCCGCATGGAGCTGTCGAGGCCGCCGGGGGTGTCCATGCGGACCACCACGATCTCGGCGTTCATGTCCCGGGCCGATTGCAGCCCGCGCACAAAGTAATCACTGGTGGCCGGGCCGATGGCGCCATCCACATCCAGCACCACGGCAACCCCCCGTTCATTGCCATTGCCGTTCTCCTGGGCGTGACTGAACAGGGCCAGCCCGGCGCCCACCAACAGCAGCAGACACCAGAGCAGGATTCGGCGGGCAAAGGGCGTTGCGAGTCGTTTCATGGGGCCGGGACCAGCCTTTGAGAATTGAGCTGAGGAACGTTGATGGGTTCGACCATGGGAGGCGGCACAAGGTTTCCTTTCTACTGGCCGCTGTTCTACTGGCCGCTGTCCATCAGGGCCGCCAGGTCACGGCTGAGCAGGGTCTCGTCGCCCAGGTTCAGCTCCACCAGGCGTCGCAGATGCTGGGCACTTTCCAGGTCCATCTGCGTGACCCGAAGCCCCAGATCGTGAGCATCCATGCGCACCACCTGAACCATCACCAGGATACTGTTCTCCGAATCCAGCGGCACGCGCAGGTAGCCATAATCGCCCATCCGACGGGGAGCCAGCAGGGTGGGCGTTCGCACCAGCACACCCTGCAGCGACAGATCCACCAGTTCCACCCGGATTTCATCGGGGCTGTCGAAGGTGAGAAAGGCCACGCCGTCGAAAGTCACCCGATGAAACTGCCGTCTTCCGTTCTGCTCTTCCTCTACCATGGATTGCCTCTCCATCGTGGCCATTGCGCTGATCCTGTCAGCATTCACTCCACGAGTATAGGAGTACCGATCCGGTTTGTAAGGGCCGGTTCTACTTGC
Source organism: Ectothiorhodospira sp. BSL-9 (assembly GCF_001632845.1). NCBI lineage: Bacteria > Pseudomonadati > Pseudomonadota > Gammaproteobacteria > Chromatiales > Ectothiorhodospiraceae > Ectothiorhodospira > Ectothiorhodospira sp. BSL-9. The sequence continues at coordinate 2,174,604 of NZ_CP011994.1, read as the reverse complement.
AGGGGGGATGAGTATAATGGCCGCTCCTCACGCATTGCCCAGGCTCCACCATGACCGAGACCGCGAAACCCTACTCGCACGAACCCGTTGGACTGCTGCGCCGCATGGCCTGCTGGATGTACGACGGCCTGCTGGCCCTGTCCGCGCTGATGCTCACCACCCTGCTGGTGACCGTTGCTACCGGCCTGACCGTGGAGCACCCCCTGTATCCGGCCTATGTGCTGCTCATCCTCGGGGTGGCCTTTTTGTATTTCGGCTGGTTCTGGACCCACAGCGGCATCACCCTGGCCATGCAGACCTGGCGGGTGCGCCTGGTGGGGTTTGATGGCTATCGCGTCACCTGGGTGCAGGCCTTGCGTCGTTTCGTGCTGGCCATGAGCCAGTGGATGCTCCTGCTGGGGGGCCTGCAGGCCTGGCGTCAGGGTCTGTGGCCCGTGGCCGTGGTGGTGGCGCTGATCCTCGTGGCTGGGCTCATCTGGACCCTGCGCCATCCGCAGAAGTTCATGCTCCACGACCGCTGGTCGGGTACGCGCCTGATACGGTTGCCGGATCACAAGGCCGGGCAGGTCTAGCGCACCCGTCGGATGGCCCACAGGGCGATCACCAGGAAGACAGCCATGGGCAGCACCGCCGCCAGCAGCGGCGGCATGCCGTACACCAGACCCATGTGATTCAGCATCCGGTTGAGCAGGTGGAAACTCACGCCGATCAGGATGCCGATGAACAGTCGCTGCCCCGCTCCCCCGGTGCGCAACGAGCCAAAGATGAAGGGAATGGCCAGCAGCAGCATCACCAGGCTGGATAACGGCGTGGTGAATCGCGTCCAGAAGGCCAGCTCATAGGGGGCCGACTCCAGATTGTTCTCGCGCAGGTAACCGATGTAGCGCGCCAGGGTCCAGGCAGACATCTGCCGCGGCTCCACCACGATCACGTCAAACAACTCCGGGGCCAGCAGACGATCCCATTGCTCCGCGTCGGCACGCTCCACCTCCACGCCATCTACCGAGACATGGCTGCGCACCACACCTTCCATCTGCCATTCCCCGTCGTGATAACGGGCACTGGCAATACGGATGGACTGGGTCATGCGCTGCTCGTCGTCGAACCGGTACACCCGCAGATCATGCAGGCGCAAACCGGGCATGATCACGCGCACGTTCAGGTAATCGTTCCCGTCCCGCGCCCATAAACCAATGCCACCCACCTGAATCTGATCGGAATGGGAAAAGGTACGCATGTTCTGGGCCTGACGCTCACTGGCCGGGGCCACCACCTCGCCCAACAGCACCGCCGCCAGCATCAGCACCACACCCGCCTGCAACGCTGCGGTGATGATGCGCGAGACCGACACCCCCGCCGCCCGCATGGCCGTGAGCTCACTGTTCTCCGCCACCGTGCCCAGGCTGAGCAGGGCCCCAATGAGCACCGAGGTGGGGAACAGTTCGTACAGGCGGCGTGGCACGGTCAATGCCGTGTACATGAGGGCCTGAATCCAGCCGTAGGCCCCCTCCCCCACATCGTCGATCTCGGCGATGAAGGCAAAACCCACATCCAGGGCGGTGAGCACCAGCAGGGCCAGAAGGGTCCCGCCGATCACCTGCCGGGCAATGTAGAAGCGCAGGATCTTCATGCCAGTTTCGCCCGGCGCCAGCCACGCAGCATCCAGAAACTGCCGTACTGTCGCCACAGCAGCACCAGCGCCAGTACCACCAGCCCCAGGTGTACCCACCACATGCCCAGCCAGGCTGGTGTGTCACCATCAGCGAACCAGTCCTTGGATACCATCTGCATCTGCGCGTAGACCACGTAGATCCCCACCCCCGCGGCCAGCTTGGCGAACCGGCCCTGGCGTGGCGAGGTATAAGACAGCGGCAGGGCCAGGACGGCCAGCAGCAGCATGGACAACGGTGCGGCCAGGCGCCATTGCAGTTCTGCCCGGTGCTCCAGGCGCTCCGACCCCCACAAATCGGCCGTGGGCACGTTGTCCGTGCGACTGCGCACGGTCACGGCTCTGGGATCGGGCATGCGCACTCCATGGGTGGCGAACTGAATGATGCGAAAATCCGCATCTCCGGGGCTGCCTTCGTAACGATGACCATCACGCAGCACCAGGAAACGCTGGCCACTACCGGGGTCGATCTGCTGCTCGGCGCTGCGGGCCACCACCACCTCGGTGTCCCCGCCCTGGCGCCGCTGGATGAAGACGTTGTGCATCACCTCACGATCATCGGAAAACGACTCCACGAAAAACACCGTGCCATCCACGCTGCCAGCCTGCAGGAACCGCCCCGGGGTGATCCCCATGAGATCCGAGCGCTGCGCAGTCTCGGCGCGGATCTCGTCCACCTGCAGGGTGGTCCAGGGCCCCACATACAGCGACAGCACTGCCAGCAGCACGCTCAGCGGCAGGGTAATCGCCATCACGGTACCGAACAGCCGCCCGTAACCCACGCCGCAGGCCTTGAGCGCCGCCATCTCGCTGTCCTTGTGCAACCGCCCCAGGGTGAGCATCACCGCCAGGAACAGCGACACCGGCAACAACAGGATCAGGGCCCGGAAAGACCCCAGTGCCAGGATCACCGGCAACACATCGGCGGGGATGCGCCCCTCGGCCACTTCCCCCAGCAGGCGCGCCAGCATGCCGCCCAGGATGATCAGCAGCAGCACCAGGATCACCGCCATCTGCGTGAGCAGCATCTCGCGGATCAGGTAACGGTCCAGGACCTTCAACGGCATCTCGAATCACCCCGGCACGGGGTGCGTTAACGGTGGAGGAAGATTCCCTATACTACTAGCCCCGGCATCGGCTAGGCCAACCACCCGCCGCCGAACCCAGTGACCCAGGGCCCGGATTGCTGCATCATCGGGCTTTCCCAGTCTATTTCGAGGAATGGCATGGAATTCTCAGTCGCAAGCGGTCAACCCCAGGAACAGCACAGCCCCTGCATCGTTGCGGGTGTATTCGAGCGTCGCAAGCTGTCCACCGCCGCCAAGGCCCTGGATCAGGCCACCGATGGCGCCATCAGCGCCCTGCTCAAGCGAGGCGACATGGATGGCGAACTGGGCCAGACCCTCTGGCTGCACCAAGTGCCCGGCGAGTTGGCCGAGCGGGTGCTGCTGGTGGGGTGCGGCAAGGAGCGGGACCTGAGCGAGGCCTCCTTCCGCAAGCTGACCTCCCACATGATCACCGCCCTCAAGCAAAGCGGCGCAGCCACCGCCCACAATTTCCTCACCGACCTGCCCGTCAAGGGCCGCGACCTGCCCTGGAAGCTCTTCCAGAGCGTGCTGGTGGTGGAAGACGCCCTCTACCGCTTCGACGAGCTCAAGAGCAACAAGAAAAAGAACAAGACGGCCCTCAAGCAGATGGTGCTCAACGTGGAGGCCGAGGAGGAGCTGGACACCGCCGGGCAGACCCTGAAACGGGCCACCGCCACCGCCACCGGCATGCAGCTCACCCGGGACCTGGGCAACCGCCCGGGCAACGTGTGCACACCGGTGTACCTGGCGGACCAGGCCAAGGGCCTGAAAAAGGCCTACAAGGACCTGAAGGTGGACATCCTGGATGAGGAGGCCATGGAGAAGGAAGGCATGGGCGCCCTGCTGTCCGTATCCCGGGGCTCTGAACAACCGGCCCGCCTCATCGTCATGGACTACCGGGGCGGCAAGAAGAACGACAAGCCCGTGGTCCTGGTGGGCAAGGGCATCACCTTCGACACCGGCGGCATCTCCCTCAAGCCCGGCGAAGGCATGGACGAGATGAAGTACGACATGGGCGGGGCCGCTGCCGTCATGGGGGCCATGAAGGCCTGCGCCGAACTCAAGCTGCCCATGAACGTGATTGGCGTGATCGCCGCCGCCGAAAACATGCCCGATGGCCGCGCCACCAAGCCCGGTGACATCATCACCACGATGTCCGGACAGACCGTGGAAGTCCTCAACACCGACGCCGAGGGCCGCCTGGTGCTCTGCGATGCCCTGACCTATGTGGAGCGTTTCGACCCGGAGGTGGTGGTGGACATGGCCACCCTCACCGGCGCCTGCATCATTGCCCTGGGCCATCAGGCCACCGCCGTGCTGGGCAACAGCGCCTCCCTCACCAACGACCTGCTCACCGCCAGCCGTCAGACCCTGGACCGGGCCTGGGAGCTGCCGCTCTGGGATGAATACCAGGAACAACTCAACAGCAATTTCGCCGACATGGCCAACATCGGCGGCCGCCCGGCGGGCACCATCACCGCCGCCTGCTTCCTGTCCCGGTTCACCAAGAAGTACAAATGGGCCCACCTGGACATTGCAGGGGTGGCCTGGAAGAGCGGCAAGGAGAAGGGGGCAACAGGCCGGCCTGTGCCTCTGGTGATGCAGTTCCTGTTCAACCGCATCAAGGAATGAATGCGGCCCTCACCCCAGCCAAACAACTCACCTCACCATGACAAGAGTCGACTTCTACCTCCTCAAGGGCACCCACCCCCAGCAGCGGCTCACCACCGTCTGTCGCCTGGTGCACAAGGCCTTCGGCCTTGGGCATCGGGTGCATGTCCACACCCGCTCGCAAAACGAGGCCCGGGCACTGGACGACCTGCTGTGGACCTTCAAGGATGACGCCTTCATCCCGCATGGCATCAACCCTGACGATGCGCGAGTGCCCGTGAGCATCGGCCCCAATGCACCGGAGGGTGCCCAGGTGCTGGTCAACCTGGCGCCCGAGGTGCCCGCACACTTCGAGCGCTTCGAGCGCGTGGCCGAGGTGGTCAATGAAGACCCCAGCGTGCGTGACAGCGGCCGGGCACGGTTCCGGCACTACCGGGAGCAGGGCTGCGACCTGCATCACCACACCCTGGGCAGGTGACCGGCACCCCCAAAAAAGATTAATATAATCCGCCACTTTCGCTCCGCATCCGACACAGGCCCCATGGACAAGACCTACGACCCCCGCGCCATCGAACAAACCGTCTACCAGGAATGGGAAACCCATGGCTGGTTCGCCGCCCGTGGCGAGGGGGACCCCTACTGCATCATGCTGCCGCCCCCCAACGTGACCGGCACCCTGCACATGGGGCACGCCTTCCAGGACACCCTGATGGATACCCTCATCCGCTACCACCGGATGTGCGGCGACAACACCCTCTGGCAGGGGGGCACCGACCACGCCGGCATCGCCACCCAGATGGTGGTGGAGCGCCAGCTGGCCCGTGAGGGGCAGTCCCGTCACGACCTGGGCCGCGACGCCTTCCTGGACAAGGTCTGGCAATGGCGCGAGCACTCCGGCCACCAGATCCAGCAACAGATGCGGCGCCTGGGCACCTCCATCGACTGGAGCCGGGAACGCTTCACCATGGACGATGGCCTGTCGGAGGCCGTGGGCGAGGTGTTCGTGCGCCTGTATGACGAAGGCCTCATCTACCGGGGCAAGCGCCTGGTGAACTGGGACCCGGTGCTGCACACCGCCGTCTCGGACCTGGAAGTGCTCTCCGAAGAGGAACAGGGCAAGCTCTGGCACATGCGCTACCCCCTGGCCGATGGTTCCGGTCACCTGGTGGTGGCCACCACCCGCCCCGAGACCATGCTGGGCGACACCGCCGTGGCGGTGAACCCGGATGACGAGCGCTACCAGCACCTCATCGGCAAGGAGGTGGAACTGCCGCTGACGGGCCGGCGCATCCCGGTGATCGCCGATGACTACGTGGACCCGGAGTTTGGCTCCGGCTGCGTGAAGATCACCCCCGCCCACGACTTCAACGACTACGCCGTGGGCAGCCGGCACGACCTGCCCATGATCAACATCTTCACCATCGACGCGAAGATCAACGACGAGGCCCCCGAGGCCTACCGGGGCCTGGACCGCTTCGAGGCCCGCGAGCGTGTGATTCAGGACCTGGATGCCCAGGGCCTGATGGAACGCATCGACGATCACAAGCTGATGGTGCCCCGCGGGGATCGCAGCGGCGCCGTCATCGAGCCCTTCCTCACCGACCAGTGGTATGTGAAGGCCGGCCCCCTGGCCGAACCGGCCATCCAGGCGGTGGAAGAGGGCCGCATCCGCTTCGTGCCGGAAAACTGGAACAAGACCTACTTCGAATGGATGCGCAATATCGAGGACTGGTGCATCTCCCGGCAGATCTGGTGGGGACATCGCATCCCCGCCTGGTACGACGATGCCGGCAAGATCTACGTGGCCCGCAGCGAGGAAGAAGTGCGCAGCAAGTACGGCCTGGATGCAAGCGTCAACCTGACCCGCGATCCCGACGTGCTGGACACCTGGTTCAGTTCCGCCCTGTGGCCCTTCTCCACCCTGGGCTGGCCGGAGCAGACCCCGGAACTCAAGACCTTCTACCCCACCTCGGTACTGGTCACCGGTTTTGACATCATCTTCTTCTGGGTGGCCCGCATGATCATGATGGGCCTCAAGTTCATGGACGACGTGCCCTTCAAGGAGGTGTACGTCACCGGCCTGATCCGGGATGCCGAGGGCCAGAAGATGTCCAAGTCCAAGGGCAACGTGCTCGACCCCATCGACCTCATCGACGGCATCACCCTGGATGAACTGCTGGCCAAGCGTACCCAGGGCCTGATGCAGCCGCAGATGGAAAAGCGCATCGCCAAGGCCACCAAGAAGCAGTTCCCCGATGGCATCCCCGCCTTTGGGACGGACGCCCTGCGCTTCACCCTGGCGGCCCTGGCCTCCAGTGGCCGTGACATCAAGTTCGACCTGGGCCGTATCGAGGGCTACCGCAACTTCTGCAACAAGCTGTGGAACGCGGCCCGCTATGTGCTCATGAACACCCAGGGTGAGGACACCGGCGTGAACGGCGGTGAGGTGGAGTTCTCCCTGGCCGATCGCTGGATCACCTCCCGCCTGCAGGTGACCATCACCGAGGTGCACCGCCACCTGGCCGAGTACCGTTTCGACCTGGCTGCCCGCGCCCTGTATGAGTTCACCTGGCACGACTACTGCGACTGGTACCTGGAGCTGTGCAAGCCGGTGCTCACCGGCGAGGACAGCAGCGAGGCCGCCCGCCGTGGCACCCGCAAGACCCTGGTTCAGGTGCTGGAGACCCTGCTGCGGCTGATGCATCCCATCATGCCCTTCATCACCGAGGCCATCTGGCGTCAGGTGGCCCCGCTGGCGGGCCGCGAGGGCGACACCATCATGCACCAGCCCTACCCCCAGGTGGACGAGAGCGCACGGGATGCCCAGGCAGACAAGGAAATCGAATGGGTGAAGAACTTCATCCTGGGCATGCGCCGCATCCGCGCCGAGATGGACATCAGCCCCGGCAAGCCCCTGCCCGTGCTGCTGCACAACTGGCAGCCGGAGGATCAGACCCGCTTCCAGTCCAGCCGCGCCTTCATCGAATTCCTGGGCAAGCCCGAGTCCGTGCAGTGGCTGCACGGCGAGGAGCCCCCGGAGTCTGCCATGGCCCTGGTGGGCGAGATGCACCTGCTCATCCCCCTGGCCGGCCTGATCGACAAGGAGGCGGAGATCGCCCGCCTGGAAAAGGAAGTGGCCAAGGTGCAGAAGAACCTCACCCAATGCCGGGGTCGACTGGAAAACCCCAGCTTCGTGGACCGCGCCCCCGCCGAGGTGGTGGAGAAGGAACGCACCCGGGTGGCAGAGATGGGCGCCAGCCTGCGGGAACTGGAAGGTCAGCTGGATAAGATCCGGCGGTTGTGAGGTTTAGCCCCTCTCCCGCAAGCGGGAGAGGGGCTGGGGTGAGGGCCGGACCATACTCCTCTGCTTGTCACGTTCCCCACAATCTCAAGTAACCCCCCTACCCCACCTTTCCAGCTTTCCCTTAATTAACAAAAACTTAAAAAAAATAAAAACCTGGCCCGCTCCTTGCTTCTCACTCAGCACAACACCAGACCAAGGAGCCCCTTCGTGACCCGCCCCAACCTACACCCCGACGCCGCCAACGCCCGCTACATCAGCTTCAAGGACCTGGACTGCGACGGCAATGCTCGCCTGGTCATGAACCTGATCGAGGAGTTCACCGCCGATCCGGCCCAGAAATCCCCCTTCTGGGACTACTTCCTGGGCAAGCGCAATCCCAAGTCAGGCCCCAAACCCGACGACCTGTTCCTGATCCACGCCAACATCAACCAGATCCGCGAACTGTTCGAAGAATGCGGCGACGACGAGGCCCAGGACCTACTCACCTGGGTGGAGGAAGCCTGCTGCTGAGTGGTTGCCCACGCCCCGGGGGTCAGCGGCCGCCTCGAAACGGCCATCTGCCTCCACCACCACCGCCTGCAGATTGCCCCAGGGACGAGAACGGGCCTCCAGGGCATGCCCATACGCCTCCAGTTGCGCCTTGAGCTCATCGCTGAAGGCATCCGGTTCATACTCGATGTGATCCGGCAAATACTGATGGTGATGACGGGGCGACGCCACCAGGCGATCGGCACGACCACCGGCATGAAACTCCAGGGCCGACAACAGCACCATGGTGATGATGCGACTCCCACCGGGCGTGCCCAGCACGGCCACCCGATCATCCATCTCCAGGAATGTGGGTGACATGCTCGACAGCATGCGCTTGCCCGGCTCAATGCGATTGGCCGACGACTGGATCAGGCCGTAGGCATTGGGCGTGCCCGGCGCGGCGGTGAAATCATCCATGTGATTGTTCAGGACCACCCCCGTCCCGGCAGGCATGAACCCCGAGCCAAAGGGATAGTTCAGCGACAGGGTGGCCGACACCCGGTTGCCCTGCGCATCGATGATGGAGAAATGGGTGGTGTCCTGCCCTCCCCGCAGACCCGCCGGGCCCGGGAGCTGATCGCTAGGCCGGGCCCGGCCCGGGTGCACCGTGGCGGCCAACCCGGCCGCGTAACGCGGATCCATGAGGCGCTCCACGGGCACCTCCACAAAGTCGCCATCCCCCAGATACCGGGCGCGGTCATGGTAGGCCAGCCGCATTGCCTCAACCCCGTGATGCAACCGATCCGCCTCGTCCATGACCCCAAGATCGAAGCGTTCCAGCACCTGCAGGGCCTGGGCCAGGGCGATGCCGCCCGAGGACGGCGGCGGCGCCGACACCACACGCATGCCCCGATAATTGAAGGTGATGGGTTCGCGCTCCACCACCTGATAGCTCACCAGATCCTCTTCGGTCCAGATCCCCCCGGCCCCGCCCACGGCCTGGATGAGTTGCTCGGCGATCGGACCCTGGTAAAACCCATCCCGCCCCGACTCCGCCAGTTGCTCCAGGGTCCGGGCCAGATCCGGCTGACGGATCACGAAACCCTCCCCGGGCACCTGGCCATCATCCAGAAACACCGCTGCCGACTCAGGCCACTCCCGCAAGGTGTCCCGCCGGAAGGAGGTCAACCGCTCATAGACCGGGTCCACCGGGAACCCATCCCGAGCCAGGCGAACGGCCGGCTCCAGCAGCTCCGCCAGGGGCAGCGCCCCATATTCCCGGGCGATGTGATCCAGGGCGTCGGGCGTACCGGGAATGGCGGCGGCCAGGGGACCATTCATGACCCGATCCCTGTCCACCTCGCCGGCATCATCCAGAAACATGTCTGCATGGGCGGCCAGCGGCGCCCGCTCCCGTGCATCCACCATCATCTGCCGCCCGGTGGCGGCCTCATGCAAAAGCCAGAAGCCCCCCCCGCCCAGACCGGACCCATAAGGCTCCACCACCGCCAGCACCGCACCCACCGCCACGGCGGCATCGAAGGCATTGCCACCCCGGGCAAGCACCTCCACGGCCACCTCGGTGGCCAGAGGATGGGGCGTAGCCACGCCATGGGGCGGCGTCCCGGCCATCAACGAACCGGCAAAGATCAGGCAGACCAGGAAGACAAGGGATCGGATCAAACGGGACATCGTGGGCTCCTTGGTGGGAATGCGGTACCATGCCAGATCCGCAAAATAATGATGCCACTGGGGTGCGTCGAATAGCGGACAACGTACCTGCCAAAGACCATGTCACGAACGGTATCAGGCATCGGTGCCATCCCGACAGGTGCCCCCATGCCGGGAAAATCCTTCAGCAGCTGAATTTTCTCTACCAACTCCGCCGCGATCCGGTTGGCTGCAGAGGGATTGTGCACATCGATGAATGCTCTGAGCCGCTCCAGATCGGCAATCGCCTCGTCCGTGTAAACCAGCCTCACTCGGCTGATCCCGGTGCATCCCGCTCGTTGTCAGTCCCCCAGCTTTCGAGCCATTGATGGACTTCGCTGGCATCGACCACCTTCCCAAGAGCGGCAGATTCCATCGCTTCCAGGGTCTGCTCCCAGCGCTGCTGCTCACGTTGTTGCTTTTCGATGTATTCAGACAACGCCTGATTGATCACCCAACCCTTGCTCCGCTGGAGTCTGTGCGCGACCGCTTCCAGATCCTGCTCAACCTCCGCCTGAAGACGGACTGTGGTAACGCCCATGGCCTTGACCTCAACTCAGGTGAATACAACGCATTACACTATAGTCCATGACCCGGCAACAAGCTTTCTTGCCCACCCACACGGATAACCAGGGATAACCAAGTACGAAAACCCCGCGCTCGATGTTAGACTGAGTCTATCCGCCTCCCCTCCCATGCGCTCAAGAACTCGGTTCCCAGGAAGCGATGCCAGCCCTCAACGATCAGGAAAAGGCCCGCACCATCCAGGTGGGGCGTCAGGCCATATTTGACCGCGACCTCAACGTGTTCGCTTACGAGCTCCTCTACCGGGATGCCCAAGGGGACTGCCGCATCACCGATGTGGACCACGCCTCATCCATGACGCTGCTGAACGCCTTCATGGAGATGGGTCTGGATCGCCTGGCAGGCCCACACAAGGCCTTCATCAACCTCACCCGACATTTCTTTGTGGACATGCCACCGGTCCCCTTCGACCGCGAACGGGTGGTGCTGGAGATTCTGGAAGATGTGGAGGTGGACGATGCCTTGCTGGCCGGTGTGGCCAACATGCGTGAGCAGGGCTTCGAACTGGCACTGGACGATTACGCCTTCCAGCCGCCACTCAAGCCCCTGCTCTCCGAGGTGAATTACATCAAGGTGGAGATCAACCCCGACACCCTCCCCCTACTGCCCAGGGCACTGCCCGGCCTGCGCGCTGGCGGTGCCCGATTGCTGGCCGAAAAAGTGGAAACCAGGGAACAGTTCGAGCAACTCAAGGAAATGGGTTTCGACTATTTCCAGGGCTATTTCTTCGCCCGTCCGGTGATGATTCAGTCCCGCCGGGTAGAGGAAAATGCATCCATGGTCATACGGCTGATTGCCCGTTTGAATGACCCGAATGTACCCATGGACGAAGTGGTGAGCCTGGTCTCCCGCGACCCCGCGCTCAGCTACAAGGTCTTGCGCTACGTCAACTCCAGCGCGGTGGGCCTGCGTACCCGCGTGCACTCGATACATCATGCGGTGGTCTTGATGGGTCTGCAACGCATCAGGGCGTGGGCGACCCTGTTTGTCATGTCCGGACTGGAGAGCCGCCCCAGTGAAATCATCAACCTGGGCTTACTGCGCGCCAACCTGTGCGAGCACCTGTGCAGACTCATTGGTCGGGGAACCCCGGAGACTGCCTATACCGTGGGGTTGCTCTCAATCCTGGATGCGATGATTGGCCTGTCCTTTGAACTTTTCATGGATGAACTCCCTTTGGCCGATGAAATCAAGCAGGCCATCACCAAGCATGAAGGACTTTACGGCCACCTCCTGAAGGATGCAGTGGCCCTGGAAAACAATCGGCTGGCCAATGCGGTGTGCGGCGAGATTGATCCCCACGATATCGTCGAAGCCTTCGCCGCCAGCTCCGACGCCGCTTTCCACACCCTGGCATTGATGGAAAAACCATCCCGCCGCACCGGCCATCCGGGATGACGATGTGCGCCCTGCACGCCTCCCTCACCTACGCCCCCAAGGTCACCGTCACCCAGACCGGCCCCGGCGCCTTTGCAATAAAAGCGGCGTCACCCTATGGGCTGAAACCCGTTCAGCGCCGCCCCGGCACATCCAGCGACGGCCACATGTGGTCGTGATCCGAGGCGGCGCGCACCAGCACCACGGGCCGCGCAGCCACACCCGTGAGGGCCCGATACAGGCCGAAGCGAATCACCTCCGGCGACCGCCGCTCCTCCGCTGGCAGCGACACCTCCAGAACCAGATACGGGCCCATCTTGGTCATGCGTACCTGCTCCAGGGATAGGCCCATGGCGCTTACCGCGGCCGTGACCCGACGCTCCATGTGGGCGGGCGGCGCCGCCAGCACCAGTTCGCGCACCGCATTCAAGGTCATCCGCACCGGCACCCACAGAAAGTAAGCGGAGACCAGCAGCACCATCACCGGGTCGGCATACACGGCCCAATGACCCTGGCCTGCATACTCCAGGCCCCATGCGCCGATGAAACCGGCCAGCACGGCCGCACTCAGCGCCGTATCCATGCGCCATTGCTGATACTCCGCCGCCACCAGACCCGAACTGTTCACACCCATGGACCAGCGCAGATACAGCATGCAAAGAGCACAGCCGATCACGCTGATGAAGGTGAACACCACGGCCAGCCCGAACTGAAGCGAGTCGCCACCGGCCAAAATGGAGTTCACTGCCGCAGCCAGGGAGATGACGCACAGCAGGGTGATGGTCATGCCCTTGACGGCAATGACCAACGGTTGCAGCGCGGCATAGCCAAAGGGGAAGCGACGGTTGCCGGGCTGCCGTATCAGGCGTGCCACGTACAGGGCCAGCAGTGAGAGCAAGAGGCTGATCAGTGAATAGGCACCGTCGAACAGGATCATCAGTGACCCCATCCACAGCCCCCAGGCCACCCCGGCCAGCGCGAACAACCCGGCAGCCACGGCAGACACGACGAGCGACGTATTTTCCCGCGAAAAGAAATGCTTCATGATCCCTCCAGAACCTTATTGAACTGATTCTAGGGAGACACACTCACAACCGTGAGTCGCTCAGCGACGGGATAACCGGCGGAAGAAAGCATGCGCATTGCACAGATCAAAAGTTTTCTCGCCATCGTCGACACAGGCTCGGTCGCCGCGGCAGCGCGCGCCCTGGGGCAGAGCCGGACCACCGTGAGCACCAGCCTCTCGGCCCTGGAGGACGAACTGGGGGTGACCCTGTTCCAGCGCTCCGGCAACCGGCTGGAACTCTCTCCGGTCGGCGGCGCCATTGTCACCGACTGTCGACGCCTGCAGCAGGTGGCCGACCAGATCCAGTCCCGCTGCCTGCACCATCTCACCGGGGCCGAATCACAACTGCGGATCGCCCGGGATGACAGCCTGCCGGAATCCGTCTGGCGGGATCTGCTGCGGCGCATGAAAACGCAATTCCCGCAAACCAGCGTCTCCGTGTACTTGGCAGCGCCCCAGGAACTCCCCCGGCTCGTGGAACGCCAGGCCGTCGATGTGGCCTACGGGCTCCTGCCTCAGTCCATGAGCCTGGGCTACCACCACCTGCGGGAAATCGCCGACGTGCGCATGCACACCGTGGCCGCCTCGGAACACCCGCTGGCACGGCTGCCGCGTGTCACCCAGGACGATCTCGTGCTGCACACCCAGATCACCCTCGCCTACCTGGGCGACAGCAACCTGCGGGCCGCGTCCCCCGAGACGGCGAACTACCTGGCGTTCACCCAGTTCGAAATCATGCGGGATGTGGTCATGGAAGAAACCGGCTGGGGTGACCTGCCCCTCCCCCTGATCGCCGAGCATCTGGCCAGTGGAAGGTTGCGCGTCATCCGCCACCCGGAAGCCACCTGGTGGATGACATTCAGCGCGCTGGAGGCGGACCAAGCCCACGGACGCCCGGTGGTCACCTGGCTCGGCAACGCCCTGGAGACATGGTTTACCGAGCAGGGCGACTGTTGAAGCCACAAGGATAAAGATGCATGGCATGGCAGCGCCCAGCCATCCATACCAGCTGCGATGGTCCGAGCGCGCCCACCAGGACTTCCGTCACCGGCTGCGAAAGCTCACCAGCAGAAGCTGGGGCGTGTCCATGGACTACCGGCTCCAGACGCTGACTGAATATGTCCGTGGTTGGATGGGCTACTTCGGCATCTCGGACTACTATCGGCCCATTCCCGAGCTGGATCACTGGCTGCGACGCCAGGGCTTGACCAGCATCCGCGATCAATGGATGAAAGCGCATGGTTATGCCTCGGCCTGAAATCGTCGTGTGCTCCCTTCTTATGAACCGCCTAGTGCAGACCCGCATGCTTGGTGGTGTGGGGAGGGCGGGCTAAACACCCGCCCTTACCCGATTAGCCGGCATTTGTAATCTCTTTCTGCAATGCTTCTTGCGCTAGCTTATTCACACTTGTGCCTTTCACTTGCGCTGCAATCACTAGCTGCTCGTGCAGGTCAGGCGGGATCCTGAGGTTGAACTTACCAGAGTAGTGGCGGCGGGGTTCGATGCCTTTCTCTTTGCAGACCTCAAGGAAGGCGTGCAAAGACTTCCTGAACTCCGTCCTCAACTCCTTTGGGTTACAACCGTAGAAATCAGCGCCGCCATTCAGCCCCAGGATTTCACCCCGGAATGTGTCCAGTTCAGCGTCGTACTCAATTTTGGCGTGATAGCCTTCTAACGTCATCGTGTTCATGGCGATACCCTGTGCTGCTTTAACCATTTGCGAATGCTGGCAACAGCTCCTTTGTCAGTATTCGGGCTTGGATGAGGACGATGAAATATTCGAACCTCTCCAAACAGAACCACCGCAACCCGGCTACCCTCTCGCTCACTCACCTCGGCACCAAGCTCGCCAAATAATGCTTCAATATCACGCCACTGGATATTGGCGCTCGTTGGGCGGGCGAAAATAGCCTCCAGGGTTTTCTGGTGCTTCCGTTTCATGATTGAATGGTACCATATACCGGTACCACGTCAAGAGGCCGCCGCCTCGATCATGGGTGCCAGGCCTGGGGACTATGGAATACGGGTTCTACAGGACGGGTACCATCGAACTGCGCGTCCTGGGCGATTACGCCCAGTCCTGGGTGGCTACCTCAACCGCAACATCGATCCCCCGCCCGGGCACCAACTCATCTGGCGTGGCTACACCAAACTCATCAGCATGAGCTTCGCCTATGCCTTGCGGGATGGAATCGAATGATCATGGTCGGCAAAAGTAACTGGTCTGCGCGACTTATGGGTAAAGGGCCGCCCTAGTCGGTAAGGGCATGGGGCGATTTCTGGTGCCGGACAAGTAACGGGTCGAAAACCCTGCTGATTATGCCCTCCCGAATGCCAGCACAGTATCCAACTCACGGCGGGAGACAGGGCTAAGGTCGGTCAGATCGACATCAAACCGCACATTTTCGATGAGCGATGCCTGAGCGACTTCGGGGACGGGAATTGTTGAAGCATCCAAGACCATCAGCGACGTTCCATCGGGAAACACACCCAGCTTGAGCGTGTTCCGGTAGATATCGCGCCCGCCCTTGACCAGGCACTGCGCAAAGAACCGCGCGCGCAGATCATCGTCGCCGATTTTGCCATACATCTCATCCATGAGGTCGGCTGCCGTGTGGCCAGAATTGAGTTCAACGACGGCTAGTGAGGCGACATAGACGCGGAACTCGCCGTTGGGGCGAAGCTGATCGAGAGAGAACCGGTGCTTTCGCCGGGATCGTACCGTCGTTTTGGCCTCAAGGGCGAAGCCGTCGGTCACATAGTCGTACTTGGCGTTCTTATTGAGGCACCAGCATTGGACAGCCGTTTGAAGGTTGCTTGCGCGCGACAGGACATAAAGTTCGCCCCACAGGCCAACTATGTCCCCTGTGGAATCGCCGATCTGCTTAAAGAGGTCGGCCAGTTCCAGGATGCGGACCGCGATTTCCTTGTTGGTGTAAGGGGTCTTGCGCGTCCGGAACGTCTCTTCCAGAAGCCGGAGCAACATCCGCACGATATCCGGGTCGTTCTCGTTCAGGCGCACGACCGTGTAGATGCCCATCGTCGCTTCGCCCTTGGCGGCTTCAACAACGCAATCCCGCGAAAAGCAAACCGAGACGGATCGCAATTCGATATCGCTCCGGACATCCTCGCGCCGTGCAGAAAACAGCAATGAGGGACAGGCATCACCGTCTACTGAGAGCCAGAATGCATTATCCTCCGTCAACGCTTGCCCGAATAACTGGTCGCAGCCGTCAGGAAAGTTGTTCACCAGCTTTGCGTAGGATTCGAACAGCACGGCGGGACTATCTTTCGACCCAGACACGTTCCATCAGATGATCGGGAACATGAACGACTAATATCGGTACGTCACTGATCATCCGCTTCTTGTTTGCAGTCTGGATATCGTAGCGGTGAAGTTGAAAGGTCACTGTTTCGGCGGATATCAGCGCCCTGGCACCGGGATAGTTGGTCTTGGCATTCTTACCCTGAAACAGGTTCTTGATCTTCGGTGGGACCTTGTCGTTCAAGGTACGCACTGCACTGACATCCGACCACGGCCCGGACAATGCATAGAAGCTGCACCGAATATCCGGCTCTTCGGTGGCCAGCCGTTCAAGGCCGAGCATTAGAGCGGAATGCTGCAAGTTGTCGTCCGGCCATTTATAGCGCAACTGCCCTATTTTCACGAGCACATCCGCCAGCCTGATATTATCGCTGAACGCCGGAACGATCTGCTTGTCGTTCCAGCCATCTTCGGCATAGCGTAAGAAGTCAAAATCGGCGATGATCTCATCCACTACTTCGCGATTGTCGGACACGATTTCGGAATCCTCGAACGGATGATCGGGGATAATCCAGCCGCCACGCCCCTTGGACTGGTACATTTCAAGCAGGATGACCGAGTTGCGTGTCGGCTTCAGGCTCTGATCGAGGAAGTATGTGCGCCGCCACTCCTTCAGGGTCTTGCCATCTTCAAGGTGATGACGGATCGATTCGCGAATGGATTCCTCGTGTTTCACATAGTCGGTGAACGCATCGATATTCCCGGATGTCAGGTAAATTCTGCAAAGGCCAAGATAGCCCTTCTTGTATCCAAAAAAGCGTGCGCGCTGCTGGATGTTGTCGGCGTTCCCAACGCCGGTTGAGCGCGGCATGTAGCTCACTGTCAGCCCTTCGACCGTGAACCCTCGGTCAAGACCGATCCCGCCAACCAGAATCCAGCTATATTCGCCCTTCCAGTCTACGGTCGGGATGCGGTTCTTCTCACGGGTGTTGAGTTCGACCACTGCTGTTTCCTCGATTGCATCGAGCAGCACTGACAGCACGTCATCACAGGTGAAGGGCGTCTCGTAGGTCTTGAAGAGTTCGCGGGCGGATGCCGTAAACGCGGCAACCAGATCACCGTGATCGTCGTGATCCTCATCCTGCAAGATGACCGACCAGTTCTCTTTGGCCTGCTTGACCCACCGTGCGAACATCAGGTGTTCATCCTTGGGTACGGCGGGATGGATCATCATGGAGCGATTACGCCCCTTATGGTCATCTCTTTCCAGCAATCCGATGGCCACGCCAACAAAGTAATCCCGCAGTGCGGTCAGCAGGCTATTCGGCGGCTCATGCGGCGGGTCGTTCTTGTCTGGTACATCACCGAGCGGGATCGGCTCGATATAACGGCTTGCGCCGTCTACAAAGAATTCCTGCCCGCCGACGTATTTGCTGCCGGGCGTCAGGACGCGCCCGAAATCGGGTGAAAGCGTATCGATCCGGCTGATCAGTAGCGGAGCCTGCGGCGTCGCGGTATAAAGCAAGTAGCTGTGATGCGGGAACAACCGGCGGAGTTCGACGATCCGAGAATATGTCGTGCTTTCCTCATCCTGCTTGGCGCGGGTATTGATTCCGGCCTGATCGCCCTCATCGTCGATGATCAGGGTAGGTACGTCGGACAGGTCGGAATCCGACAGCAGCGTTGCCAGATTGTCGAGATGCTGGTGCTGCTTCATGGAGACGATCAGGATCGTCCGGGCGCGGGGATTCCCCCGTCGCCACCGTGCGAGTTCCATATTCACATGGTCCAGTTCGCTTTGCTGGAAGCCCTTTTGCTGCGTAGAGAACAGCTTCCATTCGCGCGTGCCTTCAATATTCAGATCCTCTTTCAGGCGGGAATGGGATTGCTCTACCAGATTGTTCGTAGTGCCTGCCAGCAAAATGACCAGGCGATATTGATTGTCACGTGCGAGCGCGGCCAGGCCGGTAAAGGACAGAGTTTTGCCGCTCTGGACATAACCGATGACCAGGCCGGTATTGACCTCGTCCGCTTGGGACGGAGCAACGCACTCACTTAAAATCGAGGTTGTCTCTTCGACCAGCCGGTCTTTTTCTTCATCGGACAGGGCATCGTTCGCGTCCAGCATATCGATGAAGGCCCTACCCTGTTTGGGCGTCCACCTTCCCTCGCTCGCCGATGCGTTTGGCGCAACCCTGATGATGCTCTTCGTATCAGCCATGCATTAGTCTCTTGGACATCTGATTCTTCAAAATTTCATTGGTGTACCGGCGAACAGCGGCCGGATTTTTGTCGGCCAACTCACCGGCCACGACCTCGGCCAGCGCCATCGCCGCAGCGATGTTGAGAATGGCCGTGAAGCTGTCCGAATCCATTGTCGGAAATTGGGCCATGAATGGGTGTAGCATCGCCACGCGCACCGTGACCTGGCGGGGTTCGGGGTCGGTGATCGAGGGGCGATCGCGGATAGTCAGCCACTCGGCGGTATCATCGGCGTAGGACAACTCGATGGCGACAACCCATATCTCGCTGCGAAAGCGCAACCTGAACTCGGCCTGTTCCTTGTCGGCGCTATCCAGATCGGGAAGCGTCTCGCTCTGAGACCCTGCACCGTCATCCGCCCCGGCGGACGTGGCAGGGGCAACACTCACTGTGTTCTGCTTCCCAGCCAAGGTTGCATCCTGAAGGTTGGATGCGGTGGTGTTCAACGCGGCGGCAGCATCCTTGCGGGCGGCTTTAGCGCTGGTCTTGGTGCGGTGTTCCCGTGCCTGCTGCAACAGCGGGAATGCCTCTTCGGACAGGACTTTGCGTAGCTTGCGCAGAAACTCATCCTCGCTCTCTTCCCACTTGATCCCGTCTTTAGTGTGGGAGACGAAGAACCCTTTCAGGTGGATTTCACCGAAAATTCGCTGATAGGGATAGGTGTTCGAGCGTCCGAAGATATCTTCGGGCCGGTATGCTTCGTCGGCGCTGCCCATGATTAGACGCTTGCGCCGAAACAGGGCAAGCCCGGCCAACCGTGTGTTCGCCGTCTCACGGATCGCCACAAAGCCGGAGGCCGACTTGCCGTCACCAAGATCGAAGTCTATCGGCAGCTTCCACTCGACAGGCTGTCCGTCGGGCTCGCGGTAGCTGGGTGCGGTGAGGATGGCCGGGTCTTCATAGCTGAGTTCCTGGCCATCAACATACAAAGCAAGCGATCCTTCTCGGATATAGACCCGGTAGATGCTGGACAGGTGCTCCTTGATCTTCTGAATGGTCTTGCCGCGCGGAAAGCGGCGGATATTTTCAAGGCGGATTTCGGTGTAGTGCTTGTCTTCTGACACTTTCATGGACAGCACGTTGAGTTCTTCGGTACTGTCGTGGACGATCTCATCGATATCGAAAATGACGGTACGCTCGACATCTTCATCGAGAGCGCTTGACCGCACACTCCAGGTTGAGGCGAACCAGCAGGCCGCGCTCTTCATCCCCATACCAAATTCGGAAAGGCCCGACGCATCGGGCGGAATCTCTGCCGGGCGAAATGCCCGCTGATAGTCACCCGAGGCGATTCCGGCGGCGTTGTCTTTTATGGTAATCATATTGCCAGGCGCATCGAAATCGATCTCTACACACAGATTGTAGGCGCCTCCGTCCGCCGCCTTGAGTTTCTTCTTCTTGTCGATGCTGCTCTGAATCGAGTTATCGACAAACTCGGCCAAAGCAAACCATGACTTGTAGTTCAGGTGGGGCAGTACAGAGAGAACGTTGACACCAGGTCGAATATTTACCGAGTTGACCTGCGCCATTATTCCGCCGCAACCATTATGGTTTCCGGTGCCCAAAGAGCTGATCGGTTGACCAGCACATCGTAGATGTGCAGGACCACATCCACATTCACCGCATTGCCGAACGCCTTGTATGCACCGTTCTTTGAATCGGGCAGATGCTCAAGACCGCCCATGCTCTGCAAACGGCTGCATTCGCGCGGCGTCATGTAGCGCTTTTGCCAGGCAACAATCGGCACCTGGCTCGTGGTCATGGCAATCAGTGACGGCGCAGTATCGTCTTTCTTAACACGGATACCGCTGGCACGAAATTGGAGTAGGTGCCTCCAGATATTCCGCTCACTGCCTTTGCAGTTCCATTCCAGCTTCTGGAAGCTGGGCGGAAATTCCCTGATTCTGTGAATCCAGCCATCGATCAGCGCCTTGTGACGGGCATAAAAATCGCGGTTCTTCTGGATGAAGTCGATCTTCCAGTCCGGGAATGTATCGAGGTCTGTGCGGGCATAACCGGGCAGCGCGTCTTTGACCGCATCGGGGGATAGCCTTTTGAGCGGCTGACCGAATCCGCCTTTGAACGCGCCCAGCCCTTGATATCCGCGCTTGTGCGGCGTTGGCCCATCCAGCGGATAGTCCGCACCGAATTCCATTGCCCATATCGGAAATGACGGCAGGTCCTCATCTTTAGGAAAGGCCGCGACAAAGTCCTGCCAGGCTTCCAGATAGGTGACGTGATTCTCGTTCAGCGCATGCGCATCGGCGGGATCATAATCAAGTATCGAACGGATAGAGATTTCCGGCAAGGCTTGCGGTATCTGCCAGTCAAACCCGTTCAGCCCCTTCCGGTCGCCAATGATGAAGGCGCGCTCGCGCTTTTGCGGGATTCCAAACATGTGGGGGGACAGTCTAGCGAAGTCGATATCGTAATCTTCGCGCAGCTGGGAGCAAATCTTCTCCCATGTCTCCCCGCCCTTATGCTTGATCAGGTTGGGCACGTTCTCGATGATGAAGTAACGCGGTTGCTTGAGCTTGAGGATTTCAACGACATAGTCGAAGAGGTTTCCCCATTGCGGGCATTCGAGTCCTTTTTGATCACCGGCCTTGGAGAACGGCTGACAGGGAAATCCGGCGCAAAGGACATCGTGATCGGGGATAGACGCAAGATCGACGGCACGTATATCACCATGCGGCTCGATGCCGAAGTTCTTTTCGTACAGGTTCGCAAGGTGCGTATTTAGTTCAGACGCGAAGACGCACTCCGCCCCGCGCTGTGTCAACGCCTGGTGAAAACCGCCTAAACCTGCGAAAAGATCGATAAATTTCATGCGCTCAAACTGCCCTGCGTTTTCTTTTAAGATTACACATTCACCTTGATACTTGCAACAACATATACGGGTATATTCATCATGTAGGCGGTCAAGGGGTAACACCCTCGCCACTCCGCGGGCTGATGTTTCGAAGTCTCGGCGACCGCCACTTCCGCCTTATCCCTGCTCATATCTCACACCTCCCCGAACAACCGCCGGTCCAGCCGCTCCAGCACACCGGCAACGTGACCATCCGACAGGTGGCTATATCGCTAAGCCATCACGAGAGTTCTGTGCCCCAGAACTTCAGCCACTTCCGCCAGGGACGAGCCGTTCATGGTGAGATAACTTGCGGTCGTATGTCGCAGGCCTTGCGCCACTTGTACACCGTAGCAATGGAAACCCCTTCCTGCTCCGCCACCTCCCGGGGCGAGAGGTTGTACGGGGGCAATAGCTTGGCTACTGCGGCTTCTCTGCGTTCGTCAGGATATCGCGGCATCTTGGGCGCTCCTCTCTCGCCCCCAGGGTGTTTTAAATACTCTATCAAACCAGACGATCGAGTCGGCCGAGGGAACTGCCCCCTCGGCCGCTCCAGTGAGCAAACAGCGATGGGGAGCGACGCTTCTGTCGATCCAGCCATGCGTAAGCGCGAGTTTTATGCCCTCGCGGGCGCTTGTATTTCCGCATTGCCCAGCGAACGATCAGGAAGTCAACATAGTCGGCCAGGGTCTGGAACTCCGAACCCCGATAGCGGCAGTAGTACCGCATCCATCCACGCAGGCGAGGTGCCGTCCAGTC
The DNA here is from genome assembly GCF_001632845.1 of Ectothiorhodospira sp. BSL-9. Lineage (NCBI taxonomy): Bacteria > Pseudomonadati > Pseudomonadota > Gammaproteobacteria > Chromatiales > Ectothiorhodospiraceae > Ectothiorhodospira > Ectothiorhodospira sp. BSL-9. The sequence continues at coordinate 2,152,585 of NZ_CP011994.1, read as the reverse complement.
AGCCAGTGCTTGAAGATCATGGTGGCTGTACCGGAACACCCCACTGTCACGCAATCGTTGACGCATCGCTTTCAGGGCCGTCCGGCTCACCGCCGGAGCAAAGCCCGTCTTCAGCGTGCCATCGCGTAACCCGATCCGCCGCGGCCTGAACGTGTAGCCAAGGAAGTCAAACTGAATAACCGGATACGTTCCCGGGCGCTTGCTGTCCTTGCAGTAGACCACCCGGGTCTTGTCCGGGTGGAGTTCAAGACCGCAGCTTTGCAGCCGAGACGACAGATGCTCGCGCATCTGAAGTGCCTTGGCCTCGCTGCGACAGTGCAAGATGCCATCATCGGCGTAGCGACAAAACTCGATCTCCGGATGATGCGCGGCCAACCAGTGATCCAGCGCATAGTGCAGGAACAGGTTGGCGAGCAACGGTGATAGCGGCCGTACCTTTTCAGGAGCTTGTAGGCTCACACCAGTCTCCTCGACCTCACTTCGCTCAACACTGCCCTCGAACTGAGGCCCCTTCCCTCCGCCGGCATTACCCGGCCTCACCGGTACTACGGGCCTCCCGCCACCCCAGACAGCCCGGCCTGACCCTCGCGGATCGCCGGTTGATACGCACGTCGTATCACCGCCAGGGGCTTCCCGTGTTGCGTCGTCCTCCCATGTGCATACATGCCGTCGCCATTACCCCGGCGGAACTGCTGGGTGTTCGTATCGCTCGCTTCCCCAACAGCAGCGGCCTTCCCCGAATCAAAGGCGGATCAGCTTCCGCATTACCCTTTTCGAGGCCTGCTCAGCGTTCACTACTAGTTCGGCCTGCATGCTCGCGGAGTCACATAATGACCCTTTACATCAGAGGCTTCGACTGCTTCGTTACCTCCACAGCCGCTCCGATTGCTACCGGCTGGAGCGATAGTTGCCGCGTGGGAATTTCACCCACTGAGAGAACGCGCCTTTCCACGGTGAGTTCATCGCTGTAGTTCAATTCTCGAAGATGATGGGCATTGCACAGCACATGCTCGCAGTCCTTGTAGCGCCAGTAGGGAGCCCAGTGATCATGCACCGCCACCCCTTTGAAGTGGGGAAGAATACCGGCCTCATCCATGGCCTCATGCCCCCGCTTGGTGTGGGCCGTGTAGTACACCGCCTCGGTCGTGGCGGCCACGTGGAGCCAGTGCAGTCGACCCTGCACCCGCAGCCCGCTCTCATCGAAATGGGCCACGGCGGCCTGACGGATCTGGTCACCGGCCGCCTGATAGGTCGCCTCCAGGCCATCGGCCATCCCCAGAATCCAGTTCTGCAACGTCCCTGCGGAGGGCGCCACGCCATACTGGTCTCCCAGAATCTGACTGGTACGCTGCAAGGCGACAAAATGCCCCTGGTTCAGGCCAATCGCATAGGCCTTCAGGCGCGGACCATAGCTGATGTTGGGCGTCACACCCGCCGGAAACTCGCCCAGATGGCGACGGCCACAGCCGCACACCACTTGCATCCGTCGGAATTCGGTATAAATGGCCCGGGGCTCGGGAATTTCAATCTGCTGGCGACGTTCCTTCATCGTGGCCGGCAACACGCCCAGATCGCAACCACACGCACAGCGACCCTGGGGCAGCAGTTCCTCCACCGCATCCGGGTTATCCACCATCTGCCGGGTCGCGCCTTTGTGGCCTTTTTGGCCACCACTGGATCTTTGGCCCTTTTGCCGCGGTTGGGCCGGACCTTTGCGTGGACCGTCCGAGGATGGAGGCTTGCTGGAGTTGCGACTGTTCTTCTCGACCTTCTTCTCCAACTCGGCCAATCGGGCACTGAGCGTCTCCAGCGCATCGAACAACTGCACGATCAGCGCATCCTTCTGCGCATGGGTCATGCCGTCGAGTTCTGCTTGCGTGGGGCGCTGGAGCTTCATACAGGGCAGGATAGCCTATCGAGGGAAAAATGGGCAGACTGCGGGCAGGGAGCCTGAACAGTTACAAAAACGTCTACGGACATTATTTTTGCCATCACTTATCCTCCTCGATATTTAGTTTACGTATAACATATAAGCGTTTATCCGCTGTGCGCAGCATGGCGGATAAACGTCTGTTGGACGAAGCCATGTGCTGCACATACTCTAAATAGGGGATTGTATTCAGGGCGAGAGGCCAAGTAGGCGGCATGCAGCGCTCTGATCGGCGCGAGAGGCCTACGCCGGCTCCTTTGAGTACATCTCATCTATTTCGGAGGTATCCCCGGCGGCCTGTTCAGGCTCAACATAGCCCGATTTCACGATCACTTTCAATGTGTCACCCGCACTCAAGCGCGACCCATACCAGGGCCGCAGTCAGGGCAGCTTATCATCAGTCATGTTTCAGTCACTTAGCATCGTCGCTCCTTGAGTTGATTGCACAAGACACCCCGCGGGATTTCGGCAATCACACGCAACTGGCCGCTACGGCACCGTGGACAGGGGTAATGCGCCGCTGCCGTACTCGGTGATGCCGCTGGCTTCTGCGCGCCCTCCTGCCGCAATGCCACCCGGATTTGCTCAAGCTTTTGCCGTCGGCAACGGTTGGCCAAGAAACCGTAATGGCGAACGCGCATCAAGCCCTTGGGTAGAATGTGCTGCAAGAACCGGCGCACGAACTCTTCTCCTGCCAGTACCATCACCTTACGTTGATCGGTCCGATAATCCTTGTAGGTGAAGTGAACCTCGCCGTTATCCAATCCGAGAACCCGCTGGTTGCTGATGGCGATGCGGTGGGTGTAACGGCCCAGGTAGTCCACCACCGTCGCGCTGTGGTTCAAGCAGGCCTTGGTGTAGACGTTCCACGGGACCTGCATCAGTTCGTCCAGCAGACGGTCGACCTCCCCGGGGCGAGTCACCCGAGATAGCTCCCCCCTGTCGGACGCCTGCCTCAAACTTGCGACCAGGAAGCGATTGAGAATATCCTGCATCGTTGCGGGCTCAGGCATGACGAACCTCCGGCAATGCCGCCATCAGATCCACATGCCCGGAATAACTGCGTTGATCACTGGGGGTCCAGTGGATATACCGCAGCGTGGTCTGCAAATGGCTATGCCCCAACAGCCGCTGCAGGTCATGTACGGCCAGCCCATTCTCCAACTGATGCGTGGCATACGCATGCCGCAGGCCGTGAATGCCCACCGACTTGTTGATCCCCGCACGGCGACGACACTTGGCAAACAGGCGCTGTGCAGAGCTCACACCAATGTGATGCTGCGGTTGGAACGTATCCCCCGATCAGCAACCAGTCGTCAACAATTCACTGCCACTCAATCTTTAGCTCTTTGTGTGACTGTGCACAGTCACGCAGATAGAGGTTAATAAGACTCTGATAGGGCAGACCCTTTTCCTCAGCAAGATTCTTGAAATATTGGACCGTGTCTTCATCGAGCCGGATCGTGACCTGCTTCTTGAGTTTCTTGGCGTACGGATTCTTAACCGACCCCGAGAAATCATAATCATCACGCATGTCTATATACCTCATAAACCTTTTGTTCTCGCCTATTGGCTTTACGTGCAGAGATGATTCGAATGGTCTCACCTTCCCTGACGCAATGGCACACCACCAGCAAACGAGACTGTATGCTCACCCCGAGGAGTATGAACCGATCTTCCACGTCTGTATGATCTGGGTCGGCTATAAGACGCGCAAACTCATCGGTAAAGGCCGTCCTGGCCTCCTGAAACGAAACACCATGTTTCTTGCGGTTGACGGCGTCCTTGTGAGGATCCCAGTCAAAGGTAAGATGGCGCATGACTTACATTGTCATTACATTGTGTTCACGGTCAAGACCCGTAGCCATTCCCCCTACACTCCCCCAGCAAACCGCCCCACCAAAAAATCAATCAACGCCCGAACCCTTGGTGGCAGCCAGCGTCGATCCGCATAAACGGCATACACCGTCAGCGCCGGCGCCTGCCAGGCATCCAGACAGGTCACCAGTCTGCCCTGTGCCAACGCATCAGCAGCCAAGAATCGGGGCACCAGCACCAGGCCCAGTTCCGCCTCAGCGGCGGCTACCAGCATTTCGCCGTTGTCCGAGCGCAGGGAGCCTTCCACCCGCACGGCCACTTCCTCCTGCCCCCGGCTGAAGCGCCATTCCTGGCTGCTGGGCTCGTTTGTGTACACGAGGCAGTCATGGTCCACGAGATCATGGGGGTGGTCCGGTGCGCCCTTCGCCTTCAGGTAGCCGGGGGCGGCGCACAGGACCTTGTCGGTGGTGGTCAGGGGGCGTGCTACCAGGGCGGGATCCAGGGATGAGGTGATGCGCACTGCCAGGTCGACCCCCTCTTCCACCAGGTTGACCAGATGGTCGTTGAAGGTCACGTCCAGCGTGACCGCGGGATAGGCCCGCTTGAAGTCTGCCAGGGCCGGGGCCAGGTGGCGGATGCCGAAACTCACCGGGGCGCTCAGACGCAGTCGGCCACGCACGGCGTCGGTCTCCAGGGCCAGATCCTGCTCGGCTTCATCCACCAGTTGCAGGATCTGCACCGCGCGGGGGTAGAAGGCGCTGCCGGCCTCGGTGAGGGAGTGGCGGCGGGTGGTGCGCTGCATGAGGCGCGTACCCAGATGGCCCTCCAGCTTGCTCAGATAACGGCTCGGTTGCCCGCGCGCCAGGCCCAGGCGCTCCGATGCGGCGCTGAATCCCCCGGCGTCCACCACGGTGACAAAGACGCGCAGGGCGCGGATGAGGTCGAAACCCGGCAGATCGATGTGTTTCATGCATCAATCTTATGTGTTCCGAGGGGTTTATCAACCTGCCGCCATGAATTCCAATGGAACCCGAGCCCCATCCAGGGGCGGCAAGCTCTTTTTGCACACGGAGGCAGGACAATGAGCAAGATTCTGGTTTTGTATTACTCCATGTACGGTCATATCGAGACCATGGCCAACGCAGTCGCCGAGGGTGCCCGCGGCGTGGACGGCGCCACCGTGGACATCAAGCGCGTGCCCGAACTGATGAATGAAGACGATGCCCGCAACGCCGGTGCCAAGCTGGATCAGGCAGCCCCCATTGCCCAGCCCGAGGAACTGGCGGATTACGACGCCGTGATCTTCGGCACCCCCACCCGATTCGGCAACATGGCCTCGCAGATGCGCAGCTTTCTGGACCGCACCGGCGGCCTGTGGGCCCAGGGCAAGCTGGTGGGCAAGGTGGGCAGCGTGTTCACCTCCACCGGCACCGGCGGCGGCGCCGAGACCACCATCACCTCCTTCTGGCACACCCTGGCGCACCAGGGGTTCGTGATCGTGGGCGTGCCTTATGCGATCCCCGAACTGACCGACATTTCCGAAACCCGGGGCGGCAGCCCCTATGGCGCGGCCACCCTGGCGGGCCCGGATGGCAGCCGTCAGCCCAGTGACAAGGAGCTGGCCATCGCCCGCTTCCAGGGTCAGCACGTGGCGCAGGTCGCTCAGAGGATGACCAGCGGCGCGGTTTGAACTGAGCCCGGCCCCATGGGGGGGGCGGCCCAGCATGCGGGGGCCGTCCTGCTCTCCTTGAGGCACAATACCCGCATGACCCAACGACTATTCTTCGCCCTGTGGCCCGATGATCCCTTGCGGGAGGCAATCCAGTCCCGCGTGCCGGCGGGGCATGGTGGGCGCCCGGTCGCCCCCGAGAATCTGCACCTCACGCTGGCCTTCATTGGTGATGCAGATGCGGCCTATGCCGAGTGCCTGGCCCGGGCCGCAAGCACGGTGGAAATGCAGCCATTCGAGTTCGAACTCACGGGGCTTGGGTGTTTCCGAAAACCGGGAGTGTTGTGGCTGGGGGACGTTGCCCCCCGAGCCCCCCTGGAGCGGCTGGCTCAGGATCTGAACGCAGCCCTGACAACCTGCGGCTTCAAGCCGGAGGCGCGGGAATACCGTCCCCATGTCACCGTGGCCCGCAAGCTGAAAGCCCCCGTGGCACGGGCGCCCATTCATCCTATCCGGTGGTCGGTGGACCGCTTCTGTCTGGTGGTGTCCAAGCCAGGCCCGGATGGCGTGCGCTACGAGGTGGTGCAACGCTATCCTGTGTGACACCACGCGCCCCCGCAGTTGCAGGTTTTATGACCTGTTCAGCGCGCCCCAGGAAACGGCCAGGGCCAGCAGGATATAGCCCGACAGCACCAGTGCCACCGACTCCATCGTGGCAGAGGCATCCAGAGCCAGCCCTACCGTTACCGGCATGATGGCGGTGGAGATCATCATGGCCGAGTGGACCATGGCGCGGATGGCGCCCAGGTGTGCCACGCCGTAGAGCACCGGCCACAGCGCTCCCAGCAACGTACCGGCACCACCGATGGATGCCCCCAGACAGATCATGAACACCCACGCCCAGAGCGGATGATCCAGCCATGCCACCACCAGCAGTCCGGCCAGCATGGGCAACAGGAACACCCGCAGCATCAGCCGCGCCCCAAAGCGATCCAGCACCACGCCGGAGACCAGCAGCCCCACCACATGCGCCAGGGCAAAACCGGTGAAGGTCGTGGCCAGCCATTGTATGGACCATCCCTTGCCCTCACCCAGATGGGCCAGGTGAAAGATCATGGCGGTCACGATCAAGGGCGGTGCCAGCACCACCGGCAGCAGCCGGTAGAAGCGCAGGTCCCGCAACACTTCGCTGCGGGTCCATTGCCGGGGACTCACAGGCACTCCAGGGGCTTGCGTGGGATTCGCGCCTGTCGAAGTGTTCTCGCCCCGAACGCCCCGCCCATGTAACAGCCACAGCAACAAGGGGATGAAGAACACCACCATCACCACCGCGGAGGCCAGCCACGTATGGCGCCAGCCGATCAGGGCGATCAAGGCCACGCCGGCGGCGGGCATCACTGCCTCGGCCAGGGGCAGGCCCTTGGAGGCGATGCTCACCGCCTTGCCCCGATTGGCCGAAAAATGCCGGCCCATGCTGGTAGAGGCCATGTGCATGAACAGCCCCTGCCCGAAGAGTCGCAGCAGAAAGAAACCCACCCCGATCATCACCGCAGAGGCCGCCAGGCCCATCACCACGGACCCGGCGGCCACGCCCAAACCCACCAGCACAGCGAATTGCTGCAGGGACATGCGATCGATCCAGGCCCCCGCCCACACCATCAGGATCCCGCTGCCCAGTGTGGCCAGGGAATACAACAGCCCGTATTGGCCGTGCGTGAGATCGAAGGCCGCCCGCAACTCGCCGCCAAACACCCCTACGTAGAAGGTCTGTCCGAATCCGGAGAGGGCGGCGGCCAGCACGCCAAAGAGCAGAAAGCGCCAATGGAGGGCGACAAAACGAAGATAGTGGGTCATGTGGAGGCGAAGTGTATCCGATCCGGTGGGCGCGCCCTACACCAGCCCCGGACAGCCCTGGTTTGAACTGACCCTGCCCCCGTGGCAAGGTGACCCGACACTCAGGGGCCGCCCTGCCATCCTCAGGGCCCGGCAGCCCTGCCCTCGGAGGCGCGAAGTGAGTAGGGAACCCTATTCTCATGTTTTGGCTTTCGCGGGATACTCCCTGGCAGAGACGCCCGACCAGGACCCCATCCGTACGGTGGGTCTTCCCCGCCCTGCCGGATTGCCCACAAGGAGTTGCTCCAATGAAGGCCAACCCCGATACGCCCCCCAATGATGGGTCTACCCGGCTCCTGCCCGGCGCGCCTTATCCCCTGGGCGCCACCTTTGACGGTCAGGGCACCAACTTCTCGGTGTTCTCGGAGGTGGCGGAACGGGTGGAGCTATGCCTGATCGACGCGCAGGGACAACAGACCGCCTCCTTTGATCTGACGGAGGTCTCTGCCCTGTGCTGGCACGGCTATCTGCCCGATGTGGGGCCGGGGCAACGCTATGGGTTTCGCGTGCATGGCCCATGGAACCCGGATCAGGGGCAGCGTTGCAACCCCCACAAACTCCTGCTGGACCCCTATGCCAAGGCGGTGGTCGGGCGGGTGAAATGGGACGAAGCCGTGTTCCCCTACCGATTCGATGATCCCGACAACAGTTTCAACGACCAGGACAGTGCCCCTCATGTGCCCCATTCCGTCGTCGTGGACACGCGTTTCGACTGGGAGGATGACCGCCATCCCCTCACTCCCTGGCATGAGTCGGTGATTTACGAGACCCACGTGAAAGGCTTCACCATCCACCATCCGGATATTCCCGAGGCGCTGCGCGGCACCTATGCCGGCCTGGCCCATCCGGCCGCCATCGAGCATCTCAAGTCCCTGGGCATCACGGCGGTGGAGCTGATGCCGGTGCATCAGTTCATCCATTACGCGCACCTGGAGGAGAAAGGCCTGCGCAATTACTGGGGCTACAGCAGCATCGGCTATCTGGCACCCCACAACGAATATGGCGCCAGCGACGACCCCAATGAACTGCTCCGGGAGTTCAAGGGAATGGTCAAGTCGCTGCACCAGGCGGGGCTGGAGGTGATTCTGGACGTGGTATACAACCACACCAGCGAAGGCAACCACCTGGGGCCCATGCTCAGCCTCAAGGGACTGGACAACGCCGCCTACTACCGGCTGATGCCGGACGACCCCCGTCATTACATGGACTACACGGGCACCGGCAATTCCATGAACATGCGCCATCCCCATGTGCTGCAGCTGATCATGGACTCGCTGCGCTACTGGGTGCAGGAGATGCACGTGGACGGCTTTCGCTTCGACCTGGCCTCAACCCTGGCCCGGGAGCTGCACGAAGTGGACCGACTTTCGGCATTCTTCGACATCATCCAGCAGGATCCCATCATCAGCCAGGTAAAGCTCATCGCCGAGCCCTGGGACATCGGCGAGGGCGGCTATCAGGTGGGCAACTTCCCGGTGCTGTGGTCGGAGTGGAATGGCCAGTACCGGGACACCGTTCGGGATTTCTGGCGCGGCGAGGATCAAACCCTGGGAGAATTCGCGTACCGGTTGACGGGCAGCCCCGACCTGTATGAGTCCTCCTCCCGGCTACCCCATGCCAGCATCAACTTCGTCACCGCCCACGATGGTTTCACCCTGCGGGATCTGGTGTCCTACAACCACAAGCACAACCAGGACAATGGCGAGGATAACCAGGACGGCGCCGATGACAATCGCTCCTGGAACTGTGGCGAGGAAGGGCCCAGCGATGACCCCCAGGTGAACGCCCTGCGAGCCCGGCAGCAACGCAATTTCCTGACCACCCTGATGCTGTCCCAGGGCGTGCCCATGCTGCTGGGGGGAGATGAACTGGGGCGCACACAACGGGGCAACAACAACGTCTATTGCCAGGACAACGAACTCTCCTGGTATGACTGGTCACAGGTGGATACGTCACTACTGGAGTTCACCCGCCGCCTGGTGCGTTATCGACATGAGCATCCGGTGTTCCATCGGCGACGCTTTTTCGAGGGCCGGGCCATTCATGGCCACGATGTGGAAGATATTGCCTGGTTCACACTCCAGGGTGAACGCATGGAAGAGGATCACTGGGGAGAGGGCTATGCCAGATCTCTGGGCATATTCATCAATGGTGAGTCCCTGCCCTCCCCCGGCCTGGGAGGCGAGCGCGTCGCCGATGATCGCTTCTTTCTGGCGTTCAACGCCCATCACGAACCCCTGGAATTCAGCCTGCCCGAGGCCAGCTGGTGCAAACGCTGGCGGGTGGAGCTGGATACTGCCCAGGGATGGGTGGATGCGGATCGGCACTATGACGCCGGAGGCACGTTCACCGTGGAGGCTCGCGCCATGGTTTTGCTGCGACGGGCCGCCGAGTAATCACCCAAGCCTCGACTGACACTGCCGAAGGGCATCGATCACCTGCCCTCTGGTTTCAGGTGCCGATCTGAAACATTTCGTTCGTGCGTTGATGTGGCCGGAGGCAAGAAAATGACGCTGCTGACCTGGGTTGGAATCCTGTTTTGCCTGTCGCAGTCGGCGATGCTCTCCGGCCTGAACCTGGGGCTGTTCTCGCTGAGCAAGCTCGAGCTCGAAGTTGAGGCGCACAAGGGCAATAAACTGTCAGAGCGCGTGCTGGGGCTGCGTGAGGACGCAAACTTCGCGCTGGTGACGATCCTCTGGGGCAATGTCGGGGTGAACGTGCTGCTGGCGTTGCTTTCCGGCTCCGTGATGAGCGGTGTGATCGCCTTCCTGTTCTCCACCATCGTGATCACGATCTTCGCGGAAATCATTCCGCAGTCCTATTTCACCCGCAACGCATTGCGCATGGCGTCGCTGCTGGCGCCGGTGCTGCGGGTTTACCAGGTGCTGCTCTACCCGGTGGCACGGCCAACCGCGTTGGCACTCGATGCCTGGCTGGGTGGTGAGAGCATTCGCTATTTTCCGGAGCGTGATCTGCGTCGGGTGATCCAACTCCATATGGAGACCACCGAGTCCGAGATCGCCCGGGTTGAAGGACAGGGTGCACTGAATTTTCTGGAACTGGACGATGTCCCGATACGAGACGAAGGCGAGCCGGTGGATCCGGGGAGTGTGCTGTGCCTCGAATTCATTGGAACAAGGCCGGTATTCCCGAAAATCACCGCCGACCCCAAGGATCCGTTTCTCTGCCAAATTAATCGTTCGGGCAAGAGCTGGGTGGTGATCGTCGATTCCGACGACTGGCCGCGGCTGGTCCTCAGTGTGAATGACTTCCTGCGGGAGGCCATATTCGCTCCCGAGCAGTTCAACCCCCTACGGCATTGCCACCGCCCGATCATCGTGACCAGCGGCACCCGGAAACTCGGTGAACTGATCCCGCGGTTCCGCCTGCATTCGGGGCCGAAAGGGGATGACATTATCGAGGGCGACGTGGTGTTGTCATGGACAGACCAACCAAGATTGCTCACCGGCACCGACATCCTGGGCCGTTTGTTACGAAACATCGCGGGTAAATCCAATCGGTAGCTTGAATGGACGCCTGGATCAACCGTTGCTGGAGTCGCCGACGTAGGGCACGTGGGCCATTTCCATCAGGTCGCGATTGAAGGTGATCAGGTCATCCCGATCGAGGTCCGCCAGGCGTGTCCGGCCAGTGGCACGGGCCAGCACCTGCATCAACTGCAGGGAGGCCCCGAGGAAGCGGGCGAGTCCGGCGCTGCCCGCCTCCGGATCCAGACGCTTGCGCAGTTCCGGGTCCTGAGTCGCGACGCCTGTTGGGCAACGGTTGGTGTGGCAGATGCGCGCACCCACGCAGCCCACCGCCTGAATGGCACTATTGCCCAGCGCAATGCCATCGGCGCCAAGCGCCAGGGCCTTGACGAAATCTGCCGGTGTACGCAGTCCACCGGTGATGATCAGGGTGACCTTTCCGCTCGCACCGCGAAGATCCAGATAACGCCGTGCGCGCACCAGTGCCGGGATGGTCGGCACGCTGATGTGATCCCTGAGCAGGGCCGGCGCGGCCCCGGTGCCGCCCCCGCGGCCATCGAGGATCACGTAGTCAGCGCCCGCTTCGAGCGCGAAGGCCAGGTCCTGTTCGATGTGGTTCGCGGAGAGCTTGAAGCCAATGGGAATGCCGCCGGTTCGTTCGCGGATTGAATCGGCAAATCGCCTGAAATCAGCCGGCGTTTCCAGGTCCGGGATCACCGGTGGAGACGCCGCGTCCTGGCCGGCCTTGATGCCGCGCACCTTGGCGATCTCTTCTGAGACCTTGGCACCCGGCAACAAGCCGCCGACACCGGTCTTCGCGCCTTGGCCGCCCTTGAAGTGGAAGGCCTGCACCTTCTCGAGCACCTCCTCGGAGTAGCCATAACGCGCCGGCCCCAGTTCGAAGAGGTAGCGCGAATTCTCGGCCTGCTCTTCCGGAAGCATCCCGCCTTCGCCAGAGCAGATTCCGGTACCTGCCTGTTCGGCGCCTCGCGCCAGCGCGATCTTGGCCTCGCGGGACAGCGAGCCAAAACTCATGTCCGTGACCAACAGCGGCATCTCCAGACGCAACGGACGCCGGGACTCCGGCCCAATCACCAGCGTGCTATCCACATCCACATCGCTGGGAAGCGGGCGGCGCGCGAACTGCGCGGTGAGGATCTGGATGTCATCCCAGGATGGCGTGCGATCCCGCGGCACGCCCATGGCGACCGTGGGCCCCATCGCACCCACCTCCTCCAGCCCGCCGCGCGCGAGTGCATGGATGAACTCTACGTGGGGTTCCGTCTCGCTGTTGCGCGGCGCGGGAGCGGCACCATCGCCGGCCTTTTCCGCGTCATCGCTCACACCATCGAATCCCTCTCCCACCGCGCTCTCCGGCACCTGTGCGTGGGTGCCGTCGCAATAGGGAAGATCGCCCGACTGCTTGCACATGCAAAGCCAGTTCTTACCATCCTTGCGGGGCTTGAACGCGATCGGCTCGATGCCGGTCCCCCGGTGCGACCCATCGCAGAAGGGTTGATCGCTGGAGCGCCCGCAGTGACAAAAGTAATACTCCTTGTCCTTTTCGAGCGGGACACCTACGGGTTTTACTGCCGCGACTATTGGCTTCGTCATCTCGCCCCCTAACAGTGAGCTCAGGATTTGCAGGTAGCTTTATTCCAACCCGACCGAAACCCTCGCCTCCCGACCGCCTGCCCGCCCCGCATCGTTAAGAGCCGACAGCGGCCCCTCATCTCCCCGTCTTCTCAGGTCTTAGCTGGACATCACCCCAGGCCCGTTTTCACGCTGTTGCTGCTGCCATCCGTCTGGCTCGAACACAGGCACCTCGGAGCGTGGCAGCGGATCGCGGCCCAGGATGTGGTCGGCGGCCTTCTCGCCGATCATGATGGTGGGTGCGTTGATGTTGCCGTTGGTCACCGTGGGCATGATGGATGAATCCACCACTCGCAGCCCCTCCACACCACGCACCCGACACTGCGAGTCGACCACTGCGTTCTCGTCCTCGCCCATGCGGCACGTGCCACAGGCGTGGTAGGCGGTTGCGGCCGTCTGCGCCACCCAGTCATCGATTTCATCATCAGTATGCACACTCGGCCCCGGTGAGACCTCATCGCCACGGTATGGATCGAAAGCGGGCTGAGCGAATATTTCGCGCGTCAGTCGCACACCGTCTCGATAGGCCTGGCGGTCGGCCTCTTCCTGCAGATAGTTGAACACCAGTCGCGGGGCCTCCTCGGGGTTGGCGGACTTCAGCGTGACCGCACCGCGACTCAGCGGTTTATTGGCCCCCAGATGCACCTGAAAACCGTGACCCTTGACGGCCTTGCTACCATCGTAGGCGATGGCCCCGGCCAGGAAATGATATTGCAGATCCGGCCATTTCAGACCGGGCCGACTGCGGATGTAGGCATTGGACTCGAAATGGTTGGTCGCACCCAGGCCGGAACGGGCGAAGAACCATTGAGCACCAATCCGCAACTGGCCCAAGGGATTCAGCCAGCCGTTGAGAGTGATCGGCTGCGTACAGCGCTGCTGCACCCAGACCTCCAGATGGTCCTGCAGGTTCTGCCCCACGCCGGCCAGTTCGTGCACCACCTCGATACCGTGCTCACGTAGCTGACCTGCCGGACCGATACCGGAAAGCATCAGCAGCTTGGGTGAATTGAAGGTACTGGCACTGAGGATGACTTCGCGATTGGCGCCTACCCGGTAAGCCTGGCCCTTGTGCCGGTACTCCACGCCAACAGCTCGCCTGCCCTGCATCACCACCCGCGTGGTCAGCGCATGCATGCGCAGCGTGAGGTTGCTGCGCTTGAGTGCTGGCTTGAGGTAGGCATTGGCGGTCGAACTGCGCACCCCGTTGCGCACACTCATGTCCATGCGGCAAAAGCCTTCCTGCCGATAGCCGTTGTAATCGCTGGTCTCGCCATAGCCGGCCTGTCGGCCTGCCTCAATGAAGGCGCGATAAAGCGGGTTGCGCATGTTATTGCCATTGCACACACCGACCGGGCCGTCGGTATCGCGATAATCATCCGCGCCGTACACACAATCCTCGGCACGGCGAAAATAGGGCAGCACATCCTGATAGCCCCACCCTTTGGCACCCGCCTGCTCCCACTCCTGGAAGTCTCCTGCACAACCGCGCACATAGGCCATGCCGTTGATCGACGAGGACCCGCCAATCACCTTGCCACGGGCATGGTGCAGGCGCCGGCCCGCCAGGCCCGGCTCGGGCTCGCAGTACAAGCCCCAGTCATACTTCGGCTTGTTCAGCGGTATGGAAAAAGCCGTGGGCATCTGAATAAAAATCGAACTATCCTTACCGCCAAACTCCAGGACCAGCACCGAGTACTGGCCGTCGGCACTGAGCCGATCGGCAAGCACACAGCCAGCAGAACCGGCACCCACGATAATGTAGTCGAATGCCTCTTCAAAGCGTGACTCAGTCATGAGTTCGACTCCTTTCCTGCGGCCTTGTCAGGCCCCTCGGGAACCTGCGTATGGCCACCGAGACTGTGCTGCCGGGAATGCAGGAAGTCCAGATGGCGTTCGTACTGGTCAAGCACATCGGCAATCAACTGCTCCTTGCTGTAGCCGGCCACATCGTAACCTTGCCCCCCTTCGCTGAGGTGGACTTCAAGCCGATAGTAATTGGCCCGGGGCCGGGTGGCGCGCAGTGGGAATGCGGGCATGCGCGCCTTGAACGGCCAGATCTGGTAGGTGAAGTCCTGCTCACCACCCAGATCAACGGTCAGCGCGATATGCAATGACTCACCCTTCTCGAACTTAACTTCAGCCTTGATGGACTGCTCTTGCAACTGATCCCGCACCTGCTCCATGGCCGGTCGGGCAGTCTCGGCAAGGAAGCGTTGCGCCTCATCGCGACTGGGAAAGTGCATGGCACGCGCCAGGCGCTTCTTCCATCCATCCTGGCTGACCCGTCCGGTGCGTCCAGAAAGATGGCCGGAAAGACTCCGCTGGTGACTGTCGAACTTCAGCCCCTCCAGCCTGAGACCCTTGAACAGACCGAGCATCATCAGGAACAGCACCACGGCAAAGGGCAGCCCCATGATCACCACTGCACTCTGCAGGGCTTCCAGGCCATCAGTCATCAGCAGGGCAAGGGTCAGCAGCCCGATGATGGCAGCCCACAGGATGCGCATCCAGTTAGCGGCGTCCTCGTTGGGGTCTCGAATCACGGACGTCAGGTTGGACAACACCAGTGACCCGGAGTCGCCCGAGGTGACGAAGAAGACGATGGCCAGAATGCTCACCACAATGGTGGTCACCCCCGTCCAGGGCAGGCTCTCCAGGAAAAGGTAGATGGATGAGCCGGGGTTGTTCATGGCCTGCTCGCCGAAGTTCTCCACGCCACTGCCAGTGGCGACCAGGTCGATGGCACTGTTACCCATGGTGGCCATCCAGGCCATCATGAAGGCCAGAGGGAGAATCAGCGTGCCGGCGACAAACTCGCGGATCGTGCGTCCGCGCGAGATCCGCGCCAGGAACATGCCAACAAACGGCCCCCAGGCAATCCACCAGGCCCAGAAGAAGACGGTCCAGGCATTGAGCCAGTCGGTGGGCGGATCAAAGGCATAGGTATTGAACGACAGACTGACATAGCTCGACAGGTAGTCACCGACATTCATCACGAGGGCGTTCAGCAACAGCACCGTCTTGCCGGAAAACAGCACAAACAGCATCAGCAACAGTGCCAGCAGCATATTGAACTCAGACAATCGCCGGATGCCGCGCTCGACACCGGTGATGGCCGATATGGCAGCAAAAACCACGATCATCAACGCCAGAGAAGCTTGCGTGACCGTGCTTTCGGCGATGCCGAACATGTAATTGAGCCCAAAATTCAGCTGGATAATGCCAATACCGAGACTCGTGGCAATGCCAAACACCGTGCCCAGCACGGCAGCAATATCCACCGTATGCCCAATCGGCCCATAGATACGCTTTCCAATGATTGGATAAAGCGCGGAGCGAATGGTGAGCGGAAGGCCGTGGCGGTAACTGAAGAAAGCCAGTGACATGCCCACCAGCGTGTAGATACCCCACCCTGAAAGACCCCAGTGAAGAAAGGTCAGGCTCATGGCCTGGCGGGCAGCCTCGACGGTTCCTGCCTCACCCACCGGTGGTGCCAGATAATGGCTGACCGGTTCGGCCACGCAGAAAAACAGCAGGTCAATGCCGATACCTGCGGCAAACAGCATGGCCGCCCAGGTGACGATGTTGAAATCGGGCCGCGAGTGTTCCGGCCCAAGACGAATACTGCCGTAGCGTGAAAGCCCGATCGCCACCACAAACACCAGGTAGGCGACCACGGCAATAAAATAGAACCAACCAAAGGTATTGGAAATCCAGGCCAGTACACCGCCGATCACCGCACTGGCCTGCTCGGTAAACAGCATCGCCCAAAGCGCGAACACGATGATACCGACGGCCGCGCCATAAAAAACCACATGATTCAACCCCTGCTGAGGTACCTGCCTACCCTCTGCTTCCTGAGCCATATCCCCCTCCTGTAACCCACCCGGCTGAAGAGTGTCTGGATTACAGGAAAGTTAAACACCACTTCTCCCGCCCCTGTCCAGTGATTTATTCACCACCCGACAAAACGACACATGCTCTTCAACTGCCCACGAAAACCGGGTTCATGTAGTCCATCCCGGCAAGTCGTTTTGGAGCAGCCCGTAGCAAGGCGGGTGCGTGCTTTCACTGCAGGGCAGGCTTCCCTGCGTCGAGGTTGTCCCATGCCCGGTTTCCGGGCTTGATCATCGCGTTGATCCAGTCCCGCAGGGAAATGCCCAGTGCACCCACCGCATAGAAGTGCTCATCCGATGCGAGGAAGGTATGGAAACTGCCATCCTCAATGAAGAATCTGTAGTTCGGTACGGACGCCGTCTGGTAGATGATGGTCTGCAGTCCGTCATACCAATCAGAGGCGATTTCCTGAGGTGTACCTTCGGGGCGGGAGGCTGCATAGAATTCAATCTGCACGCCATCGAAGTTCGGCGATACCGAAGCCAGGCGTGCGGCGGGCCGATAATCACCAAGCGCCTGGAATATCAATGGCTTAAAGGCTAGCGCGTTCCCTGAGGCGCTGCTCAGGAACGCATCGGGGTCACTGAAGGCAGGCACCCAGGACGGGAGTCCGTCTACAATGCCCCAGCGCTCATTACCGCTGCCATCGTAAAGCGCGTGGGCATAGAAATCATTGGTCTGCACACCCAGAGAGGAGTCCGAGATCAGATTCAGACGCGCGCGGGGACTCGTTTGCTCGGCGATATAGCCGAAAGCCAGCGTAGCGCCATAACCCCCTGCACTGAGACCGGTCACGGTAACGTCCTTCGCGCTTGCGAAATCCACAACCAACCGCTTCCCGTTCCTGCTCACACTCGTGTTCAGCATGTGAATCGTGGCCAGAAGGTTGTCAACACCACGATGGTGGATCGTCCAGTGCAGCGATCCTCCTTCGGTGGTGAGTTCATACTCTGTATCGGTGGTGAGTTCATACTCTGTATCTCGGGTCCCGAAGTGGATATCGCCAGTGCAGTAGGGCACGAAGACCTTGGTGTAGTTGGCGAAGGGATTACCAGGGTTGTCAGAATCGAGCACGCCGCCGATGTTAGCCAAGTCTCCTAACATCCCGTCGACGGTCTGGACGTAAGTGGACTCTCCGATCAGCGGCGAACCGATGCAGGTCTCAGCGTTCCAGCATGCGCCACCTCCATCCATGAAGAACAGGATGCGGTTGGGATTGCCCTGCTGCACGAAGAAGGCAAAGTCTGTGTCCGCCGGTGCGAGGTTGTCGGGTCCAGGCGGCTTTGCCGGGTCAATCAGGGTCGGCCCGCCTGAGCATGATGGAGAAACATCCCGCTGGCTTCCGTCCGCGAGCAACACGGTCATACTGTCCGGAACATCAATACGCTGCCAGGTATTGCCCGCGACCGCCGCTGGTGCGAAACAGACTGCCCCAAGGCTCAGCAGTAATACGCCCGCATTCAACGCTTTTTTCAACTGGAACATGCTGCTTTCTCCCTTGCTACCATCATCCAACTATCCCCGCGCCGTGATTGGACCCTTTAGGCCAAAGGGTCGCCCCTGGGCGGTCTGCATCTCCAGGGTATTGGAGCGCCCCACCAGACGCTTCACGACGTCCCCCGAGCTTAAGACACCCAGCATCCGGTATGTCAATGACTTTCGGAACTGCTCGCGTGAACTCAGGACTTGCAGGTGGCCTTATTCCAAAACGACCTCAAATCACAACGATCAATCATTTATTGACAGTTCGCAATACCCCTTATAGTGAGGGCCGAGATCGCTCAGGAACATTCTCATGACTCCTACCACACTGATCATACCCGGCTATCACGGCAGTGAGGCAGAACACTGGCAAACCTGGATGGAATCCGAGCTTCCCGATGCCCGCCGGGTCATCGGCATCGACTGGGAGTCCCCGGTCCTTGGTCGCTGGGCCGAAACCGTGAGCACTGCCATCACGCGATCAACAGGGCCGGTGTGGCTGGTGGCACACAGTTTCGGCTGCCTGGCGACGGTCGCCGCCGCCAATCACGTTGCCTCCAAGGTCGCCGGGGCCATGCTGGTTGCACCGGCAGATCCGGACCGATTTTCGCCCTTCGGCATACGGTCCCCATCCGCCCCGACCGAGAGCCTCGCCCCCCGACTGCCTGCCCATCCCTTATCGTTTCCCAGTCTGGTGGTGGCCAGCGATAACGACCCCTGGATGCCGACTTCCAAACTCACCCCCTGGATCACCCGATGGGAGAGTCAGGTCATCCATATCGGCAGGGCCGGACACATCAATGTGGAATCGGGCTTCGGGCCGTGGCCACAGGGGCTGGACCTGCTGCGCAGATTACAGCAAGGCTGTTACCCGTCTTCACCGACTCCAGCCGCTCCGGCGCAATGGCGTCGCCCGGCTCCAGGCCCAGCAGATCGCGGATACCCTTCAGGGCCGCATCACGGCAGCGCTCCGGGTGCTCGGAAAGCACCTTGTGCATGACCACGCTGCCATCCGGCCTGCGACCGATCACATGGGTGAATGCGCCGCCCCGGTTGACCCAGAACTGCCAGCGCTCCTCCCGCCGATGCTGCATCATTTTCACCGGTGCCTGGAACAACCGGGATCGTACTCATCTGGACGCAGGATACATGCATCCGGTAGAGCACTTACACCCGGGCTGGGAAGCAGAACGATTTGATCGCCAAGGTCGATACCGAGTGTCGCCGTCCTGCCTTTTGCCATCACCGCTCGGCTCTAGCGACGATAGAGCCCCTCGGGGCCCACGGCCTGGAGCAGGGCCTGGGCGACCAGGTCTTCGTCCAGGGTACCCTGGGCGGAGAACAGGGGCTGGATGCGGCCCCGGCCGCCGGCTTCTTTCGTGAGGCGCCCGCTCATGGCATCCCCCATGCTGGATACCATGCAGCCCTCGGGAGCGACGTTGAAGACGATGTCGTAACCAGCCTCCAGTTTCCCCAGGGCCTCGCCCACGTAGGGGGAGAGCTCTCCGCCCGGACGACCGGTGGGGATCAGTCGCCGGGAGCGGTTCAATGCTCGGGTCATGCTCTCGGGCATCGGCAGGCCTGCCGCCCGGTAAAGGGGGCGGGCCAGCCACTGGCGAAAGCCCCATTCCACGGCCAGGGCCCCAAGATAACGACCCGCGCGGGCGTTGCGCAGGCGACGCAGCGATGACCGGGTATCCGGATCCGTGGCACGGGACAGCCGGACGTGGCTTTGCCGAACCGTCTCCAGGCTGCGCCAGCGCCGGCTGGCGTTCTTGTAGTCCAGATAGGACCACACCGGGGTGTAGGTCAGGCGAAAACGGCCCGGTCCGAGCAGGCTGAGCAGGCAGTCGAACAGCGCTTCCACCTGGGCCACCCGCATGTAGGTCTCCCCTTCCACATGGATCTTCAGCGGCGACGCCGTGGCCGGTGGCCGAGCCAGCCAGCGCCCGGCAAAATCCCGCAAGGGCCGTTGCAACTCGCGTCGGTGGCCGTTCCAGGCCGGCCACCAGGACCACGAGCGTTCCGGTGCCTTGAACTCACGCTGTCGCTGGAAGATGGCCGCCGTCAGGGCACGATGGTCATGGCGCAGACGCGCCAGGGCATCGGTGTCGGGGCAGCGGGCCGCTGCCTCGAACAATAACTGGTGACACACGCCCTGCAGCACCGCGCCCTGCATGCAACGCAGCAACACCGCCTTGCCCAGACCTGCGTCAAAACCCCGATCCTCCAGGGCCACCAGAAACCTCAGCAGATCCTCCGCCTCGCCCCCGCCGACCTCGTCACGGATGTCGCCCGGGCTGCGGTGAAACAGGAGTTTGTGGGTCTCCACGTACTGACCCTGGCGACAGGGGCCCAGCCCCTTGTTGTTGAACACCAGCAGGCGGCGCTTGCCGTACAGGGGGGATTGCGGGTCCTGCCGCAAGCGGCGAAAGCGTTCCACCAGGGACAGGGTGTCGCCGTAGACCGCGGCCAGGGGGGCGCACACCGACTCGCCGGCCGCGGCGCGGCCATGGCGGATCGTCGCCTCCAGGTCGTAGGTATCGTCGTAGTTGTCCAGGCAGGTCAGCGGGGTGCTGTGCAGCACCGAGGTCACGAAGCGGTTGTCCGCCAGGGTGGGCAGGGCCAGTACGTCCTGATCCGGGTCGATGCCGTCGGAGAGATCGGTGAACCGCTCCAGGGTCTGAACCTCGAAGCCCTCCTCCGGGGCCTGCCACACTCCCTGGGAGAGATACTGCCGCACCTGCTGGGCATGGGTGTTGACCCGGTTCTCCAGGTGGGCCAGTTCCTGGATGGCCGCGTCCGACTGGATCAGCAGGAAGGGTCGTTGCCGGGCAAACTCCGCCATCAGCGGCAGGGTGACGCTGTCGGGGCCGCACAGGAAGGTGGACACGAAGACCAGGGCCAGTGGCTGACGGTCCGGGGCCTCCAGCTGCTGGAACAGTCGCCGCAGGCGGCGATGTCGCAGACGGGTATGCAGCCGGCGCCGGCTGACCGCCCTCACCAGAGTGGTCATGACCTGGGGATTGCGCCAGTAAAGATGGGCCAGGTCGTCATCCGCCGTCACGTCCAGCACATGGGCGGGCACCGGCACCAGGGCGCGGTCCCGCAGCAGGCGACCGGCGTGGCTGTCGTAGAGCCCCGGGGTGAGGATGTATTCCCGGCCCAGCACCAGCGCGATCTCCTGACCATCCGCCATGGCCTCTTCCAACTGGTCGGCCAGGGTGTCCTGCAGGGCCTGGCGCCAGGCCCGCTGGGCCGCCAGCGCCTGGTCGATGGCCGACTCCAGGCGGGTCCGGTCGATCTTGAGGTGGTAATGGGCGAACACCGATCGCAACTGCGGCCACAGCTGGGCGGCCAGGGCGGCCGCATCGGGATGGCGCAGGTTGAGGTGAAACAGCTCAATTCGCGCCCTTGGGTGGGCCTCCTGCGCCATGGCCCGCGCAGTGGCCAGTCCTCCCTGATTGATGGTGCAACTGCGTCCCAGTCCGGCCCCGGTCAGCGGCAGGAACTCGATCTGCGGTGCCAGGATATAGCCGTGGGGTTCGCCCGCCAGTCGGGTCAACTGGCCCACGGCCCCCAGATGCGGGGCGCAGGTATCCACGCGAAATCGCGACTGCCCGGCCAGGACATCGTCGGTTTGCGGATTGTCCACATGCACGGGCAGATCCAGCTGGGTGAACAACTCGGCGAAAAAAACCGCCCATTCGGAAATGGCAAAGGCCCTGGGGATGACCAGTCGGTCCGCTGCCTCGCTGCGCGGCAGGCGCTGGTCGCTTTGCCGCCAGAGCGCCTGGTAGGGATCGGCCACCCGGGGCGACGCCCGCACGCCCTTGCGGCCGGTGGCCTCGTTGATGGCACTGCAGCCACCCAGGGTGAGGCGCAGCGTGCCCTGCAAGGGATCGATGGTCTTCAGGGCGGTGCGGTTGCAACGGGCCCCGGGATCACCGCAGACGGCTCCCTTGCAGGTGATGATGCGCTTGTCGTACTCGCGCTGGATAAAGGTGTCCAGGTCCACGCTGACAGCGTCCTGGGTCTGTACCGGTGCCGGCAGCAGGCCCAGGCAGGCACGGTGACCAGGCAAGGGGGGCACCAGGCCATGGACTGGCGCCCCCACCAGGCGCTGCAGGCGGCTGACTACCGCCGCTGGGAGCGGCCGACCCAGCATCGGCTGACCGTGCAGCAGCACCACGGCCTGCGGCGGCAGGTGGATCTGGTTCCATAGCGTGCGGGCCATGTTCTCCACCACCGCCCAACAGGCGGAGGCGAGAATCACATCGTTGCCCACGCCACGGGCTTGCAGGGTACGGGCATGCTCCATGAGAAACACTGAGCAGGTGGCATCCAGGTCATGGGCGCCGGGCGCCGCCTGGGCCTGTTCGTAGGCCTCGCGGGCCGAGGGCAGGCCAAACAGGCCGGCCAGGGTGTCCATGAGGCTGCCGGTGCCGGCGGAGCACTTGATGTTCATGGCGTTGTCGAACAGATCGCCGCGCTCCAGCAACAGGGTGGAGATCTTCGTGTCCTCTCCGCCGATATCCACCAGGATGCACCAGCGTGTGTCCACGTCATGCCCGGCCTCGGCCAACGCGCGCACATGCTCGCGGGCCACCTCCAGGGAGCCTCGGGCATGGGCGTAGTTCTCCACCATCACCGCCACCCGTCCCTCAAGTGCCGGATAAAGCCGGGTGAGGGCCTCGCGCACCTGATAACGGGCGCTGCCGGTGATGCCGATGCGGCCCAAGTTCAGGTGGCGGTGGCCGACGTCCTGCAGGGCAGTGAAAAGGGCCTTCAGCGTGGCGATGGTCTCGCCGGCGTTGCTCTGGGAGGCGGCGTGCAGCAGGCGGCCATCCTCGGCATCGGCGATGACCATCTTGACCATGGTGGAACCCACGTCCAGGCCGATGTTCACCGGATGGCCCGGGGGCCAGTCATCCGGGTCCAACGCGGGCGCGGGCACACGGCGCAACTGGTCCCGTTCCTGCAATTGCGATTCCAGGGTGGTGAAAGGGGGGTAATCAAATGCCGACGCCACAGCCGCAGGTGGGGATGGGTCGATGGCCGCATCCGGCACCGATTCATCCAGCGCCTGCAACCCCTCCAGCGTCAGGTTGGCGTCGGCCATGTGGGTGATGTGGGGTACACCGGCGGCGGTCAGGGCATCCACGGCGCAATCCCGGGCGAAGGCCCATCGGAAGAGGCCGCCACACAGCAGCACCCGGTCCACAGGCAACGGCAGCCTTCGACAGGCCTTGTTGACCTCGGACTTCAGGGTGACCGCCAGGGCATGGGCCACCGGGATACCCTGGTTCTTGTCGGAGATGGTGGCCGAGGCCCCAAAGACGCCACAGCGATCGGCCCGCACCGGCAGGGCCGAACGCCGCTCCTGACCGGTGTCGCCCAGGTATTCGGCGAGCAGCGTGTCCACGGCCTCTGGGGGAACATCCAGCTTTTGCAGCACGCGGTTGAGGTTGGTGCCGGAGCCAGCACCACAGCGGGGGTGGGTGACCAGACCGGTGTCACCGGTGCCACCGTGGCAATCCAGGGCAAGGGCCAGATAGCCGGAAGCGGAGATCTCCAGAAGGCCCAGCCGCTGCCCGGGATAGTCACGCTGCTGGCGCTCACGCAGGGCAGTCCACAGGGCTGCGGCGGGCAGGATGAGGGTACCCCGACCCAGCAGCTGGCGTACCGGTTCGGCGAGTTTGCCGGTGATGCGCACGGCGCTGTCCTGGCTTGCGGCGCTCAGGCCGCTATCCTGCACCTGCCTGGGCAATTCACCGGTAGCCGCCAGATCCCATTCACGTACCGGTGACCCGTGGACGTACAGTACCGCCCTCACCTGGCTGAGCCCGGCATCAATGTAGAGCTTGGGCGAATCGTTTCGCAACATGCGTTTATTGTCTTCCTGCCGGCGCCAGGTCTCAACTTGTCTCGATATGAATCCCATCCGAGTGTTCATGCCGGGTTGCGCACTGCCAACTGTACAGGTTGGCTGTCGGCATGCGATAAAGGACGTGTTGACCATACTCCTGCCGGTGCCGAGACTGGAGGCAAGCCACAATGGATCAGCGTCCACCGAGCCAGCCGCCGCCCAGTGGCAAGGCGCCGCCAGCATCCACCGCCCCCCTGCCCGGCAGTGAAGAGCATTACCGACTCCTGGTCGAGCAGCAGAACGACTTGATCGTCAAGGTCGATACCGAGGGCCGCTTCCTCTACGTGAGCCCTGGTTATTGCAAGACCTTCGGTGAGCGCGAAGAGGACCTGATTGGCCAACGTTTCATGCCCCTGGTTCATCCCGATGATCAGGCGCGGACCGATGCCGCAATGGCAAAGCTCTACCACCCGCCGCACCGCTGCTATCTGGAACAGCGGGCCCTGACTCAGGATGGCTGGCGTTGGTTCGGCTGGTCCGATGTGGCCGTGCTGGATGAGCAGGGAAACGTCACTGCCATTATCGGTGTCGGTCGCGACATCCACGACGGCAAACTTGCGGAACTGCAGCTCCTGCAGACGCAACGAATGCTCGAGCTTGCCCTTGAGGCTGGCGGCATCGGCACTTATACCGCCAACTTCACCACTGGCCAGGTGTTCCCGGACCAGCGTTATCTGGCCCAGATCGGCTATCAACCCGGCGAGGTCGTCATCACCGACGCGTGGTGGCGGACGAACGTCCATCCCGAGGACCTGGCGGCCTTCGCCGACCAAACGGGGCAAGTCATCCACGGTGGCCTGGATGACTTCACCGCCGAGTACCGTTTCCGGCACCGTGATGGACGCTGGATCTGGCTACAGGACCACGCGCGCGTTTATGAACGCAATCCAGACGGGGTCGCCGTTGCAGTCAGCGGTTTGCGGATCGACATTCACCGGCGCAAGGAGGCCGAGTTGCGCCTCGCCTACCATGCCGACCATGATCCACTGACCGGGCTGCTCAATCGGCGTGGCATGTGGCATGTGATCCGTGGCATTCAGGCACAAGGGCAGCGGGGACAACGCCCAAACGCCATCGCCATCCTTGATCTGGATTTCTTCAAGCGCGTCAACGACACCTATGGTCATCTGGTGGGCGATCAACTACTCCAGGAGGTCGCCAGGGTGCTCCATGCCAGTACCCGCGAGTCCGACTGGGTCGCGCGCTGGGGTGGTGAAGAGTTTCTGATCCTGATGCCCGATACCAATGTAGCCCAGGCAAGGGGTT
The DNA here is from genome assembly GCF_001632845.1 of Ectothiorhodospira sp. BSL-9. NCBI lineage: Bacteria > Pseudomonadati > Pseudomonadota > Gammaproteobacteria > Chromatiales > Ectothiorhodospiraceae > Ectothiorhodospira > Ectothiorhodospira sp. BSL-9. The sequence goes on along the minus strand of NZ_CP011994.1, from coordinate 2,127,557 downwards.
TTATTGAACGCCTGCGCCAGCAGATCGAAACGACGCCTTTTTTGATCCGCCAGCACTCGCTCCGCATCACCATCAGTGCCGGCCTTGCCTCTTCACATCTTGAAGAACACGACAGCCATGAAGCTTTCGTCAGCCGTGCCGACATGGCGCTCTACGCGGCCAAGACAGCCGGCCGCAATCAGGTTTGTACCGAGTCCCAGGTGGACTAGGATTTAGTCGAAAGCTGATGGGCCATGCAGCGCTCGCCTCCTGTTTCCCGCATTTCCCAAAAATCCATCATATCGTGCGCTTATGGAGCGGCTTGCATCGCACCTGCCCGGCGCCATATCCGCCGCCGCCAGGGGTGCGGATCACGAACACGTCATCGGTACTCATCTCGGCCAGGTCCGTGCCGCCGAGGTCTTCGCGGCTGCCGCTGGCGCGCAGGACAAACTGCTCGCCGCAGGCCCCGTCACTGCCGCCTTGAATCCCCGCCGGCGCTTGCGTTCGGCTGTTGGCCAGCACCGCCACCGTCATGGGCTCCAGGAAGCGCAGACGGCGCTCAACGCCGTCGCCGCCCCGCCACTGCCCGTCACCACCGGAGTCGTGACGCACGGCGAAGCCGTCCAGCCGCACCGGGAAGCGGGTCTCCAGCACCTCCGGATCGGTGAGGCGGCTATTGGTCATGTGCACGTGCACGGCACTGGCGCCATGGAAGCCGTCACCGGCCCCGGCACCGCCGCACAGGGTCTCATAGTGCTGGTGGGCCTGGTTGCCGAAGGTGACGTTATTCATGGTGCCCTGGCTGTTGGCCATCACCCCCAGGGCCGCATACAACGCGTCGGTCACCACCTGACTCACCTCCACATTGCCGGCCACCACCGCAGCGGGATGGCGCGGACTCAGCATGGAGCCCTCCGGAATCACCAGCTCGATGGGCTCCAGACAGCCGTCGTTCAGCGGGATGTTGTCCTGGACCAGGGTGCGCAGCACGTACAATACCGCCGCCCGGGTCACCGCGCGGGGGGCGTTGAAGTTGCTGTCCTGCTGGGGGCTTGAGCCGCTGAAGTCCACCACCGCCGAGCGGGCCTCGCGGTCCACGCGGATGGCCACCCGCACCACGGCGCCGCTGTCCAGGCGCTTCTCCCAGGTGCCGTCGCCGAGCACGTCCAGCACCCGGCGCACCTGCTCGGCGGCGTTGGCCTGGACATGGGCCATGTAGGCGTGCACCACATCCAGGCCGTACTGGCCGACCAGCCGGTGCAGTTCGTTGACGCCGCAGTTGTTGGCGGCGATCTGGGCGCGCAGGTCACTCAGATTCTGCTCGATGTTACGGGCCGGATGCGGGCCGCCGCCGAAGAGATCACGCAGGGCCTGTTCCCGCAACTCTCCGGCGTCGAGCACCTGCACGTTGGTGATGAGCACGCCTTCTTCGTCGATATGGCGACTGTGGGGCGGCATGGACCCCGGGGTGAGACCGCCCACGTCGGCATGGTGGGCACGGCTGGCCACATGGAAGATGATCTCGCCGCCGGCATCATCGAACACCGGCGTCACCACCGTGATGTCCGGCAGGTGGGTGCCGCCCTGGTAAGGGTCGTTGAGCATGAACACATCGCCAGGCTGCATCGTGCCCTGGCGGGCCGTGATAATGGAGCGCACACTCTCGCCCATGGAACCCAGGTGTACTGGCACGTGGGGGGCATTGGCCACCAGGCCGCCCTCGGCGTCGAACACGGCGCAGGAGAAATCCAGCCGCTCCTTGATGTTGGCGGACTGGGCGGTGTTCTGCAGCGTCACGCCCATCTGCTCGGCCACACTCATGAACAGGTTGTTGAAGACCTCCAGCATCACCGGATCCGCCTCGGTGCCCACGCTGGCCACCGCCGTCGCGGCCTGCCGGTCCAGCAACAGGTGGCCATAGGGGTTCACGCGCAGGGACCAGTCAGGCTCCACGACAATGGTGGACACCGGATCGCGGATGATGGCCGGGCCGTCGATGCGGTCCGCAGGGGCCAGGGTCTCGCGGTCGTACACGGGCACGGTGCGCCAGGCGCCCTCCATCCAGGCCTCCACGTGCCCCAGGGTCTCCAGGCTGTCACCTGCACCACGCGGCGACTGCTCGGGCTCGCTGCTGAGCGTGCCATCGCCGCCAATCACCTCGATCACCGCAGCGGCGATCAACACCCGCTTGTCCGGCATGGTGAAACCGAAGCGGATGCGATGCAGGGTCTCGAAATCTGCCCGAACCTTGTCCGCATCACCGTGATCCACCAGCAGCGCGGTGTCGGTACCCTCGTAGCGTAACTGCAGCTTGTGCACGACACGCAGGCCATCAGCGGGGGCGCCCTGGGCCAGGAGCTCCTCCCGGCCTGCGCTCTCGGCCTGTTCCAGGCGCGGCGCCAGCCGCTGCAGGGTGTCGGCCTGCAGCGGCTCGTCCACCGCCAGTTCCCGCAGGGTGGTGAGATCCGCCAGGCCCATGCCATAGGCGGACAGCACCCCGGCGAAGGGATGAATCAGCACCCGCGCCATGCCCAGGGCCTCGGCGACCCGGCAGGCATGCTGGCCGCCGGCCCCGCCGAAGCAGTTCAGGGTGTAGCCGGTGACGTCGTGCCCCCGCTGCACCGAGATCTGCTTGATGGCATTGGCCATATTCTCAACGGCAATGCGCAAGTAGCCCTCGGCCACCGCCTCCGGGCTGCGCGTGTCGCCGGTCTCCTGGTGGATCCGCTCGGCGAGCTCACGGAAAGCCTCGCGGGTAACCTGGGCATCCAGGGGTTCGTCGCCATCGGGGCCAAACACCCGCGGGAAGAACGCCGGCTGCAGGCGCCCCAGCATGACGTTGCAGTCAGTCACGGTGAGCGGGCCGCCACGGCGGTAGCAGGCCGGCCCCGGGTCCGCCCCGGCGGAGTCCGGGCCGACCCGGTAGCGGCTGCCGTCGAACCCGAGGCACGAGCCACCGCCGGCGGCCACGGTGTGGATGCGCATCATGGGCACACGCATGCGCACTCCGCCGATCACGGTCTCGAAGCTGCGCTCGAACTCCCCGTTGTAATGGGCCACGTCCGTGGATGTGCCGCCCATGTCGAAGCCGATGACCTGCTCGAAACCCGCCATCATCGCGGTGCGCACGCAGCCGACAATGCCGCCGGCCGGCCCCGAGAGAATGGCGTCCTTGCCTTCAAACCAGCGGGCATCGGTGAGCCCGCCGTCGCTTTTCATGAACATCAGACGGGTGCCGCCCAGCTCCGAAGCCACCTGCTCGGCATAGCGCTTGAGCATGGGCGAGAGGTACGCGTCCACCACCGTGGTATCCCCCCGGCCCACCAGGTTCATGAGCGGGCTCACCCGGTGGGATACGCTGACCTGCTCAAAACCGGATTCGCGGGCGATGGCGGCCACCTGTTCCTCATGGGCGGTGTAGCGGTAGCCGTGCATGAAGGCGATGGCACAGGCGGTACAGCCAGCGGCCCGCGCCTCTTTCAGGGCAGTGCGCACCTGCTGCAGATCGGGTGTGGCGAGCACCGTGCCGTCGGCGGCGATGCGCTCGTCCACTTCCACCACCCGCCGGTAGAGCTGCTCGGGCAGCCGGATGTCCAGGGCGAAGATGTCCGGCCGGTTCTGATAGCCAATGCGCAGCGCATCGGCAAACCCCCGGGTGGTGACGAACACCGTGGGCTCGCCCTTGCGCTCCAGCAAGGCGTTGGTGGCCACGGTGGTACCCATCTTCACCGACTCCAGCCGCTCCGGCACAATGGCGTCGTCCGGCTTCAGGCCCAGCAGATCGCGGATACCCTGCAGGGCCGCATCACGGTAGCGCTCCGGGTGCTCGGAAAGCACCTTGTGCATGACCATGGTGCCGTCCGGCCTGCGGCCGATCACATCGGTGAACGTGCCGCCCCGATCGATCCAGAACTGCCAGCGGTCTGCCTGCCGATGCTGCATGATGATTCCCCAGTGCCTCGAACAACCAGGATTGTACTACTCCTCCGGCTTGTAGCCGCTGGGATGACGCACTCGTCGGGATGATCGCCGTCACTGCAAAGCAGGCAGTCCTGCGTCGTGATCGAAACCGGCAGGCCAAAGGGCGGCCTGGGCTGTCCACATCTCCAGGGTATTGTGGCGCCCCACTACGTCGATGGAAACGGTAGGATGCGGGTCCGATACCTCATCGACGCAGCCCCCGTGTTTCCGACCCTCAAATCCGTCTCCACCCTGCTTCTTGGCATGGGCATCCTGCTCTGCGGCTCCGGCATGCTAGGCACCCTGCTGGGACTGAGTGCGGCCCAGGAAGGGCTACCCAGCTGGCTGATCGGCCTGATCATGTCCGGCTTCTTCATGGGCTTCATCATCGGCTCGTTTCTATGTCCTGGCCTGATCCGCCGTGTTGGACACATCCGCGCCTTCGGGGCACTGGCTGCCGTATCAGCCATTGCCGCCCTGCTCCACGGCCTGATCTTCGATCCCTGGATATGGTGGGTATTGCGCATATTCAACGGCATTTCGGTAGTGGGGCTGTACATGGTCATCGAAAGTTGGCTCAACGAGCGGGCACGGCATAATCGGGGCCAGATCTTTGCCTTCTATATGATGATATGCCTGGTCATGCTGGGAGTGGGGCAGTTCCTGGTACTGATTTACGGACCGGGGCAGTTGGCCAGCTATGCACTGGTGGCCATCCTGTTCTCCCTGGGGTTGATCCCCATCGCCCTGACCCCGGCCCTGCAGCCTGCGCCCATCAAGGCTCAGGCCCTGTCGCTGAGGGTGCTCTACGACAGGACGCCGGTCGGCGTGATCGGAGCCCTGGTGTCCGGGATCGCTTCGGGCGGGTTCTGGGGATTCGGGGCCATCTATGCCCAGCAGTCCGGTATCGCCCCCCTCGGGGTGGCCACCTTCGTGAGCGCCGTCATCCTGGGCGGCGCGCTGCTGCAGTGGCCCATCGGCTTCTTCTCCGACCATCGAGACCGGCGTTGGGTGCTGGTGTTTACCTGCGCTGGTGCAGCCGTGGCGGCCCTGGCCATCTTTCTGACCGTGGATGATCAATTGACGATGCTGTTGGTGGCTGCCCTGTTCTATGGTGGCTTTGCCTTCAGCCTCTATGCCCTGGCGGTAGCCCATACCCATGACAGATTGGATGTCACGGAAGTACTGGAAGGCACCCGGGGACTGCTCCTGATCAACGGCATTGGGGCCACCATGGGTCCGCTCATGGCCGGGATCGCCGTCAGTGTCGCTTCCATCAGCGTACTGCCCCTGCTATTCGGCGCCATCATCCTGCTGCTGTCCCTGTTCGCCCTCTGGCGGATACTCCGGGAACCACCGGTGGCCCGCGAAGAGAAGGCCGATTTTTTACCGGTTACCCGCACCTCGGTGGTGGCGGCCGAACTGGATCCGCGCACCGAACTGCAACCTGAGCTGGATCTGGAAAACAAACCATAGCGCCATGGTCCATGAGTCCCGCGAACCAGGCTGGGCATGGGAACGCATCATCGGCTCATCGACACCGCAGCGGCGACCTGTGTGAGCATGGCCCGGTCGTGGCCACCGAGCACAGCGTAGTCGATCGCCTCGTCGCTCCAGTAGGCGACCGTCTGCTCTCCCTGGCGGGACACGCGCAGCGAGATTTCGGGCGTGCCCTCCTCGTGCGGGGAAATGAGCACCGAGAGGCGCTGGCCTTCAGCATTCTCGTAGATGAACAGCCCACTCGGCCCGTTTTGTGTTCCCAGGAGCCGCGCGCCCACTACCTCAAGACCCAGGTTATCCAGCTTGGGGCTATCGACCTTGCGCTCCATCTGCGCCGACAGCCAGCTGACCGCCTGTTCGATCTCGTCGGCACGAAACTCCACCGGATACAGGTCATCATGGGCAAACACCTGGTGCGCCGAGAGCGCCTCGGCGACATAATCCGGGTGGTCGGGCGCGCCCAACCGCTCATAGCCCATATGCGCCCCCCAGCCCAGGACGAAGATGGCCACCGAGGCGGCGAACTGGCCCAGCCTCGGCGAAACGAAACGTGCGCGCCGCTGGCGCTTCATGAGTCTGTATGCGAGGTCGCGCTCGAGTGCGGCCGTACGCAGGTTCGATTCGCCAGTGTCCAGCACCTGGGCCGCTTCCCGAATCAGCTCGCGTTGACGATGCCACTTTGACGCAGCGGCGGAAACAGTATCGTCGCCGGCCAGCCGGGCTTCTACTTCCGCAGCGGCCTCTGGTGAAAGGCGACCATCCAGATAGGCCTGCAACTCGGGATCGTGAACGTGTTCGGGAAGATTGTCGTCGCTACGTTGCATGACGGCCTCCTACGGCAAAAACGCTGTCATTCCTGGGTTGGGGCTCGTCCATGAGTTTGCGCAGGGCCTCGCGTCCGCGACCGAGCCGCGACATGAAGGTGCCCAACGGTACATCGAGACTGCACGCGGCCTCCTTGTAGCTCATTCCCTCAAGCGCCACGAGAACAATCGGCGCTCGCTGCGCCTCGGGCAGCCTGTCGAGCGCCGCAAGCACCTGGCGCAACTCGGCATGGTGCTGCTGTGACTCAGGGGAGATCGGCTCAGGCAGGTCGGGGGCAGCGACCTCGCGCACTTGCCGGCGACGGATGTCGCTGACATGGGTGTTGTGCAGGATCCGGAAAAGCCAGGGCCGCAGCGCGGTACCGGGCTGCCATGTCTCTGCCCGGGCAATGGCCTTGGTCAACGTCTCCTGCACCAGGTCCTCCGCCGCGTCGCGGTTGCGGGTCAGCACCAGCGCGTAACGGCGCAGGCTCTGGATATGTGTGTGAAGCTCGCTCTTCAGGCTCATGGCGGAACTCCCCTCCCAAGGCATGGCTTCGTCGTCATGTGGCCGTCCTCTGTCCGTTGTTGCGTCAGCGTCTTCCGGATTAAACGCTTTCCGGGCAGGTTTCATCCCACTTGGACGAATTTTTTTCGCGGGGAGCTGAGCGGGATTAAACCGGGGTATCTGGGCGTTCTTTAGAACAGCCTCATCGGACAGGAGCCGTCATGTACTACGATCTGATCCCCCAAGAGCAAAAGACCATGCGGCGCCCCAAGGTCTCCCTGCGCGCACGCATATTCGGCGCCCGCCTGACCACCGTGGTCAAGCGCAGCACCCTCATGCTGACGATTGCTTTCGGGCTCTATTTCGGGGTGGCAGGCAGCATGATGAACCGGATTGATGCCGATCCGAACTTCAAGCCACTCACACCCATAGAGGGGGGAAGCCGTGCGGTGGACATGGCTGCCGCCCTGATCGAGCGCGAGACCATCAGCCATCGCTGGAGCCCCAACGACCCGTTCTTCTACCCCACGGCCTTTCACGTGAACATGCCCAGCTTCCAGAGTGGGATGATGCGGGGGGTGGGCCGCTTCACCCTTGAAATGGAAACCCAAATCGGGCGACTGCGGGGCTCAGGGGCGATCGACGATGATCTTGAGCGGGCAGCAGGACTTTTGCAGTTCCCGCCCGATGTCTGGCTTTTCGACCTCAACCGGTCGCTTCTGCCCGTCCAGCCGGCCGATGCGCAATACAGGGCCGCGCACGCCGCCCTGATCAACTACAACCAGCGCGTGGCGCGCGGGGAGGCAGTCTTTGAGACGCGTAGCGATGCCCTGGTGATGACCGTCGACCGCATCGCCACCGACCTCGGCTCGCGCGCCGCGCGGCTGGACGCGCTTGTGGAGACTGACCCATTCATCATCAATTTCACATCAAACCGCATGCTCTACTTCAACAAGGGCATGAGCTATGCGTTCTACCTGCTGCTGCGCGAACTGGGCGAGGACTATCAGAGCGTGATCGCCGCCCATGGGCTCGAGAGGGTATGGGCACAGGCCATCGAAAGCCTGCGCCGAGCCTCGCAACTCGAACCGCGGGTGGTGCTCAACGGCAGTGGGGCCAACAGCTTCGTTGCCAATCATCTGCAGCTGCAAGGCTTCTACCTCAAGCGTGCGGTCCTCCAGCTCGACGAGATCAGCCGAGTGGTTCGCGCCACCCGCTGACGCCTTTGCGCGCACGCGGCCGAATGCCCCCGGGCCCATGCCCGGGGACCCATGCCCGGGGGCATCTCAATCGTCGGCGATGGCCCGCCGCGATTCACCGCATTTGACGATCTCCAGTACCTCGCGGCAAATCTGGCGCTCCCGATCGGCGCGGGTCGCCAGATCATCCACATCAAGAGCCAGTGTACGGCGGCTCATGCCGATCCGGTTGAGCTGGCGCTCGGACAGGCGCATCAGGGTGGCGGTGATGACGGTCATGTCGCGCTCTTCCAGCCGTGCCTCGCAGGCCTGAGCATGGCGATGAAACAGCTGGCCCAGAACCGCAGCGCAAGTCTTCATGTGGGGCAAATGATTCAGCATCGTGGTCATGTCCTCCTGCTCGTGCGACTACCCGAAAAACGCCGCAGACGGGCAGATAATCCCATCTTTGCATTACGTGATTCCCGGCATGACTCCGGGTGACGGCAGCGGGCGGCGACGCAGCCCGTTTCGATTCCCGGGATGAAGCCAGCCCCTGGCGCGTTGTTACCGGCAACGGATGTGTGATCCGGTTGCCAACGGAGAAACAACATGACCCCACGCCCTGGCTCCAGCCCAGCTGCGCCTGCGCCTGCGCCCCCCCTGGCCCAGCCAGCATGCATCCCTGCCCATGTTCCTCTGGGCATGAATCGTCAACGGGCAACCCATGGTCTTCCTGCACAGCGACCCCGGAAGAACGTCCTTTCCGGTAGCGCAGTGGACCTCTACCCTCCCCGCCGCGGCCCCCTGGCACGTGCCGGGTTTGGTCTGGCACTTCTCACGGGGCTTTGGGTGGTACTCACCGGAGGCGCGGCGGAGAGCTGGGTGATGGGCGGCCCCGCCGTCCTGGCCGGCACGATGCTGATCTTCCTCTACTCGAGCCCACCGCGCTGGCGCCTCTCTCCTGCCGGGGCGCTGCGCTTTGGGCCCTGGTTCGCGCTGCGCCTGGTGATGGGCGCGCTCGACGTGGCCCGCCGGGCGCTCGCCTGGCGGCAGGCGCTGGCCCCCGGCTGCCGGGTGTTTCGCACCACGCTGCCGGAGGGCGCGCCGCGGCTTTTGTTCGCCAACGTCATCACGCTGCTGCCGGGCACCCTGACGGCAGGCATCCATGGTGACCTGCTCGTTGTGCACATGCTCGACACGGACGCCGATGTGGAGGTGCAGCTCCGGGTGCTGGAGGCGCGTATCGCTGCCCTCTTCGGGCTGCCCACAGTCGCGGCGCCCAAAGCGATCGCCACGGGGGACGCAGCATGACGTTCGCGCTTCCAATCATCCTGCTGGTACTGCTTGCCTCGATCCTTGGGGGGCTCATCCGGGTCCTGCGCGGCCCGCAACCGGCGGAGCGCATGCTGGCTGCGCAGCTCCTGGGCACCGCCGCAGTAGCGACCCTGCTGATCCTTTCGCAGGTGATGGACATGCCTGCACTGCTGGATGTGGCACTTGTCTTCGCGGTCCTCACCGCAGTCACGTTGATCTGCTTCGTGGTCGTCACCAGGAGGGATCACTGATGTTGCTAGAGCTCCTTGCCATCGTGCTGATTGCGCTTGGCGCGGCCTTCTTCGTGGTGGGCACCATCGGGCTGCTGCGTTTTCCCGACACCCTGTGCCGGTTGCACGCGCTGACCAAGGCCGACGGGGTGGGCCTGGGGCTCACCTGCCTCGGGGTGGCACTTCTGGCCGACTCGGCCGGAGAGGTTGTGCGGATCCTGCTGATAGGGGCCCTGGTCGCTGCCTCGGGTGCGGTCTCCGGACATCTGACCGCGCGCCACGTACTCCAGTCGAACTCCCCTCACCGGGAGGCACGCTGACGTGGTGGATCCGCTCCTGGTCTTCGATGTGGCCCTCGGGCTCGCCATCGTCATGCTGGCCGTCAGCGTGCTTGTGGTGCGGGACCGCTTCGCGATGATCGTGCTCGTCATCGTTTTTGGGTTGATGAGCGCGCTCGCCTGGGTGCGCCTGGCAGCCCCGGATGTGGCATTGGCCGAGGCGGCCATCGGCACCGGGCTGACCGGGGCACTGCTGCTTGCGACCTGGCAGCAGGTGCGCGCTGACCCGGAACGTGGGCCATCGCTTCCCAGGGGTGTTTTGGCGGCCAACGTGGGGCTCTGCGCCCTCATCCTCGCCGGACTGGTCGCGGCATTTCTTGCGACACCGCTGGGCACAGCTGGCCTGGGTGGAGCGGTGGCAGACAACCTGGCCAACAGTGGCGTCGACCATCCGGTGACTGCGGTGCTCCTGAACTTTCGCGCCTACGACACGCTGATGGAGGTGGTGGTACTGCTCGTCGCGATCATCACGGTGTGGATGATCGACCGCGGCATCGTCCAGGCACCAGGGCCAGCACTGGGGGACATCCATCGCAGCTTCGCCCGCCTCGTCCTGCCGGTGATGATGATCATCGGTGCCTACCTGCTCTGGGCGGGGGCGTCTGCGCCGGGCGGTGCCTTTCAGGGCGGCGCGGTGCTGGCGGCCGTAGGAGTTCTGCTCCTGATGACCCGGCACTATCAACCACAGCCCGCGCACCGACCGCTGGCGCGGGTGGTGTTCGTCCTGGGTTCCGCGAGCTTTGCCACCGTGGCGCTGCTGGTGGCCGCCGGCGACCGGGTCCCCTTCGAGTATCCGGCAGACCACGCCAAACCCCTGATTCTTCTGATTGAAGGCCTGGTCACCCTGTCCATCGCCGCAACGCTGGCAGCGCTCTTTCACGGCCGCGAGCCCGAGGCGATCCGTATCGAGGAGAAACGTTCATGAGCACCGGACTGATCTTCGGCCTGACCGGCCTTGCCGTCTTCATCATCGGACTCTGCGGCGCACTGATACTGGTCGATCCGCTGCGCCGGCTGCTGGCGCTCAAGCTGTGCTCGGTGGGGGCGAGCTTCATGCTCATCGTCGCCGCCTGGAACGCACCACCCGCCACGCCTGATCCCGTACCGCATGCGCTCGTGATCACGGGGATTGTCGTGATGATCAGTGCCACCGCAGTGGCGCTCGCCCTCATCCGTCGCCTGCACACGCTGGAGCAAGAGCAAAATGACTGAGATGCTGGCCATCGACTGGCTGACCGCCGTCATCTTTGTCCCGCTCGCGGGGGCGATGCTGGCCTTCCTGCTGCCCCGCCAGGCCCACCTGGTGGGTGTGGGTGCCATGGCGCTCACCGCACTTGTCACCATTGCGCTCGTGCTGCAGGTGCTGACCGAGGGAGCGATGATCACGCACCTGGGCAACTGGGAGGCGCCGCTGGGTATCGACCTGCGTGTCGACGGGCTGAGCGCGATACTCCTGGCCATGACCGCCGGCGTGGGTCTGTTGGTCAGCCTCGGCGCGCTCGACAGCTACGCCAGTCGCCGCGTCCCCGAGCGGATGCGTCGTTATTTCTGGCCCCTCTGGCTGTTGCTGCTCAGCGGCCTGAACGGCGCCTATCTCTCCACGGACCTGTTCAACCTCTACGTGATGCTGGAGGTGATCGCCCTGGCTGCTGTGGGCCTGACGGTGCTTTCGGGCCGGATCGAGGCAGTGCGCGCGGGGCTTGAATACATGTACGCCTCCATCCTGGGGGCCCTTCTCTTCCTGATGGGCGTGGGCTTCGTGTATCTGGAGCTCGGGCGGCTGGATTTTGCGGGCCTGCTCGCGGCCAACTCCTCGCCTGCGCTCAGCGCGGCGCTGGCGCTGATGGTGGCGGGGCTCGCCCTCAAGACGGCCCTGTTTCCTCTCCATGTCTGGCTGCCCCAGGCCCATTCCAATGCCACTGCTCCGGCCTCAGCACTGCTCTCGGCGCTGGTGGTGAAGGTGTCACTCTACATCGTGCTGCGATTGGCGCAATACATGCTGCCACCCTCCGAGATCCTGGTCGCACTCATCGGCGTCCTGGGCTTGGGCGCGATCCTGTGGGGCTCGATCCAGGCCCTGCGGGCTGAACGGCTGAAGCTTCTGGTTGCATGGTCCACGGTGGCGCAGATCGGGCTCATCTTCGTAGCTTTTGCGCGCGCAGGGGCAGACGGGGTGGCGGAAAGCTGGAAGGCAGCGGCGCTCCTGATGCTTGCTCATGCCATCGCCAAGGCCGCGATGTTCCTGGCCGCCGGGCGCATCAAGGATGAGATCGGCCATGACCGCATCCGCGATCTCGACCGCTCACCCATCCGCCCGACGCTCGCCCAACTCAGCTTCGCCGTTGCCGCGATCAGCCTGGTTGGTCTGCCGCCAAGCCTCGGCTTCGCGGGTAAATGGATCCTGATGGAGGGCGCGATGACGAACGGATACTGGCACTGGATTGTGGTGACCATGACCGCGACGATGCTGAGCGTGGCCTATTTCAGCCGGGTTCTGACCGGATTTCTGCGCTTCGATCGGCAGCGCACCCCTGCGGGTGAGCATCAGGGCTGGGCGCTGGCCGATGCCGCGCCGCTCACGCTGGCGCTCTTCGCGCTGGGTCTGGGCCTCTTCGCCGCACCAATCCTGAGCTTCATGGACATCGGCTATCCCTTCGGTGCAACGCCATGAACGACGCATCACTGTTGCCGCTCATGATCCTCATGACCCCGCTGTGCGCGGCTCCGCTCTTGTTCGCACTGCCCGAACGCAGTGCCCGGCTGCGCACGGCCATCAATCTGGGCGCAGCATTGCTCAAGCTTGTGCTGGTCAGCTGGCTCAGCTGGAAGGTCAGTCAGGGCGTGATCTACGATCTGCGACTGACGGTCCTGCCGGGGCTTGAGTTCAACCTGCAGGCCGATCCGCTGGCGATCCTGTTCATCGCGCTTTCGGCGGTGCTGTGGCTGATCACCACGGTCTATGCGGTGGGCTACCTGGAGAAGGGACCGCACCGGGCACGTTTTTTCGGCTTCTTCAGCCTCTGCGTGGCCGCGACGGTGGGCATCGCGCTGGCGGGTAACCTGTTCACCTTCCTCATCTTCTACGAGATACTCACGCTCGCCACCTATCCGCTTGTGATCCATTACGGCACCGCGGCGGCGCTGCGTGCGGGGCGGATCTACCTGATCTATACCCTGGGCGGGGGGCTCGTGCTGCTCCTGGGGACACTCGGGCTCTGGGTGCTGGCGGGCAGCACCGATTTCGTCCCCGGCGGTATTCTGGCCGGGGTCGCGGAAGACTCCCCCCTGGCCGCACAGTTGCTGTTCCTCGTGCTCATCATCGGGCTGGGGGTCAAGGCGGCACTGGTGCCGCTGCACAGCTGGCTGCCCATCGCCATGATCGCCCCGGCGCCGGTTTCGGCACTTCTGCATGCGGTCGCGGTGGTCAAGGCCGGCGCCTTTGGCATCATGCGCGTTGTCTATGAGGTGTACGGGATCGAGACGGCGCAGCTCCTCGGGCTGACCACGCCGCTCGCGGTGCTGGCGGCGGTGACGATCCTCTATGGCTCGATCCGGGCACTCGGCCAGGACGACATCAAGCGCCGGCTGGCCTGGTCCACGGTCAGCCAGGTCAGCTACATCGCTCTGGGCATCGCGCTGGCCAGCCCCATCGCGGCGATCGGCGCACTCGCGCATCTGATCCATCAAGGCATCATGAAGATCACCCTGTTCATGGTGGCGGGCAACCTGGCCGAGGGGCGGGGAATCAAAAAGGTCAGCCAGATGAACGGCGTGGGTCTTGCCATGCCGGGCTCCATGGCAGCCTTCACGCTGGCCGCGCTTGGCATGATCGGCCTGCCACCGCTGGCCGGATTCGTGAGCAAGTGGTACCTGGCCGCGGGCGGACTCCAGGCAGGACAAGGCTGGGTCATTCCGCTGTTGCTGGGGTCAAGCCTGCTCAACGCCGCCTATTTCCTGCCGATGATCCACCGGGCCTGGTTCCGAACCCCGGACACCGCGCCACAGCAGGGGCTCGTGCGTCGGCGCATTGGCTGGATGCTCGCCGCGCCGCCCATCGCAACCGCCGCGCTCGTGCTGATTGCCGGGGGGCTGGCCAATGCGCCCTTCAGCCCGATTGAATGGACCCGATTCATTGTCACCCTCGAATATTCGCAGGAGGCGCTGTAATGGCTATCGCGATCGCCCTGCCCCTGGCACTGCCGACACTGCTGGCCCTGCTCATGGTGCTGCCAAAGGCGCGCCCCTTCATCTGGCGGCTGATGCCGCTGGCAGCGCTGCCCGCACTGGCGCTGGCGCTGCTGGCCCCCATGCCACTGAGCATCAGGGGTGAGTGGCTGCTGATGGGGGCCACCTTCGGGCTCGATGAGGTCGCACGACTGTTCCTGGGATTCACCGCGGTGTTGTGGATTGCGGCCGGCGCAGCGGCGCGGGAATGGTTCAGCGGCACGCCGGGCGAACGCGGCTTCGCAGTGTGCTTCCTGTTGGCGATGACCGGTAATCTGGGGCTGATTCTCGCGCAGGATGCGCTCGGCTTTTACGCTTTCTTCGGCCTGATGAGCTTTGCCGCCTATGGACTGGTGGTACAAGCGCGCTCGGAGACGGCCTTCAAGGCCGGTCGACTCTACATCGCCTTTGTCATCCTGGGGGAGTTGGCGCTGTTTGCCGGGCTTGCGCTCGCCGCCAACGAAGCCGGATCGCGCCTGCTGGCTGATCTGCGTGCCGCTGAACTCTCGGGGCTCACGGCATCACTCCTGCTGGTGGGCTTCGCGGTCAAGCTCGGTATCATGCCGGTGCATTTCTGGTTGCCACCGGCACATGGCGCAGCCCCGGTACCGGCAAGTGCCGTGCTGTCGGGTGCCATGATCAAGGCCGGGCTGTTCGGCATGCTGGCGACGCTGCCCATGGGTACGCAGGCCATGCCCGACCACGGCACGGTGATGATGGCGGCGGGGCTCGTCACGATCTTTGCCGCGGTGCTCCTGGGGTTGAGCCAGGACAACCCCAAGAGGGTACTGGGCTTTTCCAGCGTGAGCCAGATGGGACTGATCGCGGTCGGTTTCGGGGCCGGGTTGATGGCACCTGCTGCCTGGCCGGCGCTCCTGCCCGTGCTGGTGTTCATGGCGGCGCATCACGCATTGGCCAAGGGCGCACTCTTTCTAGGTACTGGGCTGTTTGGCGCCCAGACGGGGCGTACTGGACGGGTGCTGGTGCTCAGCCTCCTTGCCGTGCCGGCGCTCGTACTGGCGGGAATGCCCATGACCTCGGGCGCACTGGCAAAGGAGGCGCTGAAATCAGCCCTGGCGGCGGGCTCCGAGGCATGGCTTCCCTGGCTGATCGTGGGGGTGACGCTGTCGGGTCTGGCCACCCTGCTCCTGATGGCACGCTTCGCCGTCACCCTATGGGCAAAGGCCCCGGTCACCCCGCACGCTGCCCCTCCCGAGGGGCTGGTCCTGCCGACCCTCGGTCTCGCGGTGGCTGCGGCTGCACTTCCGCTCGTTTGGTCTTCAGCCGCCGGGGCCCTCGCCGCACCCATCAGCGCTGCCGGACCCACCGAGGCCTGGCCACTGGCCACGGGCGCCGCACTGGCCCTTGGCGCCTGGATTCGCGCTCGTGCCCTTGCGGTCGGGCCACAGGTGTTCAGGGATCAGATCGCCCGTCCCTTCGTACTGGTGGCCAGTGGTGCCGAAAAGTTCGTCGCCCGCCAACGCCGCGCCGCAGCGCGCATCGGGCGCCGCGTCCCTGCAATCGTCGGCGAGCGTGCCAGCCACTGGCGGCTCGGACAGACCGCGGTGGCCGCGCTGATCGTCGCCGTGCTGATCATCGAGGCAAATGGTTGGAAATGAGTACCTATGACGTTGCGCTCTCAGAGGTCTTCGGATCCTCGTCCTGGACCACCATCTCACGGTATCCATGCCACATGGCGAAGCCGATCCAGGGAAACACCACGATCAGCGCGATGAGTGCGGTCAGCACCGACAGGCCGAACAAGGCGGTGATCCACGCTGCCCAAACCAGCATGGGAATCGGGTTTCGGCTGAGCGCCTTCAGGCTGATCGCCATGGCGTCCACAACCCCTGCGTGGCGATCCAGCATCGCAGGTACCGTGACCACACTCAGCGCGAAGGCAGCAACGGCCAAGGCAGCACCCGCCACCACCACCCCTATCAGGGAGACGATGCCGCGGGTAGTGGACAGCATGGTGCCGAGCAACTCACCCAGGCTCCCCGGTTGGCCAAGCACGCCCACATTCATGACGCCGATCCACAGGGCCATGTAGCCGGTCCAGATGAGGAACATGGCAGCCAGCATGGCCGCAAACAGCCACAGGGAGGAGCCCAGCGCCGGTAAGGCTCGAAAGCTTTGTCCGATACCCGGATTGCCCTGATCACCATGCTCCAGGTGTCGAGCGAGTTCATTGACTCCCACCGCCAATGCAGGCCCCACCAGCAGAAATCCGGATATCAATGCCATGGTGAGCCATGGCTGGCCCCAGGTGAGCCAGAGAATCCCCAGCCCGAAGGCGGCAACCAGTAACCCATGAACCAGGCCTGCCGGTGCCCGCCAAAGATCTTTCCATCCCAGTACCAGCCATCGCAGGGGCGCATCGGTGGATATTTGTCGAATGGGCGGCGTACCGCTATCCAAGGTCTGCCGTGGTTGAATTTCGCCTGAATCTTCTGGATACCGGCGCTTGATCAGGTTGTCCACGATGACATCTCCTTTGGCTCGGCTGGGGTCAGTGTTGGCCCTCAACTTAACCTAGCAGATGACTCGGAAGATTTCTGTCGATGACAACGACAGAAGACGCCTTTCATTTGAAAAGATGCGGGATCTGCGGAATGCCCAAGACGGGCATCAATGGCCGGCATGGCCTGGCTTGCCGCGATAAAAGGCTACCGATCGGCGGGAATGGGAGGATAAGGGGTACTGACAAGAGACAGTCCTTCGTGGGCGAGGACTGGAGCAGGACGGGGTGTTGAGGCGCTGGTGGAGGAATGGCCCGGATGCCGGGCGGGATGAACGCTTCGTAGCCATCCCGCCCGGAAGATCGGGTGTCAGACACCTCGTGGCCAGTTAGGCCAGGGTCGACTTGCCCGTCTGAGCCTGCATCGCAACCTGCTCGGTCGTGTCGACCAGGGAGGCAGTGTGCATCCAGTTGAAGCGCTCAGTGCTCAACAGGATGAAGTGGATCAAAAGGGCCAGCACGGCCAGGAATGCAAACAGGGCAACCAGCGCTCTGCGCGGATCGAACAGCAGCCAAGTACGCCACATATTGAAATCTCCTATATCGGAAAGAACCTGCTTTTACTGCTTCGCTGAGGGTACTGCGTCAGACCTGATTCGCCATTCAGGCGAAGGGTCTTACCAGGACACACCCCAGGGACGCCACATCCAGGCCAGAACGTGAGCCACGGCGGCAACCGCCAGGAAGCCCATCATGCTGGTCATGAACACACCATGAAACTCCATGGCTTCCTCTTCGTTCAGCCCCGAAAGAGAACCTTTCGTTTCACCCATCATTTGAATAGCCTCCAAATCAGCCTTATCGACATACACCGCGTCGACACAACGCGATCACTCACAACGAGGCCGACACTACACCGGAAGAAGTTCCACAATAGTGATCCAGAACAACTAAATCCCGGAATCCGCCTAAAACCACCCCTGGAGCGGGAACTCATGGAACCCATCCGGTGGATGGTGGGCGGCTTCTTTCGGGTGGCGCATCCCGGTCCCGGCCGAGGTGCGCTGCCCGCGGCTGCGATGCTAACCGTTGGCGACTTGACCATCGCTGGCCTGTCCGGGCACCCGAGGCTGTAATCGCTCGAAGAGACTGTCCACGGCGAGGGCCAGGAGTCCGATCATCACCGCTCCCTGAATGATATAGGGGGTATTGCCATTGACGATGCCGGAGATGATGGGGTCACCCAGATTACTGGCCCCCACTGTCGCCCCCAGGGCCGCGGTGGCCACATTGATGGTCACCGAGGTGCGGATGCCGGCCAGGATCACCGGCGCCGCCAGCGGCAATTCCACCTGAAGCAATACCTGCCTTGGGCTCATGCCCATACCCCGGGCCGCCTCCAGCACCTCCGCAGAGACCCCCTGAAGACCTGCCAGGGTATTGCGCACGATGGGCAGCAGACCATACAGCACCAGGGCCACGATCACCGGCACCGTTCCAAAACCCAGCAACGGCACGGCCAGCGCCAGCACCGCCACCGGCGGGAAGGTCTGACCGATGGAGGCCAGTTGCGCCACCATGGGCATGAAATCACGCCCGGCCGCCCGCGTGACCGCCACGGCCGCCCCCACCCCCACGACGGTGGCCAGCAGCGCCGCCACGGCCACCATCAGGACATGCTGCCCCAGCAACACCAAAAAGCTCTCCCGGACGTAGATCACCTGGCGAAGATCCGGCTCCAACAGGCGAAACAGGGGCTCCAGGGTGGTCATGCCCACAGCCAGCAGCAGCAGGGCCGCCAGCCAGATCAGGGGCACGACAAAACGCCATCGGGATCGTCGATTGACCGCCTCGCCCTCCTTGATGGCCACGTCACTCATGACATGCCTTGTGCAGCAGTACATCCAAGGAGAGTTGCCCCACAAGAGAGTCGCCCTCATCCACCACGAGCAGATGCCGTGTGTGATGCCACAGCATCAGTGACAGGGCCTGGTTCACCGTGGCGTGCCGACGCACCCTCGGCGCACCTTCGGCCTCCCGTGTGACAGGCAGCATGCGCTCCTCCACCCGAATCAGAGCCGCCTCCTTGAGCCCCCGATCATCCCCGCCCAGCAAGGACGCCACGAAATCATCCGCCGGTGCCCGCAGCAGTTCAGTGGGGCTGCCCTGCTGCACGATGCGCCCCGCGTGCATCACCACCAGCCGATCGGCCAGTGTCAGGGCCTCGTCCATGTCGTGGGTGACGAAGACGATGGTCTTGTCCAGGCGATGCTGGAGGTCGCGCAGCTCCCCTTGCAGGGTCTGGCGGGTGATGGGATCCAGGGCCCCGAAAGGCTCATCCATCAACAGAATCTCCGGGTCGGCTGCCAGAGCCCGTGCCACCCCTACGCGCTGGGCCTGGCCGCCGGACAACTGGTGCGGGTACTTGTGGGCAAACTCCGGCGGCAGCCCCAGCAAGTCCATCAGCGCCTCCACCCGTTCCTGAATGCGTGACCCGGGCCACTGCAGCAGGCGGGGCACCAGCCCGATATTCCGACCCACCGTCCAGTGGGGAAACAGCCCGGTACTCTGGATGGCATAGCCGATGCGGCGGCGCAACTGATCCTCCTGGAAATCCCGGATCGGTTGACCGTCCAGATGGATCTCACCCTCGCTGTGCTCGATGAGCCGGTTGATCATGCGCAGGGTGGTGGACTTGCCGCAGCCGGAAGTCCCCACCAGCACACAGAACTCACCCCGTTCCACCCGCAGCGAGATGCGGTCCACCGCCGTCTCGTCGCCAAACCGCCGGGTTACGTCAAAGAGCTCGATCATGAGGCCTCCCGCCGTCGCATTCGTTCCGCCAGGGCGCCCAGCAGGGCATCGGCCACCAGCGCCATGGCGATGATGGGCAGCGCCCCCAGCAGCACCAGGTCCATCGCCGCCTGCCCCAGCCCCTGAAAGATGAAGGTGCCCAGCCCACCGGCGCCGATGAGGGCTGCCACGGCCGTCAGGCCGATGGCTTGAACGGTGGTGATACGGATGCCCTCCAGCATCACCGGCAGGGCCAGCGGCAGGCGCACCTGGAAAAAGACCTGCAAAGGGCTCATACCCATACCGCGGGCCGATTCGATCACGCCCGGATCCACCCCTTCCAGGGCCACGTAAGTATTGCGCACCATGGGCAGCAGGCTGTACGCCACCAGGGCCAGCCAGGCGGGAGCCCAGCCAATCCCGCTCACGCCCAGGGCACCCAACCATTGCACCTGATTGCCCAACCAGGCCAGTGGCGCCAGCAAAAGCCCGAACAGGGCAAGGCTGGGAATGGTCTGCAGGGAGTTCAGCACCCCGAACCCCAGGCGCCGCAGACCATCGAAACGACGCATCGCCAACGCCAGGCCCAGGCCAATCACCAGGCTGGCGCCCACCGCCGCCCCCACCAATGCCAGGTGATAGAGCACGGCTTCCAGGAATTGCTCGCTGCGGGCCTGGTATTCCTGAACCAGCGCCAGCGGCGTGAGCCATTGGCTCAAGGCCACCCCCCAGATCAGGATGATGAACGACAGCAGGCTCCACACCCACACGCGGCGCAGCCCCAAGCGAATGCGCAACTCCACCAGCACCAGCAACCACAGGAACAGCAGCACCCAGAGACCGGGGCCGATGCCCACCCGCGCCTGAGGCATATCCGGGTCCAGCACGGCCACAACAGCACCGGACAACCACAGGGGCATGGCCACCAGCAGCCCCATCACCAGCCCCAGGGCTGTCCAGAGCCTGGCAGAGGTGGGGCGCCAGGCCAGCCACACCACGCAGGCCATGGACACGGACCCCAGCAGCGTGACCATCCACCCCAGGGCCTCAACCGGACTCAGGGGCGTTCCCTGCACCAGCCGGTTGGGGGCCACGCTGAGGGCATCCAGTCCCAGCCAGGCCAATAGCCCCAGACTCATCAGGCTGACCAGGACCCGATTGGGCCTGGCTTCATGGACCATGGGTGATTTACTCGTTCAGGTCCGCGAGGAAATCAGCCGCCACACGCCGGGGAGACACCCCCTGCACCGCCACCTGGCCATTGAGGTGCTGCAGGGTCTCCATATCCAGCGCCCGGAACACGGGCTCCAGCAGCTCAGCAATCTCCGGGTGGGCTTCAAGAACCGTCTGCCGGACCACCGGCGCCGGCTGGTAAACCGGCTGCACACCCAGGGTATCCTCCAGCACCACCAGATCCAGGGCCTGAATACCACCGTCGGTACCGTAGGTCATGGCGGCATTGACACCACTGGTCTGACGGGCGGCAGCGCGCATGGTGGCTGCCGTATTACCCCCCGACAGCACCAGCAGCTGATCCGACCGCAGTTCGAATCCATAGGCCGACTGGAAGGCCGGCAGGGCCTGCTCCGACTCGACAAACTCGGCGCTGGCGGCAAACCTGAAGTCCCCTCCCCCATTGAGATAATCGGCCAGGTCCTCCAGCGTGACGAGACCCTGAGCCCGGGCCAGATCACCGCGCACACTCATGGCCCAGGTATTGTTGGCATCGGCCGGAGTGAGCCAGATCAAGCCGTTTTCCGCATCCCGCTCGCGCACGGTGGCGTAGGCCTGTTCGGCGTCATGCCAAACGTCGCTGTCGGTCATGTCGAAGAAGAAGGCACCGTTGCCGGTGTATTCGGGGTAGATGTCGATGTCCCCGGAATTCAATGCCCCGCGCACGATACTCGTGCCCCCCAACTGCAGCCGATCACGAACTTCGATGCCACCCGCCTCAAGCCGCTGGAGGATGATCTGACCCAGCACGGCACCCTCGGTATCAATCTTCGAAGACACCACCACCGGCTTGCCGGCCTGGGCCACGGAAACGGCGCAAAGGGCACCAAGCGCCAGCGCAAACAGTCCTTTCATGAAGCGAGACATGGGTGTTCCATTGATTGTGGATCTGGCGGGAGTATAAGGGCCGCCTTGTGGTCGACTCCAGCTTTCGGGGCCCTTCCCGCTCACCCGGGAACACGTCCAGCGAGTCCCCATCCAGGGGTTGATCCGGGCTGGCCCCTGCTCGGGCGGACGGCGTAGAATGAGGATTTTTTCTTCAGCCAACACCCTCGGATAAGTCCCATGGCCAACTCCCTGCACGAACAGCTCCTGAAAGCGGGGCTGGTGGATGAGAAAAAACTCAAGCAGGCGCGGCATGCCTCGCCCAAGAAGAAGAAGAAGAAGGGCAAGGGCGCGGCCACGGCGGAACCGGCTCAGCCCAGCGCCGCCGAAGAGGCCCGGCGCCGGGAGGCGGAACGCTCACGCGAGCTGAACCGCCAGCAAAAGGAGGCTGCCGAGCGCAAGGCGCTGGAGGCGCAGATCCGGCAGTTGATCGACGCCCATCGCCAGGATCGGGAAGGTGGCGACATCCCCTACAACTTCCAGCACGGCAAGTTGATTCGCCATCTGCACGTCACCCCGGAACAACGGGATCGACTGGGCAACGGGCGCATGGCCATTGTCACCCTGGGGGATGGCTACGAGGTGGTGACCCGGGAAGGGGCCGACAAGATCGCCGAACGCGATGCCGACCGGGTGGTGGTCTGCAATGACCCCGAACCCCGGGACAAGGCCAGGGAAGAGGACGACCCCTACGCCGGTTACGAGATACCGGATGACCTGATGTGGTGAGCTTCAACCATGCCAGGCGGGCTATCCGGCCAGCGCACAGCCCGCCGCATGACCGGATGCCCAGGCCCACTGGAAGTTGAAGCCGCCCAGATGGCCGGTGACATCCACCACCTCGCCAATGAAATACAGCCCTGGATAGGCCCGGCATTCAAGGGTCTTGGAGGACAGGGCGTCCGTATCCACCCCGCCCACCGTAACCTCCGCCACGCGATACCCCTCGGTGGCCGACGGCCACACCTGCCATGACTGGCACACCCGCTCCACCTGGGCAATGTCCTCGTCACTGAGCTGATCCAGGGGCTTGCTCTCCACCCAAAGATCACACCAGCGTTGCGCCACCCGTCGGGTGAGCCGCTCTCCCAGCAGGGTCTTCAATTCCATCTTCGGACGTTGCGTACGCACGCTACGGATGTGATCGCCCAGATTCACGCCCGGAAACAGATCAATCTCCACCGGCTGCCCCGGCTCCCAGTAGGACGACACCTGCAACACCGCCGGACCGCTCAGCCCCCGGTGGGTGAACAGCAGGTTCTCCCGAAAGCACTGGCCATCAAACCCTGCCTCGGCGTCCAGGGCGATGCCGCTCAGGTCCTCCAGGCGTTTGAGGGCCTTGCCCTCCAGCGTGAGGGGCACCAGCCCGGGGCGTGTGGGGCGCACGGGGATATCCAGGGATCGGGCCAGGTCAAAGCCGAACCCGGTGGCCCCCATGGTGGGAATGGAATAGCCCCCGGTGGCAATCACCAGGGCGTCGGCCTGCACGGTGCCCGTTGGTGTGTCCACCTGATGGGGCGCGCCGATGCGCACATCCTTGATGGCGGTGCGGGTGCGGACCTCCACATTACCGACCTCGCATTCCGCCAGCAGCATGTTGAGGATGTCCTTGGCGGAGCGGTCGCAGAACAGTTGGCCGTGTTCCCGTTCGTGGTAGGGAATGCCGTAGCGCTCCACCAGGGCAATGAAGTCCCAGGGGGTAAAACGGCTCAGGGCGGATTTGGCGAAGTGGGGGTTGGCGCTGATGAAATCCTCGGCGGTGCAGTGCAGGTTGGTGAAGTTGCAGCGCCCGCCGCCGGACATGAGGATCTTCTTGCCCGGCTTGTTGGCATGGTCCAGCACCAGCACGCGCTGGCCCCGTTGCCCGGCCACCCCGGCGCACATGAGGCCGGCGGCACCGGCGCCGATGATGAGGACGTCATAGTGGGGATGGGCGGTCGGCATGGTGGCGAAGTTTAACGAATCAGCGGGGGTTGATGGGATAAAAGCCGGCAGGGTGAGGGCCGTCGATGGCAGAAGGGCATCGGGCTCAATCCGACTTGATGGGCCCCCGTAACGCCTTCGTCCGTCCCCGCTGAACCTTCTTCTCCAGACGTCGCCGTTTGGAGGCCAGCGTGGGCCGCGTGGGCTTGCGCTTCTTCACTGGCCGCCCTGCCTCCTGGATCAGATCCCGCAGGCGCTCCAGAGCATCCTCGCGGTTCTGTTCCAGGGTGCGGAAACGCTGTGCCTTGATGATGACCACCCCATCCTTGCTGATACGCTGATCCGACATGCGCAGCAACCGATCCTTGTACAAGCGCGGCAGCGAAGAACGCTGAATATCAAAGCGCAGGTGTACCGCCGAGGCCACCTTGTTCACGTTCTGACCGCCCGCCCCCTGAGCGCGGATCTGGCTGATCTCCACCTCCCAGTCGCCCAGGGTCACATTGTTGGAAATATGCAGCATGACAACTCACCGTGGTGCCGGCCGACCACTCAGGGCGGAGATGGGAATCTGACCCGTTTCCTCCATGGTGATCAAGCGGCTGAAACCACCTGCGTCCAGCCGTGCCCGCACCTTGTAGTTCAGGTGATCGCGATCGGCGCGGGCCATCAGATCATTGAGCAGGCGCAGGCTGTTGATGAGATCCAGCCCCGCCTCCACCTCGAAGCGCGACTCACCAAACGCCGGGATGGTCTCAAGGTCGCTGGCCACACCGGTGATCAACTGGTGCCCCTCGAAATCCACAGCATAGCTCATCCCCCGCAGGGGCAGGCTGGCCGGGTTGGGGTTGACCACCCGCAGGCCCAGGGCAAACCGTGGCGCCATGCCCTGGTTGGGCACGGCACGAAAGGACTCCAGGCTCACCGACGGCGTCTCGAAGTCACTGCGCATGGCCGCGCAACCGCTCAGCAACAGGGCACCGGAAGCCAGCAGGAGACGACGTCGTGTGATGAGCATGGAAAGACTCCAGTGAGCCGGGGAAGATGAACCCTCAGCTTAACGCAAGTGGGCCCTGTTTAAGCAGGGATTGGACCACAGCTTGCGAACCCGGGCCGAGCCGTGCGATCGTGCGCGGTTACCCAAACACGAACCCTGACGCCCTGCCATGCTGATGCCACTGCTGCTCATGTTCGCCATCCTCGCCCTGGGCGCGGGCCTGCTCATCTGGCATGCGCGGATCGCCTTTGTGGTGAAGCTCCAGGACGGCAAGGCCCAGGCGCAGCGTGGCACGCCACCGCCGGATTTCTTGCGGGGCTGTGGGGATGTAGCCCGCATGTACGGCATCAAACAGGGCCGGATCCGCGGCATCCGCTCCGGACAGGGTATCCGGCTGAGCTTCTCCCGAGACATCCCCGAACACACCCACCAGCCGTTTAGAAACGTCTGGACCCCTCCCCCAGGTGGCAACGGTGGCGGCGGCCGCCGCGCCGCCGGTTAGAAGCAAAAAAAGGGGACAGACACCTTTTTTTCAAAAAGGTGTCTGTCCCCTTTTCGCCTTTTCGCAAACCCTTCGCGGCCAGGGGCCGCTCCCACGAGGGCTTAGCGACTCGCGGTTCCCGCCTCAATCACAAGGCCAGTATTTGATGTCCACCCACAACGCCGCCCACGACACTTTCACCTTGAGCCAGCAAGGTCCCGGTCAGGGCATGGCCGTGGGTGCCCTGCTCATCGGCGCCGGGTTGTGGGGTTGTTTCTGGATCCCGCTGCGCTGGCTGGAGCAGGCCGGCCTGCATGGTCTTTGGTCGGTGGCCTTCATCTATCTGGGTGCCTGCCTGGTGGGCCTGGTGGTGGCGCGCCATCATGTCGGATGGGTGCGGCGTCACCCCGGACGTTTTGCCGGCATTGCGCTCACCTCGGCGCTGTCGGGCACCGCCTTCTCCCTGGGCGTGATCGAGGGCGACGTGGTCAGGGTATTGCTGTTCTTTTATCTCTCTCCGCTTTGGGCCGTGGTCCTGGCGCGGCTGCTGCTGCGTGAACCGCTCACCTCGCAGGCCATGGTCGCCCTGGCCCTGGCCCTGACCGGCGCCCTGGTGATGCTCTGGCCCACCAACACCACCCTGGCCATGACCCGGGCAGACCTGCTGGGCCTGCTGGCGGGCATGGCCTTTGCGGCCACCAATATCCAGGTGCGCCATGCCTATTGGATGCCGCTGCGGGTGAAGACCCTGGCGGCCTGGTCTGGAGCCCCCCTGCTGGCCATGGGGGCTGCGGGTACACTGGGCATCGGTCTTGCGCCGGACCCATGGACCATCGCCGCGGCCCTGCTGGTGGGCATGACGATCATGACCACCATGACCATGACGGTGCAGGTGGGCGTGACCTGGCTCCCGGTGCGGCAGTCCTCGGTCATCCTCATCTTCGAGCTGGTGGCCGGTGCCGTGTCGGCCGCCTGGCTGGCCGGCGAGCTGCTGGGGCCCAGGGACTGGATCGGTGGCGTGCTCATCGTCATGGGCGGGCTCGTCGCCGGGTGGCGACGTTCCCGCTAGAGCAGACCATGGGACGGTCCAGCCGACCGGCGGCGGCGTGTGGCAATTGACGAAACCCCGGCCATGCCCAATCCTGAAGGCTTGACGGCCACTCGATGATGCCATGGAACACGCCACTGCCCCCCTGCCCCGCGCCGACACTCCCTGGATCCCGGAGGGTGTGATCCGGCCTGCCCGGATGTCCGATATCCCTGCCCTGGTGGCCCTGGAACAGCGCTGCTTCCCCACCGACCGCCTTTCCCGACGGCAATTCCGCTACATGCTGACCAAGGCCAATGCACACACCCTGGTGCACGATACCGGCAAGGGCCCCGTGGGTTATGTGCTCGTGCTGTTCAGTCGCGGCACATCAAGCGCAAGGCTGTATTCCATCGCCCTGGATGCTGCCGCCCGTGGACAGGGTCTGAGCCGGAACCTGGTGCGGGCGGCCGAAGCCGCTGCCCGGGCCAGGGACTGCGCGTACCTGCGCCTGGAGATCCGCAAGGACAACACGGCCTCGCAGTGTTTGTTCGAGTCCCTGGGCTATCGGCGTTTCGGTGAGTATGACGACTACTACGAAGATCACATGGATGCCTGGCGTTACGAGAAATCCCTGGCAGCCGACCTGCGGCCGGAGATGGTCCGCGTGCCGTTTTACGAGCAGACCCTGGACTTCACCTGTGGACCTTCCTGCCTGATGATGGCCATGAAGGCCCAGGATCCGATGCTGACCCTGGACCGCAAGCTGGAACTTCGTCTATGGCGGGAGGCCACCACCATCTACATGACCTCGGGCCATGGGGGTTGCGGGCCTTTCGGGCTGGCCCTGGCGGCGGCCCATCGGGGCTTTTCCGTGGAACTCACCCTGGGTGACGAACAGATACCCTTACTGGATTCCGTGCGCAGCCAGGACAAGAAAGAGGTGATGCGCCTGGTGCAGGAAGACATGCTGGACGAGATCCACGGCCTGGGCATCCCGGTACACTACGGGCACCTGACCCCGGTGGACCTGCGGGCACGTTTTGATGCCGGCGGCATCCCCGTGGTACTGATCAGTTCCTACCAGATCTACGGTGAGAAGTTTCCCCATTGGGTGGTGGTCACCGGCTTTGATGAGCACTTCATCTACGTGCACGACCCCTTCGTGGACTACGACAACGGTGAAACCCGGCTGGACTCGTTGAACATGCCCATCCTGCAACGGGATTTCGAGCGCATGGCCCGCTATGGCAAGGCGGGACTCAAGGCGGTCCTGGTGATCGGCCCCCGCGCCGCTTCGTAACCACACAAAGCCCCAACCCTGCGCCACAAGCCACAAGGAAGCCCCCATGTCGGATCATGTCCTGCTCATCGAGCAACCCGGAGACTGGAAGCCCCATTTCCCGGACTACCCCGTGGTGCTGGCCGCGGACTACCTCACCCACCCGGACTATGCCGCTGGCAAAAGCCGCTTGCGGGTGATCAACCTGTGCCGCAGCCTTCGCTACCTGAGTGTGGGTTACTACTGTTCGCTGCTGGCCGAGGCCCGGCAACACAAGGTGGTACCCTCGGTACGAACCCTGCAGGACCTCTCCCGCAAGTCCATCTACAGCCTGGACACCGAGGACATCGATCGCAAGGTGGCCCGGGTACTGGGGCGCAAACGCTCGGGGCTGGAGCCCACGGCGTTCGAGATCACCGTCTTCTTCGGGCAGTGCGCCCCCAAGGAACTGCAGGAGATCGCCCAGCAGTTGTTCACCGTCTTCCCCACCCCATTGTTCAAGGTGGAATTCCGGCTGGTGGGCCAGTGGCGTATTGAAGCCCTCAAGCCCATGGCCCTGAACAGCCTGGATGCCGAGCAGGAGGACTCTTTTTTCAGCGCCCTGGAAACCTATCTCAAGCGCCCCTGGCGCAAACCCCGGGGCACCCGCAGCTACAAGTATGACCTGGCCATCCTGCAAAACCCGGAAGAGGACCTGCCGCCTTCCAACCGGGCGGCCCTGAACCACTTTGCACGCCTGGGGCGCACCGTGGGGCTGGAGGTGGACCTGATCGACCGAAAGGATTTCGGCCGCCTGGCGGAATACGACGCCCTGTTCATCCGCGAAACCACTCGCATCGACCACCACACCTACCGCTTTGCCCGCAAGGCAGACAGCGAGGGCATGGTGGTGATCGACGACCCCGACTCCATCCTCAAGTGCACCAACAAGGTCTACCTGGCAGAACGACTGGCTGCCAACAAGGTCCCCACACCCCGCACCCTGGTCCTGCGCAGGGAAAACCTCCTCACCGCTGAGGAGCATATCGGCTATCCCGTGGTCCTGAAGATCCCGGACGGATCATTCTCCCGAGG
This sequence comes from Ectothiorhodospira sp. BSL-9, assembly GCF_001632845.1. Lineage (NCBI taxonomy): Bacteria > Pseudomonadati > Pseudomonadota > Gammaproteobacteria > Chromatiales > Ectothiorhodospiraceae > Ectothiorhodospira > Ectothiorhodospira sp. BSL-9. Next base: position 2,099,361 of record NZ_CP011994.1, on the reverse strand, counting down.
CGTGTTCAAGGCCGAGAACCGTGCCGAACTGGAGGAGATCGGACGCCGCTTGCTGAAGGAATCGGACCTGATCCTGGCCCAGGAATTCGTCTACACGGAGTTTGACTGGCGCATCGGCGTGCTCAACAAGCAACCCCTTTACGCATGCCAGTACCTGATGTCCCGAAAACACTGGCAGATCGTGAACCACCAGGCCAAGGGCCGACTACGGCAAGGGGGCGCGCGCACCCTGGCCGTGGAGGATGTCCCTCCCATGGTGATCAAAACAGCCCTCAAGGCCGCCAATCTCATCGGCGATGGGCTTTACGGGGTGGATCTGAAACAGACGGACCGTGGCATGATGGTGATCGAGGTCAACGACAACCCGAGCCTGGACGCGGGCGTGGAGGACGCCATCCTCAAGGATGACCTGTATCGCCGCATTCTGGAGGATTTCGTGCGACGGCTGGATTTAACGCGGAAGCGTTAGGGACTTTTCCGGTTCCCTGGAGACCTTTCATCCGGTTCAGGACCCATCCCTGGCAGCCCTCGCCTCGTCCTTGACCGACGCGGGCCAGGCGAAGGAGATGCGGTTGCCGCTGCCTCGCTGCTCGCCACCGCGCTCGGTCCCTTTTTCGGTGAGCTGCCAGGCGCCGTCCTTCTGCTCCAGCAGGCCCTGTTCGGCCAGCAGATCCAGGAAAGGGCCGGTCTTCATGCCCAGGGCGGAGGCGATACGGGAGGAAGGGAGTTTCTTTTCGGACGCCTGGCTTTCATCCGGGTTGGAGGCCGGCGGCGATTCGGCCTCGGATGCCGCCGGGGATGGCTTCTGTGCCTTTTCTGCCGAAGGTTTTGCAGCCTTGCTGCGGCGTTGGCCTGTGGTGCCCCTGGTGGCCTCCCTGGTCTTGCCTCGGGCAGCGGGCTTGCCCTTGCCTTGAGAACGGGCACCCTCACTGGTTGCTGATTTTGAGGACTTCCTGGTGCCGCTGGTGCTCGCCCGGCCTCGCTGGGAGCGGGGCTTGACCTCTTCCTCCTTGGGTGCCGCTGGCGCGGCGGCCGGTGTTTCCGTGGCCTCGGTCTGTGCTGTCTGCTCCGGCGCACCCCTGGGGGATGGTGCCTGAGCATTGATACCGAACTCGGCCTGATAATTCGGCGCACGGGCCACGTGCAGACCTGCCAATGCCTCGGCACAGCCCTGCAGGGCCTGGAGGCTCACGGTGGAGGCCAGGGCCCGTAACATGGCCAGGTAGTTGCCGCCCTGCCCTGGCTTGCCCCGCAGGCCTTGTTCCAGCACGTCCTCCAGCCAGGTGACCTGGCCACCCGGGTTGTGCTCGCCGGCCAGATGCACGTGGGCATCCGGCCCCACCACAATGCGGCCATGGACCTGTGGAATGAGCCTTACGCCCAAACGATGGGGCCAGGACATGAACAGCACCGCGTTGCCCAGGGCGCGCACCTGCTCGGCCAGATCGCTCAGCGGGTCGATGACCTCCAGCGGGTCGCCCCCCACTTCCTCGTCCACATGGAAAAAGCGCTCTTCGGCCTCCACCCTGACCCCGGTATTGAAGAACCGGGAGTCCAGCACGAACGCCTCCATGCGGCGATTGAACACCACATGATCGAAGTGAACGGACGTGCCCCGCACCTCCAGGTGCAGGTCGTGGATCACCACGGCCTGATTGGAGTCGGCCAGTTGCCGATCCAGTTCGGCGGCTGCGGCCAACCGCCCCTCCAGGGCCAGGATTCTCGCCCGGATCTGCCGGGCCTGTTCATCGTCAGCCCGCCCAAGCAGACGGTGTAGTTCCTCGATGTGGGGGGCGAGGTCGTCAACAGGCTTGATCAGCATGGCGCACTTACCTGTGGTTTCCCAGGGTATTTATGTGGGTAACCAATATCCCACGAAAAATAGGTCATATCTACCAGTGCAAGGAGCCTGTCGCTACATGGCCCAGAGCAGGAAGGTACTGATGGCACCAAACAACAGGACCGAGACAATGGCCCAGAGGCTCAGGCCATCCACTTCAGCGGCCCGCTCACGCCGAAAGGTCTCGCTGAGGCGATAACGCAGGGTGAACAGGGCTGTATAACCAATGATTGCTGCGGCCGGCACGTAGATGATCGCCAGCAACACGCCCCATACCACGAAGGGTGGGCGGGTCTGGGCGAAGATGTAGCCCAGGATGATCCAAAGGGCCACCAGACCCAGCGGGATGGCTGCAATCAGGGGGTTGAGGGGCGAAGGCTCCTTCAGGCGCGCCCAAAGACCCACCCTTGGTTGCTTGGGCGGCCTGCCACGGCGCACTCCACCGGAGCCGTCAGGATGCGGTGTACCCTCACCACGCCCCTGGGCCAGATGCTGGTCGTACAGCACGGCCGCCTCGTTCAGGTACTGGGCCTTGGCCTCGTTGGGGTCCTGATGGCACTGCTCCAGGCAGCGCTGCCAAAGGCTTTCACTTCGATTCTCGTCAAACTCGCGCGAGGCCAACAGCCAGGCCTCACGATGCTGGATCTGGGTCATGGGGTTTCCTTGCAAATGATTTCAGTGCCCGCCCCCGGCACCATGCGGTTCCCCGCTGCCGTGGGTCGGGCGGCGCCACATCAAACGATCAAACGATCAAACGGAGAACATGGCCTCCAGATCGTGCCGGGAGTAGGCCTTGAAGGCCAGCAGGGTGTTGGTCTTCTCCAGCCCGTCGATGGTCAGCAGGCGACGGGTCACCACCTCGGCCAGATCGTCGTTCCTGGGCACGCGCGCGATGGCGATCAGGTCATACTGACCACTGACGGAAAAGACCTCGGTGATCTGTTCCATGTCGGCCAGCTCCTCAGCGATCTGGTTGACCTTCTGGCGCTGGACGTTGATCAAGATGATGGCGGTGACCATGGGGGCTCCTCGGTTGGGAAACGGTCGGGATGGACAGCAAAATACCTGAACAGGCAGGTACAACGCCAATCCTCCGCGCAACGCCACGGCAGGCGTCGCGCGGAGTGGTCAGCCAGGCTCATTGCAACCGCGTGGTCACGCGATAGCTGCCCTGCCCGGCGTGACGGTAAACCCGAAGATAATACGTCCCCGGCTCCAGATCGTGCCGCTCCAGACGACGGCGGGAGTCCCGCCCGTGACCATCCTCCACCAGGGTGCGGGCGCCGCCAGCGTCTCTGAGTTGCGCTGCCAGCTGCAACTCGTCATCGCCACGCACATACACGAACAACTGGCCGGATGCACCCACTGTGAGGCGGAACCAGTCCTCGGTATCGCGCCCTGACGCATCACGGTAACCCAGCAGGCTGATGAGTTCCTGGTCCAGTTCGATGGGGCGTGCCTGCTCCATGCTGTCGTGGCGCTCCAGTTCACCCGCCTCGCCCACGCGATCCAGTCGGGGCGTGACTGTGTATCCCCCCTGCCCCTCATGACGCATCACGCGCACGTAGTAGGTCCCAGGCGCCAGGTCGGGCCGCTCCAGCTGCCTTTGCGACCTGCGGCCCAGGTGGTCCTGATGCAGCAATCCAGTGCTCGCCTCGTCCCGCAACTGGGCAGCCACCCGCAGGGTCTCTTCGGCTTCGATGTCCACCGACAGCCGCCCATGGGCGGACAGCGTCACCTGGTACCAGTCTTCCATGTCCCGGCCCTCGTGGTTGCGATAGCCGAGCAAGCCGGTGGAAACCTGATCCACGGGGATGGGTTGCGCCTGCTCGGCAGAATCATTGGGTTCCCGGTCGTTGGGTATGGACACCATGCGCAGGTGGGGCGTGAGCACGTAATGCCCCTCCCCGCTTTGGCGCTGCACCCGGACCTCGTAAAGGCCCGGGGCAAGATCGGGTTGCTCCACCCGTCGGCTATCTCTGCGTCCGGCACGGTCCTGGCTCAGAAGACCCGCCCCCTCCGCATGCCGCAATTGCAGCCCCATTTGCAGATCCCCATCCGCCTGTACCTCCACGGTCAGATGCCCATGCTGCTCCACCCGGAGTTCATGTACCTGCTCCCGCTGCTGGCTATTCAGTGATCCGCGCTCGCTAACCATGGCCTGCTCCCTTGGCGGCGTCAACGCCACCACCGCCGTGTCGTCCCACGGCTGACTGCGAGCCACCTGAGCCCCTTCGGCCCTGCGGGCGGCCTCCAGGGGATCCTGCACGGCCAGGTATCTCTCCAGCCTCGCCACCCGGGCCTCCACCTCTTCGTCAGGCCATAGAGACAACCCGGCCCGATAGGCATCCAGGGCCTGCGGATACTCCTGTCGGGCCTGGTGGTCACGGGCCCCGGTGGTGAGCCCTCCCGCGATACGTCCCGCCAGGTGCCGATCCAGGCGCGTGTGAATCACACCGTCATCTGTGGCGATGGAACCCACAGCCCCGTCCAGCAACGGAGCGATGGGCTGATAGCTGCGGGCCGCCTGTTCAAAGTCACCTTGCTCCAGAAGCCATTTGATCTCTTCCACCTCGGTCTCGACGCTTTTGTAGTTCTCCGCGGGAATACGCTCCCGCCAGCTGTCGAAAATGGCCTGAGCCTCGCTGTGGTGTCTGTTCGTGACAGTATTGAAACAACTCAGACTCTCCTGGATGCCCCCCGGGATCGGGGTGTTCCAGGCATTGAGGGGGCCCTTGCACACGCAGGGGCCCGAACCCATGGAAAATCGGCAACCCGAACCCACACAAAAGTATCCCCCCAGCATGCCTCCGCATTGATTGCACAGACAATCGAGAAAGCCGTCCGAATCCTCGGGCCTCACGCCCATCTCCTCGGCATGGGCAAAGGCCTCGTCAATCAGCTCACGATGACGCACCAGCCGCCGCACCTCGGCCAGGAACTCCCTGGATGCCTGCTCACGGGCCTCTGCCTCCTTGGTGCCGGTGATGGCCTCGAAGACAGCGTCGGGCAGGTAGAGGATGCCCGTGGCCGTATCCCTGGCCATGAGGTAGGGTATCTGGAGCAGGGTCACGGTCACGTAGCGGGTGAGACCTGGATCATGGCCGCGCTCCACCTCCCGCATGAATCGGGCAATTTCTGCCTGTTCCGCTTCTTCGTAGGCATATCCCACACCAGAACCGTACCAGGCGGCGTTCTGGTACACACGCATGACGAAGTCGAAGGCAGTGTCGTCAGACTCCGTTTGATCCAGGGCGTGATACACACCCTCCCGGCCCATGAAATATCCCTTCAGTCCCGTCGACAGGATCTTCACCGCCTTGCCCGCCCATGCCGCGCTGGATGTCGCAGGTGTAGGGGCGACCTTGGGGGGTGGCCGGATATTCCGGGCTTCCCGGGCCACGCTCTGGGCGAAACCCCCACCCACCTGGCGCTCCAGGCGGCTGATGGCCTCACCCGCCTTGGAAGGGGTCATGCGGACAACCTCCTGGGCGATGGCCCGGGTGAACTGTTCAGTCTGAGCGGGATTGATGCCAGCCAGAGTGCCGAAGGTATCCACCAGTTGATCGGAGGCCCGCTGAAATCCGTGTTGATTCATGGCACGCACGGCGACCGCATCCCCCACGGTGGCAACACCCCGACCCCTGTCGAGACGCCCCAGCGCCCGATCCAGGCCGGTATTCTCAAGGGTTGCCGTAGGCAGGTTGTGCTGTTCCAGCAGGTGATTGCTCAGCTTGAACTGACGGTGGATGTACTTGGCTGATTGGGATTCAGCCAACTGCGCCCGGGCCCGGTAGAGTTCCGCCCGTTGCGGATCGAGGCGCTGCAGCGCGTTTGCTTCTCGCACCCAGGCATCCGCACTGCGTTTTTTGGCCTGGCTCAGGCGGCGCATCTCCGCAGAGAAATCCATGGCGTCATCCACGTTCACCGGAACAATACCCGAGCGGGAATCGTGACTCAGGGCGATCTGGGCACGCACTGCGCCCGGGGTGGCGTAGGCGGTGCCACCCCGCTGGTTGATGTGCCGGACGATCTGGTCGAACTGATCCGTGTGATCCGGGTGGGGCATGAAATCCGTGTCGGTGTCGAACCGACCCACCGGTGTTTCCAGACCCTGGCGCTGGAAGTGCTCACGTGCAATACGCTGATAATTCATCTCGATCTGCTGGATGTCGTCCAGCTTGATGCGACGACTGCCTCCGGACAGCACATTGACGTCGGTATCGGCGCCGGGATTGACCCCTTGACCCGTGACCTGAGCACGAAATCCCGCTTCTTGCACAGCCTGACGGGAGAACTGCTCGTTCAGGGTATTGAATCGGTGCTGCACGAACTCGTATTGCCTGGTGTTCAGTTCACCCCGCAAGGCCGCCAGGTTTACCTCCCGGTTGGCAAAGAACATCAGCATTTCCTGTTCCGGGGTGGCCGTGCCGTCGATGAGCCGCTGCACCGCCTCCGACAACCCCGGCGAGACGCTCACGGCCTGCGCAGCGCCAGGCAGGGTCACCAGCAGGAGGACAAGAACGATACGAATCACAAATCCATGCTGCATGACATCACTCCAACGGATGGCCCGCCCGACTCAGGGCAGGTAATCCAGGTGCAGTGGGTACACACGGTCCCGGTCGTCATCCGTGTCGTTGAGCTGGAACCACACATCCACCTGCTCGTTGATGGCACGGTACTGCTCCAGCTTGGCCAGCAGGCTCCACTCCAGCTCCGCACGCTGCTGCGTGGTCATGCTGGCGAACATCTCATCGGTCAGCGACAGGATGTCGCTGCGATACGGCAGGCTCTGGATGAACGCCGGCAACAGGCCCGTGTCCGCCAGTTGGGCGCCCTGGCCAATCTCGTCGGGCTGCTTCATGGTCTGACCGGCTACGCCCTGCAGGGCCTCGAAGAACTGCGCCTGGGTGACCTCCGCCCGCATCAGGGCCTGCACCACCCGGTCCAGGGACTGGGACAGGGTGCTCAGCTGTTCACGGGTGACCAGCACCCGCACATCCAGCGACCGGTCCGCCGGGTTCATCAGGTCACGGTCCAGCGACCAGGCGACGATGTCCTTGGGCGGGGTGGCCTCGCGGCCGATGTATTCCACCAGGGCGGCCTGCCACAGGGCCGACACCGATGCCAGCTCGGCATCGCCCGCGCCCGGGGCGGGTGTGGCGGCCTGACCGCCCACGGCCCGCTGCAGCAGGCTGTTGATGTCATCGGTCACCTGCTCCACCAGGGCCAGATACTGCGCCTGCTCGAAGGCATCCACCGCCTCGATGGCCGAACGACCGGCATCGCCCCGCACCCGGGACAGGTGACTGAACTGGGCATGGGCAATGGGATGGTCCGCCTCGGCACGGGGGTCCTGCAGGTGAATCGCCAGCAGGTGCACCTGGGCATCGTCCAGTTCACGGCGCAGGTCCACTTCGTCCTTGCCGGTCACGTTCTGGGGGTGACCCTTGGGATGGGAACTGGCATCCCCCACCAGGATCATGAAACGCAGGGCATCCTCCCGCCAGGCGGACCGCAGCGCCGTGTCCACGCCGGCAAATACCTCCTCGGCATAGTCCAGACTGCCCACCTCGGTGGCCCGGGCCGAATGTTCCAAAAGGTCCACCAGGGTCTGGCCATCCACCAGCTCCGGGGTGTGGTTGCGGGTCACGTATTCCAGCCCCGGGATGGTGTCGGTGCAGTCACGGAAGGTGACCAGACCAAAACGAAACCGCGCCGAGGACTCGTCGGTGAACTCCTGTGTCATCCGCGCCACCGCATCCCGGGTCATGTCGATGAAGGGCTGCATGCTGCGCGTGGTGTCGATCACGAACACCAGGTCCACCTGCAGATCCCCAAGACCGGCCCCGGCCTCGCCACGGCCTACCCGGGACTGGCTGGCATACTCGGGATTGTCCAGGGTGTCGGCACCCCGTGCCCGGGGCACCGCGGCTGCCAGTTGCAGCAGACGGGCGTCGTCACCGCGGATGCGGGTCTGCTCCCAGTCCAGGATCGGCAGCATGTAGAACTGTCGGGTGATGTCCACGAACCGCTCCGGTTCCATGCTCACCACCGACTCGGGCACCTCACCCTGACGGATGTCCGCATACAGCGAACGGGCACGACCCGCCATGTCCATGTCGTCCACCAGGGACTCCAGCGAGGACAGGTCCTGGAACATCAGTACCGGACTGCGGCCCTCGATGGGATCACCCGGGTGGGTGTAGGACACCAGCAACGCCTGACGCCATTCGAATACGTCCCGGGCCTGCATCCAGCCCAGCGGGGCGTCCCGGCCCTGCCCTACCTGATACCAGCCCAGGGGGTCACCGGCCCGATCCAGCTCCACACCCTCCCGGGCAAACACGTACAGCGGCCGAAAAGCCGCCACGTTGGCCTGGATGATGGCCGACTCATCCGCCTCCCGCTGGGCGTACACATGGGAGAAGGGGCGCGGCAGTACCCGCAGCGCCAGTTCCGTGGACACCTCCACGCACGGGCCTTCGCCCGCGCAGCGGATGCCATCATCACGGGCCTCGGATGCCGCAGGGGCATGGCCCGCGTCGCCTTCCAGGTCCCAGAGGGCCCCGCTGGCGGGGGGCGTGGGTTCGGCAGATGCGCTGGGTTGCGGCGCGGAAAGCTCCGCTTCCAACCGCATCAGGGCCGTCTGCAGCAGGCCCGGATCACACGGGATCGCATCATCGGGCATGAACAGCCAGGCGTTGTCGTTGAAGATGCCGAAATCGCCGTGGGTCTGCATCCAGGCATCGTCGGCATGGGCCCTCATCATGACAGGCTGTCCATCGGCAAGACACTGCTTGAGCAGGGCGACGCTTCGATGCCACCAGCGCTCACCGTAAGCACCCCGGCCTTCAAACACCCAGGCCGGATGGCCCAGCATGTCCGCCTCGAATACCCGGGGCGGCTCTGAGAAACCCGTCCCCAGCGCCCCGCGCAAATCAAACTCCTCGTTGAAGCTCAGTACATCCCACCCAATGCTGAAATTGGGCATGCCGTCATCGTCACGCAGATTGGCGGTGGCACGGCTGCGGAAGGTGTTCATGCCTTCGGGTACACGATAGGCCACCACGGCAGGTTCATTGAAATACCAGTCGATACCCGGCGCGACTGCTTCGGGGCAAGGCTGGATATTGTCCGGCAGGTTCAGGCGCATGTGGCGCCAGAGTGCCTGCGGGTCATTGTCACGCCACCATGATTCGGTCGCGGCCAGTTCCACCACGATGGGAGACGGCGCAGGCCCCTGGAAGATGCATGACTCCAGTACATAGACCTGCATGGGGCCCGTCACGAAGGACCCGGAACCACTATCACCGCTGAAGAGTCGGGCTGTCGCTCCCAGAAATTCACCGGCCTGGGGCTCGGGCACCTGGGCCAACACATCCTTGAGCGCGGAGGCCTCCCGTCCCTGTTCCCCCGTCCTGATCCGAAGCATGGCCTGCCGGTTTGCGGCCTGAAGCCGGAACTGCTCATCCCGATCCGTCATCACGCGCCAGCCCGACGGCAATTCGTAGCTCACCAGTCCACCCAGCGCAGTGCTGGAGCCAGCCCACGCCGGTGAGGCCGGCATGAGGCACAGCAGGACCATGAGCATGACCAGCCACCTGCCCAGTTCAAAAACCCTGCAATGATTGCTGATCTGCACGTTCTTCTCCCGGCCGGGTACCGGCCCTATGCGACGCGCATGGCGCGATCGATGAAACACCTACTGCACTGAAGATTCACGCCCAGCGTCGGCGTCGCCACGAACTGCCTGCCCCGCCATTGCCAGCGACATGAGGCGGGGTAGATCCCGCAGCACGGCCTCTCCGACCACCGTTTCGGGAGTGAGGCCGCGACCCGTGCAGCTTTGGCCATCGGGTAGCAGGACCTCCCGGTTGGTGAACCTGAGCACCGAGCCATCCGACAGCCGCCGGTCGGTCTGGGAACTGCATTTGCCAAAGGTGGGTTGACCCACCAGGTAGGCCCGGCCGTGGTGCTGCAGGATGCCCGCGAACACCTCTGCCGCGCTGGCCGTTTCCGGCCCCACCAGCAGCACCAGGGGCATGGCAAGCTTTTCACCCTGGGGGGCCTGGAAGTCACGCACCTGGCCGCCCCGCGCCATCAGGCTCCCCAGAGAGGTCCCGGGCGGCAGAAACAATCCGGCCAGGTCCAGGGCTTCGTACAGGTCCCCGCCCACGGCATCACGAAGATCCATGACCAGCGGCACCTGGCGTCCACCTGCGTCCGGATCGATCCGCTCCAGGAAGTCCAGCGTGGCCATCAGTGCGGGTCGTGTGCGCCCCGCCAGAAAATCCCGCACCCGGAGCACACCCCGGCCCCAGGGCTCCACCAGTTCCACGTCCAGCGGTGTGAAACGCTCGCGGATGAGGGTTGTGGTCTGCCGGGGTGTGTCCCAACCGGCTGTCTGCCATGTGAGCACCAGACGCGAACCCGCTTCGCCGCGCAGGGATTGCAGAAGCTCATTGGCCTCGTGCCCGGCCACAGGGTGCCCGTCGATGTCCAGCAGGCGGATTCGCTCCGGCAGCCCGGCGCGGTGGGCCGGGCCACCCTGGTACACATGCAACCAGACCTGGTCATCCACAAAGCGCAGGTCTGCCCCGATACCCGTCCAGGCGCGCTGATCCAGGTCCCGGCGCGCCGCTTCCCGGGAGGGGAAGTGGTGCGCGTAGGGGTCCAGATCAGCCAGCCCCGAATTGAGGTCTCCGGCCCGGAGCGCAGCCAGGGCCGCCTCTGGCGGGGCCTCGAACATGCGCTGACGCAGCAGATCGCGGATCTCCTCCAGCGGCGCAGCAGGATCGGCAAGTGCCGCGCCAGAAGCCGTCAGCCACAGGATCAGCAGGGCAGTGCCCACTCTCTTCATCTGGCCAGGTCCAGCGACAGCTCCATCAGCAGATCAAACTCCTCTCGCAGGGCGTTGCGCTGCTCTTCCAGCTGTCGTCGGCGCAGGTCCGTTTCCGTATCCCCAAGCCCCGTGCCTTCCAGGGCATCCAGGGCGGATTGCTGGGACTTCATGCGCCCCTGAAGGTCATCCAGACGGGTCTGCAATGCCTGCACACGCTGATCATCCTCGCCATGCCGGGCCGACAGGCCATCCACCTGACGGCTCAGACCAGTGACGTCACGATCCAGGGCTGCCAGGCGCTCCCGCTCCAGGGCCACCTCGCGGCCCTGGCGGGCCTTGCGGGCCTCCAGATCCTCACGCTCGGTCTGCAGTTCACGTTGGGTCTGGCGCAGTTGCTCCAGGCGGTCCTCGCGTTCCTGCACCCGCTGATCGTAGGCACCGGTGCTCATCCCCTGAATGCCCCCCAGCAGTCCACCCTCCCGGGGGTCGGTGGAGGTGGCGCAGCCCACCAGGCCCAGGGAACTCATCACGGCTACCATCAATGTCACGCGTCTCATACCGACAGCCTCTGGTCGATGCGGGCCAGCTGGCTGCTGCCCTCGCGCAGTTCCTCAAGATTGCCCTGCAACTCGGCCACTTCACGTTCCAGGCGTGCCAGGTAGGGATCATTGGCGGGCCGCTCCTTCCCCTCCTCGGCCAGGATGGCCTGCTGCACCTTGAGCTCTTCCTCCAGGGCCTTTTCCAGCTTCTCGCTGCGCGCCAGCTGGCGCTGCAGATCCTGGCGCTGAGCCTGCAAGCGTTTCTTGTCCTCGGAGCCGGCATCGTAGCGGGCACGCAGGTCGCGGGATTCACGCTCCAGGGCGGCGATCTCGCCCTTCATCTCCTGGTTGTAGGCTGCGGTGGTGGTATTGAACTCGGCCACCCGGGTGGCTTCGCCGTCCAGGAAGTCCTCGGTGGTCGCGTAGGCCCTCTTGCGCTTGGCCACCTCATTGCCCACCACATAACCGGCGCCGGCGCCGAGCAGACCGCCGATCACGGCGCCGCGCTCGCCATCCACGGCATACCCCAAAAGTCCGCCCAGCAGGGCGCCGGCTGCCGTGCCCTCGGTGCGGGTGCGATCCGTATCATCCATATGGGCACAGCCGGTGACCAGGGCACCGGCGAGGATGACGGGAAGAGTGGTTTTGATGATATTCATGGTGCTTGCCCCCTGCAGGGATATCGGGATCAATTGTCTTCAAAGCCTTCAAAACGCTCGCGGAAATCCTGCATCCAGACCTGCGGGTCCGCGCGACGCTGTTCGTTGAACACGTCCACGTGCTTTCGCAGCACTTCCATCACCCGACGTTCACGGGGCGGCAGCTCCGTGGCATCCAGCACCTGGAAGGCGTGTTCGATGTACTGGGGTTCGTAGTCGCCCAGCTCGGCCACCTTGTCCTGGTAGCCCCTTAGCTGTTCGCCGGCGGCGATTTCCAGGTCGCGCATGGAGCGCTCCACGGCATCCACCTGGTCCTGATAGCGGGTGGAGATCTCCGCCAGCCGGCGGGCCCGCACCAGGGTGTCGTCCAGGCGCGCCAGGCGGGACAGGTAAACGCTCAGGTTCACGCCGTTGCGGGCGGCATCCTGGGCCAGGCTGCGGGCGCTCTCACGCTGAGCCAGCTCCAGTCGCTCCCGGGCACGGTCCATCTGCGCCTGCACGGCCCGCAACGGCTCGGCCAGATCGGGATTTTCTGCCATGAGTCGATCCAGGATGGGATCCACCGTCCCCAGCTGCACCGAGGCCTGGGCCACCAGGTTGTCCAGGGTGCGGCCCACCGGCATGGTGCGGCGCAGATCCTCACGGTAGGCCTCGTACTCCTGTTCAATGCGCGCCTGCTGGGCGGAACTGACCAGCACGTTGGCACCAATGGCCAGCCTGGCCCCGGTATTGAAGGAACGTCGCTCTTCCACCCGTTCGGCGTCGGCGTTCCAGGCATAGATGTCCAGTTCGGCCCGGAGTGAACTGCGCAACTCCGAGGCGGGGGTGGAGACGCTGCCGCCCCGTACCGCCACACCCCCCGGCTTGCCCTGCCAGATCTCCGGACGGAACAGGCCCGAGGTCATCTCCTGCACGTTGCCCAGAAGGTCGTGAAAGCCCAGCCCGTCGGCCTGTCGCAGCCCCACCGGGCGCAATTCATGACGGGCATTATCCAGATGCCAGGCGTATTCGTTCGCCTGGCGGGCGGGGAATGGCAGGCGATCATTGAAGGTACCGGCCTCCAGGGCCGGCATGCCGCCCCGGGCCACATACTCCCATTCCTCCTCCGTGGGCAGACGCATGAAGCCGGGCACCCCATCCACCCGGGGCAGACTGGCGCGGCGCTCCGGGTGATCCGCATCGAACAGCCAGTGGTTGTATGCCCGCAGGAAGGCCTGGATGTCCTGATGGCTCACATAGGCCAGCGGCTGCATCAGGGCATCGCGCAACTCCCGCCCCCGGAGTTGGGGGAGCTCCTGCACCTGGGGATCGCCGCTGGTGTCCAGCAGAGTTTCCAGGCCCATGACGGCGATGTACTGGGCCCGGGTGAGTTCATACTTGCCCAGCACCAGATACCAGCTGCCATCATCCCGCGAGAAGGAGCCACTGATCTGGGTGCGTTGCAGCCCCTCGAAGATGCCGCCGGTGGCATCACCGATCTGGATCACCCGTTCCCGATCACCCCAGAAGCCCTGACCCGGTACCGATACCCGTCGGAAGACCATCTCGGCGCCGTCGGGCATGGGCAGGATCAGGTCGCCGGACGCAGGCCGTGGATTAAACACCGACTGGGGCGGCACCTCTGCCTGGCCCGCCACCGGTGCCATCAAAAAGACCAGGCAGAAGAGCAAAGCCCCCCCAGGCGGCGCGTAAAAGGAAGGTTAATGTTCACGAATGGCCTCCGCCGGATCGATGCGGGTGGCCCGCCAGGCGGCCACCAGCGAGGCCAGCACGGCCAGGGCCAGGGTGGCGGCAATGGCCATGAGGATCTGCTCACCCGGCAGGGTGCAGAACCGCTCGCCCGGTGCCAGCTCGCTGGAAAAGGTACGGTTGATGGCCCAGGCCAGGGACGCGTATCCCCCGAGTGCCGCCAGCAGTCCCAGGGCCGCGATCATCACCCCCTGTGCCACGGGGAAGAAGAAGACATGCCAGCGGGCCAGCCCCAGTAGCCGCAACACGCCCAGGTCCCGGCGCAGACGCTCCACGGCGGCATACAGGCTGGCCACCAGGACCGCCGTGCCACCGCTGATGCCCAGCAGGGCGATCAGCCAGAACAGCCGCCCCAGCCCCTCGTCCAGCACCTGGATACGCTGAATGGCCTCCACCTGGGCCACGAATTCCAGGCCCTGCTCCTGCAGGCGCGCTGCCAGGGCGGGTACATCGTCGATGCTTCGGGCATACAGGCGAAAACCCCGATAGCCTCCCCGGGCCATCTCGAAGCTTCCCGTCTCCCCGCGATAGGTGAGGGCCCGCTGCGTGCCGGTGCGCAGCACCCCCAGCAACTCCACCGGCACCACCGGGTGCTGCCAGTCGCCGGCCCCGACGACATCCAGATGGAGTGTCAGGGTTCTCGCCCCGGCACTGGTCACCTGCAGGGAGTCACCGGCATGATCCTTGGGCACCAGCACGGAGGTGAGTTCGCCCGCCGATGCGGCACGGCCGGTAAAACCGCCCCATGGTGGCACGGGGGCCTGGAGTAATCGGGCCTGACGAGGCGACAGGGACAGGCCCGCCAGCACCATCTCTCGACCCTGGGCGTCCACGAGTGGAAGCTGATCCACATAGGGGAGCACCACGGCCTCGCGTCCGCGCAGCTTCTGCTCGATGGCCCTGAGGTTCGAGACAGTGACGGCGCTGCCGGGGGTGAAGACATCGTAGGCGGTCAGTGACTCGGGCACCGGCACACCAAGACGTTGCTGGACCCGTTGCCCATCGGCATCGGTGAGGCGCGCGAAACCCGTGTTGATGATGAGGCCCGTACGGGCAATGGGGTCCAGGGGCTCGTCCAGCAGCAGGATGGCACCATCAAAACTCAGGAAGGGCTCGGGCGTGTCTCCGGCCCAGCCCCGGTCCGGTGCGCCATAGCCCTCCTTGAAGGCCTCCACGTCCACCACCAGGTCCAGGGGCGCGTACACCCGGGGGAGACTGCCGGCGCGGGCATCCAGCACGGAGAGCACCTGGAAGGTCTCACGGGCCTCCTCGGTGCGTGTGCCCCGGGTGCGGGTGACCCTCACCTGCAACGCATCCCCAGCGGTCACGCCCATGCGCCGGGCCGCCTCTGCGGACAGCACCAGCTGGCCGTCGCCGGGGATGCGGGCACCGTTTTCCAGCAACAGGGGATCGCCGGGCCCGGTGGGGATCAGGTCAAACAGTTCGTTGCGACCGCCCTGGGGGTGGACCACCTGCAACACGGAGGACAGGGGCAGGATGGTGGGGGTGAGAAAATCCACGCCCGGCCAGCGGGCCACCTGTTCGAACCACTCCGACGCGAACTCCCGGGTATGGGCAGGACGGATCTCCCGGTAGACCGGGTCCTCCACCAGCCGCTCCCGCAGGGTCTCGATGGTGCCGCTCTTGAGGCCCATCAGCACCAGCAGAGGAGCAATCACCGCCGCCAGGGCCACCACCAGACACAGGGTGAGGATCCAGTCGTGACGCAGGTGGGAAGCGGCCAGCCCCGGTATGAGTCTGATGGGGTGTGCTGGAGCAGGATGCTTCACGCGGCCACCCCTTCCTGGAGCGGGTAACAGGTGGAGCGGGTGACATTCTCCGAGGTCTGCACCACGTCGAATGTGTAGGTACGATCGGCATGACCGCTCACCAGATCCACATCATGTGTTACCAGGACCACCGCCACCCCTTCGTCCCGGGCCAGGGCCTCCAGATCGGCCATCACTGCCCGGGCACGGGCCTTGTCCACGGCCGCCGTGGGCTCGTCGGCCAGTACCAGCCGCGGGGCATGCACCAGGGCGCGGGCGATGGCCACCCGCTGACGCTGCCCCACGGAGAGGGCACCGGGCATGCGATCCAGACAGCCCTCCAGGCCCAGGCGCTCGGCCAGCTCGTACAGCCGCTGTCCGGCGGGACCACAACCACGGATTCTGGCCGATAGTTCGATGTTCTCCCGCACACTGAGAAACGGCAGCAGGCCCCCGGTCTGCAACACATAGCCCAGATAATCCCGGCGCAACGCTGCCAGGCTCGCCTCGTCGCCCAGGCGCCAGAGGCGACGGATATCATGCTCCGAATCCGCCTCACCGGCGCGAAAACCAAAGTCCTCGGCCCGCGTGGGGGCCATGACCAGGGCGAGGATGTCCAGCAGGGTGCTCTTGCCACACCCGCTGGCACCCACCACGGCCACCAGCTCACCCGGCTCCACCGAGAACTGTGGCACCTCCAGAGTGAAGACACTCCCTCCCTGGGAGCGGTCCTTACCCAGACCTGCAAGGTGGATCATGGACACGGCATCTCCCCTCAGGGCAGGTAATCCAGGTGCAGTGGGTACACACGGTCCCGGTCGTCATCCGTGTCGTTGAGCTGGAACCACACATCCACCTGCTCGTTGATGGCACGGTACTGCTCCAGCTTGGCCAGCAGGCTCCACTCCAGCTCCGCACGCTGCTGCGTGGTCATGCTGGCGAACATCTCATCGGTCAGCGACAGGATGTCGCTGCGATACGGCAGGCTCTGGATGAACGCCGGCAACAGGCCCGTGTCCGCCAGTTGGGCGCCCTGGCCAATCTCGTCGGGCTGCTTCATGGTCTGACCGGCTACGCCCTGCAGGGCCTCGAAGAACTGCGCCTGGGTGACCTCCGCCCGCATCAGGGCCTGCACCACCCGGTCCAGGGACTGGGACAGGGTGCTCAGCTGTTCACGGGTGACCAGCACCCGCACATCCAGCGACCGGTCCGCCGGGTTCATCAGGTCACGGTCCAGCGACCAGGCGACGATGTCCTTGGGCGGGGTGGCCTCGCGGCCGATGTATTCCACCAGGGCGGCCTGCCACAGGGCCGACACCGATGCCAGCTCGGCATCGCCCGCGCCCGGGGCGGGTGTGGCGGCCTGACCGCCCACGGCCCGCTGCAGCAGGCTGTTGATGTCATCGGTCACCTGCTCCACCAGGGCCAGATACTGCGCCTGCTCGAAGGCATCCACCGCCTCGATGGCCGAACGACCGGCATCGCCCCGCACCCGGGACAGGTGACTGAACTGGGCATGGGCAATGGGATGGTCCGCCTCGGCACGGGGGTCCTGCAGGTGAATCGCCAGCAGGTGCACCTGGGCATCGTCCAGTTCACGGCGCAGGTCCACTTCGTCCTTGCCGGTCACGTTCTGGGGGTGACCCTTGGGATGGGAACTGGCATCCCCCACCAGGATCATGAAACGCAGGGCATCCTCCCGCCAGGCGGACCGCAGCGCCGTGTCCACGCCGGCAAATACCTCCTCGGCATAGTCCAGACTGCCCACCTCGGTGGCCCGGGCCGAATGTTCCAAAAGGTCCACCAGGGTCTGGCCATCCACCAGCTCCGGGGTGTGGTTGCGGGTCACGTATTCCAGCCCCGGGATGGTGTCGGTGCAGTCACGGAAGGTGACCAGACCAAAACGAAACCGCGCCGAGGACTCGTCGGTGAACTCCTGTGTCATCCGCGCCACCGCATCCCGGGTCATGTCGATGAAGGGCTGCATGCTGCGCGTGGTGTCGATCACGAACACCAGGTCCACCTGCAGATCCCCAAGACCGGCCCCGGCCTCGCCACGGCCTACCCGGGACTGGCTGGCATACTCGGGATTGTCCAGGGTGTCGGCACCCCGTGCCCGGGGCACCGCGGCTGCCAGTTGCAGCAGACGGGCGTCGTCACCGCGGATGCGGGTCTGCTCCCAGTCCAGGATCGGCAGCATGTAGAACTGTCGGGTGATGTCCACGAACCGCTCCGGTTCCATGCTCACCACCGACTCGGGCACCTCACCCTGACGGATGTCCGCATACAGCGAACGGGCACGACCCGCCATGTCCATGTCGTCCACCAGGGACTCCAGCGAGGACAGGTCCTGGAACATCAGTACCGGACTGCGGCCCTCGATGGGATCACCCGGGTGGGTGTAGGACACCAGCAACGCCTGACGCCATTCGAATACGTCCCGGGCCTGCATCCAGCCCAGCGGGGCGTCCCGGCCCTGCCCTACCTGATACCAGCCCAGGGGGTCACCGGCCCGATCCAGCTCCACACCCTCCCGGGCAAACACGTACAGCGGCCGAAAAGCCGCCACGTTGGCCTGGATGATGGCCGACTCATCCGCCTCCCGCTGGGCGTACACATGGGAGAAGGGGCGCGGCAGTACCCGCAGCGCCAGTTCCGTGGACACCTCCACGCACGGGCCTTCGCCCGCGCAGCGGATGCCATCATCACGGGCCTCGGATGCCGCAGGGGCATGGCCCGCGTCGCCTTCCAGGTCCCACAGAGAGGGAGTCCCTCCCGCCGGGGCATGACCCACGGTCCCCTCCAGCGCCGAAAGGTCGGCCTGCGCGGTACCAAGAGCAAACGCCATCAGCAATGGCAGGCAGATCGACAGCGCATGGCGTCGGGTAGCGAAAATTTCCGGGATGGGCATGGCGCGTCCTCAGAAGACAACACGGGCAATACGGCCATCATCCGCCCCACGCTCGCACACGGCGAGTCGTCAGCGTGTCAACCATGCTTTGGGCCACTGTCAACCCTGGTGTAGACTTGCCGCCAAATCAGTCATTTGAGTAGACAATGTTCCTGTCGAAAAACGATTGGCGAGCGGCAGGTTTAACCGCTTCGTACGTGGCCTGGCTGACGGCATTCCCCATGTCGGGGGTGCTGCTGGGCAAGACGGAGTTGATGCTCTGGTTTCTCATCCCGCACACCCTGGGGCTGTTGGCGCTGGGTTATGCGGCGGCCCGCTTGCCCCCCACGCTCCTCCAGCGTCTGTGCCAGGCAGGCGTGATCCTCACCAGCCTGCTGACGCTGATATCGGCGCTGATCCCGGACATGGTGGTGGCCGCCTGGATGATCGCCCTGGGCCTGGGCGCCGTGCCGGTCTCCCTGAGGGTGGGCCAGTATCTCAAAGGAGCCGAACAGCCCGTCACCACCGGGGTCGCCACCCTGGCGGGCGGCAATCTTGTGGCCCTGGCGCTGATCGCCTCCCCGCTGCCCGGCCCCGTGAAGCTCATGCTCCTTGCCGTGTTGCTGCTGGGACTGTTGCCCAGGTCCCAGGAACCCAGTGATCCTGGCCCTGGGGACGCCACCACCCTTGAGCCGCTGCTGCGCTATCTTCCCTTTGTTCTGTTGTTCCAGGTGGTGAGCGGGCTCATGTACGGAGGCCTCATGCCCGCTTACGGGGCGGTGGCCTGGGCCCCGGGCTCCGAGGTCCTGTTCTATGGAGCGGGGGCCGTCCTGGCGCTGTGGCTGCTGGGTCGTTATCAGACCACGGTCACGATGCTGACGGCTGTGCTGGGCGCGTTGGTGGCGTTTGCACTGTGGCAGATCGCCCCCCATACCCTGGGTATCCATGGCGCCATGTTCGCCATGATGATCGCCGCTGGGCTGGTGGACCTGTTCCTGCTCTCCCGAATCCTCAGGCATCATCCGGTGAGTACCGCCTATGGATACGGCGTGGGTGCCCTCTGCGGAGGCATCATCCTGGGTAAGTGGCTGGCCATGAGCGTGGGCGGCGCTGCTGAGGTGCTGGCCTTCGCGGCACTGATCGTTCTGAACCTCGCCGCCCTGCTGCTGCATATCCCGTTCACGCGTCGGGAACCTGAATCGTTGGGTGCGGGTGAGGGCGCAGCGGTCGGTATTCCACCGGTCCCACCGGGGATTGCTCAACTGCTGTCCGAACAGGAACAGCATGTGCTGGAGCAGGTCATGGAGGACAAGACCTATCGGGAGATCGCCGCCAACCTGGCCATTTCCGAGTCTTCGGTGAAGACCTACATGCACCGGATCTACCTGAAGACCGGTGCATGCAGGCGCCACCAACTGGTGGAGATGGTCCGCCAGTCCGGTATCAGCGATTCAGGCCATCCAGCAACGGAGCCAGGTCATTCCCGTTGACCCGTATCTGCCCCAGGCTGTCCGCCTGAATGTGGTACTGATGGAGGCTGCCGGGCTCCTCTGATTCGGGGGTTTCTGCCAGCATCTTGAGCATCACCACCGTGGCGTTGATCTGCCGACGCTCATCCTCGCCCGCCATGGCCAGCAACGGCTCCACCAGGGCATCCAGGTTGTGAATGCTCAGGTCCCATTCACCGGAAACCCGATCCGGCCCGGCTTCGTCCGCCTTCTCGGCCCATCCCCGGCCGCTGACACGGATCTGCCCGTCGGGGAATCCAAGGGTCACATTGGGGATATCCAGACGCGAATCATTGCCGATCAACTGTTCAAGCAGCACCACCATGGGGTCCAGGCGGCCTGCCTGAAGGCCCTCGACCACACCGGCATCGGCCAGGAAGCCCGTCGGCAAACCCTTGGCCTTGAGCTCCAGGGCCACCCCTTCCGGCAACAGGCTCGCCAGTACGGGAGGCACCATGCCATCGAAGGGCACCACCCCCGCATGGGCATAATCCATGCTCAGGTCGGGTGCCGGCCCGTCCAGGTTCTCCAGGGCAAGGTTCAGGTGGAAACTCCCTACACCCGCCTCCTCCCGGGCCCCTTCCCTGTCGTCCACGAACACGCCCCGGGCGTCGTCCAGACTCATGGTCACACTCAGGCCGCCCAGGATCTCGCGAGCCATCCCCAGCAGCACCTCATCCTCAAGCTCCCCGGTCATCATGGACTGCATGCCCAGGTGCAGCAGGGCCATGGAGGACACCCCGCTCAGCCGCCCCTCCATGGAGGCCGATTTCATCTCGAACTGCACCTGCTCGCGCCGATCACCGTCTCCGAAGGACCAGCCTTCCACCGCCACACCGGCCCACAGATCCCGATGCAGCTCACCCTGCGCGGAAGGCACGAAACCGGACCGGGCACGCCCCTCGGTGAGGCGGAAGAATTGATAGTCCTCCGGCCCGTTGATGAACAAGTCCGACACCTCCATTGTCGATTCAAACCCTCCCATGGCCTTCAGCGTACTGGCCAGGAGTTCCGCCGGGTCCTGCTCCATCAGCTGCTCGGGCGTGGCCGCCTGATCGCTCAGACTCGCGAGGGTGGCCAGATCCATTCCCTGATAGTCTGCATTGAATGCCAGCCGCCCCAGCGTCACCATCGACTGATCTGCCATGCTGAGCACGTCCAGGCCCTTGATCTCCAAAGCCAGGGGGCCGCTGAAAATGCCTGCCCCGGCGTCCTGAAGATCCAGCGTCACGTCCATGGCATCCAGGGCAATGCGTCGGGGGGATTCCGGATCGAAGCGCTGACCGTGATCCCGTGGATGATCCACCTGGGCGTCCGGGGACGGGCCGTAACCCACGATCATGGAGGAAGGTCCCATGGTGAAGCGGGTTTCCAGCATCACCCCCAGGTCATCCGCCCACAGCCCCTCAAGGCGGGGGGCATTGAGATCCACCCGGGCCAGGCGTTCGCCGTCCTCGGTGAGCACGGACACCTCTGAAGGCAGGCTGACCTGGAAGGGAATGCGTTCGTCCGCGAAAGGCCCCACCGTGACGGTCACGCCATCCAGGGGGACCCAGGAGGTGGCAATGCCCACCGTGGGCCAGGGGGCCATCACCGCCACGGAAGTCAGGCTGGTCTGGAAGCGTCCGTCGCCCAATGGCACCAGCTGCTGCGGGGCATCCATCTGAAGCGGCCCCTGCAGCGCTTCAAGACGCTGATTCCAGTCCGACCACCATTGCGCCACGCGTTCGGGCAATACGGGGCCTTCTTCTGGCTCCAGTCCCGGCCCGTCAGCCGGCATCACCCTGAGCCCGTGACGATCATCATCCCGGGTGGCCAGTCGCTGGCGTTCACCCGACGCATCCTCCAGCACCAGCTGGCCCTGGCCCCGGAAACGGGTCTCATCGGTCAGGGTCAGCGCCTCACCAGGGCGTAATGGCTCCCAGTCCAGGTAATCCCGCTCCTGCAACAGGGCCAGCAGGGCCTCCAGCGTGGCGGGATCGGCCCTCAGATCACCGGACCGGGCCTGTTCCAGCAGCGCGCGCACCTCCTCAGGGCCAGCAGAGAACAGGTCCACGCCCTGGCCCCGCAGGTCCAGGGCAAGACGGGAAAACTCCTCGGGGAGTCGACCAAAAGCCCGGAGGGCCCGGAGGGTCACCTGTTCCCGGGATTCCATGGAGATCAGTTCGGACGGGCCCGACGCCCATTCCAGATCCCCCTCCAGTTCCAGGACCTGATAACGCCCCTGGGAAAGCTCCTGCGCAGACGCCAGCCCCGCCGCCAGCAGAAAGCCCGCAGCCACCGAACCCGTCCAACCCGTCCTGATCCCGACCATGTGAACCCCCTTGCATCATCCACGCCCCCCGACCCACGGGTCGAAAGGCCATTCAGTCACCCATGGTTCGCCTTTGGGAGGGATTGCTCAAGTCGTCTGGCTGTCGACCATGGACGGGGGCGCCATTATCGATGGCTGGTCTGGCACCAGTCAGGATCCTTGCAGCCGATAGAGCGTCAGACCGATATTCCCCTGCTGCACAAAGTGCTCAAAGGTCCTGAACGCCTCATGGGACAGCGGTTCCTCGCTGTAGGCTCGATCGGCATAGACCACACCAACGGGCTTGTCACCCGAGTGCAGGGACATGACGAAGCAGGAGTGGCAACCGATACGGTCCACGTCGGCGGGCGAATACAGGCCCGGCTGACCTTCCGGGGTGAACCATTGCGCCTCGGGACTGGAGATGGCCTTGTGAAACAGATTGGGAGGCGAGGCCACCAGCGGCAGCGTCAACCTGTGGGTATGGCTCTTTTTACGCCAACCCAGGGCGACCTTCTCCTGCAGCGTGGATCGATCGGACGACAGCGCGGCGAACAGGGTCCGATCCATGCCCAGACCACGCTGGATGCCCTCCATGATGGTTTCCAGCAGCAGATTGATATCGGGCCTCCTGCTGGAAAGGATGCCCGATATATCCCGCAGGACCTGCACCTGCAACTCCTTGCGATCCACCTGGGGTACTGCGGCCCCATCATGATCGATCAGTTCGCGGGCCTTGCGCTGGATCAACTCGGCGGCCTCCGTGGCGCCAAACTGTCGGGCGATGCCGGCCGCCGATTCCGTGTTTTCCCGCAACTGGGCCTCGATATCGACCCGGGTTTGCCCGGTCAGCGAGGCAATTTTCTCCAGACAGGCGGGGTATTGCTTGGATTCCTCGCCCTCCTTGAGCACATTCACCACTTCGCAACCCAGATGAACGAGCTTGACCCTTGGCTCCCGGACGCGGCCATGCTTGCTCACGGTCTCCTCGATCAACCCCTTGAGGTTCCAGCTCTTGCACAGGGCGGTATCCAGGTCGACAAGCTTGAAGCCCAGCACTTCACGCTCTGCCGCCTCCTTGGTCATGATGCCCTGATCCAGCAGGTCCCGCAGTCGTTCGCCCTCCTCGCCCGAGAAACACCAGAAGGCAATGTGACCGATGTTCTGCAACAGGGCGGCAATGAATACCTCTTCGGGAAAGGGATCCTGGGTGGCGATGGCCAGGTATTTGGCCTGCACGGCGGAGTGGATGGCGCGGGCAATCTCCTCGTGGGCGCGGCTCCTGTTCCTGGCGCACAGGATGGCCTCGAAGAAGGCACAGGCCAGCACCATCTCCCGGATCACATCGATACCGATGATGACGATGGCCCGGGTGACGGTGATGATCTTGCGGCGACTGGGGTTGTAGTAGCTGCTGTTGCTCAGCTTGAGGATCCGGGCGGTGAGGTTCGGATCCTGCAGGATGATCGTGGCCATCTCCATGGCCCCCTTCTTCTCATCCTCGATGATGGTGTTGATGGCCTGCACGGTATTGGAAAAAACCGGCATGTCACGCTCACGCAGCGCGACGGTCCACTCCGCCAGGGTCTTCTTTTCCGGGACGGCCCCGGCCACGTGGGTGCTCATGGGACAGGCCTTCGATCAACAAACTGTGAAGTTTATCACAGGGATTGGGGGCCCAGATCCCGGATTCATGACCCTTTGCGGGCCTGCAATCCTGCCCCGGGAAGGTGCCACACCGGCGGTGCGCCACCTTCCCCGAGGCGCACCATGATCAGGCCGTGGCCACGGCGCGGGCCGCGTCACCCTGGGGGTCACCCCCCGTCAGCTTCAGGTCGTAACGTTCCTGGAGCAACGCGAAGACATTCGGGGACACAAAGGCCGGCGGATTCGGCCCCAGGGTGATGCCCTTCACGTTCAGACTCAGCAGGGTGAGGAAGACCGCCACCGCCTTCTGCTCGAACCAGCTGATCACCAGGCTCAGGGGCAGTTCATTCACCTGGCACTCAAACGCCTCGGCCAGGGCGAGGGCCACGCGGATGGCGCCGTAGGCGTCGTTACACTGCCCCATGTCCAGCAGGCGGGGGAAACCCAGGTGCTCGCCGTATTCGTGGTCGCGGATGCGGTACTTGCCGCAACCCAGGGTGAGGATAAAGCTGTCATCGGGCGTGGCGGCAGCGTAATCGCTGAAATAATTCCGGCCCTTGGCGGCCCCATCGCAACCGCCGATGACAAAGAACCGACTGATCTTGCCGGCCTTGACTGCCTCCACGAGGGTGTCGGCATGGGACAGCAGCACACTGTGGTGGAAGCCCACGGTGGATTCGGTCTTCGGCTGCTCGACGCAGGGCTCGCAACGACGGGCCGCCTCAATCACGGCGGAGAAGTCCTCATTGGCAATTCGCTGGCCTTGCGGGACGGCCGTGGCACGGGTGGTGAACAGGCGATCGCGATAGCTCGCCGGCGGAATCAGCACACAGTTGGTGGTGGCCAGGGTGGGCCCCGGGAACTGATCAAACTCCCGCTTCTGCACCTGCCAGGCGCCACCGTAATGACCGGCCAGGTTCGGGTGATTGTGCAGCTTGGGATACATGTGGGCTGGCAGCATTTCACCATGGGTGTACACCTTGATGTCGGTGCCCTCCACCTGCTTGAGCAGGTCCCACAGATCCAGCAGGTCGTGCCCGGTGACCAGGATACCGGGGCCCGCCTGAGTGCCCTCCTTCACGGTGGCCGGCGCCGGCTGTCCGAAGGTCTCCACATGCCCGTGGTCCAGCATCTCCATCACCTTGAGATTCATCTGGCCGCAACGCAGGCAGAGCTCCAGCAGGGAATCCATGTCGAAATTCACATTGGTCATGGTGGCGAACAGGGCCTCCTCCATGAACGCGGATACCTCCGGATCCGACTGCCCCAGGCGACGGGCGTGATGCGCATAGGCCGCCATGCCCTTGAGGCCGTACAGGAGCAGTTCCTGCAGGGATTGCATGTCCTCATCCTTGCCGCAGGTGCCCGGGGAGGTCACGCAGGCGGTCTGCCGGAAGGTCTGTTCGCATTGATTGCAGTTCATGGCGGTACTCCGGGGCTGGCTTGGGGGGATGGGCTTGAGGGGCGCAGTATCCAGAGTGGGGGGCCAGCCCCTCCTTGATCAGGATCAAGGCGTACCAGAGGGGGCAACCCCTGCCGTCGCTCTTGAGCTAACCTTAACCCTATGGACGAGCACTCCGTCTTTCTCCCACGCGCCGAGGCCACCCGCCTTCTCCAGGCCCTCAAGGGCGCCGGCTTTGACCGCATCCTGGGCCCGGTGGCCCGGGAGGGCACACTGCTGTTTCAGCCGGTCAAGCGCTGGGAGGAACTGCCCATGGGTATCCGTGACGTGCAGCAGCCGGGCAGCTACCGCCTCCAGCAGCAGGAAGGCTCCCGTTGTTTCGCCTGGGCCAATGGCGCCCAGGCCCTCAAGCCCCTGACCTTCACCCCCCGGGAGATCATCTGGCGGGCCCAGCGATCGGTCGAAGGACACCTGTCGTTTGAATCCGCCCAGGAGAGCCCCGAGCCCACGGCCGTCGTCGGCGTGCGCGCTTGCGACCTGGCTGCGCTGGACCTGCAGGAGCGGCATTTCATGCACGGGCGGTTTCCCGACCCCTGGTTCCGCAAACGGCGCGAGGCGCTGTTTCTGGTGGGTGTGTCATGCTCCCACCCGGCCGATACCTGCTTCTGCGCCTCCACGGGGGATGGCCCGGCCATCACACGCGGCCACGACCTGGGCATGGCCGAACTGGACGAGGGGTATCTGCTCTGGGCCGGCACCCAGGCCGGGAGGACGCTGCTGGAACGGCTCGATCTGGACGAGGCCACCGCCTCGCAGCGCCGCGCGGTGGAGAAGGAAACCCACCAGGCCACCGTGACCCAGAGCCGCACCCTGCCCGGGCGCCATCTCAAGCAGGGCCTGTATGAACGGCTTCAGGCCGGGCACTGGGCAGACGTGGGCGAGCGCTGTCTGTCCTGCGGCAACTGCACGGCGGTGTGCCCCACCTGTTTCTGTCACATGGAAATGGACGAACCGGCCCTCAACGGAGGAACCTCCGAACACCTGCGCCAGTGGAGTTCCTGCTTCAACGCCGAGCACAGTTTCATGGGGCATTTTGTGGTGCGATCCGACACCCGGCTGCGTTATCGCCAATGGCTCACCCACAAGCTGGGCAGCTGGCATGAGCAATACGGTCGCAGCGGCTGCGTGGGCTGTGGCCGCTGCATCACCTGGTGCCCGGTGGGCATCGACATCACCGCCGAGGCCCATGCCCTGCTCCAGGAGGCCCCCGATGCGTGAGCCCACCGACCTGCCCTGGGAGGCCCGCATCACCAGCCGCGTGCAGGAAACCCGCGACATCTTCTCCGTCAAGCTGGAGCTGGTGGATCCCGGGATCCGCGAGACCTACCGTTCCTACCCGGGGCAGTACAACATGCTCTACCTGTTCGGGGTCGGCGAGGTGCCCATCTCCATCGTTTCCGACCCGGATGATGCCGGCCCGCTGGAGCACACCATCCGGGCCGTGGGCCGGGTCACCCACGGGCTTGAGCGCCTGCGGGTGGGCGACACCCTGGGCCTGCGCGGACCCTATGGCCGGGGCTGGCCGCTGCAAGCAGCCCAGGGCCGCAATGTGGTGGTCATCAGCGGTGGGCTGGGCTGTGCGCCGGTGGTCTCCATGATTCGCTACATGCTGCGCCGGCGCGATGACTACGGGCAGATCACCATCCTGCAGGGGGTGAAGCACAGCAATGATCTGATCTGGCGACGCCAGTATCAGGAGTGGGAGAAGATCCGGGATGTCCAGGTGCTGCTGGCGTCGGACCAGGGCGGCCCCCAATGGCCCTTCAGCGTGGGCAATGTCACGGTGCTGATGGAAAAGGCGATCATCCCACCGGAGGACACGGTGGCCGTGCTCTGTGGTCCGGAACCCATGATGAAGGCCGCCATCCCACGGCTGCTGGAGCGGGACGTGGATCCTTTCCATATCTGGCTGAGCATCGAGCGCAACATGCAGTGTGGCATCGGTCATTGCGGCCACTGTCAGGTGGGGCCCCATTTCATCTGCCAGGACGGCCCCGTGTTCCGCTACCCGGATATCGCCGACTGGATCGACCGGGAGGGCTTTTGATGAAACCCAGGGTGTCGGTCCACAAGTTCAGCTCCTGCGATGGCTGTCAGCTGGCCTTCATCAACGCCGGCCCTGCCCTGCTGGAACTGGCCGAACTGGTGGACATCGTGCATTTCGCCGAGGCCGGCCCCATGGACCCGGACGCCCCGGTGGACATCGCCTTCGTGGAGGGCAGCATCTCCACCCAGGAGGAGGCAGTGCGCATCCGCCGGGTGCGGGAGAGTGCCCGTTATCTCATCAGCATCGGCGCCTGCGCCACTGCCGGGGGCCTGCAGGCCCTGCGCAATTTCAATGCCCAGGGGGTGGATGACTGGACCCGGGCCATCTACGCCCGCCCGGAATTCATCGAGAGTCTGGATACCGCCAGCGCCATCTCCGATCAGGTGAAGGTGGACCTGGAACTCTGGGGTTGCCCGGTGAATGCCCAGCAAGTGTTCACCGCCATCCGCCGGTTGCTGTTCGGCGCCCTGCCCTTCGTGGACAACGAGAAGGTCTGCCAGGCCTGCAAGCGCCGGGGTATCGTCTGCGTCCTGGTGACCCGGGGGACGCCCTGTCTCGGTCCGGTCACCCGCACCGGCTGCGGCGCCCTCTGCCCTGCCTTTGGCCGAGACTGCTATGGCTGCTTCGGCCCGGCGGAAAACCCCAACACCGCACCACTGGCCCGGCGGTTTCAGGGGCTGGGGCTGATGCCCGAGGACATCGCCCGGCGCTTTCACTTCATCAACAGCCAGGCCCCCGGATTTCTTGAGGAAGGCCGCAACTGGAATCAGGGCACACCATGAGTGAGGACGCACCCCACAAGCGAGACATCCGCATCGACGTACCGGTACTGGCCCGGGTGGAGGGTGAAGGCGCCCTGGAACTCAGGGCCCGGGACGGCCATATCGAGGAACTGCGCCTGCGCATCTTCGAGCCACCCCGTTATTTCGAGAAGTTCCTGGAGGGCCGCAGTTGGCGTGAGGTGCCCGATACCGTGGCCCGCATCTGTGGCATCTGCCCGGTGGCCTATCAGATGAGCGCCGTGCAGGCCCTGGAGCAGGCCTTTGGCCTGGAACCCTCCCAGTGGGTGCTGCAAAACCGGCGCCTGATGTACTGCGGTGAGTGGATTCAAAGCCATGCCCTGCACGTGCACCTGCTGGCCCTGCCCGACTTCCTGGGCTATGACAATGCCATCGCCATGGCCCAGGATCACCCGGAGGCGGTACACCGGGGCCTGAGCCTGCAGAAGCTGGGCAATGACCTGATCCGTTTCCTGGGGGGTCGTTCGGTGCACCCCGTGGGGGTGCGGGTGGGGGGGTTCCATCATGCCCCGTCACTGGAGGATGCCCGGGCCCTGGGGGATCGTCTGGAAGCGGCCCTGGACGACGCCGAGGCCCTGGTGGGGTTCACTGCCGGACTGGACCTGCCCGTGGACGAGCAGAGCTTCATCAATGTGGCCCTGAGGCATGACAGCGATTACCCCATGTACGCGGGGCGTATCGTCTCCGATCAAGGGCTGGACATATCGGCGGATGACTATGCGGATCACTTCGTGGAGAGCCATGTGCCCCACTCCACGGCCCTGTATTCCCATCTGGATGGCCAGCCCTATCTGGTGGGTCCACTGGCCCGGCTGAACCTGAATCTGGACCGCCTCTCGCCACGCACCCGGGCGGCGCTGGATGCCACCGGCATGGCCTGGCCCAGTCGCAACATGTTCCATTCCCTGGTGGCCCGGGCTGTGGAGTTGCTGGAGGCCCTGCAGGAGGCCCGCCAGTTGCTGGCGACCTATGCCCCCAGCGACACGCCCTATGTGCAGGTGGAACCCCGGGCCGGAGAAGGCTTCGGCGCCACCGAGGCCCCCCGGGGGATACTCTGGCATCACTATCAGATGGACGATGATGGCAAGGTGCTCACCACCCGCATCGTCCCTCCCACCTCCCAGAACCAGGCCCGCATGGAGGAGGACCTTCGACGCTCACTGGAGTCCTTTGGACTGCACCATGACGATGACGCCCTGCGACTGCGGGGGGAGATGGTGATCCGCAATTACGATCCCTGCATCTCCTGTGCGACGCATTTTCTGAAGGTCAGGGTGGATCGGGGGGAGGGGTAAGGATGGGGGTACTCATCATCGGCATCGGCTCACCCTGGGCTGAGGACACCCTGGGCTGGGAGGCCGTGGAGACCCTGCCCCCGCTCCCCAACGTGGACACCCTCACCCTGGATCGCCCCGGCGCCGGCCTGATCGAGGCCATGAAGGAGCAGCACACCGTGATCCTGGTGGACGCCATGGATGTGGGCGCCACGCCAGGCACAGTCCTTTCCCTGTCCATGGACGACCTGATACACCCGGACACCACCGTTTCCAGTCACAGCCTGGGCGTCGTGGGCGCACTGGCCCTGGGCAAGGCCATGGGGGTGTTACCCCCGACCGTACACATCATCGGCATCCAGATGGGATCCGGCCCCATGCCCGATGAAACCAGAAGAGGCGCCCTGGCCCAGGTTCACCAGCAGATCAGGGATTGGATCGAGTTCGATTGAGGCATCAACTGGCGATGCCGTGCTCCCGGGTGGCGCTGAACTCGATCTCCGGCCATCTCTCCTGGGCCATCTGCAGATTCACGCGGGTGGGCGCGATGTAGACCAGGTCGCCACCGTGGTCGATGGCCAGGTTGCTGGAGGCCTTGTCCTTGAACTGCTCCAGTTTGCGCTCATCCCCCGAGGACACCCAGCGGGCCGTCTGCACGTTCACGTTCTCGAAACCGGCGTCCACGTTGTATTCGTTCTTGAGACGGTGGGCCACCACGTCGAACTGCAGCACGCCCACGGCCCCCAGGATCAGGTCGTTGTTGTTCAGCGGCTTGAACAACTGGGTGGCCCCCTCCTCGCACAGCTGCTGCAAACCCTTCTGCAACTGCTTCATCTTCAGCGGATCCCGCAACTGGGCCCGGCGGAATAACTCCGGGGCGAAGTTGGGAATGCCCGTGAAGGCCAGCTTCTCGCCTTCCGTGAAGGTATCGCCGATACGGATGGTGCCGTGGTTGTGGATGCCGATGATGTCGCCGGGGAAGGCCTCCTCGGCGTGCTCCCGGTCCGAGGCCAGGAAGGTCAGGGCATCGGCGATGCGTACATCCTTGCCGATGCGCACATGGTGCAGCTTGCTGCCCTTCTTGAAGCTGCCGGAGCAGATGCGCATGAAGGCGATGCGGTCCCGGTGCTGGGGGTCCATGTTCGCCTGGATCTTGAAGACGAACCCGGAGAACTTCTCTTCCTCCGGCAGTACCTCCCGGGACTCCGTGGCCCGCGGGCGCGGCGGCGGGGCATACTCCACGAAGTCATCCAGCAATTCCTGCAGACCGAAATTGTTGATGGCCGAACCGAAGAACACCGGCGTCAGCCGCCCTTCCAGATAGGCCTGCAGATCGAACTCGTTGGAGGCCCCCATCACCAGTTCCAGTTCCTCCCGCAGCTCGGCGGCCTGACCACCCAGTATTTCGTCCAGGCGCGGATTATCCAGGCCCTGGATCACTTCCCCGGCTTTCATCTTGCCGCCATGGGTGGGTGAGAACAGGTGCACCGCATCCCGCTTGAGGTGATACACCCCCTTGAAGCGCTTGCCCATGCCGATGGGCCAGGTAATGGGCGCGCAGGGTATCTTCAACACGTTCTCCACCTCGTCCATGAGATCGATGGGCTCGCGACCCTCCCGGTCCAGCTTGTTGATGAAGGTCATGATGGGGGTGTCCCTCAGTCGGCACACCTCCATGAGCTTGATGGTGCGCTCCTCCACGCCCTTGGCCACGTCGATGACCATCAGCGCCGAGTCCACCGCAGTGAGTGTGCGGTAGGTATCCTCGGAGAAGTCCTGGTGACCGGGTGTATCCAGCAGGTTGACCACGCAGTTCTTGTAGGGGAACTGCATCACCGATGAGGTCACGGAGATGCCGCGCTGCTTCTCCAGTTCCATCCAGTCGGAGGTGGCGTGACGGTCCGACTTGCGGCCCTTGACGGTCCCCGCCATCTGGATGGCACCCCCGTAGAGCAGCAGCTTTTCGGTGACGGTGGTCTTACCGGCGTCCGGGTGGGAGATGATGGCGAAGGTACGCCGGCGGGCGGTTTCTGTGGTGTGTCTGGACGGCATGGGGTAAGGGTCGACCTGGGTAAAACCTGGCATTGTACGGGATGTGGGAGGGGGACTAAATGGGGAACTGGTTAATGATGACGCCCCCGCCGCTCCCGCCACACCTCACGCTCCTCCGGTGTCATCTCCCGCCAGCGTTCCTTCAAGCGCTCCTGCTTATCCTCGGGCAGATCCCGATAACGCTCCCAGCGTTGCCGCAGTTCCTGCCGCTCCTCGGGGCTCAGGGAGCGCAGGTGCCGGGTGTGGGACTTCATTCGCTCGCGCTCCTCGGGCGACATGGCCTGCCAGCGCTCCAGCCTTTGGGTCAGGGCGGCCCGCTCGTCCGAATCCATCCCCTTCCAGCGCTCGGCCATGCGCAGCAGGTGGGCACGACGGGTTTCAGGCAGATCATTCCACTCTTCAGACAAGGGTTCGAGCACCGACTGCTGATCCCGGGTAAGCTCGGACCATGGCGGCGATTCCGGTTGCGCATCGTCGGCCATGGATGTGATCGGCCAGGCCAGGCACAGGACAAGCCAGGGTAGAATCAAGAAGGCTTTCATCACTGCCCCTCCTCCATGGCCCAGAGCACGAACGCCGGGTCATCCAGATCCGCCACCCAGAAGGGGTCGTCACTCTCCATGAGCCAGTCCATGTCTTCCATCTCGGCCAGGGCCACTGGCATGGGTTCGTGACCGGTGCCCGGTTCCAGGGCGAACCACACAGCCACCGTGAGCATGAGCGAGGCCGCCAGGGCCAGCCCCCCTGCAGGAAACCAGCGAGAGGGCGCGGGCGACCGGGTCGCGGCCAATGCCTCGCGGCGGGCATGGCGCAGGCGGGACTGCTCGGACCGGGTCAGCGTGGTCTGAGCGTCCAGCGTATGGCGCACCCGCTCCAGCAGGGCGGCGGAATCATCAACCCCTTCCCTGGAATCATTGTCCGGGGCGGGATTGGCAGGGGAATGCCGTTCGGGGCTCATCGGTAGGCCTCCAGATGTCCCTGCAGGCTTTGCAGGGCTCGGTACAAATGGGTCTTCACACTCCCTTCACTGATGCCCAGCGCTGCGGCGGTGGCCGCCGTGTCCAGGCCCTCCCAGTGGCGCAGCAGAAAGGCTTGCTGCTGTCGCAGGGGCAAGGCGCGCAGGGCAGACTCCAGATCCCGGGCGAACCGACCGTCGGTCAGGGCCTGATCCGGGCCGGGGGTGAACGGATCCGGCAGGGTGTTCATCGGATCCTCCTGGTCTTCTTCTCCAGACCAGCCAAGCACCGCCAGCACCCGCTGACGCACCCGGCGGCGCCGGTAGGTATCGCGGATGCGGCTTTGCAGAATACGCCAGAAGAGCGGCCCCCAGGCCTCCGGTGGGCGGTCCCGGTAGCGGTCGATCAAGGCCACCATGGCATCCTGCACCAGGTCCAGGGCGACCTCCCGGTCCCCCAGGGCCAGGGCAGCCATGCGCACGGCCCGGCCCTGCACCCCTTCCAGGAATTCATCCAGGGTGCTGGCCACGGGGAGGGCTTCCCTGCCATCTGCCGGTCCTGGTCCGGGGGCGGTTGCAGGCACCGTCCCATCATCCACGGGCCAGGTTTCCAGGGGCGTGGACATCATGCCTCCGCATCAACCGCGTTTCTGCTGGAACCATTCACGGCGCTCCTGTGGATCCATGTCCCGAAGTTTCTCGCGCATCTCGCCGCGCTCTTTTGGGCTCATGGCTTCCCAGGCCGCGCGCCGTTCCTGCTTGCGTTCACGCAGGGCCTGACGATCATCCTCGTCCATCTCCTGCCAGGCCTGACGGCGCTCCTGCATCTTCTCCCGCAGGGCCTGGCGATCATCCTTGTCCATGTCCTTCCAGGCCTTGCGGTGCTCGCTGCGCTTTTCACCCATGGCCTCGCGCTGCTCCTCGCTCATGCCGTTCCAGGCCTGACGGCGTTCCTCGCGTTTCTCGCGCAGCGTCTGACGCTCTTCCTGAGTCAGGTCCCGGCGGGACTCGGCCCTGTCCTTATCGCCCCAGGGAGCGCCCCGTTCGGTGCGCGGCTGATCCCTGTCGGCGGGCTGTGCCGAAGCGATCCCCATGCCGCCAAAGGCCAGTGACAGGACCACGGCCCCGGCAATCAGGGAGCGGGTCAGGATGAGGCTGGGTTGCTGAGTCGGCTTGCGGTTCATGATGTATCTCCCCATGGGGTGTTTTCGATGTGTTCACGGGGTAATACGCACCAGCACAGCGGGCGTTGACACGCATCAGCAAAAAGGCAAAAAAGGGGACAGACACCTTTTCGAAAGAAAAGGTGTCTGTCCCCTTTTTTGGTCCCCTTTTTTGCCTTTTTGCTCTAGGTGAGGTGCCGGGCCATCACCAGGGCATCCTCGCGGCCGTGGGCGGCGGGATAGTAGCCGCGACGCAGGCCGACTTCGTTGAAGCCCTCGGTACGGTACAGTTCCAGGGCCGGGACGTTGGTGGGGCGCACCTCCAGGAATACCGTTTCCACATGTCGATCCCGTGCCACTTCCAGGAAGCACTGCAGGAGATGGCGGCCAAGACCCTGCCCCTGCATCTCCGGGCGCACGGTCAGATTGAGCACATGACATTCCCCCACCGCCATGGACATCACCCCATAGCCGATGAGATGGCCGGTTTTCGCATCTTCCAGCACCCAGCAGGAGTAGCCCACTCGCAGGCAGTCCTTGAAGATGGCCTCAGTCCAGGAATATGGATACGCACGGGGCTCTATTTCCATCACCCGCGGTACATCGTTGCGCGCCATGGGGCGCAATTCCAGGTTGGGGACGGTGACTGCGTTCATGATCCCTCTTGTCCGGCTTGTATCTGGTCCATGGCCCGGCACAGATCCTCCCAGGCCTTGCGCTTCTCCAGGGGCCGCCTGAGCAGATAGGCCGGGTGATAGGTCACCACCACCGGGATGCCCCGGTACGTCTGCACCCGTCCGCGCAGGGTGCCCAGGGCATCGCCGGTGTCCAGCAGGTTCTGGGCCGCCACCCGCCCCAGGGCCACCAGGATCTTCGGGCGGACCAACTGGACCTGCCGGTCCAGGTAGGCCCGGCAAGCACGGGCCTCCTCGGGGGACGGGTCCCGATTACGGGGTGGACGGCACTTGAGGATATTGGCGATGTACACCCCCTCCCCCCGTTTCTTGCCCAGGGCAGCGAGCATACTGTCCAGCAGTTTGCCGGCCCGACCCACGAAGGGCTCGCCCTGGCGATCCTCCTCGGCACCGGGGGCCTCACCGATGAACAGCCAATCTGCGTGACGGTCCCCCACGCCAAACACGGTCTGGGTGCGTGCCTGAGAGAGTTCGCTGCAATGGGTGCACTGGGCCACCCGTGCCGCCAGGCCATCCCAATCCAGGGTGGACACCCCATCGTCCGGCTCAGGCAGGTCAGGATCATCGTATCCCTCACCCGAGGGCATCACCGGCTCGTAGGTATCGTCAGGCCATGGGGCCTCGTGCAGCCACGGCGGCATCTCCGGCTCCGGGGGCGATTCACGCCCCACGGAGGCATCCATGGTCACAGGCGGTGCCTCGACGGCGGGCGCCTGCTCCGGTACGGGTGTTGGTGTCGGAGCAGGTACGGCACCCAATTCCACCGGCGTGGCCGTCACCGCCTCGGGAGCCTCTCCTGCCTCGGACACCACGGCCATGGGCTCGGGAGGCGACAGATCCAGGCCCGCCCCCGGCTCCCGGCGCAGCACCCAAACCTGTATCCCCATGGCTTTCAGGTACTGCCGCCGCCGGGCTTCGTCCATGGCCTGGCCTTGATCAGACATCTCCGCGCTGAGGATGGGCCCGGTGATCCGGGGTCACGAGGCGGTTCAGGGCATTGAGATAGGACTTGGCCGAGGCGATGACGATGTCGGTATCGGCCCCCTGGCCATTGACGATGCGCCCCGCCTTCTCCAGACGCACGGTGACCTCACCCTGGGCATCGGTGCCGCTGGTGATGTTGTTCACCGAGTACAGGAGCAGTTGCGTGCCGCTGTGCATCACCGTTTCGATGGCCTTGAAGGCGGCATCCACCGGACCACTGCCCTCGGACTCGCCATGGAGTTCCTTGCCCTCCACATTCACCGTCACCCGGGCTACCGGTGTCTCACCGGTCTCCGAACACACCCGCAGCGATACCAGCTTGGCGCGCTCATGCTCCATGGCAATGGCCGCCTCGGTGGCCAGGGCCTGGAGGTCCTCGTCGTAGATCTCGTGTTTCTTGTCCGCCAGTTCCTTGAACCGGGCAAAGGCCTCGTTCAATTCCTCCTCGGACTCGAAATCGATGGCCAGATCCTTCAGACGCGTGCGGAAGGCGTTGCGGCCCGAGTGCTTGCCCAGCACGATGCGGTTATCCGACCAGCCCACATCCTGGGCCCGCATGATCTCGTAGGTGTCACGGTGCTTGAGCACCCCATCCTGGTGGATACCCGACTCGTGGGCGAAGGCATTGGCGCCGACGATGGCCTTGTTGGGCTGCACCGGGAAACCGGTGATGGTGGAGACCAGCCGCGAACAGGGCACGATCTGGGTGGTATCCAGGGTGGTGTCACAGGGGAAGACATCCTGACGGGTACGGACCGCCATGACGACCTCCTCCAGAGCGGCATTGCCGGCGCGCTCGCCCAGGCCGTTGATGGTGCACTCCACCTGACGGGCACCATGGAGCACGGCGGCCAGGGAGTTGGCCACGGCCACGCCCAGGTCATTGTGGCAGTGCACGGAGAATACGGCCTTGTCGGCATTGGGCACCCGCTCGCGCAGATTCTTGATCAATTCGCCGAATTGCTGGGGGATGTTGTAGCCCACGGTGTCCGGGATATTGATGGTGGTGGCGCCCGCGTCGATCACCGCCTCGATCACGCGGCACAGGAAGTCGAGCTCGGAACGGCCGGCATCCTCGGGGGAGAACTCCACGTTGTCCGTCCACTGGCGGGCGCGCTGCACGGCCAGTACGGCCTGCTCGACCACCTGACCGGGAGTCATCTTGAGCTTGTGCTGCATGTGGATGGGCGAGGTGGCCAGGAAGGTGTGGATACGCGCGGAGTTGGCATCGCGCAGGGCCTCACCGGCGCGATCAATGTCCGCTTCCTTGGCGCGGGCCAGGCCGCAGACGGTGCTGTCCTTCACCGCCCGGGCCACTGCCTGCACGGATTCGAAGTCACCGATGCTGGCGGCCGGGAAGCCCGCCTCGATCACGTCCACGCGCATCTTTTCCAGACCCTTGGCGATACGGACCTTTTCCTCCCGGGTCATGGAAGCCCCGGGACTCTGTTCGCCATCGCGAAGGGTGGTGTCGAAAATGAAGAGTTTTTCTTTGCCTGCCATGTCTCTGAACTCCCAGGGAACGGCCGCTGCCGTCCGCGTGTTTGGGTAGGAATTCTACACTGACCCGAGCCCTGGTTGGGGCCGGTCTTTCCTGCGTTGGGGTGCGTTTTGGCCTCGCCAGGCGAAGTGGGTCGCCGCTAGCGCGGCAGTCGCAGCAGGGTCAGCAGAGGCAGGCAGGAGGCGCGCACCAGCGAGTCGGCCCGGGGCGGGACGCTCGTAGAAAAGCTGGGTTGTGCATGGGGATGGTTCATCGGTTTCTCGCCTCTTCACCGGGACTTTAGCAAAGCCCCGGCGTCGATGCAAAGCCCGAGCGTCACCATCAGGATTTCACGAGAAACAGATACCCGCCTTCTCCGAGGCCTCACAGGCCTGCAGGGTGTTCTTCATGAGCATCGCCACGGTCATGGGACCCACCCCGCCTGGCACGGGCGTGATCCAGGCAGCACGCTCGGCAGCCGCATCAAACTGCACATCCCCCACCAGACTGCCATCTTCCTGACGATTGATACCCACGTCGATCACCGTGGCACCCTCGCGGATCCAGTCGCCCTGGATCAGGCCCGGGCGCCCGGCGGCGGCCACCAGGATATCCGCCCGACCCACGTGCAGTTGCATGTCGTGGGTGAAGCGATGACACACCGTGACTGTGGCCCCAGCCAGCATCAGCTCCAGCGCCATGGGGCGACCGACGATATTCGAGGCACCGATGATCACCCCGTGCCGTCCCTTGTAGGTCTCGCCGGTCTCGTCCAGCAGACGTTTCACACCATAAGGGGTGCAGGGCCGCAACCGGGGCACACGCAGGGCCAGACGTCCCATGTTGTAGGGGTGAAATCCGTCCACGTCCTTGGCGGGGTCGATGCGCTCGATCACCTGCTCGGGGTCGATGTGCCGGGGCAGCGGCAACTGCACCAGAATGCCGTCAATATTGGGATCGGCATTGAGGTCATCGATCACGTCCAGCAGATCGCCCAACGAAACATTGTCCGGCAACTCGAAGTACTGGGAGACCATGCCAATGGCCTCGCAGGTGCGACGCTTGTTGCGCACGTAGACATGGGAGGCCGGGTCCTGCCCCACCAGCACCACCGCCAGGCCGGGCGGCCGACGGCCCGCTGTCACGCGCACCTCCACCGCCTGACGGACCTCTTCTTGAACGGTTTTGGCAATGGCGCGGCCATCGATGATCTGCGCAGGCATCGGGGGTCATCCTGGGGGGTGGGAGTGTTGCGGGGATTTTCCCATTCTATGGCGCTCTAGTCCAACCATCCCGACCCTGGCATCGCGCGCCCGTTATTCGCGACGCCAGGTGGTCCCGCCCGGACCGTCCTCAAGGATGACGCCCTGGGCCTTGAGTTCATCGCGAATGCGATCTGCCTCGGCAAAGTCCTTGCGCTTGCGGGCCTCCAGACGGGCCTGGATGCGCTCTTCAATCCCGGCCTCGTCGGGGCCATCGGAACTGCCCCCCTTGAGGAAGGCCTCCGGGTCCGACTCCAGGATGCCGAGGGTTGCGCCCAGTTCCCTGAGCATTCCAGCCAGTCGGGCCGCTTCATCGGCCTGCCCCTCGCGCAGACGATTGATCTCATGGGCCAGGTCGAACAGCACTGCCAGGGCCACAGGTGTGTTGAAGTCGTCGGCCATGGCCGCATGGAAACGGGCCCGGTATTCGACGCCGCCATCTCCGACCGGCTGGATCGGGATCCCTCTCAGAGCCGTATACAAACGCGACAGGCCATTACGGGCACTCTCCAGGGCCTCGTCGTTATAGTTCAGCGGACTGCGGTAATGGCTGCCGAGGATGAAATACCGCACCACCTCGGGCCGGTAGTGCTCCAGCACCTGGCGCACGGTGAAAAAGTTGCCCAGGGACTTGGACATCTTCTCTTCGTCCACCCGCACAAAGCCATTGTGCATCCAGTAGTTGACGAAGTGCTCGCAGGTGGCCGCCTCGCTCTGGGCGATCTCGTTCTCGTGGTGGGGGAACTGCAGGTCCTGCCCACCGCCGTGGATATCAAAGTGGTTGCCCAGAAAGTGCGTGGACATGGCCGAGCACTCGATATGCCAGCCCGGACGCCCCGCGCCCCAGGGCGAGTCCCAGGCAGGCTCGCCGGGCTTTGCCGCCTTCCAGAGAACGAAATCCATGGGGTCGCGCTTGGCCTCATCCTGTGCCACCCGCTCGCCGGCGCGCAGGTCTTCCAGGCGCTTGCCGGAGAGCTTGCCGTAATCCTCGAAGCGGGACACGCTGTAGTACACGTCCCGGTTGTCGCCCTGATAGGCGTAACCACGCTCCATGAGGCGCTGGATCATGTGCAGGATCTCGTGCACGTGCTCCGTGGCCCGTGGCTCAGCCGTGGGCCGTAAAACCCCCAGGGCCTCGGCATCCTCGTGCATGGCCTGGATGAAGCGTTCCGTGAGGGCGTCGATCCCCTCCCCGTTCTCGGCGGCGCGGCGAATGATCTTGTCGTCGATATCCGTGATGTTGCGGATATAGGTCACCTCGTAGCCCAGGGCCTTGAGGTAGCGGTAGACGATATCGAACACCACCAGCACCCGCGCGTGGCCCAGGTGGCAGTAGTCGTACACGGTCATGCCACACACATACATGCGCACCCGGCCCGTTTCCATGGACTTGAAGGGTTCTTTGCGGCGGGTGAGGGTGTTGTATATGTTCAGCATGTCGCAGATCTGGCAGGTCAGAATGGGGGCAGGCAGCAAAGCATACCAAGTCCCACGATACACCAGAAAGGCCGGCCGCGAAGCCCGACAAGGGCCGTTCCACACCCCGTCCGGGCGGTGCGAACTTTCCCGGGACGTCTGCAACGGCTATCATCACCGGACACCAACGGGTAACCCCGACGGACAAAATCGCATGAAATCAATGATTCGACAGTGTGTAGCGCTCCTGGCGCTGCTGTCCTTAACCATGGGAAACCAAGTGATGGCCGAAACCGACAACCCCAAGGTCCAGATTGAGACGACCAAGGGCACCCTGGTCCTGGAACTCTACGCGGACAAGGCACCTGAAACGGTCGAGAACTTCCTGGCCTATGTGCGCGACGGCTTCTACGACGGCACCATCTTTCACCGGGTGATCCCTGGCTTCATGGTGCAGGGTGGCGGCTTCACCCCGGACATGCAGCAAAAACCCACCCGCGACCCCATCCGCAACGAGGCCAACAACGGCCTGAGCAACGAGGTGGGCACGCTGGCCATGGCCCGCACCCCCAACCCCCACTCCGCCACGGCGCAGTTCTTCATCAACGTGGAACACAACCGCTTCCTGGACTTCACCGCCGAGACGCCCCAGGGCTGGGGCTATGCCGTGTTCGGCAAGGTGGTGGAAGGCATGGACGTGGTCGAAAGTATGGTGGCGGTGCCCACCGGCAGTCAGGGTATGCATCAGGACGTGCCCAAGGAGCCCATCGTGCTCAATAGCGTGACCGAGCAGTAATTCTGCACGGTGCCTCAAACGTTATTCATTTCCGATCTGCACCTGGACAGGGATCGTCCACGCACCCTGGAGCAGTTTGCCCGGTTTCTCACCGAGCGGGTTCCCGGGTCCGATGCGCTTTACATCCTGGGTGATCTGTTCGAATACTGGATCGGCGACGATGACCCTGCCCCGCACCTGGATGATATTCTCGACACCCTGCATCGGCTGAGCCGAGAGGGTCTGCCGGTGTATTTCGCTCACGGCAACCGGGACTTTCTGGTGGGCGAGGCCTTCGCAGAGCGTAGCGGTTGCACGCTACTGGAGACGGAAACGGTCATTGATCTTTATGGCACCCCCGTGCTGCTCATGCACGGGGACAGCCTGTGCACCGATGATGAGGAGTACATGGAATTTCGTCGCATGGTGCGCACTCCCAAATGGCAGTCCGCCTTTCTGGCCCGCCCCCTGGCCGAGCGTCATGCCGAGGCCGAGGCCATGCGTGCCCAGAGCCAGGCTTCCACCCGCAACAAGTCTGAACGCATCACGGACGTGAATCCGGGCGCCGTGGAGGATGCCCTGCGTCGCAACGGCGTGCACACCCTGATCCACGGCCACACCCACCGCCCCGCCGTGCACAATTTCGAACTGGACGGACACCCGGCCCGCCGCATCGTGCTGCCGGACTGGTACGGTGATGGCGGCGTACTGGCCTGCACCCCACAAGGCACGTCGCTCCAGACGATCTGAGCTCCCTCTGGAAAGCCCGCGAGGAGTCCTTGAGCCCCGGGAACTCTTGGGCACCCTTGAGCCATTGGGGAACCCCCGTGGGAGCGGCCCTCGGCCGCGAATGCCGCGACTCCGGTCACCACCCCCCAGGGCTTGGCACCGAGGTGAAGAACCTTGGCGGGGGGTGTGCCTGCCCGCGGGACGCCGTGAATACCTCCCTGTAGGCTTGATCGCCGCATCCATGCGGCGAACACCCGCTCCCAGACACACCCCCCGCCAAGGTTCAGACAGTCTGGTGGCTTTCGGTGGGAAAGGCCTTTCGCGGCCGAGGGCCGCTCCCACGGGGGCTTTCCTTAGCCCCCTGCCCTACTGCTGCGGATCGTCAGCTTACGCAGCCTCGGCAACCGTCACGGGACGACGGCGGCGCAGGAAACCCAGGCCGAGCAGACCACCGGCCATCAGGGCGAGGATGCCGGGTTCGGGGACTTCGGAGGGGTTTTGAGTTTCTGCCGCCAGATTATATAAACTCAAATTCGAATCGCGACTCACTAGAGTGGCATTTTGATACCCAGCAAGATCATGAACAGAATGATCATAGGTTAGGGACTGAAAGGGGATTTTGAGATAGAAGTCACTTCCCTTCTCACCAATTTCGAGCTCATTGCCCCAAGTTAGACCTAACGAACTGCGCGAGTTTATATTTCCATTCCCATTATTAATCTGGAACTTATATTCGAGGGCAGCGTAAATAGTTTGATTTTCTTCCCTTTGAACTCCAGCCACAGAATAACTAAGCAAAAATGAAAGCGGGACGTTAGCGCTCCCAGACACCCAACCCTGCGTGCGCTCTGATGCTAAACCAATATCAAAGATATTCAAACCTTCTATGCTTTGAACTGAGTACCCATTACTACTATCAACACTCACTTCAAAGGCGCTTAACCCTACTCGGGACTGAATCCAACCAAGATTATCCGGAATATCAAACAAGACATTTTGAATCGTGAACTCATATGTCATCAGATTCGCCTGACCAACCCCAGCCCAAGCCACACCCCCAGCCAAACAAGCCGCCACCAACACCTTTTTCGTCTTACTGCTGGCCATCATCCCATAATCTCCACGTTTCGTTCGGCCATGAGCGGCTTATGGGGATAATTAAGCACGAAGCCTGCCAACAATCGGTGAGCGCATCATGCCAAGCTTAAAACGTGAAACAGCGCACAAAACCAAACCCATCCTGTCAGATATTCCGACACACATGCGTGTCATAAACATCGCCGCAGCGATATTC
The DNA here is from genome assembly GCF_001632845.1 of Ectothiorhodospira sp. BSL-9. Classification (NCBI taxonomy): domain Bacteria; kingdom Pseudomonadati; phylum Pseudomonadota; class Gammaproteobacteria; order Chromatiales; family Ectothiorhodospiraceae; genus Ectothiorhodospira; species Ectothiorhodospira sp. BSL-9. The sequence goes on along the minus strand of NZ_CP011994.1, from coordinate 2,057,231 downwards.
CATGTGTGAAACGGATCACAAAAGCGACTTTTTGACCGTAAATAAAATCGACACCTAATTCCCAAGCATGCCACGTAACCACCCCCTCAGCAGCGAAGGGGTATTCCCCACCGAAAGCCACCAGAGTGTCCGAACCTTGGCGGGGGTGTGGCCGGGAGCGGGTGTTCGCCGCAGGGATGCGGCGATCAAGCCTACAGGGAGGTATTCACGGCGTCCCGCGGACGGGCATACCCCCCGCCAAGGTTCTACGCCCCGATGCCAAACCATGGGAAGCGGCGGCCACCGGCAATCCCTTCGCGGCCGAGGGCCGCTCCCACGGAAGGCTAATTCAGGCTACCCGGGCGATGACCAGGTCCATGACGTTGGTGCCGGTGGGGCCGGTCTTCAGGAGGTCGCCGGAGGCTTGCAGGCAGGGGTGGGCATTGGCGGTGGCCAGGGCCTGGTCGGGGTCGAGGCCCTGGGCACGGATGCGGTCCCAGGTGCCACCGTCCACCAGGGCGCCGGTGGCCAAGGTCACACCATCGGAACCATCCGTGCCTGCGGCCAGCAGGGTCACATTCGGGCAACCGGACAACACCCTTGCCGCCGCCAGGGCCAGATGCTGATTGCGCCCGCCCTGCCCCGGGTTCTCCGGCAGGGTCACCGTGGTCTCGCCGCCCCACACATGCACACCGGGCGCCCTGCCCTCCTGCCTCAGCCAGTGCGCCAGGGCCGCGCCACGCTCAGCCGCTTCCCCCTGGAGAAATTCTCCATGCAAGGTGACCGGGCAACGCAGGCTGCGCGCTGCGTCGCCCGCCGCGCGACAGGCATCCTCCAGCGTGGCCAAAACCCGCACAGGCACCTTGCGGCCTTGGGCCCAACCGCCCACCTGGGCATCCATCGCCCGCTGGATGATCCCGGACAACCCGGACGGCAGGACCGGCGGAGGATGGGAGTCCCGGGGCGGACTGAGCAGCCCCGAGCCGATCACCGCCGGATCATTGCCGGGCACATCCGAGATCAACCAGACCTCGGCCGGGCGCTGTCCCAGATACCCCCGCAAACGGCCTGACTTGATGCAGGACACCGCCCCACGCACCCGGTTCATGGCCTGGATATCCAGCCCCGAACCCAGCAACCAGCCATTGATCCGTTGCAGATCCGCCAGCGTCATCCCCTCAGGCAACACCTCCACCAGGCTGGAGGTGCCGCCGCTGATGAGGAACAACAGGGTGTCACCGGGCGGCGTCGCCGAGATGAATTCCAGCAACTTCGCCCCAGCCGCCAGGCTGGCCTCACCGGGCAGCGGGTGATCCGATTCCAGGCACAAGAAACGCCCATCATGGGCTAGAGACTCATCACCATGCCCATGGCGAGTGATCATGAGTGCCCGCTTGAGTTGGCCACCCAGCCCCGTCCGTGCACCCTGAGCCATGGCGGCGGCGGCCTTGCCGATGGCCACCGCGTGCACTGCCCCCTCCGGCTTCTTGATGGCCAACTGCCGCCGCACGACTTGCTCGCCGTTCACGGCCTCCAGGGCCTGGTGGAAGCAATGCAGCAGGATGTCGCGATGAGGATTCATGGGAGTCCCGGGCTACTCATCTCGCACAAAACACGCCCGGTAGTCCGGACAATCACCACACACCGGGGATTTGCAGATCGGTATGCCTTCCCGGCCGCATAACTGACGATAGAAGAACTTCTTCCAGCGCATGTTGTGCACGTTCTGTTGCGCCAGGGCCGCAAAATGTCGCGTCATCAGGGTGGAAAGCTCCGAACGCGCATCCAGCCCAAGACCCTGCCACAGATGGCCTGGCTTGAGGGCGCGACGCGCGATGATATGCGCCAGCCATGTGGTCGCCTCGCCCTGATGAGAGGCATGCTCCAGCAGCAGGCCGCGAAGGTCCGCCTCCTCGATGGCGCCCTCCCCCGCATCACCTTCCCGGGAAACATCAGGCTCCAGTGTGTCAAAGCCGGGAAAACAATGATCCAGCAGGCGGCTCAGGCTATCGGCATGCAACCCCAGGCCAGCGTTCAGGGAAATCGCCCGGGCCTGCTCCACGTCTTCCAGCGCCGCCACGAGGGCACAGGACAGCACGTGGCGGTCGAATGGATCACCCCGCCCCGGCAATGCCAGCAAACGCTCACGCCTTTGCGTATTCGGGCCTGCGTGCGGATGAGAAGTTGATGCCATGATAAGGCCCTCCTCGGCCCTCGATGATCCTCGAGGGCCTTCACTCATGGATGATGGGATCGCGGCACTCATGCGACAGCAACCCCCTTGACCATCGCCCACACCGATTGCCCTGGGGACAGGTCCAATTCCCGGCGGGAACGCGCGCTGATTCGGGCCAACAACTGATGCTCCCCCGCCGCCAGGTTCAGAATCACATGCCCGGGGTGGGGATCGTCACTGATCTGCGTGATCCTGACCGGAATCGAGTTGAGCACGCTGCTGGAATCGGGGCGCTCCAGGGCCACGGACACATCCCGCGCCAGGATGCGCACCCGCACGGGGGCGCCCAGGGCACGATCCTGATGGGAGACCAGCAACCGCCCCCCGCCAAAGGCCAGCTCCGTGAGGTGATCGTCCGCGTGGTGGTCGGCCACTGTGCCCTCGATCACCGCCGAGGCCTGTTCGCTGTGGGCCAGGGGCAGGTCGGTGCGGGTTAGCAGTGTCTGCAACGGCCCCTGGGCCAGGGCCCGTCCGTTTTCCATCAGCACCATGTGATCCGCCAGGCGGGCCACCTCCTCAATGGAATGGCTCACATAGATCACCGGGATGGACAATTCATCCCGCAACCGCTCCAGGTAGGGCAGGATCTCCCCCTTGCTGGTCACATCCAGGGAGGCCATGGGCTCGTCCATGAGCAACAACCGCGGACTGGTGAGCAGGGCACGACCAATCGATGCCCGCTGACGCTGGCCACCAGAAAGCTCGTCCGGATAGCGTGCCAGCAGATCCGTGAGGCCCAGCAGTGTTGCCACCTCGTCCAGCTCCAGGCGGCGCTGCTCGGGTGCCAGGCGCTTGAAACCATAGAGCAGGTTATCCCGCACCCTGAGATGGGGAAACAGGCTGCCCTCCTGGAAGACGTAGCCCAGGGGCCGTTCATGCACGGGTAGCCATTGAGCGCCATCCTGCCAGGTCTCACCATTGAAGGTGAGGCGGGCCTCACGAATCCGTTCCAGACCCGCCAGACAGCGCAGCACCGTGGTCTTGCCGGAACCGGAGCGACCGAACAGCGCGGTCACGCCGCGCCCGGGGATCTCCAGATCCACGTCCAGGGTGAAATCGCTGCGATCCAGAAAAAAGCGTGCATGGATGCTCATCACGCCACCCCCACGACCTTGAAGCGTCGATTCAGTCCATACACGCTCATCAACAGGATGAACGCCAGGGCCACCAACAGCAGGGACAGGGCATGGGCCGAAGCATAGTCCATGGCCTCCACATGATCATAGATGGCGATGGAGGCCACCTGGGTCTGACCGGGGATGTTGCCGCCGATCATCAGGATGACGCCGAATTCCCCGAGGGTGTGGGCAAATGAGAGCACCGCTGCGGTGAGGATGCCCCGGCGCGCCAGGGGCAGCACCACCGTGAAGAAGCGGTCCATGGGGCCGGCCCTCAGGGTAGCCGCGGTCTCCAGCACCCGCCCGCCGGTGGCGGCAAAGGCATTCTGCAGGGGCTGCACCACGAACGGCAGGGAATAGATCATGGAACCGATCACCAGACCGGTGAAGGTGAAGGCCAGATGTCCCACGCCGATATCCTCCAGAAAGCCCCCCACGGCCCCTCTGGGCCCCAGCAGGACCAGCAGATAAAAGCCCATGACCGTGGGCGGCAGCACCAGCGGCATGGCCACCAGCGCCTCGATCATCACCTTGCCCCGCCATCGGGTATGGGCCAGCCACCAGGCCAGCGGGGCGCACAGCACCATGAGGAGACTGGTGCTGATCACCGCCAGCTTGAGGGTGATCCACAGGGCGGTCAGATCACTGTCGCTGATGCCGAACATGCCGCTGGACTCCTTGCAGGTATGTCAGCCGGCATCATTCGCCGGGCAGGATGAACCCATAGGCCCGCATGACGGCACGGCTCGTGGGGGCGTTCATGTACTCGGCAAAGTCGGCAGCGGTCTCGTTGTCGGCGGCTCGACGGGTGATGATGAAACCCTGCTCCAGCGGATTGTGCAGATCGTCATCGATCAGGTAATAAGGGCCCTGATCCCTCACATGGGGATTGAGCGCCAGCGACAGCGCCACTACGCCCACCTGGGCCGCACCGCTCTCCACCAGCTGCAGTGCGTGGGCGATGTTCTCCCCAAAGACAAAGCGGGGCACCAACTCATCCCACAGACCAACGGCCCGCAACGCCTCCTCCGCCCGTTTCCCATAGGGGGCATGGCGGGGATTGGCAATGGCGATCCGCCGAAACTCCGGTCGGGAAAGATCCTCCAGGGTCAGTTCGGAAGCATCCACCGTGTTGCTCCACAACACGATGCGGCCTATGGCGTAGGGAATGACCTCGGAGGCCGCAAACCCGCGCTCCTCAAGCATCCGCGGGTACTCGATATCGGCGGAAAAATACAGGTCAAAGGGCGCGCCATTCTCGATCTGGGCGCGGAAACGACCGGATGAGCCATAAATCACCTCAATGGAGCGGTCGGGATGGTCTTCCTGATAGGCCTCCAGGATCTCGTCCATGGCAAAGCGCAAATCGGCAGCGGCGGCAATGCGGGTGGGCTCTTGTGCCTGCAGCGTGCCCATCAAGACAAGCAGGGTGAGGCCAAGCAGTCCTCTGAATAACACAAGGCTCATGGTTTTATTCCTTTTCAAGTGAAATCGCGTTCAATGAAGGTGATGGTTGTTTGCTGAGCCTGGGGTCAATCGGTCACTGCCAGCAGTACATGGGAAGCCTTGATCAGGGCACAGGCCTCGGCCCCTTCGGTAAGCCAGCCCTCGTCCAGGGCCTCGCGGGTGACGATGGCAGTGAGCACGCGGCCATGACCCAGATCCAGCTTGACCTCAGCATTCACGGGGCCCGCCTCCACGTGGGCGACCCTGCCCGGCAGACGGTTTCGGGCAGAGACGCGCAGATCACCCGTCATCTCGCCCAGCACCACGAACGAGGACTTGATCAGCACATGGACCTCCCTGCCCTGTTCCAGGCCCAGCTCCTGCCCCGCCTCGTGAGTAACCACCGCATGGATCTCCAGGCCGTGGCCGATGTCCACGGTCACCTCATCGCTGACCGCGCCCCGAGTGATCCGACAGACCTTGCCTTGGTAATGATTCCTTGCTGTCGTACGCATGGAGAGTTTCCTCATCAGTGTCCAGACATCCCCCAGTTCGCCGGTGGATTGCGCCATTTGCTCCAGAAACTGCTGGTAGGCCTGATCGGCCGACCGGTACTGGGCAATCACCTGTTCGCCATGGGCCGTGAGCCGGGTGCCGCCCCCATGACGTCCACCTGCCTGGCGTTTCAGCAGGGGCTGATCAGACAGGTTGTTCATGGCGTCGATGGCGTCCCAGGCCGCCTTGTAGCTCATGCCGATGGCGCGAGCGGCCGCCGAGATGGAGCCGGTGGCCGCCACCTGTTCAAGCAGCTGAATCCGCGCGCTGCCGAGAAAGGGCTTGCCTTGCAGCTTGAACCAGAACTGACCTTCGATTTCCGGTTGCATGGGGAACCTTATGGGATTTCGTTATGTTTGCCTGTATATAACGCATGACATGCAGCGGGTGAAAATGCACTGTGCGTCGGGGAGTGGCAATGCATATTCCGGGCCAGATAACACATTCCAGGTGAAGTGATTGTTTTAAAGATGATTTTAGTGTCGTCGTCACCGGGAACATTGTGTGGGCTTGGCTACAAACCAGGGGCATGACCCGTAGCAGGGGGAACAGACGGGCCGGCCAGCGGGATGGCAAGTAAGCAATAAAAGGGGGAGACATGATAAAAGGGGCGGACGGGCCTGCGCATTGCGTAGCCCATCCGCCCCTTGGTTGCCCTCGCCCGCCAGCGGGAGAGGGTTTTCGGGTGAAAGAATGACTTACTTCAGATCAAAACGATCCCCGTTCATCACCTTGGTCCAGGCCTTCACGAAGTCCTTGACGAACTTTTCCTTCGCGTCGTCCTGGGCGTACACCTCGGCGTAGGAGCGCAGGATGGAGTTGGAGCCGAACACCAGATCCACCCGGGTGGCCGTCCATTTCACGTTACCGCTCTGGCGGTCAACGATCTCGTAGAGGTTGTCGCCCTTCGGCTTCCAGGTGTTGGCCATGTCGGTCAGGTTCACGAAGAAGTCGTTGGTCAGCACCCCTTCCCGATCGGTGAAGACACCATGCTTCGTGCCACCGTGGTTGGTACCCAGTACCCGCATGCCGCCTACCAGCACGGTCATCTCGGGTGCCGTCAGGCCCATCAGCTGCGTGCGATCCAGCATCATCTCCTCAGCGGAGACCACATAATCCTTCTTCAGCCAGTTGCGATAGCCATCGTGCAAGGGTTCGAGCACGTCGAAGGATTCGGCGTCGGTCATCTCCTCAGTGGCATCGCCACGACCCGGTGCAAACGGCACCGTGACGTTGAAGCCGGCATCACGGGCAGCCTTCTCCACCGCTGCCGTCCCACCCAGCACGATCAGGTCCGCCAGACTCACCGGCTTGCCCAGACCGGACTGAATGCCTTCCAGCACCCCCAGCACCTTTTGCAGACGCTCGGGCTCGTTGGCGTCCCAGTCCTTTTGCGGGGCCAGGCGGATACGGGCACCGTTGGCACCGCCCCGGTAGTCGGAGCAGCGGAAGGTACGGGCGCTATCCCAGGCGGTGGTGATCAGTTCCGAAGCACTCAGGCCGCTGTTGAGCAGCTTGTCCTTCAGATCCGCCACCTCGGCATCACTCAGGGTGTAGTCCACCTTGGGCACCGGATCCTGCCAGATCAGGTCTTCCTGGGGCACTTCAGGGCCGAGATAACGGCTCTTGGGGCCCAGGTCACGGTGGGTCAGCTTGAACCAGGCCCGGGCGAAGACCTCGTTGAAATACTCCGGGTCGTTATAGAAGCGCTCGGAGATCTTGCGGTAGGCCGGGTCCTTGATCATGGCCATGTCGGCGTCGGTCATGATGGGGTTGTAACGAATGGAGGGATCCTCCACATCCACTGGTCGGTCTTCTTCCTTGATGTCCACCGGCTCCCACTGCCAGGCACCTGCCGGGCTCTTTTTCAGCTCCCAGTCGTGCTCAAACAGCATCTTGAAGTAGCCGTTGTCCCACTGGGTGGGGTGCGTGGTCCAGGCACCTTCAATGCCACTGGTGATGGCGTCGCGGCCACAGCCCTTGCCCTGGGGGTTACGCCAGCCCAGGCCCTGCTCTTCCACATCGGCACCTTCCGGGGCCGGGCCCAGCTTGGAGGCGTCGCCATTGCCGTGGCATTTGCCCACGGTGTGACCGCCGGCGGTCAAGGCCACGGTCTCTTCGTCATTCATGGCCATGCGGGCAAAGGTGGTCCGCACATCCTGGGCGGTTCTCAGCGGATCGGGGTTGCCGTCCACGCCCTCGGGGTTCACGTAGATCAGCCCCATCTGCACGGCGGCCAGGGGGTTTTCCAGGCTTTCGCGATCGTCGCTTTCATAGCGGCTGGAGCTTTCGGCCAGCCACTCCTTCTCGGAGCCCCAGTAGGTGTCCTTTTCCGGGTGCCAGATGTCGGCCCGCCCGCCAGCAAAGCCGAAGGTCTTGAACCCCATGGACTCATAGGCCACGTTGCCGGCCAGGATGATCAGGTCGGCCCAGGAAAGCTTGTTGCCATATTTCTTCTTGATGGGCCACAGCAGACGGCGGGCCTTGTCCAGGTTGCCGTTGTCGGGCCAGCTGTTGATGGGGGCGAAGCGCTGGTTACCCGTGCCGGCACCGCCACGACCATCAGCGATGCGGTAGGTACCCGCGGCATGCCAGGCCATGCGGATCATCAGGCCACCGTAATGGCCCCAGTCCGCCGGCCACCAGTCCCGGCTCTCGGTCATCAGGTTACGCAAGTCCTGCTTGACCGCCGCCAGGTCCAGCTTCTTGAATTCCTCGGCGTAGTCGAAGTCCTCCCCCATTGGGTCGGTCTTCGTATCGTGCTGGTGAAGGATGTCCAGGTTCAGTGCGTTGGGCCACCAATCCATGTTGTCGTTACCGGTTGCGGTATTGCCACCATGCATGATGGGGCACTTGCCTGCACTCTTGACGTCATTTCCGCCCATTTCGTCCTCCGTTTATTGCTCATCGTGTTGTACTGAACCGGCACCCCGAATGGGACCATCCGCCCCTGTCCGGGATGCTTGGCAGACACCCCTTGGAGGGGGTGACACCGCCGGACGTTCAATTGTTCTGCCCTTAGAGTTATAGGGTATGAGCGTGATAAATTCAAATGTAGCTTTCGGATGATCCTGATAGATCTTTGCTATTAATGACCCGCCAGGCCAATCCTGAACCCGAGCCGGCGCAACGTATCAGGGGAGACGGGCGAGCCCACAGGCCAGGTCCCGCTGGATGTCCTGGATATCCTCAAGCCCCACCGCCACGCGGATCAGGGATTCACCGATCCCCTGGACCTCCCGCTGCTCGGGCTGGATGCGACCGTGGGTGGTGGTGGCCGGATGGGTGATGGTGGTCTTGGCGTCCCCAAGGTTCGCCGTAATGGACAGCAGGCGGGTACTGTCGATCACCTGCCAGGCCTGCTCCCGCGCCCCCTTGACCTCGAAGGCAACAATGCCCCCATAGGCCGCCTGCTGACGGCTGGCCAGGGCATGCTGCGGGTGGGAGGGCAGCCCCGGATAGTGGACGCGCGCCACGCCCGGCTGCTCTTCCAGCCATCGGGCCAGGGCCAGCGCGGATTCACAGTGGGCACGCATGCGTAACCGCAGCGTTTCCAGACCCTTGAGGAATACCCAGGCGTTGAAGGGGCTCATGGTGGGGCCGGCCGTGCGCAGGAAGCCGAACACCTCCTTGCCCACCCGTTCGGCGTCACCCACCACGGCGCCCCCCACACATCGCCCCTGGCCATCCAGGTATTTGGTGGCAGAGTGGATCACCAGGTCGGCCCCCAGTTCCAGCGGCCGCTGCAGGGCCGGAGTACAAAAGCAGTTATCCATGGCCAGCAGACAGTCATGGGCATGGGCCAGGTCCGCCAGGGCGCGGATGTCCACCAGTTCGGTGAGGGGGTTGGACGGGGTTTCCGCGAACAACAGACGGGTCTCGGGCCGGATGGCGGCCTCCCAGGCCTCAAGATCCCCCAGCGGGACGTAGGTGACCTGGATACCGAAGCGGGTGAGGTAATTGCTGAACAGATTGGTGGTGGAACCGAACACCGAGCGCGAGGACACGATGTGGTCACCGGCCTTCAGCAGGGACAGACAGGTGGACAGGATGGCCGACATCCCCGAGGCAGTCGCCACGCAGGCCTCTCCGCCTTCCAGGGCTGCCAGGCGATCCTGAAAGGTGCGTACCGTGGGGTTGGTGAAGCGGGCGTAGATGTTGCCTGGCTCGTCACCGGCAAAACGCGCTGCGGCCTCGGCGGCACTGGAGAACACGAAGCTGGACGTGGCGTAGATGGGGTCGGAATGCTCCTGCTCGGGTCCGCGCCGCTGCCCGGCGCGGACCGCGCGGGTATCAAAGCCCTCGGCGGTTTCACCGGGATCGTTCAGGGGATGTTCCATGGTCGGATTGCCCTCACCCGCCCCGTCGGGCACAAAAAAACCCGCCAAAACGGGTCGTCACCCGATTTAGCCGTATTTGTAAGGCGCCCGCAAGCTGGATCAAATCGGCGCCGCCATAGGGTCAGCGACTTGCGCTGACTGACTATTGTCAATTTAAGAGACCCGGATGTGCCTGTCAACGCCGCACCGTGTCGGAGATGGAAACCGACTGAACGTCATCTGCCCACTGACCGGCCTCCAGCATGGCATTCATGATGTCTTCCCGGGGCAGGTCAGCAAAGGCCACGGCCGCCACCTGGTCGGTCTCGCAGGCCCGGGCACAGGCCACCACCTCACCCAGTTCACCCTCCCCCTCCAGCAAGGCACGCTTGATCTGGTCATCCAGGGGCAAGGGACCAATCACCTGCGGCAGGGGGCGTTCCATCACCAGGTCCAGGGCCGAGAACAGACCGGCCGTAAAATACCGCTCCACCGGGCGACGACCGGCCATACGGGCGATGCGCTCGCACAGGCCGGCGCGCTGCAGGCACAGGTGCACCAGTCCTGGGGGACGGTCCTCAAGACCGCTGAGCACCAGCATGCAGGCCCAGGTGACCAGCTTGCGGTGGCCCAGGATGAGAATGGCCCGGGCCAGGGAGTCCACCTCACGGTTGAGTCCGAAGAAGGGGGAGTTGATCAACTTGAGCAGCTTGAAGGCCAGCCCCGGATCCTGTGCGATCAGATGCTGCAGTTCGTGGACATCCATATCCGGCTGCTGCAACCGCGCCAGCAGGCGCAACACGGTGAGCTTTCCGGTGGGCAGATTGACCGCGCGAAACACCCGGGGCCGGCTGAGAAAATAGCCCTGAAAATAGTTGAAACCCAGGTCCCGAAGGAATTCATAGTCCTCCAGGGTCTCCACCTTCTTGGCTACTTTTTCCACCTGCGTCGCCTTCAGCCCCTTGAAGATGAGACGCAGGTCATCCGGCCGGGAACGGGCCGTGTCGATCTTCACCTGATGCACCACGGGCAACAGGGCATCCCGGGACGTACCGGGGACATAGTCATCCAGGGCCAGCACATACCCCTGCCCGGAGAGCCCGCGCAGCAACTCCACGGCGTCTTCATCACAGGGCAACGATGGCGGCAGGTCCAGAATCATGCGACCCGCAGGGACGGCCAGCTCCCGCAATTCCTCCATCAGGCGCCAGGTCATGTTGATGGCGGCCAGGCGACTGCCCACCAGCGCATCCAGGCCGATCTCCCCGAATGCGCTGAGCATCACATGGGAGGTGGCGGCATCACTGGCTGTCGCACTGTCCGGGGTGGTGGCTGTACGGAATAGCAACTCGTAGGCGTAGACCCCCAGTTGCTGATTATAAATCGGTTGCCGGGCGATGTAGGTGCCCGCTTCAAGGTGCCTTGCTGAATCCATGCCTGCTCTCTCCTGGGAGGAGTACAGGCTATCAGCAAGCGGGAAATCGCGAAAGCCGGATGACCCTGACTCAGGGCTGCGTGGTCACCTGCACACGATCGGCCACGGCACAGAGCAGGTCGTAGCTGATGGTCTCGGCGGCCGCCGCGATCTCATCCACCGGCAGGCCTTCGCCCCACAAGGTGACGGGGTCACCCACGGCCGCCTGAGGATGGTCGGTCAGATCCACGGTGATCATGTCCATGGACACGCGACCGATCAGCGGGGCACGCCGTGCGCCCACCAGGACCGGGGTGCCATTGGGCACATGCCGGGGGTAACCATCGGCATAGCCAATGGCCACCACACCCACCCGGGTGGGCCTGGGGCACTGGAAGGTGGCGCCATAGCCCACGGTATCCCCCAGGGCCCGATCCTGGATGGCCACCAGGGGTGCCTGCAGGTGCATCACCGGCTCAAGCCCATGCCGGGCGGGGTCCCGGTCGGCCAGGGGCGAGGCCCCATAGAGCATGATACCGGGGCGAACCCAGTCCCCGTGACTGCGCGGCAAGGCGAGGATGGACGCGGAGTTAGCCAGGCTGCGCGGACCTGGCAGCCCCTGGGTGGCTGCTTCGAAACGGTCCAACTGGGCAGCATTCTCCGCACGCTCTGGCTCATCGGCACAGGCCAGATGAGTCATCCATACCGGTGGCTGCATCACCTGGGCACACCGCTGAAGCCCGCCATGCAAGGCGGCGGCGCGCATGGCGGGGAAACCCAGGCGCCCCATGCCGGTATCGAGCTTGAGCCAGACCTGCAATGGGCTGGAAAGCGGCGTGGTTTCCAGGAGGCGAAGCTGGCTCTCGTCGTGGACCACCACACTGATGTCTTCACGCGCGGCCTGGCGCAGTTCCCGGTCATTCCTGAAGCCCTGCATCACCAGAAGGGGCAGGCGGAAACCGGCGCCACGCAAGGCCTCTGCCTCGTCCATGCAGGACACGGCAAACCCATCCGCCAGCGGCGCCAGTACATCGGCCACTCTCAGGAGACCGTGCCCGTAAGCCTCGGCCTTGATCACGGCCATCACGCACCGGCCCGGCGCAGCCTGCCGCACCCGCCCCAGATTATGCTCCAGGGCACCCAGCCGCAGATGCGCCCGGGCAGCGCGCTTCACGAAAAGGCCTCGTTGGAGTAGATCTCCGGCACGTAGTTCTCGAACCGGGTGTACTGCCCCAGGAAGGTCAGCCGCACCACCCCGATGGGACCATTACGCTGCTTGGCAATGATGATCTCCGCCGTGCCCTTGTCGGGACTGTCCTCGTTGTAGACCTCGTCCCGGTAGATGAAGACGATCAGGTCGGCATCCTGCTCAATGGCGCCTGATTCGCGCAGATCCGACATCACCGGGCGCTTGTTGGGGCGCTGTTCCAGGCTGCGGTTCAGCTGGGACAAGGCGATCACCGGCACACTCATTTCCTTGGCCAGTGCCTTGAGCCCCCGGGAGATTTCCGAGATCTCGTTGGTCCGGTTCTCGGCGCTGCCGGGCACCTGCATCAGCTGGAGATAATCCACGACGATCAGGCCCAGCTTCTTGTGCTCGCGCATCAGCCGGCGGGCACGGGCGCGCAGGTCGTTGGGTGACAGGGCTGGACTGTCGTCGATGTATAGCTGGGCCTCGGAGAGCATGGACACGGCGCTGGAGAACCGGGGCCAGTCATCATCCTCCAGGCGCCCGGTGCGCAGGCGTTGCTGATTGATGCGCCCGAGCGATGACAGCAGTCGCATGGCCAACTGCTCGCCGGGCATCTCCATGCTGAACACGGCCACCGGATACTGCTGCTTGAGGGCGGCATATTCGGCCATGTTCATGGCGAAGGAAGTCTTGCCCATGGAGGGGCGCCCGGCCATGATCACCAGATCGCCCGGCTGCAGACCGGAGGTCATCTCGTCGAACTCATCGTAGCCGGTGGGCAGACCGGTGATGGGCGTGTCCTGCTCGAAGAGCATCTCGATGTGTTCAACGGTGGACTTGAGCAGGGTGCGCATGCCGCGAAAACCCTGGCGGGAACGCTGGCCCTGTTCGGCGATCTTGAAGACTTTCTGTTCCGCCTCGTCCAGCAGTTGCTGGCTGTCGCGGCCCTCGGGCCTGAAGCCGCTATCGGCAATGCCGGTGCCCACGCTGATCAGCTGGCGCACCACGGAGCGTTCGCGCACGATCGCAGCATACGCGGAGATATTGGCGGCGCTGGGCGTATCGCGGGCCAACAGGCCCAGGTAGGCCAGCCCACCGGCCTCCTCCAGTTCGCCGCGGGATTCCAGGCGTTCGGAGATGGTCACCACATCGAAGGGGGCATTGCGGCCCGCCAGCTCGGCGATGGCGCGGAAGATCAGCCGGTGATCGTGTCGATAGAAGTCCACCTCGGCCACGCCGTCGGCCACCGTGTCCCAGGCCTCATTCTCCAGCATGAGGCCGCCGAGCACGGCCTGCTCGGCCTCAATGGAATGGGGTGGAATCTTGAGCGAAGAGGTATCGGTATCGTAATGGGGCGGTGGGGGTGTTTCGTACATGGAGTTCTACCGGAAGGAGTCGAGCAACCAAAGCACGGATGGGCGGTGCCTCATCGAAACAATAGCATGATTTCGAGGCCACTCCATGTGGGAGCGGCCCCTGGCCGCGAAGGCAGCGAACGGCACCCTGGTCAGGGCCGAGCCATCCCTTCGCGGCCAGGGGCCGCTCCCACTTCACACGCTCACCGTGCCACACCCCGCAGGGGCCCAAGCCCCCACCGATGTGACGTGAACGCTTATTCTTCGCCTGCCACCACGACCTTCAAGGTGGCCTTCACGTCGGTGTGCAGCTGCAGGGCAATCTCGTACTCACCCACCACCCGCAGCGGACCGTCGGGCATGCGCACTTCGCGCTTTTCCAGCTCACCGCCAGCGGCGGTCACGGCATCGGCGATGTCGGCGGTGCCCACGGAGCCGAACAGCTTGCCTTCACCACCGGCCTTGGCAGTCACGGTGACCGTCATGGCCTCCAGCTTGTCACGGCGGGACTCGGCGGCGGCCAGGGACTCGGCAGCGGCCTTTTCCAGTTCGGCACGGCGAGCTTCGAACTCGGCCAGGTTGGCTTCGGTGGCAAACTTGGCCTTGCCCTGGGGCAGCAGGTAGTTACGGGCATACCCGGCACGCACGCGTACCTTGTCACCCAGGTTGCCCAGGTTTTCCACCTTTTCCAGGAGAATGACTTCCATCGGTTTTTACCTCAATCAAGAATCAAATGCGTTGCCCGCCGAGAGGTCGGGCATCAGGTATCGTCGGACTTGTCTTCGGGCTGGGCCCGGGTCAGTCGGCCGCGCAGGTTCAGGAAGCTGTCCATCACCCCCAGGGTGGCCAGCAGGATCACCATCTGCGGCAGGGCCAGCGCCAGCAGCACATAAGTGAACACCAGCCAGATCCGGCTCAAATTCATCCGGGCATTGGTGCCATGGATGACCGCCAGCCCGTGCAGGAAGAAGGCCATCAAGAACACCAGCGACAACTCGAACAGCAGGTAGGAATCGGCAAGCCACGCCACCAGCAGCAGCCCCACCAGCATCATGGCCGGCACCCGGCCCAGGCTCAGGGCGTGAAACTCCTCCCTGAAACCACCCGGGTTGTACAGGACCGCCTGCCAGTAACGGGCCAGGATGAGCGCCGCGCTCAGGGCCAGCAGCGATACCGCCGCCAGCATGCCGGTCATCAGCGATGCCGCCTGCAGGAAGGCCTGCTCGCGTTCACTGCCGGTCACTCCCGACTGCTCGAACAAAGGACCCACAGCCTGCTCCAGCACTGCCAGCCACATCTGCGGCAGGTTGGGCACGGTCGCGTGCAACAACAGAATAACGCCGCAACCGATACCGATACCGACCGCCAGGGTGATCGCCCAGGAGAACGTCCTGCGCAGCACCTCGGCCAGCACCAGGGCCGGCAGCCACTGCACCAGGGCAGTGATCATTCCCACAGCGGGATGCAGACCCGCCACCCAGGCAATCAGGGCAAGCACCAGGGCGGCCAGTGCCGCCACGGCCACGCCCTGCGCCGCGCCCAGACGCAGCGTTACCAGGGAGACAGCCGAACTGCTGACCAGGGCCAGCGGCGGGAGCAGCAGACCGGCCACGCCGAATCCGGCGGTGGCCGTGGCGGCCCGCAAGCGACCCTGCATGATGAATGACGCCAAAGGCTTCATGGGATCCTGCCACTGGCACCCAGGGTGGGCACCGAACGGCCAGCCAACTTAGTGGTTGTCGGAATAAGGCAGCAGTGCCAGGAAGCGGGCCCGCTTGATGGCGGTGGCCAGCTGACGCTGATAACGGGCACTGGTACCGGTGATCCGGCTGGGAACGATCTTGCCGGTTTCGGTCACGTAGTTCTTCAGGGTGTTGAGGTCCTTGTAGTCAATGAACTCAACGCCTTCGGCGGTGAAACGGCAATACTTGCGACGGCGGAAGAAACGGGCCATGGTCTTACCTCGGAATACGTTGGAACGGGGTGATGATCAGTCGGCGGAAGCGGAACGACTGGAATCGTCGTCGCTGTCGTCGTCGTCAGAGGACTGGGCGCTGCTGTCGCTGTCGTCGTCATCCCGGTTCTTGGCCAGGGGGGAGACGTCGGTGAAGGCACGATCCATGGACATCACCAGATGACGGATCACGGCATCGTTGAAGCGGAAGGCGCTGACCAGTTCTTCCAGGGCAGCTTCAGGGCATTCCACGTTCATCAGCACGTAGTGGGCCTTGTGCAGCTTCTGGATGGGATAGGCCAGCTGACGGCGGCCCCAGTCTTCCAGGCGGTGGATCTCACCCTCGGCGGATTCGATGATCCCCCGATAGCGTTCCATCATGGCGGGCACTTGCTCGCTCTGGTCCGGGTGGACCATGAAGACGATTTCGTAATGACGCATTGTGATTTTCCTTTCGGGTATCAGCCTCCCGGCGATCCGGTGAGGCAAGGAGAGACACCGGGCGAGCCCGGCAAAAGGCGGAATCTTAACTGCTTGGACGGCTCTAAGCAATCGGTGAACACGGTGACCGGGAAGTACGCCAGCGACCTGGCATCGGGCTACTGCAATGATCACCCACCCCTTTGCCTCACTGCCTCATAAAGACACACTCCCGCCGCCACCGAGACATTCAGGCTTTCCACCTGCCCTCGCATGGGCAGGCGCACCAGCGCGTCGCAACGCTCGGCAGTCAGGCGACGCATGCCCTTCCCCTCGGCCCCCAGCACCAGGGCCGTGGGGCCCGTCAGGTCCGCGTCATACAAGCCCGTGTCGGCCTCGCCGGTGGTGCCCACCGTCCACACGCCCAGATCCTTGAGCAGATCCAGCGTGCGGGCCAGGTTCGTCACCTGGATGAAGGGCATCGACTCTGCCGCCCCGGAGGCCACCTTGCGCACCACCGGAGTGAGCCCCGCGGCCCGGTCCCGGGGTGCAATCACGGCAGTCACACCCGCCGCATCGGCGGTGCGCAGACAGGCGCCCAGGTTGTGAGGGTCGGTCACCCCATCCAGCACCAGCAGCAGCACCGGACCACCGCCCCGGGGCGCCATGACCACATCCGGCAGATCCTTTTCCCCGAGCGTGGCCACGGGCTGCGCCCGGGCAATCACCCCCTGATGGGTGGCGCCGCCGGCCTGGGCATCCAGGTCCCGGCGGGAGAGGCGCATGACCGGGATATTGGCCCGAGCGGCCTGATCCAGCAGGGCCTGCATGCGGGCATCCACCCGACCGGACTGCACGCGCAGGGATTCCACACGCCCTGGGGACTGACGCAGCAGGGCCTCCACGGCGTGCAGGCCGAAGACATCGTCATGAGCAGCCATGCAATTCAGCCCTCGGTGCGCTTGCGGCTACGCCGGCGGCCAGAACTTTTCCTGGCCTTCGCCTTGCCCTCATCATGGGCTGCAACGGCGGTCTTTTCGGCCTTGTCCTTCCTGCGGCCACGACTCTTCCCACCCTTGCCGCCTCCCTTGCCATCTCCCGGCTCTTCCTCGCCTGGGGCGGGAATGAAGTCGATCTTGCGGTCATCCAGGTTGACCTGCGCCAGCTGCACACGAATGGGATCACCCATGCGATAACGACGGCCGCTGCGTTCACCCTTGAGACAGTGGGTGGCCGGATCGAAGTGATAGTAGTCGTTGGAGAGACTGGTCACATGCACCAGACCTTCCACGTAGATGTCCTTGAGCTCCACGAACAGACCAAATGAGGTGACGGTCTTGACCACCCCATCGAACACCTCACCCACGCGATCCTGCATGTACTCGCACTTGAGCCAGGCCTCAACGTCCCAGGATGCCTCGTCGGCGCGACGCTCCGCCATGGAGCAGTGCTCGCCCATGGCTACCATGTCCGCCTTGGTATAGGTGAACTCCTTGGGCTTGCCGCCCTGAAGCACATGGCGGATACCCCGATGCACCAGCAGGTCCGGGTAACGGCG
This sequence comes from Ectothiorhodospira sp. BSL-9, assembly GCF_001632845.1. NCBI lineage: Bacteria > Pseudomonadati > Pseudomonadota > Gammaproteobacteria > Chromatiales > Ectothiorhodospiraceae > Ectothiorhodospira > Ectothiorhodospira sp. BSL-9. The sequence goes on along the minus strand of NZ_CP011994.1, from coordinate 2,039,685 downwards.
AATCGGTGAGGTGAAGTGCAGATAATCCTCGTGGGCCAGGCCGAAGTGACCCAGCCGCTCAGGGCTGTACACGGCCTGAGACAGGGAGCGCAGCAGCGCCATCTGCACCAGGTGGGCATCGGGTCGCTCCTTCACCGAGTCCAGCAGTTCGGCAAAATCCGCCGGGCTGGGCTCATCGCCCCCACCCAGGGACAGAGCGAGGCCGCCCAGGTATTCACGCAGATCGTTGAGCTTCTGTGCGCGCGGTCCTTCATGCACCCGGAACAGCGTGGGCATGCGATGACGCCGCAGGAACCTGGCCGTGGCCACGTTGGCCGCGATCATGCACTCCTCGATGATCTTGTGGGCGTCGTTGCGCTCGTAGGGCACGATGCGCTCGATCTTGCGATCCTCACCGAAGATGATGCGGGTCTCGGTGCTCTCGAAGTCGATGGTGCCCCGGTTGTCCCGGGCCTTGCGCAGCAGTTTGTACAGGCCGTAAAGGTTTTCCAGGTGCGGCACGACGGCCTCATGGCGCTCCACCGCATTGGGATCACGGTCCACCAGCACCTGAGCCACGTCGGTATAGGTAAGCCGGGCATGGGAGCGCATCACCGCCTCGTGAAAGTCGAAATCCGTGATGCGGCCACGGGAGTTGATGGTCATTTCGCAGACCATGCACAGACGATCCACGTCCGGGTTCAGGGAACACAGGCCGTTGGAGAGCACCTCCGGCAACATGGGGATGACCCGATCCGGGAAATACACGGAAGTCCCCCGGTGGAAGGCCTCCTTGTCCAGGGCATCCTCGGCCTGCACGTAGTGGGAGACATCGGCGATGGCCACCCACAGCTTGTAGCCACGCCGCCCAAGGGATTCGCAGTACACGGCATCGTCAAAGTCCCGGGAGTCCTCGCCGTCGATGGTGACCAGCGGCATCTCGCGCAGATCCAGACGACCCTTCTTGGCTGATTCCGCCACCTGGGCGCCGAAGGCATCGGCCGCCTGGGTCACCTCTTCCGGCCATTCAAAGGGCAGACCGTAGTTGCGCACGGCGATGTCGATCTCCATCCCCGGCGCCATATGCTCGCCCAGCACCTGCACGATCTGACCGATGGGACGGGTGCGCTTGGAAGGCTGTTCGCGGATATGCACCACCACGATCTGACCCGGCTCGGCACCGCCCAGGCATTCCGGCGGGATCAGGACATCCTGGGGCAGACGCTTGTTGTCCGGGTCCACAAAACCGATCCCCCCTTCCACCGTGAGGCGCCCGACGATCTGCTGGGTGTTGCGCTCCAGCACCTCAATCACGGCCCCTTCCCGACGACCGCGACGGTCGATGCCGATCACCCGGGCCACGGCCCGGTCCCCATGCATCAGGGCCCGCATCTGCCGGGGAGAGAGGAACAGGTCGTCCTTGCCCTCATCGGGGATCAGGAAGCCGAAGCCATCCGGGTGAGCGGACACCCGACCACGCACCAGATCGCACTGGTTCACCGGCAGCCAGCCGCCAGCACGGTTGCACACCAGCTGGCCATCCCGTTCCATGGCACGCAGGCGCCGCGTCAGGGCCTCGAGATCCACGTCTTCCTGGAGCTGCAGGCGCTCGGCCAGGGGTTCGAAGCCGATGGGGCCGTCGGCGTCCTCGATCACCTGGAGAATCAGTTCACGACTGGGGATGGGGCGGTCGTACTTCTTGGCTTCTCTGTCGAAGTTGGGGTCCTGGGGAATCGTTTTTTTCTTTCTTGTCATGTAATCGCCGAATAATTTTAAGCTGGGGTGTTGACAAACATCCCCGATCGTTTAGAATGCGCGCTCATCTGAAACGCAGGAAACACCTGCCTCAGGCCGAGGTGGCGGAATTGGTAGACGCGCTAGTTTCAGGTATTAGTGGGGGAGACCCCGTGGAGGTTCAAGTCCTCTCCTCGGCACCATCTTTGTGATGAAACGGCCCGCGAAAGCGGGCCGTTTTCGTTTGAAGGGGCGAATTGTACGCCTTTTGTCCGGGAATTCCCAGCGCCATGCGGGGCATCGCCCCGCCTGCGCACCGCCCTGCCCTTCCTGTCCGAACCATACGCTTCAGAGCCCACCCCGATATCCGCCATGTCCCCGAACGACCCGCACCCGGAATGGGGGGCACGAGGCGTTCGGGGACGGTCCATCGAGGGTGGCAACATCTAGCTCCCGGGCCGGGCGATCCGGTTGCGCACCGCCTTCTCCAGTTCCAGGATGATGAACAGCATCACACCCACGCCAAGCATGATGCCCCAGGCGTACAGATCCACCGACGTGCTGTCGAAGAAGAACTGCATGAAGGGTGCGTAGGTGAAGATCATCTGCAACGTCACCACCACCAGGATCGCAATGGCCACGGCGCGGGTGCCGATGAGCCCCTTGAGGGTCAGCGAACGCACCTTCAGGGAGCGAACGCTGAGCAGGTAGAACACCTCCATGATCACCAGGGTGTTCACCGCATGGGTGCGGGCCGCATCGATGCTGTAACCGGCCTGGATGGACCACAGGTACATCCCGAAGATACCGGCCAGGAACAGGACCGAGACGAACAGGATGCGCCACACCAGGAACAGGGACAGTATTGGCTCCCCGGGTTTGCGCGGCGGCCGGCTCATCACATCCTTCTCGGCCGGCTCGAAGGCCAGGGCCATGGCCAGGCCCACCGAGCTGACCATGTTCACCCACAGCACCTGCAGGGGCGTGATGGGCAGGGCCATGCCCAGCATGATGGCGGCGATGATGGAACCCGACTCACCGCCATTGATGGGCAGCAGGAAGGTAATGGCCTTCTTGAGATTGTCGTAGACCCGCCGCCCCTCGCGCACGGCATGGGCGATGGAGGCAAAGTTGTCATCCGCCAGCACCATCTCCGATGCCTCCTTGGCCGTTTCGGTGCCATTGCGGCCCATGGCCACGCCCACGTCCGCCTGCTTGAGGGCGGGCGCATCGTTGACCCCATCGCCGGTCATGGCCACCACGTAACCGTGCCATTGCAGGGCACGCACCAGGCGCAGCTTGTGCTCCGGCGCTGCCCGGGCAAACACATCCACCCGGGGTACAGCCTCGCGCAGGGCCTCGTCATCCATGCTGTCGATATCCCGGCCGGTGAGCACCTCGTCGGCATGGGTCAGGCCCAGCTGCCGGGCGATGGCCTGGGCCGTGCCAGCATGGTCGCCGGTGATCATCTTCACCCGGATGCCCGCTTCCTGGCATTCAGCCACCGAGGAGATGGCCTCCTCCCGGGGCGGATCGATCAGGCCGAACAATCCCAGGAACTCGAACTCGGAGCCCAGCTCGTCGAACTTGATTTCCCGCTGGCCGTTATCGCTGTTACGCCGCGCCACCGCCAGGATGCGCTCCCCCCGGCTGGCCAGTTCGTCCACCTTGGCCAGCCAGTGATCCTTGTCCAGCGATTCTTCTCCGGCCTCCCGGGAACACATCTCCAGAATCTGCTCCGGGGCACCCTTCACATAGATCATGCCGTTGCCGTCGTGATCATGGTTCAGGGTGGCCATGAAGCGGTGTTCGGATTCAAAGGGCACCACATCGGTGCGTGGCCGATGCTTGTTGAGCTGCTCGACGTTCAGTCCCGCCTTCATGCCGGCAGTGAGCAGGGCACCCTCCATGGGATCCCCTTCCACCACCCACTGGTCGTCGCGCTTGTAGAGACTGGAGTCGTTGCACAGCAGCATGGCCTGGATGGCGTCGCACAGGGCTGCATCGTCATCGGGGTCCACCTCGGCACCGTCGCGCTCGAAGGCACCATGGGGGTCGTAACCCACGCCGGTGACTTCGTAAAAGCCCCCCGGCAGGGCCAGGGAGCGCACCGTCATCTCGTTGCGGGTGAGCGTGCCAGTCTTGTCGGAACAGATGATGGAGACCGAACCCAGGGTCTCCACCGCCGGCAGGCGCCGGATGATGGCATTGCGCGAGGCCATGAGTTGCACGCCGATGGCCAGGGTGACGGTGAGGATCGCCGGCAACCCCTCGGGGATGGCCGCCACCGCCAGGGCCACGGCGGCCATGAACATCTCCACGGCGCTGTAGTCGCGCACCAGCAGCCCGAAGCTGAACACCATGGACGCCAGCATGACGATGGCCAGGGTGAGCCAGCGGGCGAAGGTGTTCATGGCCTTGATCAAGGGAGTGGTGAGGGTCTGCACCTCCGAGAGCATGCCGCTGATGCGACCGATCTGGGTGCGGGCGCCCGTCTCCACGACAACGCCGGTGGCCTGCCCGGCCGTGACCAGAGTGCCGGAAAAGGCCATGGACAGCCGATCACCCAGTTCCGCTTCCGCTTCCACCGGGTCGACGCCCTTGTCCACGGGCACGGATTCGCCGGTCAGCACGGCCTCCTGCACCTGCAGGCCCTTGACCTTGATCAGACGCAGGTCCGCCGGCACCTTGTCGCCTGGCTCGATCAGCACCAGATCCCCGGGCACCAGGTCCTCCGCCGGCACCGTGGAGCGGTGGCCTGCGCGACGCACAGAGGCATGAGGGGAGAGCATGTCGCGGATGGCGTCCAGGGCCTTTTCCGCCTTGCCCTCCTGCACGAACCCGATGATGGAGTTGAGCAGCACCACCGCCAGGATCACACCGGTATCCACCCAGTGGCCCAGCAACGCCGTGACCAGGGCAGCGCCCATGAGCACGTAGATCAGCAGGTTATGGAACTGCGCCAGGAAACGGCGCAGCGGCCCCCGGGTGCGGGGCGACGGTAGACGGTTGGAACCATGGGCCTCGCGTCGTCGCTCGACCTCGTCCTCCGTGAGACCCTCTTCGGGTGTCTCCAGTGTCTTCAGGACGGCATCAGGCTCCAGGTGGTGCCAGGAGCGCTGCTCGGGGGATTCCTGTTCCTCGGACATGGGGCGGGACTCTTTTGAGAATTCGCGGCCCAGGGCCGCTCCCACACGACCTCCCCGGGCATCAGACCCTGGGAGGTGTGGGATTATGCGAAGGGATTACGCGAACGGATGGCGCTTGAGGATGGTCTGGCCACGATCGGGGCCGGTGGAGATCATGTCCACGGGAACCCCTGACACCTCCTGGATACGCTCCAGATAGGTGCGGGCGTTGGCGGGCAACCGGTCATAGTCGGTGACCCCCACGGTGGACTCCTGCCAACCCGGCAGTTCCTCGTAGATGGCCTCGCACTCGGCGTAGGCATCGGCGCCCGCCGGCGGCTCGGTATGCACCACGTCGCCACAGCGATAGCCCACGCAGATCTGCAGGGTCTCCAGGCCATCCAGCACGTCCAGCTTGGTGACACACAGGCCACTGATGCTGTTGATGGCCACCGCGCGCTTGAGGGCCACGGCATCGAACCAGCCACAGCGGCGCGGCCGCCCGGTGGTGGAACCGAATTCATGGCCACGATGGGCCAGATGCTCGCCCATGGCATCGAACAGTTCGGTGGGGAACGGACCGGCGCCCACGCGGGTCGTATAGGCCTTGGTGATACCCAGCACATAATCCAGATCCAGGGGACCCACGCCACTGCCGGTACACACGCCACCGGCGGTGGTGTTGGAAGAGGTCACAAAGGGATAGGTGCCGTGATCAATGTCAAGCAGGGTGCCCTGGGCTCCCTCGAACATCACCGACGCGCCCTGCTCCCGCAACTGGCGCAGGCGCTCGGGCACATCCATGATCATCGGGGCCAGTTCTTCGGCCACGGCCAGGGAGTGTTCCAGCACCGCCTGGAAGTCCAGGGTCTCGGCCTTGAAATAGTGCTTGAGCACGAAATTGTGATAGTCCAGCACCTCGCCCAGCTTGGCGGCGAAGCGCTCCCGGTGGAACAGATCCCCCAGGCGCAGGCCGCGGCGCGCCACCTTGTCCTCGTAGGCCGGGCCGATGCCACGACCGGTAGTACCGATGGCGGCATTGCCACGGGCCTTTTCACGGGCCTGATCCAGCATGACGTGATAGGGCAGGATCAGCTGGCAGGACTCGGACAGGCGCAGGCGCTCACGCACCGGGACGCCGTTGTCCTCCAGCATGGCCATTTCCTTCATCAGGGCCTCGGGGGAGAGCACAACGCCGTTGCCAATCAGGCACTGCACATTGTCGCGCAGGATGCCGGAGGGGATGAGATGCAGCACCGTCTTGCGACCGTCGATCACCAGGGTATGGCCGGCATTGTGCCCCCCCTGGAAACGCACCACGGCAGCGGCCTCTTCGGTGAGCAGATCCACCACCTTGCCCTTGCCTTCATCGCCCCACTGACTGCCCAGGACCACCACGAATTTACTCATGTTCAAGCATCCACCACTGTCCACTGATTATTGGATTTGACCAGCACCCGGTCACAGCCCATGGCGGCGGCGTCCGCCGTCTGACCGGATAAGCCCTGAATCACCCGTTCGCCCTCCCGGCGCAGACGGGTGACCGTCGCTGCCAGGGAGGCATCCGGGTCTGCCGGTGCGAAGATGGCCCGCGCCGGTGTACTCTCCGGCTGCCTCGAGAGCCGCACCAGGGTCTTGAGATCGGTACTGAAACCGGTGGCCGGACGGGCCCGACCGAACACCCGGCCAATATCGTCATAGCGCCCACCCCGTGCCACTTCCTGACCGTTACCCGGCGTGTAAGCTGCGAATACCAGGCCGGTGTGATAATGATAGCCTCGCAATTCGGCCAGATCGAAATGCAGCAACACCGCCGGATACCGGGCGCGCAGCCCCTCGGCCAGTTGCTCCAGGTCGTCCAGGGCACGGACCACATGATCCCCTGCCCCGGCCAGCACCTCACGAGCACGAGCCAGGGTCTCGCCCCCCCCATTGAGTGCCGCCAGGGCCGAAAGGCGACGGCGAGGCGCATCCTCCATGGCAAGCCCACCAAGGTACTCCCGAATCTCCGGCAGTGCCTTGCGCTGGAGCATGTCAAACAGGGTTATCTCCTGGTCCGGATCCATGCCTGCCTGGACGGCCAGCGCCCGATAGATCCCCACATGGCCCAGGTCCACCAGCGGTGTATCCACCTGGCAGACAGCCAGGGTTTCCAGCATGAGGCTGAGGATCTCCAGATCCGAGTCCAGGCCCGAGTGACCGTACAACTCAGCGCCCACCTGCAACAGGCTACGGGAACCGGCAAAGCCGTCGGGTCGGGTATGCAGCACCGTGCCCATGTAGCACAGGCGCGAGGGCGCTTCGCGCTTGAGCCGATGGGCATCGATCCGGGCCACCTGGGGCGTCATGTCTGCCCGCACACCCATCAGCCGACCATTGAGCTGGTCAGTGAGCTTGAAGGTTTGCAGATCCAGACCCCGTCCCGTCCCGGTCAGCAACGACTCCAGGTATTCGATGAAGGGCGGCATGACCAGCTGGTAGCCCCAGCCATGGTAGAGATCCAGCAGTTGACGTCGGCAGGTTTCAAGGCGTTCCGCCAGGGGCGGCAGGGCCTCCTCCACGCCTTCGGGGAGCAGCCAGCGATTGGAATCGGTCATGTCACTCAATCAAGGTCATTTGAAATTCCGGGCACGCGGGCCGGCGTGGATGGCAATCAGCCACGCACCCACCAAAGCAGCAAGGCCCCCAGTATCAGACTGGCGAGACCCACGCCACGCAGCACCGAATCGGGTAGCTGCGCCACCTGGAGCAGGGTGCGGCGCAGACCGGCGGGGTTGATAAACGGAAGCAGGCCCTCGATCACCATAAGCAATGCGAGGGCCGCCAGCAGATCAGACCACATGGGAGATCGACTCGGGTGGGGTCGTGATTAATCCCCAGCCCGGGCCTGGCTTCCCATGGGATCCCTGAAGTAACGGAAGAACTGCGAATCCGGCTCCAGCACGAAGACATTCTCCGGGCCCGCCATGGTGTTGCGGTAGGCCAGCAGGCTCCGATAGAAGCTGAAGAACTCCTGATCCTGCTCGTAGGCTTCCGCATAGGTGGCTGCCGAACCAGCATCACCTTCACCGCGGATGCGTTCAGCATCCCGATAGGCGTTGGCGATGATCACGGTGCGGTCACGGTCGGCACGGGCGCGAATACGCTCGCCCTCCTCACGGCCGCGGGCGCGGAAGTCCTGGGCGATACGCTCACGCTCGGCCCGCATGCGTGCAAACACGGATTCGCTCACCTCGTCGGGGAGGTCCATGCGCCGGATGCGCACATCCACCAGCACCACACCCAGTTCCGCTGCGGTATCCAGGGCCTGCTGACGCACCGCGCCCATGATGGTGATGCGCTCGCCGGACACCACTTCTTCCAGTGTGTACTTGGCAAACTCGTTACGCATGCCGTCCCGAAGGATCTGGGTCATGCGTTCCTGGGCATTGCGCTCGTCGCCCCGGGTGGCCCGGAAGAACTGGCCCACGTCGTCGATACGCCACTTGGCATAGAAGTCGACAATGACGTTCTTGGCCTCACTGGTGAGGAAGCGGTCCGGCGGGATATCCAGGGTCAGTACACGGGCATCGAACTTGCGCACGTTGTTGACGATGGGGAACTTGAAGTGCAGCCCCGGCTCCGGGTCCACACGCTTGATTTCACCCAGGCTGAAGACGATGACCCGCTCACGTTCATCCACGGTAAACGTGGACAGGGCCACAATCACGGCCGCAACGGCTATGACAATCGCTGCGATCCTAAACATCAACGCACCTCCCGTGAACGGGGATCAGGGCCAGGACGCTGGCCAAGGTTTGGCAATGGCGTCGTCGGTCGGGTGGACAGGCTGGACGGGCCCGAACGGGACCCACCTTCCGGCTGCCCGGCGGACATCTCGCCCCGCAGGATCTTGTCCAGGGGCAGCATCATCAGATTGTTGCTGCTGCTCACGTCAAGAAAGACCTTGCTGGTGGAGCCGAGCACCACCTCGGTGGTCTCGATGAACAGACGCTCGCGAGTGACATCCGGGGCGTTCTGGTATTCGACCAGCAACTGGGTGAAGCGGGACGCATCACCCTCGGACTGAGCGATCACCTGTTCACGATAGGCCTCGGCCTGCTCGGTCAGTCGGGCGGCCTCACCACGGGCCTGGGGCAGAATGGTGTTGGCATAGGCCTCGGCCTCGTTACGGAAACGCACCTCGTCCTCTCGGGCACGAATGGCGTCCGCAAAGGCCTCCTGCACCGGTTCGGGCGGCTGGGCCTGCTGCATGCTGACCGCCGTGACCGCAACGCCGGTGCCGTAAGAGTCCAGGGCATCCTGAATCACGATCCGCGAGGATGTGGCCACTTCGGCGCGACCTTCACCCAGGATGAAGTCCAGGCGGTTCTTGCCGATGCGCTCGCGGATGGCCGATTCCATCACCTGGCGGGCGGTGGCGTCCGGGTTGCGCACGTTGAAGAGGAAGTCCACCGGGTCCATCACCCGGTACTGCACGGCGATGTCCACATCAATGATGTTTTCGTCACCGGTCAGCATCAGGGCGCGGTGCTGGATGGAGCGGATGTTGTCCACATCCACGATCTCCACCCGTTCGATGGGATAGGGCAGATGCCAGTTGGGGCCCGGGGTGGCCACGGAGGTGAAGGCACCAAAGCGCAGCACCACACCGCGCTCACCTTCACTCACGATGAAGAAGCCCGAAGCCAGCCAGATGACCAGGGCCAGGATGACCGCAAGGCTGATACCGGCCGAGGCATGCTTGCCCAAACCGCCACCGCCGCCGCCTTCCCCGCCGCTGCCACCGCCGAACAGGGCGTTGAATTTGGAAGAGAGTTTCTTGAGGACCTCATCGAGATCCGGAGGGCCCTGATTCCCGCCGCCGCGGTTACCACCGCCGCCCCAGGGATCCTTGCCGTTGTTTCCTGGTTCATTCCAGGGCATGTGCTGACTCCGTCGAAAACGCGATCAATCGTCTGATAAGGTTGAGTGGCCCTGGCATCCCTACCTCGGCCAGCCACGCAAGCGGCCCATTCTAGTCTTGTGACAGTTTCGGTGTGAACCCTGCATCCCGAAAAAGTTCATCCAGGCGACGCTGGGGCAGACGGATTCGCAGCCGCCAGCCGCCGCTTTCGGTGAGCGCCTCCTGCTCCACCGCATCCATCTCGAACAGCCCGGCCCGCTCACGACCCGCCGTGGGTGGCAGTTCAAGCCAGCCGCTGACGATGGACTCGGCATAGTGATCGGCCAGCATCTCCAGCAGGGCGTCCACCCCTTCGCCGGTCTGGGCCGATAGCCATACCCGGGCGGGCTCCCCATGGTCGGCCGGCTCGATCCGCGGGGTTGCGCCGGGGATGAGGTCGATCTTGTTGAACACCAGGATCTGCGGCACTTCGCGGGCACCGATCTCCTCCAGCACCTGATTGACCTGCTCCATGTACACGTCCCGCTGGGCGTCATGGGCGTCCACCACATGCAGCAGCAGCGAGGCTTCCCGGGTCTCGGTCAGGGTGGCCCGAAAGGCGGCCACCAGATCATGGGGCAGTTGCCGCACAAACCCCACCGTATCGGCGAGGATCATGGCCTGTTGCGAGGGAAGCTCCACACGCCGCAGGGTCGGATCGAGGGTGGCGAAGAGCTGATCCGCAGCATAGACACCCGCCTGGGTAAGCCGGTTGAACAGGGTGGACTTGCCGGCATTGGTGTACCCCACCAGGGAGATGGTAGGCACCTCTGCCCTCAGTCGCGAACGTCTGCCCTGCTCCCGCTGCTGCTCCACCTTCTCCAGGCGGCGGGTGATCTGCTTGATGCGCACACCCAGCAGGCGCCGGTCGGTCTCGAGCTGGGTCTCACCGGGACCACGCAGACCAATCCCCCCCTTCTGGCGTTCCAGGTGAGTCCAGCCCCGCACCAGCCGGGTGGACATATGGCGCAGCTGGGCCAACTCCACCTGCAGCTTGCCTTCATGGGAGCGCGCGCGCTGGGCGAAGATATCCAGGATCAGCCCGGCACGATCCAGAACGCGACACTGAAGGAGTTTTTCCAGGTTGCGTTCCTGACTCGGGGAGAGCGGATGATCGAAGATGGCCACCTCGGCCTCTTCGCTCTTCACCAGGTCGCGAACCTCCTCGGCCTTGCCACTGCCCACGAAATAGCGTGGATCCGGTGACTTGCGACTCCCGGTGATCAGGCCGACGGGCTCGGCCCCGGCGGAGCGCACCAGCTCCATGAACTCCTGGCAGTCCTCGTCATCATCCTGGGTGGGCAGATCCAGGTGAACCAGTACGGCGCGCTCGCCGCTGCGGGGTCTTTCAAACAAGATGTCGCTGAGACCTCAGTACAGTAAACGGGACAACGGCCACCACAGGCGACCGCCGGGACTTGATCAGGATGGGTTGTCCTGATCGGCATCATCGGCCAAGGCCATCTTGACCGGCCGGGATGGCACGATGGTGGAGATGGCATGCTTGTAGACCATCTGGCTCACGCTATTCTTGAGGAGCACCACAAACTGATCGAAGGAATCGATCTGACCCTGCAGCTTGATACCATTCACCAGGTAGATGGACACCGGAATGCGCTCCTTGCGCAGGGTGTTGAGAAAGGGTTCTTGTAATGTTTGCCCTTTTGACATGGCTTGCTCCCGGGTTGGGTCATCTTTGTTGTTGTTCCGACAATCGGGCCTTCGGCCCGACGAAGCGTCGGAGTCCTGATTCTAGCACACGCCTCCCCACGGTTATCGTGGGTCGTTCACATGCTCCGCCACCGCCTGAAAGATCCGGTCATGATCCAGAGTCTCGGGATCATGCTGACGGGTTTGGGGATAACTGCGCAGCCAGGTCATCTGCCGCTTGGCCAGCTGTCGCGTCGCCGTAATGGCCTTTGAGACCATGGCCTCGCCATCCAGTTCACCCTCCAGACGGGCCCAGGCCTGGCGGTAACCCACGGCGCGTATGGATGGCATCTGCGGGTTCAGATCACCGCGGGCCCTGAGGGCGCGCACTTCATCCATGAAGCCGGCCTCCAGCATGGCATGAAAGCGCCGGGCGATGCGTTCCCGTAGCTGGGTGCGATCTGTCGGCATCAGCGCCAGGCGCAGGACGTCGTAGGGGAGCTGCGAGGCCCGGGGCTGAGCGTGAAACGAGGACAGGGGCTGCCCGGTGAGCTCGAACACCTCCAGGGCGCGCTGCAGTCGCTGCGGGTCATTGGGGTGGATGCGTGCCGCCGAAACGGGATCCACCCGGGCCAGGGCCAGGTGCACGCCCTCCCAGCCCGCGTCGGCGGCCAGGGCATCGATGCGGGCACGCACCATGGGATCGGCATCGGGCAGGGTATCCAGGCCGAAATCCAGGGCCCGGAAATACAGCATGGTGCCCCCCACCAGCAGGGGCACTCGCCCACGGGCGGTGATATCCGCCATGAGCGCCAGGGCATCCTCGCGAAAGCGCGCCGCGGAATAGGTCTCGGACGGATCCAGAATATCCACCAGGTGATGCGGCGCTGCCCGCAGGGTGTCCGGCGAGGGCTTGGCCGTACCCACATCCATGCCACGGTAGATCATGGCCGAGTCCACGCTGATGATCTCGCAGGGCAGGCGTTGCACCCACTCCACCGCCAGTTCCGTCTTGCCGGTGGCGGTGGGGCCCATGAGAAAGATCGCCGGCGGTGCGGCGGGAGGCAGTGTTCCGGTCACTAGCGACCCCGCATGAACAGACGGTCCAGTTCGGCCATGGACAGGGCCACCCAGGTGGGGCGGCCGTGATTGCACTGTCCGCTGCGCTCGGTGGCCTCCATGTCGCGCAGCAGGGCATTCATCTCCGGCAGGGTGAGTGCCCGGTTGGCGCGCACCGACCCATGACAGGCCATGGTACCCAGCAGGGCATTGATGTGTTCCTCCACCCGGGATGACTGGCCGTGGGCGTGCAGATCAGCAATCACATCCCGAACCAGGGAGGCGGCATCCCCGCCCACCAGCAGGCTGGGAATACCCCGCAGACGCAACTGCTCCGGTCCGCTGCGATCGATCTCCAGCCCCAGGCTGTCAAAGGCCTCCTGATGGGCTTCGGCCAGGTCCGCCTCGGCACGACTCACCTGAAGGGTTTCGGGGATCAGCAGCGGCTGGGACCGGACTCCCTCCCCCCAATAGGCCTTTTTCAGGCGCTCGTAGGTGATGCGCTCGTGGGCGGCATGCATATCCACCAGCACCAGCCCCTCGCGGTTGCGGGCCAGGATGTACACCCCATGGAGCTGGGCCAGGGCAAAGCCCATGGGTGGCTCATCCGTGGGGGATTCATCCGTGCTGGCGTCAACGACTGGCACCGTATCCGGGTGCAGGCGACCATAGGCCTCCATGGTCTCGGCCACATTCAGTGGCAGGCGACTCTGGCGACCGCTCCAGGAGGAGGCCGCGGACGGCCGGGCGCGGCCTTCCTGCACCCCGGCTAAGGTCGGTGTTTCGTCGGGACCATCGGGGTTGGGCACTGCGGTCTGCCCGGCCTGACCCACATGCGATGGCACCGAAGGTGATGTCTCAGCAGACGGGACCGCTTCCCCGGCCGCCGCGTCAGGCCCGGCGGGTGCCGGTGATGCACCGGGTCGCAATTCCCCCAGGGCCCGGTGCAGGCTGCGAAAGAGAAAATCATGCACCAGGCGGGACTCGCGAAACCGCACCTCATGCTTGGCCGGGTGGGCGTTCACGTCCACCAGGGCCGGGTCCAGTTCCAGGAACAGCACATAGGCCGGGTGCCGGCCATGGTAGAGGACGTCCTGATAGGCCTGGCGCACTGCATGGGTGACCAGCCGATCCCGCACCATGCGCCCGTTCACGTAGAAATACTGCAGATCGGCCTGACTGCGGGAAAAGGTGGGCAACCCCATCCAGCCCCACAGACGCAGCCCGGCCCCTTCCTGCTCCAGAAAGGCCGCCTGCTCCAGAAAGGCCTCACCGCAGATCTGCCCCACGCGGCGATCCCGGGTCGCGGCATCCTCGGCCGCAGGCAGGCGCAGGGTGGACTTGCGATTGTGGTTAAGATCAAACCCCACGTCGAAGCGGGACAGGGCCAGGCGGCGAACCACCTCTTCCAGGTGGCCATATTCGGTACGTTCGGTGCGCAGGAACTTGCGCCGGGCCGGGACATTGAAGAACAACTCCCGCACATCGATGGTGGTGCCCACCGGATGGGGCGCCGGCTCGGGCGCCTCGAAGCGGTCGCCGCCATCCCCCTGCAGGGCCCAGCCGCTGTCCTCGCCCGCCACGGCGGAGGTGAGGGTCAGTCGCGAGACCGAGGCGATGCTGGGCAGGGCCTCGCCCCTGAAGCCCAGGCTGCCCACCCGTTCCAGGTCGTCCAGGCTGGCGATCTTGCTGGTGGCGTGGCGTGACAGGGCCAGGGACAATTGTTCCCGGGGGATGCCGCAGCCATCATCCCGCACCCGGATACGCCGCGCCCCACCCTGCTCCACATCCAGCTGAATGCGCCGGGCGCCGGCATCCAGACTGTTCTCCAGCAATTCCTTGACCACGGACGCCGGACGCTCCACCACTTCGCCGGCGGCGATCTGGTTGACCAGTTGCGGAGGGAGTTCATGAATGGGCATGATCCCTTCAGCCCCCTCTCGGGATCTCCAGGACCTGCCCCACGCGGATCACATCACTGTTCAGGTTGTTATGACGGCGCAACTGCGTCAGCGACACCTGGTAACGACTGGCGATGGCCGAGAGGGTTTCGCCGCTCTGGATCACATGACGGCCGCGACGGTTCTCGGCCAGGATCGTCCCGGGTGGTGCGTGGCTGGAGAAGTAGTCCTGCAAGCCACCCAGCAGGGCTTCGGCCATGGACTGCTGGAAGGAAGACGTCTTGAGCTTGCGCTCCTCCTCGGGATTGGAGATGAACGCCGCCTCCACCAGCACGGAGGGCACATCCGGTGAGCGCAGGACGGCGAAACCGGCCCGTTCCACGCGGGCACGACGCACCTTGCCCACCCGATGCATCTCACCGATGAGGGAGTCCGCCAGAGTATTGCTGGCCTCCAGGGTGGCAGTCTGGGAGAGATCCAGCAGCACCGAGGCCAGCACGTCATCCTTGTCGCTGATGGGCACAGCGCCCAGCCGGCTGTCGGCTTCGTTTTCCCGCTGGGCCAGCCACCGGGCGGCCTCGCTGGTCGCCCCGCCTTCCGAAAGCATGTACACGGAGGAACCCTGGGCCCGGGAATCCGGCGCCGCATCTGCGTGGATGGAAATGAACACATCGGCATGATTCTGGCGGGCGCGGCGGATACGCTCCCGCAGGGGCAGGAAATAGTCGCCGGTACGGATCATGACCGGCTTCATCCCCGGCTCTTTTTCCACCAGTTTTTCCAGCCGCTTGGCGATGGCCAGCACCACATCCTTTTCGTAGGTGCCTCCCGGACCGATGGCGCCGGGATCCTTGCCACCATGACCGGCATCGATCGCCACGATCACCTCCCGGGAGCGTGGCCTCTCCTCGCCCACGGCTGGAGACGCTTCGGGCGTGCCCGCCCCCTCCTGTTGCAGGTCGATCACCAGGCGATGACCGCTGTCATCGGTGGGGCGGAGCAGAAAACTGCGGGGGTTGGCAGGGCGGCTGAGATCCAGCACCACTCGCAGATCCTCGTCATTGCGCGTGGCATGGCGCACACCCTCCAGGGGACCCTTGGACTCGTCCCGCAGACGCAGTTCCCCGGACAGGCGGGCCTGACGCAGGTCGATGACCACCCGATCCGGGTCGCTCAAGGTGAACAGGGCATGGTCCACCGGCCCCGAGAGATCAAAGACCAGCCGGGTGACTTCGCCATCCACGGAGGTGCGCAGGGCCTGGACGCGCGTCTGGCTGCCGGCCAGCACGGTGGAAGGCCACCACCCACCGGCCATGGTCGCGCCCGAGGCGCACAAAAGGTACCGCAAGAACCGCCGCCGTCTGGCCTGATTGATCGAACCGGTCACAACCCTGACCCCCATAAGGAAACACTTCCACACTATAGTGTGGCTGAAACAGGGCCGATTGCAAGCCCGAAAGATCTCTAATATTAGCCAGATAGCCGTTCATTTTCGGGTGGATTCTCCAGGATGCGTGCCACCCATTCCCTGCCGGCATCGGTACCGGATGCCAGTTCAAGACGCCGACCCTCGCCCTGGGGCGACAGGCTCAGCACCAGATCCGGGACAGGCAGCCAACCCGCTCCCTGGCTGGGCCACTCCACCAGATTGAGGGTGGCGTCGTCCATGTCCTCCCGCACCCCCAGGTACTCCAGTTCTTCTGGATCAGCCAGACGATACAGATCGAAATGCAGGATACGACGCCCATTGATCTCGTAAGGTTCCACCAGGGTGTACGTGGGGCTCTTCACCGGGCCGGCATGCCCCAGGGCCCGCAGGAAGGCGCGCACCAGGGTGGTCTTGCCGGCCCCCAGATCCCCCTGGAGAAAGACCAGCCCCCGCAGCGGGCAGGTGGCGGCCAGGCGGGCGCCGAAGGCCTGGGTGGCCTGTTCATCGGGTAGTTCCTGCATCATGGGTTCACCGTGGATCGAAGAGCGTCCAGAAGGTCCGTTGCCAGCAGGCCCCGTTCACCCGCCACAGCGGCGCGATCCGCCGCGGCTGCATGAACACACACGCCCAGGGTGGCCGCTGCTTCCAGATGGGACAAGGCCTCGCCCCGAGACACACCCGCCTCCGGCAGCCCCTGGGCCACCAGGCCAGCGATGACCCCGGTCAACACGTCTCCCATCCCGCCACTGGCCATGCCCGGGTTGCCCGCATCACAGACCTGCAGGCCGGCAGGCCCGTGGACCAGGGTGCCAGCCCCCTTGAGTACACAGATGCCTCCGTAGCACTGGCTCAGCAAGGCGGCGGCGGCGGGACGATGGCCCTGCACACGGGCGCTGTCCAGGCCCAGCAGTCGGCCCGCCTCCCCCGGATGGGGCGTCAGCACCCAGTCATCCCTGCGCAGCGGCCCGGCCGCCAGCAGGTTCAGGGCATCGGCGTCCACCACCAAAGGACCCCCCATTGCGACACCCGTTGCCACAGGGCGCGCGCCCAGGCCCCCTGCCCCAGGCCCGGGCCCACGGCCACCACCGAAGCACTGTCCAGGAGGGCATCCAGGTCCGAGGCATTCTCAATGCCATGGCACATGAGTTCCGGGCGCGCCATGGGAATCAGGGCCGCATGGGCCGGATGGGTGGCCACGCTCACCAGCCCCGCCCCAACCCGCGCCGCCGCTTCGGCCGCCAGGCGCACCGCGCCCGGCATGCCCGCATCGCCGCCCACCACCAGCACATGGCCGAAGTGCCCCTTGTGGGCACCACGGCGACGCGGGCCCAGGCATCGCAGGCTGTCCTCATCCCGGCGCCAGGCGCCGGGCACCTGGGACTGGTGCACGGCGGCCGGCACGTCCAGATCACTGTAATGAATGCGACCGCATTGCTCGGGGCCGGAACCGGTGAACAGGCCCTGCTTCAGCCCGATGAAGGTCACGGTGGCCTGCGCCTCAATGGCACAACCCATCACCGCACCGGTATCCGCGTTCAGGCCCGAGGGGATGTCCAGGGCCAGCAGCGGGACTGCGGAAGCATTCATGGCCTCGATCAGCTCCGCCATGCCCCCCTCCACGGGTCGCCCCAGCCCCGTGCCCAGCAAGGCATCCACGATCACATCGGTCCCCTGCAATGCCTCCGCCGCATCTGCCGCAAGAGGAATTCCACAGGCCTGCCAATCCTGCCAGGCCCGCGCGGCATCGCCTTTGAGGGCCTTGGGGTCCGTGGCCGCCACCACGCGCACCCCCAGCCCCGCCTCCTGGGCCAGACGGGCCACCACGTAGCCATCTCCCCCGTTGTTGCCGGGGCCGCAGACCACGGTGATCACACGGGCCGAGGGCCACTGCGCACGCAGCACCAACAGGCTGGCGGCACCGGCGCGTTCCATCAGGGTATAACCGGCAATGCCATGATCCTGGATGGCGCAACGGTCCATGTCGCGCACCTGTTCGGCGGTGTATAAGGCGATGGGAAGCATCGGGGTGACTCTCGTGGGCACGGGGTCAATGGTAGGGCCGGCGAGTGCCAAGCCGCAAACCACCTGTATCGCGGGTTGTCTCCTGTCGTATCCTGTGCGCTCAGTCGTTTCGCCCGGCCTGCGCCATGCCCCTGCCCCCTCATATCTCCCCCCAGAGCCTCGCCACTCAGATCAGGAACTGGGGCCGGGCGATGGGCTTCGATGCCGTGGGCATCAGTGACACGGATCTGGGTGAACACGAAACGCACCTGATCAACTGGCTCGAACAGGGCCGTCACGGCACCATGGAGTACATGGAGCGCCACGGGACCCTGCGTTCGCGCCCTGAGGAACTGGTGCCGGGTACCCTGCGCATCATCTCGGTACGCATGCAGTATCTGCCGGCCCGGGCCCGGGATGCCTGGGAGGTGCTGGAACGGCCGGAGGCGGCCTTCATCACCCGTTATGCCCTGGGGCGGGATTATCACAAGCTGATGCGCCGGCGTCTGCAGACGCTCGCCTCGCATATTGAAGAAACCATCGGCCCCTTTGGTTACCGGGCCTTCGTGGACAGTGCCCCGGTGCTGGAGAAGGCCCTGGCCGAGAAGGCCGGCCTGGGATGGATCGGCAAGCACACCAACCTGCTCAGTCGCGAGGCGGGCTCCTGGTTCTTCCTGGGGGAACTCTACACCGACCTGCCGCTACCGGTGGACCCGCCGGGATCCGAGCACTGTGGTCGCTGCCGGGCGTGCATGGATGTCTGCCCCACCGGTGCCATCGTCGCGCCCTTTGAGCTGGATGCCCGGCTGTGCATCTCCTACCTGACCATCGAGCACGCAGGGTCGATCCCCGAGCCCCTGCGACCGCTCTTGGGCAACCGCATCTATGGTTGTGATGACTGCCAGCTGGTCTGCCCGTGGAACCGCCGCGCCGCGCTGGGGGTGGAACCGGACTTTGAGGCCCGCCACGGGCTGGATGATGTCTCCCTGGTGGATCTGTTCGCCTGGGATGAGGCCACGTTCCTCAAGCGCACCGAAGGCTCCGCCATCCGCCGCATCGGCCACGAGCGCTGGCTGCGCAACCTGGCCGTGGCCCTGGGAAATGCGGCACCCTCCGGGGAGGTGGTGACCGCCCTGGAGGCCCGGGCGGGGCACCCCTCGGAACGGGTGCGGGAGCATGTGCGTTGGGCGCTGGAGCGGCAGACCAAGTGAGGCGTGGTGCCCGCCGTTCCCCCTCATCCCCGGCCCTTCTCCCCGACGGGGAGAAGGGAGAATGCCCCCCCCTACATTCACTCGCCCGGATATTCCGCCAGCATCGCCTCCACATCATTCACCATCGCCCTGGACCCCACATAGAACGGCACCCGCTGATGCAGGTCCTTGGGCTGGATCTCCAGGATGCGGCCTGACCCGTCGCTGGCCTTGCCGCCGGCCTGTTCGGCGATGAACGCGATGGGGTTGCACTCGTACAGCAGGCGCAACTTGCCGTTCGGGGCCTTCTGGGTGGAGGGATACATGAAGACCCCGCCCTTGAGCAGATTGCGATGGAAATCCGACACCAGGGAACCGATGTAGCGGGAGGTGTAGGGACGATGGGTGTCCGGGTCCACCACCTGGCAGTACTTGAGGTATTTCTTCACGCCCTGGGGGAAATGGGCATAGTTGCCCTCATTGATACTGTAGATGGTGCCCTTCTCCGGCGTCATGATGTTCGGGTTGGACAGGCAGAACTCACCGATGGTGGGGTCCAGGGTAAAACCGTGCACGCCCTTGCCGGTGGTGTACACCAGCATGGTGGAGGAGCCGTAGATCACGTAGCCTGCAGCCACCTGCTCGGTGCCCGGCTGCATGAAGTCCGACAGGTCCGGGTGCTCGCCCCGCTCCGTGACACGCCGGTAGATGGAGAAGATGGTGCCCACCGACACGTTCACGTCCAGGTTCGAGGAACCATCCAGCGGATCCATGCAGAACACGTACTTGGCATCCCGGGAGAGCCCATCGTCAAACAGGGTGATCTCCTGATCCTCCTCCGAGGCGATGGCGCAGCATTCGGAAGTGGCTCGCAGGGCGGCAATGAAATGGTGATTGGCGAACAGGTCCAGCTTCTGCACATCCTCGCCCTGAACGTTCACATCCCCGGCCCGGCCCAGGATATCCACCAGACCCGCCTTGTTGATTTTCTTGTTCACCACCTTGGCCGCCACACCCACATGGTGCAGCAGACGGGACAGCTCGCCCTTGGCATAGGGGAAGTCGGCCTGACGCCGAATGACGAACTCGTTGAGGGTGGTGATGTTGTAACTGTCTGTCGCCGTTGTCATCATTTTGCCTGTCTGAATGCCATGGAATCGCCTCAGGATATACCAAGCAGCCCGGCGGTAAAGTCGTGAAAGGGAATTCCTCCAGCCCGGAGCAGCCTCCCCGATAATCCCTACTGACCACTCAGAAAATGTTGCAATGCAACACCAAAGGCCCAACCCGGTCTACAATCAAACCGACTGACACACGAACGGATACAACACCATGAGCGAATCCCAGGACACCACCGCGCCCGCGCCGCCCAAACCACAGCCCTCCCTGTGGCGTCCAAGGCTGGGTCTGGCACTGGGTCCGATCGTCTTTGCCACCATGCTGCTGCTGGGCCCGCCCGGCGACATGGCTCCCGAGACCTGGGCCGTGGCGGCGCTGACGGCGTTGATGGCCATCTGGTGGGTGACCGAGGCCATTCCCATTCCGGCCACCGCCCTGCTCCCGGTGGCCCTGCTGCCCCTGCTGGGCGCAGGCACCATCTCCGAGGCAGCGGCGCCCTACGCCAATCCCATGGTGTTCCTGTTCCTGGGCGGCTTCATGATCGCCCTGGCCATACAGCGCTGGAACCTGCACCGGCGCATCGCCCTGCTGATCCTGGGCCTGGCGGGCAAGCGTCTGGATCACCTGGTGGCCGGTTTCATCGCCGCCACCGCCGGGCTGAGCATGTGGGTAAGCAACACCGCCACCGCGGCCCTGATGCTGCCCATCGGTATTTCCGTACTGGTGCTGCTGGAAGACAAGGGCGTGGAGACCGGACAAATCCGCAACGTGGGCCTGGCCCTGCTGCTGGGGATCGCCTTCGGCGCCAACATCGGTGGCATGGCCACCCTCATCGGCACGCCCCCCAATGCCCTGCTGGCGGCTTACATGACCGATAATTACGACATCAATATCGGCTTCGTGCAGTGGATGATGGTGGGGCTGCCCCTGGCCACCACCCTGCTGATCATTACCTGGTGGGTGTTGTGCCGATGGGCCTTCCCGGTCTCGCCACGTCCCGTTCAGGATATCGAGAGCCTGCTGCAGCAACAGCGCTCGCAGCTGGGCACCATGACCACGCCGGAGAAGCGCGTGGCCCTGGTCTTTCTGGGGGTGGCCCTGGCCTGGATCTGTCGACCCTTGCTGGAGAAGGCCTTCCCTGGCATGGCCATTACCGATTCCGGCATCGCCATTGCCGGCGCCCTGGCCCTGTTCCTGATCCCGGCCAACTTCAAGCGCCATCAGTTCCTGCTGGACTGGGAATCCACCCGACAACTCCCCTGGGGCGTGCTGGTGCTGGTGGGTGGGGGCCTGAGCCTGGGCTCGGCCATCGGCTCCAGCGGACTGTCGGACCATGTGGCCACGGCCCTGAGCCAGCTCAGCAACTGGCCCACCTGGACGCTGGTGGGGACCGTTGCCCTGAGCGCCATGCTGCTCAGCCACGTGACCAGCAACACGGCCACGGCGGCCACGGTACTGCCCCTGGCGGCCTCTCTGGCCGTCTCCCTGGGCCATGACCCGCTGCTGCTGGCCATCCCGGTGGCCCTGGCCGCCTCCTGCGCCTTCATGCTGCCGGTGGCCACGCCGCCCAACGCCATTGTCTTCAGCAGTGAGCGCATTACCGTGCCGGACATGGTGAACGCGGGGTGGCGCCTGAGCATCATCTCGATCGTGCTGGTCACCCTGGCGGTGTTCGGGCTGGCCATGCCCCTGCTGGGAGGCGGGGCATAGGCCCCGCCCACCGGGTTCGGGGGCCTATGCCTGGCCCCCGGCGACCCGCTTGTAATAGTTGATCAGGCCATTGGTGGAGGCATCATGCCCTTCCACCGGGTCCGGGTCGCGCAACTCCCGCAGCACCGTGCGGGCCAGCTGCTTGCCCAGCTCCACGCCCCACTGGTCGAAGGAGTTCACGTTCCAGATGATGCCCTGGACAAAGATCCGCTGCTCGTACAGTGCAATGAGCGAGCCCAGGGTGCGCGGTGTCAGGCACTGAAACAGCAGGGAGTTGCTGGGTCGGTTGCCTTCAAACACCCGATGCGGCGCCAGTTCAGCAATACTGCCCTCCTCCACGCCCGCAGCCCGCATCTCGGCAGTCACCTCTTCCAGGGTGCGACCCATCATCAGCGCCTCGGTCTGGGCGAAGAAGTTGGACATGAGAATGGGGTGATGCTCGCCCAGGGGGTTGTGTGACCGGCAGGGGGCAATGAAATCACAGGGCACCAGCCGCGTCCCCTGGTGGATCAATTGGTAGAAGGCGTGCTGGCCATTGGTACCCGGTTCCCCCCAGATCACCGGCCCCGTGTGCCAGGCCACACGACGACCCTGCCGGTCCACCGACTTGCCGTTGCTCTCCATGTCCCCCTGCTGCAGATAGGCGGGGAAGCGGTGCAGATACTGATCGTAAGGCAGGATGGCCTGGGTGTGGGCGCCAAAGAAATTCACGTACCACACACCCAGCAGGGCCATGATCACCGGCATGTTCTGCTCCAGCGGTGCGGTGCGAAAGTGCTCGTCCATGGCGTGGGCACCGTCCAGCAGTTCCTCGAAACGATCCATGCCCAGATACAGGGCAATGGGCAGGCCGATGGCCGACCACAGGGAATAACGCCCGCCCACCCAGTCCCAGAACACGAACATGTTGCGCGGGTCGATGCCGAATTCCCGCACCTGGGACTCGTTGGTGGATACCGCCACGAAATGCCGGGCGATGGCCGACTCATCGCCCAGGTGTTCCAGCAGCCAGGCCCGGGCACTGTGGGCGTTGGCCAGGGTCTCCTGGGTGGTAAAGGTCTTGGAGGCGATGACGAACAGGGTGGTCTCCGGATCCAGCCTTGCCAGGGTCTCGGCCAGATGGGTGCCATCCACGTTGGAGACGAAATGCATCGTGAGGCGCTCATGCCCGTAGGCGCGCAGGGCCTCGCAGACCATCAACGGCCCCAGGTCCGAGCCGCCGATGCCGATATTCACCACATGGCGGATGGGTTGACCGGTATGGCCGGTCCAGGCCCCGGAGCGCACCTGCTCCGTGAACTCCCGCATCTGCGCAAGCACGGCTCGCACCCGGGGCATGACATCCTCACCCCCAGCGACCATGGAGCGGTCGCTGCGGTTACGCAGGGCCGTATGCAGCACGGCGCGGCCCTCGGTGGCGTTGATGGGTTCACCGGCGAACATGGCATCCCGCCACTGGGGCACCCGTGCGGTGCGTGCCAGATCCATGAGCAGGTCCATGGTTTCCTCATTGATGCGGTTCTTGGAGTAGTCCAGCAGCATGTCCTCGAACTGCACCGTGAAGCGCTGAAAGCGCTGCGGATCACGCTGGAACAGCGTGCGCATGTGCACGTGGCGGAGGGCCTCGAAATGGCTCTCCAGAGCCTGCCAGGCCTGGGTCTTGTTGGGGGAGTGCGTGGTCATGGATATCCCGGGATGGATTGAGAGCAGAGCATTGTGGACAAGATACAAGAGACCCGGGACAGCGGCAAAAATGCCCGGCGGCCGTGGCGCGCCTCCCCCCTCATCCCCAGCCCTTCTCCCCCAAGGGGAGAAGGGAGCTCAAGCTCTCGCGCGAATGACGGCATTTGAGCCCCCTCCCGCTGGCGGGCTCTCACGTGAGCGTGGCATCTGAGCCCCTCTCCCGCTGGCGGGAGAGGGGTTGGGGTGAGGGTGGGGGGCACCATCCACGTCAACGGTTCACCCGTCCATCGTTATTTCTTTATGATGGGAGGCAACATCAACCACCAACAGGGAGCCATGCCCACGTCACGCAGCATTGACGGGGCAGACACCACCATGCGCATCCTCTTCGCTTCCAGCGAGGCCCACCCGCTGATCAAGACCGGCGGGCTGGCAGACGTGTGCGGCAGCCTGCCGCCGGCCCTCAAACGATTGCGGCACGATGTGCGGCTCATACTGCCCGCCTATCCCGCGGCGGTGGCGGCGGCCGGCAAGACCAGTCCCGTGGCCGAACTCCAGTTGCCCGGTAGCGATGCCCCCGTGCGCATCCTGGAAGGGGTGCTGCCCAAGACCCGGGTCAAGCTGTACCTGGTGGACTCCCCCCTGCATTTCGACCGGGCAGGCGACCCCTATCGCGCCTCGGACGGTCGTGACTGGCAGGACAACCATCTGCGTTTCGGGGTGTTCGCCCGGGCCCTGGTCAAACTGGCCATGAATCAGGCGGGGCTGGACTGGCAACCGCAAATCCTCCACTGCAACGACTGGCAGACGGGCCTGGCACCGGCCCTGCTCAGCCAGCATCCCGATCGGCCGGCGACGGTGTTCACCATCCACAACCTGTCCTACCAGGGCCTGTTCCCGCGTCATGCCATGGAGGATCTCATCCTGCCACCGGAATTCTGGGACCTGTATGGCCTGGAATATCACGGTCAGCTCTCATTCATCAAAGGCGGACTGGTCTTCGCGGACCATCTCACCACGGTGAGCCCCACCTACGCACGGGAGATCCAGACGGCGCAGTTCGGCAATGGACTCGACGGCCTGCTGAACGCCCGGGCCCATGATCTCACGGGCATCATCAACGGCGCCGACTATCGCCACTGGGATCCCGCCAAGGACAAATTGCTGCCGGCCCGCTACCACGCTGACGACATGGCCGGCAAGGCCGCCTGCAAACAGGCCCTGCAGGAACGTCTGGGCCTGGAGGTGCTACCGAACCGCCCCTTGCTGGCCCACGTGGGCCGCATGGTGGCCCAGAAGGGCGTGGACCTCATCCTTGCCGCCTGCGAGCCGCTGCTGGCTGCGGGCAAGATTCAGCTGGCCATCCTGGGCAGCGGCGACAAGAATCTGGAGGCCCGTGCCCGGGCCATGGCTGCCCGCCATCCCGGACGCATGGGACTGCAGATCGGTTATGACGAGGGCCTGGCCCACCAACTGGAGGCCGGTGGCGACATCTTCCTGATGCCATCACGCTTCGAGCCCTGCGGCCTCAATCAGATGTACAGCCTGCGCTATGGCACCGTGCCCCTGGTGCGTCGCACCGGTGGTCTGGCGGACACGGTGGTGGACACCAACGCCGAGACCCTGGCCGAGGGCACGGCCACTGGCCTGGTCTTCGATGCCCCCACCATTGAGGCCCTGAGCGAGGCCATCGGCCGGGGCATGTCCCTGTATCAGGATCAGGCCCAGTGGAGCGAGCTCATGCGCCGGGGCATGACTCAGGAATTCAGCTGGGATCGCAGCGCCCAGGCCTATCAGGAACTCTACCGGGAGTTGACCCGCTAATGACCCAGCAGCCCGATCGTGTACAGGACAGTTCCACCGGAGACAAGCCCCTGCGGGCCCGCGTAAAACTCTTCGGCAAGTTGCTGGGCAACATCATCCGGCGTCTGGAGGGGCCGGAGGTCTTTCGTGCCGTGGAGACCCTGCGTCGCGGCTTCGTGTCCCTGCGTCAGCAGGACGACCCGGACAAGCGCGCGCGCCTGATGCGATTGATCGACGAGCTGGACCCGAAGCGCCTGGAAACCATCATTCGGGCCTTCAGTATCTATTTCAGTCTCGCCAACCTGGCAGAAGAGGACTTCCTCTACCGGGAGCGTCGGCGTCAGGTCACGCGGGGCGGTCCCCTGTGGCTGGGTTCCTTCGACCACACGGTGCGGGAATTCAAGGCGGCCGAGGTGAGTGCCGAGCAGTTACAGTTCCTGCTGGAGCAGGTGAAGTACATGCCCGTGTTCACCGCCCACCCCACGGAGGCCCGGCGCCGCACGGTCATGGAAGCGCAGCGGCGCATCTTCCTGGCCGCCGAGCCCCTCAACAAGGGTCGCATCGGCCGCGAGGAACGACGCGAGGTGATTCGCCAGCTGGAAACCCAGATTCAGGTGCTGTGGCGCACCAACGAGGTGCGGGTTACCAAGCCCGAGGTCCTGGACGAGATCAAGTACGGGCTGTTCTACTACGAGGAGAGCCTGTTCACCGCCGTGCCCCTCGCCTACCGGCTGCTGGAAAAGGCCATTCGCCGCACCTACGGCACGGACGAGGCGGGCCGACCCAACGTGCGTATCCCGAGCCTGCTGCGTTTCGGCTCATGGATCGGCGGGGACCGGGACGGCAATCCCTATGTGACCCCGGCGGTCACCGAGAAGGCCTGCCGCCTGGCCATGGAGCAGGTGCTGTCGGAGTACCTGCGGCGGGTGCACGACCTGCGCTTCGTACTCACTCACTCTTCCCTGATGTGCCAGCCCACCCGGGCACTGATGGACAGTCTGGCCGAGGATGACAGCATCTCCTCGGCGGTCTTCCGGGAGGGACTCAACGAGATGCGGACCGAGCCCTACCGCCGCAAGCTGTATTTCATCCGTCACCGCCTTTCCGAAACCCTGAACACGGTGCGTCGCCGCCTGGCGGGCGAAACCGCCGTGCTGCCGGTCCAGTCCGCCTATCACGGCCCGGAGGAACTGCTACGGGACCTTTACGTGATCCGGGACTCCCTGGAAAGCCATGGGGATGGCAATATCGCCGGTGCCGACCTGACCGACCTGATCCGGCTCGTGGAGACCTTCGGGTTTCATCTGCATCATCTGGATATGCGCCAGGAGTCGCTGGTGCACACGGCTGCCGTGGCCGAGATCCTTGCCAGCACAGGCGACGAGGCCGATTACGACGCTCAGGATGAGTCGACGCGCCTGGCCCTGCTGGGGCGTCTGCTGACCCGGGATGATTTCACCTGCGACACCGAGGCGCTGTCGGAGGAGACGCGCCAGACCCTGGCGGTCTTCCAGACCATGGCTCGTCTGCGTGGCGAAGTGGGCGGTGATGGCATCGGCACCTATGTGATTTCCATGACCCATGCCGCGTCCCACGTCATGGAGGTGATGTTGCTGGCCCAACTGGCAGAGCTGGCCCGGCTGGGCCCCGGGGAGGAATTCGAGGCCGATGTCTGCCATGTGCGGGTTTCGCCCCTGTTCGAGACCATCGAGGATCTGCACCATGTGGAATCGGTGCTGGAGTCCCTGCTGGGCGATCCGGTCTACGCGCGTCTGCTCAAGGCCTCAGGCAATCGTCAGGAGGTGATGCTGGGCTACTCCGATTCCTGCAAGGACGGCGGCATCCTGGCCTCTGCCTGGAACCTCTACGATGCCCAGCGCAAGATCATCGACATTACCGAGGCCCATGGCGTGGAATGCCGGTTGTTTCATGGTCGGGGCGGCACCATCGGCCGCGGCGGTGGCCCCACCCACGAATCCATCATGGCCCAGCCACCTGGCACCGTGCAGGGGGAGATCAAGTTCACTGAACAGGGGGAGGTGCTGTCCTACAAGTACAGCAACGTGGAAACCGCCGTTTACGAACTGAGTATCGGCGCCACCGGCCTGATCAAGGCCAGCCGGGGCCTGATCGGCCAGGGCAGCCAGGACAACCCGGACTTCCTGGGCGTGATGAATGCCCTGGCCGAGCATGGTGAGCAGGCCTATCGGGGTCTCACGGATCACACGTCGGGCCTGCTGGACTATTTCTACGAGGCCACGCCCGTGGAAGAGATCGGCCGCATGAACATCGGCTCGCGCCCCTCCCACCGGCGCAAGGCCGATCGCTCCAAGAGTTCCATCCGGGCCATCCCCTGGGTGTTCGGCTGGGCCCAGTCCCGGCACACCGTCCCCGCCTGGTACGGCATCGGCACGGCCCTGGAGACCTGGCATGGGGATGATCCTGAGCGACTGGCTCAGTTGCAATCCATGTACCGGGAATGGCCCTTCTTCCATTCCCTGCTGTCCAACTGCCAGATGTCCCTGGCAAAGGCGGACATGGGCATTGCCGAAGAATACGCAGAGTTATGTCAGGACCGGGAGCAGGCCCAGCAGATCTATCAGGTGATCCGGGATGAGTACCAGCGCACCGTGGCTCAGGTGCTGGCAGTCTCGGGCACCCGGTCATTGCTGGAGGAAAACCCCCGGCTGGCCCTGTCACTGACCCGTCGCGATCCCTATCTGGACCCGCTCAACCACATCCAGATCATCCTGCTCAGGCGATATCGGGCCCTGCACGCCCAGGGCGAGAAGGCGGAAGATCCCTGGATATCGCCGCTGTTGCGCTCCATCAACGCCATTGCCGCGGGCATGCGCAACACAGGTTGATCAGTGGACCTGAAAAACCGACGAATGACATAGGGTTAGGAGGGAAAACACTGGCGTCGGCGAGAGAAAAAGCCATACTCACCCATGGCAATCAAGACTCTCGCCCATGCCAGCCGCCCCGGTGGGGCGCACCCTGAGGACAGGATGACATCCGGCGAGGCAGGCTCACCGTCATCGAGGATGCCCGACCCATGAACCTTGCCACCGTTCGTTACATCGCCCAGAACAAAGGGGTTACACCGGGTTCGCTATGCAAGCAGGATCTGATCCGGACGATACAGGTCAACGAGGGCAATGCGCCCTGCTTTGCGACCGCCGAGGAGGGATTCTGCAGGGAGGTGGAATGCCACTGGCATGAGGACTGCCTGAGGCGGTCGCGGGGACGATGAGTTGCGGGGTGGGCATGAGCCCACCCCGCCCCCTCAAGCCGCCTGGGTGGCGATCTCGTCGCCCGTACCCGTCACGTGATTGGATTCGTTCAGGTAGATCAGCGTCGGCTTGAACAACTCCGCCTGTTCCTCGCTCATCTGCGCGTAGGCACAGATGATCACTCGATCGCCCGGGCTGGCCTTGTGGGCGGCAGCGCCGTTCACAGAGATCACCCGGCTGCCGGCCTCGGCACGGATGGCATAGGTGGTGAAACGCTCACCATTGGTGACGTTGTAAATCTGGATCTGTTCATAGGGACGGATGCCGGACATCTCCAGCAGATCCGAGTCAATGGCGCAGGAACCTTCGTAATCCAGTTCCGCATGGGTGACCGCAGCGCGGTGGAGCTTGCATTTGAGCAGGGTCAGAAACATGGGTACACATCCTCCAGGTCTTCGGCCCCCCTGGAAATCCTCTGGGGCCCACGTGATGCCGGGTGTTCAAGCCCCGGTCTGCACGTCCATCGTCAGGTTATCGATCAGGCGGGCCCGGCCAAGCCAGGCTGCAGCCAGCACCACCAGTTGAGAATCCTGTGGCCCAGGAGGCAACAGGTCGGCGCTTCGCCGCACTGCAACATAATCAGGCTCAAAGCCTCGTATTTCAAGCCCTTTCATCGCTTTGGCCTCCAGACGGTCGTAATCCCTCGCCCCTGCGGTCACCTGCCCTGCCAGTTCGGAGAGCACCTGATACAGCCCCGAAGCCCGCTCCCGCTGGGCCGCATCCAGGTAGGCATTGCGGGAACTCAAGGCCAGACCATCAGGTTCACGCACCGTTGCGCCGCTGAGCACTTCCACCGGGATATCCAGATCGTCCACCATGCGGCGGATCAGCATCAGCTGCTGAAAATCCTTTTCTCCGAAGATGGCCAGATCCGGCTGCACCAGATTGAAGAGCTTGCACACCACCGTAGCCACGCCGGCAAAATGCCCAGGCCGATGGGCGCCTTCCAGCAGATCCGACAGGCCGGCCACCTCCACCCGGGTGATCTCGCTTCGGGGGCGACGATAGAGCTCCTCATCCCCAGGAGCAAAGACCAGGTCCACGCCCTCCTGCGCCAGCAGTTCACAGTCCTCGGCCAGGGTGCGTGGGTAGGCGGCCAGGTCCTCCGGTCGGTCAAACTGCAGGGGATTGACGAAGATGCTCACCACCACCCGCTCCGCCTGATGGCGGGCCTGGCGCACGAGCGCCAGATGGCCCTCATGCAGGTTGCCCATAGTGGGCACCAGGGCAACGGACTGACGGGCGTCGCGCCAGCCGGTGCGCACCTGGCGCAGTGATGTCACACGATGAACGATATCCATGGTCAGGAGGAAAAAGCGTGTTCCGCAGAGGGGAATTCGCGACGCTTGACCGCCCACACGTAGGCGGCCAGGGCATCCTGGATACTGCCCTGACCGGCCAGGAAGTTGTGGGAGAAACGGGGCGCACGCGCGGTCATGCCCAGTACGTCCTGCAGCACCAGGATCTGCCCGTCACAGTCGGCGCCGGCACCGATCCCGATCACCGGGATGCGGGCCATGGAGCGGATCTCGGCGGCCAGTTTCGAGGGTACGCACTCCAGCAGCAGGATATCGGCACCGGCCTCTTCCAGAGCCATGGCGTCCTTCAGCATCCGTTCTGCCTCGGGGGCGGCGCGCCCCTGCACCCGATACCCGCCCAGCTTGTGTACCGATTGCGGCCGCAGGCCCAGATGCGCGCACACCGGGATGCCATGATGCGAGAGCGCACTGACCACGGCCACCTGCTGGGCGTCGCCCTCCAGCTTGACCACTTGCGCGCCGCCCTCCTGCATGAGCCGGGCGGCGGTGTTCACCGCCTGATCCACGCTGGCGTAGCTCATGAAGGGCATGTCTGCCATCAGCAGGGCGCGGTTCAGGCCCCGGGACACGGCCCGGGTGTGGTAGATCATGTCATCCACGGTCACGGGGATGGTGGTGTCATACCCCAGCACCACCATCCCCAGGGAGTCACCCACCAGGACCACGTCCACCCCCGCCTCGTCCAGCAGACGGGCCTGGGTGGCGTCATAGGCGGTGAGGCTGGCGATGGGCTCGGCCTGTTCTCGCAGGCCCTGCAGGTCGCGCAGGGTCACTCGCTTTGTCTGAGTCTGTACGCTCACGCTTTATCCGCGGTTTAGGAACTGTGAAGGGGCGGTGCCCCGGGGCCATTCAGACGGAGGAAGGCAGGGGATTGAAGTAATGACGTCCCGCACGGACCGTGCGCATGAAATCCAGCAATTGCTGAAAATCCTCATCCCGGTTGACCCAATCGATCTCTCCGGCGTTCACGATCAGCAGGGGCGCCTCTGCATAATGATAGAAGAAACTCGCATAGGTATCACTCAGCCGCTGAAGATACACGCTATCCATGAGCTTTTCATAGGATCGCCCTCGCTGTGCGATGCGTTCCCGGAGGATTTCCACCGGGGCCTGCAGATAGATGACCAGGTCGGGGCGGGCAACATCCCGCTGAAGGCCCTGACGAATACGCTGGTAGAGGCGGTATTCCTCCTCCTCCAGGGTCACCTGGGCGAAGAGGTCGTCCTTGTCCAGCACGAAGTCGGTCACGCGCAGGGCCGGCGTGTCACCCGCATCCCGCCGCAGCCCCTGCCATTGGTCCAGACGCTGGGTGAGGAAGAACAACTGCGTAGCCAGGGCCTGATGACGAGGGTCCTGGTAAAAGCGCTCAAGAAAGGGGTTGTGGTCCGGGGATTCCAGCACCAGTTCGGCCCCGAGGGTCTCGGCCAGGCGTGTGGCCAGACTGGTCTTGCCCACGCCAATAGGACCTTCCACCGCAATCAGGCTCGGTTCCGTCAATTCAGTCTGGTTCATGGCAGGTGGTATCGGGGCGTTATTGGAACGAAGGGTCTATGGGGCGGATCTTACTAGGCATGCGCGGGGCAAAGCCAGCCCGCCCTTTTTCAACCCCGAATGGGCTGCAGTCCATCCCGCGGACAACACTTCAACAACGCCTGCAGCGGGCCAAGCCCGGGGACGTTCAGATCCGGGGCGATTTCGGCCAGGGGGTAGAGTACGAAGGCGCGCTCGGCCATGCCCGGATGCGGGATCTTGAGGTGCGCGGCCTGAATCGATTCGTCCCCATAGAGCAGGATATCCAGGTCCAGGGTGCGCGGCCCCCAGCGGGTGCCGTCCCGGAGCCGGCCATGCTGGGCCTCCAGGGCCCGCAGGGCGTCCAGCAGGGCATCGGCGCAAAGACCGGTGCTCAGGGCACACACCGCGTTGATGTAGTCAGGCTGATCCGGTGGGCCCATGGGGGCACTGCGATAGAGCGCTGAGCGCCTCACCTGACGCGTGTCAGGCAGCTGGCCCAACTCATCCAGGGCCCGGCTCACATGGGCGATGGGGTCATCCAGGTTGGCGCCCAGGCCCACATAGGCGGTCACCGGGGTCATGTGGCGGCAGGCTTGCGGCGCCGCCGGCGGCGCTTGGAGCGGCCGGACTTGCCCTGGGGCTCCACCATGCGCCGCTGCTCCGCCTCGTTCACTTCCTGCAGGCGCGTCCACCATTCACAGCCATCTTCCAGGGCCTCGCCGGAGCGGCCACGCAGGCAGTAGAAATCATAACCGGCCCGGAAACGCGGATGGGTGAGCAGTTTCAGCGGTCGCACACCCTGGCGTATCTCGAAACGGGGCTGCATTTCCCAGATCTCGCGCACGGGCAGGGAAAAGCGCTTGGGGATGGAAATGAACCGGGCCTGTTCGGCCAGGATCTGACCACCGGCCCGTTGCAGTGCGGGTAGCTCGGAGACACCGTTATCCATGAACTGTTCCGCCAGGTGTCGCACCGGCTCCCACAGCAGCACCGCGTAGAGAAAGGCCGGATTGACACCTTTCCCGGACTGGATGCGATCATCCGTATTGCTCAGGGCATTGGCCACGAAGGTGATGGGGAAACCCTGCTCCTCGTGTTCCAGGGACTCCTCGGTCAGTGGGAACAGGTACTGGAACAGATCATAGTGACGCAGCATCTCGAAGGTCTGCAGCGCATGACCACCATGGAAGAGTTTGACCACCTCGTCGAACAGCCGTGCCGGCGCCACGTCTTCCAGCAGCTCCCCCAGATCCACAATCGCATCCTCGGCTGCGGGATCCAGGCGGAATCCGAGTTTGGAGGCAAAACGTACCGCCCGGAGCATGCGCACCGGATCCTCCCGGAAGCGCACCTCCGGGTCGCCGATCAACCTCAGAGCCCCTTCCTTGAGGTCCTCCATGCCATCGGTGTAATCCACCACGGAGAAATCGCTGATGTCGTAGTACAGGGCGTTGATGCTGAAATCACGACGCCAGGCATCCTGCTCGATGGTGCCGTAGACGTTAT
The DNA here is from genome assembly GCF_001632845.1 of Ectothiorhodospira sp. BSL-9. NCBI lineage: Bacteria > Pseudomonadati > Pseudomonadota > Gammaproteobacteria > Chromatiales > Ectothiorhodospiraceae > Ectothiorhodospira > Ectothiorhodospira sp. BSL-9. The sequence continues at coordinate 2,006,721 of NZ_CP011994.1, read as the reverse complement.
CGCGGATGATGCGGCCATCCTCCACCAGGGCCTGACGGCTGCCGGCGTCGTCGGATTCCAGATCCGGATCGTCGGTGGAGGCCTCGTGGGGCGCACGGAAGGTGGCGACTTCGATGATTTCGCGGCCGAAATACACATGGGCCAGGCGGAAGCGACGTCCGATGAGGCGACAGTTGCGAAAGACCTTGCGCACCTCTTCCGGATGGGCGTCGGTGGCCACGTCGAAGTCCTTGGGCTCTCGCCCCAACAGGAGATCGCGTACCCCGCCACCCACCAGGCAGGCGCGAAAGCCCGCATCCTTGAGGCGGTAGAGGACCTTCAGGGCATTGTCACTGATATTGGCGCGGGAGATGCCGTGTTCGGCGCGGGCGTACACCCGGGGGGAGCGCTGTTCAGAGGGATTGGAGCGGGATTCTTCGGGCACGCATGTCATCGTGATGCTTATGGACTTATGCATGATAACAGCTTCGGGCTTTCATGAGGATTGCGTGGCGATATCGAATGCAACGCTGGAGCTAGGGTTGGGAGGCGGGGCGAATCATGCCTTCCAGAAACACACGGAACAGCGGCCGCGCCTGGTCAGCCATGTTCATGCTTCCCGTTTCCAGCAACCAACGGTAGATCAGCCCCGTGAAGAAGGCCATCAGGCCATCCACTGCCGCATCGACGCTCAGAAGGGGATGCAATCGCCCGGCACGCTCCACGGACTCAAAGCAATGACGGAATAATTCCTCGCCCTGCTGGCGCTTTTCCACCTCGCCCGCCGGCTGCGGCTCCCCGGGGCAGCGCTCCTGGCGGTGCAGCACGATGGTGTAGACCCGGCGGGCACGCGCGTCGGTCAGCAGATGGGTGATGCCCGACAGGCACACCTTCTCCAGTGCAGCTACGGGATCACAGCCCACATCCCGGGCATAGGCGGCATTGATGGCCTCCAGAGGAAAGACCACTCGACGCACCATGGCGTTATAGAGGTCGTCCTTGTCCTGAAAGTGCCAGTAGATGGCTCCCCGGGTCAGACCTGCCTCCTCGGCGATATTGGCCAGGGTCGTGCCCGACACGCCCTTCTTCAGAAACACCCGCTCGGCGGCGTCGAGCAATTGCTGTCGGGTCTGTTCTGCCTGTGCTTTGGTTCTGCGCATAATGCCTATTCTGCCACGAGCGCGGCAGCGCAGTTCATACCTGCATGATTGTATGTTAAAGTTTCGGCCTTCCGCTCCCGCCGCCAGCCCCTCCAGAGGCACCCGCACATGGCCCCATACCGCACCCCCTTCCCTCATTCCCGGCGTCTGGCCACCCTGGGCCTGTGCGTGGCGCTGACCCTGGCGATGGTCCCGGCCGCCGCCCAGCAGGGGGACCGCCCGCCGCCGCCCGTCACGCTGGAACCTGCCCAGGTGGATTCGATCGAGGTACAGGGCGTGTACGCCGGTCGGGCCCGCGGATCCCGGGAGGTGGAGGTGCGCGCCCGGGTGGATGGCATCCTGGAAGAACGCCTGTACGTGGAAGGACAGGCGGTTGACCAGGGTGACGCCCTGTTCCGCATCGAGGAGGAACCCTACAAGATCGCCCTGCAACACGCCCAGGCCCAGCAGGCCAACGCCCGCGCTGCGTTGAACCAGGCCCAACGGGAATGGGACCGGATCTCCTCGCTGTATGCACGCGACGCCGTGAGTCAGCGGGAACGGGACCGAGCCCTGTCGGAGAAGGAACTGGCCGAGGCGCAGATGGAAGTCGCTGCCGCCGCCGTCAACGATGCCCGCCGCAACCTGGGCTACACCCGGGTGGAGGCCCCCATCACCGGGGCCACCGAGCTGGAGGTTCTGCCCGAGGGCAGCCTGGTGGAGCGCGGCACCCTGCTCACGATCATCACCCAGCACGACCCCATACACATCCGCTTCGCGCTGCCCGAAGGGGATGCTGCCGTGCAGCGGGCGGCCCGCCAGGCCCGCATTGCTGCCGGGGAACACCATCGCTATGAGGCCACGCTGCGGCTGGCCGATGGCAGCGATTACGAACACACGGGTACCGTGGACTTCACTGCCGGCACCATCGAGCCGCGCACCGGCAGTGTGACCGCCCGAGCCGTGTTCCCCAACCCGGACCGTCGCATCGTGCCCGGCCAGTTCCTGCGGGTTCGCCTGGTGCTGGAGCGGTTTGAGGATGTCGTGGTGGTGGATGAAACCGTGGTCAGCGAGGGACATGCGGGACCGCAGCTGTTCGTGGTGGATGAGGACAACGTGGCCCATGCACGCAACGTCACCCTGGGCCCGACCCATGACGGGCGCCGGGTGATCCTGGAGGGACTGGAGCCGGGCGAGAAAGTGGTGGTTCGGGGGCACGTGGCCGTGGATGACGGCATGACCGTGAATCCCGGTGACGCCTCTGGCAACGGGGAGTAACCGGCATGCTGCGTTTCTTCATTGACCGGCCGATCTTCTCCTCGGTCATCTCGCTGATCATCGTGTTCGCCGGGCTGGCTGGACTGCGCGCCCTGCCGGTGGAGCTGTATCCCGATGTGGTGCCCCCGGAGATCGTCGTCAGCGCCCAGTATCCGGGCGCCAGTGCCGATGTGCTGGCGGACGCCGTGGCGGCGCCGCTGGAGCAGGAGATCAACGGCGTGGACGACATGATCTACATGCAGTCCACCAGCACGGATGCGGGCACCCTGCAGATCGCCGTGTCCTTTGCCATGGGGACCGACCCGGACCAGGCCGAGATCAACGTCAACAACCGGGTGCAGGCCGCCCTGCCCCGCCTGCCCCAGCAAGTGCGCGAGCAGGGCGTGCGCGTGGAGGCACGCTCCACCAACATCCTCATGGTGGCCGTGCTGCGCTCCCCCGATGGCAGTCACGACACCATCAGCCTGAGCAACTATGCCCTGCTCAACGTGATTGATGAGCTGGTCCGCCTGCCGGGCGTGGGGGATGCCTCCCTGTTCGGCGCCCAGGACTACTCCATGCGTGTGTGGCTGCGTCCGGATGCGCTGGCCCAGTACGACCTCACCCCCAGTGACGTGGCCAGCGCCATTCGCGAGCAGAACGCCCAGTTTGCTGCTGGTCGGATGGGTGCTGAACCGGCGCCCGCCGGTCAGGCCTTCACCCTCACCGTGACCACCCGGGGCATGCTGGCGGATGTGGAGGAGTTCGAGAACATCATCCTGCGGGCCGACGACAGCGGCGGCACCCTGCGCCTCAAGGACGTGGCCCGCGTGGAACTGGGGGCCCAGAACTATGCCTTCTCGGCCACCATGAACGGCGAGCCCACCGTGCCCATCGGCATCTACCAGGCACCCGGCGCCAACTCCCTGGATGCCGCGGAGCGTGCCCGGCGTGCCTTCGAGGAGATGTCCGAACGCTTCCCCGAGGGCATGGAGTACGTCATCCCCTATGACACCACCGAGTTCGTGGAGGTGTCCATCCGCGAGGTGTTCATCACCCTGTTCATCGCCATCATCCTGGTGGTGGCGGTCACCTTCCTGTTCCTGCAACATCTGCGAGCCACCCTGATTCCGGTGGCGGCGATCCCGGTATCGCTCATCGGCACCTTCGCCGGCATGCTGGCCCTGGGCTTTTCCATCAACCTGCTGACATTGTTCGGCCTGGTGCTGGCCATCGGCATCGTGGTGGACAACGCCATCATCGTCATGGAAAACGTGGAACGCCTCATGCGGGAAAAGGGCCTGCGCGCCCGGGAGGCCTCCATCGAGACCATGCAGCAGGTGGCTGGGGCCGTGGTGGCCTCCACCCTGGTGCTGGTGGCCGTGTTCGCGCCGGTGGCCTTCCTCGAAGGCCTGTCCGGCGAACTCTACCGGCAGTTCGCGGTGACCATCGCCGTATCCGTGGTGGTCTCGGGCGTGGTGGCCCTCACCCTGATACCGGCCATGTGCGCCCTGCTCCTGGACAAGCAGACCCACCATGTTTCCAAGCCCTTCGAACTGTTCAACCGGGGCTTTGAACGTGTCACCGGCGCCTTTGTCTGGGCCGTGGGGTTCCTGCTGCGCAACCGCACCCTGGGCGTCGGACTGTTTGCCCTGTGCGTAGGCGCGGCGGTCCTGATGATGGATCGCCTGCCCTCCGGTCTGGTGCCCCAGGAGGATCAGGGCTTTGCCCTGGTGGTGGCGCAACTGCCCCCCACCTCGGCCCTGGCGCGCACGGAACAATTCCGCGATGAGTTCTCCGAGCAACTCACCTCCCTGGAAGAGGTGGATATGTTCACCGCCTTTGCCGGCTTCGACATCATGGCGGGTTCGCTGCGCACCAACGCGATGGTGGGCTTCATGAACCTCACCGATTGGTCCGAGCGACGGCGCCCCGACCAGCATGCCTCGGCCCTGGCCCAGCAGGCCATGGGCATGGGTTTTGGTCATCAGGATGCCAACGTGTTCGCCTTCGTGCCTCCCCCCATCCCGGGGCTGTCGCTCACCGGCGGCGTGGAAGGTTTCCTGCAGGTCCGGGATGACATGTCCGCCCGGGAGATGGACGACCTGCTCCAGCGCATGGTGCAAAAGGCCAATGAGCGGCCGGAACTGGCCAATGTGCGCACCACCCTGGATACCCGCATCCCCCGCTACCGTGCGGAGGTGGACCGGGAGAAGGCCAAGGCGGCAGGTGTACCCATCAACACGGTGTTCAACACCATGCAGGCCACCTTTGGCTCCATGTACGTGAACGACTTCACGCGCCAGGGTCGACTGTGGCAGGTGAACCTGCAATCGGAGGGGGATTTCCGCAGCCATCCCGATGACCTGCGCCATGTGTTCGTGCGCTCCGACTCCGGCGATATGGTGCCCATCAGTTCCCTGGTGACCCTCACGCGGGAATCAGGCCCCGACATCATCAACCGATTCAACCTGTTCCCCGCCGCCCGCATCATGGCCGACCCGGCGCCGGGCTTTACCACCGGGCAGGCCAAGGATGCCCTGGATCAGATTGCCCTGGACATGCAGGAAGAGGCCAACACGGTCATGGGATGGATCGGCGAGGCCTATCAGCTGGAGGTGGCCTCGGGGGCCGGCGGCGCAGCCTTTGCCATGGGGCTGCTCTTCGTGATCCTGATCCTGGCAGCCCAGTACGAGCGCTGGACCCTGCCGCTGGCCGTGGTATCGGCCGTACCCTTCGGGGTGCTGGGAGCGGCCTTGTTCGCCCTGATCAGGGACTTCCCCAATGACATCTACTTCCAGGTGGGCTTATTGGTGCTCATCGGCCTGGCGGCCAAGAATGCCATCCTGATCGTGGAGTTTGCGGCCCAGAACCGGGCCCAGGGCATGACATCCACCGAGGCGGCCCTGGCAGCGGCCCGACAGCGTTTCCGCGCGGTGATGATGACGGCGTTGACCTTCATCATCGGCACCCTGCCCCTGGTGTTCGCCACGGGCGCCGGTGCGGCCAGCCGCCAGGAGATCGGCACCGTAGCCGTGGGCGGCATGCTGGGCGCCAGCACCCTGGCCCTGTTGTTCGTGCCGTTGTTCTACAAGCTGCTGGACGATGCCGCCACCTGGCGCAGGGAGCGGCGGGACCGGAAACGTGATGATGCGGGGTGATGGCGGGCGCGCCTGTTGCCGGGGGAGTGGGTAGCCAGGCGCTGAACCGGGGGGCTGGCTAACCCCTCTCCCGCTGGCGGGAGAGGGGTTGGGGTGAGGGTGGTGAGAGAAAACACCCTTACTTGAAGCGATTCACGGCATCCTTGAAGGCCTTGCTCATGCTGTCCCAGGCCGACTCCATGCCCTCCCGCATGCGATCCCAGGCGTCCTCGCTGGCGTCCTGCATCTCACGCAGCTTCTGCTTGCCCTCTTCCCGCTGCTTTTTGAGTTCTTCGATCTGATCCTTGTACTTCAGCTTGGCATCTGCTTCGGCCTGATCGGCCTTGGCAGACAGCTTGTCGATTTCGGCCTGCCATTCATCCAGCTTGGCCTGCATCTTCTGAACCCACTCGTCACGTTCACTCATCCTGTGTCCCTCCGATCAGGTTTGAATTGAACATCCGGACTCGGCGGGCGAAAGGATTCCCGATCCCCGCGTTCGTCCTGATCAGGAACATAGGGGCGTGGCCGCAGGGGTGTCAAGCACCGTCACGCCCACGCAATAGAGCCGTGACGGAGCCCAGGCCCTCTACATGGCCATATCGGAAAAGGGGGTCATGGCCACTCTGCGGGTTTCGCCGGATTGCTTCACCTCGGCCAGCAGGGTACTGCTGATTTCCTTGAAGCGCTTGAGTTCCTCTCCGGTCAGCGAATCACTCTCTGGCAGCTCGGCGCGCATGGCATCCACCGGGCGCCCGTTCACATGCAACTCATAGTGCAGATGCGGCCCGGTGCTGCGGCCCGTGTTACCGGAGAGGGCAATGCGATCGCCGCGCTCCACGGTCTGACCGGGCCGCACCAGGGAGCGGCTCAGGTGCAGGTAACGGGTGGTATATCCCTGCCCGTGCTCAATGACCAGGAAACGCCCGGCCACGGGATGACTGTCCACGCGGGTCACTCGCCCGTCAGCCGGAGCCAGGATGGGCGTGCCGATGGGCATGGCGAAGTCGGTGCCATGGTGGGGTGCCACGCGACCGGTCACGGGATGCCGACGGCGGGTGTCGAAGGGCGAACTGATCCGATAATTGCCTGCGAAGGGACGGCGGTCGAACGGTGGCAACAACCCTTCGCCATCCGGGGTGTAGAAGCGGCCATTGGTATGCCGAGCCGCCGTGGTGTTCAGCTGCTCCCCCTGGTAATCAAAGGCCAGCAGGCGCAGTTGATGGGGCTCATCCTCACCCGGGAGCATTTCCTGTTCAACCAGCAGAGTGAAGGTATCGCCCGTGCGGGCGCGGGCGCGCACCGGCAGGTGTCGATCCAGCAATACCGCCAGCGCGCCAGCGGCCCGCCCGGACAGTTCCTGGCGCTGCGCCAGCGCGGCGGAGATGCTGCCGTCCACCCGGGCGGTAATCACCAGATGGCTGATTTCGCCCTGATTTTCAACCGTATCTCGGGTGAAGTCCCAGCCATCTTCCTCCCGTTGCCACTCGGTACCCTCGGTACGGGATGTCCAGATGCGCAGGCGGGTGAGATAACCCTCCTCATCGGTTTGCCACTCCACGCGCTGACCGTCACGCACCCGGTTCAGGACTCGTGCATTGTCCTTGTCGTTGAGCAGACGATACAGGGTGGCCCGAGGCAGATCCCAGTCATTCGTCCAGAGTGCGGAGAGTCGATCCCCGCGCCGCACCGTGTATTCGTTCCATTCCGATCGTTCACCCTCTGCCGCTTCCAGCTCGAAGGACTCGTACGAGGTCGGGTTCTCTGGCGCACCCATGTCTGTACGGATGTCATCCTGCTGGATCATGGCCGTCTGCTGCGCACGTGCGGGATTATCCAGAGAACCGGAGGGTCTGTGCAGGGCTGCCTGGTCACGGGACGAACCGGCCACGGCCACCTGGGCGTGCGCACCGGCGCCCGCACCTTCCACGGGCAGCGCCAGGGATTGGACCATGCGCGCGGACGTGTCTGAGTCGTCCACACCGAACCCGGAGAGAATCTTGGGGTAGATCGCAGTGATGATGAGGCCGACGGCCAGCGCGGCCATGACGGTCTTGAAGCTCGGCGCCTTCAGACGCGATTTGGCAAACGGCATGGTGCCCCCGTTGTTCTTGGAATCAACCGTCTGGGGCCCACTTCCGGCAGCCGAACACACCGCCCCGGGCAGATCCCGACCGGAACCGCACCACCATGGCCTGACTCTTTTTGGCTGCCACGTGGGTGAGCAGTCAAATACCCCAAGACAGGCCGGAGAATAACACTAAGGCCCCGCGAATGAGAATAATGATCCTCAAATCAATTGCGACCAAAACCTTTTTATCAGACGACTTTCACTTTTTTGAACAAAGTTTTTCAGGTAAATGCGGCGCAGGAAGGGGAAAATTGCTCAGCACCCACCCACCGTCTCACCGGGAGCAGGGCCTTTGGATGCAGAGGGGGAAGGCGGGAGCGGGGGCAACGGACAACGGGCCCCATCAGGGGCCCGTTGCCGAACAGACGGGTCTACGCAGGTCAGCGTCGACCACACAGCACCGGCTTAGAAGGACGTGAACAAACCGCCATTCACCGGGAGATTGGCACCGGTGATGTAGCCGGCGTCCTCGTCACACAGCATGGCCACCGCAAAGGCGATGTCCTTGGTGCTGCCCATGCGACCAGCCGGCACCTGCGCGATGATGGCATTGCGCACATCTTCGGGCATGGCATCCGTCATGGCCGTGGCGGTGTAACCGGGGGACACGGTATTCACGGTCACGCCCTTGGCGGCAGTCTCCTGAGCGACAGCCATGGTAAAGCCGTGCATGCCTGCCTTCGCGGCCGAGTAGTTGGCCTGACCGAACTGACCCTTCTGACCATTGACGGAAGAGATGTTGACGATGCGGCCAAAGCCGCGGGAGGTCATCCCTTCCACCACCTGACGCGTGGTGTTGAAGACGCTGTTCAGGTTGATGTTGATGACGTCCGTCCACTGCTTCTCTTCCATCTTGCGCAGGGTCTTGTCACGGGTGATACCGGCACAATTCACCAGGATATCGATGGGACCGACACGGGACTCCACGTCCTTGACCATCTCGGCGCAGGATTCGAAAGAGGACACATCGCCAGAGGCGATGTCCATCTCGAACCCTTCATCCTTCATCTGCTTCTGCCAGGCTTCTGCCTCGTCCTTCAGGGCAGGCAGGTAGTTGGCTACTACCTTGTGGCCCTGCTGGGCCAGCTTCTTGCAGATTTCGCCACCGATACCACCGGTACCGCCGGTCACTAACGCTACTCGTTTGCTCACGATTTCAGGCTCCTAGGCTTTGGGGTTATGGCCATCAAGGCTGACGGTCACCGTGCTCAGGCAGCCTTCTTGATGCTCGTGGCCTGCTTGACGGTCTCTTCTGCGGACTTCACGGACTCGTCCATCAGCTTGGTCATGGATTCACGAGCCTCATTGAGGACATCGTGGCCATTCTTGTAGCTGGTCATCAGGGTCTGGCTGCAATCGCGGGCCAGATCGGCCTGGCCACTCAGGAGTTCCTGGTAGCCCTTGGCCTTGGAGACCAGTTCAACATTCTTCATGCTCACATCGACCATGGCCGTGGTCAAGTCCAGTTGCTGGGACAGCAGCTTTTCCATGGCCTTCTGGTTGATGTCGTTCACCTTGCGCAGGGTGTCGAACATGGACTGGTTGGCCTTGTTGAAGGTTTCGAACATTTCATTCATGAGATAAGCCTCCTGTTTGCTGAAAGGGGCGCGGGCTGCCTTTGCTGCACCGCGGCATTGCTGCAGTGCAACGTATAACCTCAGATCCCCTTTCCGTCAAGCCCAACACCCCACCTGGGTATCCGATTTGCGGACTACTTCTTGTTCTTCGACCCCGAGGACTTCCCACCCTTGTCTTCAGCCGACACGTCCTCGCCGCCACCCTTGGTGGCCGACTTACCGGAGCCTTGATCCTCTTCCTGCTCCGCCTTGAAGGCTGCCGTATTGAAGAACTGCCCCTGCATGCCCTTCCAGAATTCCAGGTTGCGGCGGGTCATTTCGGCCATGTCCCAGGCGGCCCGCCCACCCAGCACGTCGCGCATCCGCTCATTGAAGTCCCGCTGCTGATCGGCAAAGAACTTCAGGCTGTGATCCAGGTAGTTGGAAAAGGCCCCGTGCACGGCCTCATCGTAAAAGCGTATGAAACGGACCAGCATCTCCGTGGTGAAAAGGGGTTCCCCCCCGGTCTCCTGCTCCGTGATGATCTGGATCAGAATGCCCCGGGTGATGTCGTTGCCCGTCTGGCTGTCGATCACCTTCACCTCAACCCCGCGCCGGACCAGTTGCTGCACGTCGGCCAGGGTGACATAACGGCTCTCTTCCGTGTCGTACAGGCGCCGGTTGGGGTACTTCTTGACTATTCGCGGCTCGTTCACCGGCCTCTCCCATCTACAGATTGGTTTTGCACAAAAAGACGTTGACGGGCGGCACCCGGAAGTACCGCCCGTCGTGGCGGCCAGGCCGCCCTTGAATCAAGGTTGTCAGACGGCCTGGAGTCAGACGCTCTCCACCGCCAGCGCCACACCCTGACCACCGCCGATGCACAGGGTTGCCAGACCCTTCTGGGCACCGGTGCGCTTCATGCCATGCAGCAGGGTGACCAGCACGCGGGCACCGGAGGCGCCGATGGGGTGGCCAATGGCAATGGCGCCACCACTGACGTTCACCTTGGACAGATCCCAACCCATTGTCTTGTTGACGGCAATGGCCTGAGCGGCAAAGGCCTCATTGGCTTCCACCATATCCAGATCCGTGGGCTTCCAGCCAGCCTTTTCCAGACATTGAGTGGCCGCTGGAATGGGGCCGGTGCCCATGATGGCCGGGTCCACCCCCGCCGAGGAGAAGGACACGATGCGCGCCAGCGGGGTGAGGCCCCATTCACGGGCCTTGGATTCAGACATGACGATCACGGCGGCGGCGCCGTCGTTGATGCCGGAGGCATTGCCGGCGGTCACCGTACCGTCGCGACTGAAGGCGGGGCGCAGTTTGCCCAGACCTTCGGCGGTGGTGCCATGCCGGGGAAACTCGTCGGTATCGAAAATCGTGGTTTCACCCCGCTTGCGACCAGGCACCTCCACGGGAATGATCTCATCCTTGAAGTGACCGGCCTTCTGGGCCGCCTCGGCCCGCTGTTGCGACTGAGCGGCAAAGGCGTCCTGCTCCTCGCGGCTGATCTTGAACTCGGTGGCCACGTTCTCGGCCGTGGTGCCCATATGATAGTCATTGAAGGCACACCAAAGGCCATCGCGGATCATGGTGTCCACCATCTTCCAGTCCCCCATCTTGGTGCCCTGACGGGAGTTCGGCAGCACGTGCGGCGATGCGCTCATGTTTTCCTGACCTCCGGCGATGACGACGCCGGCATCACCGCAGCGAATGGCCTGCCAGGCCAGCTGCACCGACTTGAGGCCGCTGCCGCACACCTTGTTGATGGTCATGGCCGGGGAGGTGTACGGGATGCCCGCCTCCACCGCTGCCTGACGGGCAGCGTTCTGGCCCACGCCGGCCTGCAGCACCTGCCCCAGGATGAGCTCATCCACCTGTTCAGGGGACATTCCCGTCCGTTCCAGCAATCCCTTGATGACCAGAGCCCCGAGGGTGGAAGCGGGAATCTTCGCCAGGGAACCATTGAACGTACCGACGGGGGTGCGGGCAGCACCGACGATGACCGTGGAATCAGCCATAAATCCTCCTGCTTTGGAATCGTTATCGAAAAATTCGCAACACGACACACACCGCGTGAGTGAACATCTACAATGTTGTCGTGCACAACAGTTTGTTTATACCAGAACCGGGACGCGCGTGACCAATGAACCCACGATCGGTGCCAGTGGAATTGTTGCAGTGCACAACCAGTATGCTAATCTTGAGCCACCAAGCCGGGTAAGCGTTGGGTTCCTGGCTTTTGCCTTTATGCTTGGCGACTGGCCAATGGTTTCATACACTCGCAAACCCGACCCGCTGGGGCCTTTCCCGGCGATGACAGGATCCACAGGAGAACACTGAATGGCTGATTCGAACCCTTTTGCTCCCGATGAATGGCTGGACGCTCAGCGCAAGTACTGGGACGCCTGGATGGACATGAGCCGCAAGGCCGTGGGCGGCCAGAGCAACCAGCCCAATTGGCCACAGGGGCTGGATCAATGGTGGCAGGTCGCCTCCCAGGGCCTGCCCGGCGGCAATAATCAGATGATGGATCAGATGATGCAGATGAGCCGCAACTACTTCGCCATGGCGGAGAACTTCTACAAGGGCGCCAACGGCCAGACGGATGCCACTCAGGCCGTCACCCAGTGGCTGGACCAGATGACCAGTGCGTTCAAGAACATGGGGCTTGGACAGATGCCCGGCAAGGACGTCAATCCTTTCTGGCAGATGCCCATGGATACCTGGAGCCGCGCCGGCTCCACCTTCATGCCCATGCCGGGCGACTTCATGCAGGCCCTGCGCCCCGCGGCACGTCCGCCCTACGGCGATGTCGTGCAGGAACAGATGGACCGTTTCCTCTCCGTGCCGGGTGTGGGCTACACCCGTGAGTCGCAGGAACAGTATCAGAACCTGGCCAAGCTGATGATGGAGTACCAGCAGGCCATGCAGCAATACCAGCAGGCCTTCGCCAAGGTGGGCATGGACTCGGTGGACCGGTTCCGGGCGCGCCTTGACGACGCCGGCCGCCAGGATACTCCCATCACCTCCATGCGCGCCCTGTACGACGAATGGGTGGATGTGAGCGAAGAGGTCTATGGCGAGTTCGTCATGTCCGAGGAATATGCCAAGGTCTATGGCGACATGGTGAACAGCCTCATGGCCGTAAAGCGCCAGGGCACCCGCCTCATGGACGAGGTCACCGAAAGCCTGAACATGCCCACCCGCCGTGAGGTGAACACCCTGCACCGTCGCCTGCAGGAGAGCCGCCGCGAGATGCATCAGATCAAGTCGGCCCTGCGCGAAATGCAGCACGAAGAGAAGAAGGCCAAGGCCAAAGCCAGCTCCAGCGCCAACCGCAAGCCCTCGTCGACCCGGTCCAGCGCCTCCAAGCCGAGCAGCGCCAGCACCCAGTCCTCGGCAAAGACGGATAGCACCAGCACAGGCAGCTCCAGTGCGGGTAGTTCCGGCGCCAGCAGCAACACCGCCAGCGCATCCTCCGCCGCCAAGACCCCGAGCGCGAGCGCCACCAAGAAAGCCGACGAGCCCAAGAAGTAAAGGAGAGACAGGACATGATCCCGATTCAGATCCGCCCCGATCAGGTGCTGGATGAGATTTCCACGTTCCAGAAGAAACTCACCACCGGCCTGCAGAACCTGGCCGAGGCCGACGACATCCCCAGTGGTGTCACGCCCAAGGAAGCCGTCTATCGCGAAGACAAGCTGACCCTGTACCGTTTCCAGCCCTCCACTTCGAAGGTGCAGAACCCGGTACCGGTGCTGATCGTCTACGCCCTGGTGAACCGCCCTTACATGACCGACCTGCAGGAGAACCGCTCCACGGTTCAGGGCCTGCTGGATGCCGGTATGGATGTGTACCTCATCGACTGGGGCTACCCGGACCGTGCGGACCGGTTCCTGACCATGGACGACTACCTCAACGGCTATGTGGACCGCTGCGTGGACGAGATCCGCTGGCGTCACGGCATCGACAAGGTGAACCTGCTGGGCATCTGCCAGGGCGGCACCTTCAGCCTGTGCTACAGCGCCATGAATCCCGAGAAGGTGCAGAACCTGATCACCATGGTCACCCCGGTGGACTTCCACACCCCGGGCAACATCCTCGCCCACTGGGTGAAGCATGTGGACATCGACACCCTGGTGGACACCATGGGCAACATCCCGGGTGAACTGCTCAACTGGACCTTCCTCAACCTCAAGCCCTACCAGCTGATGGGTCAGAAGTACCTGGACATGGTTGAAGTGCTGCAGGACAAGGACAAGCTGGACAACTTCCTGCGCATGGAGAAGTGGATCTTCGACAGCCCCGACCAGGCCGGCGAGACCTACCGCCAGTTCATCAAGGACTTCTACCAGCAGAACAAGCTGATGAACGGCGGGCTGCACATCGGCGATCACGAGGTGGATCTGGCCAACGTGACCATGCCGGTGCTGAACATCTTCGCCGAGCAGGATCACCTGGTGCCGCCCGACGCCTCCAAGGCTCTGGCCAAGAAGGTGGGCACCAAGGACTACACCGAGCTGTCCTTCCCCGGTGGCCACATCGGCATCTACGTGAGTGGCAAGGCCCAGAAGATGGTGCCCCCGGCCATCGGCAAGTGGGTGGACGAGCGCACCGAGAAGTAAGCAGGCAGCGCCTGATGAGCGGCAGCACGGGCAACACCCACGCGACCGCTCAGGTTGCTCTCCGAGCCAGGTAATCAGCCAGGATGCGAGCATGATCGAAGGCCAGCGGCACCCCCGGTGCCGCTGGATCCACCCACCTGACCGCCGCTGCGTCGTCGGCCGCCTCGGGCTCGCCCCGGGCACTGGCCAGATAGACGGCACTGACCGTATGCCCCCTGGGGTCCCGCCCGGGATCCGAATACAGTCCCAGCAACCCCTCCAGACTCACCTCAAGGCCTGTTTCCTCCAGGGCCTCGCGGACGGCTGCCTGCTCCACGGTTTCCCCCACATCCACAAAGCCCCCGGGCAAGGCCCAGCCATGGGGTGGATGACGACGCTCGATCAACAGGACATGGGCGTCACCTGGTTCGCGACGAATGATCACATCGGCGGCAATCAGCGGTGTGACGGGTCTGGGCATGGTGATCTCAGTCCTTGCCGATGAAACGGCGGATATGGCGACGATCCCGGCGGTCCGGGCGGTGATCGGTGTGGGGCGTGGCCAGACGCGCCAGACGCCGGGCCTCGGCCTCCTGCTCCCGGGTGGTCCGCCCTTCCGGGGTTTCTTCATACAACTGTTGTGCCTCGGCGGCCGGGCGACGCTTGTCATTGAGTCCCAGCACGTCCACGAGCCAGGTCTCCCCCGAGCGGTTGATGCGCAGGCGATCCCCCACACGCACGCTGCGGGAGGGTTTCACGCGATCCCCATTCACATGCACCCGCCCGCCACTGACCGCCTCGGCGGCCAGGGAACGCGTCTTGAAGAAACGTGCTGCCCAGAGCCATTTATCCAGGCGCACTGAAGTTGCGGGTTCGTTCATGGATTCACCTTTGCGACTGCTAGACTGTGATGCCAGACCCCAACCCCGTGTTGCCCATGCCCTTGAAACTCATCAGCTTCGACCTCTGCCCCTTCGTGCAACGCAGCATCATCACCCTGCGATACAAACAGGCCCCCTACGAGATCGAGTACATCGACCTGGAGAGCCCGCCCGCCTGGTTCCTGGAGATCTCCCCCACGGGCAAGGTGCCGGTACTGGAGGTGGACGGCAACACCCATCTGTTCGAGTCGGCCGTGATCAATGAGTATGTGGACGACATCACCCCGCCCAGTCTCAAGCCCGCCGACCCCCTCACGCTGGCCTTCAATCGGGCCTGGATCGAATTTGGCTCCGGCGCCATCATCGACCAGTACCGGATCATGATGGCCGAGACCGAACAGGACATGGAAGACCACCTGGCCTCTGCCCTCGCCGGGCTGCGCCGCCTTGAGGCGCAGTTGGGGGACGGTCCCTGGTTCAATGGCGCCAACTTCTCCCTGGTGGACGCCGCCTTCGCCCCGCTGCTGATGCGTTACCGCCTGATGAACGCCCGCGAGCCCCTGTTCGAGGAGGACGAGTTCCCCCGCCTCAAGGCCTGGGGCGAGCAGTTGCTGGCCCTGGATGCCGTCACCGGCTCGGTGCCTTCCGATTTCCCCCAACGGCTCAGCGGCTATCTGGCCGGCAAGGACGGCTACGGCCCCAGACGCTTCAGCCACATCCAGGCACCATAACGGCTCAGGCGGGCCAATCGACGATGTGATCCTCCCAGTCGCCGGTCATGGCCTCCTCATCCACAATGCGCCCCCGCACCGAGATCCCGGCGGTGTGCACACTGTCGGGATCCCCGGTGATCAGTGGATGCCACTGGGGCAGGGGCTTCCCTTCCGCCAACCGCCGGTAGGCGCAGGTGTGCGGCAGCCAGGGGATGTGCTTCACCTCCCCGGCGGTGAGCGAGACACAATCGGGCACCTGCCGGGCCCGATGGGCATAATCCCCACAGCGGCACGAATGCGCGTCCAGGAGGCGGCAGGCCACATCCGTGTAGTAGATCTCGTCGGTATCCTCGTCCTGGAGCTTGTGCAGGCAGCAGCGCCCGCAGCCATCACACAGGGCCTCCCATTGCTGCGAGTCCATCGCCTCCAGGCTCAACTCCTCCCAGAAGCGTTGTCCATCCGCCGGCGCGGTCATCACCTTGCTCACGGCAGCGGCCTTTGCAGGGATTCGCCCTCCTCGATGCGTGCACGCAAATCATCGAAATGCCTGGGGGAGATGAAATGCAGGGTATCCCGCCCCCGGCGCACCAGCAGGATGGCCACCCCCTTATCGGGATACAGGTAATACTGGCGCCCATCGTCCATGAGCAGCTTCTGCGGCTCCCGGCCAAAGCGCTCCAGCACGGTCTCCTCGTCGTAGCGGGCGCGCGGCACATAGGACAGTTCGGCCACCGGCAACTCCAGGGCCCGACGGGTGTCCTGCTCCGAGAGCTCCAGTCGACGCGCGCCACTGGGCATGGGCTTGTCGTTCACTGAACGCGCGACCATGGCGTCCAGGGTGTCCTCATCCGCCTGCAGGCGCGCCAGCAGATTGGTCTCGAAGGGGCCCAGCTTCACCGAACCGAAATAGGCCTCCAGACGCCGGTCGCCACTGGGGGAGACAAAGAGCCCCAGACTGGGAAACAGTCTGAGACGGTCGCGCAATTCATTCAGTGGTGTCTGTTCCAGCGTCACGCCAAACACCCGCGAATCGCCCCCATCCAGGACTTCCACGTTCCACGGCAACTCATCCTCGCTGGGCTGGGGCGGCGGCCCCGTCAACAGCATGGACAGGCCGAAAAAGGGGATGGCCAGGGCCAGGAAAATCAGGATCTTTCTAAGCATGGGGGGTTAACCGATGGTCAGGGAGAAAACACAGTGGGCTAGATTATCACCCCCAACCAGGGAACGCAGCGGCCCCCATCCCGGTCACACCACAACAAGCCCCAACGGCAGCACTTTACCGCCCGACGGGCTGCATGGGCGCTGGGTATATTCTATACTTGGTAGTAAGCGTCGATGTAAATGTACATGTACCCGAGGAGGCCATGACCGTCTCAATCACATCCGGTTACGCACTGTCGGGCATTCAGTCCGGCATGCAGGGGTTGCGCAGCAATGCAGCCGAGATCGCCAGCGCCGACAATCTGAACGGCCAGGGCACTCGGGGTATCGCACAGCCTCTGGTGGAGCAGCGCCTGAACGCCAATCAGGTGGAGGCTTCCGCCAAGGTCCTGCAGACGGAAAACCAGATGCTTGGCACACTGATTGATATGAAGGTCTAGGCAAAAGGTGGAAACCATGAACGTCAACATGCCCGCATTCAACCCGGTGATGCCCGCCACCACCAACGCGGTGATGCCGACCCCCACCGACCGCCTGGAGGGCGGCGGCACCGCCGTGGAGATGGAAACCGTCCGCCCTGTCTCGGACGCCCGGCAAACCGAACAGGGGAACCCCAACCCGGGTCAGAACACGCCCCAGAATCCTCCCGAGGGCGCCGATAATCAGGCCGCGGTCGGGCGCAGCGATGCCGAGCTTGCAGCTCAGGCCCGCCTGGAGGCGGCTCCTCGCGAAGGCACCCCGACACCTCAGGGTTTCGGGGTGGATCAGGCCAGCCTGAGCCAGGTGGCTGCCAACGAAACACCTCAGGCTCAGTTCAGTGAGATTCAGGGCGACCAACGGGGCCCGGACAACGCGGCTGGCCGACCCGACACTGAACAGATGGCCTCACGGCAACAGCAGGATGATTTGCAGAGAGCTTTCGATGTGGCCAGCACTCAGGCCCAGGGAGCCCAGAGCACCGTGAACGAAATGGTCTGACGGACACCCTCCCCGGCTGGACCGATGGCCGCCCCCCGCACATGCGGGTGGCGGCTTTTTTTGTGATACCTTGGGACATCCCCAATCCAGGCTGGAGGCTTCCCCGTACCATGCCGGCAAGCAGCGAACACCCGATCCGGGTCGATGTAAAGAGCACCTATGTGGAATCCCAGTCCGACCCCATGCACGGGCGGTTTGTCTTCGCCTACACCGTGACCATCCAAAACCAGGGCCAACAGCCCGCCAAGCTGATCAGCCGCCACTGGATCATCCACGATTCCAACGGCAAGGTGCAGGAGGTCCGCGGAGAGGGCGTCGTCGGTGAACAACCCCACCTGCAACCGGGCCAGGGCTTCAAATATACCAGCGGCGCCATGATCGAGACGCCGGTGGGCACCATGCAGGGCAGTTACCGGATGGTTGGGGACGATGGCGTGGAGTTCGATGCCCCTATCCCCTCCTTCACCCTGTCGGTGCCTCGCGTACTGCACTGACTCTTGACCCTACTTTAGACAGGGAGATTCACCAGGACTACAATCGGCAAGGTCAAACCCCAACCACAGGCAATCCGCATGCGCATTCCATACACCATCTGGGCACCCATCTACGATCGCGTTGTCGAAAAACCCACTCTCAACGCCAGGCGGCGCAGTCTGGAAAGACTAGGCAACGTGGAGGGTCAAACCATCCTGATTGCCGGCCTGGGCACGGGCCTGGACCTGCCGCACCTGCCCCAGGGGGCCGATTACCATGGCCTCGACCTGACACCCGCCATGCTGAAAAAGGCCGAGGAACGCGCCGCCAACCTGAATCTCTCCATCAACATGCGTCAGGGCAATGCCATGGACCTGCCCTACGAGGATGAAAGCTTCGACGTGGTGATCCTGCACACCATCCTGGCCGTGGTTTCCAAGCCCCATCTGGCCCTGGCCGAGGCCTCCCGGGTGCTCAAGCCTGGCGGCCGCATCCTGATCATGGACAAGTTCCTCAAGCCCGGCGAGAGCGCCCCCTTCCGTCGCCTGCTGGGTCTGGTGTCCGGCCCGGTGGCCTCCCGCACCGACGTGGTCTTCGAGTCCCTGATGAAAAAACGCCAGGAACTCAAGGTCCTGGAAGACAGCCCAGCCATGATGCGCGGCTGGTTCCGGAACATCACCCTGGAAAAACCTGCTGCGCAGGCCACCACCCCCGAGCCGGCACCTGAGCCCGCTACGACCCAGGACAACCCGGCCGCGTAATGGCGCTGTATGCCGTTGGCGACCTGCAGGGCTGTCTTGACCCGCTCAAACGCCTCCTGGACCGGGTTGACTTCGACCCGGCCCAGGACCGGCTCTGGCTGGTGGGTGACCTGGTCAACCGGGGGCCCGAGTCCCTTGCATGCCTGCGTTTCGTGCGCGGCCTGGGCGATGCAGCCGTCAGCGTTCTGGGCAACCATGACCTGCACCTGCTGGCCATCCACGCGGGCCTGCACAAGCCTCGCCGCAAGGATACCGTCCAGTCCATCCTGGACAGCCCGGATCGACACGAACTGATGGAATGGCTACGCCACCGGCCGATCCTCCATCACGACACCTCCGTGGGCTGGACCATGATGCACGCCGGCCTGCCACCCCAATGGGACCTGGACATGGCCCTGGCCTGCGCCGACGAACTCCACCAGGTTTTGCGGGGGCCGGAGCACACCAGACTGCTGCAGCGCATGTATGGCGACCAGCCGGATCGCTGGGATCCCGCCCTCACCGGCTGGTCGCGGCTCAGGTTCATCACCAACAGCTTCACCCGGATGCGCTATTGCACCCGGGATGGCCGCCTGGACATGGACTACAAGGGCGCCCCGGGCAAACAACCTGCGCACCTGGTCCCCTGGCACGCCGTGGAGGATCGTCTTACCCGGGACCGTCGTCTGGTGGTGGGTCACTGGTCCACGCTGGGTTACCGTTTCGAGCACAACGTGCTCTGCCTGGACACCGGCTGCATCTGGGGCGGCAAGATGACCCTGGCACGCCTGGATACCCCGGAGCCGGAAGTCACCCAGCTGCGCTGCCCCACACACCAGGCACCGGGATGATTACCGGGATCACCGGTCGGCACCGTTGCCACCATCCCCCGACAGGGACAACCGCCCGGCCGCTTGCTGCCCGGCCGTGACCACCTCCGCCACCGCCTGCTCCGCCGTGCGCGCCAGCGTTCGCCGATCCGCGCCCTCCACCGGGATCATCGGCTTGAAGACCAGGTCCACTTCCAGTCTTTTCTCCCCCAGCACGCGCCAGGTGTGAGGCACCAGCCTGTCGTTGTTGACAAAGGGCATGGGCGAGTCGCTGCCGTCGGGCAGGGGTCGGTAATACAGCCCCACCGGCTGCACCGGGCACTGCGAGCGCTGTGCGGCAGAGAACAGGCGATAGTGAAACCGGCGCACCGACTCGCCCACCGTCGTGGTCCCCTCCGGAAAGACATGCACGCTCCCGCCCGCCTTCAGGTGGTCGGTCATCTTGTCCGTCACCTCATTGGCGGCCCCGTGCTCCCCGCGACGAATGAACACCGTACCGTTACGCTGCGCCAGCCAGCCGATCACCGGCCAGTGACGCACCTCCGACTTGGAGAGGAATCCGGCGGGCACATGCGCTCCAAGCACCGGAATATCCAGCCAGGACACATGGTTGGACACCGACAACACGGTCTGCGCAGACGGATTGCCCTGCACATGGATACGCAGACCCATGATCCAGCAGAAAACCCGATACCAGACCAGGATGGCACGGCGAAACCGGGGCCGGGGCAGACCCGCCTCATTGGGCCGCCCCAGGGCCAGCGTGATCAGCACGCCAAGCGGCACGTGGAGCAACAGGAGCAGGATGCGGTAGAGTCGTCGGATCAGTCTCATGGGCGGTGCTTCAGTGAGGGTTTATACTGAATCGTACTAAGGAGACCGGAACCAAAGCCACCATCGACGAGGGGCAACATGACCCGCATCCCCCGAATCCTCCTGCTCACCGGCTGCCTGGCCATACTGCCCGTGCTGGGCGGGTGCCTTGGCGCATTGCCGGAAGGCGCGTCCCAGACTGCCCAGGTCCGCGTGCTCGCCTCTGGCACCCATTGCGGCCATGACGAAGCCGATCCCCGCATGCACATCCTCCAGGACGCCGCCGCCCTGCAACAGGTGCTGGACGACACTGGCCTGCGCGTTGATGAGGACACCCGGCCCAACTTCGACCACGAATGGGTCGCGCTGATCCATCAGGGCCGCAAGCCCACCCTGGGCTACAGCCTGGAACTGGCCGACACCTCGGTACGCATGATGAATGGCGTGGGCCAATTGCAGGTGCTGAACCGCGAGCCTCCAGCCGATGCCATCGTCGCCCAGGCCCTGACCAGCCCCTGCCTGCTCCTGGCCATGGAACGCCACCCCATGGAAGCCATCCAGGCAAAGGATCAGCACGGCACCCTGCTGGACGAAGCCACACTGAAACCCTAGGCAGAAAAGGGGACAGACACCTTTCCCGGCGCGCCGCTGGCGCGCGGAAAAGGTGTCTGTCCCCTTTTCTGCCGTCCCCTTTTCTGTCCCCCACCTGTCTCGCTGATCCATTCCCTGTTAAGATCCCCCCGCTCACAGGCCAGAGAGCATCCCCCTGCCCATGTACCCCACGCACCCCTTCATCGACCCCGTCGCCATCAGCCTTGGGCCACTGGATATCCACTGGTATGGACTGATGTACCTGGTGGGTTTCGTCGCGTTCTGGATCCTGGGTCAGGTCAAGGTGCGCCAACCGTGGAGCCCGCTGAACGCCATCCAGCTGGGCGACCTGCTGTTCTACGGCGTGATCGGCGTCATCATCGGCGGGCGACTGGGCTATGTGCTGTTCTACAACCTGGACGCCCTGGCCAGCGACCCGCTGCTGCTGATCCGCCTCTGGGAGGGGGGCATGAGCTTCCATGGGGGGCTGATCGGCGTGCTTGTGGCCAGCGCCCTGTTTGCCCGTAAACTGGGCGTCTCGTTCTTCCAGCTCACCGACTTTGTGGCCCCGCTGATCCCCATCGGCCTGGGGGCCGGACGCATCGGCAACTGGATCAACGGCGAACTCTGGGGCAAACCGGCGGAGCTCCCCTGGTCCATGATCTTCCCTGCCGTGGACATGCTGCCCCGCCACCCCTCCCAGCTCTACCAGGCCTTCCTGGAGGGGGTGGTGCTGTTCCTGATCCTCTGGTTCTTTGCACGGCGCTGGCATCCGGTGGGCGCAGTCTCGGGGCTTTTCCTGATCTTCTATGGCCTATTCCGGTTCCTGGTGGAATTCGTGCGCGAACCCGATGCCCATATCGGCTACCTGGCCTTTGGCTGGGTCACCATGGGTCAGGTGCTCAGCCTGCCCATGATCCTGGCCGGTATCGCCATCATGGCCTGGGCCTACCGGGGACGCGGCCAGGCCGGCAGCGGCGCCAAGGCAAAGGGCTGAGCAATGAAACCTTACCTCGACCTGCTTGAATACCTGCTGCACCACGGCACGGAAAAGACCGATCGCACCGGCACGGGCACCCGCTCCTTGTTCGGCCACCAGATGCGCTTCAACCTGGAGGAAGGCTTCCCCCTGGTCACCACCAAGAAGCTGCATCTGCGCTCCATCATCCATGAACTGCTGTGGTTCCTCCGCGGTGACACCCGGACCGACTATCTGCGGGAACATGGGGTGCGCATCTGGGATGAATGGGCCACCGAGGAAGGTGACCTGGGGCCCATCTACGGGGCCCAGTGGCGCGCCTGGCCCACCCCCGACGGGCGCCATGTGGATCAACTGGAGGAAGTGGTGGAACAGATCCGCGCCCGCCCCGATTCCCGGCGCCTGATCGTCAACGCCTGGAACGTGGCCGATCTGCCGGACGAGGGCATCTCACCCCAGGACAACGCCCGGGCGGGCCGCATGGCCCTGGCCCCCTGTCATTGCCTGTTCCAGTTCTACGTGGCCGATGGAAAGCTGTCCTGCCAGCTGTACCAACGCAGTGCGGATATCTTCCTGGGTGTGCCGTTCAATATCGCCTCCTATGCGCTGCTCACCCATATGGTGGCCCAGGTCACCGGCCTCAAGCCGGGAGACTTCATCCACACCTTCGGAGATGTGCATCTGTATCTGAATCACCTGGAGCAGGCACGGGAACAACTCACCCGCGCACCCTACCCCAGGCCCCGACTGGTGCTGAATCCGCAGGTCACCTCGCTGTTCGATTTTTGCTACGAGGACATCACCCTGGAGGGCTACCAGGCCCATCCCCATATCAAGGCCCCGGTCTCCATATGACGGTCTCCCCATGAGGCAGCAACAACCCATTCTGACCTGCGTGGTCGCCATGGATCGCCAACGCCTGATCGGCGCCGACAATCGCCTGC
Organism: Ectothiorhodospira sp. BSL-9; assembly: GCF_001632845.1. NCBI lineage: Bacteria > Pseudomonadati > Pseudomonadota > Gammaproteobacteria > Chromatiales > Ectothiorhodospiraceae > Ectothiorhodospira > Ectothiorhodospira sp. BSL-9. The sequence goes on along the minus strand of NZ_CP011994.1, from coordinate 1,983,802 downwards.
CCTGGCATCTGCCGGCGGACCTGGCCCATTTCAAGCGCCTGACCCTGGGGGGCACCCTGCTCATGGGGCGACGCACCTTTGAATCCATCGGCCGCCCCCTGCCCCAACGGCGCAGCATCGTACTCAGCCGCGACCCGGGATTTCAGGCCGAGGGTTGCACGGTGGTGGATTCTGTGGAGGCGGCCCTGGATGCCGCCGGTGATATGCCGGAGGTCTTCGTGATTGGCGGCGCCCGGCTATTCGAACAGCTGTTGCCCCAATGCGGGCGCCTGCACCTGACCGTGATCGATCATGAATTCCAGGGAGACACCTGGATGCCGGAACTGGATGCGGGCTGGCAGGAGATCAGCCAGGAGGCCCACGAGCCGGATGAGCGCAACGCCTGGCCTTACCGGTTCATCACCCTGGAACGATCCGCGATAACCCAAGGCTGATCCGGCGCCCTCACCGGGCCAGGGCACGCCCCTTAACGGCGCGCCGCCCCCCGACGCAGCATGCCCATGCCGGGCATGGCAAAGATCACCGCAAACAATACCGCGGCCGCCACCACGATGGACGGGCCCGTGGGCGTATCCCATTCCAGGGAGCCCCAGATCCCACCGGCCACCGCCAGCGAGCCGATCACGGCGGCCAGCAGCGCCATCTGCTCGGGCGTGGATGACAGGCGACGGGCCGCCGCCGCCGGGATGATCATCAAAGAGGTGATCAGGAGAATCCCCACCACCTTCATGGCCACGGCGATCACCAGGGCGATGAGCAGCATGAAACCAATGCTCACCAGGCTCACCCGCACCCCTTCCACCCGGGCCAGATCCTCGTGCACGGTCACCGCCAGCAGCGGGCGCCACAGCACCAGCAGCAACACCAGCGCCAGCAGGCCACCCCCGAAGATCCACCACACGTCGTTCCAGGACACGGCCAGAATATCCCCAAAGAGATAGGCCATCAGGTCGATCCGTACCCCCTCCAGGAAGGAGATGGCCACCAACCCCAGGGACAGGGCGCTGTGGGCCAGGATGCCCAGCAGCGTATCCGAGGCCAGCCTTTGCTGACGCTGTAGCAACACCAGCAGCATCGCCAGGGATACGCACAGCACGATCACGGTGAGATTCACGCTGATGCCGATGAGAAACCCCAGCGCCACCCCCAGCAGGGCCGAGTGGGCCAGGGTATCGCCGAAATAGGCCATGCGGCGCCAAACCACAAAGGAACCCAGCGGACCCGCCACCAGGGCCACGGCAAGGCCACCCAGCATCGCCCGGAGAATGAAATCATCCATCAGCATTCCTCCCGGTCCTTCGCCAGTTCCTTCACCACATCCCCATGCAGATCATGACGATGGTCGTGATGATGGGTGTAGACCGCCACCCCGGGCGGGACGGAATGACCAAACAGCCTCAGGTAGGCCGGATCCTGGCTGACCGCCTCAGGACGCCCGGTACAGCACACGTGCTGATTCAGGCAGATCACCGAATCGGCCGCCTCCATCACCAGGTGCAGTTCGTGGGACACCATCACCACGCCACAGCCATAGCGATCCCGCAGGGCCGCGATCAACTGGAATACCTCCCCCTGCCCTGAGACATCCACACCCTGGGCCGGCTCGTCCAGTGCCAGCAGATGCGGCCGGCGCAGCAGCGCCCGGGCCAACAGGATGCGCTGCATCTCACCACCGGAAACCGACTGCACCGGCTGCTCCAGAAGGTGCGCCACCCCGACCTCGTCCAGCACCCGGCGAAGCTCATCCTTGGGCGCACGTCCGCCCAGGGCCAGAAAACGCCGCACGGTGATGGGCATCACATTGTCCACCACGATGCGCTGGGGCATGTAGCCGATACGCAGCCCCGGGCGACGCAGCAACCGACCCTCGGTGGGCGCCTGCAGGCCCAGCAGGATGCGCAACAGCGTGGTCTTGCCGGCGCCATTGGGACCGATGATGGTGGAGATATGTCCGGGCTCAATGGCCAGATCCACATCCGCCAGGATGCGCCGCCCGCCCAATTCCAGACCGATACCCCGGGCATCCAGGAGACGGCCCTGCAGGGCCTGAGGTGGCTGGGATTTCCTGAAGAATTCAAACACGTGCCAAGAACCGGTTTCCTGTAGATTGGTTATAGTATATCGTTTGCAAGCATGATGAAGAGAGTTGCAAGCGCCACCCCGCACCCTGTTCTGCCCTGTGTCGCAAAAAGGGGAACAGTCCCCTTTGTCGGAGCATCGGCTGCCTAGGCCGGGTATCGGGGTGAACCTTGCCGGGGGGCCGCATCAAAAATGTATGGCGCCCTTTTTTGATGCCCAACATCGGCTGCCTGGGTTCTGGCATCGGGGTGAACCTCGTCGTGGCCGTGTCTTCGTCCGCGGGACGCCGTGAATACATCCCTGTAGGCTTGGCAGCCGCATCCATGCGGCTGACACCCGCTCCCGAAGACACGGCCACGACGAGGTTCGGATACACCCGGGTTTCGCCTGAAAAAAGAAAAGAGGAATCAACATGAAACTGTCACGCCTGACGATCACTGCTGTCCTCGGTGCCCTGTTGATCGGGCCGGTCACGGCCTCTGCCGCCCCCCAGGTGGTGGTGAGCATCCCGCCCATCCATAACCTGGTGAGTGGCGTGATGGATGGCGTCGGGGAACCCACCCTGCTGGTGCCGGCGGGCGCCTCGCCGCACAGCTACAGCATGCGCCCATCGGATCGGCGACACATGCAATCCGCCGATGTCCTCGTCTGGGTCGGCCCCCACCTGGAGAGCTTTCTGGAGCGTCCGATCGCGACCCTGCCAGACTCGGTGAGAAAAGTCACCCTGCTCAAGGATGTGGATCTGACCGTCCATTCGGGCCGCGAGGGGGGTGTCTGGGAGGCGCATCGGCATGACCATGACCACAACCACGACGAAAATCATGCCCACGGCCATGACGATCATGACCAGCACAAGCACACCCATGGCGACGACGGTCACCATGATGAGCACGGGCACGCGGAGGGTGGTCACGACCATTCCCACGATCACCATGTGGACGCGCACATCTGGCTGAGCCCGGACAACGCAGCCGCCATCGTGCGTCATGTGGCCGACGTCATGGCAGAGGCTGACCCGGACAATGCCGGCCGCTATGAAGAGAACCGGGATCGGATGCTGTCTCGCCTGGAGGCTCTGGACGACGAACTCAAGTCAAGGCTGGCCGCGGTGAGTGACCGTCCCTTCATCGTTTTTCACGATGCCTACCAGTATTTCGAGAAGCACTATGGCCTGACACCTGCCGGCTCCATCACGGTGGACCCCTCCCGCAGCCCTGGTGCCCAGAGGGTTCGGGCGCTTCGGGAGCGTATCCGGGAATCGGATGCCATCTGCGTGTTCACCGAACCGCAGTTCCGTCCGGCGATTGTGGAGACGCTGACGGAGGGGACCGGGGCACGGGTGGGTGAACTGGACCCATTGGGCGCGGAACTGCCAGCTGGGGAAGAGAGCTATTACCAGTTACTGGAGAATCTGGCCGACAGCCTCGTCGACTGCCTGGGTGACGATCAGTAGGCGCTGGCCTGCCGGCGATGCGCTGCGGCAGCAGCGCCCTGGCCAGGCTTGGTGCCCACCGCCTTCGCGGGCGAGGCCCGCTCCCACAGGGGGGGGCAATCTTCCACAGGGGGTTGTCCTTGCAGAGTGAGAGGCCCTGCTGGAGCCCCGGAGGGCTGCCTGCAGGGGCAATCTCCCTACTGGATCATCTCCAGATCCATCTGCACGGCGTCGATGCCGACTCGGGCGCACATCTCGTCGGTCTCACCCGAGGGGGCGCCACTCACACCCACGCCCCCGACGATACGGCCTGCCGCATGGATGGGCAGACCACCGGCGGAGAACACCAGGCCGTCCACCTTGCCCACCTGGAAGGGCTTGGTGAAACGATCCTCCATCTCGGACAGGGGGCCGTTGAAGGACATGGCGGTGTAGGCCTTCTGCTGACTGATGGCCAGGGTGATATCCATGGCCAGGGTATCCCGCAGGACCACCTGCGTGTTACCGCCACGGTCCACCACGGTCACGGCCACATTGACGCCCTCCTCCCGACAGGCCTCCAGGGTGGCCCGGGCCAGGTCATAGGCCGTATCCAGCGTCATGATCTTGATATCGATGGCAGGGGATTCCTGAGCCTGAGCGGTGGAGCCCATTCCCAGGGCGAGCGTGGCAGCAGCAAGGGTTGCCGAGAGACGTTTCATGTTGTTCTCCTTTGGGTGTTGGTCCGATGGGCACCGATGCATGGCCGGTGCCTTCGCATGCCTGACAGAGTGTAGACGGGAACGCGTCACTGAGAAAGATCAATCTCCCAGAGACATCACCCCCACAACACCAGCACCCACACCACCACCGCATGAGCAATGGCCAGGAAAACCGCCGCCGACCCCATATCCTTGGCCCGGGCCGAGAGCGGATGCAACTCCTCGCCGATGCGGTCGATGGCGGCCTCCACGCTGCTGTTGAGCAACTCGACGATGAGCACCAGCAGCAGCGAACCCAGAAGCAGGGCCCGCTCCACCCCGGTGTCCCCCAGCCACAGGGCCAGGGGTACCAGGATGAGCATGGCCATCAATTCCTGGCGAAAGGCCGCCTCGTGCCTGAAGGTGCTGCGCAGCCCCTTCCAGGAATATCCGGCGGCCTTGATGATGCGCGTGAGGCCCCGGTGGCCACTGTGGGCCATCAGTCGGCTGCCGCCTCGCGTGTCGAACCCGTCCAGGCCAGGTCCAGCTCCTTGGCGGCGCGCACCTCGTCAAACCGCCGATTGGGCTGGGTGTAAGGGGCACCCTTCACCTTCTCGGGATCATTACGGGCCTCGTCCAGGATCTGCCCCATGGCCTCCACAAAGGCGTCCAGGGTCTCCTTGCTCTCCGTCTCGGTGGGCTCCAGCAGCAGACACTCGGGCACCAGCAGCGGGAAGTACGTGGTGGGCGCGTGGAAACCGTAGTCCAGCAGGCGCTTGGCCACGTCCATGGCAGTCACCCCATTCTCCTTGGCCTGACGGCGCAGGGTGACGATGAACTCGTGGGTGGCACGGCGGTTGGGGAAGGCCAGGTCGAAACCCTTCTCCTTCAGGCGGGCCATCACATAGTTGGCATTCAGGGTGGAGAAGTCTGCCACCCGGGGCATCCCCTCCCGACCCAGCAGGCGCATGTACACATAGGCCCGCAGCAGCACACCGGCGTTGCCAGCGAAGGCCGACAGGCGACCGATGCTCTGGGGCAGATCCTTTTCCGTCAGCCAGCGGTATTCATCACCTTGCTTGTCCACCACCGGCACGGGCACGAAGGGACGCAGGCGATCGCTCACGCCCACGGCGCCGGCACCCGGACCACCGCCCCCATGGGGCGTGGAGAAGGTCTTGTGCAGGTTCATGTGGATCACGTCAAAGCCCATGTCGCCGGGGCGCACCTTGCCCAGGATGGCGTTGAGGTTGGCGCCGTCGTAATACAGCAGACCTCCGGCATCGTGGACCACCTGAGCGATCTCCTTGATACGCCGCTCGAACACACCCACGGTGGAGGGGTTGGTGAGCATGATGCCCGCCGTGGCCGGCCCCACCGCTGCTTTCAGGGCCTCCATGTTCACATCCCCGTCGGCATCGGTGGGGATCTCCCGCACCGTGTAGCCACACATGGTGGCGGTGGCCGGGTTCGTGCCGTGGGCAGCGTCGGGCACAATGATTTCCGTGCGGGCGTCATCCCCTCGCGACTGGTGATAGGCACGGATCATGGCCACGCCAGCAAATTCACCCTGGGCGCCCGCCATGGGGGTCAGCGAGACCTGGCGCATGCCGGTCACGTCCATGAGCATTTCCTGCAACTCATACATGCAGGCCATGAAGCCCTGACTCACCTGCTCCGGGGCGTAGGGGTGACGGCGCATGAAACCCGGCAGCATGGCCAGGCTGTTGCAGGCCCGCGGGTTGTATTTCATGGTGCACGAACCCAGCGGATAGAAGTGGGTATCGATGGAGAAGTTCTTCTGGGACAGGCGGGTGTAATGGCGTACCACGTCCAGTTCCGAGACCTCGGGCAAAGGCACCCGGCTGCCCCGTCGGAAACGTTCGGGCACGGCCGGCGCGGCGGGCTCGGCCAACGGCGCCTGGCTGGTGGCCCGACGCCCGGGACGGGAGAGTTCAAAGATCAACATACCTTGCTCCTGGGTCTGGAAAATCATGTTCAAAATCTGTGCTGGGGTGGGGGGCACGGCACCCCCACCCCGATCACTCACCCCAACGCCGCGTAAGCCTTGTCGTAATCGGGCTCCTGGGCGATCTCCGGTACCAGTTCCGTGTGGACAATGGTGTCCTTTTCATCCAGCACCAGCAGCGCCCGGCCGGTAATGCCGGCCAGAGGGCCATCCACGATCAGCACACCATAGTCCTTGGCGAAATTCCGCGAGCGCATCATGGAGAGTGTTTTCACCCGCTCCACATTCTCGCTACCGCAGAAGCGGCCCTGGGCAAAGGGCAAATCCGCCGAGATGGTGAGGATCACCACATCGTCACGTCCCGCCGCCCACTCGTCGAACTTCTTCGCCGACAGCGCACAGACAGGGGTATCCAGGCTGGGCACGATGGAAAGGATCTTCTTCTTGCCGTTGAAGTCGCTGAGGCTGACGTCGTTGAGGTCCTTGTCCACCAGGGTGAACGCCGGTGCCTTGCTGCCCACCTTGGGCAGGTCGCCGCTGGTGTTGATGGGATTGCCCTGCAGAGTGATCTTGGCCATGGAGAGTCTCCTCCGGTTTTGTGGTCTGCGTAGGGGCACTGGCCCCCGGTCTGTGTTGCCCCACCGTCCCCATGCCCGAGTGCTTCCGGGATGGGGGCGGTGGGGCAACGGTCAACCCTTGCTCAAGTCTTGGGCAATCCTGGCCCGATTCGGGTTCAGTGAGCCCGCCGTCAGACGGACGAAACCACCTTCTCCAAGGCTTCCACGTAGGCGTCCAGGTCGGCCTCGGTCTTGGTCTCTGTCACGCACAACAGCAGGACATTCTTGAGATCCGGATAATCCCGACCCAGAGGATAACCACCCAGCACACCCTCCTCGGACATGCGCTGCATCACTTTTTCGGCATCGGTGCCCAGACGGATGGCCGCTTCGTGGAAACGCTCACCGGAGAAGGCCACATCGAAGCCTTTCGCCTTGAGTTTTTCCACCAGGGCGGCGGTGCTGTTCATGCAGGTGCTGGCCACCCGTTCCAGGCCCTCCGGCCCCAGCAGGGCCATGTGGATGGTGGCGGCCGTCACCACCAGCCCCTGGTTGGTGCAGATATTCGAGGTGGCCTTGGAGCGGCGGATATGCTGCTCCCGGGCCTGCAGGGTGAGCACGAAGCCCTCCCGACCATCGGCGTCCTTGGTGCGGCCCACCACCCGCCCCGGCATCTGGCGGACATGCTCCTTCCGGCAGCACATAAAGCCAAAATATGGCCCGCCGGAGGACAGCGGCGCGCCCAGGGGCTGGCCGTCACCCACCACCATGTCGGCCCCCTTGGCACCCCATTCACCGGGGGCCTTGAGCAGGGCCAGGGAGACGGGATTGACCACGCCGATGGCCTGGGCGCCCTGTGCATGGGCCCAGTCGGTGAGGGCATCCACCTCTTCCATCACACCAAAGAAGTTGGGCTGCGGGATCACCAGGGCGGTCACATCCCCGCCCTCGAAGCTGGACAGGGAGGCCACATCCACGCGACCGGTCTGCGGATCGAAAGGCACCTCCACCAGATCGATTCCCTGGCTGCCGACGATGCTGCGGGTCACCGCACGATAGGCCGGGTGCACGCTGGCGGGCATGATCACCTTGCGGGCCTTGGACTTGCGGTTGGCGCGCACCGCCATGAGCACTGCCTCGGCCAGGGCCGACGCCCCGTCGTACAAGGAGGCATTGGACATGGGCAGCCCGGTGAGCCGGCTCATCATGGTCTGGTATTCGTAGATGAGCTGCAGGGTTCCCTGGCTGGCCTCGGCCTGGTAAGGAGTGTAGGCGCTGTAGAACTCGCCGCGGGTGGCGATCTGCCAGACGGCCGCCGGGATATGGTGCTCGTAGGCACCGGCCCCGATGAAGTTCAGGCAGGTGGCGTCCTCGCCGGCCCGGGCCTCCATCAGCCGGGTGACCTCCATTTCGCTCATCGCCGGCGGCACGCTCCGCAGGCCGTCCACGCGCAGGGCGGAAGGGATTTCGTCGAAAAGGGTTTCGACGCTGTCGGCGCCAATGGCGTCGAGCATCTCGCGCACATCGGATTCAGTATGGGGAATGAAGGGCATGGCTTGTCGAGGGTCTCCGGGCTGCTGGCGGCGGGTTTGAGGGCAAGCGGCGCTGACTGGCCCGCCTCAGCCCTCGGCCTCCAGATGCTGATTGTAGGCGTCGGCGTCCATCAGGGCGTCCAGTTCGCTGGTGTTGGCGGGCTTGACGCGGAAGATCCAGCCCTCGCCATAGGCATCACTGTTCACCAGTTCCGGGCTGTCGCCCAATTGTTCGTTCACGGCCACCACGTCGCCGCTCACGGGGGCATACACGTCCGAGGCGGCCTTGACGGATTCCACCACGGCACAGGCGGCACCGGCCTCCAGGCTGGAACCCTCTTCCGGGGTCTCTACAAAGACCAGATCACCCAGTAGTTCCTGGGCATGATCGGAGATACCCACGGTCAGGGTGCCGTCGGACTCCTGGCGCACCCATTCATGGGACTTGGCATATTTCAGTTCAGCAGGAACATTGCTCATGGGATCTTCTCCGAAGAATGACATCGAGGATAAGGTGACAAAGGGACAACAGGAGGGGCCGGCAATGGCCCCTCCCGGAAATATAAACCGTCTGGGGGCTCAGTGGATCTGGACCAGGGCCTGGCCGTTGCGCACGAACGGTGGCTTGACCACTCGGGCCGGCACCTGCTTGCCGCGGATCTCCACCTCAACCTGCTCGCCGGCGCCCGCGGGGATGCGCGCCAGGGCGATGGCCACCCCCAGGGTGGGGGAAAAACTGCCGCTGGTGGTCTCACCCTGACCGGCCTCACCTGCCGACACCGCCATGTGGCCACGCAAGACGCCACGCCCCTCAAGCACCAGACCCACCAGACGCCGCGGCACGCCCTCGGCCTTCTGCTTCTCCAGGGCGGCACGCCCCATGAAATCACGGTCGGCGGGTGCCAGAGCCACGGTCCAGCCCAGGCCCGATTCCAGGGGAGTCACCTGCTCGTCCATGTCGGTGCCATAAAGGTTCATGCCTGCCTCCAGGCGCAGGGTGTCGCGGGCGCCCAGGCCAGTGGGACGCACGCCGGCGGCGGCCAGGGCATCCCACAGGGCGCGGGTTTCCCCCTTGGGCAGCACCACTTCGAATCCGTCCTCACCGGTGTAGCCCGTGCGGGCCACGAACCAGTCCTGCCACTCCGTAGCACGGAACGGTGACAGGGCCTCAACGTCAGCGCGCAGGGCCTCGGGCAGCAGCGGCAGGCACAGGGCCCGGGCCTTGGGGCCCTGCACGGCAATCATGTCCAGGTCGTCCCGTTCCTGCACGGACACCTGGGGCGCACCGGGCATGTCCCGGGCCACCTGCTGCATCCAGGCCAGATCCTTGTCGCGGGTGGCGGCATTCACCACCACCCGGTAGCCCTGTTCACGGCGATAGGTGATCAGGTCATCCAGCACCCCGCCCTGCTCGTTGAGCATGCAGCTATACAGGGCGCGGCCGTTTTCCTTGAGCTTGTCCACGTCATTGGCCAGCAGGTAGCGCAGGTAATCCCGCGCTCCGGAGCCGGTCACGTCCACCACGGTCATGTGGGACACATCGAACATGCCGGCCTCGCGACGCACACCGTGGTGCTCTTCCAGTTGGGACCCGTAGTGCACCGGCATGGACCAGCCGGCGAAGTCCACCATACGGGCGCCAGCGGCGACATGGGCATCGTGGAGTGTTGTCTGCTTCAGTGTGGTCATTTTTTCGGCTCCCGGAAAACAAAAAAGGGGCGGCCGACACGTGTTATGTGTCGACCGCCCCTCTGTCCTGAAACCTGAGAGATTAAACCGGTGCCAAGGCCCGATTATCCCCTTCGGTGGGCCTGAAAACAGGCCACTCTCCAGAGTCGATATGTGGCAGCGCGGTCCTTTTGCCTGAGCGTTTCCGGGCGGAAGTTGCGCCTTCGGCGCCCCGTATGGGGGTCTCTCCCGCACTGCCTGGGCACCGTAGCACCCGAATCAATGCCCTCACTATAACCCAGCGGCCCCGGGTTCGGAAGGACTTATGGACATATAAACTTCATATGGGGGATAGACTGAGGCTATTCAGGGCGACGAATCAAGGCACGGGTCACTGCAGCCCGGCCCCGGTGGCCCGGACCCTCATCCAGTTGCACCGCCAGTTCGGCCAGTTCCATGAATTCGGCGCCGGCCAGGTCCTCACGCAGCATCACGCTGCTGTAGAGCATGTCGGGCTCCCGGGGGCCACCGCTTTCGTAATTGATCTGTTCGGGATGAAAGGCCTCCAGCAGCAACCAGCCGCCAGGCTTGAGGGCTTCCAGCATGGACTGGTGCACCTGGCGACGCTGAGCAGGAGGCAGATGCACGTAGATGGAGATCACGTGATCGAACTCGCCCTTGGGCCACTTCCAGCCCACCAGATCCGCCCAGACCGTTTCCAGGATCACGCCCTGATGCTGTGCCAGGGCCTGGGCCTTGGACAGGGCCTGCTGGGAGAAGTCCACCGAGGTGACCGACAGCCCACGCGACGCCAGCCAGACGCCATTGCGCCCCTCTCCATCTCCCACGGCCAGTACCGTCTGCCCGGCCTGATACAGGCCGTGATGCGCCAGCAGATAGGCATTGGGGGCCGTTCCGTAAACATACTCCGAACCGGAGTAGCGGGTATCCCAGAATTCTTTCATGCGAATCGTCCCCGTGGCACCCAGTGGTGAAAAGCCCATTGTACAGCTTGCCGGCGAGTCGCGGAGACCGCGGTGGCCCGTTTAAAGCGCTTCGCGGCCCGGGGCCGCTCCCACAAAAAAGGCATCACCAAAGATGGGTCAGGTTCGGTGCTCGCCCAGGCCCAGGGCATGGCGCATCAACAGGTGCTTCAGCGGCGTCACCTGATGGGCCAGGTTCAGGCCCAGCCCCCGCAGGGCCGCCAGTGGTGGCTGTTCGCTGCCGAAGAGATACCTGAAGCCCTCCATGGATCGCATCATGATCAGGTTGTCGCCGCGACGGGCCCGCTCGTAACGACGCAACGCCCGAAGATCTCCGGCATCACTCACCCCGGGGGCACAGACCGCGCTGACCAGGGCGTGGGCATCCTGAAAACCCAGGTTGGCCCCCTGCCCCGCCAGGGGATGGATGGTATGGGCCGCATCCCCCACCAGGGCCAGGCGGGGCCGCACGTAATGCTCCGCCTGGGAACCGCGCAAGGGAAAGGCCGCCCGTCTGGATGTCTCCAGCACCTGCCCCAGACGATAGTCCAGCCCATCGGCAAGGGCCTGGCAAAAGGCCTCATCATCCAGATCCCGAAGCCCCTCCGCGCGGGCATCATCCGCCGACCACACAATGGAGCAGCGCCCATCCCCCAGGGGCAGGAAGGCCAGCGGCCCGGTGGGCAGGAAACGTTGCCAGGCCGTGTCCTCATGGGGCAGGGCCGTGCGCACGGTGGCCACCAGGGCCTGCTGACCGTAATACCGGCTGTTCACGCGAATGCCCGCCAATTCCCGCAGGCGCGAGCGGGCGCCATCGGCACCCACCACCAATAGGGCCTTGAGACGACGACCACTGGCCAGCATGAGCTCTGCGTGGCTGCGCCGCACATCCAGCCCCATGAGGGTATCGGGGGCGATGATCTCCACCATGGGGTCCTGCTCCAGCCGATCCCACAGGGCGCGCTGCACGACGCGATTCTCGATGATGTGCCCCAGGTCAGGCTCTGCCAGATCCCTGGCCTCGAAGCGGATGCGCCCGGACCCGGCGGCATCCCACACCTCCATGGCCTGATAGGGATGCGCCCGCAGGGCCAACATGCCCTCCCAGGCGCCCAGGGACTGGAACACCCGCTGCGCCGCCCGATTGATGGCAGACACACGCAGATCATGATCCCCCTCGGGATCGAACGCCCCCGGCGGCTGAACCTCCACCAGGGCCACCCGATGCCCGGACTGGGCCAGTTCGGCCGCCAGGGCAGCGCCCACCATGCCGCCGCCAACGACGATGGTGTGGAACTCAGGGGTCTTCGCGTGGGACATGCGTGTTTTCTCCGTATCTTCCGCCGAAACGGCGCTTACAAACCCATTCCCTTCCTGGCCACCTGCCGACGCAGGGGCCCGCAACGATCCAGCAGCATCAGGCCGGCACCACGCAGGTGGGCCAGCGGCGAAAACGGGGTGGCAAACAGTCGCGCCAGGGCGTCGGTGGTGTGGATCACGGTGTTCAGATCCCCCTCGCGGCGGGATGCATAGTCACTCAGCAAGGCCGGAGAGCCGGGATCCTCGCCATCCGCCCGGGCCTGGGCCAGCAGATCCGCCAGGGTGCGCACATCCCGCAGCCCCAGATTGAACCCCTGCCCCGCCACCGGATGGATGGTGTGGGAGGCATTGCCCACCAGCACCACCCGGGGGGCCGTATCCCGTTTCGCCCGGATCAGACTCAGCGGATAGGCGGCCCGTTGCCCCACCTTGCGAAAACATCCAAGGCGATGACCAAAACGATCCTGCAGCCGGGCCAGAAACTCCCCATCGCTCCAGGCCAGGGTCCGGGCGACCTGCTCCTGGGGCCGCACCCACACCAGAGAGCAACGCCTTTCATGATCCGGCCCGCGAGTCAACGGCAGCAGGGCGATGGGACCCTCATCGGTAAACCGCTCATAGGCCACCCCCTGGTGATCCTGACCCGGCGTGACATTGGCGATGATGGCTGACCCCTCGTAGGGGGATTCGTGCACATCGATCCCGGCCAGGGCCCGCAGGCGCGAGCCCGTGCCGTCGGCGCCCACCACGAGACGGGCCCCCAGGGACTGCTCCTCTTGACCCTGGCGGATATTGAGGACCAGGCGATCCTCTCCCTCCTGGTAATCCAGCAGTTGCGCCGGGGTGGTCACGGCCACGCCACTGGCCTCCAGGGCCTGATGCAGTACCGGCCCCAGCTGCCGGTTGATCAGCACATAGCCCAGGGCCTCCACACCAGAGTCATGATGATCCATGCGCGTGGCTCCCAGGTAACCGCGCTGGGACACATGAATCCGGCGAATGGGTTCGGCATGGGGCGCCAGGTCTGCCCAGACACCCAGCCCCTCGAGCAGGCGGCGGCTGCCCCAGGAGAGCGCCGTGGCCCGGTCGTCATAACTGGGCTGCCCGGCCACTCCCGGCGGGTGCGCCTCGATCACACGCACGGAAAACCCGGTGCGGGCCGCTGCCAGAGCCAGGGTGGCCCCCACCATGCCGCCCCCGATGACCGCCAGATCCACGTCCGGAAGAGGCTGGTTCATGACTGAGCCCCCACCAGGGATTCCAGTTCATCGGGTTCCTTGGGGCAGTCGGCCGTGAGCACTTCGTGCCCGTCCCTGGTCACCACCACGTCATCCTCGATGCGGATGCCGATATCCCGGTAGGCCTTGGGCACACCCTTGAGGGCACGGCTCAGATACAGTCCCGGCTCGATGGTCATGACCATGCCCGGCTCCAGCAATCGCCAGGCATCTCCCAGCTTGTAATCCCCCACATCGTGCACGTCCATCCCTAGCCAGTGACCGGTGCGGTGCATGTAAAACGGGCGATACGCTTCGTCCTTGATCAGCCTGGCGGGCTTGCCCTTGAGCAGCCCCAGGCCCACCAGCCCCTTGGTGAGCACCTTCACCGCCGCCATGTGGGGGTCATCCCAGTGATTGCCGGGGACCACCTGGGCGATGGCGGCCTGCTGGGCCTCCAGCACCAGTTCGTACACCTCTCGCTGGGCCGGGGAAAAGCGGCCGCCGACCGGGAAGGTGCGGGTGATGTCACTGGCATAGCCCTGGTATTCACATCCCGCATCAATCAGCAGCAGGTCGCCGTCCTTGAGCTGGGCCTCGTTCTCCGTGTAGTGCAGGATGCAGCCGTTCTCCCCGCCCCCCACGATGGAGGGATACGCAGGCTCGGTGCCGGCGCGGCGGAAGGCGTAGAGCAGCTCCGCTTCCACCTGGTATTCCCAGGCGCCGGGGCGACAGGCCCGCATGGCCTGAACATGCGCCTCGCTGGTGATCCTGGCTGCCTGACGCATGGCCTTGAGTTCGAAGGCGGACTTGAACAGGCGCATGTCGTGGAGCAGATATTCCAGGGCCACGAATTCGTGGGGCGGGCGAGCGCCCGAGCGCACCTTCTCCCGGATGTGGTTCACCCAGCCGATGAGCTTCCGGTCGAAATCCGGGTCGCGACCGAGACTGGTGTACACCCGTTCCCGATTTTCCAGCAGGCCGGGCAGGATCTCTTCCATGTCGCCAATGGGGAAGGAGTCATCCGCACCAAAGCCTTTCACGGCACCGTCCTGGCCGGCGCGCCGGCCATTCCAGGTCTCCATCGTGGGATCCCGTTCACGGCAGAAGAGGATGAACTCGCCCTGCTCCCGGCCCGGCACCAGCACGGCCACCGCTTCCGGCTCGGTAAAGCCGGTCAGGTACCAGAAATCGCTGTCCTGCCGGTAGGGATATTCCACATCGTGATTGCGCGACCGCGTCGGAGCGGCGGGAATGATGGCGATGCCGCCCTCCCCCATGGCGCGCATGAGCTGGCGGCGGCGGCGGGCGAATTCCTTTTGCTGGGTCTTGTTCAGGGGCATGGGGCTTGGTCCCGGTTACTGGATCCGCGATGGACCCTTCAAGGGTTGGAGTTCCTCGCTGACCAGCAGCACCCCCATGCGGATGTACTCCTGGATCTCCTGATACGCCACCTCGTTCTCCTCATCCTCCTCCACGTCGAAACCGGTGCCGGCGATCTCGGAAAGATCCTTGATGAATTCCGCCGAGTCTTCCGGCAGCTTGCCCGGATCGGTCACACCGGCCACGGCCAGCCCGTAGAGAAACCCCTGGCACCAGTGGCCCAGGGCCGACACGCGGCCATCCAGGTCGCCTTCATCCCCCGGCAACAGCAGTTCAAAGCTCAGCAGGGCATCCGAGAGCTGCGTACGGGTCTCGTCGAACAACTGCCCCAGCAACCGGCGGGGCTCGCCGGTGGGCATCTCGCCGGGCTGCTCCTCCGGGAAGACTTCGCGCATCCAGGCCTCCACGCCGGCGCCCAGGTTGGCAGTGAGCATCCCGCACAGGGTGCCATGCACTTCGGCGGCGCCGGCGGTGGCACCGGCAGTCTGCAGGGCGTCTTCAACGGTCTGATATGGGGGCAACATGGGGCAATCTCATCACGGGATAGCGATCAGGACAACAATCGGTGGCAAGCGGTTCCGGGCCGATCAGTGTCAACAGGGTGTCATCGGCCCTGGGGCCGATGCAGTCAGAAAGGCTCCAGCCGCGCCTCGTCGGGCAGCAGGATCAGGCGGTACAGGGTTTCGTCCAGTTGCACGTGGGCAAACTGAGGCTCCCCCAGGTTGATCACCCCACTGCCCGCCGCCGACAGCGCAGAAAGGCCGAAACGCCGCTCGGCGATCAACTGTTCCAGCAGCGATGCCAGGACATCCCGTGGAACCCGCCCAGTGGTATCAACGATGCGACAGGGCTTGCCCCCGCTGGTGACCGACTCGATCACAACGGAACCTTCAGGGGCCGGCGTGAAGCCGGGGGCGTCATCCGGGGGCATGTTCGAGAATCCGTGAAGACCTGGGAGCTTGCAGTCTAGCAAGCTCGCGCGGCGCAAGGCCATCGCGGGCAGCGGGCAGAGCGCCTGCGAATGGTCCGATTGCGATCGCACTGGAGGGGCTGACCGGCCCCGTTGACGCCCCCCGGGGCGCAGGCCTATATTGACCCCATGAACGCCATTCACCACAGCGCCGAAGCCGACCACAGCCTGCGCGATCTGGAAACACGCATCGAGGCGCTGGCGCGTGCCTGCGACCGGCTACGGGATGAGAATCGCATGCTTCGGCAGCAAAACGAGCAATTGCTCACAGAACGGTCCATACTCACCGAAAGAGGGGAGCAGGCACGCATCAAGGTGGAATCAATGATCAACCGTCTCAAGTCCATGGAGCAGGCCGTATGACGGAGACCGTTGCTGAACCGGTGACGGTTCAGATCCTGGGCAAGGAATATCGGGTGGCCTGTCCGGAAGAACAGCGTCATGCCCTGATTGCCTCGGCCAACCTGCTGGATCGCCGCATGAAGGAGATCCGGGACACGGGCAAGGTGGTGGGTGGAGACCGGATCGCCGTGATGGCGGCCCTGAACATCACCCACGAACTGCTCACGCTGAAGGATCAGCAGGCAGACATGGACAAGCGCATTCAGGCCTTGCGTGCACGGGTCGATTCGGCGCTGGACAAGGAAGCCGAAGGGCAGTAACGCGTTTTGCAGAAGCGGCCCTGGGCCGCGAAGATCCTGGTCAGGGATTGTGGTATGTTGAAACCCTGCACCAACAACGATTTTACGGTTTGGGCACCTCTGCGGTGTTCGTGAGCGGCTGGGTATTATCCTTGAGCCTAATGAACTACCCCGGGAGCCATTCTGCAGTGATGTTGTGCATGTCCGCCCCGTAGCGGAAAGCCTTGATTCACTGCGTCGGCACCCACTTGAACCGCTGGTTCAAGGTCGAAAGTCTGCCACGGCATTCGCGGAGTGTGTCCTCTTAACAAGCAAGGCCGGGCCTGTCACGGGTCCGGCCTTTTTCATGGGGTTCTACTTGCACTCACGCCAGGCCATGAAAACCCTCCGACGTACCCTGCGCGCACAACGGCTCGCCCTGCCCCCGGTGGAGCGCGCGACCCGCTCACGGCGTATTGCCTGCCAGGTGGTGCACACCCCCCTGTTCACCTCGGCCCGGCGCATTGCCGTCTACCTGCCGGATCGTGGCGAGGTGGACCCTACCCCCCTGATGGCAGCGGCCCGGGCGGCCGGCAAGCGGCTCTATCTGCCGGTGCTGGCACCCATTCACCCCAGAATGCTGTGGTTCGTAGCCTGGGACCCGGAGACACGCCTGATCCCCAACCGCTTCGGCATCCCCGAACCCCCGGTGAGCAAGCGCCACCGGGTGTCGGCCCGCGCCCTGGACCTGATCATCACGCCTCTGGTGGGATTTGATGAGAAAGGCACCCGCCTGGGCATGGGCGGCGGCTTCTACGACACCACCTTTGCCCACCGCAATCGTCACCGCCACTGGCATCGCCCCCGTCTGCTGGGCCTGGCCTATGATTTCCAGCAGGTGGACGCCCTCCCCCGCCGTCCCTGGGATGTGAACCTGGATGCGGTGGCCACCGAACGGGGCGTGATCCGCTGGCCTGCCGGGGCCGGCCGCACCGGCATACCCATCTGAAGGAGCGCCACACCATGGCCTACTGGCTGATGAAATCCGAACCCGATGTCTTCGGCATTGACGACCTGGAACGCGTGCAGGTTGAGCCCTGGGAGGGCGTGCGCAATTACCAGGCGCGCAACATGATGCGCGACGCGATGCAGCAGGGGGATCGGGCCTTCTTCTACCACTCCAACTGCAAGGTGCCCGGCGTGGTGGGGATCATGCGCATCGCCCGGTCCGGCTACCCAGACGAGGCTGCCTGGGACCCGGAGCACAAGTACTACGACCCCAAAAGCCCGGCGGACAATCCCCGCTGGTACCGGGTGGACGTGGCTTTTGAACGCAAGTTCGACCAGGTGATCCCCCTGGCCGACCTGAAGCAGGCCCCCGAGCTGGCCGACATGCCCCTGGTACGCAAGGGCAACCGTCTGTCCATCATGCCGGTGTCCGAGGCGGAGTGGGATTTCATCCTGTCGATGGCACAGACCTGATCCACTGCTCCGCGCAGGGTTGAAACACTTCTGGCCCCATGCCATGTTTCTGCTGAGACTGGCCCATATGGGAGCGCCCTGCCATGACCCTGAGCGAACTGCTGACCCACCTGGATGCACACACGGGCCTGGACCTGCTGGATGGCTCTCCTCAGGAGACGCTGGACAAGGCACTGGATGGTGAACACCGGGGACCGATTGCCGGGGAGATCGTCAAGGCCCTGGGCGGGGCCGGTGAACGGGATGCACAAACCCCGATCGAGCGGGCTCAGGCCGTCAAGGCCCTGGGACCGCTGCGTCTCAAGTACATGGGAGACGATGCTCCGGTGGAGGGTTTCCGGATGGTGGAGAAGACCATCACCGGGATTGATGAGGCCTTCAATGAGGAGGCGCTGAGGGAGAAGGGATGAGCCCCTCTCCCCTCACCCCAGGAACAACCGGTACACCGGATTCTCCGTCTCCTCCCAGTGCATGTATCCCAACTCCTTCAGGAATCGGCGAAACCGCTGCTTGTCCCCGGGCGGGACCTGGATGCCCACCAGCACCCGCCCGTAGGCAGCCCCGTGATTACGGTAGTGGAACAGACTGATGTTCCAGTCCTGCCCCATTTGTGACAGAAAACGCATCAACGCCCCCGGCCGCTCGGGAAACTCGAAGCGGTAGATCATCTCATCCCCCGCATGTCCAGCGTGCCCGCCCACCATGTGGCGCAGGTGCACCTTGGCCATCTCGTTGCCGCTCAGATCCTCGATGGGATAGCCCTTGGCCCGCAGGTCCTCCAGCAGGGCCCGCCCCTCCGGCTCGCCACCACTGAGCTGCACCCCCACGAAGATATGTGCCTCGTTCTGGTCCGCATAGCGATAGTTGAACTCGGTGATGCCCCGCTTGCCAATGGCCTCGCAGAAGGCGCGGAAGCTCCCGGGACGTTCGGGAATCGTGGCGGCGAACAGGGCCTCCCGGTGCTCACCCAACTCCGCCCGTTCCGTCACATGCCGCAGGCGATCGAAATTGATGTTGGCGCCGCTGAGCACCGCCGCATACCGGCCATCACGCACACCCTCACGCTCGATGTATTTCTTCAGCCCCGCCACCGACAGGGCACCAGCCGGCTCGGCCATCACCCGGGTGTCGTCAAAGACATCCTTGGTGGCGGCGCAGATCTCATCGGTGGTGACCAGGATCACCTCATCCATGTGCTCCCGGCAGATCCGGTAATTTTCCTTGCCCGCCTGGCGTACGGCCACACCATCGGCAAAGATGCCCACCTGGTCCAGGATGATGCGCCGTTTCTTCTGCAGGGCATCATGCATGGAGGGGGCGTCTTCGGGCTCCACGCCGATCACCTTGATGTCCGGGCGCAGGGCCTTGATGTACACCGCCATGCCCGCCGCCAGGCCACCGCCACCCACGGGGATGAATACCGCATCCAGGGGGTCGGGGTGCTGGCGCAGCAGCTCCATGGCCACCGTGCCCTGGCCTGCGATCACATCCGGGTCATCGAATGGATGGATGAAGGCGTAGCCGTGCTGCTTCATCAACTCCTGGGTCAGCTCATAGGCGTCATCATAGGAATCCCCGTGCAGGATGGTTTCGCCACCCAGAGCGCGCACGGCTTCCACCTTGATGGAGGGCGTGGTCTGGGGCATGACGATCACCGCCTTGATACCCAGACGTTTCCCTGCCAGCGCCACCCCCTGGGCATGGTTGCCGGCCGAGGCACAGATCACGCCCTTTTCCCGGACTTCCCTGGGGAGGTTGACGATCTTGTGGTAAGCGCCGCGCAGCTTGAAGGAGAAGACCGGCTGCAGGTCTTCCCGCTTGAGCAGAATCTGGTTACCCAGGCGGCGAGTGAGGGTGGGCATGGGGTCCAGCGGCGTTTCGCGCGCCACATCGTAGACCCGGGCTGTGAGGATCTTCTGCAGATAGGGATAGGACATCCCCTCAAGATACAGCGGGGGGTTCAAGGGCCGCAAGGCGGATAGGCTGGCTTATGTTCCCTTCTCCTGAGTAGAATCCCCTCACAAAACCAGAGGAGAGGACCCAACAATGAGCAATGCAGACCAACTCAAGAAGGCCGCCGCCGAAGCGGCCCTGCAATACGTGGAAGACGACATGATCGTCGGCGTGGGCACCGGCTCCACCGCCAACCACTTCATCGACCTGCTGGCCGGCATGAAGGCCCGCATCGAAGGCACGGTGGCCTCCTCGGAGGTGAGCGCCGAGCGCCTGCGCAAGCACGGCATCCCGGTGATGGATCTGAACAGTGCCGGACAACTGCCCCTGTACGTGGACGGCGCCGACGAGGCCACCGAGCACCTGCACCTGATCAAGGGCGGCGGCGGCGCCCTCACCCGGGAGAAGATCGTGGCCGCAGCCAGCGAGAAGTTCGTCTGCATTGCCGACGAATCCAAGCTGGTGGGCATGCTGGGAACCTTCCCCCTGCCCGTGGAAGTGATCCCCATGGCCCGCAGTTTCGTGGCCCGGGAAATCCTGAAGATGGGCGGGCAGCCGGAACTGCGCCACGGCTTCACCACGGACAATGGCAACCTCATCCTGGACATCCACAACCTGCACATCGCCAACCCGGTGGAGATGGAGGGGCAGCTGAATCAGATCGCCGGGGTGGTCACCGTGGGCATCTTCGCCAAGAGGCCGGCGGATGTGCTGATCCTGAGCGGGAAGGACGGGGTTCGGACCTTGAGGTGAAGGTGAAACACCACCAGGCCCCTCCCCCCTGGGGAGAGGGGCCTGGGCGGCTTACACCCCCATCCACCCCATGGCCACCGCCAGGGCCAGGAACCAGACGTAGAACGAGAACACCTTGAGCTGAGCCCGATACAGGAAGTAGATCACCAGCTTCAGGGAAATGATCCCCACCACCGCCGCCACCACAAAACCCACGGAAAGGGCCGCGAAGCCAATCACCGGCGGCTCATCCGCCCGATAGACCTGGATGGCCTGCAGCAGTGTGGCCGCGCTGATGGTGGGGATGGCCAGGAAGAAACTGTACTCCGCTGCCCAGCGCCGCTTCAGCCCCGAGAACAAGGAAAACATGATGGTCATGGCGCTGCGCGACAGCCCCGGCATCAGGGCCAGCCCCTGGGCCAGCCCGATCACGCCGGCCACCTTCCAGTTGATGCCCTTGAGGCCCCGTTTGCGGGGCGAGAGACGATCCGTCCACCACAGCAGGATGCCCGTCAGCGTGAGCGTGATGGCGATCATCCAGGGATGGGCGAACACCTGCTCAAAGGCGGCCTTGAACCCCAGCCCCAGCAGACCGGTACACAGCACCGAGAACATCCCCAGCCAGAACAGCCGCCAGTACAGCGGCACCGGGCCGCGCCCCCCCTGCCCTGCCCACTGCCAGGCACCACTCACGGCACCGAAGGTGAAGCGCCACAGGCTGGACCAGAAGACCACGATGATGGACACCAGGGTGCCCACATGCACCACCAGCGCGAACAGGATCATCTCCGGGCTGTCCGGCGGCGGCAGGGATTCCCCGCGGCCGATGAGCCAGTGTTCTGCCAGCACCATGTGGGCGGTGGAGCTGACGGGGAGGAACATGAACACGCCCTGGATGATGCCCAGGAGCACGGCTATCCATAGAGCCATGGTGGGGTCCTGCTGTCTGGTTGTGGGTGGGGGAAGGGCTCTTGATTACAGAAGCACTTTTTCGATCCCGCCGCTGCGGGCCTTCTGGATGAACTCCTGCTGCCACGCCTGCCCCAGCAGGGTATTGGCCATCTCCACCACGATGTAATCGGTCTCCGTCCCCGTATCCTCCCGGTAACGGGACAGACCCTGCTGACAGGCCGGGCAGGCGGTGAGCATCTTCACGTTGCCGCCCACGGCCACCGGGTCGCCGCTGAGCTGGGTGACGCCCTTGTGGATCTCCTCCTGCTTGCGGAAACGCACCTGGGTGGCCACGTCCGGGCGGCTTACCGCAAAGGTGCCCGCCTCGCCGCAGCAGCGATCCGACAGGGTGACGGGCTGACCCAGCAACGTACCGGCCACCTCGGTGGGGGCATAGGTCTTCATGGGACTGTGGCAGGGGTCGTGGTACAGGTACTGCACCCCTTCCACGCCTTCCAGCTTCACGCCCTTCTCCATCAGATATTCATGGATGTCCAGCAGACGACAGCCGGGGAAGATGCGCTCGAACTCGTACTTGAGCAGCTGATCCATGCAGGTGCCGCAGGAGACCACCACGGTCTTGATGTCCAGATAGTTCAGGGTGTTGGCCACCCGGTGGAACAGCACCCGGTTCTCGGTGGTGATGGCGCGCCCTCGGGCCTTGTCGCCGGCAGCCTCCTGGGGATAGCCGCAGCACAGGTACCCCGGCGGCAGCACCGTCTGGGCGCCGGTGCGGTAGAGCATGGCCAGGGTCGCCAGGCCCACCTGGCTGAACAGGCGCTCGGAACCGCAGCCGGGGAAGTAGAACACCGCCTCGCCATTCTCCTCCACCTGAGTCGGATCGCGGACGATGGCCACCTGACTCGGGTCTTCCAGACCCAGCATGGCCCGGGTGGTCTGCTTGGGCAGACCCGCCGGCAAGGGGTTTTTCACCATGTGGATGACCTGCTCCTGGATGGGCGCCTTGCCGGTGGTGGCCGACGGGCGCTTGTTCCCGTTGAGCAGCCCAAGCCGACGGAACACCTGATGCCCCATGCGCTGACCGGCAAAGCCCCATTGCGCCAGGGCCTTGCGCATCACCTTCACGGTAGATGGGTCCTTGATGTTCAAAAAGGCCATGGACACCCTGGCCGCCAGGCTGGTCTTGCGCTGACCGCGATCCATGAGGATGGCGCGCATCCGGGAGGTGACCTCGCCGAAGTCGATGTCCACCGGGCAGGGCGTGAGGCACTTGTGGCAGACGGTGCAGTGATCGGCCACATCGTTGAGTTCGTCGAAATGCCGGAAGGACAGTCCACGACGGGTCTGCTCCTCGTAGAGGAAGGCCTCGATGATCAATCCCGTGGCCAGGATCTTGTTGCGCGGCGAATACAGCAGATTGGCCCGGGGCACATGGGTGTTGCACACGGGCTTGCACTTGCCGCAGCGCAGGCAGTCCTTGATGTCGTCGTTGAGGTCGCCCAGCTCGCTCTGCTCAAGGATCAGGGCCTCCTCCTGCACCAGCCGCAACGACGGGGTGTAGGCGGTGGTCAGGCCGGAACCGGCGCGCAGCTTGCCGCGGTTGAAGCGGTCCTGGGGATCGACCCGCTGCTTGTACTCGGCAAAGGCCGCCACGTCCTCCGGCTCCAGGTACTGCATCTTGGTGAGGCCGATGCCGTGCTCGCCGGAGATCACCCCACCCAGGTTCCGGGCCAGGTCCATCACCTGATCCACGATGCGCTCGGCCTCGTGCATCATGGCGTAGTCATTGGAGTTGACCGGGATATTGGTGTGCACGTTGCCATCGCCGGCGTGCATGTGCAGGGCCACGAACAGGCGACTGGTGAGCACCCGGTCGTGGATTTGCTGAATGTTCTGGCGCACCGGGTCCAGATCGCGGCCGTCGAAGATCTCGTACAGCGGGTCCTCGATCTCGCGCCGGTAGGAGATCACCAGGCTGCGCCGCAGGATGAGCTGGATCAGCCGGTCGCCGGGGCGCAGATCCTCCCGGGCCTTGTCGTCCAGCAGGGCGTCATGCTCCCGGGCATCGGATTCCAGGTTGTCCCGGATCACCAGCCAGCGGTCACGCACGGCGGTCACCTGATCTTCGGCGGCGCGGCGACGTTTCTCGAACCAGGTGCGGGCTTCGTCGTTGTCCAGACCCAGCTTGTCCACCAGGGCCTTGTGGTCCTTGGCCAGGCAGGCCAGGATCTCCTCGGCCATGCGCAGCTTGTTGGCCATGGACTGCTGGATGTTGATGCGCTCGATGCCTTCGCTGTACTCGCCCAGGCGGTCCAGGGGGATGACCACGTCCTCGTTGATCTTGAAGGCGTTGGTGTGAGCGGCGATGGCCGCAGTGCGGGAGCGGTCGGCCCAGAAACGCAGGCGGGCCTCGGGGCTGATGGCGATGAAGCCATCCCCGTTACGGGCATTGGCCAGGCGCACCATGCGCGAAGCGGCCTCGGCCACCGCCTTCTCGTCCTCGGAGGCCAGGTCGGCCACCAGCAGCATCTTGGGGCGTTCGCGGCGGGCGCCCTTGGGGGTGTAGCGCACGGCGCGCACGTAGCGCTCGTCCAGGTGCTCAAGACCCGCCAGCTGCACCTTGGGGTCCGCCTCCAGGGCATCCTTGATCTCGACAATGGCGGGCACCGCCTCGTGCAGGTCGGTGCCGTAGAACTCCAGGCACACGGTGCGCATATGGGCGGCCATCTGATGCACCACGAACACCGCCGAGGTGATCAGGCCGTCGCAGCCCTCCTTCTGAACCCCGGGCAGGTCCTGCAGGCGCTTGTCGGTCACGTCCTTGCCCAGCCCTTCCTTGCGGCAGGTCTTGCCGGGGAAGGACAGGATCTCGGGCTCCCCATCCAGGGTGCGCCCATCGGCCTGGTAGCGGCTCACGCGGAACGTTACTTCTTCCTGGTCATGGATTTTGCCCAGGTTGTGGTTGATGCGCTCCACCTCCACCCAGCGGGCGTCGGGGGTGACCATGCGCCAGGAGACCAGGTTGTCCAGGGCCGTACCCCAGAGCACGGCCTTCTTGCCGCCGGCATTCATGGCGATGTTGCCGCCGATGGTGGAGGCATCCTGGGAGGTGGGGTCCACGGCAAACACATGACCGCCCCGGGCGGCGGATTCCGCCACCCGGCGGGTGACCACGCCGGCCTCGGCCCGCACGGTGGCCACGGGCTCATCCAACCCGGGCAAGCGGGTAAACTGCACCTCGCCCACGGCATCCAGCTTTTCGGTGTTGATCACCGCGGCATCGTCGGTGAGGGGCACGGCGCCACCGGTGTAGCCGGTGCCGCCCCCACGGGGAATGACAGTAAGCCCCAACTCCAGGCAGGCAGCCACAATCGCGGCCATCTCCTCCTCGGAATCGGGATTGACCACCACAAAGGGCAGTTCCACACGCCAGTCGGTGGCATCGGTCACATGGGACACCCGGGCCAGGCCGTCGAACTGGATGTTGTCCTTGCGGGTGTGCTTCATCAAGCGCCGGCGCACCCGGGCGCGCAGTTCGCGCTGTGCCGGGAACCAGGCCTCGAACCGGCGCACGGCCTGGCGTGCCTCTTCGGCCAGGCTGAGCGCGCGCTCATTGCCCTGGGCACGACCGATGATCTGATCCACCCGATGATCCATGGCACCCACCAGGTTGGCCAGGCGCTTGCGGTCGGCCATGAGGTCATCCTGGATATAGGGGTTGCGGGTGACCACCCACATATCCCCCAGCACCTCAAACAGCATGCGGGCGGACACACCGGTGCGGCGTTCGCCGCGCAATTCATTGAGCACATCCCACATGGGCTGCCCGAGAAAACGAAGGACGATCTCGCGATCGGAATAGGAGGTGTAGTTGTAGGGAATCTCGCGAATGCGGGTGGCTGAGGTCATGGATGCGGGGAGGGGGATTGCGGAGAGAACTGAGCAGAGTAGCAGGGGGGCACCGGGGTTTACAAGGTGACAACAGGGCGTTGACCCGGCAAGCCCTTTTGATTCAAGGAGTTGAAAAATCGCCCCTGTGAACAAAAAAAGAGCGCGACAAGGGAAACCCCTGCCGCGCTCTGAGCGCTTCTTGCACCCCGCCGACAAGCGGCGAGTGTGCGGGTCGGTTGTTGGTACCGACTTCTTAGAAGTTGTGGGTCACACCGACCTGGAAGCCGGAGACGTTTTCGCCGGGGGCAAGACCACCTGCGGAATTGGTGGGGCCAACACCCTTGCTCTTGCCGGAACCAGCCAGACCATAGATCGCGTTGTCATCGTTGCTGGTGTGAGCATACACGGTGTAAACGCCAGTGCGGGGGGACAGGGCATAGCCTGCGCCGAGAGCGAACATCTGAGCCCCGGTATCGTCGACATCCAGGTCGCCGGCATTCGTGTAGGAACCCATCACATAGGCTTGGCCCAGCTGATATTTGGCACCAATGTGGAAGGAATCACGGTCGCCCAGATAATCTGTGCCAGTATCCAAATTTTCGTAAAGTGCGGCGAGCGTCAAATCTTCGATCTGGTAGGTGCCGCCCACTTTCCAAGCCTTGGCGTTTTCAATCTCATTGGGCTGCCCGAAAGCCGCGAAATCATAGGCAGTATTGTTCTGCTGCTCGTAAGCCACGGTCACGAACATAGGACCCTGCTCGAAGGTCGCAGCCAAGGACCATGCAGGCTGATCCTTATCACTCGTGCTCACAGTTGGATCAAGAGCCGGGTTGGAGGGCGTATCGTCGCTACGATCTGTGGTGTAGGAAGCCATGAACTGCAGCCCATCAAAGTTCGGGCTCATGTACAGCATGGTGTTGTCCAGGCGACGATAGAAGGTGCTGTCCGTGCCGGCGTTCACAGCGGCCCAGCGGCTGCTCATGTGGTTCATGTCACCCAGGGTGTCAGCAAAGAAGTTCAGACGCAGGGTGGACATCTTGTAAGGGGTGTCATGCTTACCCAGGCGGAGTTCACCCAACTCATCGCTGGCCAGACCCACATATGTGTTACGTGCAGTGAGGTCGCTACCACCAAAAGCCTGCGTGGATCCTCCGCTCTGCAGGGCGGCTTCAATCTGGTACACGCCGCGCAGACCCATCACACCCAGGTCTTCAGAACCACGCACACCCAGGCGGGAGGAGTTGGAGGCCAACTGGTGGGAGGTTTCGTTGGCGTCGTCCACGAAGTCCAGGGAGATGTTGAAACGACCATACAGGGTGGTGTCAGCAGCGGCGGCGGCGGGCACGCCCACGGCGGCGGCAACTGCGAATGCGAGTACGGTTTTTTTCATTGGAATGAGTCCTCTGCAAGAGTTTGTTATGACAGGTTCTGAACTTGTCAGCCTGCTACAACAATGCATGAGCCGTGCCAGATGCTAAGTGATTGATTCAACTATGACGCAAACGCAACATCGACGGCAGAAGACTGCCAAAGACATGACAATGACATGACATTACCAGTCATGTTGTGCGATTGACACAACTCAGGATGGGGAATTCAGCCGCTGGAGATGCCGATACAGCGTGCGCTCGCTCACACCCAGACGCTGGGCGGCCTCGGCGCGGTGACCATCGCAGGCCTCCAGAGCTGCACGGATTCGCTCCTGGGTCAGCCCATTGCGGAGGCGACGCGGAAACGGAACACCCTCCATGTGGTATGCCGAATCGCTGCCCCCATGGACCGCCGGCGACCGATGGCCCTGCTGGCGCGCCTGAAAGGCAATATGCTGGGGCAACACGGACCCGGATCCCGCCAGTATCGCCGCACGACTGATGATGTTCTTCAGCTCGCGGACGTTGCCGGGGAACTGGTAGTCGGTGAGCAGTTCCGCCACGGCCCGGGACAGGGGCAGCTGGTGTGCCCCGCCCGCCTCCTTCAGGAAGTGCTCGGCCAGGGCGACGATGTCCTCCCGGCGCTCCCGCAGGGGCGGGATGTCCACGGGGAAGGCGGCCAGGCGGTAGTAAAGGTCCTCGCGGAATTCACCCCGGGCCACCATGGCGCCCAGGTCCCGGTGGGTGGCAGCCACCACGCGGGCGTCCACGTCGATGTAGTCGGTGCCGCCCACGCGACGGATGCGCGAGGCCTCCAGGGCGCGGAGCAGCTTGCTCTGCATGGCCAGGGGCATCTCGCCCACTTCGTCGATGAAGAGGGTGCCCCCCTGGGCCGCCTCGAACAGGCCGATCTTGCGCCGGTCGGCCCCGGTGAAGGCACCCTTTTCGTAACCGAACAGTTCGGCTTCGATGAGTTGTTCGCCCAGGGCCGAGCAGTCCACCACCACCAGGGGGCCGCTGGCCCGCTCCGAGCAGCGGTGCAGGTGTTCAGCTATACGCTCCTTGCCCACCCCGCTCTCGCCCAGCAGCAGGACGGTGGCGCTGGTAGGGGCCACGCGCTCCACCACGTGCATGAGCTTTGCCATGGCGCTGGAGCGGCCCACCACCTGGGATGCCCCCGCACTCTTTGGCGTTTGTCCACCGTTCTCCGCCAGGAGTTGCAGGCCCACGAAACCCTCGGCATCGCCCGCCATGCGGCTCAACCGGATCTTGAGCGGGCGTGACTGCCCTTGATGATTGCGGGCCTCAATCCTCTGCTCGCTCACCTTCCCCACGCCGGGCTGTAGAGTCAGCGGGCAGGCATTGTCGCCGGGACAGGGGCCGGACAGACCAAAGAGCAGTTCCTGACACCCCTGCCCCATCAGCAGGCCCCGGGTCTGGGAGAACAGGTCAGCCGCGGCCTGGTTGGCCGCCACCACCCGATGGGCGCTGTCCAGGATGATAAAGGGTTCAGGAATGAGTTCGATCACCTGTTCCCCGTCCGGGTGAACCAGCGGCGGCGGTGATTGATGCAGTGAAAACATGTGGCCCGAGGATGCGGGTGGTTTCACGGGTGGGGTCATGGACGAAACGATAGCAACCCAGGGGCGGGGGGACAACTCAGAAAAGGGGACAGACACCTTTTTTTCAGAAAAGGGGACAGACACCTTTTTTTGCAGGTTCGAACCCTGGCGACACCTCAAACAGATATGCACAAGAAAGGCCCCACGAGGGGGCCTTTCTTGTGCATATGGCTGGGGGACCAGGATTATTCGGCCTTCGGCCTCACCCTTCGGGCCGCCGCGCTGCGCGCGACGTTCGGCGCCGCTACGCGGCGCTCGTCGAACCTTCCAGGTTCGAACCCTGGTGGCACCTCTAACAGATATCCATAGAAAAGGCCCCGCGAGGGGGCCTTTTCTATGGATATGGCTGGGGGACCAGGATTCGAACCTGGGTTGACGGAGTCAGAGTCCGTAGTCCTACCGCTAGACGATCCCCCAAGGGATAGCTTTATGGCCTTAACGCTACAGGATCGGCACTTGACAATTCAAGTGCCGATCCTGGGTACAGGTGAAACGCTTTAGCGCTTGCTGTACTGCGTGGCGCGGCGGGCCTTGCGCAGGCCGACCTTCTTACGCTCAACTTCGCGAGCATCGCGGGTGAGGTAACCGAATTCACGCATCTTGCCGCGCAGGTTTTCGTCGTACTCCACCAGGGCGCGGGCGATACCCAGACGGATGGCGCCAGCCTGACCGTTGGCACCGCCACCGGCAACCGTGGCCACCACATCGAAGCGGCTCAGGTTTTCGGTGACTTCCAGCGGCTGACGCACCACCATGCGGGAGGTCTCGCGGCCGAAGAATTCTTCCAGCGGCTTCTTGTTGACGACGATGTCACCCTTGCCCGGGCGCAGGAAGACACGCGCAGAGGCCTCTTTGCGGCGTCCGGTTCCGTAGTTCTGGGTTGTTGCCATGACTTGACCTGCTCTGTGTGCTGTCCGGCGCCGCGTTGGCGGCGCACTGGGAATTGATTCAGATGTCCAGCGGCTGCGGCTGCTGGGCGGTGTGGCGATGTTCGCTGCCGCCGTAGACCTTCAGCTTCTTGAACATGGCCCGACCCAGAGGGTTCTTGGGCAGCATGCCCTTCACGGCGGTTTCAATCAGCCGCTCGGGGTGGGTGTCCCGGATCTGCTGGGCGCTGGCGGATTTCATGTGACCGATGTAACCCGTGTGATGGTAGTACATCTTGTCGGAGTCCTTGTTGCCGCTCAGGCGTACCTTGGAGGCATTGACAACCACGATGTAGTCACCGGTATCCACGTGGGGGGTGTACTCGGGCTTGTGCTTGCCACGCAGGCGACGAGCCAGTTCGGTGGCGAGCCTGCCCAGGGTCTTGCCGGAGGCGTCCACCACGTACCAATCGCGGTTGACTTCAGCGGGCTTGGCGCTAAAGGTCTTCATTGCCTGAACTCCAGGGTGGTCTTGAATTACGGAAAGCGCGGAAGTTTAGCCATATCTGCCAAGGGTTTCAAGCCTCAAACCCAATATGCGGTCCGGGTCATGACCTTGGACACCGCTGGCATCATCAATCGCCGCACCGGCCAGGGCAGTTGCGCGCCCCCCAGGGACATGGCCAGTTCGCCGTGGTGGGCCTCGTCGATCTTCATCTGCTCGAGCACGGCGCGGGTGGGGGCATCCTCGAGAACGATACGCTCCAGGTGGTCATCCAGGTGGCGCACCACCTGCTGCTCCGTCTCGTTGACGAACCCCAGACTCCACTTGTCCCCCGCTGCCCCGGCCAGGGCCCCCATGGTGAAGGAGCCGGCATACCACAGGGGGTTGAGCAGGCTGGCGTGGCCGTCCAGGACTTCCAGGCGACGGGCGCACCAGGCCAGGTGATCGTTCTCCTCCCGGGCGGAACGCTCCATGCGCTGGCGAACTTCCTCACTGCGGGCGGTGAGTGCCTGCCCCTGATAAAGCCCCTGGGCGGCCACTTCGCCGGCATGGTTCACCCGCATCAGGCGAGCCGACAAGGCACGGGCGTTGTCGTCCAGATCGGGCTCGGGCATCTGCTCGGCTGGATCAGGCCGTTCGGTGGCCCGGGGGCGACCAAACAGTGTACACAGGGCCTCATCGCACGCAGACAGCAGGCGATCGGTGGGAGAGAGTCGGCGCATGGGCGTGGGTCTCGGGTGGATACCCGACAAGAGTACAGGGTGACGGCACCCCAAAAAAGGGGACAGACACCTTTTCCCGGCGCGCCAGCGGCGCGCGGAAAAGGTGTCTGTCCCCTTTTTTGGGTCACGAGCAGGCCTGGGAGCGGGCCTGGAGAAGCTCCGCCGGGCCCAGCACCTGGATGGGGAGGCGGCGGCGCTTGAGGCCGGTGACGAAATGGATGGCGCAGCCCACGTTGGCGGTGAGCAGCACGTCCGGTGCCAGCTGCTGCAGGGCATCCAGCTTCGGTGACAACAGATGATCCGCCATTTTGGGATGCGTGAGCATGTAGCTGCCGGCGGCACCGCAGCACAGGGCATTCTCCGGCAGGGGCAGCACCTCGGCCCCCGGCAGGCGTCGGGCCAGGGCCTCCAGGGCTTCGTGCTCCTTGAGCACATGACGCAGGGTGCAGGGGGTGTGCACGGCCACTCGAAGCGGCTCCTGACGGAGTTCAAGTGGCTTGAGGTCCTCTTCTGCCAGCAACACGCACAGGTCGGCCACACGCCCCATCAGGGCATGATCACCCACCTCGGGGAAGGCATAGACCTCGGACTTGAGATGTGCACGGCAGCCGCTGTTGAGGCTTAGAACCGGGCCACCCTGCCCTCCCATGAGGGTCTGATTGCGACGCGCCAGGTCGGCGGCGGCCTTGGGACGACCGGCGTGCTGATCCAGGGCACCGCAACACACCTGATGCTCGGGCACGGACACCCGGTAACCCAGGCATTCCAGCACCTGCCGCGCGGCCTGTACCGCCCGGGCATCCAGGGCCTCTCCCGTGCAACCGGTGAACAGGGTGATGGCCCGGGCCTTGGCCTTGGTGGTCGCCACCGGAAGATTGTCCTGACCGTCCTGCTTGCCGCTGGCTGCGTTCGACGCCTCGGCCATCGTCGAGGCGGCCGAGGGCTTCCCGGCGTCTCGTCCGCCTGCACCACTTGCACCCTTGCCATCCTGCTGGCCCTGCCTGGAGGCCTCCCGACGCTCTGCGGGAGGCGCACCACCGTCCGGCCGTCCTGCCCGGTCCAGTTGCAAGGATGGAGTATCAGCCCCCAAAGCCGCCGGCTGCTGCGTCGGCTTTGGGGCCGACAGGCTTGGCAGGGGGCGCCCTGATTTTTCATCCGGCGCTGCAACCGCCCCAGGCGCCGGCAACCGTGGCACTTCGCTCAAGGGCATGGCCCGGAGCCCCCGGTTCAGCGGCATCCCCAGGACGTAGGAGGCCGCTCGCGCCATGCCCGGGCGGCGCCGGGAGCCCAGCCAGCTGGCCAGCCGCACCAGGCCCAGCATCTGCGCCAAACGGAAGGAACGGGCGGCCACGCGCCGGCTGCCATCATGGCGCAGCAAGTAGCCCTTCACCGGCCCTCGTCCGCCTGGGGGAATCAACTCGGCCCGTGCTGCGTCCATCAGCCGCCCAAAGGGCACCAGGGACGGGCAGACCGCCTCACAGGCCCGGCATTGCACGCAGCTTTCCAGATGACGACGCACCGCCGCGTCATCCCGCAGATGCCCCTGCATCAGCCCCTGCATGAGGGTGATCCGACCCCGTGGAGAGTCGCCCTCGTCCAGAGTGGCCAGATAGGTGGGGCAATGGGGCAGGCACAGGCCGCACTTGACGCATAGATCCGTATCCTTGAGAGACGAATACTCCTTCTTTTTCGGCACATAGGGCAGCAGGGAGGATCCGGGTTTCCGCGTGGGCGCCGGCTGGGATCTGCGGAACAGGGCAAGGGGATTCATGCGGTGCTGACTCGGGTTGGGTTTCGGGGAGCCGCGCCGGGGCGTGAGGAAGACCACGCACCGGATCTGTTAGGGTTTGGCCTCAAACTCATTCACCGAAGGAGCCTTGAAAGTGTGTCGAATGCGGTTGCTTTGCGCCTATTGTAGCAGCGCCTTGATGCTGGCCTCCCCTACCCTTTACGCGGAATGGGGCGAGAACGAGGGCTGGAGCGGGGATGCCGAATTCGGGGCAGTGTTCTCCAGCGGCAATACCGACTCCCAGAACATCAGCGCCCGCAGCCGCCTGCGCTATGAAATACCTCTGTGGCGGCACACCCTGCAACTGGAGGCCTATACCGGTTCGGAGGATGGCGCCACCACCCAGGAACGCTATCTCGGCACTTTCAAGACCGATCGCAAGCTCACGCCGCGGGACTATCTGTTCGGCGTAGTCCGTGGTGAGAAGGATCGCTTCAGCGGTTATGATCATCAACGATCCCTCTCGGGTGGCTATGGACGCCGCGTGGCCGATACCGAGCGACTGCGACTGGACCTGGAGGCCGGCGCGGGTGTGCGCCAGGCCCGGCTGGAGGATGGCGACAGCGAGAACGAGACCATCCTCAGGGGCGCCGGCGCCCTGGACTACCGCATCAATGATGCCCTGCGTTTCACCGAGGATTTGCTGATCCAGGCCGGCGACGACAACACCGAGGTGGAGTCCATCAGCGCCCTGCGCTACCGTTTGAACGACCGCTTTACCGCCCGCTTGGCCCTCACGGTGAAGCATAATACCGATGTGCCCGAGGACCGGGAAAAGACGGATACCATCACCTCCATCAGCCTGGTCTACGATCTGTGGAACTGACATGGCCTACTACAAACGACACATCTTTTTCTGCACCAACGAGCGCGAGGACGGCAACTGCTGCCAGCACTTTCGCGCCAGCGAACTGCGCAACCACGCCAAGCAGCGGGCCAAGGCCCTGAACATCACCGGCAAGGGCGGCGTGCGCGTGAATGCCGCCGGCTGCCTGGACCGCTGCAACGAGGGGCCCGTGGCTGTGGTCTACCCTGAGGGCGTCTGGTACACGTTTGCCGACGAGCGGGACATCGACGAGATCGTCGATGAGCACCTGCAACATGGACGGGTAGTGGAGCGACTCAAGCTCTAAGCGCGACGGCGCGGTTGTGCATCGCACCATCCATCCCCACATGCCTGCCGCTCATCGCCAGAAACGCGGCTAACCTCCTGTAGGGGTTGACATGTGCAGTGCAGCATACGATAGTAGAGCCATACTGTTTCTCGGAGCAATTCCGGGGTTCGGTATACTCCTCCATCCTCCTTTGGTGGTTTTGGCGCGGCTCCTCAAGCCGCGCTTTTTTTTGGGCGCTCGCCAGGGTCAGGGCCTTCGCGGCCGAGCCGTGTGCCCACCGCCTTCGCGGTCGAGGCCCGCTCCCGCAGGAAAATCACAGCGTTAGCCTTGCCCACCACCGGCCGGGTATAATCGCACCCTTTTTCGCCCCCATCCAACCGTAGTTGACAGCCATGACCCAAGCCGATTCCCGACCCGTGACCCGCGCGCTGATCAGCGTTTCTGACAAGACGGGGCTGCTGCCCTTTGCCCAGGCCCTGGCCGAACGCGGGGTTGAGATCCTCTCCACCGGCGGAACCGCCCGCCTGCTGGCGGAGGCTGGCGTGCCCGTCAAGGAAGTGTCGGCCCATACCGGCTTTCCCGAGATGATGGCCGGGCGGGTGAAGACCCTGCACCCGAAGATTCACGGGGGCATCCTGGGCCGGCGCGGCGTGGATGATCAGGCCATGCAGGACCATGACATCCCGCCCATCGACCTGGTGGTGGTGAACCTGTATCCCTTTGAAGCGACGGTCGCCAAGCCCGACTGCACCCTGGAAGATGCCATCGAGAACATCGACATCGGTGGACCCGCCATGGTGCGGGCCGCCGCCAAGAACCACGCCTCGGTGGGCATCGTCGTGGACCCCGCCGACTACGACCGGGTGCTCGATGCCCTGGAGAGCGGCCATGGTGCCCTGCCCCAGCGCCTGCGCTTCGAACTGGCGGCCAAGGCCTACGCCCATACCGGTCGTTATGATGGCGCCATCGCCAACTATCTGACGACCATGGCCGAGGACGGCAGCCGCGAGGCCTTCCCGGGCACCTTCTCGGTGCAATTCGAGAAGGCCATGGACCTGCGTTACGGGGAGAACCCGCACCAGGCGGCCGCCTTCTACCGGGAGCACCAGCCCGCCGAGGCTGGCGTGGCATCGGCCCGGCAGATCCAGGGCAAGGCCCTGTCGTTCAACAACATTGCCGACACCGACGCCGCCCTGGAATGCGTGAAACAGTTTGCCGAACCGGCCTGCGTGATCGTCAAGCATGCCAACCCCTGCGGCGTGGCGGTGGCCCATGACTGCCTGACGGCCTACGACAAGGCCTTCCAGACCGACCCCACCTCTGCCTTCGGTGGCATCATCGCCTTCAACCGTCCGCTGGACGGCATCACGGCCAAGGCCATTGTGGAGCGTCAGTTCGTGGAAGTGATCATTGCGCCGCAGGTGTCTGCCGACGCCGCCCAGGCGGTGGCCGGCAAGCCCAATGTGCGCCTGCTGGAATGTGGCCAGTGGGATGACAAGGGCGTGCCCGCCTGGGACTTCAAGCGCGTCAATGGCGGCCTGCTGGTCCAGGACCGGGACCTGGGACAAGTGCTGCCCTCGGACCTGCGCCAGGTGTCCGAGCGGGCCCCCAGCACGCAGGAGCAGTCTGACCTGCTGTTCGCCTGGCGGGTGGCCAAGTTCGTCAAGTCCAACGCGATTGTCTATGTGCGCGACGGCCAGACCATCGGCGTGGGCGCCGGACAGATGAGCCGGGTGTACTCCGCCCGCATCGCCGGCATCAAGGCCGCCGACGAGAATCTGCAGGTAGCCGGATCGGTGATGGCCTCGGATGCCTTCTTCCCCTTCCGCGACGGCATCGACGCCGCCCATGAGGCGGGGATCACCGCCGTGATCCAGCCCGGCGGCTCCATGCGGGACGAGGAAGTCATCGCCGCCGCCAATGAGCACGGCATGGCGATGATGTTCACCGGCATGCGCCATTTCCGGCACTAAAATAGAAAAAGGTGGGAAAGGCGCCCGAAAAAGGGGACAGACACCTTTTTTGAAGGATCTCTTAAAGGGGGCTGTCCCCCGGGGAAAAAAGGTGTCTGTCCCCTTTTTCGGGCGCCTTCCCCCCCAAAGTGGATAACTGAATTTTGTTGATATTGAGGTGCCGACATTGAACATCCTGATCATTGGCAACGGTGGCCGTGAACACGCCCTGGCCTGGAAGGTGGCCCAGTCGGACCGGGTGAAGCGGGTCTTCGTGGCGCCGGGCAACGCCGGCACTGCGCGCGAGCCCAAGTGTGAAAACACCCCCATTGATGCCACCGACATCCATGCCCTGCTGGCCTTTGCCAGCGAGCAGCGCATTGATCTGACCATCGTGGGCCCCGAGGCGCCGCTGGTGGGGGGCATCGTGGATGCCTTTCAGGCCCAGGGCCTGGCCATCTTTGGCCCGACACAGGCCTCTGCCCAGCTGGAGGGCTCCAAGGCGTTCTCCAAGGACTTCCTGGCCCGGCATCACATCCCCACCGCGGCCTATGGCAGCTTCACGGACCTGGACGAGGCCCTGGCCTATCTGCAACAGCAGGGCGCACCCATCGTGGTCAAGGCCGATGGCCTGGCCGCGGGCAAGGGTGTGATCCTGGCTCAAACCCTTGAAGAGGCCGAGGCCGCCGTACGCGACATGCTGGCGGGTAACGCCTTTGGCGAGGCCGGCAGCCGGGTGGTGATCGAGGAGTTCCTGCAGGGTGAGGAGGCCAGCTTCATCTGCATGGTGGATGGTGAGCACGTGCTGCCCATGGCCAGCTCCCAGGATCACAAGGCCCGCGACAATGGCGACAAGGGCCCCAACACCGGCGGCATGGGGGCCTACTCCCCGGCCCCGGTGGTCACCCCAGAGATCCACGATCGCATCATGGAGCAGGTGATCCTGCCCACGGTGCGGGGCATGGCCGCCGAAGGCCATCCCTACACCGGCTTTCTCTATGCCGGCGTGATGATCGACGCCCAGGGCATCCCCAAGGTACTGGAGTTCAACTGCCGCTTTGGCGACCCGGAAACCCAGCCCATTCTCATGCGCCTGCGCTCCAACCTGGTGGACCTGGTGGAAGCGGCCCTGGCCAGACGCCTGGATCAGATACAAGCCGACTGGGATCCACGCGCCGCCCTGGGGGTGGTGCTGGCGGCCGGGGGATATCCCGGGACTTACCGCAAGGGAGACGAGGTCCTGGGGCTGGATGCGGATACGGGCACGGACGCCAAGATCTTCCATGCGGGCACGGCCGAGCAGGATGGCAAGGTGGTGACTCAGGGCGGCCGGGTGCTGTGCGCGGTGGGCCTGGGAGAGCGGGTCAGCGATGCCCAGGCCAGAGCCTATGCCCTGGCGAGGAATATCTGCTGGTGGGATGTTTACTACCGCACCGACATCGGTCATCGCGCGGTGGCGCGGGAGTCGGAATAAGGTTATTGCAAGTCGCCGCGCAAGGCCGGAGACTGATAGACAACCGAAACCTACCACCCAGCACGGATACAGGCCTATGAAAAAACTGGAAATGGTGCACGATTACGACCCCACGCCGCTGTCCTGCGATAAGGACGCGCTCAAGGAGTCCATCCGCGACGGGCTGATCCACATCGTCGGCAAGGACCCATTGAACGCCACCCGGCGTGACTGGCTTCAGGCCGTCTCCTACGCTGCCCGAGAGCGCATCATCGAGCGCCGCATGTACACCAAGCGCCTGTTCAACCAGGAACAGGTCAAGCGGGTGTACTACCTCTCCATGGAGTACCTCATCGGCCGCATGCTGGTGAACAGCCTGATGAACCTGGGGTTTTACGAGAACTGCAGGGACGCCCTCAAGGAGATGGGCGTGGACCTGCACGAAATCGTCGGCCTGGAGTCGGATGCCGCACTGGGCAATGGCGGCCTGGGGCGCCTGGCGGCCTGTATCCTGGACTCCCTGGCCACCCAGTGCCTGCCTGGCTATGGCTATGGCATCCGCTACGAGTTCGGCATGTTCCATCAACACCTGGAAGACGGTGAACAGGTGGAGCACCCGGACAACTGGCTGCGCTACGGCAACCCCTGGGAGTTCCCCCGCCCGGAGAAGATCTACCCGGTGCATTTCTATGGCTACGTGGTGGAACACCGGGAGCGGGGTGTCGTCCGGCATCACTGGGAGGACGGAGAGGAGGTCATCGCCATGGCCTACGACCACCCCACCCCCGGCTTTGGCAACAAGAACGTGAACAACCTGCGCCTGTGGGCGGCCAAGGCCACCCGGGACTTCGACCTGGATTATTTCAACGAGGGCGACTACATCCGCGCGGTGCAGGAGAAGATCGAGTCGGAGACCATCTCCATGGTGCTCTACCCCAACGATGCCACCGCCATCGGCCGGGAACTGCGCCTGAAGCAGGAGTACTTTTTCGTCTCCGCCTCCATTCAGGACATCCTGGCCCGGCATCTGGAATTGGGCTACTCCCTGGGAGAACTGCCCAACAAGGTGGCCATCCAGCTCAACGACACCCATCCGGCCATCGCCATTGCCGAGCTCATGCGCCTGCTGGTGGACCAGCACCGCGTGCCCTGGCAGAAGGCCTGGAACATCACCTGTGGGGTGTTCTCCTACACCAACCACACCCTGATGCCCGAGGCCCTGGAGACCTGGCCGGTGCACCTGATGGAGCGGGTGCTGCCACGGCACATGCAGATCATCTACGAGATCAATTTCCACTTCCTCAATGAGGTGCGGCACAACTTCCCGGGCGACAACGCCATTGTTCAGCGCCTGTCCATCATCGATGAGAGCAACGGCCGGCGGGTGCGCATGGCCCATCTTGCCGTGGTGGGCAGCCACATGGTCAACGGTGTGGCGGCCCTGCACACCCAGTTGCTCAAGAAGAATCTGTTCCGGGATTTCCACCGCCTGTGGCCGGAGCGTTTCGTGAGCATCACCAATGGCATCACGCCGCGGCTGTGGCTGAACCAGGCCAACCCGGGCCTGCGGGATCTGATCAACGAGCATATCGGCGAAGAATGGCTGATGGACCTCCAGCAATTGAGCAAGCTGGAGCCCCTGATCGACAACCCCGGCTTCCGCGAACGTTTCCAGCAGGTGAAGCGCCGCAACAAGGAACGCCTGGCGGACATGATCAAGGAGCAACTGGGGCTGACGGTCAGCCCGGATGCCATGTTCGATGTGCAGATCAAGCGCATCCATGAATACAAGCGCCAGCTGCTCAACGTGCTGCACATCGTCAGCTACTACAACCGGGTCCGCGAGGGTCGCGCCAGTGGGCAGGCGCCACGGGTGAGCATCTTCGCCGGCAAGGCGGCCCCCTCTTATGTGCGTGCCAAGCAGATCATCCATCTGATCAACGATGTGGCGGATGTGGTCAACCACGACCCCCTGGTGGCCGGCAAGCAGCAGGTGGCCTTCATCCCCAACTATGATGTGAGCAGCGCCTCGGTGATCATTCCGGCGGCGGACCTGTCCGAACAGATCTCCACCGCCGGTACCGAGGCCTCGGGCACGGGCAACATGAAGCTGGCGCTCAATGGGGCCATGACCATCGGCACCCTGGATGGCGCCAATATCGAGATCCGTCAGGCGGTGGGCGAGGAGAACATCTTCATCTTCGGCCTGAATGCGGATGAAGTGGATCAACGGCGAGCCGAGGGTTATCGGCCACGGGATCATTACGATGCCAACGAGGAGCTGCGCCAGGCCCTGGACATGATCCGGGACGGCTTCTTCTCACCGTCGGACCCGGGGCGCTACCGGGATCTGGTGCAGCATCTCCTGGAGGTGGATACCTTCATGGTGCTGGCGGACTTTGACTCCTACATGCGCGAGCAGGAGCGGGTGGACGAACTCTACCGGGATCCGGAGGAATGGACCCGGCGCGCCATGCTCAATACGGCGCGCATGGGCTATTTCTCCATCGACCGGACGGTGGCGGAGTATGCCGAGAAGGTGTGGGGGATCGTACCGGAGGGTTGGAACTGACGCCTTGGGGAGGCAGGCCCCCACACCCAACGTCGGGTGTGGGGGCGGCGCTTCAGCTGCGCTTCATCATGTCGAAGAATTCGTTGTTGGTCTTGGTGGACTGCAGGCGGGCCAGGAGGAATTCCATGGCTTCGAGTTCGTCCATGGGGTGCAGGAACTTGCGCAGGATCCAGAGCTTCTGCAGCTCTTCCGGATCGGTGAGCAGCTCTTCGCGGCGGGTGCCGGAACGATTGATGTTGATGGCGGGGTAGATCCGCTTCTCGCTGATGCGGCGATCCATGTGCACTTCCATGTTGCCCGTGCCCTTGAACTCTTCATAGATGACCTCGTCCATCTTGGAACCGGTCTCCACCAGGGCCGTGGCCAGGATGGTGAGGCTGCCGCCCTCCTCGATATTACGGGCCGCGCCAAAGAAGCGCTTGGGACGATGCAGGGCATTGGCGTCCACGCCACCGGTGAGCACCTTGCCTGACGAAGGCACCACAGTATTGTAGGCCCGGGCCAGACGAGTGATGGAGTCCAGCAGGATGACCACATCACGGCGATGCTCCACCAGACGCTTGGCCTTCTCGATGACCATCTCCGCCACCTGCACATGCCGACTGGCCGGCTCGTCAAAGGTGGAGGACACCACCTCACCCTGCACCATGCGCGACATCTCGGTCACTTCCTCGGGACGCTCATCGATGAGCAGCACGATCAGATAACACTCGGGATAGTTGGCGGTGATGCTCTGGGCGATGTTCTGCAGCATGATGGTCTTACCCGCCTTGGGGGGCGAGACGATCAGACCCCGCTGGCCCTTGCCGAAGGGGGCGACGATATCGATGATGCGGGCGGTGATGTCTTCCGTGGAGCCGTTGCCCCGCTCCATGCGCATGCGGTGTGAGGCATGCAACGGCGTGAGGTTCTCGAACAGCACCTTGTTCTTGGCCGCCTCGGGAGCCTCGAAATTGATCTGGTCCACCTTCAGCAGTGCAAAGTAGCGCTCGCCTTCCTTGGGGGGGCGAATCTTGCCGGAGATGGTATCACCGGTGCGCAGGCTGAAGCGGCGGATCTGGCTGGGGGAGACATAGATGTCGTCCGGCCCGGCCAGGTAGGAGCTGTCGGCACTGCGCAGGAACCCGAATCCGTCCTGCAGGATCTCCAGCACCCCGTCACCGAAGATGTCTTCTCCCCCCTTGGCGTGGGCTTTGAGGATCGAGAAGATGATGTCCTGCTTTCGAGACCTCGCCATGCCTTCGAGGTCCATGGACTGGGCGACTTCCACAAGCTCGGAGGCCGACTTACGCTTGAGTTCGGTGAGGTTCATAAAGGCTTCGCGGGGGGGAATGGGATATCGGTGGTTTTAATCGCGCGGACAGGGCAGAGCCAGCAAAAGTGTGCCTGAGGCGCTTGATCTTGAGGTCGGCTTTGGGGTCGAGAGGCGCTACTGCCAGGACGGCAGGCTGAATAGTCATTATTTTTTTGTGACGTTACCATTAAATCTTCGGGGCGTCCAGCCCGTAATGATTGGACGCCCCGAAGCGGGCCTTAGATGTTCTGATCGATAAAGGCGGTCAGCTGTGACTTGGACAGGGCTCCCACCTTGGTGGCCTCCACATTACCACCCTTGAACAACATCAGGGTGGGGATGCCGCGGATACCAAACTTGGGTGGGGTGGCCGGGTTTTCGTCGATATTGAGCTTGGCCACCTTGAGCTTGCCGTCGTATTCCGCGGCGATCTCGTCAAGGATGGGGGCAATCATCTTGCAGGGACCGCACCACTCCGCCCAGTAGTCCACCAGCACCGGCTGATCAGACTTGAGGACATCCTCCTCGAAACTTCCATCCGTGACATAGGTGATGTTTTCACTCACTGCGATTGACCTCCGGTTAGAATGTCTGCGAAGGCAACTGGCAAATTCAGCCAGTCTGCACCACGCATTGAATCATTGGAGCCGATTCGGCACACCATTTCAAGTTCAAGTCCACACATGATACCGCGAGGAAAGGCCCCAACTCCATGACGGATCAACATGTTTCTGATACCCACTTCGCAAGTTTCGACCTCCCGGACCCGGTGCGCCAGGGCCTGCAGGATGCCGGCTTCACCCACTGCACCCCCATTCAGGGTCTGGCCCTGCCTCCGGCACTGGAGGGCAAGGACGTGGCCGGACAGGCCCAGACGGGCACCGGCAAGACGGCGGCCTTCCTGATCACCGTGTTCACCCACCTGCTTCGACACCCGGCCCCGGAGCAGCGCCGACCCAACCAGGTGCGGGCACTGATCCTGGCCCCCACCCGCGAGCTGGCCATCCAGATCCACAAGGACGCCATGGTGCTCGGCAGCCATACCGGGCTCACCCTTGGACTGGCCTACGGCGGCACCGATTACGAGAAGCAGCGCAAGCAACTCTCGGATGGGGTGGACATCCTGATCGGCACCCCAGGACGTATCATTGATTATTTCAAGCAAAAGGTCTTCGACCTGCGCCAGGCGCAGACCCTGGTACTGGACGAGGCCGACCGCATGTTCGACCTGGGCTTCATCAAGGACGTGCGCTTTCTGCTCAGGCGCATGCCCCCGCCCACCGAACGGCAGTCCATGCTGTTCTCTGCCACCCTGTCCTGGCGGGTGATGGAACTGGCCTACGAGCACATGAACAACCCGGCCAAGGTGCAAACCCAGGATGAACAGGTGACCGCCGAACGGGTAAGTCAGTGCGTGTATTACCCGGCCAATGACCAGAAGATCCCGTTACTGCTGGGCCTGATGCAGAAACTGGGGCCGGAGCGATCCATGGTGTTCGTGAACACCAAGCACTGGGCCGAAAAGGTCACTGCCTGGCTGGAAGGCAACGGCATCCGCGTGGCCCTGCTCTCGGGCGACGTGCCACAGCGCAAGCGCCAGAGCCTGCTGGCCAGGTTTGAGCAAAGCGAATATCAGGTGCTGGTGGCCACCGACGTGGCGGCCCGCGGCCTGCACATACCCGATGTGTCCCATGTGTTCAATTTTGATCTG
The DNA here is from genome assembly GCF_001632845.1 of Ectothiorhodospira sp. BSL-9. Taxonomy (NCBI): domain Bacteria; kingdom Pseudomonadati; phylum Pseudomonadota; class Gammaproteobacteria; order Chromatiales; family Ectothiorhodospiraceae; genus Ectothiorhodospira; species Ectothiorhodospira sp. BSL-9. The sequence continues at coordinate 1,941,451 of NZ_CP011994.1, read as the reverse complement.
CCCCAGTCTGGCGAGGACTATGTCCACCGCATCGGTCGCACCGGCCGGGCGGGTGCGGAGGGGGACGCCATCAGCTTTGCCTGCGAGGACTTCGCCTTCCACCTGCCGGAGATCGAGGAATACATCGGCTTCAAGATCGCCTCGGAGATGACCGACCCCTCGGTCCTGGCCACCGACCTGGCACCTCCGGCCAAGCGCAAGAGGGAGTCCGCCGGCCCACCCCGTGGCCGCTCAGGCAAGCGACCGGGCGCACCTTCCGGCGGCAACAAGCCTCCTCGCAAACCACGGCCCACCACATGAAAAGGGGACAGACACCTTTTCCGGGAAAAGGTGTCTGTCCCCTTTTTCCTATGTGTGTTGCCGCCCGTGATAGAGCATCACCCCATGGCGGGCTTCGGCGAAGAACAGCCAGCGTTCCAGGCCGATGCCGGCCAGGGCGGAAATGAGGGCCAGGTTGAGCCAGTGTACCGGGGCGCCGCTCAGCACCCAGGCCAGCAGCAGGATGGGCAGGGCAAAACCCAGGGCGAAGACGCCCAGGCGGGCACGCAGGATGACCCGGGCACCCGGGTCGAAACCGAACTCGCGGGTGAGGAAGGTACCGGCGGTGTGCCCCGGGTCCAGGATGCGTACCGGGGCACGGGTGAAACCGGTGGCGGTGTTGATGGTGGGGCCGGTGACCTCGCGGATCCAGAGGAAGTAGATGCCCTTCATGGTCGCCGCCAGCACCAGCAGGGCAATGGCGATGCCGCCCAGCAAGGGGTCATAGCCGACGAACCAACCATGGATGGCCACCTGGGCCAAGCCCCCCAGGGCCAGGCCCAGGAGCAGGTAGTTGGCGGGGGTGAGGGCCGTGTGCCATTGGCGGATGGTCTTGAGGCTGGCGTAAATCATGCCGGTGGAGAAGACGGTCAGCCCCGCCAGCAGCACGGCGATCACGCCCATGATCATGCCCGTCTGACCCACATCCCCGCCGGTGGCGCGAACCTCCCAGGCATACCACAGGGCGAAGGGATAAAAGGCCACGGCCAGCACCGCCTCCCGGGAGAGCCAGGAGGTGCGCACCCGCATGAACGCCCGCCAGGCATTGCGGGGGTTGTGCAGGTGCAGGCTGGATGACAGCAGCCCGACGGTGATCAGCACCAGGGCCACGGCCAGTTGCGTTTGCAGCTCACCGCTGGAAGCGTCGGGATAGCCGCCGGCCAGGTGCAGCACGGCCACCAGCATGAACAGGCCGTAGCCGGCACCGGAGAGCACGGTGAAGAAGATCACGGAAAGGGCTGGGTGCATGGGATGTCATCCTATAATCATCTTCTGGGGTGAGGGCCACATCAACGCACAATGGCCTGGTTCACCCACTCTTTCACGCTGCTGATCAGGCTCTTGCGCCGCACGTCGTCCGTGGGCACCGGGCGGGTGACGCGCGGAGGCAGGTAGGTGTTGGTGGGCTTGTAGCCCAGCTCGGGCATGAGCGTCTGACCGGCCCGTTCCCGGGTGAGGCGGCTCACCTGGGAATCGGGATCATCCAGGTCGCCGAAGAAACGGGCATGGGCCGGACAGGTGATCACGCAGGCGGGCTGACGATCCTCGGGTTCGAGGGTCTCGTCGTAGATGCGGTCGATACACAGGGTGCATTTTTTCATCACCCCATCCACGGGATCCAGCTCCCGGGCACCATAGGGGCAGGCCCAGGCGCACAGGTTGCAACCCATGCACTTGTCCTGATCCACCAGGACGATGCCATCCTCCTTGCGCTTGTAGGAGGCCCCGGTGGGGCATACGGTCACGCAGTCCGCGTCCTGGCAGTGCATGCAGGACATGGGCATGTTGACGGTCTTGTTGTTGGGGTAATCGCCCACCTCGTAGTGGCGGATGCGGTTGAACCAGACACCGCTGGGCTCAGCGCCATAGGCGGCGATATCGGTCAATGGTCCGGTGGTACCGGAGGTGTTCCACTGTTTGCAGGCCACGGCACAGGCATGGCAGCCCACGCAGGTGTCCAGGTCGATTACCAGACCCAATCGCATTGAATCACTCCTCAAGTCGTCTGCCTGGAAGGCTTGAGTGCCCTCCGCTACCCCTCATCGCCAACCGCGTTCACCGCCGGTGCTTGCCCCGCGTGAGCACATCCCAGAGGCTGCGCTTCAGGTTCACGGCACGGTGCGTCTGATAGCGCAAGGCGCTGGGGGATACCGCCATCCCAGGCAGGGGTTTCACCTGATCGAACTGGGGCCAGGAACCCACCTCGCCTGGTTTGGCGGGGGTAATCTTCACACGCAGGTCATACCAGGCCGCCTGACCGGTGACGGGGTCGGAATTGGTGACGTTGTCCAGCCCGTCCCCTTGCTGGGGGAGCAATTCCGAGATCAGGTGGTTGAGCAGGAAGCCCTTGCGGGATTCATCCGCATCCGCAGAAAGCCCCCACGCCCCCGCCTGCTTGCCAATGGCGTTCCAGGTCCAGACCGTGTCCGGTTCCACCGCCTCGATGAGTTTCACCTGGGCGCGGATACGGCCATGGTGGGACTCTACCCAGACCCAGGCATCGTCCTCGATGCCCATGGAGTGGGCCCGCCCCCGGTTCATGTAAAGGCGATTACCGGCGCAGATCTGCCGCAGCCAGGCGTTCTGTGAATCCCAGGAGTGGTACATGAACATGGGCCGCTGGGTGATGGCATGGAAGGGGTACTTATCCATGTCGATGCGACCATGCTCCAGCGGGGGATGCCAGATGGGCAATGGGTCAAAGTAACGGGTGAGCCGGTCCTTGTGTTCCTCGCGGGTGGGGCATGGCCCGTCGTACAGCCCCTGCCCTGCCAGCTTGAAGCGCTGCTGGGTCTCGGAATACAGCTCCAGCACGATGGGATCGGTGGACCCCACCCAGCCTGCATGGCGGGCCAGGGTCAGGTAATCCTGGTTGCAGTAGCGGTAGTATTTCTGACTGTCTTCCAGGTGATGCACGAAGAAGCACTGATTCTCGGCATAGGCCTCCCATTGCTTCGGATTGGGCTCGCCGCGCAGACCCTGATCCCCGTTTTCACCACGCCAACCCGCCAGGAAGCCGATGCCCGGCTCCTTCTGGAAGTTGATGATGAAGTCCTGATAGGAGGCGTATCGGGGCTTGCCGTCCTCACCGGTGAACGCCGGGAATTTGAGCCGCCCGGCCAGGTCCACCAGCACCTCCTGCCAGGGGCGCACGTCCCGGTCCTTCTCCAGGATGGGCTGGCGGATGGAGTCCGCCGCGGCATGGGGTTCGGAGATGGGGCGATCCAGCATGGAGATGGTGTCGTGCCGCTCCAGATAGGTGCAATCCGGCAGCACCAGGTCGGCGAAGTTGACCGTCTCCGAATGGAAGGCGTCGGACACCACCAGGAAGGGGATCTTGTACTCCCCGTCCTCGCCCTTCTCCCGCAGCATGTCCATCACCTGGCTGGTGTTCATGGTGGAGTTCCAGCTCATGTTGGCCATGAACAGGATCAGCGTGTCGATGGGGTAAGGGTCCCCCTTCACCGCGTTGGTGATCACCATGTGCATCAGGCCATGGTTGGCCATGGGGGCATCCCAGGAATAGGCCTTGTCGATGCGCAGGGGGTTGCCCTGCTTGTCGATCACCAGGTCCTCGGGGCCGGTGGGAAAGCCCAGTGGCGGACTCTTGAGCGGGGTGTTCGGGGCCATTTCCCGTGCGGGCTTGATGCCCGGGGGGATGTGCTTGGGATACGGCGGCTTGGACAGATGCCCGCCGGGCACATCGATGGTCCCCAGCAGGATCTGCAACAGGTGGATGGCCCGGCAGGTCTGAAAACCGTTGGAGTGGGCAGAGATGCCCCGCATGGCGTGCATGGAAACCGGGCGGCCCACGAAGCGATCATGGGTGCGGCCGTAGGCATCGGTCCACTCGCATTCGATCTCGATGGTCTCCTTGAAGGCCACATGGGCCATCTCCAGGGCCAGGCGTTCGATCTGTTCGGCGGGCACGCCGCAGCGCTCGGCCACGTTCTCCGGTGCATACTGGGCATCCAGGTAGCGTTCGGCCAGCAGGGTCATGACCGTCTTCACCGGGCGGCCGTCCGGGGCGGTGTATTCACCGAACAGGGCCGGCTGGATCTCCACCTGGGAGGCATCGGTGACCGCATCGGTTTCCTGATCCCAGCACAGGGGATTGCCCTTCTTGTCCCGCAGGATGAGGCCATGGCCCTTCTGCCCTGGAGTGTCCACCACCAGCCAGGGGGCGTTGGTGTAGCGCACCAGGAAGGTCTGGTCGATACAGTCGTTGCGCAGCAGCACGTGAATCATGGCCAGGGCCAGCAGCCCATCGGTGCCCGGACGGATGGCGACCCACTCATCGGCCACGGCCTGATAGCCGGTGCGCACCGGGTTCACGGAGACAAACTTGGCGCCGCGGCGCTTGACCTGTTCGATGCCCATCTTGATGGGGTTGGAGGCATGGTCTTCGGCCACGCCCCAGAGCATGAAGTACTTGGTGCGTTCCCAATCCGGGTCGCCGAATTCCCAGAAGGCGTGCCCCATGGTGTACAGCCCCGCCGAGGCCATGTTCACGGAGCAGAATCCGCCGTGGGCGGCCCAGTTGATGGTGCCGAACTGGGTGGCCCACAGGCCGGTCAGCGCCTGCATCTGGTCGCGACCGGTAAAGAAGGCCAGCTTCTTGGGATCGGTGGAGCGGATCTTCGCCAGGCGATCGGTGAGCAGGTTCAGGGCATCGTGCCAGGAGATGGGTTCGAACTCCCCCTCCCCCCGTTCGGTACCGGGCTTTCGCATCAGGGGTTGCTGCAGCCTCGCCGGGGACTGCTGCTTCATGATGCCGGCGTTGCCCTTGGCACAGAGCACGCCCTTGTTCACCGGATGGTTACGGTTGCCCTGGATGTAGCGGACCTTGTTGTCTTCGACGGTGACCTTGATGCCGCAGCGACAGGCACACATGTAGCAGGTGGTGTACCGGGTGTCCTGTCGGGAATGGTCTTCAAACTTCGGCAGTGCCTTCATGCCCCGTCACCTGTCGTTATGGTTATGTAGGGTGTGGTGATGATCCGCTCAGGGTAGGTTTTAGCAGAATCCCGACGTGAAAGTGTGCCGGTTGCGGGGCATCAACTCAAAGGGAAGTTTTTGATTCGGGTATAAGTGGGGCGCAAAAAGGGGACAGACATCTTTTTCAGGCGCCCAAAAAGGGGACAGACACCTTTTTGGGGTCCCCTTTTTGGGAGGATCAGCCCTCCTTCTTCTCTGCGCCCGTCTGCCGCAGCCGGATGTTCAGCTCCCGGAGCTGGGCCTCGCTGACCTCGGCGGGGGCCTGGGTGAGGGGGCAGGCGGCGGTCTGGGTCTTGGGGAAGGCCATGACGTCGCGGATGGACTGGGCGCCGGTCATGAGCATGACCAGGCGGTCCAGGCCGAAGGCGATGCCACCATGCGGGGGGCAACCGTACTTGAGGGCATCCAGCAGGAAGCCGAACTTCTCCCGGGCCTCGGTCTCACCGATGCCCAGCAGCTCGAATACCTTCTGCTGCATGGCCATGTTGTGGATACGCACCGAACCGCCGCCCACTTCCGTACCGTTGAGCACCAGGTCGTAGGCCCTGGAGATGAGATGACCGGGATCGCCGGAAAGCGCCTCGGGGCTGTCCACGCGCGGCGCAGTGAAGGGATGGTGCAGCGCCACCCAGCGCTTGTCCTTGTCGTCCATCTCGAACATGGGGAAGTCCACCACCCACAGGGGACGCCAGCCGCGTGCCACCAGGTGGCGGTCGTGACCCAGCCTGACCCGCAGGGCACCCAGGGCTTCGTTCACCACCCGGGCCTTGTCGGCACCGAAGAAGATCAGGTCGCCGTCCTCAGCCTCGGTGCGGTTGAGGATCTCCACCACCACCTCATCCGGCAGGAACTTGAGGATGGGGGACTGCAACCCCTCACGCCCCGCATTGACGTCGTTGACCTTGATATAGGCCAGGCCCTTGGCACCGTAACGCCCCACGAACTGGGTGTAATCGTCGATCTCCTTGCGGGTGAGATCGCCGCCCTTGGGCAGACGCAGGGCCGCCACGCGACCATGGGGGTCCTTGGCGGGGCCGGAGAACACCTTGAACTCCACCGGCGCCATCACGTCGGTCAGTTCCGTCAGCTCCAGGGGGATGCGCAGGTCCGGCTTGTCGGAGCCAAAGCGGTGCATGGCCTCGGCATAGGTCATGCGCTGGAAGGGGGTGTGCAGGGGCACTTCCAGCACCTGGGCGAAGAGTTCCCGCATCATCTCCTCCATGAGGGTCATGATGCCCTCCTCATCCATGAAGGAGGTCTCGATATCCAGCTGGGTGAATTCGGGCTGACGGTCGGCGCGCAGGTCTTCGTCTCTGAAGCAGCGCACGATCTGGTAGTAGCGGTCCAGCCCGGACATCATCAGCAACTGCTTGAACAGCTGCGGCGACTGGGGCAAGGCAAAGAAGCTGCCGGGATGGGTGCGACTGGGCACCAGGTAGTCCCGGGCGCCTTCGGGCGTGGCCTTGGTGAGCATCGGGGTCTCGATGTCCAGGAAATCATGCCCTTCCAGGAACCGGCGCAGCACGCCGGTGATGCGGGCCCGCATCTGCAGACGCCTCTGCATGGTGGGACGGCGCAGGTCCACGTAACGATAGCGCAGGCGGGTCTCCTCGCCCACGTCGTCCTCGTCCAGCTGGAAGGGTGGGGTCTCGGAGGTGTTGAGCACGGTCAGCCCGGTGCCCAGCACTTCAATCGCCCCGGTGCGCAGATCGGTATTCACCGTGCCTTCCGGGCGACGACGCACCCGGCCGGTCACCTTCAGCACGTATTCGCTGCGGATGCGTTCGGCGGTAGCGAAGACATCGGCCCGGTCCGGGTCGAAGACCACCTGCACCAACCCTTCACGGTCGCGCAGATCGACGAAGATCACGCCCCCATGGTCCCGGCGGCGATTGACCCAGCCGCACAGTGTCACTTCCTGGTCGAGCAGGGACTCATCGACGATACCGCAGTAATGGGAGCGCATGGGGGATTCCTGGAGTGTCCTGAATGATTGGGGCTGTGGAAAACCGGTAATGGTACGGTCTTGCCAATTGGGGTGGCAAGTCCGGGGGGAGGCGCCCGGCGCCGCGGCGTCACTTCGCGCCCGACTCACCCTTCTTCAGCGGGGGGTATCGGGGCACGACCACGCCCAGGGACATGACGAACTTGAGGCCATCCTCCACCGACATATCCAGCACCACCACCTCGTCGCGAGGGACAAGGATGATGAAGCCTGAGGTGGGATTGGGCGTGGTGGGAATGAAGACGCTGATCACGTCCTTTTCGGTGCGCGCCTGCACCTCCCCCATGCCCGCACCCGTCTGGAAGCCCAGTGTCCAGATGCCCTTCCTGGGATACTCCACCAGCAGGACACGGCGGAAGGATTCACCACCCGCGCCCAGCAGGGTCTCCATCACCTGCTTCACGGCGGAGTAGATGGTGCTCACCAGCGGTATGCGGGCCAGGATGGCCTCCCACAGATCCACCAGCTTGCGGCCCAGCAGGTTGGCCACCACCAGGCCGGTGGTGAAGACGATCACCACGGCCATCACCACCCCAAAACCGGGGATGGTGAAGCCGAGAATGGCCTCCGGCCGCCACCCCGGCGGCAACAGCAACAGGGTGCGGTCCATCATGTCGAGAATGAACTTGATGATGGCCGCCGTGGCCACCAGGGGCACCCAGACCAGCAGGCCCGCAATCAGATAGCGTCGCAGGCTCTGCATGGGTCCGGTGTGTTTATCCGACAAGGGTTATCCCCCGGAGTTGGCGGCAGCAGGACAGGCGCCGCACGCCGGTGATTTGGCGCCGCTGTCCGTGGCGCAGGATGCGGCCTTGTCGCCTTCCTTGAGATTGCGCTTGTTGTCCTTCTTGAAGTCGGTCTCGTACCAGCCGCTGCCACCCAGGCGGAAGGCGCTGGCGGACACCAGCTTGCGCAGTTCGGCGGTGTTGCAGGCGGGGCAATCCACCAGCGGGGCGTCGGCAATCTTCTGCATGGCCTCCATGCGGTGGCCACAGGCATTGCATTCGTATTCGTAGATGGGCATCTTCGGGTCTCCGTGCGGGGCGGTCTGATCGTGCGCGAATTATACTGCCTTGGAGGCGCAATCGGGCGCCTTTCGGGTTATGGGGGCGATGGGGAATTTTGCAAGCCCCGAGAGGAGAAGGAAATGACCGAGAAGATCGTGATCATGCTGCTCAACACCCGCCTGGATGCACCGGGCACCCTGGGTGCTCCCTTCTTTCAGGCCACCGTGGCCGCGGCCATGGACCTGGAGGTGGAGATCTATTTCGCCGCCCAGACCACGCAACTGCTCAAGCAGGGCGTGGCCCGGAACATCTTTCCCGGCGAGGGCAGGGAAAAATCCGTGTATGACTTCATGAAGGATGCCCACGAGGCCGGCGTAAAATTCTATGCCTGCGCCGGCGCCATGGGGGAACACGGCCTGGATGATACCAACGCCATCCCGGAGCTGGACGGCAAGCGCGGCGGCGGGGCCTTCATCGGTGAGGTGGTGGAGGATGGGGTGGTAACGCTGACCTACTGAGTCCTACTTGGGCCGAAACACTTCCAGAGTCAGACCATCAATATGACGGTAATGCCGGTCATTGGCCGTCACCAGCACCTCGCCAAGATGCATCGCAGTGGCAGCGATCATGGCATCTGCCATCTGCATGGCGTGACTGAGCGCATACTCTTCCACCAGATAAGTGGCGCGGCCACAGATTTCCGTGTCAACAGGGATCAACCGGGCCCCCCAGTAATGCATCGCCTGGCGCAGGACGCGTAATTCATCTTTGTTCCTCAGCCCCTGAAGCAGCTCCATATAGGTGACTGCGGACACCATGAAGCCCGGCGAACCATCAAGCATGGAAGCTGCCCGCTCGTTGCCGCGCAGATTCCAGATCAGGACATCCGTATCGATCAGCACAGCATTCACCCCAGATTGGAAAAGTCACGCCCCTGGCGCAAGGCGCGCACCTGGTCATCCACCGTGGTGTCCTGTTGTGCCCCCCAAAGACCGAAGGCCGGATTTCGTCCCCGGCATGTCGAATCCTGGGCACTCGCCTGCCAGGCCACGAGGCGGGCACAAGGCTTGCCGCGGTAGGTAATATCCACCTGCTCACCGCGGCGCACTGCGGCCAGGAGTTCTCGCGTGTGCAGACGCAGGTCCTTGGTTGTGGCTTCCATGACATCCTCCAGAAAAAGTTACACTTAAAAGTGTAACTCTGATGTTTACAGCGGACCAGTGATTTAAGACGCTTCCCCAACAACCCCAACATATTGTGAGTCCCGGCATCATGACGCCCTCCTCCACAGCTCCATCGCCCAACGATCGCACCATCCTCATCACCGGCTGCTCCTCCGGCATTGGCCACTGTGCGGCTCATGCGCTGGCACGCCGGGGTTACCGGGTGTTTGCCACGGCGCGACAAGAGGAAGACGTGGCACGGCTACGCGAGGAAGGGCTGGAGGCACTGCCTCTGGATCTGGCCCATAGCGATTCCATCCGGGCGGCGATGGACGCCGTACTGGAGGCCACCGGGGGGCGGCTGCACGCCCTGTTCAACAACGGGGCCTACGGACAGCCCGGGGCGGTGGAGGATCTGTCGCGGTATGTGCTGCGCCAGCAACTGGAGACCAATCTGCTGGGCTGGCTGGAGCTGACCAATCTTGTGATCCCGGTGATGCGTCGACAGGGTGAGGGGCGCATCGTGCAGAACAGTTCGGTACTGGGCCTGGTCGCCCTGCCCTTTCGCGGCGCCTACAACTGCTCCAAGTTCGCCCTGGAGGGGCTCACCGACACCCTGCGCATGGAACTGCACGGCAGCGGCGTGCATGTAAGCCTGATCGAGCCGGGGCCCATCAGCAGCCGGTTTCGGGCCAACGCCCACGCGGCCCTGGCGGCCCATATCGACCGGGAGAACAGTGTGTTCCGGGAGCAGTACGCGGCGGCACAGCGGCGTTTAACCAAGGAGGGGCCGGCGGCGCCCTTCACCCTGCCACCGGAGGCGGTGGTGAAGAAGCTGATCCATGCCCTGGAGAGCCCGCGGCCACGGGCGCGGTATTACGTGACAGTGCCCACCTGGCTGTTCGGCACGCTGCGGCGGGTGTTGCCCACGCGGGGGCTGGACTGGGTGTTGAGGCAGGTGTCCCGGGGCGAGAACCGGTAGCCGGGCGGTTGATGCTGCTGCGGGGCTCATTGATGCTGAACCCTGCCCTTGAGGTAGCTGTAGTACAGCACCGGGATCACCAGCAGGGTGAGCATCGTGGACACCAGGATGCCGAAGATCAGGGAGATGGCCAGGCCATTGAAGATCGGGTCGTCCAGGATGAAGCCCGCACCGATCATGGCGGCGAGCCCCGTCAGCACGATGGGCTTGGCGCGCACGGCGCCGGCACGGATCACTGCATCCTCCAGGACCAGGCCGCGACTCACCTCATGATTGATGAAATCTACCAGTAGGATGGAGTTGCGCACGATGATCCCCGCCAGGGCGATCATGCCGATCATGGATGTGGCCGTGAACTTGGCGTCCATCACCAGACCATCCAGCAGGGCATGACCAGGCATGACACCAATCACCGTGAGCGGGATGGGCGCCATGATGATCAGCGGCACCACGTAGGAGCGGAACTGCGCCACCACCAGCAGGTAGATGAGCAGCAAGCCCACCGAGTAGGCCAGCCCCATGTCGCGGAAGGTTTCGTAGGTGACCTGCCACTCCCCATCCCACTTGATGCTGTACTGGTAGGGATCATCCGGCTGCTGGATGAAGAACTGCTCCAGGGCCTCATCATGGACCATGGGCTTGTCACGCAACTGGAACACCAGGTCGAACATGCCATACAGCGGGCTATCCAGACGCCCGGCCATATCGGCGGTGACATACACCACCGGCAGCATGTTCTTGTGATGGATGGAACGCTCGCGCGTGCTCTCCACCACGTTCACCAGCTCCGACAGGGGCACCAGTCCGCCATCCATGGCGCGCACCCGCACCCCGAGCACCGTCTCCAGATCCGCCTTGTCGGCGGGATCGAACTCCAGGCGGATGGGCACGGCGTATTTCACGTTGGCACCAAAGAGGAAGCTCACATCCTCGCCCGCCAGGACCGTGTCCACTGCCTGGGCAATGGCCGTCTGTGACACCCCCATCAGGGCAGCCTTTTCCCGGTCCACTTCCAGGATCAGACGGGGTCCGGCGTAGTCCACCGAGTCGGACACATCCACCACCCCGGCGGTATTCTCGAACATCTCCCGGAGTTGTCCTGCCAGGGCCATCTGTCCTTCATAGTCCGGACCATAGATCTCCGCCACAATGGGCGCCCGCACCGGCGGCCCCGGGGGGACCTCCACCAACTGGATGATAGCCCCATGACGGTCGGCGATGGCCTTGAGCGGCTCGCGCACCTCCAGAGCGATATCGTGGCTCTTGCGGCTGCGCTCCTTCTGATGCACCAGGTTCACCTGCAGATCCCCCAGGTGAGCCCCCTCGCGCAGGTAGTACTGACGCACCAGTCCATTGAAGTTGATGGGCGAGGCCGTACCGGCGTAAACCTGATAATCATGCACCTCGGGCACGGTGGCCAGGTAATCCCCCATCTCGTGAAGCACACGCGCGGTGCGCTCCAGGCTCGTGCCCTCAGGCATCTCCAGCACCACCTGGAACTCCGACTTGTCGTCAAAGGGCAGCATCTTCAGGACCACGGCCTGCACATAGACCAGCGACACCGAGGCCAGAATCAGCAGCACCACGCCGCCATAGAGGCCCCAGCGCTTGTAGCGGGCACCACCACCGCGCAGGAAGGGCCCCAGGGTCCCCTCGGACAGGCGCATCATCCGCGTGCCGGCCGCCTCACCGCCCCCCTGGACGTGCCCACCTTCGGCGGGCGACCTGGCCTCCGCATGGCGACGCAGCAGTTTGTAGGTCATCCAGGGCGTCACCACATAGGCCACGGCCAGAGAAATGAGCATCCCCATGCTGGCGTTGATGGGGATGGGGCTCATGTAAGGCCCCATCAGCCCCGTTACGAAGGCCATGGGCAGCAGCGCGGCAATCACCGCAAAGGTGGCCAGGATGGTGGGGGCACCCACCTCGTCCACCGCCAGCGGGATGGCCTCCAGCAGCTTCTTCTTGCCCATCTGCATGTGCCGGTGGATGTTCTCCACCACCACGATGGCATCATCTACCAGGATGCCGATGGAGAAGATCAGGGCAAACAGGGAAACCCGGTTCAGGGTAAAGCCATAGGCCCAGGAGGCGAACAACGTGACCGCCAGGGTGATCACCACGGCGGTGCCGACGATAAAGGCCTCGCGCCAGCCCAGGGCCAGCCACACCAGCAGCACCACGGACAGCGTGGCGAAAATCAGCTTCTGGATGAGGGTGCTGGCCTTGTCGTTCGCCGTTTCCCCGTAATTGCGGGTCACGGTCACCTGCACATCATCAGGGATATGGGTGCCCCGCAACTGATCCATGCGCGTCATGAGCTGATCGGCGATATCCACCGCATTGGTGCCCGGCTGCTTGGCAATGGCGATGGTCACCGCCGGCTCGCTGTGCCCCGGCAGGGCACCCGCCTCGGAACCTGCGCCCCAGCCAAAGCTGACGTAGTTGTGGGGAGTGGCCGGTCCCTGGCGCACCTGCGCCACATCGGAGAGGTACACCGGAGCGCCGTCGTGCACACCCACCACCAGGGAGGCCACCTCATCCTCGGATGACAGGAAAGCCCCGGCCTTGACCGGTATCTCCTGGTTATCACGCACCAGGGCGCTGGCATCCCGGGACACATTACTGGCCTGCAGGGCCTGGCGCAGATCGTCCAGGCTCAAGCCAAAACCCGCGACCCGCTGAGGGTCCAGTCGCACCTGGACCACGTGATCCGGGCCGCCAATGGTGTAGATGTCACGGGTGCCAGGCACCCGCTTGAGTTCGGTTTCCACCGTATGGGCCACACGCTGCAGGTCATGTGCGCTGCGCTGGCGATCCTCGGTCCACAGGGTGAAGGCGACGATGGGCACATCGTCAATCCCCTTGGGCTTGATGATGGGCTGCCCGACACCCAGCCCCTGGGGCAACCAGTCCTGATTGGAGAAGATCTGGTTATACAGGCGCACGATGGCCTCGGTCCGCCCCTCACCCACCTCATACTGAACCGTGAGCACCGACATCCCGGGCTGCGACGTGGAATACACATGCTCCAGGCCCTCGATCTCCGAAAGCACCTGCTGCGCCGGGATGCTCACCAGTTGCTCCACCTCCTCCACCGAGGCCCCGGGGAAGGGAATGAACACATTGGCGAAGGTCACGTCGATCTGGGGCTCTTCCTCCCGTGGCGTAACCAGGACCGCAAACAGCCCCAGCAACAGGCCCACAATGGCCAGCAGCGGCGTGATCTGAGAGGTGAGAAAGGTCCTGGCGATGCGCCCGGAGATACCCATGGCGCCATCCTTGTCCACTTCACTCATCGTGCCGCCTCCCGCTGCGCCTTCAGGGCCACGCCGGCACGCACCGGATCCAGAGCCACCCGCTCACCCGGTTCAAGGCCCGCCAGCACCTGCACATGATCACCCTCGGCAGGGCGCCCGGTGCGCACCTGACGCAGGCGGATGCGATCTTCCTCATCCACCACATAAACGGCCGAGACCTCACCCCGCTGCATCACGGCACCGGCCGGCACCAGCAGACGCTCCTGCTCACCCACGGTAAACACCACCTTCACGAACATGCCCGGGAACAGACCCGGCGTGCCATCGGGCAACTGCACCCGCACACGAAAGCTGGCACTGCCCTGATCCGCATAGGGGAACAGGGTCAGACCCTCGGCCTCCACCGGCATGGAATCATTGATCAGCACCCGCGCCTGCTGATGCTCCCGCACCGCCTGAATATGCCGCTGAGGCACCTGGGTGACCACCCGCAAATGCTCCAGGGAGATTCCCGACACCAGCGGCTGGCCCGGGCTGACACTCTCCCCCGTCTCCACATGACGCTCGGTCAGGATGCCCGCATAAGGAGCCACCACCCGGGTGTGTTCCAGCTCCTCGCGGGCCCCTTCCACCGCCGCCTGGGCCGACTCCAGGCGGGCCTGCGCCGACTGCAGGGCCGCCGTAGCCCGATCCATCTCCGAACGGGAGATCAACTGGCGCTGAAAGATGCCCTCGATGCGTTCGTGCTCACTGCGCGCCTCGTTGAACCGTGCCCGGGCCTCCCGCAGACTGGCCTCCGCCTGCTCCAGCCGGGAGCGCTGCTCCGTATCCCGCAACCGCAGGATCAGGTCCCCTTCGTCCACGAAGTCATCCACATCAAAGAAGACCTCCACCACCCGCCCGCTGGTCTGGGCCGACACGGTGGCCTGCTGCACGGCTTCAATACGACCGTCGAGCACCTGCTCCAGGGGCAGCGCATGCATACGGACCTGGGCGGTCTCCAGCTCATGGGCCGCCACAGACGCAGCGACCATCCAGAGGGCCGTGGCAGCCAACAGCCAGCGAAGTCCTGGGTGGATCATGGGCAAAACTCCCCGATTGGACACCCGAGGGCGCCGGTTAAATATTAGATTTTGCTAATTTATCACAAATTGATGGATTTCAAATCCCCTCGGCTCCGCTCCACCCAGGGGAGAAGAGGGACTCAGGGAATCGAAGCCACCATAGCATCCCGACCCTTCCACCAGCGCAAAGGGATCAATGCAACCAAAGCCACCAACGTGTCCCGACCCTCCGGGGCAGGGGTTCCCGTAAGCGGGCTTCAGCCGCAGGAAGCGGCTGCAGAGCCTACATGGATGTATTCACGGCGTCCCGCTGGAGGGAACACCTGCCCCGGAGGGTCACCCCAAACCCCAATCCCAGGCACGAGCAGAACAGCCACCCCAACACCAGGGATCACACCCATCGAAGCCACCCATGTGTCCAGACCCTCCGGGGCAGGGGTTCCCGTAAGCGGGCTTCAGCCGCAGGAAGCGGCTGCAGAGCCTACATGGACGTATTCACGGCGTCCCGCTGGAGGGAACACCTGCCCCGGAGGGTCCCTCGAACCCCAAGCCCCGGCACAAGCAAAACCCGGCACCCGCTAACCTCATCCACTGAACCCACACCGGATTAATGTAAAATCCCCACCCAAGACCCCGACCAACACGATCATCCGGAACCCCTACATGCGTGTATCCCAATTCCCCCTCGCAACCCTCAAGGAAACCCCGGCCGATGCCGAGGTGATCAGCCACCAGCTGATGCTGCGGGCCGGCTACATCCGCCGGCTGGCATCCGGGCTGTACACCTGGATGCCCCTGGGGCTGAGAGTCCTGCGACGGGTGGAAGCCATCGTGCGCGAGGAAATGGATCGCGCCGGCGCCCTGGAAGTCCTCATGCCCGCCGTGCAACCGGCTGAACTGTGGCAGGAATCCGGCCGCTGGGAACAATACGGGCCCGAACTGCTGCGCCTCAAGGACCGCCACGACCGCGACTTCTGCTTCGGCCCCACCCATGAAGAAGTCATCACCGACCTGGTGCGCCGCGAGATCAACAGCTACCGGCAACTGCCCGTCAACTTCTACCAGATCCAGACCAAATTCCGCGACGAAATCCGCCCCCGCTTCGGCATCATGCGGGCCCGGGAATTCCTCATGAAGGACGCCTACTCCTTCCACACCAGCCCCGAGAGCCTGCAGGAGACCTACCAGGCCATGTACGAGGCCTACACCCGGATCTTCCAGCGCTGCGGCCTGGACTTCCGGGCCGTGCAGGCCGATACCGGCTCCATCGGCGGCCACCACTCCCATGAATTCCATGTACTGGCCGATTCCGGCGAAGACGCCATCGCCTTCTCCAACGGCAGCGACTACGCCGCCAACGTGGAACTGGCCGAAGCACCCGCCATCGGCCACGAACGCCCCGCCCCCAGCCAGGAAATGCGCATCGCGGACACCCCCAACGTCCGCACCATCCAGGACCTGGTGGACGGCTTCGACCTGCCGGTGGAAAAGACCATCAAGACCCTGGTGGTGGCTGCCTCCCAGGAGAACGCCACCCAACTGGTGGCCCTGCTGGTGCGCGGCGACCACGAACTCAACACCCTGAAGGCAGAAAAACTGCCCCAGGTGGCCAGCCCCCTGCGCATGGCCAGCGAAGTGGAAATCCGCGCCGCCATCGGCGCCGGACCCGGCTCCCTGGGCCCGGTCAACCTGCCCATTCCCTGCATCGTCGACCGCTCCGTGGCCATGATGAGCGACTTCGCCGGCGGCGCCAACCAGGACGGCAAGCACCTGTTCGGCATCAACTGGGACCGGGACACCCCACTGCCCGAGGTGGCCGATCTGCGCAACGTGCGCGAAGGCGATGCCAGCCCCGACGGCCAGGGCAAAGTGGTGATCCGTCGTGGCATCGAAGTGGGTCATATCTTCCAGCTGGGGGAGAAATACAGCCGGGCCCTGGATGCCACGGTGCTGGACGAACAGGGCCACAGCCAGATGATCACCATGGGCTGCTACGGTATCGGCGTCTCCCGGGTGGTGGCGTCAGCCATCGAACAGAACCATGACGCCCGCGGCATCATCTGGCCCGAGGCCCTGGCCCCCTTCCAGGTGGCCCTGTGCCCCATCAACGCCCACAAGTCCCAGCGCCTGCGCGACGCCGTGGAAGGACTTTATCGGGAACTCACCGAGGCAGGCTTCCAGGTGCTGTACGACGACCGCGGCGCACGCCCGGGGGTCATGTTCGCCGACATGGAACTGATCGGCATCCCGCACCGGGTGGTGCTGGGAGAGAAAGGACTGGATGCCGGCGAGGCGGAATACAAGGGCCGCCGGGACGAGGAAGCCACCATGGTGGCCCTGAACGGACTGGTGACGTTCCTCAAGGAGCGCATGCAGTCCGCGTGAGGCCGATGCCCACCTGACAGGACATCCCCCGGGCCACCCGACCACGGCCCGGGGGGGTTAGATCCCCAGGTAGGCCGCCCTCACCTGCTCGTTCTCCAGCAACTCCTCACCCCGCCCTTCCAGGACCACCTTCCCCGCCTCCAGCACATAGCCCCGATGGGAGACCGACAGGGCCTGGGCGGCGTTCTGCTCCACCAGGAAGATGGTGATCCCTTCCTGGTTGAGTTCCCGGATGATATCGAAGATCTCCTCCACCACCAGCGGCGCCAGCCCCATGCTGGGTTCATCCAGCAACAGCAGTCGAGGCCGGGCCATGAGGGCGCGACCGATCACCAGCATCTGCTGCTGACCACCGGAGAGCATGCCCGCCAGTTGACGCTGCTTCTGGCGCAGGATGGGAAAGCGTCCATACACCCGCTCCAGATCCTGATCCACCTCCTTGCCACGCCCGCGGGTATAGGCCCCCATGAGCAGATTGTCGTGTACCGTCATGTCACGAAAGACCTGCCGGCCCTCCGGAACCTGGACGATGCCCTGCGCCACGCGACGATGTGAAGGCCAGCGGCGCAGATCCTCACCCTCGTAGGTCATGCGTCCGGCGTCCACCGGCTGCAACCCGGAAAGGGTCATCAGCAGGGTGCTCTTGCCGGCGCCATTGGCCCCCACCAGCGAGACAATCTCACCTCGCCGGATGGTCAGGTCCACCTCGTGCAGCACCTGGATGCGACCATAGGACGACACCAGCCCCTGGATGGCCAGCATCTCATGGCGATCCGGTGGAGCCTCCAGGCGGGTGGGATGACTGATCCCCAGCCCCCCCACGTGCTCCGGCGCCAGGTTGATGATACGGTGGCGCAGGTCACGGAACTCCTCCCGCACCCGCTCGCCGAACAGGGGATCGTTGTACTGGTCCCGGGCCTCGGCAATGGCGGTCCAGTCCGCCTCATTCAGGACCTTCAGGGCCTGGGGAATGAGGATCTGTTCTTCCAGCAGGATGTGCCGGCGCAGGGTATGACTGAATCGGTCCAGGGCCGCACACAGCTCATCGCGCCCCTCGGGCCAGTGCGCCACACAGCGGTGCAGCAGCACGCGCAGCTGCTGCAGGGCGTCGTGGGCCGTCAGGTAGTCCGCTTCCAGCTCGTCCAGCTCCTCGAAACCCCCACCCGCCCGGGCCCGCAGGCGCTCGAACAGCAGGATCTCGTTAGGACGGCTCTGCACCCGCTCCGAGTAATGCTCGAAATAATCCAGGATGGCATTGATCAGCACCTCGTCCGGCTCGGTGCCCTGCTGATCCATGTCCTGCTGCAGGCGTTCCAGCAGCAGGATGATGCGCCACAGGTTCAGGTGCTCCTCGGAGATCGTGCCCGTGGCTCGCTGACTGGCGGCGGTCTTGTGCGGTTCGTTCATGGCCCTCAGCCCCCCAGGTAGGCGGCAATGACATCGGGATTGTGGCGTACTTCCTGCGGCGTACCCTCTGCGAGCTTGCGCCCGTAATCCAGCACCAGCACCTGATGGGAGACGGCCATGACCAGCTTCATGTCATGCTCCACCAGCACCACGGTCACGCCCTGATCGGCAACGCGCTGAATCAGGCGCTCCAGAGCGGCGGTTTCGGCGCTGTTCAGGCCCGCTGCCGGCTCATCCAGCAACAGGATGCCCGGCTCCGTGGCCAGTGCCCGGGCGATCTCCAGGCGCTTGAGGGCACCATAAGGCATGGCCGAGGCCTCTGCCTCCAGGTAAGCCTCACAGCCCACGAAGCGCAGCAACTCCCGCGCCTGCTCCCGGCAGGCCCGCTCGCTGCGCCGCAGGGAGGGCCAGCGCAGCAAGGCGGCGAGAAAGTTGCGCTTGAGGTGAAGGTGCCGCCCCAGCATGACATTTTCCACCGCCGACATATTCATGCAGATCTGCAGGTTCTGAAAGGTGCGGGACATGCCGAGCCGGGCCAGGCGCTCAGGAGCCATGCCCTGTACCGGTTGTCCGTTGAGCAGCACCTCCCCCCGATCCGGCTGGTAAAGACCAGTGATCAGATTGAACAGGGTGGTCTTGCCCGCCCCGTTGGGACCGATCACGGAATGGATGGTGCCGGCCCGGATATGGAAGCTCAGATCCTCCACCGCATGCACGCCCCCGAAGGCCTTGCTCAGGGACAGCACCGCCAGATCCGCACCGCTGCGCCTGGTGTTTTCCGCATCAGGCCCGGCGGACGCATTTTGTGACAATAGGGCATTCATGCGCTCACCCCCCCGGACCCGATGACCGCGCGCCCCCCGGCCAATGACGTTTCACCAGGGCCGTGAGGGTGGGCAGCAACCCCTTGGGCATGAAGATCATGGTGAGCATCAGGATGAGACCGAACATCATCATCTCGTACTCGTGAAAATCGGTGAGCAACTGCGGCAGCAAGAGCAGCAGCACGGCCCCGATGATCACGCCATACGTGGATCCCATGCCCCCCAGCACCACCATGGTGATCAGCTCGATGGAGTGTTCGAAGGTGGCCAGCTGCGGCGTGATGAACCCGGTGTAGTGGGCGAAGAAACTCCCCATGACGCTGGCATACACCGCCGAGATCACAAAGATCAACAGCTTGTAGTGACTGGTGTCCACCCCCACGGTGCGCGCCGCCACCTCGGAGCCATGCACCGCGCGCAGGGCCCGCCCGATGGGGGAGTCGATCAGGTTCTGGGCGATCCATACGGCCAGCACGAGCAGGACCCCGGCCAGGGCATACCAGGCATGGGTGCCCGAGATGACCAGCCCGAAGAGATGGTATTCATCGAAGATGCTCAGTTCAAAGCCCATCAGCGACAGGGGTTCCACCGGGATCCCGTCGGGCCCTCCGGTCAGCCAGCCCTCGTTGTTGATGACAATGGCGATGATGATGCCCAGGCCCAGGGTGGCCATGGATAGGTAATGCCCCTTCAGACGCAGGATGGGGCGCCCCACGAGCCAGGCCAGGGTGGCCACCAGCAAGGCGGCACACAGCAGCGCTGGCACCGGCGTCCAGCCGTAGGTACCCGTGAGAATGGCACTGCCGTAGGCCCCCATGGCAAAGAATGCCGCGTGCCCCAGACTCACCTGCCCCGCATAGCCCACCAACAGGTTGAGCCCCACCACCGTGGCGGCGATCAGGGCCATCTGGGTGGCGATATCCAGATAAAACTCGTCGTTCAGAACGATGGGCACCAGCAGCAGCACGAGCACCAGCACCGGCAGACCCGGCATCTTCGAAGGCATGGGCAAACGCATCAGACCCGCTCCGCCACGCGACTACCGAACAGCCCCCGAGGCATGAACAGCAGGATCACCAGGATAAGCAAAAAGGCCACCGCGTCCTTGTAATCGGAGGAAATGTAACCGGCGGTCATGGCCTCGGCGATACCCAGCAGCAGGCCGCCTACCACGGCCCCCACGCCGCTGCCCAGCCCACCGATGGCCGCTGCCACGAACCCCTTGAGGCCCAGCATGATGCCGATGTCGTAGGAGGTCAGCGTAATGGGCGCGGCCACCACACCGGCCACGGCGCCGAGAATGGCCGCCAGGGTGAAGGCCAGCATGACCACGAACTGGATGCGCACCCCCATGAGACGGGCAGCCTGCTTGTTCATGCAGGTGGCCAGGATGGCCTTGCCCAGCAGCGTGCGCCTGAAGAACAGGGCCAGCACCAGCACCAGGACGGTGGCAATGCCCAGCACCCACAGGCTCTGGGTGTACATCACCGCCCCCATCACCTCGATGGATGCCCGTTCACTGAAGGAAGGCAGGGCATGGTACTCCTTGCCCCAGATCACCTGGGCGATGCCCCTGAGGAAGATAGCGGCGCCAATGGTGATGATGATCAGGGTGACCACATCCGCCTGCCGGGCCGTGGCGATGGCGAGCCGGTGCAGGAGCGCGCCCAGCACCGCCGCCAGGAGGATCGCCATGGCAATGGCCAGAGGCATGGGCACCCCCATGACCATGAAGGCCAGGGTGGCCATGCCACCGATCATGATGAACTCACCCTGGGCAAAGTTGATCACGTGGCTGGCGTTGTACACCAGGGTGAACCCCAGGGCCACCAGGGCATAGATGGCGCCGGTGGTCACGCCGGCGAAGAGGTACTGTAGGAACTCGGCAAACATGCGGGACTCGAGGCAGGCTAACAAGGGTCATGTGGAACGCCCGGGCAAGGAGTCACCCGGGCGCCGTGCACTGACGGACACGGGGCTCAGTCGATCAACGCCCAGCGACCGTCGCGAACCTCCAGCAGACGGAAGGATTCAGGCTCAAGACCGTTGTGGTCCTCCGGCGTCATGTTGAAGACCCCGGTCACCCCGACGAAACCCTGAACCGATTCCAGGGCGTCGCGAATGGCCTCGGGGTCGGTACTGCCCGCCTGTTCGATGGCGTGGATGGCCAGGTGCAGGGCATCGTAGGCATAACCGCCAAAGGTGGACACGGAAGTATTCCAGCGCGCCTCATAGGCCTCCTTGTAACCCTGCACCACCGGCTTCTGCGGGTCGTCATCCGGCAATGCATCGGGCACCAGCAGCGCAGAAGCAGGCAGGCGCACCCCTTCGGCGGCCGATCCGGCCAGATCCAGGAAGCGATCGGAGGCCACGCCGTGGGACTGGTACAGGGGCAGATCAATGCCCAGGTGGGCATAGTTGCGGGTGACGATGGCCGGCCCCTGGCCGAAACCGAAATTGAATACCGCCTCAACGCCCTCGGTGTTGCGGATACGGGTGAGCTGTGAGGTCATGTCCGTATCCTGGGGGCCGTAGGTCTGATCCGCCACCACCTGGATCCCGAACTGTTCCACCACTTCCAGGGTCTGTTCCCGACCAGAGCGACCAAACCCGTCGGTGCCGGAGATCAGGCCGATGCGCGTGATGCCGCGCTCCTGCATGTCGCTCAGGACACGTTCCGCCGCCATGCGATCCGACTGCGGGGTCTTGAATACCCAGGGACGCACGGGTTCGACGATGGTGAGGGCACCGGCCATGGAGATCATTGGTGTACGGGCCCGCTCGGCCAGGGGCACGGCGGCCATGGTGGTGCCGGTGGTACTGCCGCCAATGAGCACGTCCACCCGATCGCGGCGCAACAGACGATTGGCAAAGTTGCGGGCCTCGGAGGCACTGCCCCCATCATCGTAATGAATCAGACGCAGAGGCCGACCCAGCACCCCGCCCGCCTCATTGATGCGCTCCACATACATCTCCAGGGTCTTGAGTTCCGGGTCGCCCAGGAAGGACGCGGGGCCCGTGGCGGAGACGAAGGCGCCGATGCGTATGGGCTCATCAGAGGCCGGAGCGGGCCCGGCAACAGCCAGGGCAAGGAGGGTCGTGACAGCGGCCATGCCGCGCAGCAAGCTCTTCTTGTTCACCGGGTACTCCAGTCTGTGGGGGGTGGCCAGATGGAAAAACCCGCTAATAAAACCACAAATTTGTCATAGGTGGCTAGGGGCGCCGCCCCAGCGCCCTCCTATTTCAGGCTGGACATGAGGGTCTCGATGGCCCGATCGAAGACCGGTACATCCTCGATGATCCTCGCCCGGCCGGCCCGGAACTCGGCGGCCAGGGCGTGGGAGGTCATCTCCCGGACCTTCAGCCCCTGACGATTGACGAAGAAGTACTTGCCGCTGATGAGGCTTTTCCAGGACAGCTTGATCCGCTCGGGCTGGTTCTCCGCGTCCAGCAGTTCCAGCCAGGTGCCCTCGGCCAGTTCCCGGGCGGTCATCAGATGCAGGTCCTCCACGGGGACATCCCCAGCAGCCTCGCCTTCCCACGCCTCCGGAGTGCTCTGACCCGGCACGCTGAAGCGCCCTTCGGAGATCAACTGGTTGATTTCCGCCACCTTGCGGGCCATGAAGGAGCGACCATCGTGGACATCCTCCGCAACGTCCTCCGCCGGTGTCTCGCGGGCCGGTGACTGAAAAAGGGGATCCGCAGCAGGCTTCGCCTCCCCGGCAGTGGGCGCGGGGTCGACACCCTGCTTGCGGGTGGCGGTTGTCGCCGTCACATCCTCCAGGTCGGGCGCCACCGTGGCGGCATCCCCGGCTGGCATCGGCGTCTTCACCATGCGCGTGTGTTCACGGGCCAGCAGGGCCATGACTTCCTGTTGCTCCTCCGGTGGCCGCGACATGCGGGCCATGCCGTCCTGAAGGGCCTTGAGCAATGAGGGCAGCAGACCCGTAAGCTGATCTCGTTCATCCTGCCGCCCCTTGGGAATGAGACTCCACACCAGCAGTGAGGCCACGTTCAAGGCCTTCTGCCACAACTGACTGTGCTGACCATTCCTCAGGTAGATCAGCACCAGCAATTCCTTCCAGGTGTGGCGCAACAGATGCTCGATGGGTTCGGGCAGGGAACGCCCGTCGATCACCCGTTCAATGGCCTCGTCAGCCACCCCTCTGGCCAGCAGCAGATTCTCGCGCCCCTGGGTGGCCAGGGCCGCCTGCTCCTCCCGTTGGGCGGCCCGCTCGGCCTGCTGGGCGCAGAAATCCTGCAGGTCCTGGAGAACCTCATCGAAGATGCCCACATCATCCTCGAAGTCATTCAGCAGGCGCTCCACCAGGGACTCGATCTTGACCCGCAGACCCTCCTCCTCGTCGGCGGCCTCGGACCAGCCCACGCCCACCCGGGACAGCTCCGTGAGCAGGCGGCGAGCCGGGTGACGCTTGCGACTGAAGAAGCCCTTGTCCAGCAGGGCCACCTTGAGTACGGGAATCTGCAAACGACCAATGAGTTCCTTGATGGGGGCCGGCAGCGCCGGGTCATCAAAGATGAATTCGAACAGCATGGCGACGATATCGATAGCCGACTCATCCATGCCGTTGAGGGCAACGGCCTGATCACCGCCGGTGTTCAATGCACCGACCACGGCACCCTTGAGTTCGGCGGCCCCACCTCCCACGACGCCCACCTGACCCGAGGAGGGCAGCGAGGACAGGGCGGCGATCACCGCGCCCATGTCGGCCGTGACCGCTCTGCCCGACCCCGAAACGGCGCTGCCCGTGCCGGAGCCACCACCAGGCACACCGGCCCCCATGCCCCCGGACCGTCCACCCTGGTGGACTGACCCCTGTGGGCCCCGACGACCCACCCAGTGCCGCAGCAGCGCCACCAGATCGCCCTCGTCATCCTCGCTGTCGACATCGTACGCACCCGGATCCATCCCGGCTTCGTCCAGGGAGCCCTCCGGAGCATCCCTGCGAGACTCGGGAACGGGCCGGCCCTCCCGGCCTTCGTGGCGCAGGTCCGGCAGGATGCGCATTTCCACCAGGTAGCGGTTGATCTCGTGATACAACGGGGCCAGGCGGGTGACCACGAACTGATCAAACAGCTTGAAGATGATCAGGCGAATGCGGATATCCACATCCAGCACCTGCATGGCATCCCGAAACCCCCGACAAAACGCCACGGGGTCCACCGGGTTGTCCTCCTCGCTCAAGCGGGATCGCTCCATCACCGCAGCCAGACGCCGCTCGATGGCATGCAGGTCATGCTCATTCAGGCGCCGTGCCTTGCCCACCATGCCATCGATGGCCAGGTTTTCCTCCAGTTCCTCATCGTCCACCAGGCTCAGTTCATCCGGTTCGGCGGTGGGAGACCGCGACGCCGCGGGCCTGGCGCGCAGGCACTGATCGAAGACCCGTGCCATCTGGGTGGCGTACTCACTCTCCATGGTGGAGCGCTGCCGGCGCAGCTCCCGCATGGCGTCGAAATAGGCCGTCTGGGAGCGGTTGTCCTCGGCCTTCTCCGCCAGCTTGAAGAGGGCGTCGTCGGCGTTATCCAGCATCTCCCGCAGCAGCGGCTCCACGTGACGGGTAGACAGGTTCCGGCAATGGCCCAGGATCTGAATGGGCATGCGGCCCCCCGCCTTGTGTGGACCTGGGGCCTTGAACGCGACCACGTTGTGTACGGCTTTCTCGTTCATGGCAATAACCTGGGGTTGCTTGGGACCGCTCCCGTCGCGGTTGACTTCAGTGTCTTATAGTCCATAGTTAGGCTTGGGAAACGCGACAAAATTCAAATTTTTTCGAGACCAATCAAACGCATGGGTGACCTTTCAGACAAGCGGTTCGATCTCGGCGACCTGTTGAAGGACGTGTCGCACCTGATATCCCCCCCGGAAATCATCATCCGGCTGCGCCAGGCGCTGGAGGCGCCCCACTCTTCGGCCAACAGCATTGCCGCCATTGTGACACAGGATCCCAACCTGAGCGCCCAGGTGCTGCACCTGGCCAACTCGGCCATGTACGGCCTGCCCAACCGGATCGATACGGTCTCCAGGGCCATTTCCATCATCGGCACACGAGCCCTGTATCACCTGGCGCTGGCAGTGAGCGCCACGAACACCTTCTCGCGCCTGCCCTGCGAACTGGTCAATGTGGCGGTGTTCTGGCGTCACAGCATCTTCACGGCCCTGGTGGCCCGCTCGCTGGCCCAGCGCTGCCACGTGCTGCATCCGGAAAGGCTGTTCGTGGCGGGGCTGCTGCACGATGTGGGCAGCCTGGTGCTGTACAGCCGCTATCCCGAGGAGTTGCGCGAGGCCCTGATGATCTCCCGGGGCAATGAACAGGTGCTGGCGGAGCAGGAGCGGGAGATTCTGGGATTCGATCACGCAGACGTGGGCGGGGAGCTGCTGCGTATCTGGGGCCTGCCACCGGTCCTGCAGGAGGCGGTGGGCCGACATCACCGGCCTGGCGCCGCTCACCAGGCCAGTCTGGAGGTGTCGGTGGTGCACCTGGCCGACGCCCTGAGCAATCGCACCGAGCACGGCAGTTTCAGTGAATATGGTGGCTATGCATGCCTGGTGGATCCGGGAATCTGGACCACGCTGAAATTGAACGAAGAGGACACGGATGACATCTGGGACGAAATCACGCCTCAGTTCATGGAAATCCTCACCGTCATCCTGCCCCGAGCCAGGGCCTGAGGCAGGACGGCCCAGCACCTCAGCGGGTGTGAAACCCCGACTCCACCGGCCCGGCAAAGGCCTCGCAGTCGAGACTGTCCACCCGAGCCTGGGATGGCCCCTGGCGCAGCCATTGCCTGAGCGACTCCAGTGCAGCTTCCGGGCCTTGGGCCACCACTTCCACTCGCCCATCAGGCAGGTTCATGGCATACCCATCCAGGCCCAGCTCTCGTGCCTTGACCTGGGTGGAGGCCCGAAAGAACACGCCCTGCACACGGCCTGACACCCAGCAGCGCAGGGCCTGATGATGGGTCTGGGACATGATGTTTGACTCCGTATCCGGCTATCTTTCGATAAGTGGGCACAACGTGGAAGGGCCCGCCAAGGCGGGCCCTTCCATCAAGCACTGCGACATTGATCATGTTCGGGCCCGAAGGTCGTCCGGATCAACGCATGGGAGACAGCCCATACTGTTCCAGGTAGCGCACGTCAGAGCGCTCCACCGGGCCGACCTGCCAGGCACCCCGGGTGCGGGCATGCCGCACTGCCTCATCCACATCAGCCGAGGCAGGATTCCGCTCGATCCGCAGCTCCTGTCCCGGGAAGATCAGGTCGGCATCGCGGATCTGGTCCACATTGGCGCGGTAGATCAGGGGCCACTGGTAGGGGTTGCCGTACACGGAACTCTTGCCGGAGATCTTCCAGAGGCTATCGCCCCGCTCCACGTTATACGACATGAAACTGGGCTCGGGTTCCGGCTTGGGCTCGGCCGGAGGCGGTGCAGGCTCGGGTTCCGGTGCTGGCGCCGGCTCCGGGGCACGGGCGAACAGCTGCGGATCGCAGGTCTCGTTGGCACGCGCTTCGGTCCAGTAGCCGGTGCGCCAGCAGTCCCCGCCAGCACTTCTCACATGCTCGCCACTGGCATCGATCAGGTAGGCTGTCCCCACGGGGGTCTCTGACACGGTGGCGCAGCCTGACAGCAGAGCCGCAGACATCACGCCCGCCAGCAATATCATGTTCTTTTTGGTTTTCACGGCCACAGACTCCCTTTTGAATCCTGGTAATCGAGATAGGGGGACAACCCCACTACCTTTGATTCTAGACGATCCCGCGATGCAACGCGAACGCTGCGAGGGGGTCAATCCCCGGCCTGAATGCGCGCCTCAATGGCCAGACGCTTGGCCTCGTTGGCCTTGTAGCGCGCCGACCGGTACTCACCCTGCTGCAGCCGGCCCTCGGCCTGCTCCAGCAGCTCACGGGAACGCTGATAGGTCTCGCCGGCACGATGGGGGGCCTGAGCCTCCTCGGCCGCCCTGAGGGCCTGCCGGGCATCACTCATCTCCTGAACGGGCGGTGTGGTGGCACAACCCGACAGCATCAGCACAGCGCCCACAAGCAGGGCCAGGGCGTATAATATGGCGCGACGCCGGCCGGCAGGGCGAGAGAAGGAAAGCAGGATGCGATTCGAATTCACGATGGCGTCTGAGGCTCCCGTGAGAGATTCAAGGACACTAGCACCAGGCTACAAAATCGTCAAGGCAACAACCACCTACAGACAAAACCTTTGACGGCTGTTTAAATACGGTTCGTCCCATGGCCCAGCAGGAGTGAGCATGACACTCAATCCCCAGGCAGAAATCCTTGTCGTCTATTACAGCCGTTACGGCGCCACCGCCACGATGGCGCGCCATGTGGCGCGCGGCGTTGAAGAGGTGGCCGGGTGCACCGCCCGACTGCGCACCGTCCCGACGGTATCCACCACCTGCGAGGCCGTGGAGGACGCCATCCCGGCGGACGGCCCACCCTACGCCACCATGGAAGACCTGCAGGCCTGTGACGGCGCAGCCTTCGGCACCCCCACGCGTTTTGGCAACATGGCGGCACCCCTCAAGTACTTTCTGGACCAGACCAGCAACCTCTGGTTCTCCGGGGATCTGGTGGGCAAACCGGCGGGCGTGTTCACCTCCACCGCCACGCAGCATGGCGGTCAGGAATCCACCCTGCTGAGCATGATCACCCCACTGCTGCATCATGGCATGCTCATCGTCGGCGTGCCCTACTCGGAGGCCGCGCTGACCGAAACCACCTCCGGCGGAACGCCCTATGGCCCCAGTCATGTCTCGGGGCCCAAGGGAGACAATCCCTTCACGGAACACGAACGGATACTCTGTCATGCGCTGGGCCGCCGCCTGGCTCGCACGGCCCTTGCCCTCAAACAGGGTGGCGACCACAAGGGGTGATACCGTGTCCAAGCGCAACTACCGCATGCTCACCCTGGGCGGCTTCTTCGGCCTGCTGACACTGATCGTGATCGCCACCACCTGGGCCTCGCCCCCGGAGGACTTCCCCCGCTCCCTGCTGCTGCTTCTGCTGGGCGGGCCACTGCTGATCCCCTTGCGAGGGCTGCTGTACGGGCGCCCCCAGACCCATGTCTGGAGCAGCCTGCTGGCCCTGCCCTACGTGGTGATCGGGGTGGCCATGGCCACGACAGGCGGGCATCAGGCCTATGGGCTGCTGATGCTGGTGCTGAGCCTGGTGTTTTTCGCCGGATGCCTGGGGTATGCGAAGGCCGCACGCAAAGAGGCCTAGTCGGCCTGGAGCACCTTGCGCACGAAAGGCAGGGTGATCTTGCGCTTATCCCGGAGCGAGGCCTTATCCAGGCGGTCCAGAAGCCCCATGAGTGAAGTCAGGTCCCGACGCTTGTGGCGCAGCAGGTAGTCACAGGCGTCCGGGGGCAGGTCGAAGCCGCGACGGTGGGCACGGCGCACGAGCACCTCACGCTTGTGGACGTCACTGAGCTCATGGAGCTGGAACACCGGCCCCCAGAGCAGGCGTGATCGCAAATCCGGGAGGGCCACGGAGAGGGACTGCGGGGCCGTGCGCGAGGCGAGCAACAGGCGCGTCCCGGCATCCCGTTGACGATTGATGAAGTCGAACAGGGCCCGTTCGAAATCCGCCGCCCTTGGCATCCGGTCCAGGTCATCCAGGGCGATGAGATCCAGCCCCTCCCAGCCATCCAGGACGCCCGGACCACTATCGGCCAGCAGACCCATGGGCAGATAGGCGATCCGCCCCCCTGCCCGGCAGACCTCATGACAGGCCGCCTCAAGCAGATGCGTCTTGCCGCAGCCCGCTTCACCGAAAAGGTACACCTGAGGCTCCCCGATGCCCTGGGCGGCCGCGCGCACTGCCTCCGGGCCCAGGGGATGATCACCGGAGTGAAAGACATCGAAAGTGGCGCCATCACGCAGGGCCACGTCCAGGGTCAGTTGCTGGGTCAGTTGCTGGGTCATGACGTCATCGCGGGGGGTCGACGGTGGCGCGGCCGTGATTGAAGGCCTTGCGACTCCAGGCCACCACATAGGCCAGGCCGCTGCTGACCGTGGTGAAAAGCACCAGCAGGAGCATGCCATCCAGATACCAGGCCGGCAGGGAAAGCACCCCTGCACTCACGATGACCGAGAGGACCAGCACGATCTGCATGAAGGTGTTCACCTTGCTGATGAACAGCGGTTGCATCTCCAGGCTGCGTGTCACTGCCCGGAAGGCCAGGGCGCCACTGAGAATGATGACCTCCCGGGCCACCACCAGGGCCACCAGCCACCAGGGCAGCAATCCTGTCCAGGCCACGGTGAAATAGGTACTCACCACGAGTATCTTGTCCGCCAGCGGGTCCAGATACCCGCCCAGACGGGTGTACCAGCCATAGCGGCGCACGAGCCAGCCATCCAGGGCATCCGACAGGCCAGCCAGGAGCAGCAGCCACAGCACCAGCCCGTATTCCTCGACCAGCAGCGCCCAGACAATGGGCACCGTCAGGGCGATGCGCAGCAGGGTGATCGTGTTGGGCAGTTGACGCAGGCTCACCGCAGCAACCTGAATCCAAGGGCCTCACCGGCCTCGCCTTCATCATCCAGGGATGTCGGCGCCAGGGTGGACCCCAGCCGCGCGGCCCGTTCAAGATCCCTGGCCTCGCCACGCACCTGCACCAGGAAAAGGGCACGTTCAGCATCCAGCCCCTGGGGCTGCACACGGCTCACCGGGGCCATATTCGACAGGTACCGGCCCGCCCGCAGGTAGTCGGACAGGGAGCCGATCCCCGTCACCACCACCGTCACGCCGTCCTGGTCCTGCTGCAGGCCCGTGACCACCATCTGCCGGCTGAGGTGATCCGCCACCTGGTCCACTCCCTGCTGCATGAGCCCTGACAGGCGATCATCCTGCATCTCCCAGGTGCCGCCGCCCTGCTCCACATGCAGCTGGAAGCGCCCCTCCCAGTTACCGCCACGCTCACGGACACGCACCACGAGCATGCCATCGGGGCTGTAGCGGGCAGAGGCCTCGCGCAGGGAATCGTCAAAACCACCCACCACATCGGCGGGGCTGACACGGGCCTGGTCTTCCATATCCAGCAAGGGGAAGATCAATGGCAGGCCACGCTCGCGGGCAACACGCTCCATGGCGTGGCGTGCCTCACCGGCATCCTGATCACCGACCAAACGTCGCTCATCATCATCCTGCACCAGCATCCAGACCAGCAGCACCGGCCTGTCCCGCCCCCAGACCGGCAGACCACTGTCACGCAGGAAGCGCTCCAGGGGGGCCGTATCAAAGCGCACCCAGAGGGCATTCCCGCCGCCAGGCTGATCCTGGTAACGGTATTGACGGACATGGCGGGGGGCCTGCTCCAGGAACTCGGCCACCCGTTCATCGTCAGCCAGGGCACGATCTCCGGTATATTTGACCAGCACCTGACCCAGGGCCCTGGAGAAGGCCTCGGCACGCTCGGGGCGATCGCGGGTATCCACGGGCACCTGGGCCTCATCCAGGCCTGCCGGGGGCAGCGCCAGCGCCACCGGGGCCCAGGCCAGGGCGGCCAGCGCCAAAACCACGGATAGGAACGGCCGGGACTGAACAACTGATTTCATGGCACCAGGACTAGGGCTAGGGGTGTCTGGGTGGCTAAAATACCATAACTACCGGACCTACCGCCTCGGTTTACAGCAACACCCGGCGTCGCTAACATCACAGCCCCCGTCAGCACCCGGCAGGCACCGGTTCGCGACCCGATTGCCGGCCCTGCCCCGCCAAGCGCCGGCCGGCATCCATCCATTCAAGGACATGCATCATGGCCCAGAACGACAAACCACCCACCCAGGGCATCCGCTATCAGGATGCCGGCGTCAATATCGATGCGGGCAATGCCCTGGTGGAGCGCATCAAGCCCCATGCTCAGCGTACCCGGCGCCCCGGCGTGATGGCGGGCCTGGGGAGCTTTGGCGCCCTGTTCGAGCTCCCCTGGCAGGATTACCGCGAGCCGGTGCTGGTCTCCGGCACGGATGGCGTGGGCACCAAGCTGAAGCTGGCCCAGCAACTGGGACGCCACGACAGCATCGGGATCGACCTGGTGGGCATGTGCGTCAACGACATCATCGTTCAGGGGGCCGAGCCCCTGTTCTTTCTGGATTACTATGCCACCGGCGCCCTGGACGTGGACACCGCCGCTGACGTGGTGAAGGGTATTGCCGACGGCTGCGCCCTGGCAGGCTGTGCGCTGGTGGGCGGAGAAACCGCCGAGATGCCGGGCATGTACGGTGACGGTGAATACGATCTGGCCGGGTTTGCGGTGGGCATCGTGGAAAAGTCCCGTCTGATTGATGGCAGCCAGGTGGCCCCCGGTGATGTCCTGCTGGGCCTGGAGGCCTCCGGCCCCCATTCCAACGGTTATTCCCTGATCCGACGACTGATCGAGCTGACTGACGCGGATCTGGACGCCCCCTGCGGCGAGGTCACCCTGGGTGAGGCCCTGATGGCCCCCACGCGGATCTATGTCAAACCCCTGCTGGCCTTGATGCAGGCTCAGCCCGTGCACGCCCTGGCCCACATCACCGGGGGCGGCCTGCTGGAAAACCTGCCCCGGGTGATGCCCCAAGGCACCCTGGCCCGGGTGAATCCGGATGCCTGGCCACGACCGGCCGTTTTCGACTGGCTGCGTCAGGCAGGGGGCGTGGAGGAAAGGGAAATGCTGCGCACCTTCAACTGCGGTATCGGCATGGTGGTGGTGCTGCCCTCCCAGGCGGTTGCCGCCGCCCAGGAACTCCTGAAGAACGAGGGCATCAACACGTGGCGCCTGGGTGAGATCGCCCCGGGCGAGGGTGCCCCTCACGTGGAACTGGTGCGCTGATGGGCGCTGCCACACAGCCGGGCATCGTGGTGCTCATCTCGGGATCGGGCACCAACCTGCAGGCCCTGATCGACGCCGTGAAGGATGGCCGCATCCCCGGTTGCATCCGCGCCGTGATCAGCAACCGCCCCGGCGTGGCGGGTCTGGATCGGGCTGCCCGCGCGGGGATTCACCATGAGGTGATCAATCATCGGGATTATGGGGATCGAGAGGCCTTCGACGCTGCCCTGATGACCGGTATCGATGCCCATACCCCGGATTTGGTGGTGCTGGCCGGCTTCATGCGCGTGCTCACTCCGGACTTCGTGGGTCACTACGCTGGACGGCTGGTCAACATCCACCCGTCCCTGCTACCCGCCTACCGGGGCTTGCATACCCATGAACGGGCGCTCGAAGATGGTGTCGAAAGCCATGGCTGCAGTGTTCATTTCGTCAATACCGAACTGGACGGCGGTCCGGTGATCATCCAGGCCCGGGTACCGGTGCTCGGGGATGACACGCCCGACACCCTGGCCGCCCGCGTACAGCAACAGGAACACCGCGTTTATCCCCAGGTGGTGCGCTGGTTCTGCCAGGGGCGGCTGTCACTCGCAAATGGACAGGTAAGGCTTGATGAAAACACCCTGCACACCCCCCTCCAGGTGGAGGCTGACACGCCACTGGACGCCTGACCGGGCGCTCGCGGTGGCGCTGGGCCTGTCGCTGCTGCTGGTCTGCCTGCCGGTGGCGGCCCAGTCCATGCCCTTCGTCCCGCCCTCCTACACTGCAGAATATGAGGCCCAGAAGATGGGGCTCTCGGTGGTGGGACACATCACCCTCACCCGCGAGGGAGAGTTCCTGCGGTATCGCGCCCGTCTGCGCCCCACCGGCGTGCTCTCCTGGGTACGCAGTGACGAGATCATCGAGCAGAGCATCATGCGCATGACGCCCGATGGCCTGCGTAGTGAGGAGTACCTCTACAGCCACACCGGCGGCAGCCGCAAGCGGCTCACCGAGAGCCGTTTCGACTGGGAGGCGTATCGGGTGAAGGGCGTGCACAATGACAAACCCTTCGAACTGGACCTACCCCCCGACGCAGTGGATCGCTTTGCCCTGCAACTGGCCATGATCAACAGGCTGCACCGGGGCGAAAAGGAGTTCAGCCAGACCATCGTGGATCGCGACCGTATCCGCACCTATCACTTCACGGTGGGTGAGCCACGCAACATCACCACGCCCATGGGCCGGGTGGAGGCCATCCCCGTCATACGGGAGATCGAGGACCGGGACACCACTGTCAGCACCTGGTTTGCGCCGCGCATGAACTACCTGCCGGTGCGCCTGGAGCAGGAGCAGAACGGGGATAGCGTGGTCCTCAACATCCGCTCTCTGGAGTGGCACGACAACCCCCGCTGACACCCCCGCCCACCACTCCATAGGGAGCCCCCATGCCCGA
This sequence comes from Ectothiorhodospira sp. BSL-9, assembly GCF_001632845.1. Taxonomy (NCBI): domain Bacteria; kingdom Pseudomonadati; phylum Pseudomonadota; class Gammaproteobacteria; order Chromatiales; family Ectothiorhodospiraceae; genus Ectothiorhodospira; species Ectothiorhodospira sp. BSL-9. The sequence continues at coordinate 1,908,025 of NZ_CP011994.1, read as the reverse complement.
CAGTGCACCCAAGGAAGTTGACCTGGCAGTGATCGGCTCCGGACCCGGCGGCTATCGGGCGGCGGTGCTGGGCGCCCTGCGGGGACTGTCTGTGGCCATCATCGAGAAGGCCGACTGGGGTGGGTGCTGCCTCAATCGCGGCTGCGTGCCCAAGAAGGACTGGCATCACACCGCCCGCCTGGTGGCCTCGCAATCCAGCTTTACCCACCGGGGACTGGAGGGAGAACTCACCGCCCGCATGGACCAGGCCTGGAATCATCAGCGGGCCGTGGTGGAGCGTATCCGGGGCAGCTACCAGGATTATCTGCATCACCTGAAGGTGGCCACACTCTCCGGCCATGCCCGTTTTCAGGATGCCCACACCCTGGTGGTGAAAACTCAGCATGGCGAACAGACCATCAGTGCCCGTCACATCATCATCGCCACCGGCGCCCATAGCCATGTTCCCCCACCGTTTGAGCCCGTGCCAGGCCGGGTGCTCACCAGCGACATGCTGTTCGATGACCCGCCGCCCCCCGGGGAGCGCGTCGCCATCATCGGCAGCGGCGTGGTGGCCACGGAGTTTGCCTTCATCTTCAGCCAGATGGGCAAGCAGGTCACCTGGCTGGCCCGATCCCCCATGCTCCGGCGCCTGAACTTCAGTCGCCCGGCCCTGAGCGCCCTTCGGGATGCGCTCTCGGCCCAGGGGGTTACATTACAGGGCGGTGTGAACTTCGTATCGGTGGATGTCCATGACGATGGCGTCACACTGGGGATGGAGGGTGGCGAGGCGGTAACCGTGGACTGGGTCTGCCTGGGGACGGGACGGGTGCCCCACACCGAGGGACTGGCACTGGAGGCCGCCGGGGTGGAGACGGATGATTCCGGCTTTGTGCGACGGGACAGCCATCTGCGCACCCGCGCCGACCACGTGTATGCCATCGGCGACGTGGCCAGCTCCTGGATGACAGCCAATCATGCCCTGTCCGATGCCACGGTGGCCATCGAGAACATCATCACCGGCAACACCCGGGAGCAGGACCCCGGGCAGGTGCCCGTAGTGGTCTACAGTGCCCTGGAGCTGGCCCGGGTGGGCATGGACGAGGATGCCGCAGAGGACGCCGGCCACGAACCGGCCGTGGGATTTGCCGCCTTCGAGACCTCCCCCTGCGCCCTGGGCCAGGATGACACGGCGGGCTTCGTTCGGCTCATTGCCGACATGGACACGGCCAGGCTGCTGGGGGGGGAGATCACGGGCGCCCAGGCGGGGGAGTTGATTCATCTGCTCTCCCTGGCGCCGGACCGGGAGACGGCTCTGGCATGGATTGCCCGGGGCCGATTCAACCACCCGGCCCGGGCCGAGGAAGTGCTCAACGCCGTGGAGACCCTGGCCGGCAAATGGGGGCTTCGTGAACCCATTTTTGGCAGTGAAACCCCCTAGCCGGGTCGAGGCTATTCCCCTGCCACCGTCAAGCCGTCGATGAGCAGCGAGCCGGTGCGCACATTGCCGCGCAGGTCCATGTCCGAACCCACGGCCCGCAGGTCACGGAACATGTCCTTGAGGTTGCCGGCCACGGTGATCTCTTCCACGGGATACTGAATCTCGCCGTTCTCCACCCAGAACCCGGCCGCGCCCCGGGAATAGTCGCCGGTGACCATGTTGATGCCATGGCCAATCAGCTCCGTCACCAGCAGGCCCGTGCCCATCTCGGCAAGCAGCTGCTGGAAGTCCATGGGGCCGGGGTCGATGGTCAGGTTGCGCAGTCCGCCAGCATTGCCGGTGCTCTGCATGCCCAGCTTGCGGGCCGCGTAGGTATCCAGGGCATAGGACTCCAGTCGTCCGCCACTGACCAGATCCCGGGCCTGGGTGGCCACACCCTCGTTGTCGAAGGGGGCACTGCCCAGGGCCCGGGGGATGTGCGGCTGTTCATGGATGTGCACGAACTCCGGGAAGATCGGATCGCCCAGGCGGTCCACCAGGAAGGAGGCCTTGCGATACACGGTGCTGCCCCGGATGGCGGCGATGAAGTGACCGAGCACGGAGCGGGCCACATCCGGGGAATACAGCACCGGGCAGCGGCGCGTGGAAAGGCGACGTCCTCCCAGACGACGCAGGGCCCGGTCGGCCGCCTCCACACCCACGGCCCCGGCCGCCTGCAGGGCCTCCCGGTGCCGGGCCACGGTGTACCAATAGTCACGCTGCATGTTGCCATCATCGTCACCGGCCAGCACCGAACAACTCAGGGAGTGCCGGGTGGTGGCATAGCCGCCCACGAAGCCGTGGGTATTACCGTAGACCGCCGTGCCACGAAAGCTGTTGATACCTGCCCCCTCGGAATTGACGATACGGGCATCACGCTCCCGGGCGGCCGCCTCACAGGCACGGGCGATCTCGATACCCTCATCGGCCGTCAGACCCCAGGGGTGGTCCAGATCCAGGGCGGGGTAGTCCTGCGCCATCAGGGCCGGATCGGCCAGACCGGCACAGGGGTCCTCGGCCGTGTAACGGGCGATGCGGCAGGCCGCCTCGGCCGCCTCACGAAGCGACCCGGGCTTGAGGTCGGAGGTGCTGGCCGTGCCCTTGCGCTGTCCCATGTAGACGGTGACGGCGATGCCCTGATCCTTGTGGTATTCCAGGGTTTCCACTTCACCCAGGCGCACATTGACCGACAGCCCGGCGTCCTGGCTGGCAGCGGCCTCGGCGCTGGTGGCACCGGCGCGGCGGGCCTCGTCCAGCACCTGGCTGACGATGGCTTCCAGATCTTTCTCGTCCAGGGCCGAGGGGGTTGTTTGCGACATGGGGGCTCCTTTGTGGGGTAAGTGCAAGACTGTCAGGGAATGCGTCGGGCGCAGCCTGCGACAATGATGGGTCAGTGGCTGGTGCCACCCACTGTGAGTCCATCCACCCGCAGGGTGGGCTGGCCGACACCCACCGGGACACTCTGGCCCTCCTTGCCACAGGTGCCCACGCCGTTATCCAGATTCAGATCATTGCCCACCATGGACACCCGGGTGAGCACATCGGGTCCGTTGCCGATCAGGGTGGCCCCTTTCACCGGGCGGGTGAGCTTGCCACCCTCGATGAGATAGGCCTCCGAGGCGGAGAACACGAACTTGCCGGAGGTGATGTCCACCTGCCCGCCACCGAAGTTGACGGCATACAGCCCCTTGTCCACGGAGGCGATGATCTCAGCCGGATCATGGGGCCCGGCCAGCATGTAGGTATTGGTCATGCGGGGCATGGGCAGGTGTGCGTAGGACTCCCGGCGCCCGTTGCCGGTGGGCGCAAGTCCCATGAGGCGGGCGTTCAGGCGATCCTGCATGAAGCACTTGAGCACACCGTCCTCGATCAGGGTGGTGGACTGGGTGGGCGTACCCTCGTCATCCACGTTCAGCGATCCGCGACGCCCCTCCAGGGTGCCATCGTCCACCACCGTGACCCCCGGAGCCGCTACCCGCTGCCCCATGCGCCCACTGAAGGCCGAGGTGCCCTTGCGGTTGAAGTCGCCTTCCAGGCCATGACCAATGGCCTCATGCAGCAGCACGCCCGGCCAGCCTGAGCCCAGTACCACGGTCATGGTCCCGGCCGGGGCATCCACCGCATCCAGGTTCAACAGGGCCTGACGGGCGGCCTCGCGGGCATAGCCCAGGCCACGTTCCTTCTCCAGGAAGAAGCCGTACCCGGTACGACCACCGCCACCGCTGGAGCCTTGTTCGCGCCGCCCTTCCCGATCCTCGGCAATCACGTGCACATTCATGCGCACCAGGGGGCGGATATCCGCCGCCAGGGTGCCGTCCGTATTGAGCACCATGACCACCTCGTGGACGCCGGCAAGACTGACCATGACCTGGCTGATACGGGGATCCTGGCTACGGGCCTCGGCATCCAGGGACTGCAACAGTTCGATCTTGGCCTGCTCATCCAGGGTGCCCAGGGGATCCACCGGCAGGTACAGGCGATGGGCCGGGGTGGTCCGCCGCACCGGCACGCTGCCATCCCGGTGATCACGACCGATGGCACGGGCGGTCAGGGCCGCCTCCATCAGCGAGGCGGGGGCGATCTCGTCGGTGTAGGCAAACCCCGTCTTGTCGCCGCTCAGGGCGCGGACACCCACGCCCTGCTCGATGTTGTAGCCCCCTTCCTTGACGATGCCATCTTCCAGCACCCAGGATTCGTGCCGGGCCAGTTGAAAATAAAGGTCGCCCCCGTCCAGTCCGGGACCGGCCAGGGTGCCCAGCACCCGATCCAGATCCGAATCGGTCAGGCCGGAGGGATCAAGCAGGTGCTGACGTGCGGTTTCCAGTGTCTGGGTCATGGAGAGGGGCCTTCCGGGTTTGGGGTCGCTGATAACTCATGCCGGGCACAGTGCCGGGCATGAGGTCAGTGTTGGGGGGCTGGGTCTGTAATTCAAGCCCGAGGGCCCTGGGGTTTTATGCCCGCTGGGCCTCGGACAACCCTCAGGTCAGGTCGCAGGACAGGCGCCGGTGATAGATCGAGGGGAAGCTGCGGCGGATGACCTTCTGGCGTTCCGGATCCATTTCGCCACACACCACGCCGGAGCCCCGGGGCAGACGGTCCAGTACATTGCCCCAGGGATCCACCACCATGCTGTCACCGTGGGTTTCACGACCGTTCACGTGATATCCCCCCTGGGCAGCAGCCACCATGTATACCTGGTTCTCGATGGCCCTGGCCCGCACCAGGGGCTCCCAGTGGGCACGTCCCGTGACGGCGGTGAAGGCCGCCGGCAGGGCGATGATCTCGACCCCCCGATCCAGCAGTCCACGGAAGAGCTCCGGGAAGCGCAGGTCATAGCACACCGCCAGCCCGAGCACGCCAAAGGGTGTCTCCACCACCACCACCTGATCACCGCTCATGATGGTGTCGGATTCCTCGTAGTGTTCGTCGTTGTCCGGCAGGCGCACATCGAATAGGTGGATCTTGTCGTAACGACCAACCCGCTGGCCCTGGTCGTCATACACAAGGCAACTGGCATAGATCTTCCCGGGGTCGGGACAGGCCAGGGGCACGGTCCCGCCCACCAGCCAGATACCGTGCTGACGGGCCTGTTCGGCCAGGAAGTCCTGGATGGGACCCTGGCCATCCTCCTCGCGGACCTCCACCTTGTGGAGTTCGTTCATGCCCATCAGGGCAAAATTTTCCGGCAGCACCACCAGACGGGCCCCCGACTGGGCAGCCACGGTGATCAGGCGTCGCGTTTCCTGCAGATTGGCGGTCAGGTTGGTACCCGAGGCCATTTGAATGGCGGCGGCAATCGTCACGTTGAATCCCTTGGATGGTCAGGGTGATGGATTGATGGTGAGTTCGATATGTGTTTCCAGGTCGTCCGTGGGCGCCTGCTGGATGTGCTCGGAGGGCACGCCCAGGGCAACCAGCCAGTCCTGCAGTTCCGCCACCCAGAGATGCCCCTGCTCACCCGAGGGGTGGCGCAGCACGATGTGACCGCCACGACTGGATTCGTAGCGCGACAGGGTACTGCGCAGCGCGGGCTCGGACACCAGGGACCCGGCATCGCGGGGACGGGACCAGGTGTCGGCACTCATGGAGTAGACGGGTTCGCCGGCCATGGCCAGCATGGGCGCGGCCATAAGGTACGGGAACAGCGCCCTGCGGAGGTTTGGCAACATGCCGGTACTATAGCAATACTCAGATGGAATTGACGAACACCCGCCTACTCCCCCCCTCGCGCCACCCCCTTCACGTGGGGGCTGGACCAGGAGCCGGTGACACGATATTCCACCCGGGCAGCCTCGTCGATGTACTCGCCCACGCCGGCCACCCGATCGAAGACGAACACTGCCAGGCCCGCCACCGGACCGCCCAGCAGGGCCCCCGCCAGAGGCAGGGTGCCACGCACGCTGGGAATCACGACGATGGTCTGATCGTAATCCCGCGCCACCAGTCCGGTCCGCCCCTGAATGCGGATGCGAGCGGCAGGGCCGTCGATGCGCAGATCCGGGGTGTGCACATTACCCTCGGACAGACGGAAGCTGCCGGTGAGTTCATCGAAGACAAAGCCCCGCTGGAAAAAGTCACGAAAGTCCAGGGCCAGGCGTCGCGGCAGCAGGTTGAGACTGAACAGGCCCAGCAGGCGTCCGGCACCCGGCTCCACCTCGACGAGGCGACCATCCCTGACCCTGAACTCGCCGGTTCCCTCCAGTGCCGCCAGATCGAAGCGTTGAGGGGCCTCGGGCCACTCCAGGCTGGCCTCCGCCCGGGCCCGGCCACCGCTGAAGGCGTGATCAAAGCCCAGGTCGGTGAGGCCAAGGCCCAGGTTGTCACTGTCCAGCTCCAGATCCAGCCGGGTGTGATGGGCCCCGTCATCATCCACGCTCCAGTGACCCTGCATCCGTCCCCGCAGCTGATCCCCCGCCGTGGCCGCCCGGCCCTCCCGGATCACCAGGCCCTCGTGGGTGGGCTCGGTCACCAGGGTCAGTGAGCGAAAACGCCGCCCGTCCGTCACCAGCGTGCCCAGGCGGATATCCAGCGGCGGCAAGCCGCGCGGGTCGATCTGGGCAGCCAGCGCCTGCCCTTCCTCGCCCGGGGTCAGTTGATCCAGATCCAGCAGGTCCAGGTCCACCACCAGGGGCGTTTCGTCGTCGGCCCCCGAAGGGATCAGCACCTGGCCCAGCACCAGCGGCGAGGCCAGTTGCAGGTCCCATTGGCCGGACTCCCGTCGGGCATGGATGCTCATGTCCTGGGTTTCGCGGCCACCAGCCAGCATCACCCCCCCCACCTGCAGGTCCACTTCATTGAGTGCCCCCCCGACCCCCTCCAGGGGGGCCGACTCCAGCTCCGAGGCCAGCGCCCACCAGTCATCCACGTCCACCCGATCCAGCTGGCCCACCACCCGGACTCCCGCGGTTGGCAACAGCGCAGCCCCGCGGCCAATGCGTAATTCCCCCGTGGTCCCGCCGGGTTGCTCACCGGGGGAGAAGACGGCCTGAATATCCCCCCAAGGCGTGCCTGGATGGGACCGGTGGCCTCCCCCAGGGGGATCTCCACTTCCAGAGGACGACTGGATGAACGGGGCTTGTCAAAGGGTGCCGGCAGGCTTGAGGTCACCCCCACCAGGTCCGAATCCAGTTCCAGTCTGGGCGCCCCACCCGCCGGCATGTGCAGCTGCGCCCGCCAGTGTGAGGCCCCCTCCAGCCGGGAACCCACGGCCTGGGGCATGGCCTCACCCAGCAGGGCATGAAGCGATTGCGTTCCCTCGGCCTGGGCCTGCAGTGCGCCGTCGGCGAAGCGATCCACCCTCAGGGTGACGGGGACGTCATTGAAACGCGCCGAAACGTCCCGGGCCTGGACGGTCTGTTCCGTGAAATTCACCTGCCCCTGGATCGCCTCCAGGGCCAGATCCTGCCCCGCCATGGACAGGCGATTGCCCTGGAGCGTGAGGACACCCTCCACCTGATCCGGACGATCCATGGCCTCGCGCCCCTGCAGTGGGATGTCCAGGCGCAGATCCAGCTGCCCCTGGCCATCCACCTGCACATCGGGCAACCAGTCCAGCCCGTCACCCAGCGGGCTTGCCGAGACATAACGAAGATAATCCGTGAGCCGACCCTGAACCCCGCCTTCGATTTCAAGGCGCGGACTCTGCAGGTCGTCGATCCGTACCTGGGCATCGGTCACCTGGGCATCGAACAAACGCCCCCGGGCTCCACGCACCTCCATGGCCTGATTCTCGAAGACCAGCTCTCCAAAGAGCGCTTCGATGCGCGGCCAGCCCTCCTGGTAGTCCAGGATGCCGTCCTCGATACGCGCCTGTACCTGGAACCGCCCCTCATCCTCCCGGAAGGGAAAGGCCGCGAAGGGCCCCCTGAACAGCATGCCACCGGAGACCACACGCCCATCCACCACGGCCTGGCTGACCCAGTCATGGGCCTCCTCGGGCATGATGCCTCGCGGCAGATAATGGGCGGTGCGGGCGCCGTTGCCTGCGCCAAACTCCACGACCAGATCCATGCCCGGCTGCTGGCCCAGGGTCACCCCGCCTCGGGCACGGGCCTGGATATCCTCGTTGGCCAGGAGCAGATCCGGAGTGCTCAGCACTACCCCTTCCGGGCCTTGTTTCCAGTGGATCGAGCCCCGGGCAGTCTCCGCCCACAGGGGTTGGTCGAACAGATCCGGCAGGGTCAATTCCAGTCCCTCGCTGTCTACCCAGAGCTCTCCCTCATCCCCTGTGAAGGCAAAGCCTCCTTCCAGCCCGCGCAAGCCGGGCACCGGGCCATGGGGAGATACCCCAAGCCCGCGAAAATGTCCGTGGGCGTGCAGGTTGGGGGGGGCGTCGTGGGGCAGGTGCAGATCCAGGTTCACCTGATGCACCGTGCCTCGGGGGGCCAGTGCGGATACGTATTCCCGCCAGGCCTTTTCCAGGACCGGTTGATGTGCCCACAAGGGAGCCATGTCGTCCAGGCGCAGGTAGTCGATGCGGCCCTGCAGTCGACGAGCCTCGTCGTCTTCCCGATATCGCAGATCGAATCCGCCTTCGGGCCAGGCCAGGCCCTGGCGCTCCAACTGGATGTCACTGCCCCGCAACTGCCAGCCGGCGCGCTCTCGCACCCACAACAGACGTCCAGCCACATGATCCAGGCCGGCAGGCAGGGCCTCGCCCCCCTCACCGGCTGCCAGTTCCAGTTCACGCCCCTCCAGCTCCATGTGAACCTGTTCCACCCGGCCCTGGTCCCAGGTGAGCCACAACCGGGCGCCCAGTCGGCCCGACTCCAGCCCCAGGCGTTGACTTGCCTCTCTGGGTAGCCCCTGGACGTGAAGATCCTGGGCCTGCAGGTAGGCCCGCCCCCGCCATTGATCCCGCTTTGGGGAAAGGCGCAGGTCCATGCCCACCTGGAGGGCATGCCCCAACTGGGCTGGCAGAAAGACATCGCCTGCCAGCCGCAGGCGATTTGCCTCCAGGGCCACGGCAAGATTCAGATCGTCGAACTGGTAGTCGATGCCCAGGGTACGATCCTCCCAGCGCAAGCGACTGTCCTTGAGGGTGAGGCGGCGCCCGGCCAGGAGTTCGGTGAGGTCTGCGGGCGCGGCTGCCGACGCATCCCTGTTCGCAGGTGCGGTACCCTGGACCTGCACGCGGCCGGATTCATCCCGCAGAACATGCACGTCGGCATCCCGCACCAGCAGCCGCCCGAAGGCAAGCTGGCCCCGCCAGAGGGTGACGGGCAGATTCACATCCAGCTGCAATCCACCCACTTCCAGCAGCGGTACCGGGTGATCAGGGTCCTGAACACGTACATCGGTGAGGCTGACCCGGGCGGAGGCCAGGCGCCAGCGGATATCCAGTTCCCCCACCGTCACCGGCTGGCCTGCCAGCTCGGAGAGCTCCGCCTCCAGGCGTGCCTCCAGCCCCGGCAAGCGGGGAACCACCAGCCGCAGCACGAGGATCAGCGCGGCCAGCAGGACGATGGCAGCGACGGCAACCCGGATGGCGATGGCAAGGATCCTGACTGACAAGTGATCTGCCCCGAGGTTAAAGTGAAAGAAGCAAGGTTCAGCTACAGACACTCCCTACTCCCCCTCGGGGGAGAAGGGCTGGGGATGAGGGAGTGGGTGGGGTAGGCTCTGTGCTGGCCCTCGCCCCTCACCCCAACCCCTCTCCCCCGGGGGAGAGGGGCTTGTTTAGTGAATCATGCGGTTTGACGTCAGAGCAACACCACGTCGAACTGCTCCTGGGTGTACAGGCTCTCCACCTGGAAGCGGATGGGGATGCCGATGAATTCCTGCAGTTGCGCCACGCTGGCGGATTCCTCGTCCAGCAACAGATCCACCACCGCCTGGGAAGCCAGCACCAGCAGTTCCCGGGCATCGAACTGCCGAGCCTCCCGCAGGATCTCGCGGAACATCTCGTAGCAGACGGTCTCGGCGGACTTTACATAGCCACGCCCGCTACAGGTGGGACAGGGTTCGCACAGTTGATGTTCCAGGCTCTCGCGGGTGCGCTTGCGGGTCATCTCCACCAGACCCAGGGGCGAGACGTCGCAGATCTGGCTCTTGGCGTAGTCCTTTTCCATGGCCTTTTCCAGGGAGCGAAGCACCTGGCGCTTGTGCTCATCCTGGGTCATGTCGATGAAATCGACAATGATGATGCCCCCCAGGTTGCGCAGCCGCAGTTGCCGGGCAATGGCCTGGGCCGCCTCCAGATTCGTCTTGAAGATGGTCTCTTCCAGGTTGCGGTGACCCACGAAGGCGCCGGTATTGATGTCGATGGTGGTCATGGCCTCGGTCTGATCAAAGATCAGATACCCACCGGACTTGAGCTCCACCTTGCGCTCCAGGGCCTTCTGGATCTCCTCTTCCACATTGTAGAGATCGAAGATGGGCCGCTCCCCAGGATAATGCTCGATACGATCCACCAGTTCAGGCACGTATTCCCGGGCGAACTCGCTCACCCGCTGCACGGTCTCCCGGGAGTCGATGCGGATCTTTTCCAGGTCCACCCCCACCATGTCCCGCAGGATGCGCAGGGTGAGCGGCAGGTCCGCGTACACCTCGGAACCGGCCTTGGCCGCCCGGGCCGATTGCTGGATGGTCTGCCAGAGTTTTTCCAGGAAGATCACATCGTTCTTCAGGGCCTCCACGGGGGCGGCTTCAGCCGCGGTGCGCACGATGAAACCATAGGAGGTCTGCACCTCTGCCTGCAGGGCCTCCAGGGTGGTCTTGAGCCGCGCCCGCTCGGTGTCCGCCTCGATGCGGGTGGAGATGCCGATGGTGGTATTGCCGGGCATGAGCACCAGATAGCGGGACGGCACGGTGATGTAGGTGGTCAGGCGGGCTCCCTTGGAGCCCAGGGGGTCCTTGATCACCTGCACCAGGATGTCCTGCCCCTCCCGCAGCAGCCGCTGGATGGGCTCGTTGCGTTCCGTCTCTTCCCGGGGCAACTCCTCGCGCTCCACTGGCGCCACGTCGGAGGCGTGCAGGAAGGCGGCCCGCTCCAGGCCGATATCCACAAAGGCGGCATCCATCCCGGGCAGGACACGGCTCACCCGACCCTTGTAGATGTTGCCCACCAGGCCGCGCCGTCGGGCGCGCTCCATGTTCAGCTCCATCAGCACGCCGTTTTCCACCAGGGCCACGCGGGTCTCCTGGGGGGTGACATTCATGAGAATTTCCGTACCCATCATTCTTCGGTGCCTTGTTTCTAGGTGTCTGGGCGCCCGGGGAGGCGAAGCCCGCTACACGATACAGGATGCCAAGGGTTTCAGTCCCCGGCCAGCAAGGCCCCGGTCTCGAACAGCGGCAGGCCCACCACGCCGCTGTAGCTGCCCTGGATATGTTCCACGAACAGGGCGGCCCGGCCCTGGATGCCGTAGGCACCCGCCTTGTCCACCGGCTCGCCACTGGCCCAGTAGTCCTCCCGCTCAGGCAACGACAGGGCCTTGAAGCGCACGCGGGTGGCACTGAGGGCCTCCCGAATCCGTTCCCCCTGAACCAGAGCCACGGCGGAGTAAACCGTGTGATCCCGCCCGGAAAGTCGGCCCAGCATGGCCAGGGCATGCTCCCGATCCCTGGGCTTGCCCAGGATGTCACCATCAATACTGACCACCGTGTCGGCCCCCAGCACTGGTTGGCCGGCGGCGTGGCGGGCACCGGCCAGGGCCTTGGCCCGGGCCATGCGCCGGGCGAATTCATCGGGCGCCTCCCCCGGGTGAGGGGTTTCGTCCACATCCACGGGGCGCACCTCATGGCAGACCCCGATCTGATCCAGCAGTTCACGGCGACGGGGCGAGGCGGAGGCAAGGATCAGCATGACGGATGAAGCTCTATTCGCGGTGATAGGGGTGCCCGCGCAGCAGAGACCAGGCCCGGTACAGCTGTTCGGCCAGGATCACCCTGACCAAGGGGTGCGGAAAGGTCAATGGCGACAGGGACCAGGTGAGATCGGCCCGCGCCCGGCAGGCTGGCGCAAGACCATCGGGGCCACCCACCAGCAGGCACACATCCCGACCCGACTGCATCCAGTCGTCCAGCTTGCCCGACAGGGTAGCCGTATCCAGGCCACGGCCGTGTTCATCCAGGGCCACCACCCAGGCATCCCGGGGCACGGCGGCCAGCAGGGCCTCGCCCTCCTGTTCACGCAGACGCTCCACCGGCATGTTGCGCCCCCGGCGCGGCGCGGCGATCTCGCGCAGTTCCAGACGGCATTCGGCGGGCAGGCGCTGGGCATAGGTCCGGTAGGCCTCGTTCACCCACCCGGGCATGCGGTTGCCGATGGCCAGCAGATGGATACGCACGGCCTAACGGCGCAGGCGACGCACGGCGGCCTCGGGGGAGTCCTCGTCGGGCTCGGGCTGGGCCTGCTCGTCGGTGAGCCAGAGTTTTTCCAGATTGTAGAAATCGCGCACCTGGGGAAGCATCACGTGCACCACCACATCGTTCAGGTCCACCAGCACCCACTCCGCATCCTGTTCGCCCTCCGAGCCCAGGGGCATGACACCGGCCTCCTTGGTCTTGAGCAGGACATTCTCGGCCAGGGACTTCACGTGGCGGTTGGAAGTGCCGGTGGCAATGACCATGATATCGGTGATGGAGGTCTTGCCGCGCACGTCGATCACCTTGAGGTCCTGGGCCTTCATGTCTTCCAGGGCATCGGTAACGATCTGCGTGAGTGTTTCTGTCTGCATCTTGAGTCTCTTGTTTAACGGGTGGCCGCGGGGCCGTAAAGGCCATGGTCGGCGATGTAATCCACCACCACCCTGGGGGTCAGGTACAGGGGGCTGAACCCCCGGGCAATCAGGCGACGAATGGCGGTGGCGGAAATATCCAGCTGGGTGACCGGCAGAAAGAACACCCTTCCTGCCGGTGTTCGGCGCAGGTCCCGGGGATCCTGGGTGCAATGATCTTCCATCCAGTCACCCAGGTCATGGGACGCGGGGCTTCCAGGGCGGTGGGAAACCACCACATGGGCGAGTCGGGTGATCTCCCGCCAGCGGTGCCAGGACGACAACCCGGCAAAGGCGTCCATGCCCAGCATCAGGCACAAGGGCACCTCCTGACCCAGCTCCGCCCGCAGGCTCTCCAGGGTGTCCACGCTGTAGGAGGGGCCTTCGCGCTGCAACTCCCTGGGGTCCATGACAAACCCTGGCTGCCCCTGCACGGCAAGCTCCACCATGGCCGCGCGATGCGCCACCGATACCGCCGGCTGGCGCCGGTGCGGCGGCAGACCACAGGGGATGAAGCGCACCTCATCCATGCCCAGGTGTTCCTGCACTTCCAGGGCCGGACGCAGGTGGCCGAAGTGGATGGGGTCGAAGGTGCCGCCCAGGATGCCGATCATGAGTTCAACGGGCGCCTCACCCCACCCTGATCAGCCGCGTACATGGCCATCCCCCAGGACGATGAACTTGAGGGTGGTGAGCCCCTCCAGACCCACCGGCCCGCGGGCATGCAATTTGTCGGTACTGATGCCGATCTCCGCGCCCAGGCCGTATTCAAAACCGTCGGCGAAGCGGGTGGAGGTATTGACCATCACGGAACTGGAGTCCACCTCGCGCAGGAAGCGTCGGGCCCGGGTGTAGTCCTCGGTGATGATGCTGTCGGTGTGCTGGGAGCCATGGGTGTTGATGTGTTCGATGGCCTCATCCAGGCCCGCCACCACCCGGATGGACAGCACCGGGGCCAGGTATTCGGTATCCCAGTCCGCATCCGTGGCCTGGGCGATATCCGGCAGGAAGGCGCGGGTACGTGGGCATCCGCGCAGTTCCACGCCCTTTTCATCGAACAGGGGCCTGAGGGCCTTGAGGGCGCGGGGGGCAATGCCCTCGGCCACCAGCAGGGTTTCCAGGGTGTTGCAGGTACCGTAGCGCTGGGTCTTGGCGTTCACGGTGACCCGCGTGGCCTTGTCCAGCTGGGCGTGGTCATCGATGTATACATGACAGATGCCGTCCAGGTGCTTGATCACCGGGATCAGGGATTCCTCGCTCACCCGGGCGATCAGGCCCTTGCCGCCCCGGGGCACGATCACATCCACGTGATCCTTCAGGCGCAGCAGGGCCCCCACGGCCGCCCGGTCGGTGGTGGCAATCACCTGCACCGCGTTCGCCGGCAGGCCAGCGGCGGCCAGGCCATCACGGATGCAGCCAGCCAGGGCCTGGTTGGAATGAATGGCCTCGGAGCCGCCCCGCAGGATGGCCGCGTTACCGGATTTGAGACACAGGCCGGCGGCGTCCACGGTGACGTTGGGCCGGGACTCGAAGATGATGCCGATCACCCCCAGGGGCACCCGCATGCGCCCCACCTGAATCCCGCTGGGGCGATAGTTCAGGTCGCTGATGGCCCCCACCGGATCCGGCAGTGCGGCGATCTGGCGCAGGCCTTCGGCCATGACACCCAGGCGCTCCGGGGTGAAGGCCAGGCGGTCCAGCATGGCGGCATCCAGGCCATTGCGCTCGCCAGCCTCCAGATCCTTGCGGTTCTCGGTCATGAGTTGATCGGCACGCTGCTCGATCAACTCCGCCATGGCCGTGAGCGCGGCGTTCTTGGCACCTGACTCGGCCCGCGCCAGTTCCCGGGAGGCAGCACGGGCCTGATGACCCATCTCCTGCATCATCTTGTGGATGTCATCGTTTGCTGTATCGGACACTACGGTGTTCCTGTCAGTGGGGAATGGTCCGGGACCACGCGGGTCCCCGCCAGATTCAGGGTCAAGTCTAACAACTCATCCCAGGGGTTGCCCGGATGACGGCCCTTGATGGCCCGGTCCACCCGGGCGCAGCTGGCCAGCAGGCGCCCAAGCCCCACGTCACCATGACGCCGCAACGCCTGACGCACGATGGGCTGACGACGCTGGGGGCGCACGCCGGTCAGGATCTGCTGGACCGGTTTGCCGGCCTCCACCTGCTCGGCCATGCGATGCAGGCTGCGAATTTCCCGGGCCAGGGCCCAGAGCACCAGCACCGCCTCGATGCCTTCATCCCTCAGGCCCTGGAGCACGCGCACGGCCCGGGCGGTTTCGCCTGCCAGGGCCGCATCCACCAGGTCGAAAACGCCGAAGCGGGCACTGTCGGCCACGGCGCTCAATACCGCATCCGCATCCACCGGCCCCGGGCCGCTCAGCAATACCAGCTTGTCGATCTCCTGGGCGGCGGCCAGCAGGTTGCCCTCCACCCGTTCCGCCAGCAGACGCAGCGCGTCGGCGGTGGGCTGCAGACCCTGCCGGCGCATCCGCCGCTGCATCCAGCCCTGGGTGCCGGCCAGATCCAGCGGCCACACCTGCACCAGCACACCCGCCGATTCCAGGGCCTTGCACCAGGCGGTCTTGCGGTCACTGGCGTCCAGTCGCCCGGCCTCGATCAGCAGTACCGTGTCCTCTGCCGGTCGCCGGGCGTAGGCCTGCAGCACCTTGCTGCCCGGGACGCCGGGTTTGCCCGAGGGCATGCGCAACTCAAGCAGGCGACGGCGGGCGAACAGGGACAGACTCTCGGCGGCGGCGGAGAGTTGTTCCCAGTCAAACCCCTTGTCCACGTTGAAGACCTCACGATCCTCCACGCCCTGGGCCCGGGCGGCGGCGCGCACGGCATCGGCCGCCTCCATCAACTGCAATGGCTCGTCACCGGAGAGCAGATAGATGGGCGCCAGGGCCTTTTCCAGGTGAGACTCCAGTTGCTCGGGACGAAGCTGCACGGGCCGCAGGCTCAGCGGGCGGCGCTTTGCAGGCGCAGCAGGATGAGTTGCACCGCGTCCCGGCGCATGGATTCGCGCAGCACCCGCTCCTGTTCCGAGCGCCCCAGCACCCCGGCGGGATCAAAGAGATAATCCCGCGTGAGGGTCAGGGTCTGGGTGGGGATCTCGAACTCCGACCCCAGGCCCTCCACCTGAAAGCCAATGGTGAGATAGACCTCGTATTCACTCACCCGTGCATCTCCACCCACAGACAGCGTGCGGCGCCCCGTATCCATCCGGGTGATGCGCAACAGGGCGTCGGCCTCGTCCCGATCCACCACCTGGACGCCGTTGGCCCGCAGGGACTGGGCCAGATCCCGCGCCAGTGCATCTTGCTCACTGATGCCGGAGATGGCCGTCCGGGCCATCTCCGGCGGCAGTTCTCCCGCCCCACGCAACTGAAATCCGCAGGCGACCAGGGTGAGACACACCAGCACCACCCCCAACCAGGCCAGACTGCGACCGCCGCCCGCAGGCAGGGTTGCTCGCGGGGCCCGGTGAGCCATAGGGGTCACTTGGCCACCACGTTGACCAGCTTGCCGGGCACGACGATCACCTTGGCCACGGACTTGCCCTCTGTGTGACGCTGCACGTTGTCATCAGCCAGGGCCATCTGCTCGATGGCGGCCCGATCAGCCCCGGTGGGTACGCGGATATGGCTGCGCAGTTTGCCGTTCACCTGCACCACCAGTTCCTGGGTGTCGCTCTGCAGGGCGGACTCATCCACCTGTGGCCAGGCGCAGTCCACCACGGCCTGATCGTGGCCCAGCTCCCGCCAGAGGCGATGGGTCACGTGGGGGATGATGGGCGAGAGCATGAGCACCACCGACTCCAGCACCTCCTGGGTGAGGGCACGGTCCTGGTCAGTGTCCCCGTCCAGGCGCCCCAGATCGTTCATCAACTCCATGCAGGCGGCGATGGCGGTGTTGAAGGTGTAGCGGCGGCCCACATCATCGCTCACCTTGCCGATGGTCTGGTGCAGCTTGCGGCGCAGATCCGCCTGGGCATCGTTCAGGCTGGCGGGATCCAGGGCCGGGGCCGGGCCCTGGCTGACGTGATCATGCACCTGCTTCCACAGCCGCTTGATGAAGCGGAAGGCACCCTCCACGCCGGAATCCGACCATTCCAGGGACAGCTCCGGGGGGGCGGCAAACATCATGAACAGACGCACGGTATCGGCGCCGTAGCGCTGGATCAGTTCCTGGGGATCCACGGTATTGCCCTTGGACTTGGACATCTTGGCGCCGTCCTTGAGCACCATGCCCTGGGTGAGCAGATTGGTGAACGGCTCATCCCCCGGGACCAGGCCCTCGTCGCGCATCAGCTTGTGGAAAAAACGGGCGTACAGCAGGTGCAGTACGGCATGCTCGATGCCCCCCACGTACTGATTGACGGGCAGCCAGTGACCGGCACGCTCGTCCATCATGGCGCCATCGTTATCCGGGCAGGTATAGCGGGCGTAATACCAGGAGGACTCGAAGAAGGTATCGAAGGTGTCCGTTTCCCGCTCCGCCTCGCCACCGCATTCCGGGCAGGTGGTCTTGTAGAATTCCGGCATTTTCTTGATGGGCGAACCCGTGCCATCGAACGCCACGTCCTCGGGCAGCACCACCGGCAACTGTGACTCGGGCACCGGTACGGCACCGCAACTGGGACAGCTGATGATGGGGATGGGGCAACCCCAGTAACGCTGACGGGATACGCCCCAGTCCCGCAGACGGTAATTCACCTGGCGGGTACCCAGGTCCCGTGACTCCAGATAGCCGGCAATGGCCCCGAAGGCCTGGGGGAAGTCCAGCCCATCGAACTCACCGGAGGCCATCAGTATGCCCTTGTCGGTGAAGGCCTCCTGCTCCAGATCCACATCTGCCGTCTCGTCCGCGGGGCGAATGACCTGACGGATGGGCAGCCCGTGGGCACGGGCAAATTCCCAGTCCCGCTGATCGTGGGCGGGCACGGACATGACGGCGCCGGTGCCGTATTCCATGAGCACGAAGTTGGCCACCCAGACAGGTACCGGCTCCCCGGTGATGGGGTGGCGCGCCTCGATGCCGGTGGCCACGCCCCGCTTCTCCAGGGTGGCCATGTCGGCCTCGGAGACGCTGTTGTGCCGGCATTCCTCGATGAAGGCGGCCACTTCCGGGCGCGTTTCTGCGGCCTGCCGGGCCAGGGGGTGATCGGCGGCCACGGCCATGTAGGTAACGCCCATCAGGGTGTCGGGACGGGTGGTGTATATCCTCAGCGGTTCACCGCCGTCCACCGGGAAGGCCACCTCCACGCCCTCGGAGCGGCCGATCCAGTTGCGCTGCATGGTGCGCACCTGCTCCGGCCACCCGGGCAGATTGTCCAGCCCATTGAGCAATTCCTCGGCATAGTCGGTGATGCGCAGGAACCATTGGGGGATCTCGCGACGTTCCACCTTGGCACCGGAGCGCCAGCCGCAGCCCTCGATGACCTGTTCGTTGGCCAGCACGGTCTGGTCCACCGGGTCCCAGTTGACCACGGCGGTCTTCTTGTAGACCAGCCCCTTTTTGAACAGCCGGGTGAACAGCCATTGCTCCCAGCGGTAGTACTCGGGCGTACAGGTGGCCAGCTCCCGGGACCAGTCATAGGCAAAACCCAGGCGCTGCAACTGGCCGCGCATGTAATCGATGTTCTCGTAGGTCCACTGGGCCGGGGGCACGCCATGCTTCATGGCGGCGTTCTCGGCGGGCAGACCGAAGGCGTCCCAGCCCATGGGCTGCAGCACGTTGCGGCCCTGCATGCGCTGGTAACGGGCAATCACATCGCCGATGGTGTAGTTGCGCACATGCCCCATGTGCAGCCGCCCACTGGGATAGGGAAACATGGACAGGCAGTAGAAGGTTTCCCGGGACGGGTCCTCCTGAGCGCGGAAGCAATCCTGCTCGGCCCACCAGGCCTGCGCTTCAGTCTCGACGGTCTCGGGTTGATACTGTTCTTGCATGGTCACACCGGCTGGGATCTGGATACGAGTTCGCGGGACGCAACGGGGCATGCCCAGTGCGGCATGGGACGGGCCCGGGACGTGCGGAAAGACCGAAAAGAATACCAGTGCGCGCGGCAGGGGAACAACTGATGGGGTCTTGAAGCCATGGACCCCGGGACAATGGGCGCGCGTAGCTGTCCAACGGAAGAGTTGGTAGGCTCTGAGACTGCGGCGTCAGCGATTTCCACCAGGAGGGCACGACCATGGCCGAACAAGAGCAGCAAAAATCAGAACATCCGGTGAAGGACACTCTGGCCCATGCCTACGACACCATGCTGGAGCGGGTGAAGCATGCCGTGGAAACGGCCGAGGAGCGGGCCGCGCCCAGTCTGGAGCAGGCCATTCAGCATGCCCGCAAGCGGGCGGTGGACCTGGGGGAGATCACTCGGGAAGAGGCGCACGAGGTGGCCGACTACATCCGCCGCGACCTGCACGACATGGGCGACTACCTGACCGAGTCCAGCCGCGACTACCAGGCCTGGTTCCGCATGGACCTGCAGCTGATCGAGGCCCGGCTGCTGGACCTGCTGGGCTCCATTGCCGATCGCACCCGGGTGGAACTGGCGGAACTGGAGGCCCAGGCCCGGGTGGTGGGCGTCTGGCATACCGGTGAAGTGGCTGGCCCGGGTGTGCTCCGCTGCGACAAGTGCGGCAAGGAGCTGCACTTCACCGAAAGCGGTCGCATCCCGCCCTGCCCCCAATGCCGGGCCACCGAATTTCACCGCATGCGGGGCTAACGCTCATGCATCACGGTGGTGAGTCACCCCAGATGATGAAAGATACGTTACAAGCCCCTCTCCCCCGGGGGAGAGGGGTTGGGGTGAGGGGCGAGGGCCAGCGAGGGCCGTCGCTCAGGCGGAGCGACGGCGGGCCATCAGGGGCAGCACGACCACCATGGCCAGGGCCCAGAGGATGACCGGCCAGTTGCCCCAGATCACGTAGGGCGTGGCCCCATCCCGGGGTTGTGTGTGCGCGGTGAGCACGTGGGTCTCGAACTGGGGTGACTGATCCCGTATCCGGCCCCGATGGTCGATGACCGCAGAAATGCCCGTGTTGGTGGCCCGCAGCATCTCGCGCCCTGTTTCCAGACTGCGGGCCCGGGCGATCTCCAGATGCTGATGCGGGGCGATGGAATCGCCAAACCAGGCATCGTTGGTCACATTCACCAGCAACTGGGCCCGGGGCAATGCGCGGATGATCTGGGAGCCAAAGGCATCCTCGTAGCAGATGGAGGGCCCCAGGATGATCCCTGCCGCCTCCAGGGTCCAGCCGCCGTGTCCACGGGAGAGGTCCGCCATGGGAAGTTCGATGAAGTCATCCAGCCACATGAGCAGGCCCCGAAGCGGCAGATACTCACCAAAGGGCACCAGTTTGCGCTTGTGGTAGAACTCGGCCTCCCCTGCCCCATCCAGCCGGGCAATGCTGTTGTACATGTTCCCGGTGTCCGGCTCGTAGGTGAAGATGCCGGTGATCATCGTGCTGCCCTGGGCCCGCGCCTCCCGGGCCAGGGGGCCGAGAAATTCCGGCTCCAGGCGGCGGTGGAAGGTGGGCACGGCGGTCTCGGGCCAGACGATCAAATCACTGCCGAAGGCCTCTTCCGTGAGTTGGGCATACAGGGCCATGGATTGGGGCAGATGCTCCGGCAGTAATTTCTCCTCCTGGGCGACGTTACCCTGGAGCAGACTGGCGGTCAGGGGCTCGCCGGTGGGACGCGTCCACTCCACCTGGGAGAGCAGTGCACCGCCCAGCCACAGGGCCAGGATGACACCGCCGGCCCATAGCGCTGCCCGTTGCCCGCGAATCAGGCCCCAGGCCAGGCAGCCGGCCATCACCGCCACCAGCGCGCTCACCCCAAAGACACCCACCACCGGCACGTAGCCGGCCAGTTGGGTATCCAGATGGGCCGTACCCAGCAGCAGCCAGGGGAAGCCGGTGAGGAACCAGCCCCGCCACCATTCAAACAGCACCCACAGGGCAGGCATCAGCAGGATCAGCGCCCAGGGCCCGGGCATCCGCACCCGCAGACGTGCCACCAGATAGCCCATGAGGGCCGGGAACAGGGCCAGGGCCAGCACGAAACCCGCCGTGATCAGGGCCGCCAGGGGCGCGATGGCCGCCCCGAACAGGTGCAGGCTGTGATACACCCAGTAAACCCCCGCACCGAACAGGCCCACCCCAAAGGCATAGCCGCGCCAGGCGGCCTGGCGGGGGCTGGCACCCACCCAGAGGATGAAGAGGATGGCGGGGGCCAGAATGCTCAGGGCACGCACTTCAAAGGGGGCGAAGGCGAGCACCTGCAGCACACCGGCCAGGGCAGCGACCAGGGCCGCCAGGCGCGGGTGTTGCTCAATGCGCCGCGGCAGGGAGAGGTCCGAAACAGATGCAGTCATGGGAGGGAGGGGTCTTTAACGTCAGCGGGACCGTGGTCAGGAGGCGTTTTCGGATTCAACGGCGGGCATGTCCCGGTAGCTGAGTTCCAGCAGATGAACACGGCGGTTATCGGCGCGCAGCACGCGCACGTGGAAGCGATCGAATATCAGTTCCTCGCCCCGCTTGGGTACATGCCCGAACCGATGGACGATGAAACCGCCGATGGTGTCGAAGGCCTCGTCGCTGTACTGGGTGTTGAAATAGGCGTTGAACTCCTCGATGGGCGTGAGCGCCTTGACGGTGAAGCGGCCATTGGTATGACGCAGGATATGGGTAAGAAAATCGTCGATATCGTGCTCATCATCGATCTCGCCGACGATCTGCTCCAGCACATCCTCAATGGTGACCAATCCGGCCACGCCACCATACTCGTCCACGACGATGGCCATGTGGTTGCGGCTGTTGCGAAATTCCTTGAGCAGGATATTCAGCCGCTTGGCCTCGGGGACGAACACGGCGGGGCGCAGGATGTCCTGCATATCGAAACCATCCGCCCCCTCCGGGGTGAAATAACGCAGCATGTCCTTGGCCAGCAGAATGCCCACCACCTCATCCCGGTCATCACCGATCACGGGAAAGCGGGAATGGGCCGACTCCGCCAAAAAGGGCACGATCTCATCAAGCCGGGCATCCCGGTTCACCACATCCATCTGTGCCCGCGGGATCATGATATCCCGCACCTGCATGTCGGCCACCTGCATCACGCCCTCAAGCATCCCCAGGGCATCCGGGTCGATGATCTGACGCTGGTGGGCGTTGCGCAGCAGTTCCACCAACTGGCTACGATCCCGGGGCTCCGAAGACAGGGCGAGGCTGAAGCGCTCCACCCAGCTGCGGGTCCCGGGGTGACTAGATCGATCAGTGTTCATGTGGGTGTCGTTTCAGGCGGGTTGGAAGGGAGAGTATAGGGGTCTTCATAGCCGCATTCTGCCATCAGCAATGTTTCAATCGTTTCCATCTCATGCG
The DNA here is from genome assembly GCF_001632845.1 of Ectothiorhodospira sp. BSL-9. NCBI lineage: Bacteria > Pseudomonadati > Pseudomonadota > Gammaproteobacteria > Chromatiales > Ectothiorhodospiraceae > Ectothiorhodospira > Ectothiorhodospira sp. BSL-9. Next base: position 1,885,946 of record NZ_CP011994.1, on the reverse strand, counting down.
CCTCCGCCTCGTCCAGATGGTCGTAGCCACGCAGATGCAGGACGCCGTGGATCACCATGTGTGCCCAGTGAGTGCGGGGGGCCTTGCCCTGCTCCCGGGCCTCGCGGGCCACCACGGGGGCACAGATCACCAGATCGCCCAGATGATCCACGGGGATGCCCTCCGGTGCCTCGAAGGGGAAGGACAGCACATTGGTGGGGCCCTGCTTGCCACGATAGGCGCCATTGAGCTGGGCGCTCTCGTGCTCGTCCACAACCCGGATGACCACGGAACCCGGGGCGCCCTGACGTGCCAGGTCCACCCAACGGCTCAGGGACACGGGGGCGGGTATGCCCCGGCGGGGCACCGCATACTGGACCTGGGTCCGAGAATCCATGGTCAGGCGCCCTTGCCGCCGGCATCCCCGGCGTCATAGGCCTCGACAATACGCTGCACCAGGGGATGGCGCACCACGTCCCGGGCGGTGAAGAAGGTGAAGCTGACCCCTTTGACATCCTTGAGGATCTCCACCCCATGGCGCAGGCCCGACTGGCGGGGATGGGGAAGGTCCGTCTGCGTCACGTCCCCGTTGACCACGGCGGTGGAGCCAAAGCCGATGCGGGTGAGGAACATCTTCATCTGTTCCGGCGTGGTGTTCTGGGCTTCGTCCAGGATCACGAAGGCATCATTCAGGGTGCGTCCGCGCATGTAGGCCAGCGGGGCCACCTCGATGACGCTGCGCTCCTGGAGCTTGGCCACCTTCTCGAACCCCAGCATCTCGTACAGGGCGTCGTACATGGGACGCAGATAGGGGTCGATCTTCTGGGCCAGATCCCCGGGCAGGAAGCCCAGGCGTTCACCCGCCTCCACCGCCGGGCGCACCAGCACCAGGCGACGCACCCGGTCCGTCTCCAGGGCCTCGCAGGCGGCGGCCACGGCCAGGTAGGTCTTGCCGGTACCGGCAGGGCCGACACCGAAATTCAGATCATGGGTGCGGATGTTGCGCAGATAACGCATCTGATGGGCACCGCGCCCCCTGATCACGCCGCGGCGCAGGCGCAGGACGGGCTCATCCTCCTCGGCGGCACTGTCCCGGCGCTCCATGAGCAGGTCCACCTGGGATTCCTGCAGGTGCAGGTGCACCCGCTCGGGCGTCAGGGCCTCGCCGGCGGTGATGCGATACAGATCGCGAATCACCTCGGCACCGGCCTGGGCAGGCTCGGTATCACCAATGATATTGAAGCGGGCGCCCCGATTATTGATTTCCACCCCCAGGCGCTTTTCCAGCAGCCGAAGGTGTTCATCAAACTGGCCACAGAGATTGGCCAGGCGCAGGTTGTCAGCGGGCTCCAGTGACAACTCCACAGAGGAGGGTCGGGCCGCTGATTGAGGGTCGGCAGGTTGATCTGTCAAGGTCGGGTCAGGCCACTGGACGTGTTGCGTGTCTTGAAAAGTATAGCTGGATCAGGCGCCGTTCGCCGCCACGGGCGTCGGTTGTGCTTGTGCCGGATCACTCACGAGCTCACCGCGCAGGGAGTTGCTCATGGCCTCGGTGATGCGCACGGGAACAAACTGCCCCAACAGCTCCGGGCCACCGGGGAAGTTGACCATGCGGTGATTGGCAGTGCGTCCGGCCATGAAGGCGGGATCCTTGCGGGAAGGGCCTTCCACCAGCACGGTTTCCACCGAACCCACCATGGCCTCGCTGATGGCCCGCGCCGATGCGTTGATGCGATCCTGCAACCGTTGCAGCCGCGCCTTCTTCACCCCCAGGGGTACCGAGTCCTCCAGATTGGCAGCCGGTGTGCCCGGGCGGGGGCTGTAGATGAAACTGAAGGATTGATCGAATCCCAGCTCTTCGATCAGCCGCATGGTGGCCTCGAAGTCGGTATCGGTCTCGCCCGGGAAGCCCACGATGAAATCCGAGGACAGGGACAGATCCGGCCGGGCTTCCCGCAGACGGCGGATGCGGGACTTGTACTCCAGGGCCGTGTGGCCGCGCTTCATGGCCGCCAGGATGCGGTCCGAGCCGCTCTGCACCGGCAGGTGCAGGTGGCTGGCCAGCTCCGGCACATCGGCAAAGGCCTGGATGAGGCTGTCGGAGAACTCCACCGGGTGGGAGGTGGTGAAACGGATGCGGTCGATGCCGTCCACGGCCGCCACATAATGAATCAGCAGGGCCAGATCGGCGATCTCGCCATCATGCATGGGGCCACGATAGGCATTCACGTTCTGCCCCAGCAGGTTCACTTCGCGCACCCCCTGGGCCGCCAGTTGCGCCACCTCGGCCAGCACATCGTCGAAGGGCCGACTGATCTCCTCGCCCCGGGTGAAGGGAACCACACAGTAGGTGCAGTACTTGCTGCACCCCTCCATCACCGAGACAAAGGCCGTGGGCCCCTCGGCCCGGGGTTCGGGCAGGCAATCGAACTTCTCGATCTCGGGGAAGGAGACATCCACCACCGGCTGATGCTCCCGGCGGGCGCGATCCAGCATCTGCGGCAGACGATGCAGGGTCTGTGGCCCGAACACCAGATCCACAAAGGGTGCCCGCTCACGCAGCACCTCGCCCTCCTGGCTGGCCACGCACCCCCCCACGCCGATCAGCACACCGGGACGATTCTCCTTGAGCTGGCGCCATCGACCCAGCAACGAAAAGACCTTCTCCTGGGCCTTCTCGCGGATGGAGCAGGTATTGAGCAGCAACAGATCGGCCGAAGCAGGATCGTCCGTCAACTCCGCCCCATGGGAGGCCCGCAGCACGTCCACCATCTTGCCCGAGTCATACTCGTTCATCTGGCAGCCGTGGGTCTGGATGTGGATCTTGAGAGTCATGGGAGGATTTTAAACCTGATGGGCGCGAATGTCGCGGGCCGAAGGGGGTGTGATCTTCCAGGGAGGCCGGTTCCGGCAACGTCATTTTGCCTGGCTCGTCAGCAAAGCGGTACTCATCCGCTCGGCAGGGCTCAAACAGGCCGCGCCGCCGCCAGCGATGAGGCTGCAGCAGCGTGCCAGATCCCAGATGCCCTGGTTGATGGTCAGTCCACACCTTATGGCGATGGTAGCTGAAGTTCTTGTCGTTTCCAGGGCTGTGCTCTATGCTGGTTGGTAACACGGCCCCCGCCTCTTGGCTCGCACGAGCTTACGCGGGGGTTCTTATTTGTCTGCCGCTCAGGCCCTCAAGTCGACCACCATCGCTCCCAGCCGACTGGTGCGCCCATATCCTCCAGTGAGAGCCGGCGCTGTGCATGCGGTGCCGGGAAGGTCATCAGATGCGCCTCAAGGCGAAGGTGCCAGCCAGTATCCGCGCAGACCACCTTTGTCATGTGTCGCACAATGCTCAGCAGCAGGAAGGGTCGAGCGATCAACTGCGGCTGCCCATGGAAATCATCGCACCACGATAGAGTGCCCAGCTCAGGCAGCTTGGGCTGGTCGATGACGTTGCGGTTCCAGAGCCTGCTGTGGTGGGCGCAGACATTGCGCAGATAGTTGAGGGAGCGCAGCCAGCTCTGAAAGACTGCCCAGTCCAGCACACCGTACTTACGAGCGATGCGTCGTTGGTCAGGCACCTTCATCATCGCGAATAGCTGCGAGAGGGTTCCGAAGTCCCAGGTCTCCACGGCGACCCAGATCGGCAGGCGTGGGCCGTGCTTCTGTCGGTAGTGCTGGACGAAGTCCTCCTTGGAACGCCTTTCCATTCCCTCGCAGCGCGCCTGCCACTTTTCGAAGGTATCGCGTGGGTCGCGCCCGAACCTTTTCCGGGCGAATGATGGATGAAAGGTGTCACGATGCAGGTGGGCAAAGGCATCTCTCTCACCCAGCAGGTGGGCGATGTCGACCCGCAAGGCGATCTCGATCCGCTCCAGGGCATCGGTCAGGCGTAGCCGGAGTTCCTTGTCGAACAGGTAGAGGCGCACCGCATCGACGAACTGGGTGTTGGGAACGAACTGATCGGTGGCCTGTGTGATCGGCCTCCCTTGGCGGTCGTGGCCCACCGTTTTGAAAATCCGGAATGGATACCAGTAGGCGCTCAGCCGGTAGTAGCCGACGCGCTTCAGGTATTCCAGGGCGGCTGCCTCATCAGCAACCTCCATACCTCGCGATTGCAGAATCGCGATCTGCTCCTCGAACGATTTCCAGGGGCGATCATAGGCCATCAGTTCACCGCCTGATCCACCATCGCCTCGGCGAGGTGAGTCCGTGTCTCACCGGCCTCGGTCAGGCGGGCCTTGAGCTGGTCGCAAAGGGCCATCAGCTCGTCGACTTTTTCGACGATGCGGTGTTGTTCATTGATGGGTGGCAGAGGGATGCAAATGGCTTCCCACTTGGAACGATTAATTATAGGCGTCGCTGATCCGGTAGACTTTTCCAAGATACTCTGGCGCACAAAGTCTGTGGAAAGCGTTGAGAGAAGGTAGTCAGGGTGGACTAGTATTGGACAAACCTTGTTGATCTGCTGATTAAACCCACATCGCGTATGAATTTTTGCGCATTTCCCTATAGACCCGCCGATGCAAACAACCACCAAGTCATTAGGTACAGCTTCTTCCGACTCAATAAGACCTGTCTCAGACAAAAACTTCTCTGGCTGAGTGACTTCTCCTCCTGCTGTTATTTGCCCAGGGCCGATAAACGGTATGTCGCCATCAAAAAAATGCTTCTCTTTGGTGCTGGGAGTTTTTCCTGTTGAAGTAATCCCTGTAGAGGCGATGCTTGCCCACTCCCAACCACCTGGCAGGGGGAAAATCTTGTCTTGATCTGAGGGAAAGTGAGGTTTTTTGGGCTTCTTGATCTTCCCTTTATTTACTAACCGGGCCTTCGCCTCTTCGATACGTTCCAGCAGCACGCTGGCCGATTCATCATTGGGGTCCTGCTCCACCAGCCGCCCCATCACTGCCAGCTGAAGAATGATCTGCTTCAGCTTGTCGATGCTGGCTTCGGTGGTGAAGAGGGTATCAAAATGCTCGGCAACGCGGGCCCAACTCCGGCTCAGTTCCTCAGCATCGGCGGAACGGGTCAAGGCATCGAGAAGGGTGTCGACCAGCACCTCATGGGCTTCCAGCTGGTCACCGACCTGCTGCTCCAGCCGATCGCAGAGGGCCATAAGCTCATCGACTTTTTCGACGATGCGGTGCTGCTCTTGAAGTGGGGGTAACGGAATCCGCATCTCACCCATATCGCTCAAGCGGAAGCTATTTTTCACACCACGCTGTGGCTCATCAAACTGAGTCTTTGCGCTGGGGCTTCTAAAGAACTCTGCATGATAGCGGTTTCTGCAAAGTGAGCTGAAGCGTACCAAGCAGGAGTGTTGATTTATGTATGCCTCGCCAAACCCTTCGGGTATCAGACCGAGGTTTCCAACATCTCCTGTGATAGAAACCACCAAGTCTCCGGCTTGAAGTGATGTTCTAGCGCCTTCGCCGCCAGCGGGCGGGGAAACATAGCGTATATTGTCCAGCCTGAGCTTATAGTCCCCGCGGGAAAGGTTTCCCATTGTGATGAATATGGCGCCATAATCAGAATAATGCTTGGCCCAGTCGCGAGATCCAGATGTTATAAGTTCCGAGATATCCCATATTCTTGCCCAGGCCCACCCATCCGTCAGCTCAAACGGCTTATCTTCCTCGGCAATCTCCGGCAGCTTCTTTGGCTTCTTGATCTTCCCTTCCCTAACCAACCGCGCCTTCTCCTCGGCGATCTTCTCCAGCAGCACGCTGGCGGGTTCATCATTGGGGTCCTGGTCCACCAGCTTGCCACGCACAGCGAGTTCCAGAATCAGCTCGCGCAGCTTCTTGATGCCGGTGAGTTCGATCTTTCCATTCTTCCCTCGGCCTGCCGTCGACCTGAAAGTAACAGCGCCAGTCCAGAGGTCGAGGTGGTCGGTAATCAGGTCGCGAGCACTCATGCCTGGCCCTTCTTCTCTTTGGTGGCATGGTTCAGCGCATCGCCGAGGATCTGCTTGATCTGGTCACGCAGTTCCTGGATCTCGGCCTGCTGCTGGGCGTACTTGGCCAGTAGCTCGTCGGGGTCGTGGCTGACTTGCTCGCCCTTCCAGGGGTTCTTGATATCCAGGTTGTAGTTACGCGCCTTGATCTCCTCAATGCCGACCTTCCAGGCCTGCTCGGTCTCCTGGCGACTGGCGAAGCCGTCGCTCTCGTCACCCCACCAGTCGATCTCGGTGGCAAATTCGGCAAAGCGCATGGGCTTGGTCTTGCTGTAGCTCTTGTAGCCCTCGGGATAGGGGTGCTCGTAGTACCAGATCTGCTCGGTGGGCTGGCCCTTGGTGAAGAACAGCAGGTTGGTCTTGATGCCGGTATAGGGGCTGAACACCCCGTTGGGCAGGCGAACGATGGTGTGCAGATTGCACTCGGTGAGCAGTTTCTCCTTGAGGCGGGTTTTCATGCCCTCGCCGAAGAGAAAGCCGTCCGGTAGCACCACGCCAGCGCGGCCGCCCTCCTTGAGCAGCTGGATGAACAGCGTCATGAACAGATCGGCGGTTTCCCGGGTGCGGAAGGCCTGGGGGAAGTTGGTCTCGATGCCGTCTTCCTCCATGCCGCCGAAGGGCGGGTTGGCGATGATCACGTCTACCCGTTCCTTGGGTCCCCAACTGATCAGCGGGCGGGCCAGGGCATTGTCGTGGCGGATCTGCTCCGGCACCTCGATGCCATGGAGGATCAGGTTGGTGGTGGCCAGCAGATGGGGCAAGGGCTTCTTCTCGATGCCGCGAATGCTGGCCTGCAGGCTCTGCTCGTCTTCCGGGGTCTGCACGTAGTGGCTGCGCTTGTGCTCAATGGTGCAGGTAAGAAAGCCACCCGTGCCGCAGGCCGGGTCCATCACCATCTCATCAAGCCTGGGGTCCACCCGGTTGACCATGAACTCGGTCACCGCCCGCGGGGTATAGAACTCGCCGGCGTTGCCGGCGCTTTGCAGATCCTTGAGGATCTGCTCATACATGTCGCCGAGCTGGTGGCGGTCTGCCTGGGTGTTGAAGTCGATGCCGTCCTGCAGTTTGTTGATGACCTGACGCATCAACTGGCCGGACTTCATGTAGTTGTAGGCGTCCTCGAAGATGTTGCGGATCACCACCGCGCGGGTATCCTCGCCGCGGGGCTGCAGCAGCTGCAGGCCGGGGAACAGCGTGTTGTCGACGAAGTCCTTGAGCTCGTCGCCGGTCATGCCCTCGGGGTCGGCGGCCCAGTTGCGCCAGCGCAGCGGCTCGGGTATCGGCGAGCGGTAAGCATCGTCGAACATTTCCCACTCCTGTTCCCGGTCGTCGAAGATCTTCAGGAACAGCATCCAGACCAGCTGGCCGATACGCTGTGCATCGCCATCGACACCGACGTCCTTGCGCATGATGTCCTGGATGGACTTGATGGTGGTGGAGATACTCATGGGGGGTGTCGATTCCTTGTAATACTGAGTGGACGCAGGCTCATCTGCAGGTAGGCACCATGCACAGGACGGCCCGCATCGGGACTTGAGTCATATTGGTTAAGGCGAAAAAAAGGGTGACAGGATACCGATCAGCCACCGAACTGGTAGAGGGCATCTTCCAGTTCGTGGACGGCGCGGGTGTAGCCGGCCTTGCCACCGAAGGCCTTGACCAGCTCCATGGGGGCACCGATGGCGCTGAAGGGGGCCAGGGTGAGCACCTTGGGATCCTCGATGGGCGTGATGCCTGCATCGGCGTATTTCTCCACCAGCGACTCCAGAACCCTGCGGGCCTGACCCTCGTAGCGGCTGAAGATATCGCGCTTCTTCACCTGGTCGGCGCGCTCGCGGCGGGTCAGTGGTGGACGGTCGAAGGCGATATGGCAGATCACATCGAAGGGGTCGGGTTCGTCACCGAGCTTCCTGCCAAGCTCGGCGATCAGCTCATCCCAGAAAATGCCCTGCTCGGCCAGCTCATCGAGGATCGCCTGCTTGCGCTCGGCTTCATGCCAGCGGCGCAGGAAGTCGTCCAGTGAGGCGAACTGCTCCTTGACCTTCTGACGGGTGTAATCGCGCAGGCTCTCGGTGATCAGCTTGCCGTCCGGGCCGAGGTACTGCACGCGCTCGGCCACCACGCTGACTTTCACATCATTGACCACATACTTCACCCGCCGGCCCTGGCCCCCATCTTCATCGAAGAGAGAACCGCCTGGGATGGCGGTGGAATCGTCGCTCTGCCAGGTGGCGCCTTCTTCAACATCGTACTCAGCGTGGGTGTCTTCCACGCCGTTCGGTACCACATCGCTCTGTGCCTGCTCGTCATCCGGCGTGATGGGGTCGTCGGGGTAAGGCTGGTAGACCTTCACTGGGTCGCCGTCAAATTCGGGATCGGCGAACAGCTCGGTGGCCTTCTTGAAGTCCAGGATGGTGAACCAGTGTTTTTGGTAGTCGTCGTTGATGCGGGTGCCACGGCCGATGATCTGCTTGAACTCGGTCATGGACTGGATGCGCTGGTCGAGCACGATCAACTTGCAGGTCTGGGCGTCCACACCGGTGGTCATCAGCTTGCTGGTGGTGGCGATGACGGGGTAGCGCTCCTCGGGGTTGATGAAGTTATCAAGCTCCGCTTTACCTTCGGCCTCGTCGCCGGTGATGCGCATCACGTACTTGCGATTCTCCGCCACCCGCTTGGGATTGAGGTTGACCAGCGCCTGGCGCATGCGCTCGGCGTGGTCGATGTCCTCGCAGAAGACGATGGTCTTCTGGTAAGGGTCGCTGCCCTCCAGGAACTCGGTGATCTTGAGTGCCACCAGCTCGGTGCGCGGTTCCAGGACCATCTGCCGGTCGAAATCCTTCTGATTGTAGATGCGATCTTCAATCTCCTGACCCAGTTTGTCACGCTGTCCCTTGCTGGGCCGCCACCCCTGCAGGTCGCGGTCGATATCCACGCGGATAACCTTGTAGGGAGCGAGGAAGCCGTCCTCGATGCCCTGCTTGAGCGAGTAGGTGTAGAGCGGCTCGCCGAAGTAGTCGCTGTTGGAGACCTCTTTCGTCTCCTTGGGCGTGGCGGTCAGCCCGATATGGGTGGCAGAGGCGAAGTAGTCGAGTACCCGGCGCCAGGCGGAGTCCACCGCGGCGCTGCCACGATGGCATTCGTCGATGATGACCAGGTCGAAGAAGTCCGGAGAGAACTGTCGGTAGATGTCCTGCTCTTCCTCGCTGCCGGTCACTGCCTGGTAGAGCGAGAGATAGACCTCGTAGGACTTGTCTACCGTGCGGTTGCTGACCTTGGTCATGGTCTGGCCGAAAGGCTTGAAGTCGTTGTTCTTGGTCTGATCGACCAAAATGTTGCGGTCAGCCAGAAAGAGAATTCGCTTTTTCTGTTTAGCCTTCCACAGCCGCCAGATGATCTGGAAGGCGGTGAAGGTCTTGCCGGTGCCCGTGGCCATCACCAGCAGGATGCGCTGCTGGCCGCGGGCCACCGCCTCCACGGTCCGGTTGATGGCAACACGCTGGTAGTAGCGGGGGCTGCGACCGCTGCCGTCATCGTAGTAGGGCTGTTCCACCACCGGGCGTTCCCTGGGCCCAAGGCCCCTGTAACGGCAGTAGCACTCCCAGAGCATCTCGGGGGAGGGGAAGTCGTCGAGACCCAGCACGGTTTCGGTCTGGCTGCCCAGGCCGGTGCGATCGTGGAACAGAAAGCCGTCGCCATTGCTGGTGAACACGAAGGGCACATCCAGGGCGTCGGCGTAGGCAAGTGCCTGCTGCATGCCGTCGCCCAGGCCGTGCTTGTTGTCCTTGGCCTCGATCACCGCAATAGGCTGGTCCTTGTGGTAGTTGAGCAGGTAGTCGGCGCGGCGGCGCTTGCCTCGAATGTGCATGCGCCCGCGTACGATGATGCGGCCGGCGGTGAACGACACCTCCTCGCGCACCTGGGTCTGGATGTCCCAGCCGGCACGCTCCAGCGCCGGGGTGATGAACTTGGTGCAGATGTCCCGTTCGCTGAGAGCCTTCTTATCCATACCGACCTCCCTGGAATGATTTCAATGCCTGTTCCGGCCTTCCCAGCTTACGGTATGAAGCACAGATCATCACTTCAGCCGAAGTCGATTAGAGGGGGGGGCAAAAAGGCCCTGATAAACAGGGCCTTAAAGGTAAAGTAAACGAAAACTAAAAAACGTGCCAATTAAAACGGTATATCGTCGTCAAAGTCACTGGGCTCCGGGCGGGAACCGGACGACTGGCCGGAGGACTGCCCACCGCCGGACGATGCAGGTTCACCCTGCCCCCGGGAACCGCTCTGTCCCCATTGACTGCCACCGGAGTCGAAGTCGCTGGAGCTACCACCGCCTCCGCTGCCACCCCGGCCGCCGAGCATCTGCATCTCGTTGGCCACGATCTCGGTGCTGTAGCGGTCCTGACCGTCCTGGGTCTGCCACTTACGGGTCTGCAGTCGACCCTCCACGTACACCTGGGAGCCCTTGCGCAGGTACTCCCCGGCGATTTCAGCCAGACGACCGAAGAACACCACACGGTGCCACTCCGTGCGATCCTGCATCTCGCCGCTCTGCTTGTCCTTCCAGCGATCTGTGGTGGCGATGCTCACATTGGCCACCGCCGAGCCGCTGGGCATGTATTTCACTTCCGGGTCATTCCCCAGGTTGCCCACCAGGATGACCTTATTGATACCTCTTGCCATGTTCGCTCCTAAAGCCTCATTGGGTCCGTTTTAAATCGATTCGAATCATTCCCTGATGCCCGGATCATCCGTGATGCCGGACGCACTCCCCGACCCACAAGCCCCCTGTGCCGGGACGGCTTGGGGGGCGGGGATCATGTTACATTAGTCGTTTGCCTGCAATCTGTCACTGGGGTGGATCCACTCCTTCCGCCCCCTCGAAGCGATCACTCCATGGAACAGATCATCATCCGCGGCGCCCGGACCCACAATCTTCAGAGTGTGGACCTGGTGCTTCCCCGAGACCGTCTCATCGTCATCACCGGGGTGTCCGGGTCGGGCAAGTCATCGCTCGCCTTCGACACCCTGTTTGCCGAGGGGCAGCGACGCTATGTGGAGTCCCTGTCCGCCTACGCGCGGCAGTTCCTGTCCATGATGGAAAAGCCGGATGTGGACCACATCGAAGGGCTGTCCCCGGCCATCTCCATCGAACAGAAGACCACATCCCACAACCCGCGTTCCACCGTGGGCACCATTACGGAGATCTACGATTACCTGCGCCTGCTGTTCGCCCGCGCCGGCACGCCCCGTTGCCCGGAGCATGGCACCACCCTGGAGGCACAGACGGTGAGTCAGATGGTGGATCAGATCCTGGCGCTCCCGGAAGGCGACAAGCTGATGCTGCTGGCCCCGGTGGTGCAGGAACGCAAGGGCGAACACGTGAATGTGCTGGAAGGCCTGCGGGCCCAGGGCTATCTGCGGGCCCGGATCGACGGCGAACTCATCGAACTGGACGACCCGCCCAGCCTGGAGCCACGGCGCAAACACACCATCGAAGTGGTGGTGGATCGGTTCCGGGTAAGAGAAGACATCGGCCTGCGCCTGGCCGAGTCCCTGGAAACCGCCCTGAACCTCTCCGAGGGCCTGGCCCTGGTGGCCTGGCTGGACGACCCCAAGCGCGCGCCCCTGGTGTTCTCCTCACAATTCGCCTGCGCCCATTGCGGCTATGCCATCCAGGAGATGGAGCCGCGCATGTTCTCCTTCAACAACCCGGTGGGCGCCTGCCCCACCTGCGACGGGCTGGGGGTTCAACAGTTCTTCGACCCGGAACGCGTGGTGGCCCACCCGGAACTGAGCCTGGCTGGCGGCGCCGTGCGCGGCTGGGACCGGCGCAACGCCTACTACTTCCAGCTCATTCAGTCCCTGGCGGCCCATTACGGCTTTGATATTGAAACCCCCTTCGAGGAACTGCCCGACGCAGTCCGCCAGGTGGTGCTCCACGGCAGCGGCCGGGAAAAGATCCAGTTCGAGTACTCCAACGAACGGGGCCGTCGCTCCCGATCCGAACACACATTCGAGGGCATCATCCCCAATCTGCAGCGCCGCTACCGGGAGACCGATTCCAGCGCCGTGCGGGAGGAACTGGCCAAGTACCGGTCCATGCACCCCTGTCCGGCCTGCCAGGGCACCCGCCTGAACCAGGCCGCGCGCAACGTCTTTGTGGACAACCGCACCCTCCCCCAGATCACCGCGCTGCCCATCGGCGATGCCCACAGCTTTTTCACGGAACTGGCCCTGCCAGGCAAACAGGGACAGATCGCCGACAAGATCGTCAAGGAGATCGTGGCGCGACTGAACTTCCTGGTGAACGTGGGGCTGGACTACCTCACCCTGGACCGCTCCGCCGACACCCTCTCCGGAGGCGAGGCCCAGCGCATCCGCCTGGCCTCGCAGATCGGCGCTGGTCTGGTGGGCGTGATGTACATCCTGGACGAACCTTCCATCGGCCTGCATCAGCGCGACAATGAACGCCTGCTCAACACCCTCACCTACCTGCGGGACCTGGGTAACACCGTTCTGGTGGTGGAACACGACGAGGACGCCATCCGACGCGCAGACCACGTGGTGGACATGGGCCCGGGCGCCGGACGCCACGGAGGCCGGGTGGTGGCCCAGGGCACACCCGCACAGGTGAGCCAGACAGAACAGTCCCTCACGGGGCAGTATCTCAGCGGACGCCGACGCATCGAGGTCCCCGCCCAGCGACATCCCGTGGACCCGGAGCGCCTGCTGCGCATCATCGGCGCCCGAGGCAACAACCTGCGCAACGTGGACATGGACGTCCCGGTAGGCCTGCTCACCTGCGTTACCGGGGTGTCCGGATCCGGCAAATCCACCCTGATCAACGACACCCTGTATCGGCTCATGGCCCTGCGGATCAACAAGGCAGGCGAGCAACCGGCGCCCTACGAGCGCGTGGAGGGGGTGGAATACCTGGACAAGGTGGTGGACATCGACCAAAGCCCCATCGGGCGCACCCCCCGCTCCAACCCGGCCACCTATACCGGCCTGTTCACCCCCATTCGCGAACTCTTCGCCGGCACCCAGGAGGCCCGCTCCCGCGGCTACGCCCCTGGCCGGTTCTCATTCAATGTCCGCGGTGGACGCTGCGAGGCCTGTCAGGGAGACGGCGTGATCAAGGTGGAAATGCACTTCCTGCCCGACGTCTATGTGCCCTGCGACATCTGCCGGGGCAAGCGTTACAACCGCGAAACCCTGGATGTGCGCTACAAGGGCAAGAACATCCACGAGGTGCTGGAGATGACCGTGGAAGAAGCCGTGGACTTCTTCGAAGCCGTCCCGGTGGTCAAGCGCAAGCTGGACACCCTGATGGATGTGGGTCTCTCCTATGTCCAACTGGGACAGAACGCCACCACACTCTCCGGCGGAGAAGCCCAACGGGTCAAACTGGCCCGGGAACTCTCCAAACGGGACACCGGCCGCACCCTGTACATCCTGGACGAGCCCACCACGGGCCTGCACTTCGAGGACGTGGATCAACTGCTCAAGGTACTGCATCGCCTCCGGGACCATGGCAACACCGTCGTGGTCATCGAGCACAACCTGGATGTGATCAAGACCGCCGACTGGCTCATCGACCTGGGCCCGGAAGGCGGGTCCGGCGGCGGCGAGATCATTGCCACGGGGACGCCAGAGGCGGTCGCTACCGTGCCTGCGTCGCATACGGGCCGATTCCTGGCACCGATGCTCGGCATGAGCGATTCGCCAGCGGTGTCCTCCACCGGGGGTTAGCCGCAGGGAAGCGGCTGCCAAGCCTACAGGGAGGTATTCACGGCGTCCCCCGGAGGGCTTTATCCGACCCAACGCGGCCACCGACGCTGACGCCAGGGGCCAGCACTCCCGGCCCCCCCCAACCGCCGGGCATAAAAAAACCCCGACCGGGTAACCGATCGGGGTTTTGGGATAAGAGCCTGGCAGTGACCTACTCTCGCATGGGGAAGCCCCACACTACCATCGGCGCTGAGCAGTTTCACTTCCGAGTTCGAGATGGGATCGGGTGGTTCCTACTCGCCATGGCCGCCAGGCAAACTGGGTGTGATCCTTATGGATCACCAATTCGGGAAAGTTCCAGGCTATGTTGTCATGTCATGTTGTGATGACCGCACACCCTCAAACTGCTTGGGTGTTATATGGTCAAGCCTCACGGGCAATTAGTACGGGTTAGCTTCACACATTACTGCGCTTTCACATCCCGCCTATCAACGTTGTAGTCTTCAACGACCCTTCAGGGGCATCAAGTGCCCAGGGAGATCTCATCTTGAGGAAGGCTTCCCGCTTAGATGCTTTCAGCGGTTATCCCGTCCGTACTTAGCTACCCGGCAATGCCACTGGCGTGACAACCGGAACACCAGAGGTACGTCCACTCCGGTCCTCTCGTACTAGGAGCAGATCCTCTCAAATCTCCGACGCCCACGGCAGATAGGGACCGAACTGTCTCACGACGTTCTAAACCCAGCTCGCGTACCACTTTAAATGGCGAACAGCCATACCCTTGGGACCTGCTTCAGCCCCAGGATGTGATGAGCCGACATCGAGGTGCCAAACACCGCCGTCGATATGGACTCTTGGGCGGTATCAGCCTGTTATCCCCGGAGTACCTTTTATCCGTTGAGCGATGGCCCTTCCATACAGAACCACCGGATCACTAAGACCTGCTTTCGCACCTGCTCGACGTGTCTGTCTCGCAGTCAAGCACCCTTACGCCTTTGCACGCACTGCGCGATGTCCGACCGCGCTGAGGGTACCTTCGCGCTCCTCCGTTACTCTTTGGGAGGAGACCGCCCCAGTCAAACTACCCACCACACACGGTCCCTGTCCTGGATAACAGGACGAGGTTAGAACTCCAAACATGCCAGGGTGGTATTTCAAGGTTGGCTCCACCGAAACTAGCGTTCCGGCTTCAAAGCCTCCCACCTATCCTACACAAGCAGGTTCAAAGTTCAGTGTGAAGCTGTAGTAAAGGTTCACGGGGTCTTTCCGTCTAGCCGCGGGTACACTGCATCTTCACAGCGATTTCAATTTCACTGAGTCTCGGGTGGAGACAGTGCCGCCATCGTTACGCCATTCGTGCAGGTCGGAACTTACCCGACAAGGAATTTCGCTACCTTAGGACCGTTATAGTTACGGCCGCCGTTTACCGGGGCTTCGATCAAGAGCTTCGCTTACGCTAACCCCATCAATTAACCTTCCGGCACCGGGCAGGCGTCACACCCTATACGTCCTCTTTCGAGTTTGCAGAGTGCTGTGTTTTTAATAAACAGTCGCAGCGGCCTGGTCTCTGCGGCCCCCAGCAGCTCCAGGTGCAAGACCCTTCACCACCAGAGGCGTACCTTCTCCCGAAGTTACGGTACCATTTTGCCTAGTTCCTTCACCCGAGTTCTCTCAAGCGCCTTGGGATTCTCACCCTGCCCACCTGTGTCGGTTTCGGGTACGGTCACTCTATACCTGAAGCTTAGAGGCTTTTCTTGGAAGCTTGGCATCGACCACTTCGCGCCACATGGGCGCTCGTCATCACGTCTCAGAATTGTGCCACCGGATTTTCCTGGAAGCACTCCCTACACGTTTAAACCGGACACCAACTGCCGGCTGATCTAGCCTACTCCGTCCCCCCATCGCAGTATAAAGCGGTACAGGAATATTAACCTGTTTCCCATCGACTACGCATTTCTGCCTCGCCTTAGGGGCCGACTAACCCTGCGCCGATTGACGTTGCGCAGGAAACCTTGGGCTTTCGGCGGATGGGGTTTTCACCCATCTTATCGTTACTCATGTCAGCATTCGCACTTCTGATACCTCCAGCATGCCTTACGACACACCTTCGCAGGCGTACAGAACGCTCCCCTACCACTTGACCATTAGGTCAAATCCGCAGCTTCGGTACATGGCTTAAGCCCCGTTGAATCTTCCGCGCGGGCCGACTCGACCAGTGAGCTATTACGCTTTCTTTAAAGGATGGCTGCTTCTAAGCCAACCTCCTGGCTGTCTGGGCCTTCCCAC